>JACVZW010000034.1 GCA_014654775.1 Paracoccaceae bacterium | reverse complement strand
CCCCGAGGCTTGCGCTGCAGGTCGGTCGCTATGCCCATGCCAAACAGTTCAAACGAGTCTGTTGCATTAGCGCTGCGTCCCGGGCAAGTGGTTTTGGCGAGAAGTTGTGGAGGATTGTGTGATGGCGCGTCGTGATCCGTTCCGGGGGCACCGGTTTCCGAAGGACGTGATCCTACTGGCGGTGCGCTGGTACTGCCGCTACCCGCTGTCCTACCGAGACGTGCGCGACATGCTGGCCGAACGGGGGATCATGGTGGATGCGGCCTCGATCTATCGCTGGGTGCGCAAGTTTGGGCCCGAGATCCGCAAGCGCGCCCTGAGCCGCCATCGCTCCTGGCGCGGCCTGACTTGGCACGTGGACGAGACCTACATCAGGGTGAACGGCCGCTGGTGCTATCTCTGGCGCGCGGTCGACCAATTCGGGCAGCTCATCGACTTCCGCCTTACAGCGCGGCGGGATGCCAAGGCTGCCAGAGCGTTCTTGCGTCAGGCAAGGGAGACGGTGCGGCTCTATCAGCCCCTGACGATCATCACCGACAAGGCACCGACCTATGCCAAGGTGATCGCCGAGATCAATGACCGTCTGGGGCCGGAGGATGCCATCCGTCACGTGACGCGGAAGCATCTGAACAATCGCATCGAGAGTGATCATGCCGCCCTCAAGCGGCTGCTCCGTCCGATGCGCGGTTTCCGAGACCTCGCTTCCGCCAAAGCCACGCTCAAGGGCATTGAGACCTTCCGCGCGATCAGAAAGGCAGAGTTCGAAGCAGCCACCAAGGGCGTCGCCAACCAAATCGCCTTCACTGCCGACCTGTTCCAAGACGCCGCGTGAAGGCCTTAACCCAGCCATTTCCTGACCCAGAAACGCTAACGCAACAGACCCATCCATGGACCCTGCGCTGGTCTGCTGATGCCGATCACCGAGAAGAAGGCGCGCGAAGGAAAGAAGATCGCGCCACCGTTGGTTTGTCCGATCCAGAGTGATCTCGTCCCATCGCAACGCTGAGACGGGAACCTCGGCCAGATCCGCATAGGCGAAGCCCAGTTCGCGCAGGATACGCTGATTGTCGGGGGCCCGGGCCACGCGCTGCAAACGGCTGACGGCGGCGCGCATCACTTGGTTGAGCGCGATGTCGGAGGACAGCTCGTCGTACTGACAGGCCAGCCGCTGTGGCGCCACCGCGTGGCGCGAAAACTGCCGGGCGACGTCGAGCCTGCCGCGCAGGGCGGGGAGGTCGCCTGCATGGTCCACATAGCGGCGCGGTAGACCCATGCGCACCGCTTCCATCAGGTGGGCGCAGAACAGGCGGATAAGCAATTCGAGGATGGTATCCTTCTGCCATCCGAGCTGTGCCAGCAAGCCTGCATCGATGCGCAGATCGTGAACCACCGCGAGCATGTGGATGAGACGGCGACGCAGGGCTTCGTCGGAGGCGTCGTGTTCTCCAAGACCTTCGATCTTGGGAAGGATCTCCAGCTGACAGCCCGCTGCGGCGATCACGCCGACTACACCGCGTGCCCGCAGGCCCTTGCGGCCGTGCTCGAGGACGCCTTCGCCGCCACGCCCCGCGAAGCTAGAGCGCGCTGCCACGGCGGCTATCCGATCAGCCTCGGCGGTCCGGATGGTCGTGTCGTCATCCCCATAGCCGATGCGCTGCCATTCGCGGAGCGTGCGGCGGATCATGAGCCTAGAAGCCGCGCGTAATCGAAGCCGTCTTCGCGCACGTCCCACCGGAAGCGCGGCATCGCCTCACCATTGTCGAGCCCCGGCGGCGCCTTGAGGACCGACCTGTTCAGAAAGCCCCCCGCGATGGGCCTGTCATGCGTTTCGAGATCGCCGAGTACCGCGGCGATCTTGCCCCAGTCCTCGAAAAAGTACTCGGCCAGCAGCGGGATCACCTTGTGCCGCATCACCGCGTCGGCACCGTGGGGGGGGGCTGGCTGAATTCAATTCGAGAATGCCGTCGTCACGATTTCCTCCAGGGCGGCGATCTCGGCATCGGTGAGCTTGACGAAGGGGTCGCGGTCGCGCCGGCGCTTCGGGAAACGCCCTTCATTCTGGGTGACGAACAGGATCACCTGCCGTGCCAGAGCGTCTGGCATCTCGATGTGGTTCATGATGCCGCGCATCGCTGCATCGTGGCGCTTGAGATAGGTGATCTCGCGCGGCAGGTCCTCCTCGATGGTCTTGCGCACGCAGTCGTAAAGGAATTCGGCCTCCGCCGTGCAGTCGTAGAAGCGGTAGAGATCGGCCGTGTCGTTCAGCACCTCGACATTGCCGGTGGACGTTTCGCGCCACGCGATGTGCTCCATCAGCGGGGCGGAGTGGCCCTGCAGAACCGCCCGGTAATCGTCGATGCGGTCGAGCATCACGGACGAGACCGGGAAGACCATCCCGGGTGGGGTGAACTTCCGCTCGGCGAGAACGTGATGGATCAGGCAGCGGTGCAGGCGACCGTTCCCGTCCGCCAGCGGGTGGATATAGACGAAGCCGAAGGCGATGATGGCGGCCTGCAGGACGGGATCGACCTCTTCGGCATCCGTCAGCCGCAGCCGGTTGTTGCAGGCGTTCAGCGCTGTCATGAGGTCGGGAACATCCTCAGGTCGCGCGCCGATGAACTCGGGCAAGGGGGCGTTGCTGTGGTCCCGTTCGCCCAGAAAAACCCCGTCATCGCGATAGCCGATCGGGGTCAGGCGATCATCGCCGATCAGGATCCGGTGCAGGCGGTAGATCTCGGTCTGATTGAGGGGGCGCTTGCCGGCCTCGAGCACCGCGCGTCCCCAGCGCTCCAGGCGGTTGACGGGCGGGCGCTCGCCTTCGATCTCGAAGCTCGCGCGGCTGTCGGCCAGCAGCATGAAACTCGCCGCACGCGCCACGACATGGCCGCCCGTCTTGCCGATGGTCTCCTTGGCCCGCTCCGCTAGATCGAGCGCGATCAACGCCTCGAGCTTCTCTGTGCGGCGGATCACCGGGCAGAGGGCACCGGTGCCAAGCAGATTGTCCCGTACGCGGTGGCGCTGCGAGAAGCGCTCCTTGCCGGTGAAGTATTGGGCGGGGTCCAGAGCCGGGACCGCCGTGACGGTCGGCGCATCCTCGAGACCGAGCCTCCGTCCCGTCAGGGTCTCGAAGAAGAACCACAGCCGCCGGGAGAAGGCGCCGGTCGGTGTGGCGCGGACAATCGCTTCGATGTCCTGTTGTGGAACGGCATCGAACACGCGCTTGAGGATCAGGAGGTCGATGCTCTCATGCCGCAGGGCAAAGCCGAGATGGCCCTCCAGCGTCGCCTCAGGCAGGTATCGCTTGTCATAGACCTGCCAGATCCCATCCGCACGGACGTTGCCGCGCACATGTCGCTCCGAGATGCAGGTGGGGTTGCGCACCGGCGCAGGAATGCCGAAGGCGGAGACCAGCGCGGCCCAACCTGCGAGGCAGGCCCCTTCGGGAAGGGGCTCATCCTGGAAGAAGGCGGGCGTCAGGCTCTCGGGTCTCATGCGTCGAAAAGGCCTCATGTGCGCGGATCATGGCCACAAATCATGGGCCAGCGTCGAAAACCCCTATACGCTCATCGCGCCGAAAATCAATCACGAACGTCGAAAAGCCGTCATCATGACGGTAGATGTAGAAAACGGTATGTTCGTGGTGAGCCCGGTGCCCTGTCAGTGGCCACGGCAGCGCGCCGTTGCATTGCGCAGACTGCGGATCGCCTTTGCCCTGCGTTCAGCCGGGGGGGAACTTCGCGCCTTTTTTTCCCGCGCCAGCCGCAGCTCCTCTTCGTAGCATTCTCGTGCCGCCTGCTGTGCGAGAAGAGGGACAAGGCGCATCAATCTGGGGTCGGGCGACCCACGGGGGGTGAAGGTCAATTCCGGCCCTTCGAAGACCATGCTTTCGCGAAACGCCTCGAATTCGCTTGGCTGGGTCGGGCCGTCTTCTGGGGGGTCTTGCTCTGTCATCGCGGAAAACTCCTGAATCAAGGCGTTGAACGGGGGGAACCCGTGGTTGAACCTATGGCGCATTCAAGGAGGAAGACATGTTCATGAACCAGCGAACCCAAGTCGTTTACAGCCTTCTGGCCGAGTATGTGCGCAGCCCCTCCCTGCGCCACATGCGGGAGGAGCGGTCCCTCGCCAAGCTCGCCCTCGAGATCGTCACGAAGCTCGATCGGGACAGTTCGGTCTGGAAGAAGTGGGAAGGGCCGCGCGACAAGATCCTCGGCGCTGCAATCGAGTGCTGGATTTCGAAAGAGGACATGCTCGACTTCCTCAACAGCCTGCCTGGACCGCCCCTGACGATGACGGATCTCAAGCAGCGCATGAAATCGATGATCGAGGAGGAGTATCTTGGGGCACCCGAACCGAAGCTCGAGGCCGAGTGCCTCGCGATCTATCGGGCCGAGAAGGAGGCGGGGACGGAGATGACCGCTATCATCGGGCGGCTGTCGGATTACACCAGCGCCAGTACCAGCGGCTGCGCGATGAGAGGCGTGCCGAGGAGGAACGGCGTCTGGACGAGGCGCGGTTGGAGCGGGAGCGGCGGCTCCTCTCCTATGCCGATTGTCCCTGGACCCAGATCAAGGGCTCGAAATTCGTCTACTGCCGCAAGAACGGTCGGGTCTTCCAGCTCAAGCCCAACAAGCGACAAGAGCCTGACCCTCTACCGCGTTCAGGCGGTCGATGATGCTGCGGCGGGTGAGATGATCGGCCGATACCGGTCGCGCGGCGATGCCATCAAGGTCGTGGCCAAGGCCGCCTATGAGCCGGAGCCCTGGCGATAAGGCAGAAGCTGACGGCGGTGCCGGGCCGTGATGAGGGGAAAGTGGCGCCGTTTCAATGACGGAAGGGTCGAAGATGATTGTGGGGGAAGGCCTTCCCCCTGGTCGGCACTGGCGTTGCCGACGCACCCCCTTCGAGCAGGGAGGGCCCCGCAACGCCCCCTCAGAGGGAGAGTGCAGACGGGATTTCCGTGACGGGTTGAGGGTCGAGGGAGAGGCCCCCGGCGCCCGTCGTGGAGATCACCCTGATGGCCAGACAGGACCGCGCACCCCGCGACGGCGGCGCCCGCAGCAGCATCTATGACGACATCACCTCCCGGATCATCGCGGAACTGGAGGCGGGGCGGCTGCCTTGGGTCCAGCCTTGGGGCACGGCCTCGGCCAAGGCGCTGCTCGCCCTGCAGCGGAATGCGGCAACCCAGCGTCCGTATTCCGGGATCAACAGCCTGATCCTCTGGGGCGCGGTGGTCCAGCAGGGCTATCCGACGCAAGCCTGGCTGACCTTCCGTCAGGCGCTGGCGCTCGGCTGCAATGTCCGCAAGGGCGAGCGCGGCACCACCGTCGTCTATGCCGACCGCTTAATCCCCGAGGACGAGAAACACCGCGCCCGGGAAACCGGCGAAGCGCCCGGACAGATCCCCTTCTTCAAGCGCTTCACCGTCTTCAACGCCGCCCAATGCGAAGGTCTGCCGGAGGAGATCACAGTCGCGGCACCCCCGCCGCCCCCGGGAATGATCGAGCCGCAGGTGGAGGCGCTGATCCGCGCCAACGGCATCGATTTCCGCATCGGCGGCGACCGGGCCTTCTACGTCCCGGCGCTGGATTACGTCCAAGTTCCCCCTCCGCAGGCCTATTTCGAGCCGATCAACTGGCACCGCACCGCGCTCCATGAACTCGGGCATGCCACCGGCCATGCCTCGCGGCTGGGGCGGGACTTCTCGGGGAGTTTCGGGACCAAGGCCTATGCCTTCGAGGAACTGGTGGCCTTATCTTGACAGTATGCACCGCATGCCGCCTTGCCTTAGAATGGGTGAC
>JACVZW010000033.1:43704-63023 GCA_014654775.1 Paracoccaceae bacterium | reverse complement strand
GCCACCCGCGCCTTCAACATCGCCTGCATCGAAACCGAAGGGTATGAGGCCGACGACATCATCGCCACCCTCGCCCGGCAGGCCACGGAAGCCGGAGGCGACGTCACCATCATCTCCTCCGATAAGGACCTGATGCAGCTCGTCGGCCCCGGCGTGATGATGTTCGACCCGATGAAGACCCGCGCCATCGGCCCCGACGAGGTGTTCGAGAAATTCGGCGTCGCCCCCAATCGCGTGGTGGATGTGCAGGCCCTCTCCGGCGACTCGGTCGATAACGTCCCCGGCGCGCCCGGCATCGGCATCAAGACCGCCGCCCTCCTCATTCAGGAATATGGCGATCTCGAAACCCTTCTGGACCGCGCGGGCGAAATCAAGCAACCCAAACGCCGCGAAGCCCTCATCGACAATGCCGATCTCATCCGCATCTCCAAGCAACTGGTGCAGCTAAAGGCCGACACCCCCCTCGACGTCTCTCTAGACGATCTCGAAGTCCGCCCCCCCGAGCCCGACACGATCATGGAATTCCTCAACCGCATGGAATTCCGCACCCTCACCCGCCGCGTCGCCGACAGCCTGAAAATCGCGCCCCCCGCCCCCCTGCCCGAAGGCAAGGGAACCGAGGTCAACCACGCCAACGCGCCCACCCCCGACCGCCTCCCCTTCGACCACGCCGCCTACCAATCCGTCACCACCGAAGACGCCCTTCACGCGTGGGTCGCCACGATCCGCGACCACGGCACCGTCGCCGTCGACACCGAAACCACCTCGCTCGATGAAATGCGGGCCGAACTTGTGGGCATCTCCCTCTCCGTCACCGCCGGACAGGCGGCCTATATCCCGCTCACCCACCGCTCCGGCACGGATGACCTTTTCGGCACCTCGCAACTCGCCCCCGGCCAACTGCCCATCGACACCGTGCTCGCCGCCCTCAAACCCATTCTGGAAGACCCCTCGATCCTCAAGATCGGCCAGAACATGAAATATGACTGGAAAATCTTCGCCCGCCACGGCATCCGCATCACCCCCTTTGACGACACGATGCTCATGTCCTCCGCCCTCCATGCGGGCCTCAACTCCCACGGGATGGACGCGCTCTCCGAAACCCATCTCGGCCATGTCCCGATCCCGATCAAATCCCTCCTCGGCACGGGCAAATCCGCCATCACCTTCGACCGCGTCGCCATCCCCGACGCCGTGAAATATGCCGCCGAAGACGCCGACATCACCTTGCGCCTCTGGCAGCACCTGAAACCCCAACTGCACCGCGGCCAGGTCACCACCGTCTACGAAACGCTTGAACGCCCCCTCGTCCCCGTTCTGGCCGAAATGGAAATGGCGGGCATTCAGGTCGACCGCGACACCCTCTCGCGCATGTCCAACGCCTTCGCGCAAAAGATGGCGGGGCTGGAGGCGGAGATTCAAGAGATCGCCGGCGAACCCTTCAACGTCGGTTCCCCCAAACAACTGGGCGAGATCCTCTTTGACAGGCTGCAGGTGCCGGGGGGTGAAAAGGGCAAGACCGGGGCCTATGCCACCGGGGCCGACATCCTCGAAGACATCACCACGCTGGAAGACAGCCACCCGCAGGCCGCCCGCCTCGCGGCCCTCGTCCTCGACTGGCGCCAGATCGCGAAGCTCAAATCCACCTATACCGACGCGCTGCAAGACCACATCCACCCCGACACAGGCCGCGTCCACACCTCCTATTCCATCACCGGGGCCGTCACGGGCCGCCTCTCCTCCACCGACCCCAACCTCCAGAACATCCCCGTCCGCACGGAAGAAGGCCGCCGCATCCGCGAGGCTTTCGTCGCCCCCAAGGGCCGCCTTCTCGTCTCGCTCGACTACTCTCAGATCGAGTTGCGCATCCTCGCCCATATCGCCGATATTCCCGAACTCCAGCAGGCCTTCCGCGACGGGCTCGACATCCACGCCCTCACCGCGTCCGAGATGTTCAACGTCCCCCTCGACCAGATGACCTCCGACATCCGCCGTCAGGCCAAGGCGATCAATTTCGGCGTCATCTACGGCATCTCGGGCTTCGGCCTCGCGCGCAACCTCCGCATCCCGCGGGCCGAGGCGCAGGGTTTCATCGACCGCTATTTCCAGCGCTTCCCCGGCATCAAGGGCTATATGGACGCCACGGTGAAAGAGGCACAGGCGCGCGGCTTCGTCACCACCCTCTTCGGGCGCAAGATCCACACCCCCGAAATCAACGCCAAGGGCCCGACCGCAGGCTTCGCCAAACGCGCCGCGATCAACGCCCCGATCCAAGGCACCGCCGCCGATGTGATCCGCCGCGCCATGATCCGCATGCCTGCCGCCATTGCCGACCTGCCCGCCCGGATGCTCCTGCAAGTTCATGACGAACTGCTGTTCGAAGTGGACGAAGACGCCGCCCCCACCCTCGCCGCCCGCGCGAAAGAGGTGATGGAGGCCGCCGCCCATCCCGCCGTCCATTTCAAGGTCCCCCTGATCGTCGAGGCGGGTCAGGGCCGCACATGGGCGGCGGCGCATTGACCGCGCCTCCCCCTGCCCCTCTCACCTTCGCGACAGCCGAGGAATGGAACTTCTGGCTCTCCATGCGCCATGACAAGGCGCGCGACGTCTGGCTCCGCATCGCCAAAAAGGCCAGCGGCACCGCCTCCATCGATTGGGAACAGGCGGTGGAAGAGGCGCTGGTCTGGGGCTGGGTCGATGCCCAGAAGAAACCCGACGGCCCCAACCACATGCTGCACCGCTTCACGCCCCGCCGCCCCGGCAGCCCGTGGTCGCCCAAAGCCCGCGCCACGGCGGAACGGCTCATCGCAGGCGGCTGGATGGCGGACCCGGGCCTCGCCGAGGTTGCCCGCGCCCAAGCCGATGGTCGCTGGGCCGCCGCCTATGCCGCCGAAAAACCGGCTGACATCCCCGACGATTTCCTCACCGCCCTCGCGGACGCCTCGCCCGCCGCCCAATCCGCCTTCGCGGCCCTGCAACCCAAAGCCCGCGCCGCGCTCGCCTTCCGCCTTACCACCGCCAAATCCCCCTCCGTCCGCGCCCGCCGCATCGCCGAATACATCGCCGCTCTGGACCAAGGCGCAGGCGGCACCCCATGATCCACACATGGCCCGACCTCCGCGCCTTCGCCCTTGGCCTGAACCTTCCCGAAGTCACCCTCGCCACCCCTTGGGGGCATGAGGCGCTCAAGGCGCATGGCAAGCTCTGGTGCTTCTGGTCCCCCTACGAAGACGCCGCCGTCTTCAAGGCCGGGCGTGACGAACGCGAGATGCTGATGCAGGCCGATCCCGACACCTTCTTCCTCCACCCCCATTACGCGCCCCATGCCCTCATCCTCGTCCGCGCCGGGCGGATCGACCCTGACTGGGCTCGCCCACGCCTCATCCGCCATTGGCGCGAGGCCGCCCCCAAACGCTGGCTCAAGGCATGGGACGCGGCCAACCCCTCCCCCCTTGCCTGACCCTGCCCCTTCATCTTGGCCCAAATACTCATCTGCAAGGCCCCCATCCCGCACCGCCCCATCCCTATCTTCCCCCTCCCTCTCCCCCGACAGGGGGGAGAGGGCCGGGGAGAGGGGGGGCCATGCGACGGGATGAAGAAACCCCTTCCCAGCCGCGCGCCGCGTGCCCACAGTTTGCTGCACAGAATGCGGCACAAAACAGGGCACAGCCGATGCGCCAAGAAAATCCCCAAAGCGGGAATTCACGCCCGCTCGATCCGCAGCTGAAAACAGTTGTTCCGCGCCGACCGGACATGGACGAAATCCACCCCCGGCATCCCCAGAACCTCCTCCGCCCGCGCCGGCAGCCGCGCCGTCGCAACCACGCCCCCCGTGCCATAGACGATCCGCTCATCCGCCCCGTATCCCCGGACGATGTAATCGGAAGAGGCAAGGATTTCAGGCACATCCGCCCCTCCCCCCGCCTCGCAGGCCTCGGCGCACAGGAAGATCGGCCCCGTCTCCGCATAGGGCTGCAGCGCCCCGAAAGGCCGATGCGCCAGCACCAGCATCCCCGCCCCCTCGGGGATCATCCGCAGGCAATGGCGGCAGGGGTTTCCACCCCCGTCCGAAACCTGCCGCTCCGGCAAAAGCCCATAGGAATCAACACCCCCCGCCTGATAGGCGCGGACCGTGTCCGTCGGTATCGGAACAAATCGCAGCATAGGGACCCTCCCTCAGAAGGCCCCCATCCTGCCCCTCGGGTCACCCATTGGCGACCCGATCCCTGCGGCTTCAGTCGCGCGGCAGCATCCGCCCCAAGGGCGCACCGCCCACGATATGCAGGTGGTAATGCGGCACTTCCTGCCCGCCATGCCCCCCCGCATTGGTAATCCCGCGATACCCCGCCCCGCCATCGCCAAGGCTCACCCCCAGCATGGCGCAGACGCTCGCCGCCGTGCGGTGGAAATCCACGATCTCGGCATCGCTCGCTTCCGCGCAGAAATGGTCGAAGGTGACATAGGCCCCCTTCGGGATCACCAGCACATGATGCGGCGCCTGCGGATTGATGTCATGGAAGGCCAGCGTGTGATCCGTCTCGATCACCGTCTTGTTCGGAATCTCGCCGCGCAGGATGCGGGCGAAGATGTTGGTCGGGTCATAGGTATGGGCCATGTCTCTCAATCCACGAAAAGATGTCCGGTCCCGGCGATCTCTCGCGCCTTTTCCACCGGAATATCAAGGAATTCCGCCAGAGGCAGCGTGTTTTCATCCACGCTTGAACTTTGCCGGATGCGATAGAAGCCGGGGAAGTTCGCGTCCTTTATCCGGTCGCTCTCGAACTTCACATCATAGCGGATCGTGGGCAGAAGGCGGTCGATCGTCTCCTTCGGCGTGCGGTCCCCCGCCAGCCCGACCCGCCGCGCATGGCCGATCAGGTAGTCATCGGTAAAGTCGCAGTCGATCTCCAACAGGCGCACCGCCGCCTTGTCGTTATAGAAATCCTGCATCAGGTCCACATTGGCCGGATCGATGCAGAACAACAGCCGATCCGTCTGCCAATAGTCGAACAGCATCCGCACCAGCGCCCGCCGATGCCGCGTCCGCTTTTCCAGCGTGGTCTGGATGCCGCCCAGATCGGGCAACGGCGTCGCCCCCTCGTTGAACAGATAGTCGATCGCGGGCAGGTTGGTGACATCCCGCACCCGCTCCACCATCCGCTTGGCGACATGCCACTTCTTGCAGGTCACCATCATCAGCGTCCGCTCTCGGCCCAGACTGCTTTCCCGCTCCCAGAAGCGTGGCGCAAAGCGTCGCCCCACGCGCCCGCGCCCCGTCAGGAACCGGAACAGGCTCCGCCCCTCGTTCGATATGGTGAACTTCACCCCGCGCGTGGCATACAGCTTCCCCAACCGCTCCTTCAGGTCCTTCGCATCCACCGAAACCTTGCGCGCGAAGAGGTAATCCTGACTCAGCAGCAGGTCGTAATGGTCGTTGTAAAAGGTCACCGGCATCCCGTAATCGGTGAACATCAGGAAGGTCAGCGTCCGCGACCGGATCTCGGCCTCGGGCACCAGATGGCGCACCAGCGTCTGGAAAAAGGTCTCGTCGGGGATCCATGTCGTCCGGAAGAAGCGCATCACGTCCTTCCGCTTGTCGCAGAAGTCCAGCACCGCCTCGACCGTGCGCCGCCGCAGGCACCACCACTGGCTGCCGATCATGATCTGCAGATCGGCAGGCACCTGCCGCGCCAGCCCCAGCTTCTGCTGCACCTGCATCGATCCGTAGAACAGCCGTTTCTGCGTGCGTTCGTTGAACCAGTGCCGATAGATCAGTCGCTCATCCTTGATCCCGGTCTTGATCCAGTCCGAGGTGAAGAAATCGAAGCTTTCGATATAGTCGATCTCTTCTCGGTCCAGAAAGGCATGGGCATATTCCGCCGATTTGATCGGCATGCAGTCCCCCGACAGCATGTAGAAATGCGTCGCATAGGGAAACGCCTCAACCGCCGCCTGCGTGGCAAGGATCGTGGCCTCCACAAGGCTCCACTCGCCCCAGCCGCACTTGATCCGCTTGCGGGCAAAGGTGACGGACGCGTTCCCCTTCAAGGCGGATTGGATGCGATCGAACGCCTCGCGCGGGGCGCGGGCATCAAAATGGATCGACACGAAATCCCCCGCAGCCGTCAGGCGCTCCGCCTGCGCGACGATCCCTTCGGGGTCCTTGTGACACAACAGGATGTAGGCGATCTTTGCCATGGAACCCGAACAGCTAGGGTGCGTTTAGTGTCACGTCTTGCACAAAAGACGTCAACGGTGATTGAACAGGCATGCTTTCTTTGCTTTTTTGTCGCCCATCGGCAAGGGTCACATGCTATGCGTGTGCAGATTTTGGTGCAGGCACGGGCGCGTCAGATGACCCGGCGATCGGAGGCAGTGCATAAATGGGTTTCCCCGGAACCTGGATGACGGAAAGCGAAAGCGTGGTCTATCGGGTGGTGCCGAAATGCGCCTGCTCGTCCATCGGCCAGATCATGTTCTATTCCGACCACGGTAGCTTCTTTGATGGTGACATCCACGACGCCACCGAGGGCCTGCACAAATGGGCGCTGGAACCAAGCCAGCCTCGGATCGAGACGGTGGTCAAAGGCCATAAGGCCTATGCCTTCACCTGCGTCCGCAACCCCTATACCCGCGTCCTGTCCTCCTTCTTCGACAAGATCTGCGGCATCCAGCGCAACGGCAAACGCTATCGCGGCAACCTCGTCCCCATGCTGGTGCAGAAGTACGGCGTGCAGGTCGGCGGCGATGACGGCAAGGACGAGTTCGATCAGATCGCCAGCTTCCGCCGCTTCCTCCTCTTCGTGCGCGACACCATCCGCTTCCGCAAACCGATGGACCCCGACATCCACTGGTCGTCCATGTCGGGCCACATCTCCACCTTCATCGTGAATGGCGGGCGCTACGATCACATCTTCTTCACCGAGAAATTCGATGACGGGATGCAGACCGTCCTCGACAACATCACGACGCCCCACAAGGTGAACCTGAAGACCATCCCGAAATTCAACGAAAGCGAAGGTCACGGACCCAAGCGCCTACATCCCGTGGAGGATTATTTCGACGATCTCTCCCGCCATCTGATGTGGGAGATCTACAAGAAGGACTTCCAACTCTTCCGCTACGATTTCGACGATCCATCGAACAAGATGCCCAAGGGCGCCGTCGACCTCGACGAGGTGCACGCCAAGCTTGGCGACTGAGTCGGCCCTGCATTGGGGGCCCGCTCCGCAAGGGGCAGGCCCCGCGCGCCTCACCCGGGCGCGGATAGCACCGCCGCTGCAGGCGAAAATCCCCGCCCTGATAGGCGGAAACACCATCAAACGCACGCCCAACCGCCACGGCCGCTGCACCGCCGCATAAACGCAGGCGCAAGAATTACGTAATTTACGTAAACAAATCCTTTACGGCAAAGACCCGCCTGCCCCCCTGCACTGTCCGGCAAACCTCCGCCGGGGGCGGGCTTGGCAGCCCCGCCTTTGCGGCTGAGTGTCAATGGCACGATCCGCCCGAACCCGTGGCGGACGACAGGTCGAAAAACGACCGGACCCACACAAGGAACCGCATCGCATGGACATGCTGCTCGTCACGGACACGCTCCGCTTTTCGCACCTTCTCGCCGTCTGCCTTGGCCTCGGCGCGTCGATCATGGCCGATCTCTACATCCTCAACCGCCTGCGCACCCCCCTGACACGCGACATGATGGCCACCCTCCACCGCACCCATGGCTTCGTCTGGGCGGCACTCGGCCTGATGTGGATCACGGGGCTGGGCCTGCTCTACATCCGAACGGGCTTCGACCTTGCATCCTTCACGCCCAAGCTCATCGCCAAGCTTGGCACGGTGGGCCTCCTCACCCTCAACGCTGTGCTGATCGGGGCCGTGGCCATGCCGATGCTCGAAAGGCGTATCGGCCGCTCCATCGCGGCTTTCCCCACCGGGTTGAAACTGCGCTTCGCGCTGATTGGCGGGGTTTCTGCGGCAAGCTGGCTCCTCGCCCTTGCCATTGGCGTGAGCAAGGCGCTGGCCCGCAGCGGGACCGAGGTCTTCGCGATCCTCCTGCCCGCCGCCTATGCGACGGCCCTTATCGCCACCGCGCTGGTCCTTCTGTCGCGCCCGATGACGACCAGCCGCTCGGCCTGATTCAGAAAAGGGGGGCTGATCCTCAGATCAGCCCTTCCTTGCGGAACAGCGCCTTCAGATCCGTTTCCGGACGCGCGCCGAAATGGCTGATGACCTCCGCCGCCGCGACACAGCCCATCCGCCCCGCCACAGCCAGCGGTTGCCCTGTGGCCAACCCATACAGGAACCCCGCCGCGAACTGGTCGCCCGCGCCCGTCGCATCCACCGGCACCACGCGCCGCACCGGCACGGTCACGGTCTCATCGCCACGGACAAGGATCACCTCATCCCCCGACCGCGTGCAGACCACCACGCCCGCATCCGCCGCCGCCTGTTCCAGCGCCGCCGACAGGTCGGTCTGATAGAGCGACGACCACTCGTGTTCATTCCCGATCACGTAGTCGAGTTCCTTCACCAGCCGCCGGAAATCATCCCGATGCCGATCCACGCAGAACGGGTCCGACAGCGCGATCCCCGCCTTGCCGCCCGCGTTCCGGCACAGCTTCGCCGCGCGTTCAAAGGCCTGCTTCCCCTTCGGCTTGTCGTAAAGATAGCCCTCAAGGAACAGCAGAACCGCCGCCCCCGCTACGTCATCCGACACATCCTCCGGCCCCAGTTCCGAAGAAATGCCAAGGTATGTGTTCATCGACCGCTCACCATCCGGCGAGACAAAGATCATCGACCGCGACGTCGGCAATTCGCCCCCGGTCACTGGCGGGTTGGGGAAGGCCGTCCCGCTGTCTGCCATCGACTTCGCGTAGAACCGCCCCAGCGCATCGTCATGCACCCGCCCGATGAAGGCCGTCCGCAGCCCGAGGTTCCCCAGCCCCGCGATGGTGTTCGCCACCGAACCGCCCGGCGCCTGCACCCGCTCCTTCATGGCCGCGTACAGCAGTTCCCCCCGCTCCCGCTCCACCAGCTGCATGATGCCTTTCTCGATGCCCATCATCTCGATGAAACTGTCATCGGCCTGATTGAACACATCGACGATGGCATTGCCGATGCCCACGACATCATAAGTCTTCATTCGGTCTTTTCCTCATACTGGCAAAGGTCGCGGATCGGGCAGATGCCGCATTTGGGTTTGCGCGCCACGCAAATATACCGGCCATGCAGGATCAGCCAGTGATGCGAGTGCTGCTGGAATTCGGCGGGGACGTTGTCCTCGATGGCCCGCTCCACCGCCGCCTCGTCCTTCCCCGGCGCAATGCCGGTGCGGTTGCCCACGCGGAAGATATGGGTGTCCACAGCCTGCGCAGGCTGGCGGAACCACATGTTCAGAACCACATTCGCCGTCTTGCGCCCCACTCCCGGCAGCGACTGCAAGGCCGCGCGGGACGACGGCACCTCACCGCCGAACTCCTCGATCAGGATGCGGCACAGCTTGATGACGTTCTTCGCCTTGTTGCGAAAAAGCCCAATCGTCTTGATGTGATCGATCAGCCCGTCCTCACCCAAGGCGAGCATCTTCTCCGGCGTATCCGCCACCGCGAACAGCCCGCGCGTCGCGCGGTTCACCCCCACATCGGTCGCCTGCGCCGACAGCGCGACCGCCACCAGCAAGGTGAAGGAATTCACATGCTCCAACTCCCCCTTCGGCTCCGCCTCCAGCGCGTGGAAGCGGGTGAAGATCTCCTTCATCGGGGCATAGGAAAGCTGTTTGGCCATGACCCCTGCCTTATGCGACGCGGCCCAACCGGGCAAGGCGGGATGCGCAGAATCCGGGTCGCCTGTGGCCGTCCGTGCCCATAGATTGGCGACCAAGGAGATGCCCCATGACCGACCAATCCCCATCCTACCATTACGCCGTCATCGCCCGCGCCCTGAAGGTGATCGACGAAGGCGGCCCCGCCCTGACCCTCGACGATCTCGCCCGCCGGATGGACATGTCGCCTGCGCATTTCCAGCGCATCTTTTCGCAATGGGTCGGCATCTCGCCCAAGCGGTATCAGCAATACCTCACGCTCGACCACGCGCGGCGGATGCTGGCCGACCGCTTCACCACGCTGGAAACCGCGCTCTCCACCGGCCTTTCCGGCACGGGCCGCCTGCATGACCTCTTCCTCACATGGGAAGCCATGACCCCCGGCGACTATGCCCGCGCGGGCGAAGGTCTGACCATCCACCATGGCTGGTTCGACAGCCCCTTCGGCCCCGCCATCGTCATGGGCACCGACAAGGGCCTCTGCGGCATGGGCTTCGCCGCCGAGATGGGCGAGGACGTCGCCTTCGAAGACCTCATCCGCCGCTGGCCCAAGGCCGATTTCGTCGAAGACCCGATGATGCTGCGCCCCTCGGTGCTTGCCGCCTTCGGCACCGACGGGCAGGGCCAGACACCCCTTCACCTCATCGGCGCGCCCTTCCAGATCAAAGTCTGGGAGGCGCTCCTGCGCATCCCCTCCGGCCATGTGACGACCTACAGCGAAATCGCGGGCACCATCGGCAACCCCAAGGCCGTCCGCGCCGTCGGCACAGCCGTGGGCCGCAACCCGATCAGCTTCCTCATCCCCTGCCACCGCGCCCTGCGACGCGACGGCAGCCTTGGCGGCTATCACTGGGGCCTGCCGGTCAAGCGCGCGATCCTCGCTTGGGAATCCGCCCGCACCGGAATGTGATGCGCGGATTGTTGCCGCGCCGGGGCCGATCCTATCCAGCCCGCAGCGGCGCTGGTATAAGGAAAGGCAGGGCCCGTATCAAAGGGCCGACCACATTCGAGGCGGCAGCAATGACTTTCAAGACCCCCCTGATCCTTTCCACGCTCGGCATCCTTGCCCTCACGGCCTGCGTCCCCGCCGATCCCTATGCCGACCCCTACGCCGCGCAACCTGCGTCGAACGGCCCCCGCGCGCAGTCCGGCGCGCTGATCGGGGCGATGGCGGGCGGCCTCCTCGGCTCGCAAAGCAGCGATGACCGCCTGCTCAAAACAGCCGTCGGCGCGGGCATCGGCGCCATCGTCGGCGGCGCCATCGGTGCCACGCTCGACGCGCAAGCCGCCGAGTTGCGCAGCATCAACGGCCAGTTCAACGTTACCAATATGGGTGACTACCTCGTCGTGAACATGCCGCAGGACGTGCTCTTCTCCGTCGACAGCGCCGCCCTTCGCCCCGACCTCACGCGCGACATCAAGGCCGTGGCGCAGAACCTGCTCCGCTACCCCAATAGCCAGATCCAGATCGTCGGCCACACCGACAACACCGGCTCAGCCAGCTACAATCAGGACCTGTCCCAGCGCCGCGCCGTTTCGGTCGCCAATGTGCTGCGCGAAAGCGGCGTGCCCAATGGCCGCATCGCCGCCTTCGGCCGGGGCGAGGATCAACCGATCGCCTCGAACCTCACGCCCGAAGGCCGCGCGGCCAACCGCCGGGTGGAGATCATCATCCGCCCGACGACCTGATCGTCGCACCAGACCAGCCACAGGGGCCGGGCCGCAGGGTCCGGCCCCTTTCCTGTTGCCCCCCTCCGCCCGTGGTCATAAATTCAGACCAGTAACCTCGGGGGGATCATGCCGTTCCAGAAGGTGCAGCCCGAAAGGCTTTCCCAAGGGATCATCCGACAGATCGAACTGCTGATCCTGCGCGGCATCCTTCGCCCCGGCGAACGCCTCCCGTCCGAGCGTGAGCTGTCCGAACGCATGGATGTCTCACGCCCCTCATTGCGCGAGGCGCTGGCCGATCTGCAGGAGCGCGGCCTCCTGACCACCCGCCCCAATGCCGGGGTCTATGTGGCCGACGTGATGGGCTCCGCCTTCGCGCCAGCGTTGGTGGACCTCTTCTCCCGCCATGACGAGGCCGTCTTCGACTACATCGCCTTCCGCCGCGACCTGGAATCCCTCGCCGCCGAACGCGCCGCACGCCTCGCCTCGGACACCGACCTTCAGGTCATCGCCACCATCTTCAACCGGATGGAAGCCGCCCATCAAAAGCGTGATCCCACCGACGAGGCTGCGCTGGATGCGCAATTCCACATGGCGATCATCGAGGCCAGCCATAACACCGTCATGCTGCACATGATGCGCTCGATGTTCGATCTGCTCCGGCAGGGCGTCTTCTACAATCGCCAAATGATGTTCCGCGTGCGCACCACGCGCGAGGCGCTGCTTGATCAGCACCGCGCCATAAACGCCGCGATCCAGTCGCGCGACCCCGCCGCCGCCCGCGCCGCGGTCGAGGCTCATCTCGGCTTTGTCGAAGCCGCCCTTCTCGAACAGGGCCGCGCCGCCCGGAACGAAGCGGTGGCGCGCCAAAGGCTGGATCACGAAACCGCCCGCTGACCCCGTAATGGAAAAACCCGGCCTCAGGGGCCGGGTTCCTCGCATCTTCATCACCACAGGGTGTCAGTGCAGCTTGGCTTCCACCTGGCTGATGGCCGCGTCGATGGAGGCAGCCGCCCCCTCCGCAGTCATCTGCTTGGCCAGCACATCGCCCGCAGCCGCCACAGCCACGGCAATCGCCTTCTCCCGCACCTCGCGGATGGCCGATGCCTCCGCGGACGCGATCTGATCCTCGGCTGCCGCGACACGCCGGGCAATCGACGCCTTCAGATCGGCCTTGGCCTGCGCTGCCGCCGCCATCGCCTCTTCCTTGGCCGAAGCGACGATGCGCTCGGATTGCTCCTGCACGTCCTTCTGCTTCTTCTCATAGGAGGCCAGCAATGCCTTGGCTTCGTCGCGCAGGCTGCGCGCCTCGTCCAACTCTGCCTTGATCTGCGCCGCACGTCCGTCCAGCAGACGGGCGATCAGCGCCGGCACCTTGTACTTCAGCAGGACGCCGATAAAGACCAGAAAGCCGATCGACACCACGAAATCGGTGTTGGCCAGCGAGAAGAAGGGCTTGTCCCCCGCCGCAAGGGCGGGCGTGGCCGACAGCGCCAGAATAGCCGTAAGCGTTCTCATCGCCATCACCCCTTCAGCCGCGCGGTTACCGCCGCCGTGACAGAGCGGGCATCCGCTTTGCCACCCAGCGCCGCGACCAGTTCCTTCGCGGTGTCCTTCGCCACTTCCGTCACGGCCTCCAGCGCACCGGCACGGATCTCGTTGATCCGGCCTTCGGATTCCGCAGCCTTTGCCGCGATCTCCGCATCGGCCTTGGCCGTTGCCGCATCCAGATCCTTTTGGATCTCGGCCCGCGCCTCGGCGACGATCCGCGCCGCTTCGCTGCGCGCCCGTGCAAGCGCATCCTGATAGGCCTTCTCAGCCTCAACAGCCTTGGCCTTCAGTTCCTCGGCAGCCGTCAGGTCATTCGTGATCGTGCCCTTGCGTTCGGCCAGCACGCTCCCGATCCGGGGCAGCGCGATGCGCGACAGCACGAAATAGATCACGGCCAGCGCGACGACCAACCAGAAGATCTGGTTCGGCATCCACTCGACGCAGAGCTGCGGCATGCCGATCGCGCTGCCCGCGTCATTGACGCAGGAACTCACCGCGGCGGCAGTAGATTCAGTTGCCATCTTGTCCTCCGTCGGACCCTTTGAACTTCGAAGGGGCGCCGGTCCCCCGGCGCGCCCCCCTCACGTAAGGATTCGAAGCGGGATCAGACGGCGAACATCAGCAGAAGCGCGACGAGGAACGCGAAGATCCCCAGAGCTTCTGCGAAGGCCAGACCGATGAAGAGGGTCGCAGTCTGCGAACCGGCCGCCGACGGGTTGCGCAGGGCACCCGCGAGGAAGTTGCCGGCCACATGGCCCACGCCGATGGCGGCAGCGCCCGAACCGATGGCGGCGAGGCCGGCACCGATGAACTGACCCATGCTTGCGATATCGCCTTCCATGATTTTCTCCTTACGATGGAATGCTTGAGTTTGATTTGACCGCGTCAGTGGCCCGGATGCAGGGCATCCCTCAGATAGACGCAGGTCAGGATGGTGAAGACGTAGGCCTGAATGAAGGAGACAAGCACCTCCAGCCCGTAGATGGCGACGATCGCAAAGATCGACACCGGCGAGATGGCGGCGATCGCCGCAAAGCCCGCGAAAACCTTGATCACGGCGTGTCCGGCCATGATGTTGCCCGCAAGACGGATCGAATGGCTCACCGGGCGAACGAAGTACGAGATCACCTCGATGATCGCGATGATCGGGCGCAGGATCAGCGGCGCATCCGACATCCAGAACAGGCCGAGGAAATGCGTGCCGTGCTTGTAAAAGCCCAGCAGCGTCACTGCGAAGAACACGCCAAAGCCCAGAACCGCCGTCACCGCGATATGCGAGGTAGGCGTAAAGGACATCGGGATCAGCCCGAGGTAGTTGGTGAAGATGATGAACACAAAGAGCGTGAAGATCTTCGGGAAGTATTTCACCCCGTCATGGCCGCAGATGTCCTCGACCATCTTGTAGATGAAGCCATAGGCCAGTTCCGCCACCGACTGCACGCGCGACGGGATCACTGCGCGGCCCCGCGTGCCAAGCACGAAGAGGGCGATGATGCACAGCACGGCCAAAGCCATCCAAAGCGTCACGTTGGTGGGGGTGTACCATTCCACCGGCCCCTGTCCGAACAGCGGCTTCACGATGAACTGGTCCATCGGATGGAACACCAGACCGCCTTCGCTGTGTGCCTCGCCTGCCACGTCAGTCTTCCCCTTGCTCGGCGGCCTGCGCCGCCTTCCGTTCCTGCACTTCCCTCGCCGACCGCAGCATGGTTTTGATCCCCGCCGCAAAGCCAGCCAGTATGAACAGCACCAGAAACAGCGGCATGGTCCCCAGCAGGGTATCCAGCCCGTATCCGATGCCGAAGCCGATCCCAAGACCGGCCACAAGCTCGATCACCATCCGCCAGGCAAGCTGCGCCTGAGAATAGTGCTCTTCCTGATGGCTCTTGCGCGGCCCTTCGACCGCGCTTTTCGCCTTGGCCAGCTTCTCCTCCAGCGCCGCAAGTCGCGCGCGATCGGGTTCTTCAGCCATGACGGGGCGCCCCCAGAACAGTCGGGCGGAACCTACGGAGCGTGCCGCCCCAAGTCAAGCCGCGAAATCCCCCGCAGGGCCCACTCTAAGGCGATGAATTTGAATGAAAATCCCCGATGCGCCACCCTGCCGCATCGGGGCGTGCCTCACCACTGCGGCATTGCAGCATATTCAACCGGATGGTTGACGATTGGCGCGCGGCCCCGCAAACATGCCCGCATGACAGCGCCCGCGCCCGATCCGCTCGACACCGTCTTCGCCGCGCTGGCCGATCCCACGCGCCGCGCGATCCTGACCATGCTCCTCGAAGACGACATGGCCGTCACCGACGTGGCGCATCCCTTCGCAATGTCGCTGGCGGCCATATCCAAGCACCTCGCCGTGCTGGCCGAGGCGGGCCTGATCACGCAGGAAAAGCGCGGGCGCGTGAAGTGGTGCAAGCTGGAACCCGATGCACTTCGCGCCGCATCGGTCTGGATGCAGGGCTTCGGGCAGTTCGATCCGGTCGACCTCGACGCCTTCGAACGCTTTCTTGAAACCGAACTCGGCCCAGACCAGGACAGCCTGTCCTGACGAAAGGCAATCCCCATAGGGCACCGTCCCGCCGATTTCTGCGGGCAGAAATCGCTCCCTCAGGCAAACCAGCCTTTGTAAGCCTCGCGCAGCAGGTTCTTCTGCACCTTCCCCATCGTGTTGCGCGGCAGGCTCTCCACCACCACCGCTGCCTTGGGTTGCTTGAACCGCGCCAGACGGTCCGCGACAGCCGCAAGCGCCGCCCCCGGCTCCAGTGCTGCGCCCTTCTGCGGCACCAGCACGGCAAAGACCGCCTCGCCGAAATCCGGATGCGGCACACCGATCACCGCGCTCTCCGCCACCCCCGGCACTTCGTCCAGCAACAACTCCACCTCCTTGGGATAGACGTTGTAGCCCCCGGTGATCACCAGATCCTTCGCCCGCCCCACGATATGGACATATCCGTCGGCATCCCGCTTCCCCAGATCGCCGGTGATGAACCACCCATCCGCCCGCAACTCCTCGCGCGTTTTCTCGGGCATCTGCCAATAGCCCACAAAGACATTGGGCCCCCGCACCTCGATCATCCCCACCTCTTCCGGGCCGACAGCGCGCCCCTCGGCCACGATCCGCACCTCCACCCCCGGCAAAGGAAAGCCCACGGTCCCTGCCCGCCGTTCGCCCGCATAGGGGTTCGACGTGTTCATGTTCGTCTCGGTCATCCCATAGCGTTCCAGAATGCGATGCCCTGTGCGCCCCGCCCAAGCCTCATGCGTCTCGGCCAGAAGCGGCGCGGAACCCGACACGAACAGCCGCATATGCCCCACCAGATCGCGCGTCAGCCCCGGTTCCTCCAGCAGCCGCGTGTAGAAGGTCGGCACCCCCATCATCACCGTCGCCTGCGGCAGCAGCCGCAGCACCGCCCCGGCCTCGAACCCCGGCAGCCAGATCATCGCAGCCCCTGACAAAAGCGCCACGTTGGACGCCACGAACAGCCCATGGGTGTGAAAGATCGGCAGCGCATGCAGCAGCACATCCTCTGCGGTGAACCGCCACTCCCGCACCAGAACCTCGGCATTGGACAGCAGGTTGCGATGCGTCAGCATCGCGCCCTTCGACCGCCCCGTCGTCCCCGACGTATACAGGATCGCCGCCAGATCTTCCGGCCCGCAGGCTTCCGCCACGGCGATCTCTGCAGCGCCCGCCGCCAGATCGGCCAGTTCCCCTGACCCATCGGCATTCAGGACCACCAGCCGCGCGCCCGACCGCGCCGCAACCGGGGCCAGCACCGCCGCCTTCGCTCCGTCGCAGACAAAAACCTTCGGCGTCGCATCGCCGAGGAAATACCCGATCTCCTCTGCTGTATAGGCCGTGTTCAGCGGCAGAAAGACCGCGCCCAGCGCCACCGCCGCCCCGTAACAGGCCAGCGCCTCGGGCGATTTGCCCACCTGCACCGCGATCCGGTCACCCTTTACCACGCCAAGTCCCCGCAGCGCCCCCGCCATCCGCGCCACCTGCCGCAGAACCGTATCACCGGACAGCCGCCGCCCGTCGGGCAGGATCAGCAGATCGCCCCCCCGCCCCGCCAGCGGCGCGAACAGCGCGTCAAAGAGATGATTTGCCATGGTTCCCTCCCGCTTCGCCCCTCTCTTCGCACGGCCCACCCGCCCCGCTCAAGCCACCGCCGCCAGGGCGGATTCGCGCTGGACGATCAACAGTGAACCCAGAAACGGCCCGATTCCCGCAGCCCCCGGCAACCGTTGCACAAGGAAACACCCCGCCCCCGCCCATTTCCTGCCCATCTTTTCCGTCATCCTTTGGACAAGTGAATGTCAGGGCCCCCGCCCGAAAGACCGGAGAACGCCATGCAATACGGCCTCGCCCTCTTGGAAAAGCTTGGTCTGCTCGCCCACAAGGCGCAGCATGTTGACCCGCAGTTCGATCAGCGCCTCCAGCGCATCGGCGCCCGGGAAATGGCGCGTGAGGCGCAGATCGGCCTGCGCTCTGCGCAGTCCATCAGAAATCCACCCGCACACCGGGCAGTCTAAGCTCGGTCATCAGATCGCGCACTTCCTGCCGCGCGGCGATGTTGGACAGGTTCAACTGATCCACACCCGTATCGCGCAGGTCCAAAAGCGTCAGCCCGCGCGGGAACAGCTCGCGAAAGATCACCCGCTCGGAAAAGCCGGGCGCCACGCGGAACCCGATCCGCCGCGACAGTTCCTCCAGCGCCGCCCCCACCTTCTTCTTGTTGTGCATCTGCTGCGCCCCCAGACGGTTGCGCAGCACGATCCAGTCGATGGGCTTCAACCCTGCCTGCGCCCGCAGCTGCCGCGCATTCCAAACCATCTCGGAATAGATCGACGGCCCCTTCACGCGCCCCGTCTCCGGGTCCACCCGCGCCAGCAGGTCGAAATCCACAAAACTGTCGTTGAGCGGCGTGATCAGCGTATCGGCCAGCGAATGCGCCACCTGTGACAGCCGCGTATGCGATCCGGGGCAGTCGATCACGATGAAATCCGAAACCGGCTCCAGCGCCGCCACCGCCGCCGCCAGCCGCGCGTCAAAGGCATTCTCGCCGGGTTGCAACTGATCCGCAGGAACCTCGGGCAGTTCGCGGTAATCCGGCGTTGGCAGGGTCAGCCCCGAGCGCGCCAGATAGGCGCGGCGGTTCTCGACATAGCGCCCGAAACTCCGCTGCCGCAGATCAAGGTCCAGCGCGCCGACCCGGAACCCCAGCCGCGCCAAGGCCGTGCCCACATGCATGCAGGTGGTCGATTTCCCTGACCCACCCTTCTCGTTTCCGACAACGATGATATGCGCCATGCGAGCATCCCCCGAGACCAACGGCACCCCAAGCGGCAGCAGGCGGTGCGGAACAGGGATGAAGCCCGTTTGGCGGATTTCCGCAAGCCCCTAGCTGCGACCTGCCAAAGGAAAACGCCGCCCAAGGGGGCGGCGCTTCCATTCCGGCACGCGGCAGTTGGATCAGAAACCCAGACCGGCGTACTTGTTCTTGAACTTCGACACGCGGCCGCCGGTGTCCATCAGCTTGGCCGACTGCCCGGTCCACGCCGGGTGGGCCAGCGGATCGATGTCCAGCGCCATCTGGTCGCCGTCCTTGCCCCACGTGGTGCGGGTCTGGAAGGTGGTGCCGTCGGTCATCTTGACGGTGATCATGTGATAGTCGGGGTGAATGCCCTTTTTCATCGCGGTGATCCTTATTCCGACTTTTCTTTGTAGTTCGACACTTCGGCGATCCGGGCCGACTTCCCGCGACGGGCGCGCAGGTAGTACAGCTTCGCGCGGCGCACGCGGCCACGACGGACCACTTCGATCGAATCGATGTTGGTCGAATACAGCGGGAACACCCGCTCCACGCCTTCACCGAAGGAAATCTTGCGAACGGTGAACGAGGCCGAAATCGTCATCCCGCCCTTGCGGCCGATGCAGACGCCTTCATACATCTGGACGCGCGAACGCGTGCCTTCAGTCACCTTATAGCCGACGCGGATGGTGTCGCCGGCCTTGAAATCCGGGATGGTCTTGCCGAGGGCGGCGATCTGCTCCGCCTCGATCTGCGCGATCAGGTTCATGCGCATGTCTCCATTTTGCCTGCGGTGGTTCCGCAGAGGTGATGCCGCCCCAGAGCTCTCGGTCTTCGATCGGGTCCGTCCCATCAGGGACGCCCGCCAGAGATGCAGGCCTGCTTTGACTGTGGCGCTCCGCCTGCCCAAGACCCTGCCGAAGGACGCAGAAGGCAAAAGGAATCGCGCCCGGATGGCGAAA
>JACVZW010000033.1:32687-43604 GCA_014654775.1 Paracoccaceae bacterium | reverse complement strand
AGGTCCGGCCGCCGCTCCCGCGTCAGCCGCTCCCGCTCCGCACGCCGCCACTTCTCGATCTCGCCATGATGACCCGACATCAGCACCGGCGGGATCTCCCGCCCTTCCCAGACTGCAGGCCGCGTATACTGCGGATGTTCCAGCAGCCCGTCCGAGAAACTCTCCTCCTCCGTGCTCGCCGCATTGCCCAGCACATTGGGCAGAAGTCGCACCGCCGCATCGATCATCGCCTGCGCCGCGATCTCGCCCCCGGTCAGGACGAAATCCCCAAGGCTCACCTCTTCGACGCCCCAGTGATCCAGCACCCGCTGGTCTACCCCTTCGAACCGCCCGCAGAGGATTGTCACCCCGTCCGCCGCCGCCCAATCCCGCGCCATCGCCTGATCGAACCGCCGCCCGCGCGGCGACAGATAGACCACGGGCCACCGCTCCCGCTCCACAGGCGCCCCGACCGAGGCCTGCCGCAGCGCCCGATGCACCACATCGGCCCGCAGCACCATCCCCGCGCCACCGCCCGCAGGCGTATCGTCCACATTGCGATGCTTGCCCTCGCCGAAGGTCCGCAGGTCCAGCGTCTCCAGCCGCCACAGCCCTTGATCCAGCGCCTTGCCCGTCAGGGACAGGCCCAGCACACCCGGAAAGGCGTCAGGGAACAGCGTCACGATCCGCGCTTCCCATGCGCCTTTCACCCGGCGCGGCTCCTCCATCAGATCGCGGGGCTGCAGGCTCACCTGCACCTTCAGCCGCCCATGGGACCGCGGCTTCTCCTCGGTCATTCCGTTTCCTCGGGCATATCCACGACGATCCGCCCTGCCGCCAAATCGACGGTCGGCACCACGGCCAGCGTGAAGGGCACCAGAAGCGCCGTCTTCATCCCAGGCCCAAGGATTTCCAGCATATCCCCCGCGCCATGATTGTGCACCGCCCGCACTGTGCCAAGGGTCACCCCCCCGGTATCCTGCGCGGTCAATCCGATCAGATCGGCGTGATAGAATTCGTCATCCGGCAGTGCAGGCAGCTTTTCGCGATCCGCAAAAAGCTGTGTCCCCTTCAGGGCATCCGCCTGTTCCTTGGTCAGCACGCCCGACAGCCGCACGCCAAGGCCGCCCGACACATTGGCCCGGGTCAGCTTCACTGTGAAGGACCGGCTGCCATCCTCGGTCCAAAGCGGGCCGTAAGACGCAATCGCCTCGGGATCGGCGCAAAAGCTTTTCAGCCGCACCTCGCCCTGCACGCCGAAAGACCCGGCTATGGCACCGACGCAGATGCGGTCAGGTCGCGTCATGGTCATTCACCCGGTTGCAGGGAACAGAGAAATGGGGGGGCCGCAAGGGCGGTCCCCCCGGGGCGTCTCCGTCTTACTCTTCCGCAGGCGCAGCAGCGCGCGCGGCCTTCTTCGCGGCGCGCTCGGCCATTTGCTTGCCCGGCACGGCGGATTTCGGGTTGCTGCGGGCCTTCTTCGGCATCACGCCAGCGGCTTCCAGCATCCGCGCGATCCGGTCGGTCGGCTGCGCGCCCTGACCCAGCCAATGCTTGATGCGGTCCAGATCCATCTTCACGCGGTTCTCGTCGTCCTTGGCCAGCAGCGGGTTGTAGGTGCCCAGCTTCTCCAGAAAGCGGCCATCGCGCGGCATGCGCGAGTCGGAGGCCACGATGGAATAATGCGGGCGCTTCTTGGAGCCGCCACGGGCAAGCCGGATTTTCATAGCCATTTCAGTCTTCTCCTTGGTTTACGTCGGGTGCGCATTCCGCACCGTCATGGGTTATTTCTGCAGTTTCTCGTGATGCCTGATGACTTCGCTGATGATGAAGGTCAGGAATTTCTTGGCGAGGTCGGGGTCCAGATCGGCCTCCTTGGCAAGCTGGTCCAGCCGCGCCATCTGCCGCGCCTCGCGGTCGGGGTCGCTCGGCGGCAGGTCATGCGCAGCCTTCAACCGCCCCACCGCTTGCGTCTGCTTAAAGCGTTCCGCCAGCGTATAGACAAGAATCGCATCCAGCCGGTCGATCGACTGGCGATGCTCCTTCAGCAATGCGGCGGCACGGCCCGTATCATCGCGTGTGGCGTCGGTCATGCGGTCCTCATGCTGTCAGGGGCGGGATGACGGAAAACAAGGCAGGGCGGCGTCCCGATGGATTGCGCCCCGGAATCGACCTGCGCACCAAGGCGCAACGCGAGTGCACGCGACCGTGCATTGCCCTCGGCCACATAGGATACGGCAGTGGTCCAGCCCAAGGTCCGATAGGCAAAGTCCCGGGCTGCCGCCGCGGCCTCGAAGGCAAATCCCTTGCCCTCGGCGGCCGCGTTCCAGACCGACCAACTGATCTCGCGCTCGGGCCATGTCTCTGGAAACCACGGCCCCGTCGCACCCAGCGGCGTCGCATCGCCCTTGGTGTGAAACACGAACATGCCAAAGCCGCGCACGGCCCAATGTCCGATCAGGTGGCAGAAGCCGCGCCAAGTGTTGGACAGGTCATAGTCCCCCGTCCGGACGAACTGCCCCCGCTCCGACGCCAGAAAGGCGTGAAAGGCCGGCCAATCCCCCGCCTCCGGCGCGCGCAGCACCAGCCGTTCGGTCATCACCGCAGGGGTCCCCGCCAGCGCGATCATGCGAAGCCTCGCAGATCATGCACGATCACCACATCGCCCGGGTCGATTCCCGGCCGCGACGCATCGATCCGCCCGCCCAGACGCAGGCCCAGTGCGATGGACCGCGCATTGCCCGGATCGATGATGTTGACGATCTCGTTCCAGCCGAAGGTGGACCGCACCCAGACCATCACCGCCCGCGCGGCCTCCAGCGCATAGCCCTTGCCCTCGGCCTCCGGCACCACGAACCAGCCCAGTTCCGCCTCGGGGTAATCTTCGGCCTGATAGATGCCCACCTCGCCGACATAGGACCCGCCCGCCTCGACGGTGAAAGGCCCATAGCCCCGCAGCGGCCAAAGCCCCACTTCCGACGCCCAGATACGCCACGCGTCAACACGCGACAGCGGCCCGCCCTCCCAGACCGACCGCTCCGACGCATAAAACGCCGCCCGATGCTCGAAATCGCCAAGCACCGGCATCCGCAGCGTCAACCGCTCTGTCGTCATGGTCGGCGCCATCATGCCCCCCCCCCCGGCGTCAGGCGGTACACCGTCCCGGCCTCGGTCCATCCCGGCACACGCCCCGCGATCACCTGCCCACCCAGCCGCCGCGCGATGCCATGCGAGGCCGCATTGTCCCGATGCACCTGCGCGATGGCCGTGGTCAGCCCCAGCGCCCCGAAGACCCACGCCCGCATCGCCAAGGCCGCCTCAGTGGCCAGTCCCCGCCCCTCGGCCTCGGCCCGCCACAGCGACCAGGTCAGTTCCACCTCGCCCGCCTCATCCCATTGCAGCGGCCCGAAATGGCCCAGAGGCTGCTTCGTCGCCCGGTCCTCGGCGATCAGCCGCCCGAAACCGCGCAGCACCCAATGCCCGAACAGCGCGGCGAACTGCTCCGCCGCCTGTTGCGCCGTCCGCGGCCCGCCCGAAAAAGCCGTCCGCTCCGACATCCGAAAGGCCCGGAACGCCGCCCAATCCGAAGCCTGCGGCCCACGCAGCACCAACCGCTCTGTTTCCAGAACGGGCAGTCCGGTCAACTGGGGCGCAGCGGCGTGGATCATTTCTTCTTCATCAGCCCCGACAGGCCCGACGGCAGGCTCATGCCGCGCGGCATGCCGGGGAAGCCGCCGCCCTGCCCCAGCCCCTGCCGCATCCCCTTCGCCGCCTCTTCCAGCTGCTCGGGCGTCATCTTGCTGGGATCGGGCATCCCGCCCTTGCCCAGCATCTGGCGCATGGCTTGCTTCATCATGCCGCCCTTGCCCATCTTCTTCATCATCTCGGCCATCTGCTTGTGCTGTTTCAGCAGACGGTTCAGATCGGCCACGTCCAGCCCCGCCCCCGCCGCGATCCGCTTCTTCCGGCTCGCCTGCAACAGGTCGGGATTGGCCCGCTCTTTCTTGGTCATCGACTGGATCAGCGCGATCTGCCGCTTCAGCATCTTGTCATCCAGCCCCGCCTCGGCGGCAGCGGCCTGCATCTTGCCCATGCCCGGCAGCATGCCCATCAGGCCCTGCATGCCGCCCATCTTGATCATCTGCTCAAGCTGCATCTTCAGGTCGTTCATATTGAACAGACCCTTGGCAAAGCGCTTGGCCATCCGCTCGGCCTGCTCGGCCTCAAAGGTCTCCTGCGCCTTCTCGACCAGCGCGACGATGTCGCCCATCCCAAGGATGCGGCCCGCCACACGCTCGGCCTCAAAGGTCTCCAGCGCGTCCATCTTCTCGCCAAGACCGACAAAGCGGATCGGCTTGCCCGTAATCGCCCGCATGGACAGGGCCGCACCGCCGCGCCCGTCGCCATCCATCCGCGTCAGCACCACGCCCGAAATCCCGACCTTCCCGTCGAATTCCGTCGCCACATTCACCGCGTCCTGCCCGGTCAGGCCATCGACGACCAGCAGCACCTCGCGCGGCTGGGCGATGTCGCGCACCGCCTGCACCTCGTCCATCAGCACTTCGTCGATATGCAGACGACCCGCCGTATCAAGGAACAGCACGTCATAGCCGCCCAGATTGGCCTGCGTCTTGGCCCGCTTGGCGATCTGCACCGCCGTCTCGCCTTTCACGATGGGCAGGCTGTCCACGCCGATCTGGCCACCCAGAATGGCCAACTGCTCCATCGCTGCCGGGCGGTTGGTGTCCAACGAGGCCAGCAAAACCTTCTTGCCGTTCCGCTCCTTCAACCGCTTGGCCAGTTTCGCTGTGGTCGTCGTCTTCCCCGACCCCTGCAGACCCACCATCAGCACCGTCGCAGGCGGATTGTCGATCTTCAGCGCATCCGCAGGCCCCTCGCCCTGCAGCACGCGGATCAGCTCGTCATGGACGATCTTCACCACCATCTGCCCCGGCGTGACCGACTTCGTCACCGCCACGCCCGTGGCCTTGTCCTGCACCCGCTTGATGAAATCCCGCGCCACCGGCAGCGAAACGTCCGCCTCCAAAAGCGCCACCCGCACCTCGCGCAGCGCCGCGACAACATCCGCCTCGCTCAGCGCACCCGCCTTCGTCAGACGGTCGAACACGCCACCAAGACGTTCTGACAGGCTTTCGAACATGGCAACCCTCCGGGTTCGTGACATTGTGCCGGATATGGGGATCCGACGGCGGGGATGCACCTGCAAAGGACAACGGCACCCGTGGGCGCAACGCGCTGACGGATGGCGATCCCCGCAAATGCGACGGGACCGGAAGCGTGCGGCCTCCGGGGAATTGGCCGTGGCACTACGCCCCCGCGCCTTGCGAGTCAACCCTCCGCCAAAGGGTCCACCGCCCATCCACCGCCGATCCACCCTTGCAATCCCCGCGCGGGCATCGCCTCATGCCAGAAACAGCCTTGCACGGATGCCGCAGATGACGATCGACACCTGGGATGAAATCCGCACCGCCTATCAGGTCGCCCGCCTCGGCACTGTCTCAGGCGCGGCCGATGTGCTGGGCGTCCACCACGCGACCGTCATCCGCCACATCGATGCGCTGGAAAAACGGCTCGGCACAAAGCTTTTCCAGCGCCACGCCCGTGGCTATACCCCCACCGAGGCAGGCCACGACCTGCTCTCCGTCGCCCAGACGACGGATGAGCAATTCGCCCAGCTCTCCTCTCGCATCAAGGGCCTTGGCGAAACCGTCTCGGGCGAGCTTGTGGTGACCGCCATCGTCGGCCTCTCCGATCTGCTCATCCCGGTCCTGTCGCGCTTCCAGACCGCCTATCCGGGCATCCTGCTGCGCTTCCTCACCGATACCCGCGTCTTCCGGCTGGACTATGGCGAGGCGCATGTTGCCATCCGCGCCGGGGCCGCGCCCGAAGAACCTGACAACGTGGTGCAACCCCTCGCCCGCATGCGCGCGGGCCTCTACGCGTCGCGCAGCTATGCCGCCGCCCACGGCCTCCCGCAATCCGAAGCGGACCTTCCCGCCCATCGCTTCATCGGCACCGATGCCGCCGACAGCCGCGCGCCCTTTCACCGCTGGCTGCGCGCCACCGTCCCCCCCGACCGCATCAGCTTCCGCGCCACCGAACCCGCCGCCTTCGAGGCCGCCCTGCGCGGCGGCCTCGGCCTCGGCTTCCTCGCCGCCTACAAGGCCGAGGCCGACCCCGACCTGATCGAGGTCATGCCCCCCCGCCCGGAATGGGAGGCGCCACTCTGGATCGTCACCCATGTCGACCTGCACCGGACCCGCAAGGTGCAGGCCTTCCTCACCGCGCTGAAAGAGGCGGCCAAGGACTGGCACCTGTGATCCCTACCCGGCCCAGCCCAAGCGCCCGCCCATGCCCCTGACCGAGGCGCAGCGCGGCCACCTCGCCATGCTCACCTTCTCGGCGCTGGTGGCAGGCTCCTTCAGCCTCGGCGCCATGGCCGCGCCGCTCATCGACCCGCTCGCCCTCAGCGCGGTGCGTTTCCTGATCGCGGGCGCCCTCGTCGGGGTCGCAGCCTTCGCCACGACAGGCGTCCGGCGCAGCGCGCTGCGGGCGCCTTGGCGCTACCTGATCCTCGGCAGCCTGCTCGCCGCCTATTTCGTGCTGATGTTCCAAGGGCTCAAGACCGCCGAACCCGTCGCCACCGCCGCCGTCTTCACCCTGACCCCGATCATGGCCGCAGGCTTCGGCTGGCTCACCCTGCGCCAGCGCCTGACGGCCCGCATGGGCACGGCTCTGGTCATAGGGGCCATCGGCGCGCTCTGGGTGGTTTTCCGCGCCGATCCCGCCCGCCTTCTCGCACTCCACATCGGCACGGGCGAGGCGATCTACTTTGTAGGCTGCGTCGCCCACGCGCTCTATACGCCCATGGTGCGCAAGCTGAACCGGGGCGAACCTGCCGTCGTCTTCACCTTCGGGATGATGGTGGCGGGCTGGCTCCTGCTCACCGGGGCAGGCCTGCCCGCGATCCGCGCCACCGATTGGACGGCGCTGCCCCCCATCGTCTGGGTGACACTCTTCTACATCGCGGTCTTCGCTTCCGCCGCGACCTTCGTGCTGATGCAATACGCCACCATGCGCCTGCCCGCGGCCAAGGTCATGGCCTATACCTACCTCGTGCCCTCCTGGGTCATTCTGTGGGAAATCGCGCTGGGCCGCGCAGCACCCCCGCTCCTCGTCCTCGTCGGCGTGGCGCTTTCCGTCCTCGCACTCGCTCTCCTTCTGAAAGACGACGCCTGACTCCACCGTCGCAGGGGGGCTGTCTGCCCCCCTCGTCGCTTCGCTCCTCACCCCCCGAGGATATTTGAAGACAGAAGATGAACAGGGCGCATCTTCTGTCGAAAAATATCCCGGGGGTTTGGGGGCAGCGCCCCCATCAGCCGAGCCGGACGCGCGGCACGCGCGGGAGGCGAGAGAAAAGGCGTGCGGGGGCGGCCTTGGCCGACCCCGCTCCATTTGATTACCTCAATTCCTCGGGCAGCAGGTCCACCGGCATGTTCTGATAACTCACGGGGCGCAGCCAGCGGCGGATCGCCATCGTCCCCACGCTCGTCGCGCCGAAATTGGTGGACGCCGGATAAGGCCCGCCATGCACCATGGCCTCGCAGACCTCCACCCCCGTGGGGAACCCGTTCGCCAGCACCCGCCCCGCCTTGCGTTCAAGGATCGGCAGCAGCCGCCGCGCCAGATCGGTATCGCCCGCCTCCATCTGAAGCGTGCAGGTCAACTGCCCCTCCAGCACCCGCGCCACAGCCTCCATCTCGGCGAAATCCGCCACCCGCACGATCACGCCCAAGGGACCGAAGACCTCCTCGCCCAAGCTGTGATTGGCCAGCCAATCCGCCCCCGACACCTCATACAGATAGGGCGTCGCGTTGCGCCGATCGCAGACACTCGTCAGCACCTCGCGCACCCCTGCCGTGGCCGCGATCCGCGCCCGCCCCGCCCGATAGGCCGCCGCGATCCCATCGGTCAGCATGACCTGCGGGCCAACCGCAACCAGCGCCACCGCCGCCGCCGCGACAAAGGCGTCACCATCGGCACCCGCCATCGCCACCACGATGCCGGGATTGGTGCAGAACTGCCCCGCCCCCATCGTCAGCGACGCGGCCCAGCCCTTGGCGATCGCCTCCCCCCGCGCCGCCAGCGCGGCAGGCAGCAGGAAGACCGGGTTCACCGACCCCAATTCACCATAGAATGGGATCGGCACATCCCGCCGCGCACAGAGGTCGAACAACGCCCGCCCCCCGGCCAGCGACCCCGTGAACCCCACCGCGCAGATCAGCGGATGCGTCACCAAAGCCGCGCCCAATTCCGTCCCCACACCTTGAATCAGGCTGAACACGCCGGGATGCAGCCCGCAGGCCTTCACCGCCGCATCCACCGCCTGCGCCACGATCTCGCCCGTCCCCGGATGCGCCGGATGCCCCTTCACCACCACCGGACAGCCCGCCGCAAGGGCCGAGGCCGTATCCCCCCCCGCCGTCGAAAAGGCGAGCGGAAAGTTCGACGCCCCGAACACCGCCACCGGTCCCAGCGGGCGCTGCATCATGCGGATATCCGGGCGCGGCAGGGGAGCCCGATCCGGCAGCGCCACGTCATGCCGCAGGTCCAGAAACCCGGTCGTCAGGATATGCCGCGCGAACAGCCGCAACTGCCCCGTCGTCCGCCCCCGCTCGCCCTCCAGCCGCGCCGTAGGCAGGCCCGTCTCCGCCGCCCCCACAGCCGTCAGATCGGCCCCGCGCGCCTCAATCTCATCCGCGATCCGCTCCAAAAAGGCCGCCCGCGCCGCCCGCGTCAGCGCAGAAAAGGACCAAAACGCCTCTTCCGCCGCCCGCACGGCCCGGTCCACCTCCGCCGCGCCGCCGCTGGCAAAGACCACCCCCTCGCCCGTCGCGGGCTGCGAGGTGAAGGTCTCCTCGCCCCCAACCCAATCCCCGGCAATCAGGTGCTTTCCCGTCAGCATATTCCGTCCTCCGCCTATCCTGCCGCCGACATGCCAGTTTCCATGACCGCAGTCGAGTGTCCCGGCCGAACCGCAAAGCAGAACGTCCGCCCAAGGGCGGCACGAAAGCACGGCGATGTCAGGAAATGGCGGACCCGGAGCGATTCGAACGCCCGACCCTCAGATTCGTAGTCTGATGCTCTATCCAGCTGAGCTACGGGTCCGTCGTGGCGGTGCGTTTAGCCCCCGCCTTCGCGGGGCGCAAGGGGAAAATCGCGTGGCCTAGTCCTCTTCCGCCGCGCCGGGACCCTTGGGCAGGCGGATCAGGAACTCCGTCCCCTCGGCATCACTGCGCACCAGATCCAGCCGCCCGCCATGCCCGCGCACCAGCTCTGCCGCGATGGCCAGACCCAGCCCCGTACCGCCCTTGCGCGCCCCGCCCTGAAAGGCCTCGAACAGATGTTCGCGCGCCTTCGGCGGCAGGCCCGGCCCCGTGTCGCCCACGCGGATCCACCAGTCCCGCTCATCCTCGCCGCCCGAAATCTCGATCGTCCCCGCCTGCCCCGTCGCCTCGATCGCCTGCCGCGCATTGCGGATCAGGTTCGACAGCACGCGGTGCAACTGCTCGGCATCCGCCCGGATCACCATCCCTGCAGGCACGTCGATCAGACAAGCCACTGTGGTTGCTTCGGCCCCCAGCGCCTCGCCCTCCGCCACATCTTCGGCCAGCCGCCTTAGGGCAAAGCGCGTCAGTTGCGGCGGCGGCTCTTCCGCCTTCCCGAACGCCAGCGTCGATTCGCACAGGGACACCGCCCGCGCGATTGATCCCACCAGCTTCGGCGCCGCCCGCGTCACCGCCGGATCGGCACTCGCCTCCAGCCGGTCGGCGAACAGCTGCGCCGTCGTCAGGATGTTGCGCAGATCATGGCTGATCTTCGCCACTGCCCCGCCCAACTGCGCCAACCGCTCCTTCTGCCGCAGCGCGCCGGTCAACTGCGTCTGCATCGCGGCCAGCGCCTCTTCGGCCACCCGCAACTCCTCCACCCCGGCCGAAGGCGTGATCACCCGCCGCGCATCCTCCGGCGCCTCGGCATAGGCCGTCATATGCCGCACCACCCGCCTAATCGGCCCGACCAGCAGCCGCTGCACCGCCAAAAACAGAAGGAACGCCGTCACCACCGAGATCAGCGCCGACAGGAACAGGATGCGCAGCCCGTATTCCACCATCGCTGCGCGCAGGGGGCCCGTCTCCATCGTGATCTCGATCAAAAGCCCCGCATCCTGCACCGGATTGCCGATCACCCGGATCACCCGGTTCTCCGGATCGGCCAGCACGCTTGAGGCATCGCGGATCAACTCCCACGGCCCCGCCAACCGCAGGTCATAGGTGTCATGGATCGGTGCCGGGATGGGCGAAGACAGCACCAACTGCCGCACCTCGTCGCGCCGCAGCACGACGTTGAACACTTCGGCATTCTTCAAAAGCTCGGTTTCCAGCGCTGCGCCCACCGTCGCATCCTCTGCCGCCAGTAGGGCGAGCGAGGCGATCTGCGCCTTCTCCAGCCGCAAGAGCAGGTAATCCGCCCGATAGCGCGCGATGGAGGGCACGAAGATCAGGATTTCCGCAAGCATAACGAAAGCGACGGTCAACAGCAGGAACCGCCCCGACAGCGTATTCAGGAAACGCCCTCGCCCGATCCGCACGAAACACCCGCCCCCTACTCTGCCCAGACTGAAATACGCATCGCCCCTCTCCCCCCGCAACCCCCAAGGGCGGCCACGGCAGGCCGAAAGGCATCAATCAGCGCAGCCATAGCAAAGGATGCGTCGGAAAGACAGCGGCGGCTCCCTCCCCGCGCGCCCTGCCCCCTTCATCTTGGCCCAAATACTCAAAAGACAGGCAGGCCACCCCGCGCAGCGCCTCCCATGGACGAAACAGCTTAGGGCAGAAACCGCTGCACGAACCGCACAAA
>JACVZW010000033.1:19130-32587 GCA_014654775.1 Paracoccaceae bacterium | reverse complement strand
AATATGGTCGCCCCGCTCCCGCGCCCGCAGACCCAGCACCGCCTGCCGGATCACCAGCCCCGCGTGATAGGCCGCCACATGGGTAAACTGTGCTCCCCCCGCCGCATCCCCCACGACGAAGACACGCCGATTGCCCTTGGCCCGCAAGTCCGGCCCCACCGTGACGCCGCGCTTGTCGAAGGCCACACCCGCTGCAGCCAGATCCAGCCGGTCCAGAACCGGGACGCGCCCCGCCGCGACCAGCAGATGCGACCCCGTCACCACCGCCCCGTCCGACAGCACGGCCTCCACCCCCTCGGGCACCACCCGCAGCCGCACAACCCCGGCCCCTTCCAGCAGCGTCACGCCCTCGTCCCGCAGCCGAGCAAGAACAACCGCCGCCGCCTCCGGGTCCTCACGGCCCAGCGCGCGCCCCGCCTCGATCACCGTCACCGCCGATCCCAGCCGCCGATGCGCCTGCGCCATCTCCATCCCGATCGGGCCGCCGCCCAGCACCAACAGATGTTCAGGCCGCTCGCGCAGAGAAAAGACCGTCTCATTCGTCATATAGGGAACGGACTCGATCCCCGGCACCGGCGGCACCGCCGCCCGCGATCCCGTCGCGATCACAAAGCGCCGCGCCCGGATGCGCCGCCCGCCCGCCTCCACCTCGCGGGGCGAAACGAACCGCCCCCAGTCACGGATCACCAGACAGCCCAAGCCCTCGAACCGCTCCTGACTGTCCACCGGCGCAATCGCCGCGATCACGGCGGCCACATGATCCTTCACCGCACCGAAATCCACCTCAGGCTCCACCGCCGCGATCCCGAACCGCGCAGCGCCCCGCTGCGCTTGCGCCGCCGCCGCCGCCGCGATCAGCGCCTTCGAAGGCACACAGCCGTGGTTGAGGCAATCCCCCCCCATATCGGCCCCTTCGATCAGCACGACCCGCGCGCCCATCTGCACCGCGCCCGCCGCCACCGACAGCCCGCCCGACCCGGCCCCGATCACGCAGATATCCGTCTCAATCCGCTCCATGACCCCTACACCTCCCGCCGTCCGGCCCGCGCCCGCACCGCGCGCAGCACCATCGGCATCACGCCCAGCGCCACCAGCCCAACGATGGGCCACAGCACATAAGGCTCCAGAAACACCCCGAAATCCGGGCTGCCTCCCCGCGCAAAGACCTCGCCCAGCCCCGCCCCGACCGAGGTCAGCACCAGCGCACCGGGCACGATCCCCACCGCCGTCGTCACCGCGAACTTCAACAGCGAGATGTTCAGCAGCGCCGGAATCAGATTGGCCATAAAGAACGGCACGATGGGCGTGACCCGCATCAGGAACAGCACCTCCCATTCATTCGCTGCCAAGGCGTCGCGCAGCCGCGCCACGCGCCCCCCCTGCATCTCGATCTTCGCGGCCAGCTTCGCCCCGAATCCCGCCCGCGCCGCAAGGAACAGCAGCACCGCCCCCACCGTCGCCCCCGCCAGATTGAACAGCACGCCGGGAAACAACCCGAACAGGAACCCGCCCGTCAGCGTGGCCACCGTCGCCCCGGGCAAGGAAAAGGCGACGATCCCCACATAGGCCAGCACAAAGACCAGCATCGCCACCGCATAATGCGCATCGCGAAAGGCCAGCAGTGCCTCGCGATGCGTGGCCAGCGCCTCGAAACTCAGCTGATCGCGCAGGAACACCGCGCCCAAGCCTGCCATCGCCAGCAGGACAAGGACGGGAATCATCCGGCCCTTGCCTTGCGGCGGGGCTTCGGGGACGGGGGGAGGGGGCGCATCTCTCATGCCCCGAAGATGGTCCGAACCGCCCCGCCCGCGCCAGCCCTGTCACGCCGCATTGATCGCAGGGCGCCCTCTTGCAACATTCCCGCCCCATACCGGGTGAAATGTTGCAGAAATTCCCTCATCCTCGCGTTGACTTGCCCGCCAAGCGCCCGTAAAGGACGGGCTTCGAATAGACGCGGCGCTCGAATCCGTCGGATTTGCGCTGCCTGAGTGATACGGAGAGCCGCGATGAAGCGCACTTACCAACCGTCGAACCTGGTCCGCAAGCGCCGCCACGGGTTCCGCGCCCGCATGGCAACCAAGGGCGGCCGTCTGGTCCTGTCCGCGCGCCGCGCCAAGGGCCGCAAGCGCCTGTCGGCTTGATCCCCTCCGGTCCTTCGGGGCCGATCATGGGTGACGCGATGACACCGCCGATGGACACGGGCACAGGCGATCCCGCCGAAGCGCCCGCCGCTCCGTCGGCGGTTTCGCTTTGCCCAAGCGGCGGCGGTCCGGTTCTTGCCACGCTGCGCAAGCGCGCCGATTTCCTCCGTGCCGCCTCCGCGCGCCGTCAGGGCACGGCAGGCTTCCTCCTGCAAGGCCGCGACCGCGCCGATGGTGACCCGGCCATCCGACTTGGCTTCACCGCCTCCAAAAAGATCGGCAATGCCGTGATGCGCAACCGCGCCAAGCGCCGCCTGCGCGCCTTGGCGCGCGAAATCCTCGCGCCCCTTGCCCAACCCGGCTGGGACTATGTCCTCGTCGCGCGGCCCGAGGCGACGGTCACCCGCGATTTCACCCATCTGCGCGACGATCTGCGCACGGCCCTCGCCTCGGTCCACAGGGCGGCGCAGAAATGACACCCCTCGCGCGCCTCCTCTCCCTTCCGGTGCGCGCCTATCGCCTGATCCTGTCGCCTTGGGTCGGCCACGGCTGCCGCTTCCAGCCCACCTGCTCCGCCTATGCGCTGGAGGCGTTGGAACGTCACGGCGGCCTCAAGGGCGGCTACCTGACGGTTCACCGCATCTGCCGTTGCCACCCCTGGGGCGGGCATGGCTACGATCCCGTGCCAGGCAGCGACCCCGATCATGACGCGCAGGTGCGGCGCTGAAGCGGCGCCGAAAAATCTTCGTCCGAAGATTTTTCCCCTCCGAAGATTTTTCGTACGAAAAATCTTCGCCCCTCACCGCTTCTCGAAGAAGATCGACACATCCCCTACATCCACGCCGAAGCGCTTCATATAGGCCCGGTTGAACAGCCGATGCTCACTCAACAGCCACATCCAGTCGTCAAACGTCACCCGCACCGTGTCCACCGTCCCATCCGCCGCAGGCACCGGCAGGTCGATCGTGTAGCGCCAGTTGAACCGGTCGCCCTGCTCTTCCCCCGTCGCCACCCCGATCACGCCTGGCGCGGTCCCCTCCCACGTTTCCTCCCCGGTTTTGCGCAGGGTCCAGACCCGCTGCTCGGTCGATCCGTCCTCATAGGTGAAATCCTCCACCAGCCGCAGCCGCTCGCCGTCCCAATCGCCTTGGATATCTGCCACAAACTGCCGCCGCACCGTGCCGAAGACATCCTGAAACTGCCCATAGGCCACCAGCCGCCCGTCGAAGAACTCCTCCAACTCCAGCTCGCGCGTGGACAGAGACGCATCCGTCAGCGACGGCTTCCCCGTGCAGGCGGCCAGCAGCGGGATCATCAGGGCAAGGGCGGCAAGTCGCATGACAAATCCTTCCGGTCTTTGCAGTGATACGCAGCCCGCCCCCGCCCGGATTGCCCAATCCCCGCCCTTCTGGCATATCCATCGCTCACTTTCCCGACACCCCGCGCGAAGGGCCGCCCGATGCTGGACGATCTCGACGACATCCACCCGCTCTTCCACGGCGCCCCCGCCTCGACCGAGTTCAAGAAACTCCGGAAGCGCATCGTCCGCGAAACCCGCGAGGCGATCGAAACCTACGGCATGGTCAATCGCGGCGACCGCTGGCTCGTCTGCCTTTCGGGCGGCAAGGACAGCTACACCCTGCTCGCCGTCCTGCACGAGTTGCAATGGCGCGGCCTCCTGCCCGTCGACCTTCTCGCCTGCAACCTCGATCAGGGCCAGCCGGGCTTCCCCGCCACCGTCCTGCCCGAATTCCTGACGAAAATGGGCGTCCCCCACCGCATCGAGTATCAGGACACCTACTCCATCGTTGTGGACAAGGTCCCCCAGGGCCGCACCTACTGCTCGCTCTGCTCGCGCCTGCGCCGGGGCAACCTCTACCGCATCGCGCGGGAAGAGGGCTGCTCCGCCGTCGTCCTCGGCCATCACCGCGACGACATCCTCGAAACCTTCTTCATGAACCTCTTCCACGGCGGCCGCCTCGCCTCCATGCCGCCGAAACTGGTGAACGAAGACGGCGACCTCATGGTCCTGCGCCCCCTCTCCTTCGTGGCCGAGGCCGATTGCGAGAAATTCGCCCGGTCGATGAACTACCCCATCATCCCCTGCGATCTCTGCGGCTCGCAGGAAGGGCTGCAGCGCGCGCAGGTCAAGAAACTGCTCGACGACTGGGAAGCCCGCACCCCCGGGCGCCGCAACGTCATGTTCCGCGCGCTGCAGAACGTGCGCCCCTCGCATCTCGCCGATCCGGCGATCTTCGATTTTCTGAACCTCGCCCCCGGCGCCCCCCAACCCGCGCAGGATGACGGCCTTCCCCCCGCCCTGCGCTGATCACATTCACCCCCGTGGCCCGGTCCGCAGGGGCGAAAGGCCTTGACCTTTCGCCCCCCCTTCTGTTGAAGCAGCGCTGACCCAATTCCACCAACGGCGGCAGTCTCCTCCCATGGAAGATCAGAACAAGAACCTCCTGCTCGCAACCGTGCTGAGCTTCCTCGTGATCCTCGTCTGGTTCGTGCTCTTCCCGCCGCCCGAGGCACCGCCCGTCGACCCCAACGCCCCCGCCGCCGTCACCCAGGCCGAAACGGCCACCACGCCGCCCGCCGCCGACGGCAGCACCACCACGGCCGAGGCCGAACCCCTGCCCGAAGCACCGCGCCTGACCGTGGACACGCCCGCGCTGATCGGCTCCATCTCGCTTCTGGGCGGCCGTTTCGACGACCTCTCGCTCAAGGCCTATAACGAGACGCTGGAAGCAGACTCTCCCATCGTCCGCCTCCTCTCGCCCGTGGGCGAAGCGCACCCCTATTACGCCGTCTTCGGCTGGGGCCCCGGCACCGGCCTCGCCGCCGAAGACGTCCCCGGCGCGCGCACCGAATGGCGCGTGGTGCAGGGCGGCACGCTGACCCCAGATGCCCCTGTCACGCTGGAATGGCGCAACACCAAGGGCATGGTCTTCACCCGCAAAATCAGTGTCGACGACCGCTACATGTTCACCGTCACGGACACCGTCACCAACGGCTCCGGCGCAGCCGTCTCGCTGTTTCCCTATGGCATCGTCGCCCGCCATGGCCAGCCTGCGGGCCTGCAGAACTTCTTCGTCCTGCACGAAGGCATGGTCGGTCGCACCGACGGCACGCTGACCGAACAGGGCTATGACGACCTCATGGAACTCCCGGTCGTCGAACGTGAAGGCGCGCAGGCCGAGGTGGTGAATGCCACCACCGACGGCTGGATCGGCTTCACCGACAAATACTGGATGACGACGCTGATCCCCGAACAGGGCGTCCCCTTCACCGCCGTCACCAAATACGTCCCCTCCGCCGACATCTTCCAGACCGAAACCCGCAAACCGGTGCAGGAACTGGCCGCAGGCGGCACCGTCACCGCCACCGTCCGCCTCTTCGCGGGCGCCAAGGAATGGGCCACGATCCGCGAATACGAACGCGATCTGGGCGTCGCGGGCTACATCGACTCCATCGACTGGGGATGGTTCTACTTCCTGACGAAGCCGATCTTCGCCGTGCTGCACTGGCTCAACGCCGCCATCGGCAACATGGGCCTTGCCATCATCGCGCTGACCTTCGTGCTCAAGATCCTCGTCCTGCCGCTGGCCTACAAATCCTATGTCAGCATGGCCAAGATGAAGGAGCTTCAGCCCGAGCTTGAGGCGCTGAAGGAACGCGCGGGCGAAGACAAGCAAAAGCTGCAGAAGGAAATGATGCAGCTCTACAAGGATAAGAAGGTCAATCCGGCGGCGGGCTGCCTGCCCATCCTGATCCAGATCCCGATCTTCTTCGCGCTCTACAAGGTGATCTTCGTCACCATCGAATTGCGCCATGCGCCCTTCTTCGGCTGGCTGACCGACCTCTCGGCGCCCGATCCCTCGTCGATCTTCAACCTCTTCGGCGTCCTGCCTTGGGATGCGCCCGTGCCGGGCAGCTTCATGGCGCTGATCTTCATCGGCATCCTGCCCATCCTTCTGGGCATCACCATGTGGCTCCAGCAGAAGCTGAACCCCCAGCCCACCGATCCCGTCCAACAGCAGGTCTTCGCCTGGATGCCGTGGATCTTCATGTTCATGCTGGGCGGCTTCGCCTCGGGCCTCGTGGTCTACTGGATCACGAACAACATCATCACTTTCGCGCAGCAATACATCATCATGCGCAGCCACGGACACAAGCCGGACATCTTCGGCAACATCAAATCGGGCTTCAAGAAGAAGGAACCCGTCCCGGTGTCGGACAAGTCGAAGAAGGCCAAGAAATGACGGGCGGGCGGCTCGCCCATATCTGCCGCCACCCGATCAAGGGACACGGACGCGAGATGCTCGCGTCCGTTCGCCTTTCGGCGGACGAATGCCTGCCGTGGGACAGGCATTGGGCCGTGGCCCATGACGCGGCCAAGCTGACCGAAGGCTGGAACCCTTGCGTCAACTTCGCCCGTGCAGCCAAGGCCCCGGCCCTCATGGCCATCGAAAGCACCTTGGACGAAGGCACGGGAACCATCACCCTCCGCCATCCCGACCGGGGCGCGATCACCTTCCGCCCCGACGATGCCGCCGACACCCCGCGCTTCCTCGACTGGGTGCGCCCGCTCAACCCGGAAAACCGCGCCCAGCCCGCCCGCATCGTCAGCGCAGGCCCCAAGTCTTCTGGCCGTGGCATGACCGACAGCGATTTTCCCTCCATCGCCATCCTGAACCTCACCTCCCTCGCCGACCTCTCCGCCCGCATGGGCCATGACCTGTCGATCCACCGCTGGCGTGGCAATCTCTGGCTCGACGGGGCCGAGGCCTGGGACGAATGGAACTGGATCGGCAAGCGACTGACCATCGGCAGCACCGTGCTCGAGGTGAAGGAGCGCATCACCCGCTGCTCCGCCACCACCGTCGAACCCGCCACGGGCCGCAGCAATGCCGACACGCTCAGCGCGCTTGAATCCCATTTCGGCCATCAGGATTTCGGCCTCTATGCCGTGGTGGTGGAAGGCGGCGACATCGCCACCGGCGATGCATGGGCGCTGCAATGACCCAACTTCAATTCACCCTCGCCCCCGACCCCACGGACGAGGCGCGCGAAACCGGCCGCCTGATGTTTGCAGGCCCCGTCACCTTCGTCAAAGGCGTGGTCGCCATGTCGGGCCTGCCCCCCGCCGACCGGCTGGAGGTCTGCTTCGCAGGCCGCTCCAACGTGGGGAAATCCTCGCTCATCAACGCGCTCACGGGCCGCAAGACCCTTGCCCGCGCGTCTAACACCCCCGGCCGCACGCAGGAAATCAACTACTTCGCCCTTGGCGAAAGCCGCTACATGACCGACCTTCCCGGTTACGGCTATGCCGAGGCGCCCGTGGCCACGGTGCGCAAATGGCAGGAGTTGCTGAAATCCTACCTCTCCGGCCGCCAGACCCTGCGCCGCGCCTTCGTCCTGGTCGACGCCCGCCACGGCGTGAAGGCGGTGGATGAGGATATCCTGAAACTCCTCGACCGCTCTGCCGTCACCTTTCAAGCCGTGCTCACCAAGGTCGACAAGATCCACCGCGCCGAGCGCGAGGCGGTGATCGAACAGGTGAAAGGCGCGCTCGCCAAACACCCCGCCGCCTATCCCGAGATTGTCGTGACCTCGTCCGAAAAGGGCGAGGGCATCGAAACCCTCCGCGCCATCATCGCCACGCTGGAATAGCCGCGTGGCATGGGCCGATGGCCCATCCTACCCGACGCCACCACCGTAGGATGGGCCATCGGCCCATCTTACACATGCTGCCCGCCATTCACCTGCACCTCGGTCCCCGAGATGTAGGAGGCCTGTTCCGAACACAAGAACCAGATCGCATCCGCCACTTCCTTCGGCTGGCCCAACCGGCGCAGCGGCAGCCCCTCCACGATCTTCTCGGTCCCCGGGGACAGGATCGCCGTCTCGATCTCGCCGGGTGCAATTGCGTTCACCCGCACCCCCAGCGGCCCGAAATCGTGCGCCATCTCCCGCGTCAGCGCCGCCAACGCCGCCTTCGACGTGGCATAGGCTGCCCCCGCGAAGGGGTGCACCCGGCTCCCCGCGATCGAGGTGACATTCACCACCGACCCTTTCGCCGCCGACAGTTCCGCCATCAGCCCCCGCGCCAGCACGATGGAGGCGAAGAAGTTCACATGGAACACCTGCCCCCATGTCCGCAGGTCCGTCTCCAGCGTGTTCAGACGGCTTCCCCCCGGTCCCTTCGGACTGATCCCCGCATTGTTCACCAGCGCATCTAGCCGCCCGCCGATCTTCGCCTTGATCCCCGCAATGGCGGCAATCGTCTTGTCGGGCGAGGCAAGGTCGATCTGGATGTGATCCTCCTCCCCCCCGGGCCACGGGCAGCGCGCATCGAAGGGCTGCCGCGAACAGGTCAGCACCCGCCACCCTTCCGCCGAGAACCGCTTCACCGTCGCATGCCCGATCCCCCGCGACGCCCCCGTCAATACCAGCGTCCTGCGCCCATCCATCCGACTCTCTCCACCATCTGCTTGCCCCATCATCCCCCCTTTCCGCCGCAAAGGCCATTGCCGCTTGGCAGACATGCCATCCCGCATTACCAAGACACGCAACAGTCACGGGGAGACCCCATGAAACCGCAAACGAGCACGATGTCCGACGCCGCCAACACCGCCAAGATGCTCTCCGAAGCGCTCCCCTACCTACAGCGTTATTCCGGCGCCGTGGTGGTGGTGAAGTTCGGCGGCAACGCCATGGGTGACGACGCCGCCATGGCCGAATTCGCCCGCGACATCGTCCTGATGCGGCAGGTGGGCGTGAATCCCGTGGTCGTCCATGGCGGCGGCCCGATGATCAACGAGATGCTGGAAAAGCTCGGCATCAAATCCGATTTCGTGCGCGGCAAGCGCGTCACCGACAAGGCCACCGTGCAGGTGGTCGAGATGATCCTCTCCGGCCTTGTGAACAAGCGCATCGTGCAGGCCATCATGGATGCGGGCGGCCGCGCCGTGGGCATCTCGGGCAAGGATGACGATCTGATGGTCTGCGAGGCCGACGATCCCGAACTGGGCTTCGTCGGGCGGCCTGTCGAGATGAACGTGCAGGTCCTGCGCGATCTCTACAATGCGGGCATCATCCCCGTGGTCGCCCCCGTCGCCACCGGCATGGCCGACAATGAAACCTTCAACGTCAACGGCGACACGGCGGCGGGCGCCATCGCCGGCGCGCTCAAGGCCGACCGCCTGCTCCTCCTCACCGATGTGGCAGGCGTCAAGAATGCCGAAGGTCAGGTCATGACCCAGATCACCCCCGAAGAAGTCCGCAAGATGACATCCGACGGCGTGATCGCGGGCGGCATGATCCCCAAGACCGAAACCGCGCTCAAGGCGCTAGAGGAAGGCGTGCGCGCCGTCACCATCCTCGATGGCCGCGTCCCCAATGCCTGCCTGATGGAACTGTTCACCGACCACGGCGCGGGCAGCCAGATCCGCTCCACCGAACCGCGCGTCAAACCGCGCGTCAAGCGGTGACGGCGCCCGACCTCCACGCCGCGCTGGCCGCGCAGCACCTCGCGGTGCTGGGCGGCTTCCATCCCACGCCGGATGATCCGGTGCCCCATGGCACGCGGACGCTGCTCCTGCTCGGCCCGGCGGAACCCGGCTTCTGGGCCCATCTGAAGGCCCAGCCCGAATGGCAGGATGGCCAGCCCGATCCCGTCGACCGCTGGTCGCGCCGCACCATCGGGCGCATCGCCTGCGATCTTGGGGCCAAAGCGCTCTTTCCCTTCGGCGGCCCGCCCTATCACCCCTTCTACGCTTGGGCACTGCGCACGGGCCGCATCTGGGAAAGCCCAATCCGCCTCTTGGTCAGCGCCGATCAGGGCCTCATGGTCAGCTTCCGGGGCGCCCTCGCGCTCAAGACGCATGTCCCGGTGCCTGCGCCCGCCCCCCATCCCTGCGATCCCTGCGCCAAGCCCTGCCTCACGACCTGCCCGCCCGGCGCGCTCACCGAAACGGCCTACGACCTCGTCGCCTGCCACGCCCATCTCGACCGGCCCGAAGGCCGCCCCTGCATGGAAAGCGGTTGTGAAGTGCGCCGCGCTTGCCCGGTCTCGCAGGCCTATGCAAGACTTCCCGAACAGTCGGCCTATCACATGCGCCGATTCCACGGGGAGCAAACACCAAGATGAAGCGGCTGATCCTGACACGCCACGCAAAGTCCAGCTGGGACGATCCGCTCACCCCCGACCATGACCGCCCGTTGAACGAACGCGGCAAGGCCGCGGCGGCGGATCTGGGCCAATGGCTCGCCTCACGCGGCTATGTACCCGACGAGGTGCTCTGCTCCGACGCGCTCCGCACGCGAAAGACATGGAGCGGGATCGCCCCCGCCCTGCCCGGCTCGCCTGTCCTTGAACTCAAGCCCGCGCTCTACCACGCAGGCCCCGATGTCATGCTGGCCGTCCTGCGCCATGCCAAGGGGGACACGGTGATGATGATCGGCCACAATCCCGGCATCGCCGAATTCGCCGCCCGTCTGGTGGCCCATGCGCCGGCAAGCGCGGAATTCCACCGCTATCCCACAGGCGCCACGCTGGTGGCCGATTTCACCATCGACAGTTGGGAACAGGTCGGCTTCGGCAGCGGGGTGGTGGACGATTTCATCGTCCCCAGCGAAATCCCCGCCTGACCGCCCTCAGGCCGCCATCCGATCCGGCGGAAAGCCGCCTTCGTCGCCCGCATCACCAGTCTCGGGCAGGTCGAAGGCGGGCGCCGCCGGGCTGCCACGATCCTTGTCGGCAATCGTGTCAATCCGCCCAATGGCGACCTTCACTTCCTGCAACCCGCTGAACTGCTCGCCCGCAGTGGCCGAGATGTCGCGCATCCGCTCTTCCAGCGTGCCGATGGTCCGCGTGATCCGCTCCAGCGCCACGCCCGCCTCTTCAACAAGCGCCGCACCATCCTTCACCCGCTTGGACGACGCGCCCACCAGCGACCGGATCTGCAGCGCCGCATCCGCAGATTGCTGCGACAGTTTCCGCACCTCGTTGGCGACCACGGCAAAGCCGCGTCCTGCCTCGCCCGCCCGGGCCGATTCCACCGCCGCGTTCAGCGCCAGCAGGTCCGTCCGCCGCGCGATCTCGTCGATCATCTCCACGATCTGGCCGATCCGGTCCGAAGACTCGCGCATCTGCCGCATCGCCTCCACCGTCTGGGCAAAGGTCTGGCTGGACAGGTCCGCATCCTGCCGCGCTGCACCGAACAGCCCGCGCGACCCTTCGGCCTGCTCCACCGCCGCCCGCGCCGCCGTGGCGATCTGATCCACCGCCGAGGCCGCGCGCCGCCCTTCGTCCCGCGTCCGCTCCGAGACATGTAGCGCCCGCTCGCGCTGTTCTTCGGCAAGGGCGCGCGCCGTCTCGGCCTCTTCCGCGATCTGCGCCAGACGCTGCCGCCCCGCCTCAAGCTCCACCGCGCTCCGCTTGCGCGCAAGGATGGCCAGCAACAGCACCCCCGCCTCCGCCAGCACGATCACCGCATGCATCACCGTCCGCGCGAGGTTCGTCAGCAGATCAGCCGACGGATAGACCAGCGACGGCAGCAGCAGCCCCAGCGACAGGTGATGCACCGCAATCACCCCAACCCCGAAGATCAACGCCGGGATGCTGCCCATTGTGGCGATGATGGCCAGCACCGCGAAAAAGGCCATATGCGTATCCAACTGCCACGCATGCCCCGCGAAGGCCGCCGTAAACAGCGCGCACTGCCCCACCAGCGCCAGCGTCGTCAGCAGCGCAGGACCGACGCCCTCCCCCTTGCGCCCAGCCAGCGCCAGCACCGCAAAGACCACCGCCCCGATCAGGATCGGCACCACCGCACCCCCCGTCACCAAGGCCGAGATCGGCGCGACAGGCGCGGCCACCAGCGCCGCATTGCGCGCCAGACGGTATTCGTCGATGGACCGGGGTGCAGAGAGGGTGTCAGTCACCATGAACGTCAGCCTTCGCAAAAGAGGGAAAGGGTCGAAGCAGGCAGAACCGCAAAGGCACCCGAGGATTTGAAGGCCGCCGCCGTCGCACCCGATGCCAGCACCGCCAGCGGCGCGGACATCGGTCCGATGGCCTGCCCCCCGGCCCGCGCCACCACCTCGGCCGGGTCATCCCCCCAAGGCAGCGTCACCACCAGAACAGGCTCATCCGGTTGCGGCGCCTCGTCCGACGTCAGCCCCAGCACGGCCGTCGCCGCCAATGTGGCAAGCCCGACCGTCAAAAGCAGCCACGTCGACAGGTTCGGCATCGTCAGCATCACAGGCCCAGATCTTCACGGCATCCACTGCCTCATCGACATAAAGATCGACGGAAAACCGAAAAGATTTAGCGATGCCCCATCGTTCTCGCCCTGCGCGTGTATGAAAAAGGGGGCCACCCGGCCCCCTTTCCCCCCGCACAGGGTCTGTCGGTCAGTGTCCCAGAATCTGGCTCAGGAACAGCTTGGTCCGGTCGCTCTTCGGGTTGTTGAAGAACTCCTTGGGTTCGTTCTGCTCCACGATCTGGCCCTGATCCATAAAGATCACCCGGTTCGCCACCGCCTGCGCAAAGCCCATCTCATGGGTCACGCAGAGCATGGTCATCCCCTCTTCCGCCAGCTCGATCATGGTGTCCAAGACCTCCTTGATCATCTCGGGGTCAAGGGCCGAGGTCGGCTCGTCGAACAGCATGATCCGCGGCTTCATGCACAGGGACCGCGCGATGGCCACCCGCTGCTGCTGCCCACCCGAAAGCTGACCGGGATACTTGTTCGCCTGCTCGGGGATCTTCACCTTCCGCAGGAAATGCATCGCCGTCTCTTCGGCCTCGCGCTTGGGCACCTTCCGCACCCAGATCGGCGCCAGCGTGCAGTTCTCAAGGATCGTCAGATGCGGAAACAGGTTAAAGTGCTGGAACACCATCCCCACCTCCGACCGAACCTTGTCGATGTTCTTCAGGTCGTTCGTCAGTTCCGTCCCATCCACGACGATCTGCCCCTGCTGGTGTTCCTCCAGCCGGTTGATGCAGCGGATCAGGGTCGACTTCCCCGAACCCGACGGCCCGCAGATCACGATCCGCTCGCCGCGCTGCACCGTCATGTTGATGTCGCGCAGCACGTGGAACGTCCCGTACCACTTGTTCATTCCGCTGATCTGGATGGCGACCTCATCCGAGACCTTCATCTTCGAACGGTCGATGGCATGTTCAGACATGATGGTTCCTTACCGATGATCGGTCTTCAGCTTGCGCTCCAGATACATGGAATAGCGCGACATGCCGAAGCAGATGACAAAGAAGATGGCGCCGACAAAGATGTAGGGCTCCCA
>JACVZW010000033.1:10946-19030 GCA_014654775.1 Paracoccaceae bacterium | reverse complement strand
GATGATGTCGAAATTCGTCCCCGGCGGCAGGAAGTACTGCAGCAGCAGCGATGCCGTGAACAGCAGCGTGATCAGCGGCACGCCGCGGATGAATTCGATGAACCCCACGCAGAGCGACTTCACGATCAGCATGTCCGACTGCCGCCCCAGCGCCAGCAGGATGCCGATAGGCAGTGAAAAGGTGATCGCCGTGACCCCGATGGTGATCGCCAGAAGGAACCCGCCGAACTGGTCGGAATCGACCGGCTCCAGCCCGCCGCCGATCATGGAGGCCAGCGCCTGCGTGATCGGAATATCTAGAAACAGCCACCACAGCAGCGCCAGCGTCACCGCCCCGATGGCCGAAGAGGTCGGCCCGAACCGCGCCACCAGCGACAGATAGGCCACCCCCATCACGACAAAGCCCAGCATCGCCACGATGGGCATCCAGACCGACCCGCCCCAAAGCAGCCAGAAGCACAACGCCGGATAAAGCGCCGTGAACCACAAGAGCTTGCCGGGCTGCACCTGCACCAGCGCGACCATGCCACCCACCAGCGCCATCGCCGCGATCCAGCCGCCCATCGGCGCGCCCGCCAGCCCCAGCGTCACCAGCAGGAACAGACCCACCGCAGCAAGGATCAGAGTCAGGTTCTTCTTCTGCCCGGCAAACAGCACCGGCGCCATCGCGGCAAACAGCAGTCCAAAGGCCATCACCGGCCGCCACCACAACTCGGGCGGATAGAAGCCAAAGATGAACTGATGCCACCGCTCGCGGATCATCGCCCAGCAGGCCCCGCTCGCGCCTTCGCCTGCCTTGGCCGCCACGATCTCGCGGCACTCGCTCAGGCTTTCTGCCGTCCAGACGGAATTCAGCCACCACGGCAACGCCGACACCACCAGCCAATAGATGACCACCACGCCGACCAGCGTGAGGATCGTGTTGAACCACCCGGAAAACAGGTTCTCGCGCAGCCACTTCACCGCGCCCGCCTCGGTCACCGGCGGGGCCTGCGGGGGCAGCATCTGGTCGCGGACATAGGATGCATCGGCCATGGTCAGCGCACCTTGATCTGGACGGAACGGTTGTACAGGTTCATCAGCGAACTGATGATCAGGCTGATCGTCAGATAGATCAGCATCATCAACAGCATGCATTCCAACTCGCGCCCGGTCTGGTTCAGCGTGATGCCCCCCAGCGTGCCGCGCAGGTCCAGATAGCTCACCGCGATGCCCAGCGAGGTGTTTTTCGTCAGGTTCAGATACTGGCTGATCAGCGGCGGGATGATCACCCGCAGCGCTTGCGGCAGGATGATCAGGTTCATCGTCCGCCCCGGTCGCAGGCCAAGGGCAAAGGCCGCCTCGCTCTGCCCCCGGCTGATGGCCAGAATGCCCGCCCGCACGATCTCGGCGATAAAGGCCGCCGTGTACAGCGTCAGCGCGATCAAAAGCGCCGTGAAGGAATGCGCAACCAGAATCCCGCCTTGGAAGTTGAAGCCGCGCAGTTCCGGAATCTCCAGATGCAGGCCCAGCGCAAGGCTCAGCGCCACCACCGGCCCAAACAGCACAAGGATCGACTTCCACCACGTGACGGGCCGATCCCCCGTCGCCTCCTGCCGCGCCCGCGCGCTGGCCAGAATGCGCTGGTTGATCCAGACCGATCCGGCAATCACCGCGATATAGGCAAGGATCGTCAGGTTCAGCGTCAGGCCCAGCACATTCACCGACCCAAGGCTCACGTCAAACAGCGGCGAGGGGATGTTCGTCCCCCGGTTCGTCACCGCCACCGAATCCCAGAACATCATCGACGCCGCAGGCACCTCGCCCGCCGCCGCCATCTCATCCGTCAGCCGGAAATCGCGCGGCTGCGGCGTCGTCTCCGACAGGATGACGTAGGACAGAAGGATCCACAGAAGCAGCGGCACATTGCGGAACATCTCGACATAGACGGTCATCAACCGCCCCACGAGCCAGTTCTTCGACAACCGCAGCACCCCAATAATCACACCAAGGATCGTGGCAAAGATACAGCCCAGAATCGCCACCACCAGCGTGTTGACCAGCCCCACCAGCAGCGCGCGGAAATGGTTGCTGTCATTCGTGTAGGGAACGATCGCCTGCCCGATGTCATACCCGGCCCGCTGCCACAGGAAGCCGAAGTTGAACTCCTTCCCCCGGGTGGCCAGATTCTGCGCCGTGTTGTTGAGAAGCCAAGCCAGAAACAGGCCGAAAAGGATCAAGACAAAGATCTGGATTGTAATGGAACGATACCGCGTATCGTAGATAAGCATCGAGAGCCGAAAGGACTCTTTCGGCACGTCACTGGCCACGGCCATGCGTTCTTCCCCTGTAGCTGTGCGTTTCTGGCGACGCGAACCCCGGTTTTCCGGGTGTTCATCACGGTCAGCAGCGCCTCATCGCGCGCATCCCGCAAAACGAAGTGGGGCGCCCGTCAGCCGGGCGCCCCGTTTCAGATCAACGGAAGGGCGGAGCGTACTGCAGGCCGCCCTGCGTCCACAGCGCGTTCAGACCGCGCGCCAGGTTGATCGAGGTGCCTTCGCCGATATTCGCGGCAAAGATCTCGCCATAGTTGCCCACCGCCGCGATGGCGTTCTTGAACCCGTCGTTCGGCAGGCCGATCTTGGCCCCCATGTCGCCCGACACGCCCAGCAGACGCTTCACTTCTTCATCCGCGGTCGAGGTCGCCACTTCGGCCACATTGGCCTTGGTGATGCCCTTCTCCTCTGCGATCAGCAGCGCGTAATAGGTCCAGCGGACGATATCACCCCAGTTGTTGTCGCCATGACGCACGACCGGGCCCAGCGGTTCCTTCGAGATGATCTCGGGAAGGATGATGTGGTTCTCGGCATCGGGCATCGTCGCACGCGACGCGGCCAGACCCGAGGCATCCGTGGTGTAGGCGTCGCAGGCGCCGGCCAGATACTGGCGCTGCGCTTCCGAATCGTCGGCCACGGTGACCGGCTGGTAGCTGATGTTGTTCTGCTTGAAGAAGTCAGCGAGGTTCAGTTCGGTGGTGGTGCCGGTCTGGATGCAGACCGTCGCGCCATCAAGTTCCTTGGCCGAAGAGACCCCGAGGTCCTTCTTCACCATGAAGCCCTGGCCGTCATAGTAGTTCACCGCGACGAAATCGAGCGCCAGTTCCGAATCGCGGCTGACCGTCCAGGTGGAGTTGCGGACCAGCAGGTCCACTTCGCCCGACTGCAGCGCGGTGAAGCGGGTTTCGCCCGTGGTCGGGACAAACTTCACCTTGGTCGCGTCGCCAAAGATGGCGGCGGCAACAGCGCGGCACAGGTCCACGTCGAAGCCGGCCCAGTTGCCGCTCGCATCCGGCGCGCCGAACCCGGTCAGACCGGTGTTCGAGCCGCAGATCAGCTCGCCACGCGCCTTAACGGATTCAAGCGTCGCTTGCGCAGCTGCCGCGCCGGCAACCATCGTGGTTGCCGCGACAACGCCGAGGAATACGGATTTCTTCATTCTTACCTCTTCCTGAGTATGCCATTCCCGTTCGGAACAGCGGTTATTGGTCCCCGAAAGCGCTACCAAAGCGCCGTGAGGGCGGAACCTGTTGGAGGTGAGCCTCTCCCAGTATCGCGCAGTTTCTTCCGAAGCGGTTTGAAAGGTCAAGCAGAACCCGCGCGATTGCCAAAACCTCTTCGCTTTCAAGGATTTAGCTGCCATTGGCTGCAATTCAAGCGGGCCCTGCACAGAATTTCGGCAGGATTGTCACCCGCACAATGCATAGAATCGACTCGCTGCGTCGAAAGCGACACGTCGCACCACCTCTGCGGCAGCAGCCTCCTCGTCCTCGCCCCATTGCTCCACCTGCCACGCCTCGTCGATCCGCGACAGGTGCCACGCCTCCTCGGCCCCCAGCCGCCCCCGGATCACCGCCAGCGCCAGCACCAGCGACCCGCTGATCGCCACAAGGTCATGGAACCCCGCCAGACGGAACACCGACAACCCCGCCACCTCCGCCTCCAGCCGGGCCAACCCCGCCGGGTCCTGCGCCACGGGCATCACCCCCCGCGTCACCGCCAGCCGCGCGCCAAAACTCTCCGCCGCCCAGTCCAGCAGCGGGTCCCACCCCGCCGCCTGCCGCTCGGCCAAAGCCTCCGGCCCCGCCGCGCGATAGCACAGCAGGTCCGACCCGCCATAGGCCGCCAGCAGCGCCACCACCTCGGCCCGCTGCGGCACCACCTTGTCCAGCGCCGAATTGGCCGCCCGCGTCACGGGCATCGTCTCGGGCCGCACCGCGCCCTGCTGCGCCTCCCATTCCGCCGCAATCGCCTGCGCCATCGCCAAGGTCGGCACCACCAGCGGCGCCTTGGCGGGCGTCTTCACCCCCCGCCCGTCCAGCCGCACGGTAAAGCCGCCCTCGCAGGGCTCTGCCTGCGCCGCCTGCCAGAACCGCTTCGCCGTCCAGCCGCTCATCGGAACACCGTGAAGGGATCGGCGGGCACATCGCCCTCTTTCCAGTCCAGCGCCTTCCACGTCCGCGCCATATGCTCGGGCAGGGGCGCGGTGAAGGTCATCTCTTCCTTGGTCACCGGGTGTTCCACCATCAAAAGCCGCGCATGCAGATGCAGCTTGCGGGAAATGTCCCCCCCCACCGCCGCGCCCCAGCCATCGCCCTGATTGTCGGCCTCCGACCCGCCGTATTTCCCATCCCCGATGATCGGATGCCCCAGTTCCGCCATATGCGCCCGCAACTGATGCGTCCGCCCCGTCACAGGCTCCAGCGCCATCCAAGACAGCCGCGATCCCAGGAACCACAGCACAAAGTAATCGGTATGCGCGCGCTTCGCGTCGGGATAGTCGGCCATCTTGGCGGGATGGACGCAGACCATCTTCTCCCCCTCGCCCCGCTTGCCATGGCCGGGGGCCTTCATCAGCCCGTATTTGATGCTGCCCTTCTTGGGGTTCGGCACACCCGCCACCACCGCCCAGTATATCTTGCGCGTGTTGCGATGGCGCAGCGCCTCCGAAAGGTTCCGCGCCACTCGATCCGTCCGCGCCAGCATCAAAAGGCCCGACGTATCCTTGTCCAGCCGATGCACCAGCTTCGGCCGCTCCTTATAGCCGAATTTCAGCGCCTCAGTCAGACCGTCCACATGCCGTTCGCCCTGCCCGCTTCCGCCCTGCGACGGCAGGCCCGCAGGCTTGTTCAGAACGATCATGTGCTCGTCCATCCACAGCACGCAGTCCTGAATCATCTTCGCATCAGCAGGCGTAATCCCTTCGATCCGCGGCCGCTCCGCATTCGGATCGGGCAACGGCGGCACGCGGATCGCCTGCCCGGGGATCACCCGGTCCGACGCCTTCGCCCGCGCCCCATCCACCCGCACCTGCCCCGTGCGGCACATCTTCTCCACCGCACCTTGGGTCACATGCGGAAAGCGCCGCTTGAACCAGCGGTCCAGACGCTGTTCGCCCTCGTCTTCCGAAACGGTCAGGGTCTTGACGCCGCTCATGGGGCGATACTCCGGGCAAGGGCCGCGCCAAACGCCACGGCAGCAAGGGACAGGATGACCGAAGCCGCGACATAGGCGGCGGCTTGCATCGCCTGCCCCCCCTCCCACAGCTTCATCGCATCCAAGGAAAAGGCGGAAAATGTGGTGAACCCGCCAAGGAAACCGGCCATGGCCAAAGGCGCGATCTGCGTCCGTTGTGCCAGCAGGACATAGGCCACGCCTATGGCCAGCGATCCGACCACATTCACCACCAGCGTGCCATAGGGCCAGCCGGGCAAAACCCGCGCCGCACCAAGCACGACAAGATAGCGCGCGACGGAACCCGCAGCCCCGCCCAAGGCAACAAGAAGGATGCTCTGGATCATGCCCTGTCCATTGCGCCAAGGGGCCGGAATGTCAACAAGACAAGCCCGCAACCCCCGCTCCCGGCCGCAGGACTGCCCTGCCGCCCAGCCCTTTCACCTTGGCCCAAATACTCAAATCTGCCCGTCCCCGCCCGTGCAAGACCTGCCGGTTCTTCCCCTTCCCTCTCCCCCGCCTTCCGGGGGAGAGGGTCAGGGAGAGGGGGCCTTATGTGCAAAAACGCACCCTTAACCAATAAAGCGAACCCAAATCTCTCGAAATTTGTATGTACACTTTGCTGCACAAAAGGCGGCACAAAACAGGGCACAACCGATATTGGCCAAACCCCTGCAAAACATGGGAAAATCGGTGAAAGTTAACGTTCGGCCTGCCGTTTCGCGCGCAGCTTGGCGAAATACTCCACCCGCTTCTTCAACTCGCGCTCGAACCCCCGCTCCGGGGGCGCATAGAAGACAGGACGCTTCATCCCTTCCGGGAAATAATCCTGCCCGGAAAACCCGTCCTCGGCCTCATGGTCGTAAGAATAGCCCGCCCCATAGCCGATCTCTTTCATCAGCTTCGTCGGCGCGTTCAGAATATGCCGCGGCGGCATCAGGGAACCGGTCTCCCGCGCCGCGGCCCGCGCCGCCTTATAGGCCACGTAAACCCCGTTCGATTTCGGCGCAAGTGCTAGATAAACAACGGCATTTGCCAGCGCCAACTCCCCTTCCGGCGACCCCAGCCGCTCATAGGTCTGCCAGGAATCGATGCAAATGCCCTGCGCCTGCGGGTCGGCCAGACCGATATCCTCCACCGCCATCCGCACCAATCGTCGCGCCAGAAACCTCGGGTCCTCTCCCCCTTCCAGCATCCGCGCGAACCAGTAAAGCGCCCCGTCCGGGTCCGACCCCCGGATGGATTTGTGCAGGGCGGAGATCAGGTTGTAATGCTCCTCCCCCGACTTGTCGTATTTCGCCGCCCGCCGCATCAGGCGCTGCGCCAACTGCCCCCGGTCCAGCGCCCGCTCCACCTTCCACGCCGCCACCTGCTCGATAAGGTTCAGGCACGCCCGCCCATCCCCATCCGCCATCTCCAGCATCGCCTCCCGCGCCTCCCCCGTCAGCGGCAGGCTGCGGCCCAGCTCCTTTTCCGCCCGCTGCGCCATCCGCTCCAGATCAGCCAAGGAAAGCCTTTCCAGAACAATCACTTGCGCGCGGCTCAGAAGGGCTGCGTTCAATTCGAAACTGGGATTTTCCGTCGTTGCACCGACCAGAAGGATCGTCCCATCCTCCATATGCGGCAAGAATCCATCCTGCTGGGCCTTGTTGAAACGGTGGATTTCATCAACGAAAAGCAGCGTCCCCTGCCCGTTCTGCCGCCGGATCTTCGCCTGTTCGAACACCTTTTTCAGGTCGGGCACACCCGTGAAGATCGCAGAAATCTGCACAAAAGCCAAATCCGTCTCATCCGCCAAAAGCCGCGCGATGGTCGTCTTGCCCACCCCCGGTGGCCCCCACAGGATCAGCGAACTCAAGGACTTCGCCGCCAGCATCGCCCCCAAGGGACCGTCCGGCGACAGCACATGCCCCTGTCCGATCACCTCCGACAATCGCTTCGGCCGCAGCCGATCCGCCAAGGGGCGCGGGCCCTCGGCAGCGGGTCGTGGGGCAGAGTCGAATAGGTCAGCCATGCCCGCAGCCTACCCCGCCAGAGGCCCCTGCGAAAGCATCAGAAACGGAACCGCAACCGCACCTGCCGCCCCTCGCGGATCAGGTCCAGCACCCAGACCCGCGCCCCGCTCTCGGCCAACGCCAGCACATCCGCAGGCGACGTCACCGCCGCCCCGTTGATGCCCAGCAGGACATCCCCCCGCTGCACCCCTGCCCGCGCCGACAGGTCCTCGGCTTGCAGCACCACCACGCCTTCGGCCTGCATCGGCAGGCCCAGTTCCTCGATCACCGCCGGATTGATCCGCACCACCGTCAGGCCCCGCAGCCCCACATCCGCCGTCACCGTCATCTGCTCGCGCGGTGGATCATCCGGCGCGGGCGCCAGCACCATCGCGGCCTGCATCGCCTCCCCCTCGCGCATCCAGACGATCTCGGCCTCCGTCCCAACCCCAAGCGCCGCCATGCGGAAGATCACCTCCTGCGGTGTATTCGTGGGCTCTCCGCCCAGCGACAGGATCACATCCCCCGGCTGCAACCCCGCAGCCGCAAAGGGACTTTTCGGATGCAGCGCCGAAATCACCACCCCATCCGGCCGCGCCAG
>JACVZW010000033.1:0-10846 GCA_014654775.1 Paracoccaceae bacterium | reverse complement strand
CCCCGCCCATCCCCCACCTGCAGGGCCGACCGTGCCAACCCCGACACGATGCCGGAGGAGACGGTCTGCCCCACCCCGAACGGGTTGCCGATGGCCAGCACCAGATCGCCCACCTCCAACTCGTCCGAATTCCGCATCTTAAGGAAAGGCAGAGCCGCCGCATCGCGCAGCCGCAGCACCGCCAGATCGCTCTCCTCATCGCCGAGGATCACATCCGCCGCAAACTCCCGCCGGTCGTTCAGCACGACGCGGATCTCGGTCGCCTGCCCCACCACGTGAAAATTCGACACCACGATCCCGTCGGCGCTCACGATCACGCCCGACCCCAGCGAATTCTGCAGGCGCGGCTGGGCCGGCCCCAGCGCCTCGAAGAACTGGTTGAAGAAGGGATCATCGGCAAAGGGTGATCGACGCTCCTGCACGATGCGCGTGGCGTAGATGTTCACCACCGCCGGGGCCGCCGCCTTGACCACAGGCGCGAAGGACAGGGAAATCTCGGCCGCGCTGGCGGGAACGGCGGTTTCCGCCATGGCCCCAACGGGCAAAAGGGCGATAACGGCGGCAAGATACAGGCTGCGGATCATCGGACACCTCTTCGGATCGTCTGGCCCCCGATATGCGCCCGCAATCTGCCGGCATCAATGGGAAAGGCCCGCCACAAAGGGCGGGCCTTCCGATCTGGTCAGAGCCGAAGGATCAATCCTCGGCGGCTTCCTCGGCCTCGACGCGGGCGCGATCCGCCGCGCCCTTGGCGCTGGTGTCGCGGTCGACGAATTCGATGATCGCCATCGGGGCCATGTCGCCAAAGCGGAAACCGGCCTTCAGCACGCGCAGGTAACCACCGTTGCGGGTCTTGTAACGCGGGCCGAGGATGGCGAACAGCCGCTCCACATGGCGGTCTTCCTTCAGCTGCGCAGCCGCCTGACGGCGGGCATGCAGATCGCCGCGCTTGGCCAGCGTGATCAGCTTTTCAACGATCGGGCGCAGTTCCTTGGCCTTGGGCAGGGTCGTCTTGATCTGCTCATGCTCGATCAACGAGCCGGCCATGTTGGCGAACAGCGCCTTGCGGTGTTCGTGGGTACGGTTCAGGCGGCGATAGCCGCGGGCGTGACGCATGATTGTCTCCTAACGTCTCATTTTGCTTTGTGTTGCAGGGCTTGCGTAGAGCCCTGCGTCGTTGGGGCGGATGTGCCCATGTTTTCCCCGGCATCCCGGGCATTTCCGTAGGGTGCGTGCTTGCACGCACCCCACAAAATCAGAACTGATCCTCGAAGCGCTTGGCGAGGTCTTCGATATTCTCCGGCGGCCAGTCCTCGACTTCCATGCCAAGGTGCAGACCCATGCCCGACAGCACTTCCTTGATCTCATTCAGCGACTTGCGGCCAAAGTTCGGGGTCCGCAGCATCTCGGCCTCGGTCTTCTGGATCAGATCGCCAATATAGACGATGTTGTCGTTCTTCAGGCAGTTGGCCGAACGGACCGAAAGCTCCAGCTCGTCCACCTTCTTCAGAAGCAGCGGGTTGAACTCCAGCCCCGCATCCACTTCGCCCGCCTTCGCCGATTCCGGCTCGTCGAAATTGACGAAGATCGACAGCTGGTCCTGAAGGATGCGCGCAGCATAGGCCACGGCGTCATCCGGCGTCAGGCTGCCGTCAGTTTCGATCTTCATCGTCAGCTTGTCATAGTCCAGCACCTGCCCCTCGCGGGTCGGCTGCACTTCGTAAGACACCTTCTTGACCGGCGAATAGATCGCATCGATCGGGATCAGGCCGATCGGCGCATCCTCGGGACGGTTCTTGTCGGCCGAGACATAGCCCTTGCCGGTGTTCACCGTCAGTTCCATGAACACATCCGCGCCGTCATCCAGATGGCAGATCACGTGGTCCTTGTTCAGAACCTCGATCCCGTTGCTTTCCGAAATGTCGCCCGCCGTCACCACGCCCGGCCCCTTGGCCGAGATCGACAGGCGCTTCGGCCCCTCGACTTCCATCTTCAGGCTCACGCCCTTCAGGTTCAGCACGATGTCGGTGACATCCTCGCGCACGCCTGCCACGCTGGAAAACTCGTGCAGCACGTTGTCAATCTGCACCGAGGTGATGGCCGCGCCCTGAAGCGACGACAGCAGCACGCGCCGCAGCGCATTGCCCAGCGTCAGGCCGAAGCCCCGCTCCAGCGGCTCGGCGATCACCGTCGCCACGCGCGCGGGGTCAGCACCGGGCTTGACCACCAGTTGCGTCGGCTTAATGAGTTCCTGCCAGTTCTTGTGGATCATGCTTTCGCCTCCATACCAGTCCGCAGCCCATGTCCAGATAGCGGCGGACGCCCGAGGATCAGAAATAGCTGAAACGGGCCGCACCATCCGGCACGGCCCGCCTTATTCAAAACGACTTAGACGCGGCGGCGCTTGGGCGGGCGGCAGCCATTATGCGCCAGCGGGGTCACATCACGGATCGAGGTGATGTTGAAACCCACGGCAGCCAGCGCGCGCAGCGCCGACTCACGGCCCGAACCCGGACCCTGCACTTCGACTTCCAGCGTCTTCACGCCATGTTCCTGCGCCTTGCGGCCCGCATCCTCGGCGGCCATCTGGGCGGCATAGGGCGTCGACTTGCGCGACCCCTTGAAGCCCATTGTGCCGGCCGACGACCACGAGATCGCGTTGCCCTGCACGTCAGAAATCAGGATCTTGGTGTTGTTGAAGGACGAGTTCACATGCGCCACGCCAGCGGCGATGTTCTTGCGTTCCTTGCGCTTGGTGCGCGCGGCGGCTTTGGTATCACGTGCCATATCTCTGCGCTCCCCTTACTTCTTCTTGCCGGCGATCGGCTTCGCCGGGCCCTTGCGGGTGCGGGCGTTCGTGTGGGTGCGCTGACCGCGAACCGGAAGGTTCTTGCGGTGACGCAGACCGCGATAGCAGCCCAAGTCCATCAGACGCTTGATGTTCATCGAAACTTCGCGGCGCAGGTCGCCCTCGACGGTGAAGTTCGCGTCGATGAATTCGCGGATCGCCAGCACTTCGGAATCCGACAGCTGGTTCACGCGGCGCGCGCGGTCGATGTTCAGCGAATTGCAGATGATTTCCGCATTATGCGGGCCGATCCCGGTGATATAGGTCAGGGCGATAGGCACCCGCTTCTGGGTGGGGATGTTGACGCCAGCAATACGTGCCACGCGTATGTTCCTTTTCGTTGCGGTTCCGTGATGCCAGAACCTTTTTTCACAACTCCGGCGGCGCGGGCTTGCCCATTCCACCGATTAGATCTGACCGACCATGCATCAATATGGCCGGACGATTCCCGTGCGGGACGCCGTGCTTTATGGGCTTTTCCCCCGCCCGTCAAGGGCGCGGGGCGGCATTTTCAGGCTTTGTCAAGCACGGATGCAATGGCATCCGAAACCGTGTCCATTTCCGCCAGTCCATCGACCGAGGAAAGCTGGTTCTTTGCGTAGTAATAGCCGATCAGGGGCGATGTCTTCTTGTAGTATTCCATCAGCCGCTGCTTAAGCGCATCCTCGTTGTCATCCGCCCGCTTGCGCAGATCGGTCGATCCGCAGACATCGCAGACCCCCGCCGCCTTGGTGGGCTTGGTGACCTCGTGATAAACCTCGCCGCAGCTCCCGCAGGTGAAGCGCCCGGTGATCCGCGCGACCAGCGCCGCATCGTCCACCTGCATCTCGATCACCGCATCCAGCGTCTGCCCGGTGCGCGTCAACAGCGCGCCCAGAGCATCCGCCTGTTTCAACGTGCGCGGAAACCCGTCGAAGATGAACCCACCGCCCGCAGGCCCGGTGATCTTTTCCTCGATCAGGCCGATGACGATCTCATCCGTCACCAACTCGCCCCGCGCCATCACTTCGGCCACGCGGTTGCCCATCTCGGTCCCGCTGGTCTTGGCCGCGCGCAGCATGTCGCCGGTCGACAGCTGGACCATGTTGCGCTCATCCACCAGACGCTTGGCCTGTGTGCCCTTGCCCGCCCCCGGAGGGCCCAGAAGAATGATGTTGACCATCCGCCCCGCCCTCAGCGCCGTGCCGGCGCCTTGGGCGCGGTGCGCTTCTTCCCGCGCAGGTTCGATTTCTCGATCAGCCCCTCATACTGGTGCGCAAGCAGATGCGACTGCACCTGATTGATCGTGTCCATCGTCACCGACACCACGATCAAAACCGACGTCCCGCCGAAATAGAAGGGGAGCCCCACCTGCGCGATCAGAACCTCGGGCAGCAGGCAGACCGCCGCCAGATAGGCCGACCCCAGCACGAGGATGCGGTTCACCACATATTCCAGATATTCCTCGGTCTTCTTGCCCGGGCGGATACCGGGGATAAAGCCGTTCTGGTTCTTCAGGTTGTCCGCCACATCCTCGACCTTGAAGGCCACGTTGGAGGTGTAGAAATAGGTGAAGAACACGATCATCGCCGCCATCGCCAGCAGGTGCAGCGGCTGACCATAGCCCAGATAGGCCATCAGCGTGGAAAGGACCGGATTGGTGTCCTGCCCCGAAAAGGTGCCGATGGTGGTGGGCAGCAGCAACAGCGACGACGCAAAGATCGCCGGGATCACGCCCGCAGGGTTCACCTTGACGGGAAGGTGCGACGACCCGCCGTCATAGATCTTCATCCCCACCTGACGGCGCGGATACTGGATGTGGATCTTGCGCAGCGCGCGCTCCATGAACACCACGAAGGCGATGACCGCGATCACCATTACGATGATCCCAAGGATCAGCGGCGTGGAAATCGCGCCCGACCGGCCCTGTTCGAAGAACTGCACCAGCGCTGCCGGGATTTCGGCCACGATCCCCACGAAAATGATCAGCGAGATGCCGTTGCCGATGCCGCGCGCGGTGATCTGTTCGCCCAGCCACATCAGGAACATCGTCCCGCCGACAAGGGTGATCACGCAGGCCAGCTTGAAGAACAGCCCCGGCTCATGCGCAAGGCCCCCTGCCTCCATCGACACGGCGATGCCCCAGGCCTGAAAGATCGCCAGCGCCACAGTCCCATAGCGGGTGTACTGGTTCAGCTTCTTGCGCCCCTGTTCGCCTTCCTTCTTCAGCTGCTCCAGCTGCGGCACCATGGCCGCCAGAAGCTGCACGATGATGGACGCGCTGATATAGGGCATGATCCCCAGCGCGAAGATGCCCATCCGGCTCATGGCGCCGCCGGTGAAGAGGTTCAGCATCCCGCCGATCCCCTGCGTCGCCTCCGTCATGAACTCGCGCAGCGCGGTCCCGTCGATGCCCGGGACGGGGATATAGGTCCCCAGCCGGTACACGATCAGAAGCCCGAGAGTGAAGAAGATGCGCTGACGAAGATCGGTCGCCTTGCCTAGGGCGGACCAGCTCAGGTTCGCCGCCATTTGCTCTGCAGCAGATGCCATGCCGAGGACTCTTTTCATGGAGGCGCCGCCGAACCGTTTTCCGGTCGGCGGCGCGGGAAAACTAGGGGTTATGTAAGCGGTCTGCCGACCGCTCACAACCGTTATTCAGCCGCAGCCGCCGCCGATGCCTTGACGGTGATCGAACCACCGGCCTTCTTCACGGCTTCGATGGCCGAGGCAGAGGCGCCGGTGACCACCAGAGTGACCTTCGATGTGATCTCGCCCTTGGCCAGAACGCGGATGCCGTCGCGCTTGTTCGACGTCACGCCAGCCGCAACCAGCGCGTCTTCGGTGATCTCGGATTTCGCGTCCAGCTTGCCCAGACCGATGAACTTCTCGATCAGGCCGAGGTTGACGACAGCGAATTCCAGACGGTTCGGCTTGTTGAAGCCGCGCTTGGGCAGGCGGCGATACAGCGGCATCTGGCCGCCTTCATAGCCACCGATGGCCACGCCCGACCGGGACTTCTGGCCCTTGATCCCGCGCCCGGCGGTCTTGCCCTTGCCCGAACCCGGGCCGCGCGCCACGCGCTTTTGCTTGCGGGCAGCGCCATCATTGTCACGCAGTTCATTCAGTTTCATGTCGCATACTCCTTGGCCGGAAGGGCCCCGCCTGCGACGGATGGGGCCAACACGGCATTTCTTGCTTGTTGCAGGTCGGGCATCGCTGCCCCCCTATCTAATGGCGAAGGGCGCGCAGGTTTCCCAGCGCGCCCCGAAACCGTAGGGTGCGTGCTCGCACGCACCGATCCGATCACCCGCGCTCTTCGATGATCTTCACGAGGTGCGAGATCGAATTCACCATGCCGCGCACGGAAGGGGTATCCTCCAGCTCACGGGTGCGGTGCATCTTGTTCAGGCCCAGCCCCTTCAGGGTCGCGGTCTGCACGGCCGGACGGCGGGCGGCCGAAGCCACCTGCTTCACGACGATGGTCTTCTTGGCGGTCATCTATCAGCCCTCCACGACTTCGGCGTCGGGCTTCTTCAGGATGTCCGCCACCTTCTTCCCGCGGCGCGAGGCCACGTGACGGGGCGAGGATTCCTGCTTCAGACCGTCGATCGTCGCACGGATCATGTTGTAGGGGTTCTGCGACCCGATGGATTTCGCCACCACGTCCTGGATGCCCAGCATCTCGAACACGGCGCGCATCGGACCACCGGCGATGATTCCGGTACCGGCCACGGCCGTCCGCATCACCACCTTGCCCGCGCCATGACGCCCTTCGATGTCATGATGCAGGGTGCGGCTGTCCTTCAGCGGCACGCGGATGAGCGAGCGCTTGGCCTGCTCGGTCGCCTTGCGGATCGCTTCCGGCACTTCCTTCGCCTTGCCCTTGCCAAAGCCGACGCGACCACGCTGGTCGCCGACCACGACGAGTGCCGCAAAGCCAAAGCGCTTGCCGCCCTTCACGGTTTTCGAGACGCGGTTGATCGCGACCAGACGGTCAGCGAATTCCGGGGTTTCTTCCGGGCGGTTGTCGCGACGGTCGTCACGACGCTCCCGGCGGTTCTCACGTTCTGCCATGAGGCATTCCTTCATGTTGGCGCGGCAGCGCCGTTATGGGCCAATCCTGGTGGAGCCCTGTGGCATCCCCGGATCATCGGGGCGGCGCTTGCACGCCGCCCACCGAAATCAGAACTTCAGGCCACCTTCACGGGCAGCATCGGCAAGCGCCTTGATCTTCCCGTGGAAAATGAAACCGCCGCGGTCGAAATAGCATTCTTCCACGCCGGCCTTCTTGGCCCGCTCGGCAATCGCAGCGCCGATCTTGGCCGCAGCCTCGACGTTGTTCTTGCCCACGACGCCCAGTTCCTTCTCGAGCGACGAGGCAGCGGCCACGGTGACCCCCTTCACGTCGTCGATCAGCTGGACGCTGATGTTCTTGCTCGACCGATGGACCGACAGGCGCAGACGCCCGTTGGCCATGGCCTTGATCTTGTTCCGAACGCGCAGGCGGCGCTTGAGGAACAGCTCTCTCTTGTTGTTCGCCATTTTTGCGCCCCTTACTTCTTCTTGCCTTCCTTGCGGAAGATGTACTCACCCTTGTAGCGGATGCCCTTGCCCTTATAGGGCTCGGGGCGCTTCCACTCGCGGATGTTCGCGGCCACCTGACCGACCAGTTGCTGGTCGATGCCTTCCACGGTGATCTCGGTCTGCTTCGGCGAGGTGACGGTCACCCCCTTCGGCACGTCGAAATTCACTTCGTGGCTATAGCCCAGCGACAGCTTCAGCACGTTCCCGGCCATCGCGGCGCGGTAACCCACGCCCTGGATTTCCAGGTCCTTCTTGAAGCCCTCGGTCACACCGGTGACGAGGTTCGCCACCATGGACCGCACCATCCCCCATTGCTGGCGGGCGCGCTTGGACGTACCACGCGGCGTCACCTTGACGGTGGTGCCATCGATGGTGATCGTCACGTCGTCGCCAGCGGTGAAGCTGCGGGTGCCTTTCGGCCCCTTCACTTCGATGGTCTGGCCGGACATAGAGGCCGACACGCCCTTGGGCAGTTCGACCGGTTTCTTGCCAATACGAGACATACCACCCTCCTCAGAACACGGTGCAGAGGACTTCGCCGCCAACATTGGCAGAGCGAGCCGCTGCGTCCGACATCACGCCCTTCGGCGTGGAGACGATGGAAACGCCCAGACCGTTGCGCACCGACGGGATGTCCTTGACACCCATGTAGACGCGACGGCCCGGCTTGGACACGCGCTTAAGCTCGCGGATCACGGGGGCGCCTTCGAAGTACTTCAGCGAGATCACCAGTTCACCCTGGCCATTCTCGGTCGTCTTCTTCTCATAGCCGCGGATGTAGCCTTCCGCGGTCAGCACATCCAGCACCCAGGCGCGCAGCTTCGAAGCCGGCGTCGCGACGGTGGACTTGCCGCGCATCTGCGCGTTGCGGATGCGGGTCAGCATATCGCCGAGAGGATCGTTCATTGTCATCTTTGCTCCTCCCTTACCAGCTCGACTTCACCATGCCGGGGATCTGGCCGAAGGAGGCCAGTTCGCGCAGCATGATCCGCGAGAGTTTCAGCTTACGATAGTAAGCGTGGGGACGGCCCGTCAGCTGGCAGCGGTTGTGCAGCCGGGTGGCGGACGAGTTGCGGGGCAGTTCGGCCAGTTTCAGAGTCGCCTTAAAGCGCTCTTCCATCGGCTTGGACTGGTCGTTGATCACCGCCTTGAGGGCAGCGCGCTTCGAAGCATGCTGCTTCACAAGCTTGGCGCGCTTCACTTCGCGGTTCACCATGGATTTCTTTGCCATATCTCAGGTTCCTCGCGCTTACGACGTGAAGGGCATGTTGAAATGCTTCAACAGCGCCTTGGCTTCCGCGTCGGTCTTGGCGTTCGTGCAGATGATGATGTCCATCCCCAGAACTTCGTCGACCTTGTCGAAGTTGATCTCGGGGAACACGATGTGCTCCTTCAGGCCCATGGCATAGTTGCCACGTCCGTCAAAGCTGTTGCCCTTCACGCCGCGGAAGTCGCGGACGCGCGGCAGCGCGATCGTGATCAGACGATCAAGGAATTCATACATCCGGTCGCCACGCAGCGTGACCTTGCAGCCCAGCGGCATTTCTTCCCGAACGCGGAAACCCGCGATGGACTTCTTCGCCTTGGTGATCACGGCTTTCTGGCCAGCGATCAGCGACAGTTCCTCGGCGGCCTGCTTGACCTTCTTGGAATCCTTGACGGCCTCGCCGACACCCATGTTCAGGACGATCTTTTCCAGCTTGGGGATCTGCATGTCGTTCTTGTACGAGAACTCTTCCTTCATGGCCGGGCGGATCTTGCCCGCATATTCGGCCTTCAGGCGCGGGGTATAGGTTGCTGTGTCAAGCATCAGATCGCCTCCCCGGTGGTCTTGGCGTAACGGACCTTCTTGTCGCCTTCCATGCGGAACCCGACGCGGGTCGGTTTGCCGTTCTTGTCCACGATGGCCAAGTTGGACAGGTCAACCGGCAGCGCCACCGGCAGACGTCCGCCCTGCGATTGGGCCGACTGCTTGGTGTGGCGGATGGCGATGTTCACGCCGTCCACGATCGCCTTGTTGTCCTTCGGCATGACGGCGGAAATCTCGCCCTTCTTGCCCTTGTCCTTGCCGGTCAACACGATGACCGTGTCACCCTTTTTAAGCTTCGCAGCCATCAGAGCACCTCCGGCGCCAGCGAGATGATCTTCATGAAGTTCTTCGCACGCAGCTCGCGCACGACCGGCCCGAAGATACGGGTGCCGACCGGTTCGCCCTGGTTGTTCAGGATGACGGCGGCATTGCGGTCGAAACGGATGGACGTGCCGTCTTCACGGCGGACTTCCTTGGCGGTGCGAACGACAACTGCCTTGCGGACGTCACCCTTCTTCACGCGGCCCTTCGGAATCGCTTCCTTCACCGACACCACGATGATGTCGCCGACGGATGCGTAGCGGCGGTGCGACCCGCCCAGAACCTTGATGCACTGAACCCGGCGCGCGCCGGAGTTGTCAGCAACATCCAGATTGGTCTGCATCTGGATCATTGGTTTACTCCCGACCTTTGGGAACGGTCATGATCTACAACCGTCCCAGGGTTTCGTTCGTGTCGAACGGAGGTCTGAGGCTTACGCCTCGACGACCACCGTCCAACGTTTCGTCTTCGAGATGGGCGCGCACTCTTCGATACGAACAGTGTCCCCGACCTTGAACTTGTTGTGCTCGTCGTGGGCCCGGTACTTCTTGGACTTGCGGACGGTCTTTTGCAGCAGCGGGTGCTTGAAGCGGCGCTCGACCAGAACGGTGATCGTCTGGGCGTTCTTGTCCGAGGTCACGACACCTTGCAGGATACGCTTGGGCATTTCGTGGTCCTCTTATTTCGCAGCTTCAGCGGCTTTTTGATTCAGCACCGTCTTGATGCGCGCCACGTCCTTGCGGATGGCGTTCATGCGGGCGGTGTTCTCGAGCTGGCCGGTGGCCTGCTGGAAGCGCAGATTGAAGGCTTCCTTCTTCAGCGAAACCAGGCTGTCGCGCAGCTGGTCAGGGGTCTTGCCCCGCAGTTCGTCGGCTTTCACGGCCTTTGTCCTTTTCTCAATCACCAGAGAGCCCCTTACTCGGAAGGGTAACTCTGAACCCGGTGGATCAATGATAAATCAACGATTCCGAGTCGCCCCGGAACCGTGGATGCGTCCCATTACAGAAGCGGGGGCATGAGGGCAAGCCTTAGTTTAGCAAGACAGCCCCAAGGCATTGGCAATCCCAAGGTTATTGACCCATTGCAGATTCGCATTTTGAACTACCTGCGCGTGCATTTCGGGTGGTTTGGTCATGGAACTCCTTCTTCTAGGTCTGATCGGGTTTGGTGCGTTCTCCTTCTTCATGGATGACGACGACGAATCCGCGTCCCCCACAGCGCAACGCGGCAGTGCAAGCACGGGGGACAATGCCACCCCGCCTCCGCCACAGGACCCCGTCACAGACCGGACCTTCGAACTC
>JACVZW010000032.1 GCA_014654775.1 Paracoccaceae bacterium | reverse complement strand
GCGAGGTGGCGGCCGGCCAGACGATCCTCGGTCTTGCCGACTGGCAGGCGCAGCAGGAGATGCGGGCTCAAATGTCTAACTGATGCGGCTTCCGACCGGCTCCCTCCTCCCCGCAAAGGAAGAGGGGGCCCTTTGTCCGTTTGGTCTCCGCATTGGGAGATCGAGCATCGGACAAGGACCACAGCCATGGCCAAGAGCCCAACACAGAGCCGGACGATCCACACCCGCCACCTTGGCGAGACCCGCTACCGCGACCTGAAGGTCTATTACGACAAGGGAGGAATGAACTACTGGGACTACAGCCAGAAGCCCAAGGGCATCTACTTCGCGTCCGAGCTTTACCAGCGCAGCTCGACCAGCGCGGGTGCGATCCGGACCTGGTCCACGGGTCAGAAGGGCGACGGCTATCTTCTGGTCACGGAACTTGCGACCTACAGCGCGAAGGTGCTGCGTCTTGTCCAGGAGCGCGTCCGCACGCATGCCGATCTCATTCACGATATTCTGGATGGTCGCTGCGGGACGCTCGCCGATCTCAAGGCCGTCCTCGTCGGCACGGCCAGCTCGGTCGCGGCCCCGTCGCAGGAGGCCGCGTGATGGGCTGGCTCTACTATGGACGGGTTCCGGGCGACATCCGCGCCGAGATCGCACGGCTCTGCGAAAGTGCGACAACGGAACCCAGGATGCAGGCCATCGCGATCGCTCGGGTTGGCACGACCTGGTATGCCGCCGTGGAGGCGCGCTATGCGACGCCTGAGGCTGCCCGGGCCTGCTCCTACACGCGGGCGTTTCCGCCGACCGACGATGGCCGCTATGTCTTCGGGGCCGTGTTCCTGACGCAGATCGGCCGGGACGGCTGGGGGTACAAGGACATGGACGAAACCATGGGTCCTGTCGCCTCCGAGGCACCCGCGGCGATCCTTGATTGTCTGACGCCGACGACCGCGCCACATGCGCTGGATTGGAGGGAGCGATGCCAATCTGGCTGTGCCAGGACGCCCGATGAGCTGTGGCTGGGCGACACTCACAAGGACTAATCAACTCGGTGAGTTGCGAGCCACGCTCTCCCCCGTCAAGCTATGGTCACTTTCCCTGCTCGGGGAAACGCGCACTCAGATTGAAACTTAAGTCCGGTAGGCTCTGCCTGTCGGACTTCTCTTTCTTGAGGGCGCCCCTAACGCCCTCTGGCCGGCGATGGTCGGGACGAGGGGGTCCGCCCTTTGGGGGAGGGGTGTCGATCCTTCGGCCATCGCCGGCCTGCTTTCGCAAGAAAGGCAGTCCGGAGAGCGGTGGGATGCGCCCCAGCGCTCTCCGGGTCTCCCGCAGACGCGCGCCCCGCGACATCTCAGAAGCCATGTGGAGAGGCCATGCGCCGTGCGGTCCCTGTGGCGCAGCTGTGAGGGGCGCGGGCCGCGAGCCCCCACCCCTCACCCGAGGAGCGTCCTTGCCGCCCCTCGGGCTCCCCCGCGCGTCAGGGTGCCCCCGACACTGGCCCCCGATACTGGCCCCCGACACTGGCCCCCGACACTGGCCCCCGACACTGGCCCCCGACACTGGCCTGCCAGACCAACCGGCATCTCTGGTGGCACCACGGCGCGTCGGCGCACCCCAGCCTTTCCCCGAACCGGCTGTGCGTCCTCAAGGGCGCTGTCCTGCGTATCGACAGGGTGTTTCCGGAGCGTGAGGCAGCATATCCTAAGGAGGATATCTACTTTTGAGTATTAACAGAAATTGGTGAGTTACCAAGCTCGGGCCTCTATCACATACTTAAGTATGCTCGTCTCCTACTACGGGCGGAGTGTCCAATGCCCTGTTGCCCGGAGATCAGCTGGTCTCCGGGTCTTTTATTGAGGGGGACGATCCCGTACACCCCTTTGGACCGGCGGCTGCCCCGGGTTTCGCAGCCAAGGGCAACGTCCCCACGTCATGCCGCCGGTTCATCCTGCCTTTGTCTGGGCATCCTCCAGATCGAATGGTTCCTGTGGCCAAACTGCCCTTTCAATTAAGAAAAACCTGGTGTTTGTTGGAATGCCTTCTCGATTGCAGCATCATATCGTAAAACCACACTTGCTCCCCTGTAGAGCAAGCGTTTGCTCCCGGAGATCAGCTGGTCTTCGGGTCTTTTTTTGGGTGGGCTGATATGGCTGCCTGCTTTGGACGATAGGGGCGGTGGGGTTCATCCTTTCGGAGGAGGAAGGATGTCGATCGTTCTGCACCTGTCGATCTTAAATTCCAAACGGCTCGCTGCGAAACGAGGGTGACACTGCGCATGGGCCCTGTGGCGCAGCTGTGAGGGGCGCGGGCCGCGAGCCCCCACCCCTCACCCGAGGAGCGTCCTTGCCGCCCCTCGGGCTCCCCCGCGCGTCAGGGTGCCCCCGACACTGGCCTGCCCGACCAACCGGCATCTCTGGTGGCACCACGGCGCGTCGGCGTACCCCGGCCTTTCCCCGAACCGGCTGTGCGGGATCCCTCCACGCGCCGTGGCCGGGGCCACGGCTCCCGCTCCGGGACCCCGCAGAGCCAGTCCGGGGGCCCTCGTGGCCGGGGTCGTCGCCGCCGGTCGCCTCAGCTCTGCCCGCACGCTGGAATCCCCCGTGCGGAGTGTCCCCCCGGGTGGCCCCGAATTCCTGTGCGTCGTCAAGGGCGCCGGCCGGCGCGTCGACAGGGTATTTCCATACCGTCGCGAAGGCGGGATCGGAGCACCGACGGAACCGGCCGCAGTCTCGGTGGCGGCGTCCCGAAGGCGAAATACCCCATCGCCCCTTGTCCGGGACCCTTGACCATTCCCGCGTCTGGCAGGCCAGCCGCGGCGCGACCGGAATTCCGAACCGTCAGGGGACAGCGCACGGGACATCCCCGCGTGTCTGAACCCTGAAAGGACAAGACCATGGATCCCTATGAACTGATCGAACTCTTCGGCCTCACCGAAACCGCCAACGACCTGCCCATCCCCGACGACGAGACCCTCGCAGAGCGATCCGTCCGCGAGGCCTTCGAGGCCCTCTTTGCCCCACTTTCCGGCACCGGCCTTGCCGTCGAGGTGGAACCCCTCGCCCACGGCTTCGCAACCCTGCTGCACCGCCGCCGCGAGGCGATCGACGACGCCATGACCAAGCAGACCGACGCGCTGCGCGCCCTGATCCGTGCCAATGACGGCAGCGAGATCTCCGATACCGAGATCAGCGCGACGCAGACCCGCGCCGAACGCCTGCGCGACATCCGCGACGCCCTCGCCATCATGGCCGAAAGCGCCGCCCGCTGCTACGAAATCGAAACCGGGCGCGCCTACATCCCGCCGAGCGGTGGCCGTACCAACGCCCCCGCCCATCTGACCGGCGCGATCTTCGAGGCGCGGCAATGGCTGGAAGATCACGAGCGCCAGCAAGCCGCCCAGTTCCAGATGGACGGCACCCCCCTCGCCCTCGCAGGGGACCGCGACTGGACCGACCACCGCAAGGTCTGGGAGACGCTTGATGCCATCCAGACCCGGTTCCGCGAGTCCTTCGCCACTTCCCTCATCCTCTACCACAAGGGTGACAAATGGGGCGCGGATGCGATCGCCGCGGCTTGGGCGAAATCGCGCAAGGTCCCGCAAGTGATCTTCGCCCCAAACTGGCGCGCCTTCGGCAAATCCGCAGGCTTCAAGGCGATCGATCAAATGCTGGACACGCCACGACCCTTGGGCGGAGTGGTGATCTTCGGCACCTCGGGCGTGGCGCTCAATCTCGCCACCAAGGCCGAGGCGCGCGGCATCAAGGCGATGCGCGTCAGACCCGCAGCGCCCAAGGGCGACTGACAACACCAAGGGGGGCGGAGGCAATCCGCCCCCTGACGCCCCTGTGCGCATGCCAGCGCCCGGGGGCACTTCCGGGCGACAGGGCCGGTCGCGTCAGTCAGGCTGAACAGAAGATCGCGTTGAAGACCGGACGGGACGCAGCCTGCCTCGACCAGACAACCGCTTCCCAACCGAAATCGAGAGGCGCGCGGGCCGCGCGCGCCTCGGGACGCAAGGGGGTTTCGGACGAGCCGAACGCCCCTTGACGTCCGTCTCTCTTTCGCTTGCGCCCGCGCTGTGACGCGGTGCGCGCAAGCCCGATTGGAGCCAGACCACCCCGCAGGATCACCCCGCAAGATCACCATCGCGTCCGGCTGTTAACCCGTGCCGCGCGAGCGCGCCCCGGGGCCGGACCTCTCCCCCACCACGGTCTTTGCACTCTACCACACCGGTCAAGGACGGCGGGGCGCGTGATGAACGCGCCCCTGGCAAGCCGGGGCAAGCCCCGGTCCTTGACCCGGCGTGTCCAAATGCGCCGACCGCGCAGGGCGAGAGATGCCTAGTCAGACGCAGGTCGATAGCCTACATTCACTCTCAAGGAGCCAGACCATGGGCAATACAATGCGTATCGACAGCCTCAAGTTCGCCCGCAAGCTCGAAGCCGCAGGCCTCGATCGCAAAGCGGCCGAAGCCATCGCTGAAGGCGTCAACGAAGTTGACGTGAGCGATCTCGCCACAAAGGCAGACATCGCAACCGTTCGGGAAGAGATCACCGCCGTCAAGGGAGAAATCGCCGCCGTCAAGTCCAGTATCTCGGACCTGAAGTCGGAGATCTTCAAGCATCTCTGGATCCTTGGCGCATCGGTCACCGGCTTGACAGTCACCTTGAATGTCGCCGTAAGCCGCCTGATCCCGTAAGGCTTTGCGGCCACCACCGGGGGCCGCTTTTCCTTTCCTGTGGTGATCCACCGGAAACGGCGCAACTCCAATCCCTCCCATCCCATATCGTATTTCTGAAGCGCGCCGCCGCGTTCCACGCCGCACCGCGCAGATGCTCGCCTGCACTTCGCCATTCCACACCGCGCCAAGGCCGATCAGGGGCAGGATCCCTTCCGGACCATGGCAGGCAAAGGCTGCGATGCAGCCCCTGCCGTTCGGATCAACACGTCCTGTCACGCCGAGCCCACCGCCGGGACCGAGACACGACCGCCGCAAAGGTCGGTGGCAGGACAAACGGCGCGCCTCGTAGCCGGCCTCCTCGATATCCCCGCGCAAACCAGCGTGGCGCCAGCAGGCCGGACCCGATCCAGTCGCAGGCCCCTTGAGCCGTTGCGCTCCGGTGACGGCAGTCCAGCGGGTTTTCCGCCTCGCCGGACCACGCGCAGTCTGTCGGACCCGCGCCCGGAGGCCGCGACGGAGATCAGGCACTGGGGGACGTCACGCCTGGCCCCAACCCTGACGCAGGACCTCTGCATGGCCCAGGGCCCGCACGCCCTTCCCCGTCCGGTTTCGATCAGGGACACTTACCGCAGGCCGCCTTTCGCGAACGGGCACACAGAGAGCCGCGCCCGCGCGGCTCCGGGGTTCCTGGGGGATTCGGGGACAAGCCCCGAACGCCCCATCCACCCCCCTTTTTCTTTCTTGGCCCTTCAAGAACAAAGACGGTTTCCGCGTTGCGGACCCTCCGTCTTTCTTCTGGATCGCAAGGCAGCCTGCCGTGCCCCCTTCTCATCGAAACCAGCCAGAGAAAGGCAAGCACCATGTTCACCTACGCAGAGTTCCAGCTTCAGGGTTACGTCGGCAAGATCACGACCCTCACCAAGTGCCTCAAGATCTCCATCGCCGCCACCGAGCGCTGGAACGACCGCGAAACCGGCGAGGTCAAGGAGAAAACCCGCTGGAACACCGTCACCCTCTGGGAGCGCAGCGGGGCCTTCGACTGGATCAAGTCCAACCTGGTCACGGGCGACCTGGTCCATGTGCGCGGTGACATCGAGGAGACCACCTACGAAAAGGACGGACACACCGTCTACACCACCGACCTCCGCGTCGATCGCATCTCGGTCATCCCCAGCGGCAAGGGCAAGTAACAGCCCCCCGCAAGATCCGAAAGTCAGGGGCCGCATCGCGGCCCCTGTGCCTCTGTCCTCCCTCCCACCCCCGATCGGCCCCGGCGCTGATGCGACCCGCACTCCTCGCAGGCTCGCACCTCAGCTCACGGCGAAGCGTTCGGCCCTCGGGCCGACCTCTCCGCCAGTTCGTGCCCGGGTAGCCAGGCGACACCGCCGCTGGCGGCATCGCCTCGGCCCGTGCCGCGGCGCCCGCGTTCGCACGCGCGCGCCGCGATCCTTTTACTTGACCGCCGTCCCGCTGTGCAGCACCCCGTCTTGGTCTTGGTCTTGGTCTTGGTCTTGGTCTTGGTCTTGGTCTTGGTCTTGGTCGTGGTGTTTGTGGTTCAAGAGGTCAGTCAGAGCCCAGGTTCTCATGAACCTGTTCAACATGCAGCGGGTAGCAAGAAAGATCTGGGGGCGACCCCGGCCAGAGGCCGGGGCACGGCTCTATCCGCCCGCAAAGGGCGGGCGGACCGAGCCCCGCAGGCGGGTCTCGGCCCAGTCGTGTATGGATGCCCCCTGAGATGCAAGTTGTTCTTGGACAGTTTAAACATGTG
>JACVZW010000031.1 GCA_014654775.1 Paracoccaceae bacterium | reverse complement strand
CGAAGGCGATGTGCTCGGTGGTGCAGGCGATGACACGTTCGATTTCGAGAATGGCTATGGCGCCGAGGTCTTCGGCGGTGCCGGAAATGATACGCTTGGACCTGCGGGCGATGCATTCACGCTGCACGGCGATGAAGGGGATGACCTGATCGCCCTCTCCGCCAGTGTCTTCGACGGGGCCGCCGCCTACGGGGGCGCGGGCAATGACACCTTCAACATCGCCTTCCCCGAGTCCGATGTTTATTCCGGCATCCTGATATCCGGCGGCGACGGGGTGGATACCTTCAACCTCTCCTTCACTGCCGACATGCCCGATGAACCGAATGCGGAACGCTTCGCCCAGATCGAGGATTTCCGCCCCGGTACGGATAAACTGAACATCGACGTGGAAAACTTCACCAAGGCCGAACTGGTTGAGAATGCCGATCAAGGCCATACCGACCTTCTGCTTCACTACTTTGGCGTGGACGAAGGCGGTTCCCCGATAGACCGGATTGCAACGGTCCGGTTGATGGGTGTTTCGGGCGCAACGCTCGGTTCTCTGGGCGTCACTCTGCCTGTACCCGCGGACAACTCCGGACAGACCTACCTGATCGATCCGGGCGGCCTTGGTTTTGTCAACGGAGGCATCGGCAATGACACCATCACGGGCATTGCCTCCGGGACGTTTCGGGGCGGCGGTGGCGACGATTCCTTCCTGATCGAAGACGGGGCAGACTCCCTCATCGATGGTGGCGCAGGCAATGACATCATCACCGTGGATGCGGGTGCGAACCTTACCATTCTCGGCGGTGATGGGAACGACACGCTCGACATAGACAGTACCAGCAACATCCAAGAAATATCCACGATCGACGCGGGTGCCGGGCAGGATAGCATCGGCGTCGACATTGCACTTTCCGATCCCTCCCGCGTCGATACCGTCATAGGCGGTGAAGGGGCGGACCTTTTCACCCTAAATGTCACCAATGTCCTCTACGCAAACGACTTTTCCGCTGACCAGATGCTGACCATCGCGGACTTCTCGGAAGCCGAGGATGAGATCGTCGTGAAACTCACCCCCGAGGACAGCCCGTTCTTCAGCGGCGCGCAATTGGTCGAGGATGCACAGGGCGGATGGACCGACCTTGTCCTAACCTTCCAAAAGACAGACTCCAACGGAGTCGTCTCGGAATGGACAGGCTCCATCCGCCTTCTGGAAACCTCGGGCCTCGTCCTTGCCGACGACGGCCCGATCCGGGTTCCCGCGGCGGCCTAGGGCAAGGCCCCCGGCCTTGCCTCTACCAATCAGCCCTCATGCCCAACCATAGTTGAAGCTGACGCTGATCCGCTCGTCCTCGGCCATGTTCATCGGCACCTCGTGGCGCAGCCAGCTTTCCCACAAGAGCACCTCACCCACCTTCGGCTGGATATAGACGAAGCGTTGCAGCGCCTGCGCCGCCTCTTTCTTCACCAAGGGTGCCATCATCATCATCGGCAGCCGCGGGTCTTCCAGCTTCAACGCGCTCGTCCCCTCCGGCATCGCCACATAGGTCGTCCCGGAAATCACCGAATGCGGGTGGATATGGCTCGCATGGGTCCCGCCTTCCGGCAGGATGTTGATCCACAGCGAATTGCACTTCAGCTTCTTCTCGCCCAGATCGAACCCCAATTGCTCACAAAAGGCAGCCACATGCTTGTCGAGCGCCTTCTCTAGCGCTCCGAATATCGGCATCCGCCACGGCAGATCGTCCAGCGAGGCATAGGAGGTATAGCCCGGATAGCCATTCGCCTCGCACCAGTCCTGCCCGGCCTCGTCATCCTCGGCCACCGCATCGCAGGTCGCGTGCAACTCGGCGTAATCCACCTTCTTCTTGGCAAGGCTGTTCAACTCCGCCCGATACAGATGAGTGACGAACAGCGGCGTGATCTCGGTCATGGGTCAGTCTCCAGAGGCAGGGTCGGGGATGTCACCCCAAAAGAAAAAGGCCCCCGGCGCAAGCACCGAGGGCCAATCCGTAGGGTGCGTGCTTGCACGCACCGCGCTTACCAGTCCTCGCGCGCCACGACGCGGGTGGTGACCGGCAGTTTCATCGCGCCAAGGCGCAGGGCCTCACGCGCGATGGTGTCGTTCACGCCGTCGATCTCGAACATGATGCGGCCGGGCTTGACCTTGGCGACCCACCGGTCGACCGAGCCCTTGCCCTTACCCATACGCACTTCGATCGGCTTGGCCGAGACCGGCAGATCCGGGAAAATCCGGATCCAGACGCGGCCCTGACGCTTCATGTGGCGGGTGATCGCGCGGCGGGCCGCTTCGATCTGGCGCGCCGTCACACGCTCGGGTTCCGTGGCCTTCAGCGCATAAGAGCCGAAGTTCAGCAGGAATCCGCCCTTGGCTTCGCCATGGATGCGGCCCTTGTGCTGTTTGCGGAACTTGGTCCGTTTCGGTTGCAGCATTTCCTTCTACTCCCTTACGCGCGTTCGCGGTCGCGACGCGGCGCACGCGGCGCAGCGCCGTCCTGCGCTTCCGCCGCACGGCGGTCGCGGGCCTGCGGATCATGCTCAAGGATCTCGCCCTTGAAGATCCACACCTTCACACCGATGATCCCATAGGGCGTCTCGGCTTCCGACAGCGCATAGTCGATGTCGGCGCGCAGCGTGTGCAGCGGCACGCGGCCCTCGCGGTACCATTCGGTCCGCGCGATTTCCGCACCACCCAGACGACCCGCAACGTTCACCCGGATACCCAGGGCGCCCATGCGCATCGCGTTCTGCACGCCCCGCTTCATCGCGCGGCGGAACGAAACCCGACGCTCCATCTGCTGGGCGATCGACTCGGCCACCAGCTGGGCGTCAAGCTCCGGCTTACGGACTTCGACGATGTTCAGGTGCAGTTCGGACGCGGTGAAAGCCGACAGCTTCTTCCGCAGGCCTTCGATATCCGCACCCTTCTTGCCGATGATCACGCCCGGACGCGCGGTGTGAATGGTCACACGGCACTTCTTGTGCGGACGCTCGATGATCACGCGGCTGACGCCGGCCTGCTTGCATTCCTCGTGGATGAACTCGCGCATCTTGAGGTCTTCAAGCAGCAGGTTGCCATAGTCCTTCGACTCGGCGAACCAGCGGCTGTCCCAGGTCCGGTTGACCTGCAGGCGCATCCCGATGGGGTTAACCTTCTGTCCCATTATGCCGACTCCCCGGTCTGACGCACCTTGATGGTGATTTCGCTGAACGGCTTCATGATCTTGCCGAACCGGCCACGGGCCCGCGGACGGCCCCGCTTCATCACCAGGTTCTTCCCGACCCAGGCTTCCGCGACAACAAGGTTGTCGACGTCCAGCCCGTGGTTGTTCTCGGCATTGGCGATCGCCGACTGCAGGCACTTCTTCACGTCACCCGCGATGCGGCGCTTCGAGAAGGTCAGATCGGCCAGGGCCTTTTCCACCTTCTTGCCGCGGATCATCCCGGCGACGAGGTTCAGTTTCTGCGGCGAGGTACGCAGCATCCGGGCAATCGCCATCGCTTCGTTGTCCGCCACGCGGCGCGGATTCTTTTCCTTACCCATGGCTTACTTCCTCTTGGCTTTCTTGTCGGCGGCGTGACCGTAATAGGTCCGCGTCGGCGAATATTCCCCGAACTTCTGACCGATCATCTCTTCGGTCACGTTGACGGGGATGTGCTTGTGCCCGTTGTAGACCGCAAAGGTCAGACCAACGAATTGCGGCAGGATCGTCGAACGGCGCGACCAGATCTTGATCACTTCGTTCTTGCCCGACTCCCGCGCCTTCTCTGCCTTCTTCAGGACATAGGCGTCGACGAACGGGCCCTTCCAGATAGAACGTGCCATGGATTAGCGCCCTTTCTTCGCGTGACGCGAACGGACGATGTACTTGTCCGTCTTCTTGTTCGACCGGGTCCGGTTGCCCTTGGTGCCCTTGCCCCACGGGGTAACCGGGTGACGGCCACCCGAGGTGCGGCCTTCACCACCACCATGCGGGTGGTCGATCGGGTTCATCGCAACGCCGCGCACCGTCGGACGCACGCCCATGTGGCGCTTACGACCGGCCTTGCCGAGGTTCTGGTTCGAGTTGTCGGGGTTCGACACGGCACCGATGGTCGCCATGCATTCCTGACGCACCATCCGCAATTCGCCCGAAGACAGGCGGATCTGCGCATAGCCACCATCACGGCCGACGAACTGGGCATAGGTGCCCGCGGCACGCGCCAGCTGGCCGCCCTTGCCGGGCTTCAGCTCGACGTTGTGCACGATCGTCCCGATCGGCATGCCGCTGAACGGCATCGCATTCCCGGGCTTCACGTCGGTCTTGGCGCCTGCGATCACCTGATCGCCCACCGCCAGACGCTGGGGAGCAAGGATGTACGAAAGCTCGCCATCCGCATACTTCACCAATGCGATGAAGGCAGTACGGTTCGGATCGTATTCGATCCGCTCCACGGTCGCCGCAATATCGAACTTGCGGCGCTTGAAATCCACAACGCGGTACAGGCGCTTCGCGCCGCCGCCCTTGTGCCACATCGTGACACGTCCGGTGTTGTTCCGGCCACCCGTCTTGATCAAACCCTCGGTAAGGGCTTTGACAGGGCGTCCTTTCCACAGCTCCGAACGGTCGATCAGAACCAGCCCACGCTGGCCAGGCGTCGTCGGTTTATACGACTTGAGTGCCATGCTCTCTGTCTTCCGTCAGCTAGGGGATCGATTTGGCGATCCCGTTGGTTGTAGGGCTCCGAAGATCCCCGGCAGTCGGCCCCTATCCCTTGGGAAAAGAACCGGATTCTTCAAAAAATCCGCGGCCCCGGAAGACCGGGGCCGCCAGATTCGTGCGGCTTCTATCAGAGGCCCGTGGCCACGTCGATAGTGTTCCCCTGCTCCAGGGTCACATAGGCCTTCTTCTTGTCGCTCCGCTCGCCGGCACGGCCGCGGAACTTCTTCGCCTTGCCCTTGGTCACGACGGTGTTCACCGCCTTGACCTTCACGCCAAAGACCGCTTCCACGGCTTCCTTGATCGCAGGCTTGGTGGCGTCCATCGCCACCTGAAACACGACCGCACCGTTCTCGCTGGCCATGGTGGCCTTCTCGGTGATGATCGGCTTCTTGATCAGGTCGTAATGTTCGGGTTTCGCGCTCATTTCAGGCGTGCCTCCAGGGCTTCGACACCCGCCTTCGTGATCACCAGAGTGTCACGCTTCAGGATGTCATAGACATTCGCGCCGATGGTCGGCAGCACGTCGATCCCCTCGATGTTGCGGGCGGCCAGCGCGAAATTCGCGTCGACATCCGCGCCGTCGATGATCAGCACGCGCTTCCAGCCACGCTCCTTGACGGTCTTGGCCAGCATCGCCGTCTTGGCTTCCGCCATGGCAAGGCTGTCCACGATCACAAGCTCACCCGCCTTGGCCTTGGCCGACAGCGCGTGACGCAGGCCCAGGGCCCGGAACTTCTTCGGCAGGTCATGGGCGTGCGACCGCGGGGTCGGGCCCTTGTAGACGCCACCGTGACGGAAAATCGGCGCCTTGCGGGACCCGTGGCGTGCGCCGCCGGTGCCCTTCTGGCGATAGATCTTCTTGGTCGAGTAGGACACGTCCGACTTGCCCAGAACCGAGTGGGTGCCAGCCTGTGCCTTCGCACGCTGCCAGCGCACCACGCGATGCAGGATGTCCGCGCGCGGCTCAAGGCCGAACAGCGCCTCGTCCAGATCGATGGAACCGGCCTTGCCGCCGTCCAGCTTGATCACATCGAGTTTCATGCTTCACCCCCTTCGACCGCAACTTCAGCGGCCGGAGCAGCAGCGGTGCGGATCGCCGCCGGACGCGGCGCGTCCTTATGCGCGGGCTTCTTCACCGCATCCTTGATCGTGACCCAGCCACCCTTGGAACCGGGGACCGCGCCCTTCACCATGATCAGGCCGCGCTCGCTGTCCGTGCGCACGACCTGCAGGTTCTGCGTTGTCACGCGGACGGCACCAAGGTGACCGGCCATCTTCTTGCCCTTGAACACCTTGCCGGGGTCCTGGCACTGGCCCGTGGACCCGTGCGAACGGTGGCTGATCGACACACCGTGCGAGGCCCGCAGACCGCCGAAGTTGTGCCGCTTCATCGCACCGGCAAAACCCTTACCGATCGAGGTGCCCGCGATATCCACGAACTGGCCCGCAAGATAATGGTCGGCGGTGATTTCCGCGCCCACATCGATCAGGTTGTCCGGGGTCACACGGAATTCCGCGACCTTGCGCTTGGGCTCCACATTCGCCTTGGCGAAATGGCCCCGCTGCGCCGCGGTGGTCCGCTTGGCCTTGGCCGCGCCAGCGCCGAGTTGGACGGCCGTATAGCCATCCTTGTCGGCGGTGCGCTGCGCCACGACCTGCAGGTTGTCGAGTTGAAGAACGGTCACGGGAACCTGTGCCCCGTTCTCCAGGAACAGCCGGGTCATGCCCAGCTTCTTTGCGATAACGCCAGAGCGCATGGTCATGCCCTCCTCAGACCTTGATCTCGACATCCACGCCAGCCGCGAGGTCGAGCTTCATCAGCGCGTCCACGGTCTGCGGGGTCGGATCGACGATGTCGAGAAGACGCTTATGCGTCCGGATTTCCCACTGGTCGCGCGACTTCTTGTCGATGTGCGGACCACGGAGAACCGTGAACTTCTCGATCTTGTTGGGCAGCGGGATCGGGCCGCGCACCTGCGCGCCGGTCCGCTTGGCCGTGCTCACGATTTCCTGCGTGCTGGCGTCCAGAACGCGGTAATCGAAGGCTTTCAGCCGGATGCGGATGGTTTGACCTTGCATCTTCTTTTCCTTCGGAACGTAGACCGGATCACCCGGCCCATAGGTTCACATTGCGATTGCGTTTCGCCGGAGGAGCAATGCCGCCCCCCCGGCGGTTTCTTCTTCTGTAGGATGGGGTTGAACCCCACCCTACCGATCTCATCACTCGATGATCTTCGAGACGACGCCTGCGCCGACGGTGCGGCCGCCTTCACG
>JACVZW010000030.1 GCA_014654775.1 Paracoccaceae bacterium | reverse complement strand
GGGCCAAGGCCGCGCCGCAGACCGAAGGCGGGTTCGACTTCGATCTGGGCGGGGCGTCGGATGATGATCTGGATGCGCGATTCAAGCGCCGCGATGCGGCCTGAGGAGGGACCATGAGCGAGAATGCGACTGTCGTGACATTCGTAGCCGACGAGGCGCTTTATGCGGTGCCGGTCGGTCGGGTGCAGGAGATCCTTGATCTGCGCCCGGTTGCCCCGCTGCCGAGCACCCCGTCGCACCTTCTGGGGGTGATCGATCTGCGAGGGGCCAATGTGCCGGTGGTGGACCTGCGCCGCCTGCTGGGACGGCCGGACACCGAGGATACGGCGCAGAGCCGCATCCTTGTGGTGCAGGTGGCCCATGAGGGGGCGCAGATCGTGCTGGGCATCAAGACCGACCGGGTGATCGAGGTGACGGCGCTGGACGAGCCGGACCTGAAGCCGCTGGCAGAGGCGGAACTGCTGCGCTGGACGGGCAGCGCGGTGGCGGGGATTGCCCGTTGCCGGGGGGCGGTGGTGAGTGTCCTCGACCTCGACCGGCTGTTCGCGCGGCCCGACATCGTGGCCGCTGCCGAGGCAGGTTCTGGCGTCGATCTGACCGTCGCGGCGGCCTGAGCGTGCCGGTGGAAGGAAGCCGCCCCCTGACCGGGGGGCGGAATGGCCGTGCGCAAGGCGGTCTGGACGTAGCAGAGAATGGGGCGATGCTGAGCGAGAATATCCACGAGGCCAGCGACCGGTTCCGCGACCTGATCCGGTCGATCACCGGGATCAGCCTGCCGCCGCACAAGGTGCAGATGATCGACCAGCGGCTGCGCCGCCGGGTGATGGCCTTCGGCCTGCCGGATACCGAGACCTATCTGACGCAGCTTATGGCCGGGGCCCTGCCGAAGGACGAGTTGGGGCGCGTGATCGATCTGATCACCACCAACACCACGAGCTTCTTCCGCGAGGCGGATCATTTCTCCTTTCTGACCGATGTGATCCTGGCCGAGAAGGTGGCGCAGATCCGTCAGGGCGGGCCCGCGCGGTTCAAACTGTGGTCTGCGGCGGCCTCGGAAGGGGCGGAGGCCTATACGGCGGCGATGGTGCTCGAAGAGGCGCGGCGCACTGGGAAAGGCTGCGATTGGGCTATCCTTGGGACCGATCTCAGCCAGCGGATGGTGGAGCGGGCGCAGGCGGCGATCTATGCAAATGACCAGCTGACCACGGTGCCCGCTGCACTGCAGCGCCGGTATTTCCTGACCTCGGACGATCCCAGCGTGGCGGGCAAGTCGCGGGTGGTGCCGGAACTGCGGCGCAACGTGCGGTTCCGCCATCTGAATCTGATGGATCAGCGCTATCCGGTGGATCGCGATGTGGATGTGGTGATGCTGCGCAACATCCTGATCTATTTCGATCAGGCGGACAAAGAGCGGGTGGTGGACCGTCTTGCCGGGCATCTGCTGCCCGGGGGGTATCTGATCGTCGGACATGCCGAGAGCATGGTGGTGCGCCATGCCGCGCTGCGTCAGGTCCGGCCTACGATTTTCAGGAAGGTGTGAAATGGCGCTGAAACCTGCGGATGCGGCGAAGGTTCTGATCGTGGATGACAGCGCGTCGGCGCGGGCGATGCTGCGGGCGATCGTGGAAAGCGATCCGGGCCTGTCTGTCATGGCGCTGTGCATCGATGCCTTCGAGGCGGCCAAGGTGATGCGCGACGGGCTGCCGGATGTGATCCTTCTTGATCTCGAACTGCCGGGGATGGACGGGATGACCTTCCTGAAGAAGATCATGGCGCAGAAGCCCCTGCCGGTGGTGATCTGTTCGGGGCTGACGGCGCGCGGATCGGAGCAGAGCATCGCGGCGCTGGAGGCGGGCGCGGTGGAGGTGATCCTGAAGCCTTCTGCCGGGGATGAGCGGGCGCGGGCCGAGGCGCAGGTGCGCATCTGTGACGCGCTGCGCGCCGCCGTGCAGAGCCGGGGCGGGCGCGTTGGCGCGCTGCCCGGGGCGCTGCGGGCGCCGGGGGCGAAGCTGACGGCGGACGAGATCCTGCCGCCGCCGAACCTATCGCGCCCTGTGCCGGTGACAGAGCCGATCGTCTGCATCGGGGCCTCGACCGGCGGGACGGAGGCGCTGCGGCAGGTGCTGGTGGCGCTGCCGCCGGATGCGCCCGCAATCTGCATCGTGCAGCACATGCCTGCCGGGTTCACCGCAGCTTTCGCGCGGCGGCTGGACGGGTTGTGCAAGGTGAAAGTGTCAGAGGCTGTTGACGGGGCCACGGTGAAGCAGGGCGAAGTGCTGATCGCGCCGGGCGACCAGCATATGGTGCTGCGCCGCCTGACCTCGGGCTATCGGGTGTCGGTGCTGCAGGGGCCCTATGTCAGCCGCCATCGCCCTTCGGTGGATGTGCTGTTCCGGTCTGCGGCAGGGTCGGCCGGGGCCAATGCTCTGGGCATGATCCTGACGGGGATGGGCGATGACGGGGCGCGCTGTCTGGGCGAGATGAAGGCGGCCGGTGCCGTGACAGTCGCGCAGGACGAGGCGAGCTCGGTCGTCTACGGGATGCCGCGCGAGGCGGTGCGGATGGGCAGCGTGGGGCAGACCCTGCCCCTCGACAAGATGGCGGCAACGATCATGGGCTTTGCCCGCCGTCATAGGACAGGAGTTCAGGCATGACCATCGCGACCCCTATCCTTGGCCCGAAGCTGCGACAGGCCGTTGGCGATCCGCTGGAAGGTGTCCTCCGGATCACCGAAGAGACCTTTGTGCAGGCGGGCGATGCGCTGTCGGGCGCGGTGGACATCCTGAAGGGCACGGAGACGCTGTTTTCCCGTCTCGACGTGACTCTGGGGGATGAAACAAGCGCGCAGCTTGCCTCGCTGATCGAAGAGACCTTCGCCAATGTGGAGGTGATCCGCGCCGATTTCGACGGGTTCAGCCGCGATGCCGTGGCCCTGCGCGCGGCTGTGCGCAGCGTGCGGGTGGAGGTGAACGAGTTGGACCGCGTGGTGCGGACAATCTCCAACGTGTCGATCAATGCCCGCATTCAGGGCAATGGGCTGGTGCCGCCACGGCCGCAGGTGAATTCCTTCATCGAACGGCTGGCCTCGATGGCGTCGGAGGCCGAGAGCATCCTGACCGAGGTGAAGGATGCCATGGTGGGGATCGGGCATGACACCGGGGCGATGGAGGCCTCGCTGCAGGAGTTGCGGCAGGAGTTGATGCTGCATGTGCTGCCGCGGCTGAGCCGTTTCGCCGCCATCGCACAGTCGGTGCAGGATGGCCGAGCCGAGATGACGCGGATGAGCAGCGATCTGGCCGCACGGATGCGGACGGTGTTTTCCGAAGTGTCGCGGATGATCATGGCGCTGCAGACGGGCGACAGCACGCGGCAGCGGCTGGAGCGGGTGCGCGAGGTGCTGGCCGAGGCGTCGATGGCGCCGGGGACGGGGCTGGAATCGGTGCTGGTGGATCTGGCCCGCGCCCTGTCGGCGGCGGCGCGCGAGGATGCGGATTCCGAAATCGGTGTGTCGGTGGCTGCGCTGGCGGCAGTGCGGTCGAGTGCGGATCAGGCGATGGCAGCGGCGCGCAGCTTCTATTTTGCCAAGGCGGGGCGCGGGAGCGGTGAAGGCGGCACGGGCGGGGATGCCGAGGCGCTGTCGGCAAGTCTTTCGCGGGTTAAGCGGAATCTGTCGGTGATGCGTGGGCGCGCCGAGGATCTGCGCGGGCGGTTGGATGTGATCCTGAAGCATGAGGGAACGATCCGGCAAATCGCACAGCAGGTGCGGCTGTCGGGGCTGAACGCTGTGCTGATCTGCGCCAAACTGGGCGAAGAGGGGCGGTCGCTGCGCGAATTGGCGCAATGGCTGCGCACGCTGACGGATGAGAGCGATGCCATCGTGCAGCGTCTGCAGGGTCATCTGGCCGAGACGCGCAACCGCACCCGCGAGGCGGGGCAGGCGGGGGTGGACCGTCTGGAAGGAGCGCTGTCGGGCTTCATTGGGGATGCCGAGGCGCTAAACGAGGCGATGGGACAGATCGACCGTGTGGTGAGCGATACGGCGCGGGGCTTTGATCAGGCAGGCAAGGCGCTGCCGGTGAAGCTGGGTCAGGCGGCCGAGCGGTTGCAGACCTTTCACCGCGCGCTGGAGGAACTGGCGCGTCTGGAAGGCGGGTTGATGCTGCGCCGGATGCTGCTGGCCGATCCGGTGCTGCCGATGGCCGAGGGCACGCATGAGGCCGAGGTTCTGGCGCGGCAGCGCAAGCGCTATACCATGCAGGCGGAGCGGGCCATCCATGACGGGGTGATCGGCGCGGGGCTGGCCCCCGTGGTGGCCCCGCAGGAGGCCGTGGCGGAAGAGACGCTGGACGACATCCTGTTCTAATCGCGATTGACGCGGATCAAGGCGCGGGTCTTCGGCGCGGCGCAGGTTGAGGCAGGGCCTTAGCTTGCGAGGTGCGCCATGAGCCGACTTCTGCCGTCCATCTGTCTGTCCCTGCTGTTTGCGGGCGTGGCCTTGGCCTTCGCCTTTGGCATGGGGCAGGTACGGGCCGATTGGCTGCTTGCCGCGCTGGCGCTGGCGGTCGGGCTGGGGCTGGCGGTGGCGCCGGTTCTGCAGGAACCGGCATAGGGGGCGGGATGGCACCGAAGGGCTATTCGCGCGGCCAGATCGCGCTGCATTGGGGGATGGCGGGTCTGATCGCCGTCAATCTGATCTTCGAGGATTGGATCGAAGCGGGGTGGGAGTCCGTCGAAGAGGGGCTCGGCCCGATCTATGATGCCGGAACGCTTGCCCATATGGCGGTGGGGGTTGCGGTGCTGGCGCTGGTTGCGTTGAGGCTGGTGCTGCGCTTCGGGCGCGGGGTGCCGGACCTGCCCGCCGGGATGGGCGGGCGCGAGCGGCTGGCCGCCCATGCGGGGCATGCGGCGCTGTATGCGCTGATGATCGGGGTGCCGGTCGTTGGGCTGATGGCGTGGTTCCTCGCCTCGGAGGATCTGGCGGAGCTGCATGAACTGGGCAAGCCCGCCTTCCTTGTCCTGATCGGGCTGCATGTCGCGGCTGCAGTCTGGCATCAGGTCGTGCGCCGGGACGGGCTGATGGATCGGATGCGGCGCCCGGGCTGAGGTCAGGCGCGTGCCGGTGCGTCAAGGAAGACGCGGACGGTTTCTTCGAACTCGCGCGGCTTTTCTGCGTGCAGCCAATGGCCTGCGCCGGGGATGCGGGCAAAGCGCGCGGCGGGGAAAAGGGCGCGAATCGTGTCGCGATACTCGGGTTTCACATAGTGGCTTTCGGCCCCGGTGAGGAAGAGCGTGCGGTGGTCGAACGGCCCCGTGGTGCCGGGCCAGCCGACGATATGGGGCATCTCTGCCTCCAGCACATCGAGATTGAGCCGCCAGCGCGGGCCGCCCGGCGCCTTTAGATCCAGCGATTGCAGGAAGAAGGCGCGCAGGGCAGGGTCGTCGATCCGGGCGGCAAGGCGCTGATCGGCCTCGGCCCGCGAGGAAAGGGCGGTCAGATCGAGGGCACGCATCGCGTCGATATGGCGGGTCTGGTCGTGGCTGTAGGCAACGGGGGCGATGTCGGCCACGACAAGGCGGCGGATCAGGGCAGGGTCGGTGAGGGCCAGTTGCATCGCGGCCTTGCCACCCATCGAATGGCCCAGAAGATCGGCGGGCGCGCCGATATTGCGGATCACCTCGGCCAGATCGGCGGCAAGGTCGGGATAGCGGTGGCTGGGCAGGCGGGGGCTGTCGCCATGGTTTCGCATGTCGACGGCGAAGACATCACGCCGGTCGGCAAGGCGGCGGGCGATGACGCCCCAGTTGCGGCCTGATCCGAACAGGCCATGGGCGATGACGAGGGGCGGTTGGTCGGCAGCAGCGGCGGCGGGGTGGTGGATCAGGTTCAGCATTGTTTCCCTTTGGAGAAGGGGTCGTTTCCACCCCCCTGCATTGTTCCGCCACATTCGAGCCTTTATTCTGCCACAATCGATTAAGGGGTAGCACCATGCCAGCGGTGGCAGTCATCATTTTGCAGAAAACGGAGCGCATCAGCGAGTTGCTGGAAGAGCGGGTCGGCGTCAAGAGTGCCTCGCTCGAGACGGGATTGCGCCATGCGCGGCCCCATTTGCCACAGGAGGCGCGGGCGGCAGGGCAGCGGATGGCGGTGGCTGCGCGGTTGGCACAGCAGGGCGGGATCGTGGATGTCGACGCGCATCGCTTTGACGATGACTACCGGGTCCTGCTGCGGCATATCCAGTCGATCACGCCGGGGACGAAGCCGAACAGCTTTTCGCTGCGGCAGTTCCTGATGGGCGGCGCGACGGCGTTGGCCTCTGGCGCATTGCTGGGGGTCGGGCTGACCTATGCCGGGCTGATCTGACGCGCGGGGGCGGGGCCGCCCAAGGCGCTGCGGCTGACCACGGTCACTGTCGCGAAGGACACGTAGAGCAGCAGATACCATGAGCCGAGCTTGCCAAGGCTGACGATCTGGCCGGGCATCTGTCCGGAGTAGAGCCATGTTCCGGTGGCCGTTCCCACATTCTCAGCGATCCAGAGGGCAAGGGCGGCCAGAAAGGCCGCCAGCGGCATTGGCATCCAGTGATGTCTGTCGGTGATGCGGAACCAGACGCGCGTGCGGACAAAGAGGATGAGGGTCGCGGCGAAGAGGGCAAGCCGGATGTCGGGCAGGACATGGTGGGCGAAGAAATTGAGGTAGATCGCCACGGCCAGCAGCAGGGTGAAGGCGAAAGGCGGATAGGGCGTGAAGCGCATGTCGAAAATGCGGATGACGCGGGCGATGTAGCTGCCCACGGCGGCATACATGAAGCCGGAAAAGAGCGGCACACCCATAAGCATGAACAGGGCGGGTTCGGGATAGGCCCATGAGCCAGCGGCGACCTTGAACCATTCCATCGCCGTCCCGGTCAGGTGGAAGAGGAGGATGACCCGCGCCTCTTCCCATGTTTCCAGCTTCAGCCAGAGAAAGGCCGCTTGCGTGAAAAGCGCGAAGAGGAACAGCGCGTCATAGCGGTGCAGGGGCCAATCAGGCTGCCAGATCAGCTTGGAGCCGATGATGGCGGCCAGCATCAGGCCTCCGAAGAGGCAGGCCCAGCCCTGCTTTAGCACGAAGAGGGCGAATTCCGCCACGGGGAGGGGAAGGCGGGCGCGGGCGGCGTCGCCGAGGCGGTGTTCAAGGCTGCGCGTGTCGCGGATCATGGGCGGGCGATCACGAAGCGGGGCAGGGATCGGCGGGCATGTGGAGTCCAGCAGTGGCGGCAGTGAACGGTGGCCTGCTGGCGCGCGCGGCGTCAATTGGAAAAGGGGGCGCAGGCCAGAGCCTGCGCCCCCTTTATCCTGCTAATGCAGGTGGATCAGAGGTTCGGATAGATCGGGAAGCGCTGGCAGAGCGCCTCCACCTCGGCCTTGACCTTGGCTTCGACGGCGGCGTTGCCGTCTTCGCCATTGGCGGCGAGGCCGTCGACCACTTCGGTGATCCAGCGGCCGATCTGGCGGAACTCACCTTCGCCGAAACCACGCGTCGTGCCTGCGGGCGTGCCGAGGCGGACGCCGGAGGTGATGGTGGGCTTTTCGGTGTCGAAGGGGATGCCGTTCTTGTTGCAGGTGATATGGGCGCGGCCGAGGGCCTTTTCGGTGGCATTGCCCTTCACGCCCTTGGGACGCAGGTCCACCAGCATCAGATGCGTGTCGGTGCCGCCGGTGACGATGTCGAGACCGCCCTTCATCAACTCGTCCGCCAGTGCCTTGGCATTGGCGATGACCTGCTTCTGGTAGGTGACGAAACCGGGCTGCAGCGCCTCGCCGAAGGCGACGGCCTTGGCGGCGATGACATGCATCAGGGGGCCGCCCTGAATGCCCGGGAAGATGGCCGAGTTGACCTTTTTCGCGATGGTTTCATCGTCGGTCAGGATCATGCCGCCACGCGGGCCGCGCAGGGTTTTGTGCGTGGTGGTGGTGGCGACATGGGCGTGCGGGAAGGGCGAGGGATAGAGGCCCGCCGCCACGAGGCCCGCGAAATGTGCCATGTCCACAAGGAGATAGGCGCCGACGCTGTCGGCAATCTCGCGCATCCGCTTGAAGTCGATGACGCGCGGGATGGCGGAGCCGCCGGCGATGATGAGCTTCGGTTTATGCTCGGCCGCCAGTTCCGCGACCTGATCATAGTTCAGTTCGAGGTCCTGCTTGCGCACGCCGTATTGCACGGCCTTGAACCACTTGCCCGACTGGTTGGGGGCCGCGCCATGGGTGAGGTGGCCACCCGCATCGAGCGACATGCCGAGGATGGTGTCGCCCGGCTGGATCAGCGCCTGGAACACACCCTGATTGGCCTGGCTGCCAGAGTTCGGCTGGACATTGGCGAAGCTGCAGCCGAACAGCTTGCACGCCCGCTCGATGGCAAGATTTTCTGCGATATCAACGTATTGGCAGCCGCCATAATAGCGCTTGCCGGGATAGCCTTCGGCATATTTGTTGGTCATGACGGAGCCTTGCGCCTCCATCACGGCGCGGGAGACGATGTTCTCCGACGCGATGAGTTCGATCTCGTGCCGCTGGCGGCCGAGTTCCTGGGTGACCGCGCCGAAGAGTTCCGGATCACGGCTGGCGAGCGGTTCGGTGAAGAATCCGGAGTCGCGGTGGGGGGCGTTCATGGGCACTCCTCATGACGATGGACGGCATTTGCGGGCTTGGCTGCATCTAGCGCACCGGGGGGGCTGCGGAAAGGCAGGAAAACGACTCCAAAGGCGGCTCGTGCGAAATAAATGTGCGCAACGGGCGGGGCGGGGCAGGTCTGGGCGGTGCGCGGGGGTTGAGTTTGCCGCGCCGGACCCGCAAGGATGGCGGGGCGCTGCGGGCGCTGGGACGGGGAATTGCGATGGCCTTTCAACGGATCGCCTTCATGGCATCGACGGCACCAGCGGCAGCCGAGGCGCTGCGGGTGCTGACCGCGCGCTATGGGCAGGTGGCGGTGGAGAAGGCAGATGTTGTGGTGGCCCTTGGGGGCGACGGCTTCATGTTGCAGACGTTGCATGAGACGCAGGCGCTGTCGCTGCCCGTCTATGGGATGAATTGCGGCACCATCGGGTTCCTGATGAACACCTATCAGCCGGGCGATCTGCCCGCGCGGCTGGCCGCCGCGGAAGAGGCGGTGATCAACCCCTTGCAGATGCGGGCCGTAGGGGTGGATGGGACGGTGCATCAGGCGCTGGCCATCAACGAGGTGAGCCTGCTGCGCGCCGGGCCGCAGGCGGCCAAGCTGCGGGTGATCGTGGATGGCCGCGTGCGGATGGAAGAGCTTGTTTGCGACGGGGCGCTGGTGGCGACGCCTGCAGGATCAACGGCTTACAACTATTCGGCGCATGGGCCGATCCTGCCCATCGGGGCGGATGTGCTGGCCTTGACGGCGATGGCGGCCTTTCGCCCGAGGCGGTGGCGCGGGGCCTTGATCCCCAAAACGGCGGTGGTGCGGCTGGAGGTGCTGGAGGCGGCCAAGCGGCCTGTCATGGCGGATGCCGACAGCCGGGGATCGGTGCGCGAGGTGGCGAGCGTGGAGATCCGGTCGGAGCCGGAGGTGCGGCACCGCATCCTGTTCGATCCGGGGCATGGGCTGGAAGAGCGGCTGATCAACGAGCAGTTCGTCTAACCCCTTGCGGACGCTGGGTTTACTGTCCGGTTTTGCGGAAATCGGCTGTGCCCTGTTTTGTGCCGCATTCTGTGCAGCAAACTGTGGCCACGCGCGGTGGGTTGGGCAGGCATTAACCAATCCCTGCGGGGTGAGTCGGGCTTGGGTGACCAGACCCCGTGTCGCAACCCCGCGCAGGGGCGGGGGAGGGTGCGGGTCAGGCCCGGGGCGGAGAAAAACCTTGGACCTTTGGCCCTTGATCGGCGGGGATAAGCTGGGTTAGCGCTACAGCTATGGCGATGACGCGCTTCCCTTGGCTGCTGCGGGCCTGTCTGGCCCTGTTCCTGTCCCTTGTGTTGGTCGGGACGGGTGCGGCGCATCGCCCGGTGGAGCGGCCCGGCGAGGCGGCGGCGCTGGAGCTGTTCCTTGCAGCGGGCGGGTCGCTGGAGGATCTGTGCCACGAGGCGGGCGGCGAGGGGCATGGACCTGCCCATGCCCTGATCGAATGCCCCGCCTGTATGTTGCAGAAGGCAGGTGCCCTGATCGCGGTGGCGATGGGCGTCAGCCCGGCGCCGATGGGGCGGGCCGAGGCCATCGCTTTTGCCAATGTCCAACCGGCCGCGCCTGTGCGGCCTGTGCTTTTGCCCCCTGCGCGGGGGCCGCCGTCCAATCCCCTTTCCTGATGCGACTTTCAGGCTGCCGCGTGGTGCGGCGGCTGGCTTCTGGACAAGGAGGAACCACAATGGTTTCCACGACGGACGATGTCGCCCGGGCGGCGACGGAACGGCGCTATTTCACGGTGTGGCGCTGGCATTTCTACTGCTCTCTCTACGTGTTTCCCTTCCTGATGATGCTGGCGGTGACCGGCCTTATCATGCTGTGGATCTCGGCGATGACGGAGTTGAATGGCGAGCGAACGAAGGTTGCCGTGACCGGGGCGCCGATGGCGGTTTCGGCGCTGGAGGCGGCGGCGGAGGCTGCGGTGCCGGGGGGTGCGGCGGTGACCTATATCGAGCCGATGGGGCCGGATCGCGTCGCCGTTTTCCAAGTGGCGGGCGAGGCGGGCGATGTGACTGTGGTCATGAACCCCTATACGGGCGAGGTGGTCGAGACCTTCCCCTGGCGCGCGGGTTGGTATGATTTCGCGACCGAAATCCACGGCACGCTGCTGATCGGGGACTTGGGCGACTGGCTGATCGAGGCGGCGGCGAGCCTTGGGGTGATCCTTGTGGTCACGGGTGTCTGGTTGCACTGGCCGCGTGGGCGGACAAGCTGGCGCGAGGCGCTGTTGCCGAAGCTCTCTGTGTCGTCGCGCGGCGCGTGGAAGGCGCTGCATGGCGCGGTGGGGATGTGGATGTCGGTGCTGCTGCTGGTCTTCCTGATTTCCGGCTTGAGCTGGGCGGGGATCTGGGGCGGCAAGATGGTGCAGGCCTGGTCCACCTTCCCGGCGGAGAAGTGGGACGCGGTGCCTTTGTCGGACAAGACTCATGCCGACATGAACCATGGCGCAGCGAAAGAGGTGCCTTGGGGGCTGGAACAGACCCCGCTGCCGGAAAGCGGGTCGCTGGCCGGGACGCAGGCGGTGACGGGCGCGGTGGATATCGACGGGGTCGTGGGCTTTGCCCGCAGCCTTGGCTTCAACGGGCGGTTCCAGCTGGCCATTCCGCAGGAGGAGACAGCGGTCTGGACCATCAGCCATGACAGCATGTCGAATGACGGGCCGGACCCGAGCGCGGATCGCACGATCCATGTCGATCAGTACACGGGCCATGTGCTGGCCGATGTGGGCTTTGCCGAGTATTCCGCCTGGGCCAAGGCGATGGCCTATGGCATCGCCTTCCACGAGGGCGACATGGGGGCGTGGAACCTTGCGCTGAACACGGTGTTCTGCCTCGCGATGATCTTCCTGCCCGTGTCGGGGCTGGTGATGTGGTGGAAGCGGCGGCCCGAGGGGGCCTTCCGCCTTGCCGCGCCGCCAGCGCCGCAGGGGCTTGCCTTCTGGTGGGGGGCGGCGGGGTTGGTCGTGGTGCTGGGCATCGCTTTCCCGCTGGGGGGCGCGGTGATTGCCGCCGTGATCGCGCTGGACCTGCTGCTGCTGCGGCAGGTTCCCGCCTTGCGGCGGATCTTCTCCTGAGTGGGTCTGTAGGATGGGCAGGATTGCCCATCCTACGCCTTCGGCCTGCCGGTAGGATGGGCCATTGGGCCCATCCTACGCGTCCTTCCAGCTTTCGATCTTGCGGTAGAGCGTGGAGGGCGCGAGGTCGAGGATGCGCGCGGCCTTGGGGACGGAGCCGTCGAAGCGGCGGAGTGTTGCCTCGATCACCAGACGTTCGACCTCGGCCAGTGGTTTGCCGACGAGCGCCTCGACCATGGGTTCGGGGGCGGCGAGGGCGGCGCTGGGGGCTGGGCGGGCGGTGGCGCCCTCGTCCGAGACGATGTCGGGCAGCATGTCGAGCGTGACGGGGCCACCTTCGTTCATCACCACGACATGGCGGATCACATTGAGGAGCTGGCGCACATTCCCCGGCCAGGGCAGGCGGCGGAAGAGGCTGGCCACTTCGGGTGAGAGGCCGTCGAACTTGCGGCCTTCCTCGGCGGCGAAGCGGGCGAGCGCCTCTTCCGCGATCTCGATCACGTCATCGCCCCGCTCGCGCAGGGGGGGCATGTGGATCGGCACGACGAAGAGGCGGTAATAGAGGTCTTCGCGGAACTGGCCGCGGCGGACGGCTTCGAGCGGGTCCTGATTGGTGGCGCAGACGATGCGGACATTGACCTTGCGGGGGCGGGTGGCGCCGACGGGCTGCACCGTCGAGGTCTGCAGGAAGCGTAGGAGCTTGGTCTGCAGGGCGGGGGCCATCTCGCAGATTTCGTCGAGGAAGAGGGTGCCGCCATCGGCGGCGGCGGCGGCGCCGGGCTTGTCGGAGATGGCGCCGGTGAAGCTGCCCTTCATATGGCCGAAGACTTCGGATTCGAGCAGGTCCTGCGGAATGGCGCCGCAGTTGAGCGCAATGAAGGGTCCGGTGGCGCGGGGGGAATTGTCGTGGACGGCCAGCGCGCACAGCTCTTTCCCCGTGCCGCTTTCGCCGGTGATGAAGACGGTGGCCATGGAGCGGGCGACGGAGCGGATCTTGGCATGGATGCGGGCCATCGTGTCGGAGGTGCCGACGAAGACGCCGCCTGCGGTGGGGGGGGTGAGCGTGGTGGCGAGGGGCGGGGCGGCGGCCGGGACCGGGAGGGGTGGCGCGGGGACGGCGGGCGCGGCGGGGCGGGCGGGCGCGGCGATCTGGTTGGTGCTGCCGCGGCGGGGGGCGCGGCCGGCTAGGGCGTTGTCCACCGCGCCGAGGAAGCGGGTTTCGTCGAAGGGTTTGACGAGGAATTCGTAGGCGCCGCCGCGCATCGCCTCGACCGCCTTGTTGATGGAGCCATTGGCGGTGATGACGATGACATTCACCTCGGGGCGGAGGGTGAGCATGTCCTGCATCAGTTCCAGACCGTCGCGGTCGGGAAGCATGAGGTCGAGGAGGACGACGGTCGCCCCACTTTCGCGGAAGGCGGCGAGGCCTTCGCGGGCGGTTCCGGCGCAGCGGACGGCGTGACCCGCATTGGCGAGGACCGAGCGGTAGACCATTTGGAGCGAGGGCGTGTCCTCGATCAGGAGAAGGGGGGGCTGGTCGGTCATGGGGCGGCGCTGCCGGGGTTTTTGTGCGCGGCGAGGGCGGCGCGGAGATGGGCGAGATCGGCGAGAAGCGGGGCGGCGCGGGAGGCGACCCGGTCCTCTTCCCGGTCATGGGCGGCGGTGTTGACCTCGATGGCGGCGGCATGGAGCCGGTCGGCCCCGATGGTGCCCGCGAGCGAGATGAGGACATGGGTCTGGGTGCGGATGGCGGTCCAGTCGCGGCTGTCGAGCGCCGCGGAAAGGCCCGCCGCGACACCGTCCAGATCGGTCTGCATCTGACGCAGGATGAAGGTTGCGGTTTCGGTCCCGGCGAGGGCGAGGATGTCGTTCAGCCGCTTGCCGTCGCCGAGGATGCCTGTCGGATCGGCGGCGGGCGTCATGTCGGGGCGCCTCGCTTGGGGGCGCGGGTGGGGACTGGTCGGCGCGGCGGCAGGTTCTGCATGGCCGTAAGACTATCGGCGCGCGGGTCTTTGTCCAGTGGGGGCGGCGACGCGGGGCGTCGCCGCAGGCCGGGGCCGGCGGCTATCCGCGCGCCGGGTCGCGTGCGAGGCCGAGCGATTGCAGCGCGGTACGGATCTCGTCGAGGATCGCCGGGTCGTCGATGGTGGCGGGCATCCGGAACTCCTGCCCGTCCGCGATCTTGACCATGGTGCCGCGCAGGATCTTGCCCGAGCGGGTTTTGGGCAGGCGGTCCACCACCACGGCGCGCTTGAAATCGGCGACGGGGCCGATTTTTTCGCGCATCAGAGCGACGCATTCCTTGACGATCTCGGCATGGGGGCGGGTGCAGCCCTTGTTGAGGCAGAGGAAGCCCAAGGGGGATTGACCCTTCAGGTCATCCGACACGCCGATCACGGCGCATTCGGCGACATCCTTGTGGAAGCCCAGCACCTCTTCCATCGCGCCGGTGGAGAGGCGGTGGCCCGCGACGTTGATGACGTCATCGGTGCGGGCCATGATGTAGAGATAACCGTCTTCATCGATGTAGCCCGCATCGCCTGTTTCGTAGAATCCGGGGAAATGGGTGAGGTAGGATTTCCGGAACCGGTCCTCGGCGTTCCACAGCGTGGGCAGGGTGCCGGGGGGGAGGGGCAGCTTGATGGCGATGGCGCCGAGTTGGCCGGGCGCGACGGGGTGGCCGCCTTCGTCCAGCACCTGCACGTCGAAGCCCGGCATGGCGACGGAGGGAGAGCCGACCTTGATCGGCAGTTCTTCGATGCCCAGCGGGTTCGCCGCGATGGCATAGCCGGTTTCCGTCTGCCACCAATGATCGACCACGGGGACATTCAGGTGGCGGCCCGCCCAGTGGACGGTGTCGGGATCGGCGCGTTCGCCCGCGAGATAGAGGGCCTGCAGGTTGGTCAGGTCGTAATCCTTGACCAGATGGCCTTCGGGATCGTCACGCTTGATGGCGCGGAGCGCCGTGGGGGCGGTGAAGAAGGCGCGGACCTTGTGTTCGGCGATGACCCGCCAGAAGGCGCCCGCGTCGGGCGTGCCGACGGGTTTGCCTTCATAGACGATGGTGGTGCAGCCCGCGATGAGGGGGGCGTAGCAGATGTAGCTGTGGCCGACGACCCAGCCCACATCGGAGGCGGCCCAGAAGACATCGCCCACGCCGCAATTGTAGATCGCGCGCATGGTCCAAGCCAGCGCCACAAGATGACCTGCGGTGGGGCGGACGACGCCCTTGGGGGCCCCGGTCGTGCCGGAGGTGTAGAGGATGTAGGCGGGGTGGTTGCCCTCGACCGGGACGCAATCGGCGGGGTCTACGCCATATTGGAAGGAGTGCCATGCGACGTCGCGGCCTTCGATGAGCTTGGCCACTTCCTGTTCGCGCTGCAGGATCACGCAGAAGTCGGGCTTGTGGGCGGCCATGTCGATGGCGGCGTCGAGGAGCGGCTTGTAATGCACGACGCGGGTGGGTTCGATCCCGCAGCTCGCCGCGATGATGGCTTTGGGCGTGCAGTCGTCGATGCGCACGGCGAGTTCGTTGGCGGCGAAGCCACCGAACACCACCGAATGGATCGCGCCGATGCGGCCGCAGGCGAGCATGGCCTCCAGCGCCTCGGGGACCATGGGCATGTAGATGATGACACGGTCGCCCTTTGTCACGCCCTTGGCCTTGAGCGCGCCGGCGAGGCGGGCGACGCGGTCCTGCAGTTCGGCATAGGTGATGACGTGCTTGGTGCCGGTGACGGGGCTGTCATGGATGATGGCGGGCTGGCTGCCGCGCCCGGCGAGGACGTGGCGGTCCACCGCGTTCCAGCAGGTGTTGACGGAGGCCGAGGTGAACCATTCGTAGAGCGGCGCGCGGCTGGCGTTGAGCGCGCTGCGGGGGCGTTCCACCCAGTCGATGGCGCCGGCAGCGTCGAGCCAGAAGCCTTCGGGATCGGCCTGCCATTTCGCATAGAGTTCACGGTATGCCATTGTATGCCCTCCTCCACGAGTTGGGGTTTGTTACGCGACGGGGGGTGCTGCACGCAATGCTGTTACCGGAAACAGGGGGCGGGTGCGGCAATATGTTTGCAGATTATTGCAAGTGCGGTCTGCAAATTTTTGCAAATCCGGGTCGGCTTCGCGGGTTGAAGCGAAGCCCGGCGGGGTTTGCAAAGTTCGGGGCGACTCAGGCGTAGGATGGGCAATATTGCCCATCCTACCGATGGAGGGCGTGAGAGATGGGCCGAATGGCCCATCCTACTGCCGGGCCTTAGCTGTAATGGGTGACCGGTGTGCCTGCGAGGGCCGAGATGTTCAGCAGGCCCCGCGCGGTGATCGAGTTGGTCACGATATGCGCCTTGTTGCCCATGCCCATCAGGATCGGCCCGACCTCTAGCCCGTTGGCCTTCATCTTGAGGATGTTGCGTGTGGCCGCCGCCGCATCGGTGGAGGCGAAGACGAGGACATTGGCCGCGCCTTCCATGCGGGACCCCGGCAGGAGCCGGTCGCGCAGGGATTGGTCGAGGGCCGAGTCCACGTTCATCTCGCCCTCGTAGCAGAAGTCGGGTTCGCGGGCGTCAAGCAGTTCCAGCGCGGCGCGCATGCGCTGGGCGGCGGAATTGTCCATGTTGCCGAATTGGCTTTGCGTGCAGAGCGCGATCTTGGGCGCGAGGCCGAAGCGGCGGACGTGGCGGGCGGCGCCGATCACGCTCTCCATGATCTGCTGCGGCGTCGGTTCGGGATTGACCTGCGTGTCGGCGATGAAGAGGGGGCCGTCTTCGAGGATCATCAGCGAGAGCGCGCCGACCGGATGGAGGCCGCCGCGCGCCAGCACCTGCCGGATGTAGTTCAGGTGCCAGTGATACTGCCCGAAGGTGCCGCAGATCAGGCTGTCGGCCTCGCCCCGGTGGACCATGACGGCGCCGATGGCGGTGGTGTTGGTGCGCATCACCGCCCGCGCGATGTCGGGCGAGACGCCGCGGCGGGCCATGAGGTCGTGATAGGTGCCCCAGTAGTCGCGGTAGCGGGGGTCGTTTTCCGGGTTCACCAGATGGACGTCGCGGCCGGGGCGGATGGGGAGGCCTGCGCGTTCGCAGCGCATCTCGACCACCTCGGGGCGGCCGATGAGGATGGGGATGTCGTTGGTTTCCTCCATCATCGCATGGGCGGCGCGCAGGACGCGTTCATCTTCGCCTTCGGCAAAGACGATGGTGCGGGAGGCGGCCTTGGACGCCTCGAACACGGGGCGCATGATGAGGGCGGATTTGAAGACGGAGCCGTCCAACTTGCGCTTGTAGGCGTCGAGGTCGTCGATGGGTCGGGTGGCGACGCCACTCTCCATCGCGGCGCGGGCGACAGAGGTGGCGACGACGCCGATCAAGCGCGGGTCGAAGGGTTTGGGGATCAGGTAATCAGCGCCGAAGGAGAGTTTCTCGCCGGAATAGGCGGCGGCGGCTTCGGCGCTGGTGGTGGCGCGGGCCAGCGCGGCGATGCCTTCGATGCAAGCGATCTCCATCCGCTTGTTGATGACGGTCGCGCCCACGTCCAGCGCGCCGCGGAAGATGAAGGGGAAGCAGAGGACGTTGTTCACCTGATTGGGGAAGTCCGACCGCCCGGTCGCGATGATCGCGTCGGGGGCCACGGCGCGGACCTGATCGGGCAGAATCTCGGGCGTGGGGTTGGCAAGGGCGAAGACGATCGGGCGGGGGGCCATCTTGGCCACCATCTCGGGCGTCAGGACGCCGGGGCCGGAGAGGCCGAGGAAGAGGTCGGCGCCTTCGATCACATCCGCCAGCGTGGCGGGGGTGGTGCCTTGGGCATATTCCTCTTTCTGGGCGGTCATCTGGTCGTGGCGGCCGTTGTAGACGAGCCCGGCCAGATCGCAGAGCCAGACGTTTTCACGCTTCACGCCAAGGGTGAGCAGCATGTTGAGGCAGGCGATGCCCGCCGCGCCCCCGCCGGTGGAGACGACCTTGATCTCGTCGAACCGCTTGCCCGCGACGATAAGGGCGTTGGTGGCCGCCGCCCCCACGACGATGGCGGTGCCGTGCTGATCGTCGTGGAAGACGGGGATGTTCATCCGTTCGCGGCAGAGTTTTTCGACGATGAAGCAGTCGGGGGCCTTGATGTCTTCGAGGTTGATGGCGCCGAAGGTGGGTTCAAGGGCGCAGACGATGTCGGCCAGTTTGACGGGGTCGGGTTCGTTCAACTCGATGTCGAAGCAGTCGATATTGGCGAATTTCTTGAAGAGGACGGCCTTGCCTTCCATCACGGGCTTTGACGCCAGCGCGCCGATATTGCCGAGGCCAAGAACAGCGGTGCCGTTCGAGACGACCGCGACGAGGTTGCCGCGTGCGGTGTAGCGCGAGGCGGTGGCGGGGTCGGCCTTGATTTCGAGGCAAGCTTCGGCAACGCCGGGGGAATAGGCGCGGGAAAGATCGCGGCCATTTGCCAAAGGCTTTGTCGCGCGGATCTCGAGTTTTCCGGGCTTGGGGAATTCGTGATAGTCGAGTGCCGCCTGACGCGCGTTTTCCTGCCGTCCGTCGCCCTTGCCCTGTTCGTCCATCGCCCCCTCCGGCAGTTTGTTCAACGTTAAACTATTTTTTGGAGAACCATTTCCTACCGTCTCCAATAGGCGTTTTCGCCCCGGCTTGCAAATCCCTGTCCGGCGCGGCCATTCTTCGCGGCAAAAGCGGAGGGCGAGATGTTCGAGGTCAAGGGCGAAACGCGGGCCGAGATGCGGCTGCCGACGCAGGAATTGCGGGACGATTTGCCGTTCTGGACGAAGCGGCTGGGGTTCCGGTTGGACATGATCTATCCGGCCGACAATCCGGAAGTGGCGGTCTTGTCGGGGCATGGGTTGCGGTTGCGCATCCAGAAGGGGGCGGCGGAACATCCCGGCACGGTGCGCATCCTGACGGATGAGGAGGGGTTCGCCGGTGGTGAGCGGTTGCTGATCGCGCCCAATGGCACGCGGGTGGAGATCGATCAGGCCAATCCGCCGCTTGTGCTGCCGCCGACGGAACATGCCTTTGTGGTACGGCGGCTGGCGGAGCAGGCGCCTTGGATCATCGGGCGGGCGGGGATGCAGTATCGTGACCTTGTGCCGTCACGGTTGGGCGGCGCGATGATCGCCTCGCACATCCGGATTCCGGATGGCGGACCCGTGCCGGACATGGTGCATTTCCACAGGGTGGGGTTTCAGCTGATCTTCTGCATCCATGGTTGGGTGGATGTGGTCTATGAGGATCAGGGGCCGCCGATCCGGCTGACGGCGGGGGATTGCTTTATCCAGCCGCCGGAAATCCGGCATCGGGTGCTGCATGCGAGCGACGGGATCGAGGTGATCGAGATCGGGGTTCCGGCGGAGCATATCACCGAGATCGATCACGAGATGGAATTGCCGACGCCGCATCTGCGGCCCGAGCGGGAATGGCAGGGGCAGCGCTTTGTCTATGACAAGGGGGCGGAGGGCGTGTTCCGGCCCTTCCGTCTGCCGGGATTCGTGGCGCGGGACACGGGGATTCACGCGGCGACGCAGGGCGTGGCCTCGGTCATGGTGGCGCGGCCCGATGGGGGGGCGACAGCCTGGACGCGGCATGAGGGGGATATCCTCTTCACCTTCGTGATGGCGGGGGAGTTCACGTTGGAGGGGGAAGGAAAGGCGCCCTACCGCCTGTCGCCGGGGGATGCCTTTGTCATCCCGCCGGGGATGGCCACGCGCTATGCCGCGCCTTCGGCGGATCTGGAACTGCTGGAGGTGACGCTGCCGGGTATGCCTGCGACGGTGGTGGTCTGATCCGGCTGGGTCAGTTGGAGCCAGCGGAGCGGGTGGGCCGAGAAGCCGTGGCAGGCGGAGCCGTCAGGGAAGTCGATATTCCAGTTTTCCGGCGTGGTGGCGCGGCCTTCCTGAACCCAGCGGCCCCAGCGGGCGGCGATGATCGCGCGGATGTCCTGCGGGCGGTTGAGGTGGTGCAGTGCCTGAAACAGGTAGTGATGCATGAAGGGGCTGGCGAGGGCGGGTGATTTCGGGCCGTCGTCAGGGTCGAGCGAGCGGGCGGTGATGCGGTCAGCATCGGTGTAGGGCGTGTCGGAGAGGCCCGTGAGGATCAAGAAAGCGAGGGCGAGTTGGCTGGCTGGCGGGCCGTTGGGGCTTTCCTGCCAGCCTTGGGGGGTGTGGTGGGTGGTGTGGATGGCGTGGCGGAGGGTCTTGATGCGCTGCGCCCAGTCCGGTGGGGCGGCGTGGCCGGTGGTGGTGGCGAGGGATTGCGCGATGTGCAGCGCGTGCAGGTAGCGCAGGTTATAGGTGAGGTTCGGTTCGCCCCGGTCCATCGCGGACCAGTCGAGGAAGAGGCGGCGGCCGGGCTGGCTGCGGATCAGGCCGTCGGGGCCGAGGTCTGCGTGGAAGCGGTCCAGAAGGCGGGTGAGGCTGGGCCAGAGCGCGGCGGTGAGCGTCGGGTCGGTGTTCGGGTGGTGGTGCCAGAAATGGAGGAGTTCCACCCATGAGAAGTTGTAATCGGTGACGACATAGGCGGGGACGTCCCCGGGCAGGACAGAGGGCAGGATGCCGTCAGGGGCTGCGCCAAGGGCGGCCTGTTCCAGCGTCAGGCGCAGGGGGCGCGGGTCATCGGTGATCGCCATGAGGGCGAAAGATTGGGCCACGACATCGCCCAGCCATTGGCTGCTTTCGCGCCAGACGGAATCGACGAAGCCGTCCTGCAGGCAGGCCAATGTGGTGCGCTGGCAGAGGGCGGCGATGGGGTCTTTGGGTGCCGGGACCGTCAGCGGGTAGGCGGGCAAGCGGGCGTGGAAGATCGCGGCGGGGGTGGTGCCTTGGGTCGTGTCCAGCCGGAAGATCAGGTAGCGGCCCCCCCGGGGGGTGAAGCCTTCGACATGCTGGCGGCCTTGGGTCAGGCGGAAACGGTCGGTCGGGCGCATCCGGCAGTAGGTGGCGGGGTCGGAGATCAGGAGGTCGCCGTCGCGGAGTTTCTCGGCATAGCTGATGGTCAGGGTGTCGCCTGCCATGGCGGTGATCGTGGCTGCGGCGGTGCAGACGCGGCTTTCGCCGAGGTCGAAGATCCAGAGGGCGCTGTGGTCTTTGGCGAGGGTGGCGGGGATTTCGGTTTGGGGAAGTGTCAGGGCGTGGCGGATCGCCTCGTGCGGGTCGTCATGGGGGGTGGTGGGGCCGTGATGGGTGCGCCATGGGGGTGTCAGCGGGCGCAGGTCTTCGATGAGCAGCGGAGTGGTGCGGGGGCGGAGGGTGGCCCAGATCGGGCCTTCGGGCGGCTGGACGATGCGGGGTTGCGCCCATGCGGAGGCGTCGGCGTCGGGGGGGAGGGCGCGGGAGAGGTCGCGGTCTTCGACCCCGGTGCCGTAGATCGAGATGCGGGGGGGGCTGGCGGACCATGAGGGATCGCGGCGGACGCGCCAGGTTTCGCGGTTGGTGGTGAGCAGGGTCTGGCCGTCGATCTCGGCCCAGGCGAGCAGGCCGCAGGCGGCGCGGTGGACATGGGCGAAGTGGGAGTAGCCGGGGGAGTAAACCTCGACCCGGATGCGGTTCGCGCCTTGGCGCAGGGGGATGGGGCGGGCATCCACGGCCATGGCGGCGGGCCATGAGCGTTCGGGGCCCCGACCCACATAGTCCCCGTTGACCCAGAGGCGGTAGCGGCTGTCGGCGGTGAGGTGGAGGGTGGCGCTGCGGGGTGTTTCCGCAAGCGTCAGGTCGGCGGCGAAGCAGAGATAGGCTTCGTGCAGGTCGAAGGGGTGGTCCGACCCGATCCAGACGGTGCCTGCGGGGGGCTTCACGGCCCCACCGTCATTGCAGTGTGCCGTATTGCTGGGCGAGCTTGTTCACCAGCCGGTAGGCGCGGATCAGGCGGGCGGGGGGGATGTCGGGCTGGATGAAATGCCCGCCGTTGAAGATGAAGCCGCCGCCGGGGGCATAGATGCCAAAGCGTTCGGTGATGTATTCGTCCAACTCGTCGCCGTCGTATTTCAGCAGGCCATCGACCACGTCGAGCGAGCCGTAGATGACGATCTTGTCGCCGTATTTCTCTTTGATTTCGCGCGGGTTCATTCCCGCGCTTTCCTGCACGGGGTGCCAGGAGGAGTAGCCCATCTCGATGATGTCATCGAGGATCTGCATGATGTAGCCATCGGAATGCAGGTTCACCGGCATGCCACGGCTGCGCGCATGCTGCACCACGCGCATCGCGTAGGGCTTGATGAGCTTGCGCCAGGATTTCGGCGAGAAGAGCATGGTGCCGTTCGATCCCCAGTCGTCTGAGAGCGTCATCATGTCCACGCCCGCCTCGACCATCTGGTCGACCTGCACGCACATCCAGTCGGCATAGCGGTCGAAGAAATTGGCCATGAGGTCGGGATTGCCGCCAAGGTTCATCCAGCAGTTTTCGATACCGAGGAAGGAGGAGGTGCCTTCGACCATGCCCCAGCAATGGGCCAGCACGCAGCGCTTGCCCTTGTGGTCACGCAGTGCGGTGGCGATGTTCACGCCGCCGAAATCGTAGTTCCAATCGGTGAAGTTCAGCCATTTGGGGTCGCGCGGGTCTTCGAGTGGGACGCCTGCGAGTTCGTGGATGTCGAATTTGCGCCCGTGCTGATTGGGGAAGGGCATGAGGCCCACGAAGACGTCGATGCCGAATTCTTCGATGAATTTCTCACGCGGGCCGTAATCGGCCTGCAGCCGTTCGAGGAATTGCTTCTGATAAAGCCAGCAGTCGATGGGCGTCCGGTCCACGGGTTTGTGGTTGATCGTGGCCATGACGCGTTCGAGCGAGTTCATCTGCGTTCCTCCAGAACAAGCATGCGGCGCCAGTCGGTCAGGTCGACATCGGCCACGAATTGGGAATGAAAGCCCTCCCAGTGCACCTGTTCCCATTCGGGGACGATGCCGTGAATTTCGGGCGGGCATTGGCGGATCAGTTCGGCATAGGCGGATTCGAGCAGGCGGTAGCCCGAGGTTTCCGAGACTCGGTAGGGCGGGTGAGGGGCGATCAGGCCGTCTTCCACCATGGCGGCGTCGAGGATGTCGGACAACTCGTGCAGGAGGTCGAGCTTGCGCTGCCACGGGGTTTCGAGGCGTGGCGCTTCGTCGACGATATGGGCCAGCCGCGCGCCCATGCGGGGCAGGCGGTGGAACATCTCGGTCATCCACTTGTCATAGGGGTAGTAGCGGCGGTCCAAGAGGAAGGCCATCTGCACGCCCCAGCGGAGAGAGCGGGCGAAGGTGGTGGAGGCGTAAAGCTGGTTGTCGCGCAGAAGCGCGCGTTTGAGCGCGTAGACGCCCATGCCCGAGAAGTAGCGGCACCAATGGGCAAGGCGGCGCAGGCGGACGGGTTCGGGGTAATAGGCGGCCAGCGTGTCACGGATGGCGGTGAAGCGGCCTGACGGATCGTGCCAGACTTCACCGGCGACGATGTGGGTTATGTCTTCCTCGGGGATCTTCAGCCATTCGGTCAGGGTCTGGGGCGGGTGGTCGAGGCCGATGGTGGAGCGGAGGTGGTGTTCGAGGCTGGCGAGTTCCACGCCTTTGGTGCGGGTATAGCCTTCGCGCAGTTCGCGGCCCCGCCATGCGTGGGGCAGATGGGCGGCGAGGCCGTCTTCGATGGCTTGGCCTTTGGAGGCTTTCAGCGCCTCGGGCAGCAGGATGTTCACCCGCAGGCCGAAGTGGTGGTCGGTGGAATACTGGTCGTCCAGACGCAGGACTTCGGAGCCGTAGCCGAAGAAGCCTGCGGCCATGTGCTGGGTTTCGTCGGGGAAATGGGAGTGGAGGAGGGGAAGGACGATTTCGGCCCAGAAGTCGCGGCTGTCATCGATGATGGATCGTTTCATCCCCCTTCTCCCCCCTCTTATACGATCCCGGAGGAGGCGCCCTTGATGGCGGGTCGGTCCTTGGCGACGCGGGCGCGGTAGCCTGCGGCGCGGTAGGCTGCGATCGGGTCATGCGCGCCACCCTGTCTGCGCCGGGCCTCGGCGAGGATGGGCGAGACATCGGTGATATAGGCGGCCTTGAGCAGGCGGTGGGCGGCCATGACGTCATTCTCGGCCTGTGCTTCGGCCAGCGCCTTGCGGTCCACGATGGAGGCCTGAACATAGGCACGGGCGATTTCGGTGGCGCTGGACATCAGGCTTTCGATCGGGTCGGTGACGTTGTGGCTTTGGTCGATCATGTAGGCGGGGCGGAAGCCGGGGGCCTTGCGCAGTTCGGCGTCCACGAGTTCGTTGAAGACGAGGAAGAGGCGGAAGGGATCGACGGAGCCGCTGTCGAGGTCGTCATCGCCGTATTTCGAATCGTTGAAGTGGAAGCCAGCCAGTTTGCCGACATGGATCAGGCGGGCGACGATCTGTTCGATGTTCACATTGGGTGCGTGGTGGCCGAGGTCGACGAGGCATTTCGCCTTGTCGCCCAAGGTCTGGGCGGCGATCAGGCTGCTGCCCCAGTCGGAGATGACGGTGGAATAGAAGGCCGGTTCATACATCTTGTGTTCGATGAACATGGACCAGTCGGCCGGAAGGGCCGCGTAGATGTCGCGCATGGCGTCGAGGTAGTTCGAGAACATGCCCGACAGGCTTTGCTGACCCGGGAAGTTGGTGCCGTCGCCGATCCAGACGGTGAGGGACTGGGAGCCCAGTTGCTTGCCGATTTCGATGCAGCGGATGTTGTGGGCGACGGCTTGGGCGCGGGTGTCCTTTTTCGCGGAGGCGAGCGAGCCGAATTTGTAGGTATGGCTTTGGTCGGTCTGGTCTTGGAAGGTGTTGGAATTGACCGCGTCGAAGCCGAGGCCGTATTGCGCGGCCTCTTGGCGCAGCGCGTTGTAGTCGCTGACTTCATCCCACGGGAAATGCGGGCTGACGGTGCGGGTGCCGCGCGTCAGTTGCTGGATGACGCCGCAATCGGCCAGTTTGTCATGGATGCCGCGCGGTTCACCAAGGCCGGGGAAGCGGGCGAAGCGGGTGCCCCCCGTGCCCACGCCCCAAGTGGGGATGGCGACGGACCACGCCATGGCGCGGGCGATGACGGCCTCAAGGTCGATGCCGCGACGGGCGAGCTGGCGGCCGAGGGAGCCGAGATCGTCCTCATGCGCCGCGCGGGCCTGTTCGTTGAGGCTGCCGATCAGGTCGGGGGAGATGAGGTCGGTCATGGTCACCTCGTGAAGGAAACGGCGTTGCCTGCGTCGACGTTCAGGAAGTTGCCCGTCGATTTGGCCGAAAGGTCCGAGGCGAAGAAGAAGATGCCTTCGGCGATATCCTCGGGGAAGACCGAGCGCTGGAGGAGGCTGCGCTTGCGGTAGTGCTCTTCCAGTTCATCGACGGCGATCTTGTTGGAGGCAGCGCGCTGGTGGCTCCATTCCCCTTGCCAGATCTTCGATCCGCGCAGGACGGCGTCAGGGTTGACCACATTGACCCGGATGCCCATCGGCGCGCCTTCGAGTGCCATGCAGCGGGCGAGGTGGATTTCGGCGGCCTTGGCGGTGCAATAGGCCGAGGCACCGGGGGAGGCGGCGACGCCGTTCTTGGAGGAGACGAAGATCATCGATCCGCCGATCCCCTGCGTCTTCATGATGCGATAGCCTTCGCGGCCCACGAGGAAATAGCCGGTGGAGAGGATGTCGAAGGTGCGGTTCCACATGGCGAGGGTGGTGTCTTCCACCGCCGCCGCCGAGGTGATGCCAGCGTTGTTCACCACGACGTCCAGACCGCCGAATTCGGCCACGGCGGTTTCCAGCGCGGCGATGACCTGTGCTTCGCTGGTGACGTCCATCACGACGGAGCGGACCATGTCGCGGCCATAGCGTTTGGCGAAGCCTGCGCTGACGTCCTCTAGCGATGTGGCGTCGATATCGGCGAGGACGACGTTGCAGCCTTCACGCAGAAGGCGGTCGGCGGTGGCCGATCCGATGCCGCCCGCGCCGCCAGTGATGAAGGCCACCCGGCCCTGCATGGGTTTGGGTTTCGGCATGCGCTGGAGTTTGGCTTCCTCCAAGAGCCAGTATTCGATGTCGAACGCTTCTTGTTCTGGCAGGCCTTGGTAGGCGGACACGCCCGAGGCGCCGCGCATCACGTTGATGGCGTTGACGTAGAATTCCGAACTGATGCGGGCGGTGGCCTTGTCCTTGGCGAAGGACAGCATGCCGACGCCGGGGATCAGATAGATCACGGCGTTGGGGTCGCGGATGGCGGGGGAATTGGGGCGTTTGCAGCGGTCGTAATAGGCGGCGTAATCGGCGCGGTAGCCTGCGATGAGGCTGTCGAGCGTGGCAGAGTCGGCCCCGGCGGGGATGACCAAGGGCTTGATCTTGGTGCGCAGGAAGTGGTCGGGGCAGGAGGTGCCCATCGGGGCAAGCGTGTCGAGGGCGTGGGAATTGACGAAGTCCAGCACTTCGGGCGCGTCGGTGAAATGGCCGGATTTCATTTCCGAGGCCGAGATGCGGCCCCGGATCAGGGGCATCAGGCGGCGGGCTTCGGCCTTGCGGTCGGCGGCGGGCAGGGCGGGGATGCGTTCGCCGCCGAAGACGGGGCGTTTCACGTTGGCATCCAGCCAGACGGCGGCCTTGTTGATCATCTCAAGCGTCAGCAGGTAGCAGTCCTTGGCGGTGTCGGCCCAGGTGAACAGGCCATGCTGGCCGAGGACGACGCCCTTCAGGTGGGGATTCTGTTCGGCCAATTCGCCCAGTTTGATGCCAAGGTCGATGCCCGGGCGCTGCCACGGCAGGTAGCCGAGGTCGCCGCCGAAGATTTCCTGCGTGAGCCGGACCTGATCGGCGCAGGCGGCGATGGCGATGACGGCGTCGGAATGGACGTGGTCGACATGGGCGCGGGGCACGAAGCCGTGCAACCATGTGTCGATGGAGGGTGCGCGGGGGTTGAGGTTGAAGATGCAATGCGACAGCGCCTCGACCATCGCATCCTCTTGGGACAGGTCGCGGTATTGGGCGCGGAGTTGGTAGAGGCGGTCCATGTAGACGGTGGCGAAGCCGTCGAGCTTCATCGACCCGATGTCGCCGCCCGATCCCTTGACCCAGAGGACCTGTACATCCGCCCCGGTGAGCGGGTCCTTGGCCGCCACCTTGGCCGAGGTATTGCCGCCCCCGAAGTTTGTGATGCGAAGGTCGCTGCCCAGCAGATTCGAGCGATAGAGAAGCAGCCCCGGCTCATCCAGCGTGGCGGCGCGGGCATCGTCCCAGAGGGACGGAAGAAGGATATCCGTGGTCATCGGTCCGGTCGACTTTCCTTGGGGTCGGGGTCAAGGATTACCGTCAGAACGCTCACAGTCAATCATGAAACCTCATTCTGCGTCGCAGAGAACATATTGCGGTGCAGCATTGCGATTGTTTGTTGACGGATGTGAGCGATTCTCTCTAGCCTTCCAATCATGCATGAACGTGAACGCTGGACCCTCATCCTGTCGAAACTGCGCGAACGAGGGATCGTCCGCGTGAGCGATCTTGCGCAGTGGACGGGCGCTTCGGTTGCCACGCTGCGCCGCGATCTGGCGAAGCTGGAGGATTCGGGGCAGTTGCGCCGGGTCCATGGCGGGGCCGAACAGGCCGAGGTGTCGGGGTTGAATGAGTTGACCGCGACGTCCTTCGGGGCGAGCCAGACGATCAATGCGATTGAGAAGCAGGCGGTTGCGGCGGCGGCGGCGGGGCTGTGCGAGGACGGGGATTCGATCATCCTGAATGCTGGGTCCACCACGTGGTTCATGGCACAATGCCTCCGGCAAAGGCGGATGCAGGTGCTGACCAATTCCTTCCCGATTGCGCAGGAGCTGATCGCCAATTCCGGCAATCGCGTCGTGCTGCCGGGGGGCGAGCTTTACCGAGAGCCGGGGATCATCCTGTCACCCTTCGACGAAGATGCGATCCAGCATTTCGCGGCGTCGAAAATGTTCATGTCGGCCTATGCGATCACGCCCCTGGGTGTGATCGAAAGCGATCCGCTGATCGCGCGGGCCGAGGCAAAGCTGCTGAGCCGCACGGAACGGCTGATCGTTCTGGTGGACAGTTCCAAGTTCGAGGCGCGGGGCAACATCGTGGTCTGCCCGCTGTCCCGTGTCTCGACCGTCATCACCGATACCGGCGCACCGGCGCAGATGGTGGAGCATCTGCGCGGCGTGGGGGTGGAGGTGATCCTGACCGATCCTAGGGACGTGAAGGTGCCTGCGGCGGCCTGACCGCCAAGGGAAAAACAAACAGGGAGGAGAACGACGATGATGATGAAGATGAAGGGGCTGGCGCTGGCCGCAGGGCTGATGGCCGGTCTGATGGGGACGACGGCACTTGCCGAAGCTGTCACCGCCGCGCCGGGGCAGGAGGTGAATGCCGTCCTGCTCCCGAAATTCCTTGGCATCCTGCCCTTCGATCAGGCCAACCGCGGCGCGCAGGAAGCGGCGGCGGAGCTTGGATCGACCGGCAAGCTGGAATTCATCGGGCCGACGCCCGAGAATTCGGCCGCGGGTCAGATCGAGATGCTGACGACCGCGACGACGCAGAAGCAGCATGTCGTGATGCTGTCGAACAATGCGGGCGACCAGATCGCCGCCACCGCCGAGGCGGCGCAGGCCGCAGGCACCAAGGTGGTGACATGGGACAGCCCGATCCCGAACGGGGCGGGGGAGTCCTTCTTCGTCGCGCAGGTCGATTTCGGGTCCATCGGCACCGTGATGGCCGATATGGCCTATGACCTTGCTGGTGGGGCGGGCGAGTTTGCCGTGCTGTCCGCAAGCCCGGATGCCGCCAACCAGAACGCCTGGATCGAGGCGATGAAGGGTGCGCTGGCGGGCGAAAAGTACAAGGACCTGAAGCTGGTCGATGTTGTCTATGGCAATGACCAGTCGGAAGAATCCTACAACCGCGCGCTGGGTCTGGTGGACAAGTATCCGGACCTGAAGGTGATCATGGCGCCGACGACCGTGGGCATCGTGGCCGCCGCCAAGGCGATGCAGGACGAAGGTCTGTGCGAGAAGGTGAAGGTCTCGGGTCTGGGTCTGCCGGCCGAGATGGTGAGCTACAGCCTGAATGGCTGCGCGCCGCAATTCGCGCTGTGGAGCTTTGTCGACCTTGGCTACCTGACCTATCACGCCTCTTACGCGCTGGTGACCGGCGCGATCAAGGGCGAGGTGGGCGAAGAGTTCACCGCGGGCCGCATGGGCAGCTTCAAGATCGAGGAAGATCCGGGCCGTCCGGGCGCCAAGCGCGTGCTGATGGGGCCGTTCACCATCTATACCAAGGACAATGTCGAGGCTGCCGCCAACTGAGGCGCGCCGCATGGCATGACATGATCGGGGCTGCGGATGCGCGGCCCCGATTGCTTCCCTGCAGACTGACGGAGTGCGGATGACCCGAGCGGTTCTTGAACTGCGGGCCGTGGCGAAGAGCTTTGCCGCCACAGCCGCGCTGAAGGATATGTCGCTGGCGATAGAGCCGGGCGAGATTCATGCCATCGTGGGGGAGAACGGCGCGGGGAAATCCACGCTGATCAAGATCATGACGGGTGTGCACCGCCCCGATGCGGGCGAGATACTGGTGGAAGGGCGGGCGGTCACGCTGCGGTCCACGCAGGACGCGCAGGCTGAAGGGATCGCCGCGATCTATCAGGAGCCGATGGTGTTTCCCGACCTGAACGTGGCGGAGAACATCTTCATTTCCAATCGGGCCGGGGGCGCGTGGCTGGACTGGCGGGCGATGTTCGCAGAAGCGGACCGCATCGTGGCGCAGCTTGGCGTCAGCTTGGATGTGCGGCGGGCGGCATCGGGGCTGACCTTGGCCGAACAGCAGACGGTGGAGATTGCGCGGGCGCTTTCGCTGAAGGTGAAGGTGCTGATCATGGACGAACCGACGGCGAGCCTGTCGGCGCATGAGGTGGAACGGCTTTTGTCCATCGCGCGGGCGCTGAAGGCGCAGGGCGTGGCGGTGATCTACATCTCGCACCGGCTGGACGAGATTTTCCGGATTGCGGACCGCGTGACGGTGATCCGCGACGGGCAGCACATTTCCACCCGGCCCATCGCAGAGGTGACCGAGGAGGGCATGGTGCGCGAGATGGTGGGGCGGGCCATCGACAGCTTTGCCGTCAAGACGGCGGCCAATGCGGTGGGTGAGGTGGCGTTGTCAGTGCGGGGTCTGGGGCGGGCGGGGGTGTTCCGTGGCGTGGGCTTTGATCTGGCGAAGGGCGAGGTGCTGTGTCTGGCCGGTCTGGTGGGTGCGCGCCGGACGGATGTGGGGCTTGCGCTGTTCGGCATCGCGCCCGCGACGGAGGGGAGTCTGCATCTGCACGGGTCCGACGTGACGATCACCACGCCACGGCAGGCGATGGACCTTGGCATCGCCTATGTGTCGGAGGATCGGCGCAAGCTGGGTCTGGCGATGACGCTGCCGATCTTTTCCAACATCTCGCTGGCATCGCTGCGGCGGTTTCTGCGGACGCTGGGCCTGATCGACCGCAAGGCCGAGGGGATCATGGCGGAAAGCTATCGCAAGGCGCTGGACATTCGGGCGCCGGATTGCCGGATCGAGGTGGGCAAGCTGTCGGGGGGCAACCAGCAGAAGGTGATGCTGGCGAAGTGGCTGGAGACGAAGCCGCAGGTCCTGATCTTTGACGAACCGACGCGGGGGATCGATGTAGGGGCGAAGGCCGAGGTGCATGCCATCATCCGACGGCTGGCGGCAGAGGGGGTGGCGGTGATCGTCATATCCTCGGACCTTCCTGAGGTGCTGGCGCTTGCCGACCGGGTGTTGGTGATGCGCGAGGGGCGGCAGGTTGGGCTACTGGACATCAGCGAGGCCAGTCAGGAGCGGGTGATCGCCCTTGCGGCGGGCACGGGCGCGGGGGTCGCGGCATGAACGGGTTGATCGGGCGCGTCTCGCCCCAGACGCTGCGGCTGGTGGCGTTGTTCTTGGCACTTCTGGCGACGGTGCTGTTCTTTTCCACGCAGATCGAGGGGTATCTGTCGGCGCGGATGTTCAACCGGATTTCCACCTCGGCGGCGGTCGTGCTGCCGATCGCGGTGGGGCAGGCCATCGTGATCATGACGCGAAACATCGATCTGTCGGTTGGGTCGATCCTTGGGGTCGTGGCCTATATGACGGGGCAGGCGCTGGGGGCGATGCCGGAGATGCATCCGGTTTTCGCGGTCTTGCTGGCCATGGGGATCGGGGCGGTGGCGGGGGCGATCAACGGCGTTCTCGTGGCTTGGGGCCGGGTGCCATCGATCATCGTAACGCTGGGGACGCTGGCGCTGTATCGGTCTTTCCTTGTGGAGTATTCGAACGCCACGACGATCACCACGGCGAGCCTGCCGCAATGGCTGGTGGAATTGCCGCAGGCGAGCCTGTTTTCCATCGGCGCGCTGGATGTGCGGGTGACGGTGGTGCTGGCCCTTGTGGCCTGCCTTGTGGTGGGCGTGGCGCTGTCGCGGCTGCGGGCGGCGCGGAAGTTTCTTGCCGTCGGGTCCAATCCGGATGCGGCCAAGATGGCGGGCATCGATGCGCCGCGCGTGGTCTTTGTCGCCTTCGTTCTGGCCGGGGCTTTGGCGGGGCTGTCGGGTTTCATCTTCCTTGCCAAGTTCGGCAACATCACCGTGGTCGCGGGCCTTGGTTTTGAGTTGAAGTCCATCGCCGCCGTGGTGGTGGGGGGCGTGTCCATCATGGGCGGGTCAGGGACGATCCTTGGCGTTCTGATGGGGACGGTGCTGGTGGATACCATCGACAATTCGCTGACGCGCTGGGACATGGTGAGCGAGTTCTGGCGCGACGCGCTGCTGGGCATGCTGATCATGGCGGCGGTGACGCTGGACACGCTGGCGGCGCGGCAACTGGCGCGGCTGCGCCGCAAGGAAGGGGGCGCGGAATGATCGGCTGGCTTCGATCCTGGGAAGGTGGGCTGCTGGTGGTGTTCCTTGCCACGCTGGCCCTGAACGTCAGTTTCGCGCCGGAGTTCCTGACGGTGCAGAACCAGATCAACCTGTTCCAGCTGTCGGTGGAGAAGATCATCGTGGCGCTGGTGATGACGCTGATCATCATCAATGCCGAAATCGATCTTTCGGTGGCCTCGGTCATGGGGCTGGCGGCGGTGGTCTTTGCCTATCTGCTCAATCAGGGATGGGGCGGGGGCAGCGCCGCGCTGGCCTGTCTTCTGGTTGGTCTGGTGGCGGGGCTGTTCAATGCCGTGCTGGTGGCGAAGGTGGGCATCCCGTCGCTGGTGGTGACGCTGGCGATGATGATCGGTTATCGCGGCTTCTCGCGGGTGATCGTGCAGGATACGAGCCTTGGGAATTTCCCGGATTGGGTGACGGATCTGGGGCAGAAGGGGCTGATCGGCCCGCTGCCCCTGTCGCTGGTGCTGTTCTTCGTGCTGCTGGTGGCGCTGGGGGTGCTGCTGCATCGCACGGGGTTTGGCCGTCAGGTGGTGGTGATCGGCACCAATGCCGATGTGGCGCGGTTCTCGGGCGTGGATGTGGGCCGGGTGAAGGCGACCCTTTTTGTCATGTCGGCGCTGATCTCGGCGGTGGCGGGGGTTCTTTATGCGGCGCGGCTGGGGTCGGTGCGCGGGGATTCCGCGCTGGGGTTTGAACTCGACATCATCACGATGGTGCTGTTGGGCGGCGTGTCGATCTTTGGCGGCAAGGGAAGCATGGTGGGGGTGTTCCTTGCCATCCTGATCATCCTGAACCTGCGGAACGGCATGGCGCTGATGAACATCACGGGGCATGTGCAGACGGGGGTGATCGGGTCGCTGCTGATCCTGTCGGTGCTGTTGCCCAATCTGGTGGGCGATCTGCGGACCCGCCGCGCGCGGGCATGAGGGGGGACGCGATGCAGAGGCATGCCTTCAAGATGTACCTGAACGACGGGTGCGAGGCGGAATACATTCGCCGCCATGACGAGATCTGGCCGGAATTGGCGGACCTGCTGCGTGCGGCGGGGATTTCCAACTATTCAATTCATCTGGACCGCGAGATGCAGGTGCTGTTCGGCTATCTGGAACGGCGGGAGGATCACACGATGGACGACCTGCCCAATCATCCGGTGATGAAGCGGTGGTGGGCGCATATGGGGGACATCATGCGCACCAATCCCGACGGGTCGCCCGTGGCGGTGCCGCTGACCGAGACCTTCTTCCTGCGCTGATCGTCTAGCCCAGCGGGTCGCGGGCGCGGACGATGTCGCGCCACTGGTCGGCATAGGCGCGCCAGCGCGGATCGGCCGGGGGATGGATCAGGGTCCGTCCGGCGGGCCGTGTCTGCAGGGGGCCTGCAAGGAGTGCCGCGCCAAGCCCGGTGCCCGCGCCCTGACCAGCCAAGAGGACGGGCCGGCCCGTGGCTGCGGCCAGCATCAGCGCGAAGGCGGGATTGCGGGCGAGGGGGCCTTCGATGACGGTCTCGCCCTCGGCCCCGATCAGGGACAGGCAGGCCGCCCCCATGAGGGCAACGTAGAAGGAAGCGGCGACCGCACGCGCCGCGCCTTGCGGTTCTTCGGACCATGCAAAGCTTTGGCCGGGGAAGGGGCCGGTCGTGGGATGGAGCGAGGGCAGGGCCATGATGCGGCGGTCGAGGATGGCGGCTTCGTCCGCCTCGGTCGCCGGGGATGGGGCGGGGCCTGCGATTTCCTCGAACTCGCGTCCGGCCATGAAGCGGGCCGTGGGCACGGGTTCTCCGCGGGCGTTTACGTTGATCAGCGTGTCGCGCGCCGGGTCCAGCGTCACGGCGTGGCTGCCGAGGGCCATGACGATCATCCATGTCCCGGTGGACAGGATCGCGCGCGGCCCCGGTTCCGACAGCCATGGGACGAGCGAGGCGTTGGAATCGTGAATGCCGCAGAGGACGGGGGTGCCGGGAGGAAGGCCTGTTTCGGCCGCGAGGGCGGGCAGGATCGGGCCGAGCACGTCGCCCGCCTTGCAGAGCGGCGGGAAACGGTCGCGCCAGCCGAGGCGATCCACCATCGAGGAGAAGCAGCCCGAATGGGGGTTCCACAGGTCCGTATGACAGCCGAGCGAGGTGGCCTCGGAAGCGGCGATCCCCGTCAGGCGGAAGGACCAGTATTGCGCAAGGGTGAGGATGTGGCGGCTGCGGGCGAAGGCCTCGGGGAAGGTCTGGGCCTGCCAATGCAGTTGCGCGCCGAGGTTCAGACCCATCGGTAGGCGCGGGGCGCCGGTTTCGGCGAAGGGGGGGCGCAGGCTGTCGTATTCGGGCAGGCTGTCGGGGCCGGTGTGTTCGTAATCGAGGATGGGAAGGGTCAGCGCGCCGTCTGCCCCCACCAGCGCCCCCGCCGCGCCATGGGTGGTGATGGAGAGCGCATCGACGGGATGGGCGGTGCCGAGGTCGCGCAGGGCGGAGATCAGGAAGTGCCAGAGCGCCTCGGCATCGTGGTGGGGATAGGGGCCGTCACGGCGCACGGTGTTGGGCGCGCGGGCGATGGTGGTCTCTGCCCCCGTCGCAAGATCGACCGTCAGTAGTTTCGCATTGGTCTTGCCGATGTCGATGACCGCGATGTGGCGCATCTTTCCCCCAGAACGGGCCTGCTGCATGGCCCTTGAGGGCAGTTTCCCCGTGCCTTTGCCCAAGTCAACTGGGCGGGGCGGCGGGTCTTTTTTCCGTGGCCTTGTGGTGCGTGAAAGCACGTGGTGGCCGCACGGACCCTGTTCATTATCTGTCTTCAGATATCCTGCGGGGGGGGCCGCGGCACGCGGCGAGGAGGGGCGCAAAGCCCCCCTGCGAGGCCGGACCTTGCGGGACGGCTTGCCAATCCGGGCGCGGGCTTCCAGACTGTGACCGATTGGTCAGAATTCCTTGAGGAGCCCGCGCCCATGTCCCTTCTTGCCGCCGCGACCGAGGTTCGTGAAAAGGCCTATGCGCCCTATTCCCGTTTCAAGGTGGGGGCCGCGCTGCGGACCACCGGCGGGACGGTCCATGTCGGCTGCAATGTGGAAAACGTGGCCTATCCCGAAGGCACCTGCGCCGAGGCCGGGGCGATTGCCGCCATGGTGGCGGGGGGCGAGACGCGGATCGCCGAGATTTTGGTGATCGCCGACAGCCCGGAGCCCGTGCCGCCCTGCGGCGGGTGCCGCCAGAAGATCGCGGAATTCGCGGGGCAGGAGGTGCGGGTCACGCTTTGCACCACGGATGGCAAGCAGAAGGTGATGACGGTGGCTGAACTGCTGCCGGGCGTCTTTACCGCCGCGCATATGGACCGGACCTGAGCGTGGACGCGCGGGCGATCATCGCGAAGCTGCGCGATGGGGGGCATCCGTCGGCGGCAGAGTTGCGCTGGTTCGCCAAGGGTCTTGCCGATGGCACGGTGAGCGATGCGCAGGCCGGGGCATTCGCCATGGCCGTGCTGCTGAAGGGGCTGGGCGAGCAGGGGCGCGTGGCGCTGACCAAGGCGATGCGGGATTCGGGCCGGGTTCTGGAATGGGATCTGAACGGGCCAGTGGTGGATAAGCATTCCACGGGGGGCATCGGGGATTGCGTGTCGCTGCTGCTGGCGCCCGCACTGGCGGCCTGCGGGGCCTATGTGCCGATGATCTCGGGCCGGGGGTTGGGGCATACGGGGGGGACGCTGGACAAGCTGGAGTCCATCCCCGGTTTCCGCACGGGGCTTTCGGAGGACCAGCTTCGCCGTCAGATCGGGGCGGTGCGCTGTGCCATCGTGGCGGCAAGCGCCGAGATCGCGCCTGCAGACCGGCGGCTTTATGCGATCCGCGACGTGACCTCGACGGTGGAGAGCGTGGACCTGATCACGGCGTCGATCCTGTCGAAGAAGCTGTCGGCGGGGCTGGAGGCGCTGGTGCTGGACGTCAAATGCGGATCGGGCGCCTTCATGGACACGTTGGAGAAGGCGGAGGCGCTGGCACAAGCGCTGGTGACGACGGCGCAGGGGGCGGGCTGCATGACGCGGGCGCTGATCACCGACATGAGCCAGCCCTTGGCCACGGCGGCGGGCAATGCGCTGGAGGTGATCGAGGTGATGGAGACGCTGACGGGGACGTCGGTGAATGCCGCGCTGTGGGACCTGACGGCGGCCTTGGGGGGCGAGGCGCTGGCGCTGGGTGGGCTTGCGGCGGATGCCGAGGATGGCGAGGCGCGGATCATTTCGGTCTTGGAGAACGGGCAGGCGGCAGAGTGGTTCGGGCGGATGGTGGCGGCTCAAGGCGGGCCTGCCGATTTCGTGGAACGCTGGCCCGACCGGCTGCCTGCCGCGCCTGTGGTGGTGGAGGTGCCCTGCACGGGCGATGGCTTCGTCCATGCCATCGACGGGCGCGCGCTGGGCGAGGCGGTGGTGCATCTGGGCGGCGGGCGATTGCGCGAGGGGGACCGGGTGAATCCGTCGGTTGGCCTGTCGGATATGGCGGGGCTGGGCGAGGGCGTGGCGCGGGATGTGCCGCTGGCCCTTGTGCATGCGGCGGATGAGGCGGCGGCTGAGGCGGCGGTGCGCGCGGTGCAGGCCGCCTATCGGATCGCCAGTTCGGCGCCGGAGGAGCCGCCCCTTGTGCTGAAGCGGGTGGGGTGATGGCGCGGGCGTTTCTGATCGTGATGGATTCCGTGGGCTGCGGCGGCGCGCCGGATGCTGAGGCGTTCGGGGATGCGGGGTCCAACACGCTGGGCCATATCGCTGCGGCCTGTGCCGAGGGGCGGGCCGATGACGGGCGGAGCGGGCCATTGCGCCTGCCGCATCTGGATGCGCTGGGGCTGGGGGCGGCGGTGCGGCTGGCCTCGGGCGCGGCGATGCCGGGGCTGGAGGCGGTGCCATCCGGGCGCTGGGGCGCGGCGACAGAAGTGTCGCGGGGCAAGGACACGCCCTCGGGGCATTGGGAATTGGCGGGCGTGCCGGTGCCGTGGGACTGGACCTATTTCCCTGACACGGTTCCGGCCTTTCCCGATGATCTGGTGGCGGAGGTCTGCCGTCTGGCGGGGGTTTCCGGGATACTTGGCAATTGCCACGCCTCGGGGACCGAAATCATCGACCGGCTGGGGGCCGAGCATCTGCGGACGGGCTGGCCCATCTGCTATACCAGCGCCGACTCTGTGTTCCAGATTGCCGCGCATGAGGAGGCGTTCGGGCTGGAGCGGCTGGTGGATTTATGCCGCGACCTTGCACCAAGGCTGCATGCCATGAAGGTGGGGCGGGCGATTGCGCGGCCTTTCGTCGGAGTGCCGGGGGCGTTTCAGCGGACGGGGAACCGACGGGATTTTGCGATTGCGCCGCCTGCGCCCACGCTGCTGGATTGGGTGCAGGGCGGGGGCCGAGTGACCCATGCCATCGGCAAGATCGGCGATATCTTCAGCCACCGGGGGATTTCCAGCCTGCACAAGGGCAAGGATGATGCTGCCCTTTTCGATCATCTGGACCGCTTGGCAGTCGAGGCGGAAGCTGGGTCCTTGACCTTTGCCAACTTCGTGGAGTTCGACAGCAATTTCGGGCATCGCCGCGACGTGGCGGGATATGCAAGTCAACTCGAATGGTTCGATGCGCGGGTGGGGCCGTTTCTGGCGCGGTTGGGGCCCGGCGATCTGGTGATCTTCACGGCCGATCATGGGAATGATCCCACATGGCGGGGGACGGAGCATACGCGGGAGCGGGTGCCGGTCGTCTGTCATGGCGCGGGGACCGGGTCCTTTGGGCTGCGGGGGTTTGTGGATGTGGGGGCGTCGGTGGCGGCGCATCTGGGGGTAGGGTCTGCAGGCCCGGGGAGGAGTTTCCTGTGATCACCAACATGCCGAAGGTGGAGTTGCATCTGCATCTGGAAGGGGCGGCGCCGCCTGCCTTTATCCGGGGGCTGGCGAAGGAGAAGAAGGCCGATATCGGCGGCATCTTCGACGAGCGGGGGAATTACAAATACAAGGATTTCTGGGATTTCCTGAAGGTCTATGAGGCGGCGACCTCGGTTCTGACCTCGCCCGAGGATTACGCACGGCTGGTGTTGGCGGTGCTGGAGGAAAGTGCGCAGTCGGGCGTAGTTTATTCTGAGACGTTCCTTTCCCCGGATTTCTGCGGCGGCCGCGATGTGGGAGCGTGGCGGGAATATCTGCATGCGATGCGCGAGGCTGCAGATAAGGCCGAGCGGGACATGGGGATCACGCTGCGGGGGATCATCACCTGCATCCGGCATTTTGGCCCCGACAAGGCGCGGGAGACCGCGCTTTGCGCCGCCGAGACGGCGGGGGATTGGATCGTGGGTTTCGGCATCGCCGGGGATGAGAAGGTGGGCCAACCCAAGGATTACCTGTGGTCCTTTGACTGCGCCCGGGAGGCGGGGCTGCGGTTGACGGCGCATGCGGGGGAATGGGGCGGGCCTGACTCGGTCCGCGACGCGGTGCGCGATCTGGGGGTGGAGCGGATCGGGCATGGCGTGCGGGCCATCGAGGATCTTGCGCTGGTGGACGAGTTGGCCGAGCGGGGCATCGTGCTGGAGGTCTGCCCGGGGTCGAACATCGCGCTTGGCATCTATCCCGGCTGGCGCAAGCATCCGATCGGCGAGTTGTGGCGGCGGGGGGTGAAGGTGACGATCTCGACCGACGATCCGCCCTTCTTTCACACCACCATGGCGCGGGAATACGACATGCTGAATGCCGCCTTTGAGTGGGACGAGGGGGTTTTCGACGGCATCGCGCGGACCTCGCTTGACGCCGCCTTCTGCGATGGCGATACGCGGGAGCGCATCAGGAAAAAGCTGGAGGCCCGGAATGCTTGACCATCTCACCGTCGTCACCCATCCGCTGGTCCAGCATAAGCTGACGCTGATGCGGGAGAAGGACACCTCGACTGCGTCCTTCCGGCAGTTGTTGCGCGAGATCAGCCTGCTGCTGGCCTATGAGGTCACGCGTGAGTTGCCGATGACGACCAAGCGGATCGAAACGCCTTTGTGCGAGATGGATGCGCCCGCGATTGAGGGCAAGAAGCTGGCGCTGGTGTCGATCCTGCGGGCGGGGAACGGGCTCTTGGACGGGATTCTAGAGCTGATCCCGGCGGCGCGGGTGGGGTTCGTGGGGCTGTACCGGGACCACGAAACGCTGCAGCCCGTGCAGTACTATTGCAAGCTGCCCGAACAGTTGGAGGATCGGGTGACCATCGTGGTCGATCCGATGCTGGCGACGGGGAATTCCAGCGCGGCGGCGGTGGACCTGATCAAGGCCAAGGGGGCGAAGCAGATCAGGTTCCTGTGCCTGTTGGCCGCGCCGGAGGGAATCGCGCGGATGAAGGAAGCACATCCGGATGTGCCAATCGTCACTGCGTCTGTAGACAGTCATCTGAACGAAAACGGCTATATCGTGCCCGGACTAGGCGATGCGGGCGACCGCATGTTCGGCACAAAATAAGGTGATTTCACCCCTTTACGGGGAAACAATCCTCGCGCATTCTGGCCCTCACGCTACTGGGGGGTAGTCATGTTCGTGAAGGTTCTGAGAGGGGCGCTCCTGGCCCTTGCTCTGGGCGCAAGTTGCGCCTTTGCACAATCCGCTTCTGATGTTGGGGGGCCGCGCGAGCTGCCGCCTGCAGGATTTTCTGGCCAGCAATATGTGGACAGCCGCGGCTGTGTCTTTCTGCGCGCCGGGATTGGCGGGCGGGTCAATTGGGTGCCGCGGGTAGACCGCAATCGCCGAGCGATGTGCGGATATCCGCCCTCGGTCGGCGGTGGGACGGCGGTGGCCGCAGCGCCTGCGCCGGCACCTGTGGCACCGCGGGTGCGGGCGGCAGAGCCGCCGCCCGAAAGCTATACGCCTGCGCCTGTGGCCGGGTTGCGGCCGGTGGCGGTGACGCCGCGTCCGGCGGCGGTCGCTCCGGTGGCGACACCTGTGGCGGCGGCGGCTCCGATGGTGCCGGTCGCGCCGCGGGTGGCGGGAACGGGGCGGCAGATCGGCTGCACCACCTCGGCGCCGGTGCCTGCGCGGCTGAAGCTGACGAATGGCGGGACCGTGGTCGTCTGCACGCGGGGCGATGGCTCGTTGGAGGGGCTGCGCGCGCCGATCTATCCGCAGGGCGCGGGTGTCGGGGCGTCGTTGTCGGGCGGTGGACAGCGGCTTGTTCCGCTGGGCCAGCCTGCGGCGGTTGGGTCCGGTGTCGTGGGGGCGCGGGTCGCTGATGTCGGCGTCCCGGTACCGAAGGGATACAAGCTGGCCTGGGAAGATGACCGTTTGAACCCGCTGCGCGGTGTGGGAACGGCGGAAGGGCAGGCTGCGCAGGACCGCATCCTGACGCGGACGATCCCAGCGCGTCCGGTGGGCGAGGAGGTGGGTCTTCTGTCGCGGCTGACGGTCGGGTCGAAGGGCGCGCCGTCGGAGCCGAAGGTCGCCAAGCCTGTTGTAGAGCAGCCTGTCGCGGCGAAGCCTGCGGTGGCGGGGCGCTTCTTCGTGCAGGTGGGCAGTTTCGGGCAACCCGCAAATGCCGACGGGGCTGCGGGGCGTCTGGCCGCGCTGGGCCTGCCGGTGGCGCGGTCAGAAGGCCGGATTGGCGGCAAGCCGGTGCAGGTCATCCTTGCCGGGCCCTTTGGCGACAGCGGATCGGCGCAGGCGGCTTTGCGCGCGGCGCGCGGGGCCGGGTTTGGGGATGCCTTTGTGAGGTGAGAAGCAGGCAGCCTTAGGGCCCGCAGATGGCCTTGAGGCTGCTCCAATCCTCGGCGTTCAAGAGGGCGCGGGGGCTGCCGCCGCGATAAGGATCGGCCTCGATCAGGGTGAGCGTGGATTCTCCCGTGGGGTCGAGCGCGTAGCCATAAGCGGCGGAGGAGACGGCGCTGCCTTCAAAGCGGGCAAGCAGCGCCTCGTCGGGCAGGGTGGGGCGCGGGGCGGCGAGGAAGACCTCGCCATAGCCTTCCAGAGCGGTGACGGGCAGGCTGCCCGTGGTCAGCAGGCGGAGCGTGGCGGCAAGGCCCGCATGGCGCAGGATATGCTGCATCGGATCGTCGGTTTCGGCGCGCAGGGTTTCGGCGAGGGCGAAGCCTGCCGGGGCCTCGGGCAGGCTGGCCTCGGTCAGCATGGGCAGGCCGAGAAGGACGAGGTTTCCGGGCAGAATCGCGGCCTGCGGCAGGCCTTCGCGCAGGACGGCAAAGCGGATGCCCGCGCCGCCGAAGAGCCGTTCGGACAGGAGTGTGAGCGACCGGTCGCCAAGCGGCGTGCCGCAGGGCGCGCCGGTGAGGCGGGTGATGTCGGCCAGCGCGGCCTCGCCGATCTGGGCGCGGGTGGCGGGGGGCAGGACGGCGGCTGTGTGGCGGATCAGGGCGTCGGGCACGAAATAGGCGCCGATCCCAAGGATGGCGAGCGTGGTGCCGATCAGGAGCGTGCCGCGCAGGCGGCCGGGGCGTGGTGTGCGGCGGCGCACGGCGCTGCGGATGGTTTCCAGCGCGGCGATCATGTCGGGATCGTCGACCTCGAGCAGTTCCTCGGCATCCGGGCCGGGGGCATAGAGGGCGGGGATTGAGCCGGGGTTCATCCGTTCGATCGCGGGGAGCGACCAATGCGAGAGCGCCAGTTCGGTACGCGGGTCCGACAGGACAAGCGTCGCCTCGCGGAAGGCGACGACGACTTCGCGCCGCTGGGACTGGGGGCTGTCACGCCAGAGGCCGGGGCTTTCCAGCCTCTGGTATTTCTTCAGCGCGGTCATGCCTTGCCTGCGGTCCTGCGGCGGTTGGTCCGGCCGTTCCGTTGCGATCAGCCGCGACGATAGCGCAGGGACGGGGGCGGCACAACGTGGTCACGGCATCGGCGATCAGCCGGGCTGAGTCATCAGTTTGGCCACGGCGCGCAGTTCGAATTTCTGGATCTTGCCCGTGGATGTCTTGGGCAGATCGGAGAAGACCACATGTTTGGGCGTCTTGAAGCCCGCCAGCCGTTCGCGGCAGAAGGCGATGAGGTCCTTTTCCGTGACGGCCTGCCCCGGTTTCAGTTCGACGAAGGCGCAGGGGACTTCACCCCATTTGTCATCGGGTTTGGCCACCACGGCGCAGAGGAGGACGGCGGGGTGGTGCATGAGGACGCCTTCGACTTCGACGGAGGAGACATTCTCGCCGCCCGAGATGATGATGTCCTTGGCGCGGTCGGTGATCTTGATGTAGCCGTCGGGATGCTGAAAGGCGATATCGCCCGAGCGGAACCAGCCGCCCTTGAAGGCCTCGGCCGTGGCCTGCGGGTTCTTGTAATAGCCCTTCATGACCATGTTGCCGCGCATGGCAATCTCGCCCAAGTGCTGCCCGTCGCGGGGGACGGGGTTGCCGTGGGTGTCATGCACCTCGGCCCCGTCGAGCATGGGCATGGCGACGCCAGTGCGGGCCTTGTAGGCGGCGCGGTCTTCCTTGGAGGCGCCGTCCCATTCTTCGCGCCATGTGCATTCGGTGGCGGGTCCGTAGGTTTCCGTCAGGCCGTAGACTTGAGTGACGTTGAAGCCCAAGGGTTCGAAGGCGGCCAGCGTGGCGGCGGGGGGCGGCGCGCCTGCGGTGAAGACCTCGACCACATGCGCGAAGGCGCGGCGGTCGCTGTCGGGGGCGTTGATGATGGTGTTGAGGACGATGGGCGCGCCACCGAAATGGGTGACGCCTTCATCGGCGATGGCGTCGTAGATGGCCTTGGCCGTGATGTCGCGACAGCAGACGAGTGTGCCCGCAAGGATGGGTGTCATCCATGTGTGGGTCCAGCCATTGCAGTGGAAGAGGGGCACGATGGTCAGGTAAACCGGGTGCAGCACCATGCGCCAGGACAGGATATTGGCGGTGGCCGAGAGATAGGCCCCGCGATGGTGGTAGACCACGCCCTTTGGGCGGCCCGTCGTGCCGGAGGTGTAGTTGATGGCGATGGATTCCCATTCGTCCTGCGGCATGATCCACGGCGCGTTCGGGTCGCCTTCGGCCAGCAGCGCATCATAGGTGAGGTAGCGGCCCGAGGCGGTGAAGCCTTCATCCACCACCTCGATGATCCGGGGGGCGGGGCCTTCCATACGTTTGAGCGACTCTTCCGCAAGCGGCAGGAAGGCCGTGTCGCAAAGCACGATCTTCGCCCCGGCATGGCCGAAGATATAGGCCACGGTGTCGGCGTCGAGGCGGGTGTTGATCGTGTTCAGGATCGCGCCCGCGGCGGGGACACCGAAATGGGCCACGGCCTGCGGTGGGATATTGGGGATCAGGGTGGCCACCACATCGCCCTGGGCGATGCCGTGGCGGGCGAGGGCAGAGGCGAGGCGGGAGACCTGCGCGGCATAGTCGGCATAGCTGAGGCGGGTGGATTTCCAGACCACGGCGGTGCGGTTGGCGTGGATGTCCGCCGCGCGCTTTAGGAAGGACAGTGGTGTGAGCGGCGTGTAGTTCGCCGCGCATTTCTCCAGTCCGGTTTCATCGGCCAGCCAGCCCATTCGTTCCCTCTCCGGTCAATTCTTCTGTTCATGTCGTTTTCGGGCGCGCATTGGCGAAGGTAGCAGGCTTCACACGGGAGGCGAGAGGGAGGATCAGGCATTTCATGAGTGGTTCCGACAGGACACTGGCGGCGGCAGGGTTGATCCTTGTCTATGCGATGGTGATCGGCTTCACCGACAATTACGTGCGGGTGATCGCCGAGGAGGCGGGGCTGTGGCAGTTCCACCTGACGCGCAGCCTGATGGCGGCGGTGCTGCTGGCGCTGGCGATGGTGCCGTTGGGGTTGAAATTGAGGCCCGTGCGCTGGGGCGCGGTGGTGGCGCGGTCGTCGATCCACGGGGCGGCGATGGTGATCTATTTCGGGGCGCTGGCCTTCCTTGACGTGGCGCTGGTGGCGGCGGGGCTGTTCACCGCGCCGATCTGGGTGCTGCTGATTTCGCGTTTCGTCTATGGCCATGCGATCGGGCCGGTGCGGATCTTTGCGGTGGTGCTGGGCTTTGTCGGCGTGGTGCTGGTCTTGGGGCCAGAGGCGTTGGCCGGTGCGTCGTTGCCCGCCGTTCTGCCGGTTCTGGCGGGGGCCATGTATGCGATGGGCAACATCGCCACGCGGGAATGGTGCGCGCAGGAAACTGCCGAGACGCTGCTGGCGGGGTTCTTCGCCGCGCTGGGCGTGATCGGCGCTGTGGGGATGGCGGTGCTGTGGCTGGCCCCGATTGCCGTGCCCGTTGGCGCGGAGGGGTTCCTGCAGCGCGGGCCGGTCTGGCCGAGCGGGACCTTCTACTTCTGGACCTTCGTGCAGGCGGCGGGGTCGCTGGTTGGGGTCGGGATGATGATCCGCGCCTATCAGATCACCGAAGCCTCGAAAGCGAGTGTTCTGGAGTATGTGATCCTGCCGGCTTCGGCCTTCTGGACATGGGTGCTGTGGGGGACGGGGCTGGCGCCCTTGGCGGTGGCCGGGATGGTGCTGATCGTGGTGGCGGGGTCGATGATCGCGCTTCGGGCGAAGGCGGTGGAAGGGTAGGCGGCGGGGGTCAAAAATCTTCGAAGATTTTTGCAAATTTCTTCGAAGAAATTTGGGCGTCAGGCGTCGCCGACCGCTTCGCGCCAATGCTTGCGGCAGAGGCTGACATAGGTTTCGTTGCCGCCGATCACCACCTGTTCGCCTGCGGTGAGCGCGCGGCCGTCTGGCCCGCGGCGGATGACCATGGTGGCCTTTTTCCCGCAATGGCAGATGGTGCGAACTTCGCGCATCTCATCCGCCCAAGCCAGTAGGGCGGCGGAGCCGGGGAAAAGGTTGCCCTGAAAATCCACGCGCAGGCCGTAGCACATGACAGGGACCTTCAGGTCATCGACCGCGCGAGCAAGCTGCCAGACCTGATCCTTGGACAAGAACTGCGCCTCGTCCACGAAAACGCAGGCGACAGGGCCTTTTTCCAGACGGGCTTTCAGTTTTTCGAACATGTCCTCGCCGGGGGCGAAGGTGTCGGCATCCTCGCCGATGCCGATGCGGCTGGCGATGCGGCCTTGGCCCGCGCGGTTGTCGAATTGCGCGGTGATGAGATAGGTCGCCATGCCCCCCTCGCGGTAATTGTGCGAGGCTTGCAGGAGCAGGGTCGATTTCCCTGCATTCATCGTGGAGAAGTGGAAGTAGAGCTTGGCCATGCCCGCGCCTTAGCGCATCGGGGGCTGGGTTGGGAAGGGGTCAGCCTTCCCTTTGCAGCCGTTCGCGCAGGACGCCGATTTCGACATCCAGATCGGTGCGGCTGTCTTCGATCAGGGCCCTGGTGCGCGAGGCGAAGTTGGTTTCGAGATCGGCCAAGAGCGCCTCGTATTCCGCCCGCGCCTTTTGATCGCGGCTTTGGGCGTAGAAGTCGGCGAATTTGACCGTCGCGTCGCGGGCGCCTGCCAGATAGACGCTCAGGTATTTCCGGGCGGAGGTGAGGTCGCGGGGATCGGCTTCGATGGTGCGGAACATGGCGCGGGCGGTATCGGCAAAGCGGTCGACGCGGGATTCGAGCGCGCGGTCGTTCGCGCGCAGGATGGCGTCCTTCATCCCGGCGACGAGGCGTTCGGCTTCGTCCACCGCGCGGGCGACGCGGTCGGTCTGAAAGCTGTCGATGCCTTCGGCGCCCTTGTCCTTGAGCGGGTCGGGGCCAAAGGCGAACAGATGGAGAAGCCCACCCACCGCGCCAAAGGCGAGGGGGAGCAAACCCGGCTGGCTGATCGAGGCGGCAAGTGCGAGGGCGGCCCCGGTCAGAACCGCGCCAAAGATCTTGCGCGGGATGGCGGGGCGGCGGGCGATGCGGCGGTCGTCATATTCCTGATGCGCGCGGGTTCCTTCGCGGGTGAGCCATGCCGAGAGGAGAAGGAGCGCGGTCGCGCCAAGGCCGGGGAAGAGCGCATCCGGCCCGCCCGAGAAGGCGGGGATGAGCATTGTCAGCGAGACGAAGAAGAAGAAGTTGACCCGTGCGCCCTTGCGGATCGGGCGCTTGCCGTCGAAGCGGTTGGGGCCTTCAGGGCCGCCTGTCGCGGGGGGCTGGCCTTGCTGTGCCCTGCGGCGTTCATCGCCATCGCCGCGGCGCTGGGGTTCGGGGCTGTACTTGCCGCCAAAACGCTGGGCCATGTCACTGCACCCCGCTGCCGGCCGTGTAGAGGATGAGGGCGAGCAGCACGAAATAGGCGAGAGTCTGCAGTCCGGTGCCTGTCATCTGCCTGTTCCGCCCCCTGCTGTCCGCCTTGTGCCGGAGTATAGGCGAGGGCAGGGGCAGGGGGGAAGGGGGCAGGCTGTCCGGATCAGCCGCGCGGGGGGCGGCGCGGCTTGCCGCCGGAGGGGGCGGCGGGCCGGGGCTTGCCCGGGCCGCCGGGGCGAGCGGGGGCCGCGTCGGAGCGGTTGCGGGTGGATTGCGGTTTGGACTTGGCGCTGCTGCGCGGGCCGGGTTTGGCGGGGCGCGGGGCCGGTGCGTCGGCCAGCGTGCCGCGCGGGGCGGCTGCTTTGCCGCCGCGCACGGGGCGGGATGTGGCGCCTTCGGCTTTGGGGCCACGGGCGGGGCGCGGGGCGCTGCTGTCAGTCCGGTCGGTCCGGGGGGCCGGCTTCGGGCTGCGGGGCGCGGGCGCTTCGGATTTGAGGCCATAGGCGGTGCGCGGGGCGCTGCTGTCAGTCCGGTCGGTCCGGGGGGTGGGCTTTGGGCTGCGGGTCGTGGGCGCGTCGGATTTGGGGCCACGTGTGGGGCGCGGGGAGCTTTCGCCGGAAGGGGCGGCCTTGGCCGGGCGGGCCGGGGCGGGTTTGCGCGGGGCGGCGTCGGTGGCGGCGAAAAGGTCGGGGGCGAAGCCGAGCTGGTCGCGCAACACGCGGGGGCGGACCTCTTCCACCTCGCCGGGCTGCATCTCGTTCAGGCGGAAGGGGCCGTAGCTCACGCGGATCAGGCGGTTCACGGTCAGGCCGATGGCCGACATGGCGCGGCGGATCTCGCGGTTCTTGCCTTCGCGCAGGCCGACGGTGAGCCAGGCATTGGCGCCCTGATGGCGGTCCATCACCACCTGCATCGGCTGAAAGCGTTCGCCTTCGACGGTGATCCCCTGCCGCAGCTGTTCGAGCTCGGGGTCGGTCGGGTTGCCTTTCACCCGGACGCGGTATTTGCGCAGCCAGCCGGTGGAGGGAAGTTCCAGCCGCCGTTTGAGTTCGCCGTCATTGGTGAGGAGGAGCAGGCCTTCGGAATTGAGGTCCAGCCGCCCAATGGACATGACGCGGGGCATGTCGTCGGGGAGGTGGTCGAAAACGGTGTCGCGGCCCTTTTCATCGGCGGCAGAGGTGACGAGGCCTTCGGGTTTGTAATAGAGCCAGAGGCGCGGGGGTTCCGGCGGGGCCAGCGGCTGGCCCTTGACCGTGATGCGGTCCTTGGGGCCCACGTTCAGGGCGGGGCTGTCGATGACCTTGCCGTTCACCGCGACCTCGCCTGCGGCGATCATGCGTTCCGCCTCGCGCCGGGAGGCGATCCCTGCGCGCGAGAGCACCTTGGCGATCCGGTCGCCTTCGGGGGCGGTCTGGGACGCGGCTTTGGCTGGCGGTTTCGGGGGGCGGGTCATGGGGGTGTCCTTCAAGGGCAAGGTGTGGTCCCTAGCGGAACACCCGGGGGTTTTCCACCCCCGGACCCCCGGAGGATATTTAAGAACAGATGAAGGGGCAAGGTTGCGCCTTTGGCTGTGGCGGGGCAGGAAGGGCGTATGGAGTTCCGGTCTTTCATGGATGTGGCGCTGGAGGAGGCGCGGGCGGCGGGCGCGCGGGGCGAGGTGCCCGTGGGCGCGGTCATTGTGTCGCCGTCTGGTCTGGTGGTGGCGCAAGCGGGGAACCGGACGCGGGAGTTGAACGATCCCACGGCGCATGCCGAGATGCTGGTGATCCGGGCGGCCTGTGCGGCGGTGGGGGCTGAGCGGCTGATCGCCCATGATCTTTACGTGACGCTGGAGCCTTGTCCGATGTGCGCGGCGGCCATTGCGGCGGCGCGGATCGGGCGTCTGTACTACGGCGCAGCGGATCCAAAGAGCGGGGGGGTGGCGGTTGGGGCGCGGGTCTTCTCGCATCCGCAATGCCATCATGTGCCCGAAGTCTATGACGGGATCGGGGCGGCGGAGGCGGAACGTCTGCTGAAGGGGTTCTTCGCCGCGAAGCGGTGAAGAAGGGGGGTGCGGGGGGACGGCTGTCCCCCCGCGCGCTGTCAGAAGCGGATGGGGTCAAGGACCTGCGGTTCGATCACCTGCACGCCGGGCAGCGCCACCACCATCTCGGTCGCGTCCTGTTCCAGCGCGCCGAAGGTGCGGTAGTGGCAGGGGATCACCGTCTTGAAGTTGAAGTAGCGCCGCGCCGCCCAAGCCGCACGCTTCATGTCCATGGTGTAATGGCCGCCCGCGCAGAGAATGCCGATGGAGGGGGCGTGCAACTCGCCCATCCATTGCATGTCGGCCATGATGTCTGTGTCGCCCGAGACATAGATCGTGTGCCCCTCGCCCGCGATCATGAAGCCCGCCTCGGAGCCTGCGGCGACCGGGACTGCCTCGCCCGAGAGCGTGGAGGAATGTGAGGCGTTGACCATGGTGACCTTGGCCCCGGCCAGATCGACCGTGCCGCCCTTGTTGAAGCCGATGGAGGAGATGCCTTCGCGCCCTTCGATCCAGCTGACGAGGTCGTAGATGCCGACAAGGGGGATGCCCTTCTCCTTGCAGATCGCGGCGGCATCGGCGGAGTGGTCGCCATGGCCATGGGTCAGAAGGACATGGGTCGCGCCCTCCACCGCCTCGGCGCGGCGTTCGGCGGGGAACATCGGATTGCCTGCGAGCCAGGGGTCGACGAGGAGGGTGGCCCTCTCAATCTCGATGCGAAAGCCGGAATGGCCGAGCCAGGTGATCTTCATGTCTCTGTCTCCTTGATCTGGTCGGGGAAGGGTGCTGATGGCCAAGCTAGCGGCTGGCCGGCCAAGGGAAATGGCCCCTCGGGCGCAGAGGCTGTGCATGAGCGGGGATTGTCCTGTCCATGCCCTTGCGGGATTGGGGGCGGGGGGCTAAACGGGCGGGTATCAGAACAGGGGAAAGACCCATGTCCATCGATATCGACACCGCGCGCCGTGTGGCGAAACTGGCCCGTATCCGGGTGGAAGAGGCCGATCTGCCGGCGCTGGCCGGAGAGCTTTCGGGCATCCTGACCTTCATGGAACAGTTGAACGAGGTGGATGTCACAGGGGTGGAGCCGATGACATCGGTCACTCCCATGCGCCTGAAGCGGCGCAAGGACGAGGTGACGGATGGGAATATCCAGTCGCAGGTTCTGAAGAATGCGCCGGATGCGCGCGAGGGGTTCTTTGCCGTGCCGAAGGTGGTGGAATGAGCGCGAACAGCTGGACGATAGCGGCGGCGCGGGATGCGCTGCGCAAGGGCGAGATTTCCGCCACGGACCTGACCATGGCCTGCCTGACGGCCATCGATGCCGCCGATGACCTTGGGGCCTTTGTCCACAAGACGCCCGACATCGCGCTGGAACAGGCGCGGACGGCGGAGGCGCGGATCAAGGCGGGCGATGCGCCGTCGATGTGCGGCATTCCGCTGGGGATCAAGGACCTGTTCTGCACGAAGGGCGTGCCGTCGCAGGCGGCGTCGAACATCCTTGGCGGCTTTACGCCGGAATATGAATCGACCGTCACCACAAAGCTGTTCGAGGCGGGCGCGGTGATGCTGGGCAAGCTGAACATGGACGAGTTTGCCATGGGGTCCAGCAATGAAACCTCGTGCTATGGCAATGCGGTAAACCCGTGGAAGGTGGATGACCGTCGGCTGACGCCGGGCGGATCGTCGGGCGGGTCGGCGGCGGCGGTGGCGGGTGATCTGTGCCTTGCCGCGACCGGCACCGATACCGGCGGGTCGATCCGCCAGCCTGCGGCCTTTACTGGGATCGTGGGGATCAAGCCCACCTATGGGCGGGTCAGCCGCTGGGGGATCGTGGCCTTTGCCTCGAGCCTCGATCAAGCGGGGCCGATGACGAAGACGGTGCGGGATGCGGCGATCTTCTTGCAGGCGATGGCGGGACATGATCCGAAGGATTCCACATCCGCCGACCTGCCGGTGCCGGATTTCGAGGCGGCGCTGACGGGGGATATCCGGGGCAAGAAGATCGGCCTGCCGCGCGAATACCGGATGGAGGGGATGCGCGCCGAGATCGAAAAGCTGTGGTCGGACGGCGCGGCGATGCTGCGCGATGCGGGGGCGGAGATCGTCGATATCTCGCTGCCCCATACGAAATACGCGCTGCCCGCCTATTACGTGATTGCGCCCGCAGAGGCGTCGTCGAACCTCGCCCGCTATGACGGGGTGCGCTATGGGCATCGGGCCAAGCTGGCGGCGGGGGACGGCATCACCGAGATGTACGAGAAGACCCGTGCCGAAGGGTTCGGCAAGGAGGTCCAGCGGCGGGTGATGATCGGGACCTATGTGCTGTCGGCGGGGTTCTATGACGCCTATTACAACCGCGCGCGGAAGGTGCGGGCGCTGATCAAGCGCGACTTCGAACAGGCCTTCGCGGCAGGCGTGGATGCGATCCTGACGCCCGCCACGCCGAGCGCGGCCTTCGGCCTTGGCGAGATGTCGTCGGCGGACCCGATCGAGATGTATCTGAACGACGTCTTCACCGTGACGGTCAACCTTGCGGGGCTTCCCGGTATTTCGGTTCCTGTGGGGCTGGACAAACAGGGGCTGCCCTTGGGGCTGCAACTGATCGGGCGGCCGTGGGAGGAGGGGGACCTGCTGAATCACGCCTATGTGCTCGAACAAGCGGCGGGCTTTGTGGCAAAACCCACCAAATGGTGGTAATCTGCCGGATCGAAGGAAACCGAGGCGTGAAGATGCGTTCTGTCGTAATGCTTGCCCTGACCGTGGCCTTGGCCGCCTGCAACCAGAGTGTGCCAAATTCTGCCGCCGGTGTGGGGTTCAACGACTATAACAGCTATCTGCGCGAACAGGCGGCTGCGGCCCCCCGTTCCGCGACGCCGGTGACGCCGGTCGCGCCCTTCGGCACCGCCATGGCCCCTGCGGCCCCGGCGGGCGGCTTCTCTCCCGATCTGGCGGCGGCGGCGATCGACCGGGCGACGGGGACGGCGCCGCTTTCTGCGACGCAGCCCGCGCCTGTGGTCTTTCCCGATCCCATGGCGCAAGGCGCGGGCGCTGTGGCGGCTTTCGATCCGAACGATCCGAACCGTCCGCGCGGCAACGCGCCCGCGACCATCGCGCCGCAATCTGGCGAGATGGTGCACAATAACACCGGCATCTCGGACGAGCAGGATTTCGCAGCAGTGTCGCAGCGCGAGACGATTGAAAGCGATGCGGAACGTCTGGCGCGCAATCGGGCGCAATATCAGGTGATCCAACCGACGGCCGTACCGGAACGCACCGAGACGGGGCCGAACATCGTGCAATATGCGCTGTCGACCACGCATAGCCCCGGCACGCAGGTGCATTCGCGGTCTTCCCTGCGGTTCACCGATCCGCAGGCGGCCTGTGCGCGCTATGCCTCGCCCGATCTGGCGCAACAGGCCTTTCTGGCGGCGGGTGGGCCGGAGCGGGATCGCCGCGGGCTGGACCCGGATGGCGATGGTTTCGCCTGTGCTTGGGACCCGCGGCCGTTCCGGCTGCAGTGAGCTTTCCGTCACCGAATTGCGGGGAACGGCGCGGGGGTGCCCGGCCCGATCTGATCGTGATTCATTACACCGCCATGGCCAGCGCTGCCGAGGCGCGCGCGCGGCTGTGCGATCCGGCGCATGAGGTGTCGGCGCATTGGTTGATCGCCGAGGATGGCGGGGTGGAGCAGCTGGTGGATGAGGCGATGCGCGCCTGGCATGCGGGCGCGGGCGCTTGGGGGGGGGTGACGGATGTCAATTCCCGGTCCATCGGGATTGAGTTGGCCAATACGGGCGCGCAGCCCTTTCCCGAACCTCAAATGGCGGCGCTGGAGCGGGTGTTGGCGGGGATCACCGCACGCTGGGCGATCCGTCCTGAACGGGTGATCGGGCATTCCGACATGGCACCGGCGCGCAAGTCCGATCCGGGGCCGCGCTTTGATTGGCGCAGGCTTGCGATGGCCGGGCTGTCGGTCTGGCCCGAAGGGCGAAGCGTCGGTCGCCCGGCCGAGTTCCTCGGCCATGCGCGCCGCTTCGGATATCCGGACGGGGAGGAAGGGCTGATCCTGCGGGCCTTTCGCCTGCGGTTCCGGCCTTGGGCCGAGGGGCCGGTCGATGCGGTGGATGCGGGGCTTGCGGCAGAGCTTGCCCTGCGCTTCCCGGTAGACGGGGGCCCGACTTGACGCGAGGGCGGGCGCGGCGTAAGCCCGCTGACGCGCGGATGGCCGGATGACCGCGGGGCGAAAGCTTCGAGGAAAGTCCGGACTCCATGAAGCAAGGGTGCCGGGTAACGCCCGGCGGGGGCGACCCCAGGGAAAGCGCCACAGAGAAGAGTCTGCCCGGGTTCGCCCGGGTGATGGTGAAACGGTGGGGTAAGAGCCCACCGCGGACCGGGCAACCGGGACGGCACGGCAAGCCCCACCCGGAGCAATGCCGAATAGGGGCCTCGCGCGGAAAGGTCTGCCTCTGGCAGAGACCTCCGCAGGGACGCTTCAGCCCAGAGGCCCGGGTTGGCAGCTTGACCGCCGTGGTGACACGGTCGGCAGAGGAATGGTCATCCAGGGGGGCAACCCCCGGACAGAATCCGGCTTATAGGCCATCCGCGCGTGTTCTGATCGGAGGGAGACATAGGGGGCTTCGCCCTGCACCCCCGTAGCATTGGGGCCGGTGGAAACGAGGCTTCCTTCATCTTGGCCAAAAACACTCCGGGGGTCCGGGGGGTACCCCCGGCGGAGCCAAGCGGCGCAGGCCGCGCAGGCGACCTGAAAAGGCTTGCGCCGCAAGGCGCGCAATTTGATGGGTGGCGGGCGGTTTGGCTGTTGACTCTGCCGCCTCCCCAAGTAAAAGGCGGGCTTCAAGAGATTTCGCGGGGGCCTGTGCGTTTCCCCGTTCTAGGAGAGACGACTATGGCGAAGCCGACGACGATCAAGATCCGTCTGAACTCGACGGCGGGGACCGGGCATTTCTACGTGACCAAGAAGAACGCCCGCACCATGACCGAAAAGATGGTCGTGAAGAAGTACGACCCCGTCAAGCGCGAGCATGTGGAATACAAGGAAGGCAAGATCAAGTAGGGTCTTGCCCACCGTCCGAGATCGGGCCGTCCTTCGGGGCGGCCTTTTCTTTTGGTGCTGGGGGTTTCCTCGCGCGGAAGTTGCGCTAGCTGCCCGCGATGGATCACACCCTCACCCTTCGCCGTGCCAAGCCTGCGGACCTTGCCGCCGTGGATCGCTTGCTGGCACGCAGCTATCCCCGGCTTCTGAAGGGGGATTACAAGCCCTCCGTTCTGGTGACGGCCTTGCCCATCATCTCGCGCGCGCGACCGGAACTGGTAGCTTCGGGGCGGTACTTTCTGGCCGAGACGGATGAGGGGCAGGTGATCGGCGCGGGCGGCTGGAGCATGGCCGCGCCGGGCCATGGGCAGGATGCGCCGCAGACGGCGCATGTGCGGCATGTGGCGGTCGATCCTGCGCGGTTGCGGCAGGGGGTGGGCAGCGCGGTGATGAGCGAGATCATCGTCGACGCACTGCGCCACGGCATCCGCTGGCTGGACTGCATGTCGACGCGCACGGCGATCCCCTTCTACGATGCGCTGGGGTTCCGTGTGCTGCACGAGGTGGATGTGCCGCTGGCGCCGGGGATCATCTTTCCGGCGGTGCGGATGATGCGGCAGATCGCGCCCTGATGCGACGGGCAAGGCGAAATGGAAAAGGGCCGGTCTCGCGACCGGCCCTGTCCGTTTCCGTGTCAGCCGCGCGTTATTCGCGGTTGCCGAGGAACTGCAGCAGGAACATGAAGATGTTGATGAAGTTCATGTAGAGGCTGAGCGCGCCCATGATGGCGGATTTGCCGAGCCATTCTTCATCCCCATACTGCGCATGCTGGAGGTAGGTGTTCTTGATGTTCTGCGTGTCGAAGGCGGTCAGGCCCGCGAAGATCAACAGACCGATCACCGAGATGGCGAAGGCCAGAGCGCCGGACCCGAGGAACAGGTTCACGATCGAGGCGACGATGAGGCCGATCAGGCCCATCATCAGGAACGTGCCCATACCCGACAGGTCTTTCTTCGTGGTGTAGCCCCAGAGCGAGAGACCCGCGAAGGCGATCGCCGTCACGAGGAAGGTCTGCGCGATGGAGACGCCGGTGAAGGCCTTGAAGATCCACGCGATGGAGAGACCCATCACCGCGGCGAAGGTGTAAAAGAACAGCTGCGCCGCCGCCTGCGACAGGCGGTTGATGGCCGCGCCGAACGCGAAGACCATCGCGAGGGGGGCAAACATCACCACCCAGCCGAGGATCGTCATGCCGCCTTCCGGCGTGCGCAGGAAATTGAGCAGGTCCGTGGTGCCGACCGCCCAAGCCACGCCGCCGGTCAGCAGCATGCCCACGGACATAAGCCCGTAGACCTTGTTCATGTGGGCGCGAAGCCCTGCGTCGATCTGAGCGGTCCGGGCGCCTGCGCCGACCGAACGGATCGTCTGGTATTCAGCCATGTGAAGCCTCCGATGTTGAGCCTTCGGCTGCGGGTTGGCATCCCACAGGCCGGATGGTGCCAATATCGGGAGCCGCAGCTTCGATTTCAAGACGCTTGCGTGGGAAACGGTCTATTCACGAGTCGTCTTTTTTCCTGCGTTTTATCAGATTTCACCTGATGGCTCGGTCGGGGTGATGCCAATGCGCGGGTGCGTCCCAGAGCGGGCGCTCGCTTTCGATCCGGGCGGCATCGGGGGTGAGGCCGATATCGGCGAGCAGGTGGTCGTCCAGCCGGGCGAGCGCGCGCCGTTCGTGGCGCAGGATCATGATGCGCTGCAGCAGGCGCAGCAACGGCATGCGGCGGCGGGCGGGGCGGCCAAGGGCTGTGGAGAGGGGGTATGCCATGATCAATTCCATTCCGGTTGATGATGATCCGTGGTTGTCGGATCAGGATGGTTGAAACATGCCCGAGGATGTGGCATTTGAAAAATGAATGATTTTTTGGATTGACATCAGGAGATGTGATGATGGCGCGGACGCTTGATCTGGTGGCCCTTCGGTCTTTTGTGGCGGTGGTCGATGCCGGCGGGGTGACGCGGGCGGCGGGTCTTCTGAACCTGACTCAATCGGCGGTGTCGATGCAGTTGAAGCGGCTTGAGGAGTCGCTGAACCTTGGTCTTTTCGGACGGGCGGCGCGCAAGCTGACGCTTACCCCAGAGGGGGAGCAGCTGTTGGGTTTTGCGCGCAAGATGTTGGCCTTGAACGATGAGGCACTGGCGCGGCTGACTTCGTCGAGTTTCGAGGGCGAAATCAGGCTGGGCGTGCCGCATGACATTGTCTATCCGGCCATTCCCGGCATTCTGAAGCGGCTCTCGGGTCAGTTTCCGCGCGTGCGGGTCAATCTGGTGTCGTCCTTCACGGTCCTTCTGAAGGATGGGTTTCAGCGGGGCGAACTGGACCTGATCCTGACGACGGAAGATGCTGTGGGGCCGGGCGGAGAGGAATTGGCGCTGCGGCCGCTGGTCTGGGTCGGGGCGGAAGAGGGGCAGGTTTGGCAGAAGCGGCCGCTGCGCATCGGGTTCAAGGACACCTGCAACTTCCGCCGCAGGGCGGTGGCCGCGCTAGAGATGGCCGGCATCCCGTGGGAGATGGCAGTGGATGGAGAGAGCGAGCAGGCCATCGAGGCGACCGTGGCTGCCGATCTGGCCGTATCGGCGCGGCTGACCAATGCGATGCCGCAAGGGCTTTTCCCGATCGAGACGCGGGGTGCGCTGCCTGATTTGGGGGCGCAGATGATCTGCCTTTATGCCGCGCCCACGTTGAAAGGCGACGCGGCAGAGCTGCTGCGGCAGGAGATCCGCAACGCCTATTGCTGCTAGGGGCTTTCGGGGATCTCGATCACCACCTTGCCGGTGGCGGCGCGGCTGCGCAGGAGGTCGAGCCCTTGGGGCAGGGCCTCGAAGGGCAGGAGGTTGGAGATGTGGGGCTTGATCCGCCCCGCTGCCTGCCAGTCGAGAAGGGTAGCGAGGCTGTCGCGCAGGATCTGCGGCGCGAAGGCGAGGTAGCCGCCCCACCAGAAGCCGATGACGGTGAGGTTCTTGACCAGAAGCAGGTTGGCGGGCACTTGGGGCACGGTTCCGGAGGCGAAGCCGATGGCGAGAAGGCGGCCATCCGGGCGGGTGGCGCGCAGCGCTGCGTCGAAGGCGGGGCCGCCGACGGGATCATAGACCACATCCACGCCGCCCAAGGCGCGCAAGGCAGCCTTTAGATCGGGCGTGTCACTGTCGATCACCTCATCCGCCCCGGCGGCGCGGGCGAGGGAGAGTTTCTCGGCCCCCCGGGCGCAGGCGATGACGCGGGCGCCCATCTGGTGGCCAATCTCTACCGCGGTGAGGCCCACGCCCCCGGCGGCGCCAAGGACGAGAAGCGTCTCGCCCGGTAGCAGCCGGGCCTTGTGGGTCAGCGCGAGATGCGAGGTGCCGTAGGCGATCTGGAACCCCGCGCCTTCGGCGAAGGAGAGGCTGTCGGGCAGGGGCAGGAGGTTCTCCACCGGGAAGCAGCCGCGCTGGGCCAGCCCGCCTTGCCCGGCATAGACCGCAACCCGGGTGCCGGGCGGAGGTCCTTCCGTGTCGGGGCCGAGGGCGCGGACAGTTCCGGCCAGTTCAAGGCCGGGGACAAAGGGGAGGGTGGGTTTCTGCTGATACTTGCCGTCGGCCATCAGGAGATCGGCAAAATTCAACCCACAGGCGCGAATCTCTACCAGTGCCTCGCCCGGACCGGGTTCGGGATCTGGCAGGTCCAGAAGACGGGCCGGATGGCCGAGGGTTTCGATCAGCCAGCCGCGCACGCGGTTGCCCTTCTGCTTGGACGTGTTCCCGGGGGAGATAGCGCAAGGTGAGGGAGCATCCAAAGGAAAATCTGTTGCATTATGCGAAAGTTGTCAGGAATTTGTTGCAAAAAGAAATGCAAAATGAAAAACCTCCTTTGCGCGAGTCTTGGATGGCTGGTTAATCCTCCGGTTCAGCGGCGGGTTTCTGGCAAAGCTTGTTCTTCGTTCGTATAACTTGCGCTATCCTAAACGACAGGTTTTTGCGCCGCAGGCCTGCAAATCTTGTGGAAAACTACGTGTTGGCAATTTTCGGCACGTCAATTGCTTGTAACATGGCAGGGGACGATGTCTAGGAGTACAAAATGAAGCATCCCGTTGACGCCCATGTCGGCAAGCGTATCCGCCATCGTCGCTGGATGGTTGGCATGACGCAGCAGCAACTTGCCGACAAAGTCGGGATCAAGTTCCAGCAGATTCAGAAATACGAGACGGGGATGAACCGCGTCTCTGCCTCGCGGCTGTGGGATATCGCCGACGCGCTGGGCGTGACGATCGGCTTCTTCTTTGAAGGGCTGGACGACAGCCGGGAAAGCGCGCAGGCGGCCGAGGGTGACTTCATGGCCGACAAGGAAGCGCTGGAACTGGTGCGGTCCTATTACGCGATCCCCGAAGCGCAGCGCCGCCGTCTCTTTGATCTTGCCCGCGTTCTGAGCGACGCAGCCTGATCCCCTGTGCCGGGTGCTGGCCACCCGGTTCCGGATGCTTGACCCCATCCCCTCGTGCGGATAGCGCGGGGGGATATGCTTTTCGGGGGATGCAGGATGCGGGTGTCGGAGCAGGATGCGGCGGAGCTGATCGCCACGGCGGCGGAACTGGCGGATGCGGCGCGGGAGGCGACCCTGCTGCATTTCCGGCGGTCGGACCTGACGGCGGATACCAAGGAGACGGCACGTTTCGACCCCGTGACGGTGGCGGATCGCCTCTCGGAAGAGCGGATGCGGGCCATCCTGAAGCGCCGCCGTCCGCAGGACGGCATTCTGGGCGAGGAATTCGGGTCCGAAGCGGGGACGAGCGGGCTGACATGGGTGCTGGACCCCATCGATGGGACGCGCGGCTATCTGTCCGGCACGCCGACATGGGGGGTGCTGATCTCGGTCCGGGATGCGGACGGACCGATCTACGGGATCATCGACCAGCCCTATATCCGCGAGAGGTTCGAAGGTGGGCTTGGCCGGGCCGAGGTGAACGGGCCGTCAGGGCGGGCGGCGTTGCGCTGCCGGGGGCCGCGGCCGCTGTCGGAGGCGATCCTCTTTTCCACCTTTCCCGAAGTGGGCACGGCCGAGGAAGGCGCGGCCTTCCGCCGTGTCGTGCCCGAGGTGCGGCTGACGCGCTATGGCACCGATTGCTATGGCTATGCGCTGGTTGCGGCAGGGATGATCGATCTGGTGATCGAGGCGGGGTTGCAGGCCTATGACGTGCAGGCCCCCATTGCGGTGATCGAGGCTGCGGGGGGCATCGTCACCGACTGGGAGGGAAATCCCTGCCTTGACGGGGGCCGCGTGCTGGCCGCCGCGAACCGCGAGGTGCATGCGGCGGCCTTGGCCTTGCTGCGGGGCTAGGGCCCTACGGCGTGGTCACTGCCACCACGGGTTGCAGCAGCGCATCGGGGCGGCGGTCGGGGCTGCACATGTTGCTGTCTGCTGGCCTTTCGCCGAAGCGCAACCCACTGGCATCGAGCGCGAGCAGGTCATGATCGGTGCCACAATCGGCCACCGAAGGCCAAGGCCCACATCCGGTGGCCGAAATGTCCGTCTCCAGATTCGGGGTGAGGGCGCAATCCGCCAGACCCATCCCCGCGATGACCTGCGGGTCGTTTGTCAGGAGGGTGAGGTGCTTCCACTCCTCGTCGAAATCGGCCTCGAATGCGCTGGGCATAGTGGCATGGGCCGCCCCGATGCGATAGGCGCCACCGGTGCGGAATTGGAAGGTGCGCAGCACCATCTGCGGGTCCAGCGCGTGGGTGAAGATAAGCTGCCATTGCCCGTCGGCGAAGATGAATTCGCGCGTGCCGTAGCCGCCATACCAGGACTCGACGGCAGGGCTGGCATAGGTGCCGCGCAGTTGGGAAAGGGCTGCGGCATCGGCTGCTGGGGGGCTGTCGGCATGGGCGGCCATCGGGGTGAGGGCGGTCGCGAGAAGAGTGGCGATGAGGAGGTGGCGCATGGGTCGATCTCCGATCTTGCGGGCGGACAATCCGACCCGCTGAAGTGAAGACGCGGGGCGGGCGCGGATTTCGACAGGGACGGTCATGAAGGTGACGATTATCCCTTGTCGGGGCAGGTGGCGCGTCGCTAGCCTTGGGCGGCACGGGCCGAGTCCTTCCCCCCTTCTGTCGCCCGGCGTTCCCGATCCACCGAAGGGGGTGGGCGCGAAGGGAGCATTCCATGCCTGAGAATGAGGTTCTGATCCGTGGCGCGGCGGCGGTCGTGACGATGGATGGCGCGCGGCGCGAGATCGCGGGGGGCGACGTGCTGCTGCGGGGCGGCGTGGTGGCGGCGGTGGGGACGGGGTTGGTGACCACGGGTGAAGTGGTGGAGGCCGCGGGCTGCGTGGTGACGCCGGGATTGGTGAACACGCATCATCACCTGTATCAGACCCTGACGCGGGCGGTGCCGGGGGGGCAGGACGCGTTGCTGTTCGGCTGGCTGAAGACGCTTTACCCGATTTGGGGGCGGTTCGGGCCGGAGGAGATGTTCGTTTCGGCGCAGGTGGGGCTGGCTGAATTGGCGCTGTCTGGCTGCACGCTGACCTCGGATCATCTTTACCTCTTTCCGAATGGATCGCGGCTGGATGACACGATTGCTGCTGCTGCCGAGGTAGGGTTGCGGTTTCATCCCACGCGGGGGGCGATGAGCATCGGGGAAAGTGCGGGCGGGTTGCCGCCCGATGCGCTGGTGGAGAAGGAGGCGATGATACTGGAGGATTGCGTCCGGGTGGTGGATGCGTTCCACGACCCACGCGAGGGGGCGATGGTGCGGGTGGGGTTGGCACCCTGTTCGCCATTCTCGGTGAGCCGCGATCTGATGCGCGAAGCCGCGGTTCTGGCGCGGGACAAGGGGGTGATGCTGCACACCCATCTGGCCGAAAATGACGAGGATATCGCCTATTCGCTGGCCCAGTTCGGCTGCCGTCCGGGGCAATATGCGGAAGATCTGGGATGGACGGGCGATGATGTCTGGCACGCGCATTGCGTGAAGCTGGACGGTTCGGAAATTGAACTTTTCGCCCGGTCGGGAACGGGGGTTGCGCATTGCCCCTGTTCGAATTGTCGACTCGGTTCCGGGATCGCGCCGGTGCGGGCGATGCGGGATCGGGGCGTGAAGGTTGGCTTGGGGGTGGACGGATCGGCGTCGAATGATGCGGGCAATCTGGTGGGCGAGGCGCGGATGGCCATGCTTTTGCAAAGGGTTGCGCGGGGGGCCGATGCGATGGGGGTGCGCGAGGCGCTGGAGATCGCGACGCTGGGCGGGGCGCGGGTGTTGGGGCGGGGGGATTGCGGATCGCTGCAGGTGGGGAAGCGGGGGGATGTGGCGGTCTGGGACATGACCAGGGTGGAAAGCGCGGGGAGTTGGGACCCTGTGGGGGCGCTGCTTCTGTGTGGTCCGACGCGGGTGAAGCACCTGTTTGTTGAGGGAAAACAAGTGGTTCGGGATGGGGAGATGGTGACGATCGATTTGCCGAAAGTGGTGGAGCGGCAGAACCATCTGGCGGCGCGGTTGATGGGGTGATAGGCAACGCCCATGTCGCACAACTTCGAAGCCCAGCGCCGTGAAACATTCGCCACCTTCAAGGGGGTGAAGGGCCTGCCTGCGCAATCGGTGGTCGATTTCATCTTCTTCATCGAAGAGACGGATGCGAATTGGGGGGCCTTTGAAAAGGCTTTGAAAGCAAGGGGTTTCAAGACGCGGCGGGTGGGGGATGGCGAGACGGTCATCGCCAGTTTCGGCCCGATCCCGGTGACGCCCGAGGCGATCTGGGACAAGGAACGGTTGGCCACCGAGATCGCGCTGGCGCATGATTTCTATCCCGACGGCTGGGAATTGGCCGAGTAAGCCCTGCCCGCAACGGCTGTGCCCTGTTTTGTGCCGTATTCTGTGCAGCAAACTGTGGTCACGCAGCGCACGGTCATATGGCCCGGCGCGCAACGGGGGGGATCGCGATGCCGGAGCCGCTGGAAGCCTATCGACCCGCCGAGATCGGCGCGCTGATCGAGACAGCGGGGGTGGCCAAGGCCGCGCTGCCTGCCGGACGGATGCTGGTACTCGCGGTGCTTGCGGGGTGTTTCATCGGCTTTGGTGCGGCGGGCTGGTGTGTGGCCATGGCGGGGGTGGACCCCGGCTTTGGACCCGCGCGGGTATTGGGCGGGGTGGTCTTTGCGCTGGGCCTGATCCTTGTGGTGGTGGGCGGGGCGGAACTGTTCACTGGGAATGCGCTGATGGTGATGGCGGCGGTGGATCGGCGGATCACGGTCGGGGCCCTGCTGCGCAACTGGGGGATCGTCTGGCTGGGCAATCTGATCGGGGCCGTAGGGTTGGCGTTGGCTTTCGGGATGGCGGGGCTGGCCGAGGGGCCGATGGGCGCGGCGGCGGTGCGGGCAGCGGAGGCCAAGGCGGGGCTGGGCCCGGTTGAGGCCGTGCTACGCGGGGCGCTGTGCAATGCACTGGTCTGTCTGGCGATCTGGCTGAGTTTCGCGGCGCGGTCGGTGACGGACCGGGTGCTGGCGGTGCTGTGGCCGGTCACGGCATTCGTGGCGCTGGGATTGGAGCATTCGGTGGCCAATATGTTCCTGCTGCCGCTGGGCTGGATCGCTGGCGGGGAGGTGTCGTTGGCGGGGGTGGCGGGGAACCTGTTCTGGGTGAGCCTTGGCAATGTGATCGGGGGGGCGGGGGGCGTGGCGCTGGCCTATCGCTATGCCTATCCGGCGATGGCGGGGAAGTGAGAGATCCCGGCTGTGGGGGGCCTTGGCCTGAGGGGAAAGGGGCGTTCCGCCCCCTCTGGGCGCGTGCCGCGCCCATTCACCCCCTGAGAGTATTTCTTGCCAAGATGAAAAGGGGTGGGGCGTTAAGGTTAACGGATTGGAGTTTAGGGGATTGCTTGGGCTGTCGGGCGTGGTCGGGGCATCGGACGGCTTCGGGGGTGGGCCGTATGTTCGGCGCGGGTGCGACGGAGAGGGGCCGCGCGTTCTGTGACGGAAGGTAAGGGGCGTTCCGCCCCCTCTGGGCGCGTGCCGCGCCCATTCACCCCCTGAGAGTATTTCTTGCCAAGATGAAAAGGGGAGGGGCGTTAAGGTTAATGCTTTGGGTTTTATTGGATTTTGTCTGATCTGGGCGGGCGGTGATGTCATTGGCTTTGGGATTGGTCGGCCCTTAGGGGTTACGTAATTTACGTAAATTTGTCTTGATCCGGTCGCGGACGGTTTGGCCCACGCGACAAGGGGGCGGTCAGCGCAGGGGTTTGCCGCCGATCCAGAGGCCACGGATGGCGCGGTCATCGCCCATCATGATGGTGGGGAAAAGCGCCTCCCATATCGTTTCGGCGCGGGCTGTGGCTTGCGCGATGGCGGGGGTGGAGGCGAGGTCGAGGATGGTGAGGTCGGCCTCCATCCCCGGGCCGATGTTGCCGATGCGGTCTTCGGCCCGCAGCGCGCGGGCGGAGCCGACGGTGGCGAGCCAGATCAGCTGCGACGGGTGCAGGGCCTGACCGCGCAGTTGGGCCACCTCATAGGCGGCGGCCATGGTGTGCAGCATGGAGAAGGAGGAGCCGCCCCCCGTATCGGTCGCGAGCCCCACGCGCAGGTGGCGCGCGAGGGACATGTCGAAGAGGCCTGAGCCGATGAAGGTGTTGGAGGTGGGGCAATGCACGAGGCTGGCCCCGGCGTCGATCAGGCGAGCGCGTTCGCGGTCGGTCAGGTGGATGGCATGGCCGTAGACGGCGCCTTCGCGCAGGAGCCCCGGCGCCTCGTAGGTATCCAAATAGTCGCGGGATTGGGGGAAGAGGTCGCGGACCCAAGCGATTTCATCCGTCTGTTCGGAGAGGTGGGTCTGCATCAGGCAATCGGGATACTCGCGCCAGAGGGCACCCAGAGCGGCGAGTTGTTCGGGTGTGGAGGTGGGCGAGAAGCGCGGGGTGATGACATAGGAAAGGCGGTCGACCCCGTGCCATTTCTCCAACAGCGCCTTGCTGTCGTCATAGGCGGATTGGGCGGTGTCGCAGAGGCCTGCGGGGGCGTTGCGGTCCATGCAGGTTTTTCCGGCATACAGGCGCATGCCGCGTGTCTGGGCGGCGGTGAAGATGGCGTCCACGCTGGCCGGGTGGATGGTGGCATAGGTGCAGACGGTGGTGGTGCCATGGGCGGTGGCGAGGTCGAGGTAGCGGTTGGCGATGACCTCGGCATAGGCGGGGTCGGCAAAGCGCATCTCTTCGGGGAAGGTGTAGCTGTTCAGCCAGTCGATCAGCCGTTTTCCCCAGGAGGCGATAATGGCGGTCTGGGGGTAGTGGACATGGGCATCGATGAAACCTGCGGTGATGAGGGCGCGGCCGTAATCGTGCAGGCGCGCCTGCGGGTGACGGCGGCGCAGGTCATCGGCGGGGCCCGTGGCGGTGATGTGGCCATTTTCGACGAGGATGGCGCCATGGCTTTCGTAGTGGGCGGCGGTTTCGCCCGCCTCGAAAGGATCGGCGGTGAAGCGGAGCACCTGCCCCAGAAGAAGATCGGCCATCTGCTGTTCCTGTTTCGCCGCCGCTTTCGGGGCGTTATGCGTCCCTTGCAAGCCTATGGTCTTTTGGCGCATGGGTAAAATGCCCCGTGCCCCCTGTTTCGCAGAAACAGCTTTCGCTAGGCTGGGGGTAATCAGGCAGGGTGCGGCATGGCGGAAAACGAGGCAGCGGTCGAAGAGATCGAACTGGACGATGCCCGCGTCGAGGCGATCCGCGCGGCGGTGGCGGCGGGGGACCGACCGCTGGTGCTGGGTCTGGTGGAGCCGCTGCATGCCGCCGACATCGCCGACTTTCTGGAACAGATCGATGCGGGCGAGCGGCGGGGGTTCCTTGCGCTTTATTCCGGCGAGATCGACGGGGATCTGCTGTCCGAGATCGACGAGACGATCCGCGAGGAGGTGATCGCCGCGCTGCCTGCCGAGGTGGTGGCCGAGGCGGTGCGCGATCTGGACACCGATGACGTGGTCGACATCCTTGAGGATCTGGAAGCGCCCGCGCAGGGGCGGATCCTTGACGCGCTGGACAAGGCGGACCGCGTGGCGGTGGAACAGGCGATGGCCTATCCGGAGGGGTCGGCGGGCCGCCTGATGCAGCGCGAGGTGGTGGTCGCGCCCGAACATTGGACGGTGGGCGAGGCGATCGATTTCCTGCGCGGGGAAGACGGCCTGCCCGACCAGTTCTATCACGTGATCCTTGTCGACCCGCGGATGAAGCCCTTGGGCTATGTCACGCTGGGGCGCATCCTGTCGGCGCGGCGGGAGGTGGCGCTGAAGGTGCTGACGGAAGAGAGTTTCCGCACGGTGGAGGCGACGGAGGAGGAATCCGAGGTCGCCTATATCTTCAACCAGTATCACCTGATTTCCTGCCCTGTCGTGGATGCGGGGGGGCGGCTGGTCGGCGTCATCACCATCGACGATGCGATGAACGTGCTGGATGAGGAGCATGAGGAAGACATGCTGCGTCTGGCGGGGGTGGGCGAGGAGGCGAGCGTGCTGGACGGCCCCTTGGCCACGGTGCGGCAGCGGTTGCCCTGGCTGGTGGTGAACCTGTTCACGGCGTCGATCTCGGCCTTTGTCATCTCGCGCTTTGAGGCGACGATCACGGCGATCGTGGCGCTGGCAGCGCTGATGCCCATTGTGGCCTCCACGGGGGGGATTGCGGGGACGCAGTCGCTGGCCGTGGCGGTGCGGGCCTTGGCGACGCGGGACCTGACGGCGGCCAATGCGCGGCGGGTGGTGCTGCGGGAACTGGCGGCGGGGGCGATGAACGGGCTGGCGTTGGCGGTGATCCTTGGGGTGGCGGGGGGGCTGGTCTTCGCGGATCCGTGGATCGGGGGGGTGCTGGCCATGGCGATGGTGGTGAACCAGATCGTGGCGGCGTTGGGGGGCGTGCTGGTGCCCCTGACGCTGGAGCGGATGGGGCTGGACCCGGCGCTGGCCTCGGGGACCTTTGTCACCACGCTGACGGATGTGATGGGGTTTCTGGCCTTTCTCGGCCTTGCGACGTTGGTGCTGATATGATGATCGACGAGGCTAAGGCGGCGGCGCGGAAGGCGGCCTTCGCGGCGCGGAAGGAGGCCTTTGCCAAGGGGCAGGGGCAGGCGGCGGAGTTGCTGGCCGATGTGTTGGCCGCGCATCGGGGGCGCGCGCTGGCGGGTTATATGGCGATGCGGACGGAGATCGACCCCACGGCGGCGATGGTGGCGCATCAGGGGCCGGTGGGGGTGCCGGTGATCCTTGGTGCCGGGCAGGCGCTGCGGTTCCGCGAATGGTCGCCCGGCTGTGCCATGGTGGCAGGGGAGTTCGGGGCGCTGATCCCGGCCGAGGGGGCATGGGTGGAGCCGGAGGTGGTGATCGTTCCGCTGGTCGGGTTCGATGCGCGCGGCTATCGGCTGGGCTATGGCGGCGGGTTCTATGACCGCACGCTGGCGGGGCTGCGCGCGCGGCATTCGGTTCTTGCGGTGGGCTTTGCCTTCGCCGCGCAGGAACTGCCCGAGGTGCCGATTGACCAGTATGACCAGCGGCTGGATGTGATCGTGACGGAGACGGGGATCAGGACCTTTTCCTAAGCTGGCTTCATCTTGGCGGAAATACTCCGGGGGTCCGGGGGCTGGCCCCCGGTCCTGCCGCGGCAGCCCGTGCGAGGTCGGGGATCACTTGGCGATCTTCTCGTCACGCACGAACATATTGGCCCAGGCGCGGTCGATCAGGTCGGGGGTCATCTGATAGGGGATGCCCTCGAATTCGCAGATCGAGATCATCTGGTCGATCAGGTAGACGGGCTGGTAGTTGGCATAGTTGTTGTTGATGGTCGGATATTTGACCTTCAGCAGGTGAACGAGCGTCTTTTCATCCAGCGGCATCTTCTTCTTGCGGGCGACAAGGGCGAAGATTTTCAGGAAATTCTCCTGATTGGGGCCGTCGATCTTGATCTTGAAGAAGATACGCCGCAGGGCCGCGCCGTCGAAGATCTCGTTCGGGTGGAAGTTGGTGGAGAAGATCACGAGGGTGTCGAAGGGGACGGTGAACTTTTCGCCCGATTGCAGCGCAAGGATGTCGCGGCTTTCTTCCAGCGGCACGATCCAGCGGTTGACGATCTTTTGCGGCGGTTCCTGCTGACGACCCAAGTCGTCGATGATGAAGATGCCGCCTGTGGCCTTGAGCTGCAGCGAGGCTGTGTAGGTGCGCGCGGTGGGGTTGTATTTCAGGTCGAGCATGTCGAGCGTGAGTTCGCCGCCCGTGATGACGGTCGGGCGTTCGCAGCGCACGTAGCGGGGATCGAAGCGGTTGCCTGTGCGGCGGATGGAGTTTGGATCGTCCATCTGCTCTTCGGCGGCGGAATGGACGATCGGGTCATAGACCGTGATGATCTGGCCCGCATATTCGATGGCGCGGGGGACATAGATCTTGTCGCCCAAGGCATCGCGGATGCCGTTGGAGATGGAGGATTTCCCGTTTCCGGGCGGGCCGTACATCAGGATGGAACGGCCGGAGGTCACGGCGGGGCCGAGATTGTCGATCAGGTCGGGCGGCAGGATCAGGTGGCCCATCCCCTTGAGCAGTTCCTGACGGGTGAGGGTGATGTTGCGGATCGACTGCCGCTTGACCTGTTCCTTGTAGGCCTCAAGGGGCACGGGGGCCGCGCCGTAGTATTCGGATTGCGTCAGGGCATCGAGGGCGCGGGCCTTGCCCGCATCGGTGAGCTGGTAGCCCATCTCGTTGCTGGAGGTGGCATGCAGCGTCCCCGTCGCCTCGATGAAGCGCTGGGTGCGGGCGAGGTCGATGAGTTCCTGCACCAGAGTGACGGGCAGGCAGATCACGCGCGAGAGGTCGGAGACATGTTCCTTGTTGGTGCGGAACATGGTCTTGAGCAGGAGGTCGCGCAGCAGGACGGTGGTCAGCCCCGTATCGGCCAGCGATTTGGGCAGCGGCGGGGGGGTGACCGACGGCGGAGGCGCGTGCAGGACGGGCGCCTCGGCAGGGGAGGACTGCGAGAGAGGGGCGGTCTGGACGGTCATGCCTGCGGGACTCCGGTCGGGGCGCTATGCCCTTTGGATTATCCCCCATTCGTGGAGAAATTCAGGCAGAGTTGAGGAGGCCGAGGAGAAAATAGAAACTGATCGTGCCTGCGAGGGCCAGCCCCATGGGGAATTTGTGATGCGTCCAGCTGGCCCAGTCGGGCGTGGCGCGGCGGATGGCGGGGATGGCGCGCAGCAGGCGGTGGGCGGCGAAGGCGGCCAGAAGGCAGCCCCCGAAAAGGGTGAAGACGAAGGAGACGCTGCTGCCCACGAAGAAGGGGGCCATGGCGGCGGCGAATTTCGCATCCCCCGCCCCGATCATCCGCGCGGTGGAGGCGAGAAAGCCCACGACCAGCGTCACCGCGCCCAGCGCAAAGCCCCAGAGATAGAGGGTGAAGGGCAGGGCGATGAGGCCCACGACGACATAGGCCGCCGCCAGCGACATCACGGCGGTGTTGGGGATCTTCATGAATTTCATATCGGACCATGCCACCCAGATGCTGATGGGCAGGACCGGGACAAGGAACAGGATCGCCGTCCAGACGGCGGGCAGATCGGACACAAGCATCGTGGATCAGGCCTCGAGCGCGGCGAGGCTGCGGACGGCGGCCTCGAAATGCTGGGGATGGGTGGAGACGGCGTCTTGCAGCAGCGCCTTGCCCACGGCGACATCGCCTTTCTTGATGGCGGTGAGGGCGAGGGTGTAGAGCAGTTCGGCCTTTTCCGTCTGGGTCATGGCGATGACGGGCAGGTCGTATTTGCGCTGGGCGCCACGGGCCATGACGAGGTTGTTCTTCGCGGTAAACAGGCTGTCGTCATAGGTGAGCGCCTGCACGAAGAGCCGCTCGGCTGCGGCGAAATCCTGCCGCGACAGTTTGGAAAAGCCCCAGTTGTTGTAGACCCCGGCGGGCTGGTTGGTCATGCCTGCGGCGGTTTCGTAGAAGCTGTCGGCCTTTTTCCAGTCCTTCTTGCTGTCGGCGACCATCGCCTCGAGCCGGTAGCGTTCGAAGGTTTCATGGGTGGGGGGGATGCGGGCAAGCTCGGCCTCGGCCTTTTTCCAGTCGTTCTGACGGATATGGGCATCGGCCAGCGAGACACGGTCATCCAGCGTGCCTTCGGGCGAGGCGGCGACCTGTGCCCAGATGGCGGCGGCATCGGCGGGGCGACCGGCGCGGATGAGGGATTTCGCCAGCCCGCGCTTGAGATCGATGCGGTCGGGGTTGTCGGCCGTGGCCTTGGTGAAATAGGCGACCGCCTCGTTCGGGTCGCCCACGGTGAGCATGATGTCGTTGAGGTTCGTCTCGTCGATGACGTTGACGCTTTGGATGGCGCGCTGCACCTCGGCATCCGAAGAGCGGTTGCAGGCGGAGAGAGCCACCGTGCCGGCGAGGCACAGGGCAAGGGTGACCGGGTGGCGCATGTTGCTGCGTCCTTTTGCTGCTCGACCTCTTGGCCCTAGAGTTGCGAGAGCAGGACGAAACGCCCTTGTCCCCGCCGCACGAGGGTGAAATTCGGTTCTTCTTGCGGCTCAGCATATAGGGAAGTTTCGCTTTGGGCGATAGCGAGACGCAGATTTTCGCGAATGGAGTCCGTTTCGCCACTGTCCAGCGCGAAGGCCTGCTGGAAGATGCGCCGCGCCTCGCCGGGTTTGCCCCGTTCCATCAGGACGACGCCGAGGTTGTTGAGGGCGGGGACGAAGGTCGGGTCTTCCTTGACGGCCTGACGGAGGATGGTTTCTGCCTGACCGAGGCGGCCGAGTTGCAAGTTGGCGGAGCCGATGGCGGAGAGGACGTCGACATTCATCCCTACCTCGCCCGCCGCGCGCATGTAGGCGCGCAGGGCCAGTTCGTATTCGCCCGAGTCCATCAGGCGGTGGCCAACGCTCAAGCCATCCTCGCGCGCCGCGCTGCGGTCGACGCCGGGCGCGGTGAGGCCGTCAGATGCAAGACGACCGCCCGTCGATTGACAGGCGGCCAGAAGGAGGGCGCCTGCGACAAGGGCAGGCTGAATTCTTGGTCGCACCCTTCGGTCAGCCTCCAGCAAATGCCTTCACGACGCCGTGCAGCGATGGTCCGATCAGGATGACCATCAACGGCGGAACCGTGAACATCATTGTGCCGAGGGTCAGCTTCGTGGGCAAGGTGTTTGCCTTCTCTTCGGCGCGCATCACGCGCTTGTCACGCATTTCGGCGGAATAGACGCGCAGCGCTTCGGCGATCGAGGTGCCGAAGGTGGCGGATTGGATCATGGTGGTGACGAAGGAGGTGATGTCGGGCAGGCCGACGCGTTCCGAAAGATCGCGCATCACGGAGACGCGCTCCTTGCCGGCGCGGACCTCTTGGCTGACGATTTCGAATTCCTCGGCGAGGTCAGGGTATGCGGCGCCGATCTCTTTGGCGACGCGGGCGATGGACTGGTCAAGCGACTGGCCCGCCTCGACACAGACGAGCATCATGTCGAGCGCGTCGGGGAAGCCTTCGGTGATGAGTTGCTGGCGCGTCTGCAGGCGGCGCTGCACCCAGTAGGTGGGCAGGTAATAGCCGAAGGCCGCAGGCATCAGCGTGTACATCCCCATCTGCTGAAGGCCGAGCGTCTGCGACAGGCTGACGACATAGGTGTAGATCAGCCCCAGCGCCAAGAGGCCGAAGGCGAGCAGGAACTGCATCGCGTGGAACATGCGGACCGCGTTCTTGGAGCGGTAGCCCGCGCGCAGCATCTTGAGCCGCGCCGCCGACATCTGTTCCTGATCCTTGGGTTCAAGGAAATGGGCGAAGCGGTTGAGCTTGTCGGTTTTGTCGCCCGCGCGGCGCAGCGCGCCTTCGCGCCCGTCGCGGTCGCGCGAGGGGCCGGTGTCGCGGGCCTGCCTCTTGAGCTTGTCGAAGGGTTCCGCCTCGCGCCGCAGGAAGAAGGGCAGCGCGATGATGATAAGCATCAGGCCCAGACCACCCGCCAGCAGAAGCGGCCCCTGTTCGCCCATGCGGGAAACGATCATGTCGCTGAGGGACTGGAACATGGGTCAGACCTTGATGTTGACCATGATCTTCATGAAGATCACGTTGATGACGAGGAAGGTGACCACGAAGAGCGCGGCCGGAACGAAGTACTGGGTTTCGCGCACGCCATCGTAGTAATCCGGCTTGAGCATCTGGATCAGCACGATCGCGGCGATGGGGAAGCCCGACAGGAACATGCCGGACCATTTCGCCTCGGCGGTGATGGCCTTGACGCGGCGGAAGAGTTTGAACCGGGCGCGGATCACCTTGGCGAGGCCGTCGAGGATTTCGGCAAGGTTGCCGCCCGACTGCTGCTGGATCGAGACGGCCACGGCGAGGAAGTGGAGGTCCTGATTTTCCATCCGCGTGGCGAAGGCGCGCAGGCTTTCGGACACGTCGCGGCCATAGGTCGCCTCGTCGGCGATCAGGCCGAATTCGGTGCCGAGCGGATCGGGCACTTCCTTCGACACGATGGCGATGGCGTTGGAGAAGGGATGGCCCACCCGCAGCGAACGCACCATGAGTTCGACCGCATCGGGAAGCTGTTCCTCCAGCATCATCATGCGCTTCTTGGCCTTGCGGGAGACCCAGAAATAGACGCCGCCCACGCCCATGGCGATGGCGAGCGCCACGCGGACCGTGGTTTCGGCAGAGGTGGCGAAGGTGAGGCCGAGATAAGCGATGACCGACAGGAAGATCATCACGAGAACGAGTTGCTGCGGGGAGAAGGCGATGTTGGCCTTCTGCGCCTTGGAGGCGAGGATCTTGTAGAGCGGGATGCCGCGCGCATGCATGTGCTGGGACATTTCCTTGCGGAGCTGTTCCAGCACCTGTTCGCGGTTCTGGTTCTTTTCCAGAAGGGCGAGGCGGCGGCTGACCTTTGAGTTCAGGCTGATCGATTTGCCGAAGACCGTCAGGTAGAGCCCTTCGACCAGAACGACGACGGCCACGAAGATCAGAATATAGATGATCGGGGCGGCACTAAATTCCATGATGCGACTACCTGGTCAGAGATGTGGGTTTGCTGGGCGGATCAGATGATCGGTTCGTAGATGGAGGCGGGCAGGTCATAGCCCCACTGACGGAAGCGTTCGGAATAGTGCGAGCGCACGCCGGTGGCGTTGAAGCGGCCGATGATCTTGCCCGAAGGTTCGACGCCAAGCCGTTCGTAGCGGAAGATTTCCTGCATCGAGATGACCTCGCCTTCCATCCCCGTGATCTCGGTGATCGAGACCATGCGGCGCGAGCCGTCCTGAAGGCGCGAGGCCTGCACGATCAGGTTGACGGCGCTGGCGATCTGGGAGCGGACGGCCTTGATGGGCATTTCGATGCCCGCCATGGCGACCATGTTCTCCAGACGCGAGATGCCGTCACGGGCGGAGTTGGCGTGGATCGTGGTCATCGATCCGTCATGGCCGGTGTTCATGGCCTGCAGCATGTCGATGACTTCCTCGCCGCGGGTTTCGCCCACGATGATGCGGTCGGGGCGCATCCGGAGCGCGTTGCGCAAGCAGTCGCGCTGGGTCACCGCGCCCTTGCCTTCGACGTTCGGCGGGCGGCTTTCCATGCGGCCGACATGGACCTGCTGGAGCTGGAGTTCGGCGGTGTCTTCGATGGTCAGCACGCGCTCGGTGTTGTCGATGAAGGAGGAGAGCGCGTTCAGCGTGGTGGTTTTCCCAGAGCCCGTCCCGCCCGAGACGATGATGTTGAGACGGGTGGAGACGGCGGCCTGAAGATAGGCGGCCATTTCCTCGGTGAAGGCGCCGAAGCGGACGAGATCGGCCACCCCCAGCTTTTCCTTCTTGAATTTCCGGATGGAGACGAGGCTGCCATCCACCGCAACCGGGGGCACCATACAGTTGAAACGCGACCCGTCGGCGAGACGGGCGTCGCAATAGGGGTTGGATTCATCGACCCGGCGGCCCACGGCGGAGACGATCTTGTCGATGATCCGCAGGAGGTGGCGTTCGTCCTTGAAGGTGATGTCGGTCAGCGTCAGCTTGCCGCCGCGTTCCACGAAGATGCGCTGCGGGCCGTTCACGAGGATGTCGGAAACGGATTCGTCCTTCAGGAGCGGCTCTAGCGGGCCGAGGCCCATGACCTCGTCATAGAGTTCCTGATTGAGGGTGGCGCGGTCGTCCTTGTTCAGGGCGACGGACATCTCGGAAAGCGCCTCGGAGGCGATCTCGGCGATCTCGGTGCGCAGGCTGGCTTCGGAGGCGTGTTCGAGGGCGGCGAGGTTGAGGTTTTCGAGGAGGCGCTTGTGCAGCTCCACCTTCAGTTCCATCAACCGTTCCTTGCGCTTTTTCTCCTTGTCCGCAGCGGCGGCTTCGGGCGTGGCGGGAACGGCGGCAGGGCGTGCGCCGAGCATGGCCTTGGGCGGCACAGACGAGCCGCCCGCAGGCGCGGCCGGTTTGGGCGCAGGTGCGGCGGCTGCAGCGGTCGGCGGTGCGACCGGGCGCAGGGCGGGTTTGGGATCGGCAGCGTCAGGTTTCTTGAAACGTGAGAACATCAGGAAGGCCCCCCAGGCCAGGCAGTCCTATCGGGTTTGAGGTCAGGACCGGCCGGTTTCGACGGCGCGGTTGAGATCGAAGAGAGAGCGCGCAAGCTTCTGCAATTCCTTGCGCACCGGGTTCTTTGGCGCGCTGATGGCCAGCGGATGCCCGTGGTCATTGGCCTGCGTCACCTGCGGCCCGCCGTCGGGGATCTGCACCTCGAGACGGATGTCGAGGCTTTCCGACATGCGCTTCACCCGGCTCTTGGCAGAGAGGTCGGTGAATTTGGGCGCGCGGTTCAGGATGTAGCGGAGTTTTTCATGCGGCAGCGTTTCGGCCTTCAGCGCCCGCACAAGGCGCAGCACGTTCTGGGCGGAGCGCAGGTCGAGGTCCATCGTGGCGAAGTAGACATGGGCGCGCGAGAGCACGGTTTCCGTCCAGGCAACGATGGTTTTCGGCATATCGATGATGACGAAGTCGAAATTCGACTGCGCCATGTCGATGATGCGGGCGATGTCCTCGGGCGTCACGATGTCGAGCGGCAGCATGTCGGCGGGCGCGGTGAGGACGTGGAGCTTGTCGCCATAGGTCAGCATCGCCTGAAGGAAGGCGTCGCTGTCGGCGGCGGCGGTGTCGGAGAGCAGTTCGAAGACCGACTCCTTGCGCGGCAGGTCGAGATAGGTCGCGACCGAGCCGTATTGGAAATCGAAGTCGAGCAGGCAGACCCGCGGCGCGTTGGCCTTTTCGATGGTGGCCAGTTCCCAGGCGAGGTTGGCCGCGAAGGTGGAGGCACCCGAACCGCCCGACAGGCCGTGCACGGGCAGCACGACACCGTCACGATCGCCCTTTGCCTTGAAGCTGGGCGGCTGGACGGCGACGTCGGGGACGGCGTGCAGGTGGGTGACGGTTGCGGGCGTGGCCGGAAGCGGGATGGCGGCGGGCTTGCGGATGCGTTCGATCGCCTCTTTCAGCGCGCCATCGGGCAGGGGATAGGGGACGAAGTCGTCCGCGCCGAGGCGCAGCAGCTGATGCAGGCCAGCGGGGCTGATGCGGTCGGCGATGAGGATGACCTTGATCTGGCGCAGGGTCGCGGCCTTGATCACTTCGGTGATGCGGGTGAGGTCGCTCTCATCTTCGCTGTTGACGGCAATTGCAACGAATTCAAGGCTTTGCGCGTCAGGTTGGGTGAGGAATTCGCGGGCATCCTCGAAGGTGAGGTCGCCCCAGCTTTCGCCCATCTCAAGCTCCATGTCGTCGATCAGGAGATCGAAGTTCTGGATGTCCCGCGAGATGGTGCAGGCCAGAATCGGCGCCGGATCGGGCAGCATGTTCGCAGCGGTGCTCATCGCCTAATCGTCCTTACTTGCCGGAGGTCGATGGACCATGGCCCAGCGGCGCGATGGGCGCGCGGGGTCATTGACCATCGGGACCCCCGCACGGGCATTGCCGTGAGATTGTTCCCAGTCACGGGAAAAGCTGGACGGGAATGGTGGCGATTCTTGGGCTAGAAACGCGAGATTGTTTGATATCTGGCGACTTTATACGGGCAGCGCGGTCGAGTGTTCGCATGGGCCCTGTCCGGAAGGGGGTAGAAATGGAAACAGGCTGCCGAAGCAGCCTGTCCATTCCTGTCTGGAAAGGGCTGGATCAGGGGGCGGGCGGGGCCGCCGCGCCCTCTCCTTCGCCGCCGCCGCCGCTTCCGGAGGTGACCGTCGGCGTGGGTTCCGCGCTGGTGATGTATTCGCGGTAGATGATCGCGGCATAGTTTCCGTCCAGCACCGTCGGGTGGCGCTGCATGAAGCCCGAAACCTCGGTCACCGTGCGGCGGTTCTGCTCTTCGGGGCCGGGGGTCTGGATGACGGGCTGTGTTTCGCCGTAGGAAACAAGCGCCTCGAGCCGGGCGCGCGAGATGCCGCGCGTGGCGAAATAGGCGACCACGGCCTCGGCCCGACGCTGGCCGAGACGGCGGTTGTAGGCATCGGAGCCGACAAGATCGGTGTGGCCATAGACGCGGAAGCGCACTTCCGGGAATTGGCGGATGAAGTTGGCCTGCGTGTCCAGCGTGGCGCGCGCCTCGGGCGTGAGCTGGGCGCTGTTGAAGGCGAAGGTGATGGTGGAGGGGACCTCGCGGGCGAAGCGTTCGCCCAGCATCTGGACCGGGCTGATCTGCCCGGTCTGGACGAGGAAGTTGTTCATCGTGGTGTTGCCGAAGCCGCCTTCATCGACCTTGGACCCGATGGTTTCGCCTGCGCAGGCCGAAAGGGCCAGAAGCGACAGGGTGGACAGGAGATGTTTGGGCGTCATGACCATTCCCCTCATTCCATCACATAGCCGTAGGAGCCGGTGAAATCCTGCCGCGCGACTTCGCCCGCCGCGCCGGAGCTGGCGGCCTTGCCAACTTCGCCGAAGAGAAACAGTTCGCGTTCCGTGGGCAGGCGGACGCGGTCGGTCGGCAGCGCCAGCGCCTCGCCCCGGGTGGGGGTGACGAGGTGGGGCGTGACGATGATCACGAGTTCGGATTGCGCCTGCTGGTATTCGACCGAGCGGAAGAGGGTGCCCAGTACGGGGATGTCGCCCAGCCACGGCACCTGACCGTTGAGATCGCGGAAGTCATCCTGCAAGAGGCCCGCGATGGCAAAGCTTTCGCCGTCGCGCATCTCGACCGTGGTCTGGGTTTCGCGGCGCTTGAAGGCGGCAAGCTGGATGCCGTTGCTTTCCTGCGTAACCGAGCCGTCCACCGACGAGACTGAGGCGGCGATTTGCAGGTTGATGAGATCGCCATCCACCACGGTCGGGATGAACTTCATCTCGACCCCGAAGGGTTTGTATTCGACGGTGATCGTGCCGTCATCCGAGACCGGGACGGGATATTCGCCGCCCGCAAGGAAGGAGGCTTCTTGACCCGAGAGCGCGGTGAGGTTGGGTTCGGCCAGCGTGCGGACGACGCCCTTTGTTTCCAGCGCCTCGAGCAGGATGCCGATCTGCAGCGATCCGGTGGTGAAGCCCAGAAGGCCCGCTGCGTTCACGTTCTGGCGCACCGTGACCGGAGAGCCGAGGGCGTTGTTGCCCCCCAGCCATGTGCCGGTTTCGACGGCGTCGTTCGAGCCGCCGATGGCGATGGAGGAGGAGAGGTTCTTCGCGACGGAGCGCTGCATTTCCGCAAAGCGGACCTTGAGCATGACCTGCTGCGTGCCGCCCACGGTCATCAGGTTGGAAACCCGTTCGGGCGCGTAGCGTTCGGCAAGGTCCAGCGCGCGGGCCAGTTTGGCGGTGGAGGAGACGGTGCCCGACAGCACGATGCCGTCATTGGCGGTGCGCACCTCGATCTTTTCGCCCGGAAGGATCTGGTTGAGCCGTTCCTTAAACTCGGAGATGTCGGTGACGACCTGCACCTCGACATTGGTGATCAGCTGCCCTTCCGCCGACAGAAGCGTCAGCGTGGTGCGGCCGGGCGTCTTGCCCAGCACGTAGATCGACCGATCCGAGAGGGTGGAGATGTCGGCGATGCCGGGATTGGCAATCGAGAGTTCGGCGAAGGGGACGTCGCTTTCCAGAACCACGGCGCGGTTCATCGGCACTTCCAGCGCCTGCGATACCGTGCCCTGAACCACGCGCAGCACTTCGGCCCCGGACATGGCCGGGGGCACGAAGGCAAGCGCAGCGCCCATAGCGCCGGCGGCCATCAGCTGTCGAATCTGCATCGGTGACCTGCCCTTTCGATCACACCTCATGATACGGGTCTTAGAGCCCGCTCCATTCGTTAAGATGCCTCAATCCGAGTTTCTTTGCAAGAATCATTGCCTTAACAGAGATTCCTGATGTGGATAACTGGCAACACAGAGGCGATTTCGGCCATTAGTCGCGTCAAATGGCAGTCGGGCCCACCATATCCGGTAGGCCCGCTGCAGAGTGTCATGGGGAAGGGGCGGCGCGGTCCCGTGTCGCCAGAGTCCCTGTTCCGGGACGGCTTTCCTCTGCGGGCGGTGCCCGCGACGGGCCGTCAGTTGGTGCAGGGGATCGCGATCTCGACCACTTCGCCGCCCTTGCGGTTGCGGATGGTGCAGACCTCTTCGGCCTCGATCTCGATCACTTCCTGCGCCTCGATCCCGAGGAGGGAGGCACTGTCCACCTCGACCCGGCCTTCGGTGGTTTCGCCTGCGCGGCCCACGAGCGAGAGGGCGAGGCGACCTGTGGCCTGGGCCTGAGCGAGGCGCGCCACCTGTTCGGGGGTGGCCTGCACGGTGACGGTCTGGGCCACGACGGCACCCCCCGTGGTGGCCCCTGCGGCGGTCTGGTCGATGGCGATGACGTTGACGGCGCTTTCGATCAGCTTGGTCACTTCGGCCACGCCATTGCTGCCGGTCCAGTAGACATCGACGAAATTGCCCGGATAGACGAAGCCCGAGACGCCCGAAGAGGCATCCACGCGGATGGCGAAGGCGCGCATGCCTTCTTCCAGCGCGCCAGTCAGGCCTGCGGGTTGCCCCGGTTCGGTGACCTTGACGGCGAGGATGGGTTCAAAGGTCTCCATCGGGCGCAGCACGAAGCGGGGCTGATCTTCCGTCGGCGGGAAGAGAATGGCCTCGTCGTTGAAAGTGCCCTCGGGGAGGGCCGATTTCTGCCAGTAGATCTTTTGCACATCTTCCGCCGTCAGCGGATCGCCATAGCCGAGCGGTTTGTTGACGACGAAGACTTCGACCAACTCGCCCACTTTCTGGCGGAACTCGCGTTCCTTCACGAGGGCGCTTTCGGTCTGGTTGATGTAGCCTTGCGCCATGTAGACGGCGAAACCGGCCAAGGCCATGCCGGCGATGAGGACAAGTCCGAAGATCATGCGCATGTCGGTTCTGCCTTTTGTTGTGCCTTGTTACGGCAAATGGGCCGGTCGCGCCTTGCGGCGGACCGGCAGAAATTCTTTAGTCGTTGGTCGCGTTCTCAACCCGGCTCGCGATGTCGCTTGCTGCAGTACCGACCGACGAGTTGAGGGTCGTCGCAATCGGGATCGCAAGCACCACCACGGCGGCGGCAAGCACCACCCAATCCACTGTGACCGCGCCGTCTTCCTCTTGCGTGAAGGCTTGCGCGTCTTCGGACGTTGCTTTCGTATCGGTCATATCCGCACTCCGGCTTTTCGGACCTGGCGGCCGAGTGCCGCCTGAACAAACGAACCCCTGAGGTTCACTACTTGTAACGACGGCCAGGCCTCATCCGTGCCTGGCCGCATGTCCGATCCTGCCAGATGGCCGGATCAGTTGTTCGACGAGGAGACCACGTCCGAAGCGATGTTCGACGCGGCGGTGTTGATCGACGTGCGGACGGTCGTACCGATGATCAGCGCGAGGCCCACAACGGCACCGGTCAGCACGACCCAGTCAACGGTCACGGCGCCCGATTCGTCGTTCTTGAAGGACTTGAGGATGTTCAGCAGTTTCATGGTCGTCTTCCCTTGGTTCAGGTTACAGGTCTTGCTCACAACCGCTTCGGCGTCTGTCGGCCCGTCTTTGGGCGTCCGTTTTCCGTTCGGTATGGCAGCATATGGCCCCTGAATCGTGGCGGCAGTTGGGAAGCGAGCGGGCATTTTCGGTCACCGCCGAGTTTTTCGGGGTGTTGGAGCTAAGAAACTGAAAGAATTGTAAACTTTTTTAGGGTTTACATACTTTCGGCTGTGAAATGGTGCCGAACGGTGGGAATTTTGGCGGTTTTGCCACGTTTCCCGGGGTTCTGGGCCATTTCGGGACAGCCTTGATCCACGAAAGCGCCTTGAGCCTGCTGTGCGGCGTCGTGGGTGGCCAGTCTCGGGTAAAGAGGCTGGCCACCCACGGACCGCGATCACCGATCAGTTGGACGGGGTGGTGGGCGTCGTGGGCGTATTGGTGCCTTCGATCTGACCCGCGATGGCGTCGGTGCGGGTTTCGATCGCACCGCTGATCGAGCCGCCGACCAACAGGGCGAGGCCGACGACGGCGCCGGTCAGGACGACCCAATCCACCGTCACGGCGCCGGATTCGTCATTCTTGAACGACTTGAGGAGGTTCACGAGTTTCAGCATGGTCTTCTTCCTTTACTGGTTAATGCAACGGGTCTTGGTTCCAACCGCCCCGGTGTCTTTCGGATTTTCAGGTCCGTCCGCTTGCCGTTCGGTATGGATACATATGGCCCCCCGACGGTGGCGGCAGTTGGGATGGTTTAGGGCTTTTGATCCGGCTGCGATTTTTTCTGGAAAATTCTCTATGCCTCTGAAAGTAATCATAAAATTCATCTCAAATTGGGTCGAAAATTAACCCTTTGGGCGCAGTCGTGGCTGTTTCGCCGTCTTGGTTAATGGCGGGAGTGGCCAAAGGGTCGAATCTGGTGCATGATTCCCCCCATGAGGTAGGTCACAGGAAAGGCATCCGCAGAGATGCGATTCCGGGCGGGTTTCTTGGCGATGGCCGTGCTTTGCGCGGCCACCATGGTGGCGGTGGCCGAGGGCCTGCCGCCCGAGCGCGATTTCTCCTTCAAGCGCGTGAAGGTGGGGGATGGCCTGCCGGGGAAGCGAATCACGGTTCAGATCGATCCGGTGGAACAGGCGCGGCTGATGGAGATCCTGCCCAAGGCGGGCGAGGCGCGGGTGCCCGATCCGTTGCCCCCGGTGGACGTGGCGGCGGCGGACCGGCCGAAGGGCCCGGTGCCGGGGGATGCCGCGCGCTATGGCTGGTTCTGGGATCTGGTGCCTGCGGCGATCGATCAGGCGGCCGGACGTTTCGACACGGCGCTGGCGGCGCTGGCGCAGGGGCCGGACGGGGCGGCGGTGGCCGCGCCGCGCCTGCAACAGATGCAGCAGATGGCGGACGCCCATGGCACGGCGCTGCTGCGCGCCACGGTGGGGACAGAAGTGTCGCCCGCGCTGGCGCTGGCGGTGATGGCGGTGGAAAGCGCGGGGCGCGCGGATGCGGTGAGTTCGGCGGGCGCGCAGGGCCTGATGCAGTTGATCCCGGCCACGGCGGAACGGTTCGGGGTGGAGGATTCGCTGGACCCGGAGCAGAACATCCGGGGCGGGATCGCCTATCTGGACTGGCTGATGAAGGAATTTGACCGCGACCCGATCCTCGTGCTGGCCGCCTATAATGCGGGCGAGGGGGCGGTGAAGTCGAACCGGGGCGTGCCGCCCTATGCCGAGACGCGGGATTACGTGCCCAAAGTGCTGGCCGCATGGCAGGTGGCGCAGGGGCTTTGCGCGACGCCGCCGGTGGTGGTGAGTGACCCTTGCGTCTTTCGCATCCTGCAGGCGCAGAACTGAGCCGCTGAGACTGTCAAACGGCGAAGGCGTCGGCCCATTCGGGATGCTTTTTGCGCTGGGCGTTCACGAAGGGGCAGAGGGGCATGATCCGGAAGCCCTCCGCCCGCGCATCGGCGACCATGCGGGTGACGAGGGCAAGGCCCGCGCCGGTGCCGCGGAAACTGTCGGGCACGCCGGTGTGATCGGCGATGATCAGGGTGGGGGAGGTGACGGAATAGGTGAGTTCCGCCTCCTCGCCGTTCCGGCGGATCAGGTAGCGGCCTTTGGTCGGGCCCTGTTCGCGGATGATCTCGTCCGTCATGGCGGTGCCTTTCAGGCAGGATGGGCAAGATTGCCCATCCTACGGGGTGCTGCGCACGGCGTCAGTTGACCAGCGTTGCCTCAGTTGCCTCGCGAAGCTCGGCCTCGGTCACGCCATCGGCGAGTTCGATCAGCTTCAGGCCGCCGGGGACGACGTCGAGGACGCCGAGATTGGTGATGATGCGGTTGACCACGCCCTGACCGGTCAGCGGCAGGGTGCAGGATTTGAGCACCTTGGATTCCCCGTGTTTCGAGGTGTGGTCCATGACCACCACCACGCGGCCCACGCCGGCGACAAGGTCCATCGCGCCGCCCATGCCCTTTACGAGTTTGCCGGGGATCATCCAATTCGCCAGATCGCCGTTTTCAGCCACTTCCATCGCGCCGAGGATCGCCATGGCGATCTTGCCGCCGCGGATCATGGCGAAGGAGGTGGCGGAATCGAAGAAGGCGGTCTGGGGCAGTTCGGTGATCGTCTGCTTGCCCGCGTTGATCAGGTCGGGGTCTTCCTCGCCCTCAAACGGGAAGGGGCCCATGCCGAGCATGCCGTTTTCCGATTGCAGCGTGACGTTCACGCCGTCGGGGATGTAGTTGGCGACCAGCGTCGGGATGCCGATGCCGAGGTTCACATACCAGCCGTCCTGAAGCTCTTGCGCGGCGCGGGCGGCCATCTGGTTACGGTCCCACATTACACGGATTCCTTCTTGCGGGTGGTGCGCTGTTCGATGCGCTTTTCATGCTGTCCCTGCACGATGCGGTGGACATAGATGCCGGGCAGGTGGATCGCGTCGGGGTCGAGCGCGCCCAAGGGCACGATCTCCTCCACCTCCACCACGCAGATCTTGCCGCAGCTGGCGGCGGGCGGGTTGAAGTTGCGGGCGGTCTTGCGGAAGACGAGGTTGCCCGACGGATCGGCCTTCCAGGCCTTCACGATCGACAGGTCGGCGACGATGGCGCGTTCGAGGATGTAGGTCTTGCCGTCGAAGTCCTTGTGTTCTTTCCCCTCGGCGATGACGGTGCCCACGCCCGTGCGGGTGTAGAAGCCGGGGATGCCCGCGCCGCCCGCGCGCATGCGTTCGGCCAAGGTGCCTTGGGGGTTGAACTCCAGCTCCAGCTCGCCGGACAGATACTGGCGCATGAACTCGGCATTCTCGCCCACATAGGAGGAGATCATCTTCTTCACCTGCCGCGACTCAAGCAGCACGCCAAGGCCGAAGCCATCGACGCCCGCATTGTTGGAGGCGACGGTCAGGTCCTTGGTCCCCGCCTTGCGGATCGCGGCGATCAGCAGTTCGGGAATGCCGCAGAGGCCGAAGCCGCCGGAGGCGATGGTCATGCCGTCAAACAGCACGCCGTCCAGCGCGGCTTCGGCGCTGGGATAGACCTTTTTCATGCGTGTTTTCTCCCCCGCAAACTCTCGGTCGTCATATGGAACCGGGGGGCGGGCGGTGTCAATTGCCGCGCTGCGGCGGGCGCTTCAGCGGCGGGCGGCGAGGGCTGTCGTCCCTTCTTGCGATTGCAGCAGGAGGGTGCCGCCATCGGCGATGTCGAAGCGGGTGATGCTGGCGAGGGCGGCAAGGACGGCCTGTTCGGTTTCCATCTGCGGGGCAGGGCAGGCCATGCGCGTGGTGGCAATCTGGGAGAGGGTGAGACCCTCGCCCGTCAGGTCGTAGCTGCCCGAGAGACGGTTGCAGCCGGAATTGCCCGCAACGCGCCCGTCGCGGAATGAAAGGGTGACATCCGTCCCGGCGGGAATGGGTGCGGCGGCGAGGCTGGTCACGGTCCAGTCGCCCGCCAGCAGCGCGGCGGGGTCGCCTGCACAGCCGTTCAGGTTGGTGGCGGCGCGGGTGAGGGTCGCGGTGTAGGGGAAGGGCATACCCGACATGTCATCGTGGCAGAGCGTGGGGTCGATGCGCAGGGTGAAGTCGGTGGTCGTCAGGATCAGGCTGTTGCCGTCTGTGGTCTGGGTGAAGGGCAGGGCCTGCACGGTGCCCTTGCCTTCGGGTTCCGTCAGGCGGAGGCCTTCGGGTCCGGCCGCGATGGACCAGAAGGGTTCATTGCCGCGCGCGGTGAGAGGAAGCGTGGGGGAGGTGGCCCCGGTTTCCTGCGCAAGGGCAGGGAGCGGGGTGGTGAGTGCGAGCGAAGCGCCGAGAAAGAGGGCGAAGCGGCCGACCATGTGGAAACCTCGGTTAAGCTGGGCGGAGGATAGGGGGAATGGCGGGGCGCGCAAAGGGGGAAACGGGGAGGGACGGGCTTTCCCTCTGCCTGCGGGCTTGCTAGGCATGCCGCCATCCCGCGCGGCCCGCGTGGTGGAATGGTAGACACAGGGGACTTAAAATCCCTAGGCCGGAAGGCCGTGCCGGTTCGAGTCCGGCCGCGGGCACCACAGCCTTGGTCCGGTGTCTATGCAGGCATCATGGCAACTCGTGTCTTCAGGGTTTCCAGGATGACGGCGGGGGCAGTGATCTGCGATTGGGCGAATTGGGCGCGACGGGCAGGAGCGAAGAGCGCAAGTGGTTCCGACTGTGCGGCGCAGAAGGCGCCTGCAGCGGGCATTGGGGATCAGGTGTGATCGGGGCGCGTCACGCCGGAAGAAACCGAGACCTTGGGGACGGGTTGGGTGTGTGGGGCGGGTCACCCACGCAACGGCGCGGAAGGGGCCGCGCCAAGTTCCTGCGAACGCTGATTAAATCCGGGGATTTGACCTGCTTTGGCTGTGCCGGATGTTGTGCCGCATGTTGTGCAGCAAACTGTGGCCACGCACGGGGAGGTCACGGAGCATTAAGGTTAACGAAATGGGGTGAGTCGGTCGGGGAAGCCGTGGGCGCGCTGTGTCGGTGAGCCAGCGTGCGCGGCGCCAGGACATGGCTGAAGATCCGGCCTTTGCCGGGCCGCGCGATCCTCATAGGGCGAGGATGCCGACGCTTTTGCCCTAGCCGCTTGACCGCAGCCTAACGAGCCGGAACCGGCCACGGTTGGCGCCGATGTCGTGCAGAATCATCCCGACCAGCATCGAGGCCAGAAAGATCGCAGCACCCGGTGCAAAGAGGCCAATTGCAGCAAGGGCGGCCAAGGGGAAAAACCCGGAAAGCCCCCAACCAAACCCGAAGAGAACGCCACCAAGCAAGGCTTTGCGGGTTGGCGCCTCGACCAGCGTCTCACCCTGCCCACCGAGAAGGGGCCGAGACAGTCGACGGGTCAGAGCAAGGACCAAGAGGCCTACGCCCAAGACCGAAAGCAGGCCAATGCCGAGGGTCAGGTCCCGCGCCCCGTCAGGAGTCAGGAAATCCTGCAAAAGCGTTGGTTGAAAGAGCCCCGAAAGCATCAGGCCTGTGCCGCAAAGCAAACCGCAAAACAGTGCTGCGAGCCGGATCATGCCATACCACCATTGCCCAGAATCTGGCGCATGAGCACGGCTATGCCCACGCCTGCCATAATCCCCAAAAGCGTGACGGCGGCAGGTTTGGACCGCAAGGTCACGCCATGCATCGCCCCCATCAGGCTGCTGCCAAGACGTCCCGCAACGCCCACCAAGAGGCCCCCGACGACAAGCAATGGCCAAGCCGCCTCGTCTGACATCTGCTTGGCGATCCCGACAGCCATGAGAAGGGAGGGCGCGATGAAAAGCCCGCCGATGAACGCAATGCTGCTGGCAGCCAGCCCTTCCCGACCGCCAAGCAAACTGCCGATCATCCCGGAGGCGGACATGACCCGGCGGGTCAGCACCCACAACAGCCCAAGCGCAAGCCCGATGATCGCCCCGCCAAGAAGAACAGGGCCATATGCCCCTTGCAGGAAATCCATGGTCATATGCGGCGTCCCCCCCGGACAGGTTAAGTGAGGCGGAGGCCATTTCAAGCGTCAAGTTTCGCGTAGTGGCACTTTTCCTGAGGGGCGGAGCCAGAGGGCCAGTCTGCCGGGCCGCCCGACGGTTGCGGGGGGCGAGGTTTCTTTCGCCCGAGCGCCGCCGTCATCGCGCCGTCGGGGCCGTGGAGAGAAAGGGTTGGGGACGGTCTGATGCCGATGATGCCACGAGCGGCCAGATCGGCAGAGGCGGCGGGCCGCAGGTGCGATCTGCGGCACTGGCGGCCTGGGTCTTTTGTGCTGCGCCGTTTCCGGCGGAACAGCGCTGCCAAGTGGCGCGCAACGGTCGGGGGGCGTCAGCCGAGCAGGGCCTTGCGCCGCGCCGCATGCTCTTCGACCGTGATGTCGCCCCGGGCGAGCCGCAGGTCGAGTTCCCGCAGGGCATCCGAGGCCTTCGGGTGCGGCGTCTGTGCCAAAAGCCGGAGGATGCCCCATGTCACCCCGACGATCACCACCCCCAGAACCGCAAGCCAGAGCACCGGGACGAGCATCATGCCGGGGCCGTAGCCAGAGCCCCAGTCGCCCATGTGAGGGGAAGAGTCTGCGCAGGCGGGGCTGGCCATGATCGCGAGGGGGATTGCGAAACTGCGCGATGGCATCGTGACCTCCGTCAGTTGAGATGGATGGTCGGAGCATCGACCGCCTTTCCGCGGGGCGCATTGACGCCGGGCAATGCGTGATGCCGGAAAAGGGTGGTGCGGTGGGCGGTCATTGACGGTGGTCAACGCAGGTCGCGGCGGGCCGTGGAAGGGTTCCGCTGGAACCCCGTGCGGCGCCGGATCGGGACGGGACGCGGTTCGCGGTCGAACAGGCGGACGCGGCCTTTCGCGCGGCGCGCCTTGGAGGGGCGGCGCGTCACAGGGCGAGGGATCGGCGATTTGGGGAGGGACCGTGTCATGGACAGCAGAGGGACACAGGCCGCCATCAGCCCGGGGTCCGGTGGGCCGCTGCGCGCGGGTGCCGGATGGCGGGCGGCCCTTGGCGTTGGCCTAACGACTGGGGGGGGCGGTGCGGCCCGGCGGAAGGGTCGGCGTCCGCTCTGGGCGGCGGGGACTTGCGCCCTGTGGCCGCGCGCGCGGTTTCCCGCGGGCCCCGGCTGCCGCAGGGAGGTGCGCGGCGGGCGGCGGGATGGCGACCCCTCCCCAAGGCGACCGGAACCTGACGTGCCGCCCGAACCCGAAGTGCCACCGGAGGCCGATCCGATGCCCGAGCCGCCCGAGCCGGAGGCGCCGCAACCGATTGACCCGCCACAGGAGGAGGAGCCGCCATCATGGATGCCGGATGAACCCGAACTGCCTGCACCCGATCCTGCGCAGCGGGCGGTGCGGCGGCGACCGGAGGAAATCCGCCTGCGGATATGACGAGGGTCGCCGCATGTCCCGTCCGGGCGGGCTTGCGCCTTTCCGTTCGGTCTGTGCAGCGACCCCGATCGACAGGTTTCTACGCGATCAGCGGGCCATCCCTTCGGTTCCGATCTTGCGATGGTTCTTCCGGTTTCTTCCGACTGCGCTCCGCCTGTCGATGAAATCAGACTGACGGATTCGCCTGCGTGACGCATTGATGGCGGACAAGGCAGGGCAGGGGGCCAGGGGAGGACGGCGGGTCCGATCCGGTGCCGGGGGGCGGCGGGGAGTTACATGGACCCGTCGGTTCCGGCAGCCGTCTCGATCCTGCTGCCGTCTGCGATGGCGTCGTCGGGATGCAGGATCACCACATCGTTTTGCGCGAGGCCGCCGATCACCTGAGCCAGCGCATCGGTGCGCTGTCCGAGATCGACCTTGCGCAGGATGGCGCGGCCTTCGACGACCTGAAACACGGCCCAGTCGCCGCCGTCGCGGAAGAGGGCCGGGACAGGGACAGTAAGCACGTTGTGGCCCTGCCAGACCGTGATCAGCGCCACGACCCGGAAGCCGTGGCCGAGTCCGGCGGGTGGCGCCTCCAGCAGCGAGAGCCGCACTTCGACCCTTTGCTCCTCGATCCCGAGGGCCGAGACCTGTGTCCTCGCGCTGGGTTCGATCCGGTCGACCCGAGCGGCGACATCCGGTCCGCCCCAGCCGGTGACCAGTGCCTCGGCCCCTTCGGTGATGTGAACTGCATCCCGCGACAGCACGTCCGCGACGATTTCGAGATCGGCGAGGTTGCCGATTTCGAGGATCGGCGTTCCGGCCTGCAGGACCTGCTCATCCTCGGTCAGCACGCGCAAGATGCGGCCCCCCGTTGCGGGTTTCACATCGACGCAGCAGGGCGGGACCGCGCCTGTTGTCCCGCCATCGACAACTGCCTGTGCGCTGCCCAATTCAGCTTCGCGCACGGCAAGGTTGGCGCGGGCGCTGGCGGTGGCGGCGCGGGCCGTGCGTTCGGCAAGGAGCGCATCGTCCAAGACCCGCTGCGACAGGGCCGCACGCGCGAAAAGGGCGCGGGTTCGGTCGGCCTCGGTCTTGGCGTAGTGCTGCGCGGCCTCGGCCTGCTCAAGCTGGCTGCGGGCCAGATCGACGGCGGCGGCGGCGGCGGCGGTCGTGGCTTCTGCCACGGCCCGCGCCCGGGCGTCCAGCAGGGCGGGGGCGACGGGTCCGATCCGGGCAACGGTCTGCTGTGCCTGCACCGCGTCGCCCGGATGCAGGGTGATGCGCTGCAGCACACCGGAAATCGGGGCCGAGACGATGACGACCTCGCGGATGCGCGCTTCGCCTTCGGCCTCGATGCGGACGGTCAGGTCGGTGCGGGTGACCGAGGCCGTTTCGACGGTGGGCAGGTCGGGCAGGAAGGCCCAGACCAGAAGCGCAATGACGGCGAGAGCGGCGGCAGCGGGCAGGAAGCGGCGCATGGTCATTCCCTTGTCTTCAGGACGGCGATCAAGTCGAGCCGGTCGATGCGGCCCCGGATGGCCAGTGCCGAGAGCACGGCGGCGCCAAGGACGATCAGGCTTGCGGTGGCATAGACCTCGCGCCCCATGACGAAGGGCACGCGGTACAGGTCGGAGGAAAAGGCCGCGACCATGGCCAGTCCGATGCCGTGGCCGATCAGCCAGCCGAGCGGCTGGGCAAGAAGCACGACGACGGCCAATTCGAGAAGGATGACCGACGCGACCTCGGTGCGGGTGAAGCCGAGGACGCGCAGGCTGGCCAGTTCGCGGCCCTGTTCAGAGAGCGCGATGCGCGAGAAATTGTAGACGACACCCATGGCGATGATCGCGGCGAGCGTGACGTAGACGGTGATCATCAGGGTGATGTTCTCGGCCAGCGTGGCGCGGAAGCGCGACACGGTCAGGTCGGTGACGTTGAGGAAGCCCGTCTTGGGCGCGGCCGCCGCCGCCGCGAAGAAATCCGGGGCCGCCGTCGCGTCGAGCATCAGGTTTGCGCCGGATATGAGGGCGCCTTCCCCCGCCGCGCGGGAGAGTGCCGAAAGTTCCATCGTCGCGCCAAGGCCCATGAAGCCCACCGAGATGCCGCTGACGGGCAGGTTCACCACGGACCGCCTGCCGTCGAGGAACCGGACTTCCACCCGGTCGCCGCTGCGCAGGGCGAGGGCCTCGGCCAGCGCCTCGCTTAGGATCAGGCCGGTGTCGGGCATTGGCATGGGGCGGAGGTCGGGTGACAGGACGCGCGACAGGCGGGCGTCGGCGGGGCGGCCTTCCACGGCCACCCGTTTTGACCGGGGGCCGTTGACCAGCTTTGCCGGAATGATGCGGAAGGGTTCCGCCACCATCACGCCGGGCATGTGGCGGAGGTCCGCCACGGCCCGCATCGGTTCGGGGGTGGTGAAGACCATCTTGGCGTCTTGCCGTTCGGCCAGCCCGAAGGTGACGTGGATCATGTGGTCGATTGATCCGAAGGACCAGAGCGAGGCGACGAGGATCGCCACCGCCATGGCCATGCCCAGCACGCTGGAGGCCGTGCGGATCGGCCAATGCCAGAGGTGGCGCGCCACCATGCGCCCGGTCTGGCGCATCGGGATCGCCCGGAACACCCCCGGTCGGCGGCCACGGTAATCGGCCGGGGCGGGCGGGGCCATGGCGACGGCGGGGGGCAGGGCAAGCACCGAACGCAGCGATTGCAGCGCGCCGGCCGTCGCGGCAAGCGCCGTGACAAGCGCGGCCAGCCCGTAGACGCGCGGATCGGTGCCGAAGACGAGGAAGGGAAAAGAGAAGAAGCGGGCATAGAGCTGGGCAAGGCCCGCGCCAAGCCAGGCGCCCGCCGCGAAACCGACGAGGATCCCCCCGGCAGCGATGAGCAGGACGAATTCCAGATAATGCCCCGCGATCTGGCGCGGGGTATAGCCGATCGCCTTGAGCAGGCCGATCTGTTCGCGTTCCAAGGTGATGAGGCGCGACAGGGTCATATGGACGAGCATGGCGGCAACCAGCAGGAAGATGGGCGGCAGCACCTTGACCATGGCCCCGAGCTGTTTGAGTTCCGCATCCAGAAAGGCGTGCGACAGCTGATCGCCGCGTCCGGTAGCCCCCCCGCCGCCGAAAGGGGCGGTGATGCGGTCAAGCGCGGCTATGACCCGCTGTTCGGGCATGCCGGGTGCCAGCCGCAGCACGAGGTTCGAGAAGGTTCCCTTCAAGTCGAAGGCCTGTTCAAGGGCCGGGCGCGGCAGCCAGACGACGCCGAAGCGGCGCGCATCGGGCATCATCTCGCCCGGGCCGAGGGCATAGATGAATTCGGGCGAGAGGGCGATCCCGGTGATCGAGAGCGCGCGGCGCTTGCCGTTCATCACCACCGTGAGGCGCGTGCCGGTTTGCAGGCCGTGCGCTGTGGCGAAATCCTGCGACACCACGGCCTCGTTCGCTGTGCCGGGCTGTGGCAGGCGTCCTTTGCGCAGATGCAACTGGTTCAGCCCAAGCTGTGCAGGAAGGGAAACCAGAAGAACCGAGGCCGGTTCGGCCAGTCCCGCGATCTCAGGCCGGGCGAGTTTCACGATGCGCGGCTCCACCTGGATCACGCCGTCGATGGCGCGGATGTCGTCCACCAGCGCGAGGGGCGCGCGCACCACGTCGCTGAACAGATCGGCAAAGCGGTAGTCGGCGTAATAGCGGTCGCGCGTGTCGGACAGGGCCCGGTGGGCCCCATTGCCGAGGATCAGCGTCGCCACGCCCGCCGCCAGCACGAGGCCAATGGCCAATGCCTGCGCCCAGAGCCTGCGCAGGTCGCGCAGCGCCTTGCGGCGGAGGGGCGGGATCACCATGACACCTGATCCGGGCGTTTGCGGGTGGCGTTGCGCAACTCGTCCACGATACGACCGTCCGCAAAGCGCAGGGTGCGGTCGGCGATCTGCTGGATGCCGGCATTGTGGGTGATGATCAGCGTCGTCGCCCCGGTGGACCTGTTCGCCTCCACCAGCGCCTCGAGGACAAGAACGCCCGTCGCGCTGTCCAGCGCCCCGGTCGGTTCATCGCAGAAAAGAAGGTCCGGACGTTTGGCGATGGCGCGGGCGATGGCGACGCGCTGCTGTTCGCCGCCCGACAGTTGCGCCGGGAAATGCCCGTGCCGCGCGGAGAGGCCGACGATGTCGAGCGCCTCTTCGGGCCGCATCGGGTTTGCGGCGATTTCGGTCACCAGTGCCACGTTCTCGAGAGCGGTGAGGCTGGGGACGAGATTGTAGAACTGGAAGACGAAGCCCACGTGATCGCGCCGATATCGCGTCAGGGCCTGTTCGTTGAAGGTCGTGATGTCCTGCCCCGCGAAGAGGACAGCACCGGATGTCGCGCGGTCGATCCCGCCGAGGATGTTGAGGAAGGTGGATTTCCCCGAGCCCGAGGGACCGAGCACGACGACGAATTCCCCCTGTTGCGCCGCGAAATCGACGTCCTGCAGGGCGCGCACCTCGGCGGCACCGTTCCGGTAGGTCTTGGTCAGACCCCGCGCCTCGATGACGGTGGTGGCGTGCGACATGTCCCGTTCCTTTGAGCGGGCAGGATAGCCGGTCGTCGCGGCCCCGCCTTGATCAAGCGCAAACGCAAGGGGGAGGGGCCACGTCCTCACCTTGCCGGGGCGCGGGGGGTGTCAGAGGCGCGGCGGCATGGTGTCGGATGGTGCCGCCGGATGCGTGGCCGGAGCGGGGAGGAAGTTGATCATCCTGAAGTCGCATTCGTTCAACTCCTGCACCGGGTCGTCCGGGCTGCAGGTTTCGCCGCTGAGCGGGTAATGCCCGGGCGCGGCGCAGGCGGACAGGGAAAGGGCAGCGAGGCAGAGGACGCGGGTGGGAAGGCGCATGATGAACCCTGTGGCTTCGGATCGGTCGATCCGACCATGGCTGATGGCGATGGGATCGGCATTGTCGGCCATCATGGCGCGGCGGGTCGCAGTCAGGTCCCGATCGGCGGTCCTGTGCGACCGGCGAGTCTGGGGATGTAGCGCGGCAGGTTGACCGCGCGCGCGCCCCATTCCCAGCCATGCCGGAGCAGGGTGTTCTTCAGCCGCGCATCCTGATCCCGGGCCAGCAGGCGCAGACGGGCGGCATCCACGATTTCCAGCCGGTGCGGTGTCACGATGCGGATCAGCCCCCGGTCCGCAAGTTGGTGCAGGTTGCGGGAGAGGGTTTCCACCGTCATTTCCAGAAGGGAGGCCAGATCCCGGCGCGACAGGAGGATGCGCACGGAGAGCACGCGGTCGCTGCCGGAGTCCGGGGTCTGGGTGGAAATCCAATAGGCCACGCGCTGCAGCGAGTTGCGGCCGCGAAGGGCGAGTTGGGCGAAGTGCTGCTCTAACTGCTGCCGCATGGCGATCCGCAGATGGGCGGCATAGGCATCACGGTTGCGGTCGAAGGCCTCTTTCATCGCATTGCGCGGGGTCAGGCAGAGCCGGGCATCGGTGGCGGCGTCATAGGAGAACGGGGCTGCGGAGCCGAAGGGATCACCGATCATCGCTCCGGGATGCAGGAGTTGGAGGACATGTTCGTTGCCCTGTTCGTCGATCGTCGTGATCTTGACCAGACCGGACAGGACGGTGCCGACCCATGCCGGAACCTGACCGCCGGGAAGGATTGCTTCGCCCTGATTGAAGAAGCGGTAGCTGCTGACTGCCGCCATGCTGTCGCGGAGGTCTGACTCCAGCCACTGGCACGGGCCGGATCTTGCTGCCGGGCAATCCGGGCAGGCAGAGTTTTCATGCGTGTCGACCGGTTGAGACGGGCACATCAAGGGCTCCTGCTGCTGGTGACGAAGGCGGTGAAAAACGTGGTGGAACAAGCGATCACGGGTTAAGTTTGCCAGCGCGGGGAGAACAAAATCACGTCTAGAATTGTTTATATTTGTTAATGTATCCTCCCCCATGAACCTGACTGTTCCAAGTCTTGGGAGGCGGATGGCATGCCGACTGGACGTGACATGGGCGGTGCGGAGGCGCGACTGCCGCCCGATTGGATCAACAGCCTGATCGCAGAGGCGCCCGTCGCGCTGGCCGTTTTCGACGGCGACGCGCGCTATGTTTCGGCGTCGATGGGCTGGCAAAGGCGGCTTGGTCTTGATGGGGTGGCCCTGATCGGTCAGGCGGCCGGGACGGGGCTTGGGGATCGGCCGGCGGGGTGGGTTGCGGCGGTGGCGGCGGCGGCGCTGGGTAAGGCCGCCTCCGGATCGGATCGCGTGCAATCAGCGCCGGGTGGACCGGATCGCCTTGTGTTCTGGAAGGTCTGGCCGGTAGAGGCGGGCCGCGGACTGGTCGCCGTCTCGCTGTCAGACAGCGCGGAAACGGAAGATGACCAAGGCATCTACCATCGCTACGGCAGCGAAAGCATTCAGGACATCGCTTCGGCGCTTGGGGTCGGGCTGCTGGAACACGATTTTGTCACGGGCGCGACCGTGCTGTCGGACACCTATCTCAAGCTGCTTGGGATCTCGCGCGAGGGGATCCCCAAGACGGATGCGGCATGGTTGGACCTGTTGCGGGTCCGGGATGTGGAGGCCTGTCGGGTGGCCCGGGCGCGCGCGCTTGATCCTAAAGGGGACGGGATCTTTGATCTGGAGGTATGGCCCGTCGTGGACGGCGTTGAACGCTGCATGCGGGTTCAGTCCCGCGTGCTGTTCGCGGGGACGGGCGCGGATCGGCAGCCGCGTCATGCGATCGGCCTGCTTGTGGACCGCACGGAGGAGCGCCAGATGGTGGAGGCCTTGGCGCGGTCGCAGCGGCTTGAGGCGGTTGGACGTCTGGCCGGCATGGTTGCCCATGATTTCAACAATATCCTCAGCGTGATCTTGGGCAATCTGGAGCTTGCGCTGCCGAAGGTGGCGGATGACGGCGCGCGCAACTTGCTGGCCAATGCGATGGAGGCCACGCTGATGGGAGCGGGGTTCAACAAGCGGTTGCTGAACTTGGCGGGCGGGCATGGCGGGCTGCCGGTCCGTTTTCATCTGGACGCGCATCTGGGCCAGACATGGGATGTCTACCGGAGGGTCCTGCGGGACGAGATCCTGCTGCAGTTCCAGCCGGGCAGCGAGGGGGCGCATATCCATGCCGATCCGGCAGAGATCGACGCGGCGATCCTGAACCTTGTGGTCAATGCCCGCGACGCCCAGCCTGATGGGGGGCGGATCGTCATTTCGACGCGGCAGGTCGGACGACTGGAGACGCTTGTGACAAAGGAAGGCGGCGATCCCGATGGTGGCTTTGTCAGGATCACGGTCGCCGATGACGGCCCGGGCATTCCGCCCAGCATCGCCGCCCGGGCGGGCGAACCCTTCTTCACGACGAAACCGCGCGGGATGGGATCCGGTCTTGGCCTTGCCAGCGTCATCGCGACGGCGGGGCGGGCGGGGGGGACCTTCCGCATCGAAACGGGGCCCGCTGGGACGAAGGCCATCATGGTTCTTCCCTTGTGCGAGGGCGAGGACGCGCCGGTCGTTGCGCAGAACAGCGAGGTGCCTTTGGGGGATGGCGAGACGGTTCTGGTCGTTGAGGACGACCCGCTGGTCCGCGAAACGGCGCTGCAGCGCCTAGAGGCCTTGGGCTATGTGGTGGCCGAGGCATCCAACGCGCAGGCGGCGCTAACGCATATCGCGAGCGGTGCGGGCGTCGACCTTGTGTTCTCGGACATCATCCTTGCGGGCGGCCCGTCGGGGATAGAGCTGACGACGGCGCTGCGCCGAGAAAACCCGCGCATCGCCGTGCTGTTGACATCGGGTCACGCCTCGGCGGCCTATCGCAGCGATGACGAACCGGCGGATATCCCGGAGATTCTTGCCAAGCCCTATAGCTTGAAGGACCTTGCCTTCGCCGTGCGGCGCTGCCTTTCCGCCGCGCAGCGCGGGTCTGGGCGGGGCTGATGCCCGCTGTCCCTTGTGACGGGGAGAGCGGCCCGGGCCGCGATGATTCCGCAGGTAGGCGATGATCACACGATCCGAGGCCCTGCGGAGCCTTGATGAACCGGTGGGCCGTCCATGACAGGAAGGAGCATGCCTGACGGCCCGCGCGAAGCGCTGTTCTGCGGTCAGGCGGCGGGCCTGACCTCGGCCGCGAAGACGTAGCCCACGCCGCGCACGGAGCGGATCAGTTGCGGAATGGTCGAAAGCTGACCCAGCTTGCGCCGCAGATGCGCGATATGCACGTCGATCGTCCGATCGAGCGGCGACCATTCGCGCCCGGTCAGGGCATTGGTGATCTCGTCCCGGCTGAGCACGCGGTTCGGGTTCAGCGCGAAGAGCTGCAGAAGCTTTTGTTCATGTGCGGTGAGGCTGACCATGGCCCCGTCCGGCCCTTCGACGACGCCGCGATTGGGATCGAAGGTGGAATGGTCGAACCGGACCGGATTGGACTGGAGAAGCGGCTGGGCGTAGGTTCCCAGCAGTTTCTTGATGCGCAGTACCACCTCGCGGATGAGGAAGGGCTTGACCACGTAGTCGTCGGCACCGTGTTCCAAACCTGTGACGCGGTCGAAAGGGTTGGCCCGGGCGGTGAGCATCAGGATGGGAACATTGCGGAAGGCCCTGAGTTCGCGCGCAATGGAAAGCCCGTCCTCGTGCTGTAGGCAGAGATCAAGCGTGATCACATCGATATTCGTTGATGTCATCACGTCAAAGACTTCATCGCGGTTGGCGGCCTCGAATACGGTCCAGCCTTCTTGCATCAGACCGGCGCGCAACAATGCGCGCACCTGGCGGTCATCGTCCACGACGAGGATTCTCGGAGAAATCATCTGCATCCTTACAGGTTTGGCAGGAAGCTTAGGGGTAAACCTTAGCACCCGGAAACCCTAAGGATAACTTGTGTTTGAAATGTCGCTTTGGCGCCGATCATTGCGCGGGGCGGTCAGGTGCCTTTGTTATCAGATCGCGAACTTCTTGATCGGTGACCTGAGGGAAGTCGGCATAGGCCGCGCCGACGCCGGGAGCGGGATCGGATGGGTGCGGACAGAGGACGGGCGCGATGTCGGCGGGCAGGTCGCGCAGCGAGGTTCCCAAAGCGACAGGCACCGCGATGCCGATCTGCGCCGCGCCAAGATACCGGACCATGCGGATGGCGGCACGCATGGTGGTTCCGGTCGCTATCCCGTCATCCACGAGGAGGACATGTCGTCCTTGCAGGCTTGGTTGGGGGGCGTCGTCCAGCCAGAGTTTTCGGCGGCGCGCGACCTCTGCCACAGCCGGGGCGCTGAGGCGGGCGACATCGTCGAGGGAGAGGCGGTGGAAGGTCCGCACCGCGTCGTTCACGACCATCCGTTCCGGACCCGGACCGGTGACGGCGGCGAGCGCGAGTTCCGGATTGCCCGGCGCGCCGACCTTGCGCAGGATCAGCACATCAAGCCGCGCGCCGAGAGCCTTGGCGATCCGTGCCGCGATCGGGATGCCGCCACGGGCCAGCCCGAGGATGATCCAGTTCCGATCGACGGTCGCAGGCAGAAGCGGGATCAGACGCTCTGCCGCATCGGCACGGTCGCGATAGATGGCCATCTCGTCCCTAGGACTCCTTCACCGGGATGGTCTTTTCCGAGGCCAGTGCCGCGGGCGATTTCGGCAGGTGCAGTTTCAACACCCCGCGGGCGAAGGTCGCCTCGATCCGGGCCGGATCGGCATCCGTCGGCAGGGCGAGGCTGCGGCGGAAGCTGCTCCAGCGCCGCTCGCTCAGATGGCGGTCTGCACGGTTTTCCTTGTGTTCGTCGGATTTCTCGCCGCTTACGACCAGCGTCCCGTCCTTGAGCCTGACCTCCACATCCTCGGCGCCCAGACCGGGCAGTTCGATGGACAGGTCGTAGGCATCGGCGCTTTCGGCCATATCCATCGCCGGAAAGGCGGTGGTCCAGCCGCGCGGGCCTGCAAGCGCCGTCCCTTCGGAAGGGAAGGGGCTGAACAGATCGAAAAGGCGGTCGATTTCGTCCCTGAGGATGCCGAGCCGGGGGGTATCGGGGCGGGAGGTGTTGCGGAACGCCGGAAGGACGTCGCGCTTGGTCGGGGTCGGGGTGGATTCGGGCATCGCTGTCTCCTTTTGGGGATGCCGTCAGCAGGGGGAAGAGGGGCAATCGCGCCCGGCAGACGGCGGCGTGCAAGGGGCCATCGGAGGAAGGGGGGCTGAAACCTTCGACCTCGAACGCGATCCTGACCGCCTTGCAGTTTCCTATTCTGCAGCGCGCTGCGGCCTGTCTCATTGACGGGGGACAATGCTGCGGGGCGCGGTCTGTTCCATCCGCAGGCTGCGGGATTGTCCGCCGTCAATGCCCCGCGCCTATGGCGTGGCAGGCTGGATGGGCAATCACCGAAGACGAAGATGGAGGGTGGCAAGATGCCGGACGATGCTGTCAAACCCGATCATGCCCGTGCCGGGCGGCTGTCCGGCGATCCCGAACTGGCAGAGCTGCGCCGTGCGGCCCTGCAGTTGGCCCGCAGACTCGGCAGCTATGGCGTTGGCCGGGCCGATGAGATCGGCGCGGAGCTGGAGGCAGGGTCTGAGGACCTGATCCGCGACGGGCGCCGTCTGCTGCATGAGCTGCGAGAAAGGGTCGCGAAGGTCGAGGCGCGCGTCGAACACGCCGTGCGCGACCACCCCGGACAGGCCCTTGCCGGCCTGCTGGGGATTGTCGGTTTCGGGCTGATCCTTGGTCTGATCCTGCGCCGCAAGGAGTGAGTCCAATGCCCGGGCTGCAGCGGGTCATGCAGTCGGCGCTGCTGACCCTTGTGCTGGTGTTTGTCCTTGTCACGGCTTGGGCCTGCGTGATCGCGGGGCTGGTCCGGATGCTGGCGGGACCGGTCGGCGCGGGCCCGGCCCTGCTTTCGGTTGGCGGCGGGGTGATCGCGCTGATCGTGCCGCCCCTGTCGGTGGCCGCGATGGCGCGCGCCCCGGACTGGACCCGTCCGTCGGCCAAGGCTTTGGCGGGGGTGCTGCGCGGCGTGATGACGGTGGTCGGGCGCCTCTTTCTTGGACGGCGGAGGGCTGCGTTGATCGCCGACAATGCAGAAGGGCCGGACTGGTGGAGAATGACGGGAACACGAACCCATGGGAGGATTGGCCATGTCGGCAACGCATGAGGATGGGAGTGGAGAGGGGCTTACGCGGCGCGGCTTTCTTCGGGTGGCGGGTCTTGCCGGTGCGGTCGCGGGGTTTTCCGCGACGGCGGCACGGGCGGACGGGCAGATCGGCTATTTCGCGACGGATCTGTCCGATGATCGCCTAAGGGACATGCTGCGCACGATCCTGCGCATCCGCTGGCACGAACGGACGATGGCCGACCGGATGCTGAGCGATCCGCAATACCGCGCCTACAACCATTTCTATGCCGGGCAGGAGGCGGTGGCGACGGGCGTCTGTGCCGCGCTGCGCAACGACGGCCCCTTCGATCAGATCGACCTTGTCTATTCGACGCATCGGCCTTCGGGGCACGCGCTGGCCAAGGGCGTGGACATGAAGCGGATGCAGGCGGAGATGGATTTCCGTTCGACCGGGCTGAACGGTGGGTACGCGGCCGAGATGCATATCTCGGACCCTGCCGTCGGCTTCATGGGGGCGGATGGGATGATCGGGCCGGGCCATGTGATCGCCACGGGATCCGCCTTTGCCTTTCGCGCGCGGGGGTCCGATCAGGTGGCGGTGGTCTTTGGCGGGGATGGCACCTACGCGACGCCGCATTTCCATTCCGCGTTGAACAACGCGCGGATGCTGCAATTGCCGTTCATCTATGTGCTGGAGAACAACCTCTATCACCAATACGCCCATTACAGCTATTCCAGCCCGCATACCGATATCGCCGATGCCGCCCGCGCCTATGGGATACCCGCGCGGGTCGTGGACGGGCAGGATGTCTTTGCCGTCTACAATGCAGCGAAGGAGGCCGTGGATCGCGCCCGTGCGGGCGGTGGCCCCAGTTTCATCGAAGCCAAGACCTATCGCTACTACAACCACTGGGGTGCGCCGGGGGCCGAGGTCGGGAAGCTGGGTGCCTTCGGATATGATCCGCTGGCCATCACCTCGTTCCGGCCCGAGCGCGAGGTGCGGGCATGGATGCAGCGTGATCCGGTCGACATCGCCCGCAAGACGCTGATCGATTGGGGCGTGCTGGATGCGCCTGGGGCCGATGCCTTGGAGGCGGAGGTGAAGGCCGAGGTGGCCGAAGCCTTTGCTTGGGCGGCCGAACAGCCGCTTTGCAAGCCCGAGGACGGGCTGCTGCATGTCTTTGCGGAAGGCGCGGTCCTTCCCCGCCAGATCGCGTGAACGTCAGGAGGACAGGATGACCGTCAAGACATGGATGTATTCCGTTCTGGAGGCTGTGCAGGCCGAGATGCGGGCCGATCCGGCCATGGTCTGGATCTTTGAACTGACGCCGCCGGTGGCGTCGAATGCCGGGATGCCGGTGATAAATCTGGAAACGGAGTTCGGGCGCAAGCGCGTGGTCAACACGGGCATCGACGAGAATTGGATGGCGTCGGCTGTGCTGGGGGCGGGTCTCGCGGGGTCCCGGGCGGCGACCTACATCCCCTACCAAGGGGCAGGGATGCCGTTCCAACTGATCCAGAACCATGCGGGCAAGCTGCGCCACATGACCGGGGGCAAGGCGTCCTTGCCGATCGTCTTTGTGATGGAGATGACGGGCCAGACACCGGGCTTTGCCGGGCAGCATTCGGATTACGAGATCGATTCCACCTATATGCACATTCCGGGCGTGCGGACGGTGATCCCCTCGACCCCGTATGACGCGAAGGGGATGATGCATGCCGCGCTGCGCAGTCCCGATCCGGTGGTCTATCTTTATCCCGCAGGTCTGAGGATGCTGTCCGAAGAGGTGCCGGACGAGCCCTATGAGGTGCCGCTCGACAAGGCGGCGGTGCGGCAGGAGGGGACGGACATCACTCTTGTCGGATCGGGCGGGGGAATGCCCGATGTGCTGGAGGCGGCGGCGCAGTTGGGTGCCGAGGGCATGTCGGTGGAGGTGATCGATCTGCGCGTCCTGAAGCAGATGGATACCGAAACGCTGGTCGCGTCGGTTGCGAAGACCAAGCGCCTGCTGGCGGTGGACCAGACCTATTACACGCTGGGCCCTGCGGCCGAGGTCGTGGCCCGCTGCGCCGAGAACGTGGAGGGCGCGCGGTTCCGCCGGATCGCCTTTCCCGATGCGCCGCCGCCTGCCTCGCCCGAGATGTTCAAGTGGATGCGGCCGGATGCGGCGCGGATCGTGGCCGCCGCGAAGACGATGGTCTAGGGTCATGAAGCACGCTTGCAGCAACATGGATGCCGCGCCGATCCAGTCCGGCGCGATGGCACAGCGGATCGTCTGCGACCGTTGCACGGACAGCCCGCTGCGGGAGGCGCGGATCAGCACTGCCTTCTGGCAGGGCGACGGGCTTGTCGTGCTGCGCAACATTCCCGCAATGATCTGCCCCGTCTGTGGCGAGGAATATGTCGATGACGCGACGGTCGTCGCGTTGGACAGGATGCGCGGCAATGGCTTTGCGGGATGCGTGGCGGCCGATCCCCTGCCGGTTCCGGTTTTCGACTTTGCGGGGATGGAACGATGCGGCGATTCATGATGGCCTTGATGCTTGTGCCGCTGGCCTCGGCGGCGGTCGGGAATGGGGATCCCTTTGGGTTCCTGCCCGATGGCGGGCGCGGGATCTTTGCCCGCGCCTTTCCGGACAGCCGGGCACAACAGGCCGCCTTGGCCGAGACGCGCAGCGCGGCGGAATGGAGCGCTGCGCTGGCCGGATCGGGGTTGACGGAACGCGAGGCGGCGACCCTTGCCGCCTATCTGGCGCACATCGCCCCGGTGCAGGCCGGGCTGGACCCGGTAGCCGACCTGCCGCGCGACGGGCGCGACATGGCCCTTGCGCAGTGCCAGTCCTGCCATTCGCTGTTTTCGGGATACCTGATGCAGCGGCGCGATCGGCAGGGCTGGCTGTCGGTCTTTGCCTCGCCCTTTCATGCCGCGATCCCGATGACCGAGGGCGAGCGGGCGATCTTCGCCGATTACTCGGCCATCAATCTGCCGATGCGTCTGGATGAGGTGCCGCCGGAGCTGCGGTTCTGACCGGAGGATGAAGAATGAGGACAGGGTTGCTTGTCCTGCCGCCGCTTCTGCTGCTTGCGGGCGCGGCCCCTGCGCAGGAGGATTACTTCGCCTTCATGCCCGAAGGCGGGCGGACGATGCTGGCCGCCGCATTGGCGGCGGAGCCGTCGCTGGCCGAAATGCTTGCCACCTCACAGACTGCCGAGGATTGGCTGACGCGGATCACGGGCGAGGGTCTTCCGGGGCTTACTGGGCTGGATGACTGGCAGGCCCGCACCTTGGCGGATTATCTGGCCTATGCCGGACCGATCGATGATCCCGCCGCACTGCCGCCGGACGGGCGCGACATGACGCTGGAGCGCTGTCAGTCCTGCCATATCGTCACGGTGGTCGTGACGCAGGCACGGGAGAAGGAGGCATGGCTGGGCACGATGAGCAAGCCCAGCCATGTGGAGATTCCCCTCACGGAGGCCGAGCGGGACCAACTGGCTGACTACCTTGTCGTGAATGCGGGCATTCCGATAGACGCCATCCCCCCGGAATTGCGGGCGGGAGGTGCCTCTTACTAGGCCATGTCCTACACGGACCTCACATTCTGGCTGTTCCTTGCCCTTGTCCTTGCGGGAGTGCGTCTGCTGCCGGTCCGGGCGAGGCGGCTGTGGCTGGGTCTGGTCAGCCTGTGGTTCTATGGCGCGTCGGACGTGATGCGGCTGGTCTGGCTGGGCGGTGTCGGTGCCGTCACCCTTGCCACCGCCGCCCCGGGGCGCAGGGGTATGGGCATCGTCGCGCTTGTGACCCTTCTGGCCTGGGCACGGTTCTTCGAGCTTGCGCGCCTTCCGGACCCGGGGGCGCCGCCGGGGCTTTCCTTCCTTGTGTTCACGGCCATCGCCGTGATCGTGGACGGGGGGCGCAGGCAGGGGAGGGGCGGATGGTCCGATGTCCTGCTGCATCTTGTCTGGTTTCCGAAGCTGCTGGCCGGTCCGATAGAGCGGGCGGGGACCCTGATCCCGCAGTTCCGCGACATCGCCCTTAGACCGGGACTTGCAACGCTGGGTCTGGCCTATCTGATGACAGGACTGGTCAAGAAGGTGGTGATTGCCGACAGCCTTGCTCCGATCGTCGCTGCCGGTTTCGCACAGCCCGCATTCGCGGCGCCGGTCGATCTGCTGCTGGCCGTCTATGCCTTCGCGTTCCAGATTTATTGCGACTTCTCGGGCTATAGCGACATTGCAATCGCCCTGTCGGCCTTTGTCGGGCTGCGCCTGTCGCGCAATTTCGACCGGCCCTATCTGGCATCGACCGTGACCGAGTTCTGGGCGCGGCGCTGGCACATCACCCTTGGCAACTGGTTCCGGGACTACGTTTTCATCCCCCTTGGCGGCAGCCGGAAGGGGCGGGCGCGGCAGATCCTGAACGTGATGTTCGTCTTCCTGCTGTCGGGGATGTGGCACGCGGGGCTGGGCTATGGCGTCGGCTGGGGGTTCGTCCTTTGGGGGGCGCTGAATGGCGTTTTCGTGGTGGTGGAGACGGTGGTTCCCGCCCCGGAACGCACTGTGACGCGCATCCTTCGGGGGATTGTCACCTTCCATCTGATCCTGTCGGCTTGGGTCTTTTTCCGCGCCGACAGTGTAGAGGCGGGCGTGACGCTGCTGCGGCGCATCGGGCAGAGCCTGCGGGAGCTGCCGACCCTGATCCTGTCGCATCCCTATACGTCGGACCATCTGCTCTGCGCCGGTCTGGTCGGGCTGCTGTTTCTGGGCGAGGCGGCGGCGGGACCGCGCGGCATAGCGGAACGGCTTGCAGGTTGGCCGCTGCCCTTGCGCTGGGCCGGGTTTTACGCGGCGCTTGCGCTTTTGCTGCTGGCGGGGCGCTGGCAGGGGGCGGAGTTCATCTATGCCGGGTTCTGAGACATGGCATCCTTGGCGGATCGTGCTGTTCCTTCTGCTGGGCGGGGGACTTTACTGCGGCCTGTTCGTCTGGTCGGATCGAATGCTGCGGGCCGGGGCGGTGCAGACCCCCTTTTTGGCGATGACGACCGCACCGGAAGAGGTGGATTGGCTGATCCTTGGGGCGTCGCATGCGATCCCGCTGGGCACGGCCGATGTTCCGGACCTGATTGCGGCGCGCACGGGGAAAACGACCGAAGTGCTTGCTGCGCCCGGTGTGGGGCCGTTTGTCCTGCGGTTGATCGCGGAGCGCTGGTTCATCGACCATCGGAGCGGGACCGTTCTGATCGTGCTGGACGAGTTCGGTTTTGCCGACCGCCGCTGGAACGAGGATCGGCTGGCGGATGATGATCTGTTGCCGAAGATTCCGGCGGATGCGCGGACGGCGCGGGTTCTGGCCCGGGCCGTTGCGCGCGGCCTGCCGTGGCAGACATGGCTGGCGCAGGTCACAGGGTTCGCCCGGATCAACGACCGTCGCCGTTTTGCCGCCCCGACATGGACGGTGGCCGACCGGTTCAACAGCGCGCCCCGGCCTTCGGCCACCGCGATCCGGTCGCGGGTGGCCTTTCTCTATCCTGCGGGCGGCGCGGATCGGGGGATTGATCGGGGGTTGCAGGATCTGGAGGCGATGGTCCTGCTGGCGCGTGGACAGGGCGCGCGCGTGGTGCTGCTGCGCCCGCCGCTGCCGGAGGGGTTTCGGGCGGCCTTGCCCGAATTGCCGGGGCTTGCGCCCGGTCTGGCGGCGCTGTCCCACCGTCTGGACGTGCCGATCATCGATCATTCCGGCGCGATACCCGACCCGCGCCACTACTTCGACACCGACCATCTGAACCGGAGCGGTGTGCTGCTTTGGCTTGACCTTGGCCTTGGCAGGCTGCTTGCGGGGAATGATGGCGGTCAATGACAGAGCGGCCTTCGCCACGCCAGATTGTGGGGGAATACAGAGCCTCGGACGAGGAGGGGGCGCCCATGCTGCAGATCCCGCCCGCAAACAACCTGCCGCTGTCGCGTCGCAGCCTTCTGCTGACGGCGGGTCCGATCTTTGCGCTGTCGGCCAAGGGCATTCCGGCCGCCACGCCGCCCGAGCTGACGGTGACGGAAGCCTTGCGGCAGCGCCGGTCGGTGCGGGCCTTCAGCGACCGGAAGATCGATCCCGCGCTTTTGGCCGAACTGCTCTGGGCTGTCTTCGGGATCAACCGGCCGAAGGAAGGGTTGCACACGGTACCGTCCTGGCGCGGCGCTGCCGACCTGATCGTCCATGCTGCGACCGAGGACGGGGTCGTCGTTTTCGAACCGGATGCCGCAGCGGCGCGGGTCTGGAAGGCCGAAGACATTCGCGCGCAGCTTTCACCGCAGCCCTTTGTCGCGACGGCGCCGGTCTGCTTGATCTTCGTGTCTGATCTGCGCCGCCTGAAGGCGGCGGGTCCGGCGGACCAGCAGCAGCTATACGCGATGGTCGATGCCGCGATGGCATCGCAGAACGCTTATCTTTTTGCTGCGGCGCGCGGACTGGGCACCTGCCTTGTCGGAGGGATCAGCCGCGAGGCGATCGCGGGCGCCCTTGGATTGGCCCGGCATGAATTCGCAACCTTCGTGCAACCGATAGGCTGGCCGGCCTGACGTGAAATGACGGCGGTCAATGCGGCCCGGGGGGGGAACGCTCATCCTCGGCGCGGGCGGAACGCATCCGCCGGACGCGGCGGTTCCGTAAGGATCGGGGTGCCGGGGCGTCATCAGGAAAGGAATGGGAGCATCATGTCGGTTCGCACCTTGGGGGTCGTTCTGTTCGACGCGGCAGAGGCGGCTTGGCTTGTCGACCGGGCGGCGGATGTCGCGCTGGCCTTCGACGCCCATCTCATCGCGCTGCATCCCTTCAGCCCGGTGATCTGGGCGAACGGTCTGGGTGGAGAGGCGGTCTATTTCGCCTCCATGCTGGAGTGGGAGGAAAAGGAGGCGGGCAAGATCCGCACGGTTTTCAACGAGGCCCTTCGCCGGAACGGCCTGCAGGGCGAGTTTCGCGCGCAGGGGGATCTTTACGGGGCGGAGCCCTTTGTGGTGGGCGGTGTACGGGGCGCGGATGTGGTCATTCTGGGGGCAACGGCGGATCGTTCGCCGGATGGCAGGCTTTTGGCGCAGCGCGTGGTGCGCGAGTCGGGCCGCCCGGCGCTGATCATGGGCAAGGAGGCGCAGCTGCGGGCCCCGGCGCGGCGGATCGTGATCGGCTGGACCGATACGCGCGAGGCGACCCGGGCGGCGCATGACGCGCTTAGGCTTGCGGCACCCGGTGCCGAGATCGCGCTGGTGTCGTTTCATGGGCGGGCGAGCGAGGTCGCGCGCGGGCTAAGCGGGCGGGACGATCTGGCGGCGGCGCTTGATCGCGCAGGTTTCAAGGTGGAGGCTGCGGATCAGCTGTCCAGCAGTGACGGGTTGCCTGACGCCCTTGTGCGCTTTGCCCGCGAACGGGAGGCAGAGCTTCTGGTCACCGGGGCCTTCGGTCATTCGCAGATCTACGATCTGCTGGTCGGGGCGGTGACGCGCGACCTGATGGATCACGCCGACTTGCCCATCCTTTTGTCCCGCTAGGTCGGTCGGGGCATGGCCGAGGGTTTGGACAGCGATCCAACCAAGGCGGCGGGGCCGTCGACCGGGCGGCGCGGCGGCGCGAGACGCGCCCTTCTGGAGCACGTCAGGATCGCGGGCAATCTGCGATCCTTTGCTGATCTTCTGGCCGCGCAGGGAGAGGACGGGTTCCGCATCCGCGCCTATCGTATGGCTGCGGACAGGATCGAGGCGATGGACCGCCCCCTGCGCGAGATCCATGAGGCGGGGGGCAGGGACGGGCTGATCGCCTTGCCCACCATCGGCGAAGGGATCGCCGCCGCGATTGTCGAGATGCTGACCTTTGGGCAGTGGCACCAGTTGGACCGGCTGAGGGGAGAGGCCGCGCCGGAACGGCTGTTCCGCAGCCTGCCCGGTGTGGGGCCGATCCTTGCCGATCGTTTTGCGTCGCTGTTCGATGCCCAGACGTTGGACGAACTGGAGGCGGCCCTGCGGGGCCCGGCGATGACGGTGCCCGGGCTGGGGCAGCGTCGTAGGGAGGCCATTCTGGCCGCTCTGGCCCAGCGACTTGGGTCGATCCGGTCTGCCCGCCGTCCGGCGCATCCCGAGGCCCATCCGCCGGTCTCGCTTTTGCTGGAGGCGGATGCGGTCTATCGGCGGATGGCGCAGGCGGGCGAGTTGCGGCTGATTGCGCCGCGCCGATCCAACCCCGAAGGGGCGGCTTGGCTGCCCGTGCTGCATCTGCGGCGCGGAGACTGGCACCTTACGCTTCTCTTTTCGAACACGGCACTTGCGCATGACCTCGGGCGTGTGGGCGATTGGGTGGTGATCTTTTTCCACAAGGGACTTGGCCCCGAAGCGCAAGCCACGCTTGTCACCGAGACGCGCGGTCCGCTTGCCGGGCGGCGTGTCGTGCGGGGTCGGGAAGAGGACTGCGCCAGACATTACGCCGAAGCCGGGAAAGCCTGAGGGCCTGCTGGAGCGGTGAAGCGGTGGAGTGCCGATCCCGGCCTGTCGTCGCGTCCGGTGGTCGGACAGTTCCGGTGTGGGCTGCGGCGGACGCGCGGTTTCCGGCAGTTCTGTTGGCATAGCCTGCGGGTGTGCCGCGTCCTATCCCGCCGACTGCGGCGCGGTTGGTGCATCTGCGGCACGTCGCGGGGTTTGAAGGGCGGATCGATCCTGTCGTGACCGTCGGGATCGGTACCCGGCTTTCCGAAGGACAGCCGACAATCACCGCACCCTCACCCCCTGTATTCGGCGGCACCTTCCGCAAGCCGCCGGGCGTCTGGACGATAGGGGTTGGAGAGGTCGCGCAGGGCAGGGACACCGTCAACATCGCAGAGCGCGGCGGCGGCATCGAGATAGCGCTGCGCCTTTCTTGGCCAGTTTTCCCGCTTGGGCGGGGGCGTGTCGCGCAGGTGATCCAGCGCCAGTCTGGCGCGCGTCACCAGCCGAAGTTGGATATAGGCAATCAGCAGGCGCGGGGATGGCGGTTGAAATCCTGCTGCAAGCAGGGCGTCGGCAAGTTTGCCGCCAAGCGCCGAATAGCCCAGCATGGCGCTTTCGGCGGCGAGGGACATGCATTCGTCCCAGACATCCACGGCGCGGAGTTCAAGCGCGGCCTCTGCCCTGTCGAAGATCACAGGCGGATCGGTGAAGCAGACATGTTCCGGCCTGAGATCTCCATGTCCTTCCACCACCATCCCGGACCGGTCGCGGGCAAGGATTTCTGGGTGAAGCGCGCGAAGGCTGCGGTTGACCACATCCAGAACGCGGAGATTTTCCGGGTTGGGCAGATGCGCCGCAAGGTCCCTTAGATGGGCGTCGTTGACCGCGGCCTCGCGTTCGAGGTGCAGGGCGTAGAGATGTCGCGGCGGTCGTCTGTCCGTCTGCCGCCGGTAGAAGGCCACAAGGACGGTCGTCAGCGCATCGATCTGCGCCGGATCGGGAAGGCGCCGGTGGCGGATCATGTCATCCAGCATCCGCCTGCGCGGCAGGCGTTTCATTTGCACCAGCCAGTCGATCACGGTTCCGTCGCCCCGGATCGACAGCCCTTTCTCGCCCTGACACAGGGGCAGACGGCCCAGATAGACACCCGGTGCGAGGACCTTGTTGAGCCAGATCTCTTTGGCGACGGCTCTTTCCCGGCTTGCGAAGGTCCGGCAGTCGGAATGGCCGACCATCAGCGGCTTTTTCAGTTTCAGCGCTTGGTCGTGGGTCAGGAAGACGAAGGCCATGTGGGTTTCGATGACCTCCTCCACCCCCGGCAGGGCAGAGAGGAAGGCAACCTTTTCCGCAAGCGTTGCACTCTGGGGCGCGGGGTCTTGCGGCATGGTCATAGCCAAAGCTCGCGGATTGGACGGCGCAGCGACCGCGCGACCTGATCGTATTCCCCCGGATCGATCCTGCGGCGCAAGACCGAGAAGACCGCCCCGATCGCCACGTCGGGTTCGAGGAGAGGATCATCCGCAAAGGCCCCGTTGACCCGGGCGAGGAGGGCGTCCGCGGTGCGCGGATGGGCGGGCGTCCGTGCGGGCATCCAGCCTTCGAAGAAGATCCCGCGCAGGAGCAGGGGCAGTTGTGCCGACAGTGCCGCCGCTTCCTGCACGGTCAAGAAATCGCGCAGGCCGTGCAGCGTCTCGCGCAGGAGACGGTAGGACCGGCTGCGATCGTGCCAGCCGAGATCGGCTTCGAGCAGGTTCAACCATTCGGCCATGACCTGCGGCGCGTGATCGATGGAGGCGGGGCCTGTCTGTTTCATCTTCATCGCTCCATTCGATGCATGGCTAAGGGCGAGACGCGGTCCGTTGGGGCCGCGCCTTTCCGGGGCCGCGACGGCGAAGGCTGAACTGTGCGGCGGGTTGTGACCTGTCATCAATGATTGCGGACAACGCCCTTCGCCCGGCGGTCACGGGCAGGGGGACAGGGAACTGCCTCTACTGCGGCTCGGTGTCATTGCCTGCGGTCAATGAGCGTTCTGGGCGCAGGCCACATCCTGCATCTCTCGCAATCCTGAAACGGAGTCCTTCCATGTCGCGCTTTCGTCGTCTGCGGGTGCTTTCCGCGCCCGGTCTTGGAGCCCTTGCCCTTGCCGCCCTTGTTTCGACGGCCTCGGCGGAAAACGCTGCGGACGAATTCGCGGTAGGCAAGGCGGAATACCTGACGGCCTGCGCGGCCTGTCATGGCGACGCCGCCGATGGGAAGGGGCCGATTGCCGGGATGTTCCGCACGCCTGTCCCCGATCTGACGGGATTGGCGGTGCGCAACGAGGGCCGGTTTCCGTTTCTGACTGTCGTGCAAATCATCGACGGGCGCAGTGTGGTGCGCGCGCATGGCGATCCCATGCCGGTTTTCGGCGGGCGTTTCCGGGCCGAAGCCGAGGACCGTGGCGCGCTCTATGGATCAGAAGCCATCGCACGGGCGCGCGTTCTGGAGATGGTTCTCTACCTTGAGTCCATTCAGGACTGAGGCTGCGGGGTGCGCGGAGCGGCTGGTTCCGCGGGTCTTGCCATCAGGCGGGTGTGGCGCTGCTGGGACGCGAGAAGTGCGTCGGGGCGACGGCCTGCGCCAAGGTCTGGGGCGGCCGGTTCTTGGCGATGTCTTGCGCCACCGGCGCGGCGATCCCGGTTGGGGCCTTCTGCAACAGCGATGGATGGCCATTGCGGTGCCCTGATGCAGGGTGCGCCGCCATTGCCCGTTGTATGCCGAGCCGGGTGGCGGAGGACGTCACTGTGGCCGAAGCGTGCTGCCGCCAGCCAGAATGCTGTGGATCAGGTCGGCGACGACCCTGTTCAGCGCCTCTTGCACCTGCGGTGCGTTCTCATGCGCTGCGACGGCATCTTGCAGGACGCCGATGATCTCTTTCTGCGGCAGGACCTTGTGATCATTCAGCGCCAGCAGAAGCGATTCGATGATGGCAAGCGCTGCGGTGCCGGAGATGTCATTATAAACGGTCATTGTGGGATCAGCCCCCCATCGCGTTATGCAGTACAAGGCGAGGTGACGCCTATGGATCGCACGATCATGGGCGCAGTCAGCTTTGTCAAATCGATAGCCATTCGCAAGGCGGTGCGCCCTTCGGCCCACCGTCGCGCCAGAGATCCCTTTTCTTCAATTCAGGAGAGATACCATGCTGAAGTCGCAAAACGCGTTCACGCAGAAGCTTTCCACCTATGCCGTCCTGTCGGAGTCCGACCTGACCAATCTGGCGATGTTCAATCGCCGGTCCCGCCGCTTTCAGAGGGGGCATGAGATGATCCATGAGGGTCAGAGAACCGGCTCGGCCTTTCTTCTGACCGATGGTTGGGCCTGTTCTTACAAGATGCTGCCGGAAGGGGATCGGCAGATCGTGGATTTTCAGGTTCCGGGCGATTTTCTGGGCCTGCGCAGCATCCTTCTTCAGACCTCTGATCATGGCGTCGAGGCGCTGACGCAGATCGAGGCGTTCGAAGTCCTTACGACCGACATTCTGGATGCATTCACACGGGTGCCGCGCATGGCTGCTGCCGTTCTGTGGGCCTCGGCGCGGGATGAGGCGATGGTCGCGGAGCATCTTGTCAATATCGGTCGCCGGACTGCCGAACAGCGGGTGGCCCATATGCTGCTGGAGCTTGGGGCGAGGCTTGAGCTTGTGGGGATCGGCGACACGTCGGGATATCCCTGCCCCCTGACGCAGTATCATCTGGCCGACGCCCTTGGACTGAGCGCGATTCACGTCAATCGGGTTCTTCGCCACCTCCGCGAAGAGGGCCTTGTCACCTTTCACAAGGGTCAGGTGATCTTTGAGGATCGCGACCGGCTGGAGGACGTGGCCTCGTTCGACAGCGCCTACCTTGCGCAAGACAGGCCGCCACTTCGCTGACGCCGCCCCTAGTGCTGAATAAGACGGGACAAGAGGCTGGGCCGTCATGTGCGCACCTTGAGGGCGGGGTCCGTCTTGGGGTCGGTAGGGGCCTTGTGCCAAGCGTTGTTGACTGCCTTCCTATTGTCGGCGGCGTGCGTTTTGGGGGTGCCTGATGCCATGTGCATCTTCCTTTCCAAGGCAAGTGCATCGACTGGGCTTGCCAATAGCTGTGCCTTGCGACGTTGACGGGCACCTTGCGGTTATTGGATGAGAGGACTGACGGGGCCGTACTGGCGGCTGCAAAGAGGGTAGTCGCACATCTCCGGCCCCGCACTGACTCAGGTTTGCTTGCGGCGCGGTCTTCCTTGCGCGCGGGTAGTCTTCCGCGGGGCACAGGGCGGGCCTTACCGGATGCCCGGCACCTTGACTGCGCCCGACCGGGTTTTCCTGTCCGGGGCGGAGGCCGCGTCAACGGTTGCGGGTGTCGACCGGATAGGCGGTTGTGAACTTCATCCGTTCCATCGCGAAATGGCTGGTGACGTTCTTGATTGGGACGGAATCGGTCAGCCGTTTGTAGAGCGTATCAAACGAGGACATGTCGCTGACGGAGACGCGCAGCAAGTAGTCCAACTCGCCCGCCATGCGATAGACTTCCATGATCTCGGGAATCGCATCGACGGCTGTGGCGAAGGCTGCACGCCAGTCGGGCGAGTGGTCGGGTGCTTCGATCCCCACAAAGACGGTGAGGCCGAAGCCGAGGCGCCCGGGGTCGGCAAGCGCAACGCGCGCGGTGAGCACTCCTGTCGCCTCTAGTTTCTGGATGCGCTTCCAGCATGGGGTTTGCGACAGACCGGCCTTTTCCGCGATCTGAGCGATGGGCATCGTCGCATCACGCATCAATTCGGCGATGATCTTCCGGTCGATGAGATCGAGTTCACCCATGAAAGCGCCCTTTCTGCCGTGCTGCATGCGATCGATGCCCGGAAGCATGCATCAAAAACATCATTTGTCTATAGTTTTGATCGTGTATCTGGCGGGCCTTCCTGTGTGGCCTTAATCAAAGGTCCCGCGCCCCGCTGCGCCCGTGGCCCGGCCGGAAGGATAAATGTCGACATTGATTCTCGACTTTGTGCGGCGTAACGCTGGAGCATGATCACGCAGAAGATGAAATACGCGTTGAAGGCGCTTTTGACGCTGGCCGACGAGGCGGCCAATGGCCGTCCCGAACCGCTGACGATCGAAGAGATCGCAAAGCGGTCGGGGACGCCGAAGCGCTTTTTGGAACATATCCTGCTGGAGGTGCGCAATGCGGGGGTCATCGCATCGACGCGGGGCAGGGCGGGTGGCTATAGCCTGATCAAGAAGCCCACCGACATCTCGATCTCTGAACTGCTGCGGGCGATCGACGGACCCATCGCGCCGCTTCCTTGTCTGTCGCGTCGCGCCTATCAGCGCTGCGAAGACTGCACCGACGAAGCGACTTGCCGTATCCGCAAAGTCTTTGCCGAGGTGTTCTGGTCCTACCTTCTGATCATCGACTCGCTGACGCTTGAAGACATGCTGCGTTCGGGTGAGGCGCAGCAGCAGGTCCTTGGCGAAAAAGGCTGATCCGGTCCTTCACGGGCAACGGCAGGTCGCGGGGTAGGGCCGAAACCGATCCTTTTCCAGCCCATCGGAGCGGGGTGCGAGGCACTTGCCGTAGAAGGAAATTCTATAAAGACGACCATCTTTAGCGTGAATTTTCCTTTGCCATACTCGACCAATCATGTCGTTATTTAGGGCATGACGGGATGCAGGACATTGCGCCCCGCCGATCATGCAGGAGAAGCACGATGTTCGCCGCCAAACTCTCGCCCGCCCTGACTGGACCGGCCGAACGGGCGACCGCCGCACGCGGCACGCCACGGCCGCAGACCTGTGCCGTCCGCCTCATCGACCGCCGCACGGGCCAGACGCACCGCGTCAACGGCAGCCCGCTGGTGATCTTCACCAAACTGCCGGCCGAGGCCGCCGACGAACTTCTCGCCGGGCGTGACCGCGCCCTGTGGGAGGCCCGCATCGAACCGCTCGGGGGGGCGTCGTGATGACCTTTGCGCCCCACCCGCTCACTGTCCTGGGCCTTGTGCCCTTCCCCCCTTCCGCAGCGCCCAAGGCGCGCCCGCAACAGGAGAAGACCATGCTTGCCACCATCACCCTTGCCGGCACGATCACGGCCCAGGGCCTTGTCGCAAAGACCCATCCGGATGGGCGCGTCACCATCGCCGACGGCCTGCGCCGCCTGACCGGCTGGCCCGTGGCCCGCAGCCTGCGCGGCACGTTTTCGGCTTTTGCCGTGGCGCTGCTTGCGCTGGGCTCTGCCCCGGCCCCGGTGCAGGCAGAAAGCCTGCTGAACGTCAGCTACGACCCGACGCGGGAGTTGTACCGCGAGTTGAACGAAGCCTTCAGCGCCTACTGGGTGGCGCAAGGGAACGAGGCCCCGCAGATTGAGGTCAGCCATGGCGGGTCTGGCAGCCAAGCCCGCGCGGTGATCGACGGGCTGGAGGCGCAGGTGGTGACGCTGGCGCTGGCTTCGGACATCGACAGGATCGCCGAGGCGGGAAAACTGCCTGCCGATTGGCAGACGAGGCTGCCGAACAACTCGTCGCCCTACACCTCCACCATCGTCTTTCTTGTCCGCGAGGGGAACCCGAAGGGCATCGCTGACTGGGGCGATCTGGTGAAGGAGGGCGTTCAGGTCATCACGCCGAACCCGAAGACCAGCGGCGGGGCGCGGTGGAACTACCTTGCCGCCTGGGCCTGGGCCGAGAAGAACGGGCAGGACCCGCGAGAGTTCGTCGGTGCGCTCTATAAGAACGTACCTGTTCTGGACAACGGCGCACGTGGATCGACCACCACCTTCGCACAGCGCGGCATCGGTGACGTGCTGCTGGCGTGGGAGAACGAGGCCTACCTCGCCCTGAAGGAGATCGGCGAGGATCAGTTCGACATCGTCGTGCCCTCCGTTTCGGTCCTTGCCGAACCGCCGGTCGCGCTGGTCGATGGCAACATCAAATCCGATGCCCAGCGGGCGCTGGCCGAGGCCTATCTGAATTACCTCTACTCGCCCGAAGGGCAGGCGCTGGCCTTCAAGCATTTCTACCGCGCGTGGGATGCGTCCAAGGCCAACCCCGAAGACGTCGCCCGCTTCCCGAAACTGGAGCTTGTGGACATCGCCAGTTTCGGTGGCTGGGCCAAGGTGCAGCCCGAACATTTCGGCGACGGCGGCATCTTCGATCAGATTTACGTCCCGAAATAAGGAACCGTGATGAGCAAACCTCTCATCCACCGATCCCCCATGCCCGGGTTGGGCCTGAGCATGGGGATCACCCTGACGATGCTGTCGCTTGTCGTCCTTCTGCCCATCGGCGCCCTTCTTCTGAAGGGCGCCAACTACGGTTTGGCGGGCATCTGGGAGACCGTGAACCGCGAGCGTGTTTGGTCGGCGCTGTTTCTGTCGTTCCGCCTGTCGTTGTTTGCCGCGCTTTTCAACCTGATCTTCGGGGTGATGCTGGCATGGGTGCTGGTGCGCTACCGTTTCCCGGGCCGCCGCATCCTTGATGCCGCCGTGGACCTGCCCTTTGCCCTGCCCACGGCTGTGGCGGGCATCTCGTTGACCGCGCTTTATGCGCCTAACGGGGCCTTCGGGTCGCTGGCGGCCGAGATCGGGTGGAAGATCGCCTATACCCAATGGGGCATCTTCATCGCGCTGGTCTTCGTGGGCCTGCCCTTCGTCACCCGCACTGTGCAGCCCGTGGTGGAAGAGATTGAGCGCGAGGTTGAGGAAGCCTCTGCCACCCTTGGCGCGTCGCGGATGCACACAATCCGGCATGTCATCCTGCCGATGCTGATGCCTGCCGCGCTGACGGGCTTCGCGCTCGCCTTGGCGCGGGCAGTGGGGGAGTACGGATCGGTCATCTTCATCGCCGGGAACATCCCGCTGGTGACCGAGATCGCGCCTTTGCTGATCATCATTCAGCTGGAAGAGTTCAACTATGACGCGGCGGCGGCCATTGGCATTGCCATGCTGCTGATCAGCTTCGCGATGCTGCTGGTGATCAACCTCATTCAGGTTTGGAGCCGCCGGAGGATTGGATATGTCTGACACTGGCCAAATCCGGTTCCGCGCCGCGACCGAGGAACCCCCCGCCACGCGATGGACGTTGATCGGGCTGGCCTTCGCGGGCCTCGCCATCCTCGTCTTCGCGCCCTTGATCGCCGTCTTCGTCGAGGCGCTGGCGGAAGGCGCGATCGAAGCGGTGAGAAGCCTCGCCTCGCCGGATGCGCGCGACGCGATCCGCCTGACGCTGACCATCGCCGCCATCTCGGTGCCGCTCAATGCCCTCTTCGGCGTCGCGGCGGCCTGGTTCATCACCAAATTCGACTTCCGCGGCAAGGCCTTCCTGATCACCCTGATCGACCTGCCCTTCTCCGTCTCGCCGGTCGTGGCGGGGCTGTGCATCGTGCTGATGTTCGGCGCGAACTCGGCCATCGGCGGCTGGCTGGTGGCCCAAGGCTACCCCATCGTCTTCGCCATGCCGGGGATCATCCTTGCCACGATGTTCGTGACCTTTCCTTTCGTGGCGCGCGAACTGATCCCGGTGATGATCGAACAGGGCCGGGCCGAGGAAGAGGCGGCGCTGACGCTCGGCGCCTCGGGCTGGCGGGTGTTCTGGACGGTGACGCTGCCCAACATCCGCTGGGCGCTCCTCTACGGCGTCCTGCTCTGCAATGCCCGCGCGATGGGAGAGTTCGGGGCCGTCGCCGTCGTCTCGGGCAAGATCCGGGGCGAAACCGCCACGATCCCCACCACGATCGAGATGCTTTATCAGGAATACCTCTCGGTCGCGGCCTTCAGCCTTGCCGCCGTCCTGACGTTGCTCGCCCTTCTTACCCTGCTTCTCAAGACATTGCTGGAATTGCGCCATGCCGATCAGCTCGCCGCGAACCACCGCCATTAGGAGACCTGCCATGCATATCGAGATCGACGAAATCTCCAAGGCCTTCGGGACCACCGCCGCGCTGCATCCGGTGTCGCTCTCCATCCCCTCCGGTGCGCTGGTGGCGCTGCTGGGTCCGTCGGGATCGGGCAAGACCACGCTTTTGCGCATCCTTGGCGGGCTGGAGTTTCCCACCTCCGGCCGTGTCCTGTTCGACGGGCAGGATGCGACGGGTCTGACCGTGCAGGAACGCCGCGCGGGTTTTGTGTTCCAGAGCTATGCCCTGTTCCGCCACATGACGGTGTTCGAAAACATCGCCTATGGCCTGAACGCCCGCCCCCGCGCGACCCGGCCCACAAAGGCCGAGATCGCGCGGCGGGTGACGAAGCTTCTGGAACTGATCCAACTGCCCGACATCGGCGCGCGCTATCCGTCGCAGCTTTCCGGCGGCCAGCGGCAGCGCGTGGCGCTGGCCCGCGCGCTGGCCATCGAACCGCGCATGCTGCTGCTGGACGAACCCTTTGGCGCGCTCGATGCCAAGGTGCGCAAGGAATTGCGGCAGGGTCTGCGCGACATCCACGACACGACCGGCCTGACCACGGTCTTCGTGACCCATGATCAGGAAGAGGCGATGGAACTGGCCGACCTTGTCGTCGTCATGTCGATGGGCCGGATCGAACAGATCGGCAAACCCGCCGACATCCGCGCCCGCCCCGCCACGCCCTTCGTGAAGGAGTTCATCACGGCGTGAGGACCGGTGCGGGACGGCGCGGCCTTGGCGGTGGTCGATCGAGGTCGGGGCCGCGTCCCGGCCTTTGTCTGCTGGAGGTGGCCGATCCGTCCTTCTGCAAGGAGTGCTGATCGAGATCAGGAGGTGCCCCGGGCGGCGTGCTAGCATGCGCCTTTGCTGCAAACGGCCGGTGCGTCCGGCAGATGCGGCTTAGGGAAGACCTTTCATGCCATCTTCGACTGAGGGCGACATCGGCACGGTGGCTGGGATCGCGGCATCCCGGCCCGGCGATCCTGCGCGCGGTGACGCCAATCTGCCCGCGCTGGCCGTGCGGGAGACGGCGGCGATGCCCGAGGTCGCCAAGGGGTGGCGCCCCGGTCTGGGTGTTGTGATCGGGATCGTGGGGATGCTTCTGCTCGGGTTGGGCCTGATCCTGTGGCAGCCATGGGTGGCTGCGCTGCCGGAAGTGGTGATCGAACGCGCCGCTTTCGCCCCGGTGGCCCGGGTGTTGGCCGTCAACGGGCGGGTCGCGGGCGAGGGCGCGGTCGATATCCGCCCGCTTGTGAGCGGCAGGATCACCGCGCTGCCATTGGCCGAGGGCGATTTGGTGGAGGTCGGGGCGGTGCTGGCGCGGATCGACGGCAGTGCGCAGGCGGCCATTGTCCGGCAGGCGGTGGCGGGGCTGGATGCAGCGTTGGTGGCGCAGGGCGCGGCGCAAGAGGCGCTGGTACGGGCGCGGGCGCTGGGCGGGGCGACAAGCCGCGTCGCGCTGGAGGCGGCGCTGCGGGCGGAGTTGACCGCCGGGCAGGAGGTCCGCCGCATGGCGGCGGTGCTGGAGCAGGGCCGGGTGGCGCTGTCGTTGTTCACAGTGACCGCACCGATGGCGGGGACGGTGACCGATCTGCCGGTGGTTCCGGGGCAGACGGTCGATCCGAGCAGCGTGCTGATGACGCTTGCCGACATGAACCATCTGGTGGTGGAGGCGGTGGTGGATGAAACCCATGCGCTGGAATTGCGGGCGGGGCTGGCGGCCACGATGCGGGCGACGGGGGCGTCGTCGGTGCTGACTGGGCGGGTAAGCCGCGTCGCGCAAGAGGTGGATGCGGCGACCGGCGGCCTGCTTGTTACGCTGCTGCCGGATGCGGCACTGGTGGCACCGATCGGCCTGACGGTCACGGCGAACATCACGACCGAGGATCGGGCGCAGGCCATCACCGTGCCCCGCGCGGCGGTTGTGACGGATGACGCCGGGACTGCGGTCTTCGTTCTGGAGGGGAAGGCGGCCATGCGGCGGGCGGTTTCGGTGATCGAATGGCCTGCGGCGCGGCTGATCGTGACGGAAGGGCTTGCGCCCGGAGACCCCGTGATCGCCGATGCGGCGGGCCTGTCGGACGGGCTGGCGGTCGCGGTGGCGGTGCCCTGATGATCTATGCGCTGAAGATCGCGACACGCTATCTGACGGCGAGCAAGGCGCAGACGGCGCTTCTGGTCTTCGGCGTGGCGACGGGGGTCTTCATCTTTATCTTCATGTCGGCGCTGATCGGCGGTCTGGCCGAGTTCATCATGGCCCGCACAGCCGGGGACATGGCCCATCTCTCCATTCAGGCCGAAGATGTAGAACCGGATCTTCTTTTGCCCCTGTCCGGGCGGACGGTGCTTTTGGTTCAGCAGAAGGACAGTGGCGGTGCGGCGGTGCTGCAGGATACGGCGGCGCTGCTGCCACTGATTGAGGCGCTGCCGGGGGTCACGGCGGTGTCGCCCCAGATCAACGGATCCGGGTTCCTGACGCGGGGCGGGCAGGTGACGCAGGTGTCGATCAACGGGCTGCAGCCGGGAAAGGAATCCGCCATTGCCGATCTGGCGGGGTATGTTGTCGAAGGGACGGCCAATCTGGCGGCGGGGGGCGTTCTGCTGGGCAAGACGCTGGCCGAGGATATGGGGCTGCGGCTGGGCCAGACCGTGCGCCTGCAGAGCACGACGGGGATCGAGGCGCTGCTGACGATCACGGGCATTTACGAGATGGGATCGGGCGGGCCGGACCGGCGGCAGGCCTATGTGGGGCTTGCCACGGCGCGGTCGCTGTTTGCTATGCCGCAGGGCGTGACGCGGGTGGAGATCAAGCTGGCCGATCTTTACGCGGCGGATGCCTTTGCGCCGCGCATCCGCGCGCTGACGGGGCTGGATGCAAGGTCATGGACGGAGCAGGCGGCGCAGCTTTTGGACGCGCTGCAGGCGCAGGCGCAGACGGGCTATTTGCTGAAGACCTTCGCCATGGTCACGATCATCATCGGGGTGGCGTCGGCCCTGCTGTTGTCGACCTATCAGCGGCGGCCGGAAATCGGGATCATGCGGGCGATGGGGGCGGGGCGCGGGTTCGTGATGGTGGTTTTCGTCGCGCAGGGGGCGTTGATCGGGCTGATGGGGGGTCTGTTCGGGGCGGCGGCGGGGTACGGGCTGCTGTTGGCCTTTCCGGGGCGCGACAGTTTTGCGCCGGGGCAGAGTGGCCTGCCCATCGACATCACCCAAGGAGCCTATGGGATGGCGATCCTGTTGACGACGCTGGGGGCCATCGCGGCCTCGATCCTGCCGGCGCGGGCGGCGGCGCGGCTGGACCCTGTCACGGCGATCGGGCAATGAGCGCGCCGCTGCTGCAGGTGGATCACTTGGTCAAGACCTTCGGGACGGGCGAGGCAGAGACGCGCGTCCTGCGTGGGCTGTCGTTGCGGATGGCGCAGGGGGAGATGGCGGCGCTGCTGGGACCGTCGGGGTCAGGGAAAAGCACGCTGCTGACGATCCTCGGAACGCTGATGCACCCGACATCGGGCAGCCATGCGATGCTGGGGGTCGATCTGGTTACGGCCAGCGACCAAGCCCTGACGGAGTTTCGCAACCGCCATATCGGCTTTGTCTTCCAGTTCCACAATCTTCTGCCCGACTTCACCGCGCTGGAGAATGTGGTCTTTCCGACCGCCGTACAGGCGGGGCGCGAAACGGCGGCGGCGCGGGCGCGCGGGCGGGAATTGCTGGAGCGGATGGGGCTGGCCGATCGGGTGCATTTCCCGACGGCCAACCTTTCGGGCGGACAAAAGCAGCGGGTGGCGGTGGCGCGGGCGCTGATGAACCGACCCGAGCTGGTGCTGGCGGATGAACCGACGGGCAATCTTGACCGCGCCTCTGCAATGCAGGTGATGGACCTGATCGCCGAGATCAACCGGGATGAAGGGACGACCTTCCTGATTTCGACCCATGACGAAAAGATCGCCGGGCTGTGCCGACGGCAGATCGTGGTGGGCGATGGTCTGGTGACAGGCTGAGCGAGGGCTAATCCGTCATCGCACCGTCGAAGACCTCGGTCGAGGCATAGGCATCGGCCTTGCGCTTTTCCACCAGTTGGTCACGGTGATTGGGCGGGCTGTAGAGGGTATAGAGGCGCAGCGGCATCCTGCCCTTGTTCATCAGGTTGTGACGGGCCCCGGCCGGCACGATGATGGCGTCGCCGCTTTTGATCTTGCGGGTGATGCCGTTGATCGTGATCTCGCCATTGCCTTCCTCGATGCGGAAGAACTGGTCATGCTTGGCATGGGTTTCGCTGCCGATCTCCTGCCCGACCTTCAGGGTCATCAGGACAAGTTGCAGATGCACCCCGGTATAGAGGACGTGGCGGAAGTCGCTGTTTTCCAGCGTCAGGGTTTCGATGTCGGAAAGATAGCCGGTCATGATGTCATCCTTCTTGCAGCGGGGATCAGTTCTGGCAGCCCGGAACGTTCAGGTCGCGGCAGAAATACCCCGCCGCGCCGCCGACCACGGCCCCGGTGACAGGGCTTCCGCCTGTGGCCCCGGCGATCACGGCACCGCCTGCGGCCCCGGCGAGGCCACGTTCGGTGTCATTGGCGAGGCAGCCGGACAGGCCGCCGGTCAGGACCAGGGAAAGAAGAAGGGGTCTGAAGGGCATTGCGGACTCGATTCATCTAGGGCGTGCTGCTGCGGGGCCGTCGCGATGGCGGACGGGGGTCCCGTGATCACATCCAGTCTGCATCCCCGGGGGCCGGATCGTGCTGCCGCAGATCAGTGCCCGCAGCTTTTGCGACCTGCGCGGCGCGATGCGGCCCGCGTGGGGGGAGGGGGACGCCTCGGGCTAACCTGTATCAATCCGGGTGATCCGCAACGGACCCAGCATCTGCCCAAGGTCATGATGTGCGAGGCTGCCCAATGCCAGATGCCGAAAAGGCGGGCTTCCGCTTTCCGTCCGCCTTCACCATCCTCTTCGTGCTGATCCTGATCGTTGCGGGTCTGACTTGGGTCATTCCGGCGGGGCAATATGCCCGCGTGCCGTCCGAGGCGCTGGGCCGGGATGTGCCCGTTGCGGGAAGCTACGCGGTGGCGGAGGCCAATCCGCAAGGGCTGGCCGACATTCTGTTGGCTCCAATCGCGGGGTTCTACGATCCCGCCTCCTATGCCGCGAATGCCATCGACGTGGCGCTGTTCGTGCTGGTGATCGGCGGCTTTATCGGGGTGGTGACGGCGACGGGGGCCATCGATGCGGGCATCAAGCGCGCGATGATCCGGGCCAAGGGGCGCGAGGGGTGGATGATCCCCTTCCTGATGGCCCTTTTCGCGCTGGGTGGGACGACCTATGGCATGGCGGAAGAGACGCTGGCCTTTTACCTGATCCTGATCCCGGTGATGATTGCGGCGGGCTATGACGCGCTGGTGGGCGTGGCGATCATCCTGCTGGGGGCGGGGGTGGGCGTCCTTGGGTCTACCATCAACGCCTTCTCCACCGTGATCGCGTCGGATGCCGCAGGCATCAGCTTTGCGGACGGCATGCCCCTGCGGCTGATCATCCTTGCCCTTTGCTGGTCTGTGACGGTGGCCTTTGTGATGCGCTATGCCGCGCGGGTGAAGGCCGATCCGTCGCGGTCACTGGTCTTTGACCGCAAGGCTGCGAACGAAGCACATTTCCTGCAGGCCGGGGATGTGGCGGGCGGGTTCAGCGGATTGCAAAAGGGTGTGCTGGTGCTGTTCGCGCTGACCTTCGCAGTGATGATCTGGGGGGTGTCGACGGGCGGCTGGTGGATGGCCGAGATGAGCGCGCTGTTTCTTGCCGCCGCCATCGTGATCGGTCTGGTGGCCCGGCTGGGCGAGGCGAGGCTGGTGGAAAGCTTTGTCGCGGGTGCCCGAGACCTGCTGGGCGTGGCGCTGATCATCGGGCTGGCGCGCGGGATCGTGGTGGTGATGGATGCGGGCCGGATCACGGACACCGTCCTGCACAGCGCGGAGCTTGGCGTGACGGGGCTGCTGCAGACGGCCTTCATCCTTGTGGTCTGGTGGATCGATGTCGGGCTGTCGTTCCTCGTCCCCTCTACGTCCGGCCTTGCGGTGCTGTCGATGCCGATCCTTGCGCCGGTGGCCGATTTCGCGGGGGTCAAGCGCGAGTTGGTGGTGACGGCCTTTGCCACGGCGAGCGGGGTGGTGAACCTGATCACCCCGACATCGGCCGTGGTGATGGGAGGGCTGGCCATCGGGCGGGTGCCCTATGACCGCTGGCTGCGCTTTGTCTGGCCGCTTCTGCTGGCGCTGACCGTGATCCTGATGGCGCTGCTGGCGCTGGCCGTGCGGTTCGGGGGGGCAACATGACCCCGGCCTATGGCGTGCATTCCGAGGCGGGCGTCCTGCGCCGGGTGATGGTGCATCGCCCGGGGTCCGAGATGGCGCGGCTGACGCCCGCCAATGCGGCGAGCCTGCTGTTTGACGATGTGCTGTGGGTGAAGCAGGCGCGGGTGGATCACATGGCCTTTGTCGACATCCTGCGCGAGCGGGGGGTGGAGGTCGTTCTGCTGCGCGAGATGCTGGAAGAGGTGCTGGCCATTCCAGAGGCGCGGCAATGGCTGCTTGACCAGCGGATCACGGATGACAGCGTTGGCGTCGGTCTGTCGAAGGATCTGCACGCCTGCCTGATGGAGATGGCGGCGAAAGCGTTGTCGCATATCCTTATCGGCGGAATGAGCCGGGCGGAACTGCCGATCCCGGAAGGCGGGGTTGTCGTGCCCATGCTGCGAGACGAGGACTTCCTGCTGCCGCCAATGCCCAACACGATCTTCACGCGGGACTCCTCATGCTGGATCTATGGCGGGGTGACGCTGAACCCGATGTTCTGGCCCGCGCGGCGGCTGGAGACGCTGAATGTCGCGGCGATCTACCGCTTTCATCCCGATTTCGTCGGGGCGGGTTTTCCGATCTGGTTCGGTGATCCGTTGCGGGACCATGGGCTGGCCACTCTGGAAGGGGGCGATGTGATGCCCATCGGGCATGGTGTGGTGCTGATCGGGATGGGCGAGCGGACGACACCGCAGGCGGTGGGGCAGGTGGCGCGGGCGCTCTTTGCGGCGGGGGCGGCAGAGCGGGTGATCGCCTGCCAGTTTCTACGGGCACGGGCGTCGATGCATCTGGATACGGTCTTTACCTTTTGCGACCGCGATCTGGTGACGGTCTTCGCCGAGGTGACGGATGCGATAAGGGCCTATTCCATCCGCCCTGATGACCGGGGCAGTCTGACCGTCACGCCGGAAGAAATGCCCTTCCTTGATGTGGTGGCGCGGGCGGTGGGGCTGGCGGCGCTGCGGACGGTGCCGACGGGCGGGGATGCCTATGAAAGCCAGCGCGAGCAATGGGATGACGCGAACAACCTGCTGTGCATCAGTCCCGGCGTGGTGGTGGGCTACGCCCGCAACACCCATTCCAACACGCTGCTGCGCAAGGCCGGGGTGGAGGTGATCACCATCTCCGGCGCTGAGCTGGGGCGGGGGCGGGGCGGATCGCATTGCATGACCTGCCCGCTGATCCGCGATCCCCTTTGAAAGGACGTAAGCGATGCCGCAGAACCTGACCGGGCGCAGTTTCCTGACGCTGCTTGATTTCACCGGGGAGGATTTGCGGTTCCTTCTTCGGTTGGCGGCCAGCCTGAAAGAGGCGAAGGCCGCCGGGACTGAACAGCAGATGCTGCGCGGCAAGGTGATCGCCCTGATCTTCGAGAAGGACAGCACCCGCACCCGCAGCGCCTTTGAGGTGGCGGCCTTCGATCAAGGGGTGCATGTCACCTATCTCGGTCCGACCGGCAGCCATATCGGCACCAAGGAGTCGATGAAGGACACGGCCCGCGTTCTGGGCCGGTTCTATGATGCGATCGAGTATCGCGGCGCGGGGCAGGCCGAGGCGGAGCTGCTGGCCCGCCATTCCGGGGTGCCCGTCTATAACGGACTGACGGCGGAGTTTCACCCGACGCAGGTTCTGGCCGATCTGATGACGATGCGGGAATTCACGCACAAGCATCTGTCGGACACGGTGTTCTGCTTCTTGGGCGATACCGGGGGGAACATGGGATCGTCGCTGCTGGTGGGGGCGGCGCTGATGGGAATGGATATCCGGCTGTGTGGGCCACAGGCGCTTTGGCCCGATGAGGCGCTGGTGGCGCGCTGTCATGGGCTGGCAGAGATCAGCGGCGCGCGGATCACGCGGACGGAAAAGCTGGCCGAGGCGTTGGATGGCTGTGACTTCGTCTATACCGATGTCTGGGTTTCCATGGGCGAACCCGAAGAGATCTGGGCCGAGCGGATCGCGCAGCTTGCGCCTTATACCGTCACGCAGGAGGTGATGGATCTGACGGGCAATCCGCATACGAAATTCCTGCATTGCCTGCCCGCCTTCCACAACCGCGACACCAAGACGGGCGAGGCGGTGTTCCAAACCTATGGGCTGCCCTGCATGGAGGTGACGGAGGAGGTGTTCGAATCCCCCGCCTCGCGCGTGTTTGATCAGGCCGAGAACCGGCTGCATGCGATCAAGGCGATCCTTGTCGCAACGATGGGGCCTTGAGGTGCGGATCGTGGTGGCCCTTGGCGGGAATGCGCTGCTGAAACGTGGCGAGCCGCTGTCGGCGGAAGCGCAGCACACCAATTTGCGGATCGCGGCGGCGGCGTTGGCCGATCTTGCGCGCGATCACCAGATCATCGTGGCGCATGGCAATGGCCCGCAGGTGGGGCTGATGGCGCTGCAGGCGGCGAGTTTCGCGCCGGAGACTCCGTGGCCGCTGGATGTGCTGGGGGCCGAGACGGAGGGGATGATCGGCTATCTGATCGAGCAAGAGCTGATGAATGCGCTACCGCCGGGCAGCGACTGCGCCACCCTTCTGACACGGGTGGAGGTCGATCCGCTGGACCCGGCCTTCGATCAGCCGACGAAGCCCATCGGCCCGGTCTATTCGGCCGAAGAGGCGGCGCTGATCCGGGCCGCGCATCTGTGGTCGATGGTGGATGAGGGGACGGGGGGATTGCGGCGGGTCGTGCCGTCGCCCGTGCCGAAGGCGATCCTCGGGTTGTCCTCCATTCGGTTGCTGGTGGAGGCCGGGGTCTGCGTGATCTGCGCGGGCGGCGGGGGCATCCCGGTGCTGCGGCGGCAGGATGGCCGTATGGAAGGGGTGGAGGCGGTGATCGACAAGGACCGCACGGCTGCCCTGCTGGCCAAGTGGCTGGAGGCGGATGTGCTGCTGATGCTGACGGATGTGGCGGCGGTGTTCCGGGATTGGGGCGGCGCGGATGAGGCGGCGATCGGCAGCATCGCGCCCGCCGCGCTGGCCGGGATGGAGTTTGCGGCCGGGTCAATGGGGCCGAAGGTGGCCGCCGCCTGCGGTTTCGTGGGGGGCGGCGGCAGGATGGCGGGGATCGGGCTGTTGCAGGACGCGCGCGCGATCGTGGAGGGCCGGGCGGGAACGCGGGTCGAGGACAGGGTGACGGTCCCGTCGGCGGATGCAGATGCCAGCGCGACACGGTCGGCCGGGGTGACGGCTGGGCAGATGGCCTGATGGCCTGATGGCCGCCCCTGCCCGGGCCACTGATCCACAGCAGCGCGGCTTGGGGCGCCAAGCCTATGATGGCAGAGGGATAAGTCATCCCCGGGAGGATGCTTCGAATGGACAAGGATCGGGTGATCGGCTCTGCCAAGGTGGCAAAGGGCAAGGTCAAGGAAGCCGCAGGCAAGGTCTTGGGCGACGCAAAGCTGCAGGCGAAGGGCAAGGCCGACCGGATCGAGGGCAAGGTCCAGAACGCCATCGGCGGCGTCAAGGACGCCCTGCGCCGTGACTGACCTGCGGCGAGGCCGGACAGGGGCCCTGCACCCTGTCGATGCGATCAGGGCGATGCGGTGGCCGTCATGACCCGCAACGCGCTTGCCCTGTTGGTTGCCGTGCTTTTCGTCGGGATCGCTGTCCTCGGCTATCTCTACTACGAGGAGACCCGCGCGCGCAGCGGGATCGAGATCCAGATCGATGAGGATGGCATCACGATGGAAGAGAAATAACCGCACCAGACACATTGCCCGCAACGGACCCTTCAGACGGTGGCGCGCTGGGTCGTCCCCGCCGCCGGTGACCCAAGGCCCCCAACCGCACAGCTTTCGGAGAAAACACCATGTCGCTTGGCACCATCCTTCTCATCCTCCTCATCATCTTCCTGCTTGGCGGGTTCAGCGGCCGCTTCGGCGGCTATGGTTATGGTTATGGCCATGGCGGGATCGGGGTGATCGGGGTGCTTATCGTGATCCTTCTGGTCCTTGTGATCACAGGGCGGCTGTAGCGAGTGGGGCCTGCCCCGGCCCTCGGGTCGGGTGCGGCCCTGCCGATGATCCGCGCGTCACCCTGCCGGTCATGCAGAAGGCCCGTCCACCCATTCCGGGGACGGGCCTTCTGTCTGTCTTGATCTGTGGCAGAAGGGCAGGGGGTGACAGAAGAAGGACGGGATGGATTTCCCCCGTCCCGTCCACGCCCCGGGCGTTGCGCGTCAGAAGGAATAGACGAGCGAGACACCCAGTTTGTTCTCCGTCCTGACCGCGCGGGAGTCGTTGTATTCGGTCAGATAGCTGATCCGGGTGGCGAAGATTTCCGACATTTTCACGTTGAGCCCGAGGTCGTTGTTGACCCGGGTTGCGGTATGGGAGTCGAGCGGGTCGGTATCATTCGTCACGAAGACCGTGTCGCTGAGCCGGCAGCAAAACTGGGATGACGCGATTTAGCCCATCTCGCTGTCTGGGAATGGCTTGCCCCTGCACCGAGTGCCAAAGTTGCCGTAGCCGTGGCTGCCAGCAGGAAATTGCGTGTCATGGGAATGCCTTTCAATCCGCTTGAACGCCCCTCATGGACGCGCGCTGTCACCATACCGGATGCGGGGGGCGCCGCCCTGCCGTGGATCAGCTTTGGGGTTGATGGTGAACGGGACTGTCCCGGTGTGCCGTGCCCAACCGGGCTGACGGCGAAAAACCAGCGAAAAGCTGACACCGGTCAGCGCGGCCCGCGTAGGGACCGGTAGCATGCAGGTCGTCCGGCAGAGAATGACTCGATCCTCAACCACCCGCGCGTGGCAGGCTGCGGTCGTGATGGGCTTCGCTGGGGAGCGCCGACGGGACCAAGGGGAATGCCATGACAGCCGGGATCAGCACCGAAGCGGACGGCACCGATCTTGAGCGGCGTGTTCTGGCGCAGGAACGCATCCTGCAATCCCTGATCGCCTACATGTCCCGCACGGAACCCCGGCTTCTGGAGCATCTTGCAAAGGCCGTCGCTGCGCCGCTGGACATGGAACGCCGCAGGCCTGACGACACGGAAGCCGCCCCTGCGGTCTTGGCCGCGTCGTCCTCTGTCGAGGAGGTACGGGGGCAGGTTGCGCCGCCGCTGCGTGCGGCAGGGGAGGGGGCCGTCCCGCTTTTGCCGGAGGGTCGCGTCCGGACGACCTTTCGCAACGGCATCTGGACCGTCGTCGTCGACGGTGTCTTTGCTGGGGATTACACGGAACGGGAGTTCGCCGAGGCGGCAGCGTCGCTGGAACGGCAGGTGCCGCGATGAGACGGGTGATCGCCCCCTGCCCCACGGTGGTGACAGGTGCCCCCCTGGCAGGCCCAGGGGTGCGGAGCGGTCCGCGCCTGCGCCCCGGAGCCGCGACGGGCGCGGCCCACCTGCGGACGCGGGTCTGGGGGATGTCGCTGCTGCTGCTTCTGATCGCCGGGCCGGTGGTCGGGCAGGACGGTCTCGGCGCGCCGCCTGATCATGCAAGCAATCGGGACTATGGCCCCGGCTGGGATTGCGAGATCGGGTATCGCGAAAGGGACGGCCTCTGCCATCCGATCGGTCTGCCCGAGAACGCCTTTCCGACCGGGCGCAGGACGGGCAGCGGCTGGCGATGCGGCTATGGCTTTCGCGAGGTTGACCGGACCTCCTGCAGGGGTGTCCCGATCCCCGAACATGCCTATGCCTCGAACAGGGAGTTCGGTCCGGCGTGGCTCTGTGACCGTGGCTTCATCGCGAGCGGCAACGCCTGCGCACCGATCATCCTGCCCGCGCGGGCCTTTCTGGATGATGCATCGTCGCTCACCGGGTGGCGGTGCGAGCGTGGTTTTGCAGCGGTGGACGGTGCCTGCGCAGCGATTGACGTGCCGGATCACGCTCATCTTGACCGGTCGGGGAACGGGTGGCGTTGCGATCCTGGCTTCCGGCTGACGGGGAATGGCACATGCGCCCTGAGTCGTTGAACGCCGAGGGCAAACCGCTGGGTAAGAGGGGGGCCACGCGATGCTGATCCGTGTTGGATGCCGACTGGAAATCCTGACCGCGCAGCCGACCCCGCTGATCGCGATGCTGAACGTCCATCACAGCCGCTATGGCGGGCTTGTCGTCGCCGATGATCTGGTCGCGAGCCCTGCAGTCGAGATGACGGGATATCGTGACGGTTTCGGCAATTGGTGCACACGCATGGTTGCGCCTGCGGGGACCTTCACCCTGTCCACGGACGGGGTCTTTCGTGATGACGGCAGGGATGATCCGGTCGCGCCCACCGCGCGTCAGATGGATGTGTCGGATCTTCCCCCGGACACGCTGGTCTACCTGCTGGGCAGCCGGTACTGCGACACGGATGTCCTGTCGGAAACGGCGTGGCGGCTGTTCGGGGCGGGGCCTGCAGACTGGTCGCGCGTGCAGGATATCTGCGATCACGTCTGGCGCAGCCTGAGCTTTGGCTATGATCAGGCCAGTTCCACGCGCAGCGCATCCCAAGCTTTGGTCGATGGGAAGGGCGTCTGTCGGGATTTTGCCCATCTCGCCATCGCCTTCTGCCGCTGCATGAACATTCCGGCGCGCTATTGCACCGGATATCTGAGCGATATCGGCGAGGCCGAGCCCTATCCGCCGGGGGATTTCGCCGCCTGGATGGAAGTCTATCTCGAGTCCCGCTGGTGGGTTTTTGATCCGCGCAACAACGCCCCCCGGAAGGGGCGGGTGCTGGTCGCGCGTGGACGAGACGCAACAGATGTTCCGCTGACCCAGACGTTCGGTGCGCATCTCCTGACCGGGTTCGAGGTCTGGACCCATGAGGTGCCGGAGGAGGATGTGTCGATGTGGCAGGGCCGGGAACGGGCAGGTGCGACCTTGCCCTTCGAACGATCGTAAAGGGGGGGCGACATGGCCGCGACGATTGTGATCCTTGATCGCCACCGCAGCGCGGAGGACCGGCTGGCAGTGATGATCCGGCGGGAAATGATCCGTGATTGCCGAAGGGCGGAGCTGAGCGGTCCGGTCGTTCCCCGAGATCGCGTGCTGCATGCGCAAGTGCCTGCATGTCCGGCAGAGAGCTGGGACGATGTGGCACGGCAGGCTGACTTTCTGCTTGGGCAATTGGCGGTGGGCACTGATCGGTCGGGTGCCGATATCCAGACGCTGCTGCGACGCGTATTGCAGGACATGGTGCGATTGGTGCGGAAGGGTGCGAGACAGCCCTGCGACTGACTTGGGTCAGTGCAGGCGACGGTGACCGATGCCAGCATGGGCCTGCAGGCGCCGCTGTCGGATGAGACGGAGGTTTCGCCTGCGCGCCACAGAGTCGGGAGGTTCCCTTGGAGATGCGTTCGACCACCGTGACGGTGACGTTCCGTCAGGGCTTTCACCTGCCCGGACATGAGGCACCCTTTCCCGCCGGCACTTATGAGGTGCTGAGCGAGGATGAGCGTCTTGAAGGGCTGACCTTCGAAGCCTATCGCAGGGTGGCGACCTTTCTGCGCATCACGGGGAAGGGCGCGGCGGCAGGTCGTACGGAACTTCAGCCGGTGTCGCAGGGGGACCTAGACGCGGCATTGCGTGCCGATCAGGCCGGATCTTCGCATGGGGCGGTCTAGGTAGGGCCCCCACGGGAAGGTAGAAGGATGATGAGGAAAGAGCGAGGCTGAATCCTTGCGGAACCTGCCCTTTTGGCGGGCTGCAGGGGGCCGTCGGGGGCGGGTGTGGGCGGCCTTGGTCATTGCCCGCGTCCTGACGCCCCCTCTTGGCCCGCGCGATGGCGGGTCAGTTGCCTGAGTAGCACCCGACCGAGCACGAAGCCCACCGTGAAGGCGGCTTCGTCCCTTGTGATCGTTCCTGTGTCCGCCATGGCCGCCGGCTGGGGCTGCGGCCCCTTTCGGCGACTGGCGACCCACAGGAGGATGGCCAGCAGCAGCAGGGCAGCACCGATCAGCGCCGGGGCGAGAATCGGACCCACCAGCCGCGCCAGCCCGATCAGGGCAGCCGCCGCAAGCAGACCCGTCCCCGCCACGCCGACGAGAACGGCTGCAAGCCGCAGGATCAGGTCGGCGGCTTCGCGCCGGAAGGCGGAGCGGACCGCGCGGCCGAAGGGGCGGGGCAAGACCCTCACCGCCGCGTCATGGCCCCGACGAGCAGGCCAATCCCGGCCGCCAGACCAAGCGCGAGATAGGGGTTTGCCGCGACAGCCGCCTCGACCCGGAGATCAGCCGAATGCCCCTTGCGCCCGATATAGTCTGCCGCTTCGGATAGACCGTCTGTCACATCCTTTGCGAAGGCGGTGCCATTGCTGCTGGCGCTGGCCTGAACCGAGCCGGCGAGTTTGATGAAATCGGCCCGCAGCGCTGCGATCTGGGCGGCGATGGCATCCTGTTCGCCGCCGTTGCCGCGGGTCGTAAGGGTTTCTTGGGCCATGTCGAGTTCTCCTTGAGTGCTTGGGTTCCCCCGGCATCAAGGGCAACCGGAACGGTGGCCTCGTGCCGGAATGCGGTGCCCCGGCGCGGGTCGCGCTGCCGGGTTGGATCACTGTCGACGACCTAAAGCGGGGAGGCATTAACATCGCGATGGCGCGAGCGCGGGGCAGCAGTGGGTCTTGTATATGCACACCGCCCCTTCCACCGGGTGCGGAAGGGGCAGGGCTGTCCAGCGCCGAGCCGGGGGACACGGCCCGCGCCGAAGCCTTGGGGCGAAACGGTTACGACGGCGGTCGCCGAGCACCATCGGCCCTGCCATGGGCGGGCGCGCCTTCGGACAGCATGTCCTGACGCGCCCGTTCCGTCTCGGCCAAAGCCGCGGTTTTGCGGCGCGCCGCGTTCCGGTCTAGAGCGTCGCTCTGCGGCGTCGCGGCGGGCAGGGAGCGTCCCGCAGGGTGGCGGTCCCGATCCTCACCCGCCGCCGCAGCGTTCGGGCGGGATGCGAAGCAGAGCGTTCCTGAAATGCGTGCCATGCGACCTCTCCTTGTTCCCAGATTGGAGCTTAGCAGGCATGGCATGGGCGCATCCTGCCGCGTGTTAGCCGCGTCGCGGCCTTCCTTTGCAAGGAAATGCTGATCCAGAGCAGAGCAGATGACGGCAGTCCGGATCACAGTGGCGAAAGACCGTGTTCGGATGGAAGGGGCGAGACGCTCCTTCCCGACGGTTGCGAAAAGGACCATCCCGTGACAGCGATACGACTTGTCCTCAGTCTGACGGTCGCACTGGCCCTTTCGGCCTGCACCTACATCAACGGGCTTCCCAACCGCCCTGCGAACGGGGTTCTGATTGGGGGGCTGACCGGCGCTGCCATCGGCAACGCCATCGGGGATGACCGGCAATCGACGATCATCGGCGGCATCGCCGGAGCGACGATCGGCGGCATCATCGGCGAGAATATGGCACGGCAGGAACGTGAACTGAACCAGCAGCTTGCTGGGAGCGGGGCGCGCATCACCAATACGGGCAGCCAGCTGCGCGTCATCCTGCCCGAGGACGTGACCTTCCCGACCGGATCGGATCAGGTCGATCCGAACTTCTACCCAGCCCTGCGCGAGGTGGCGCGGTCGCTGAACGTGCATCCCGACTCCACCGTTCGGGTGGTGGGCCATACCGACAATGTCGGATCGGAGGCCTATAACCGCCAGCTTAGCGTGGATCGCGCGCTTTCGGTCGCACGCATCCTGATCCGCTATGGCGTGTCGTCGACCCGGATCACTTATTCCGGGCGTGGCTTCAGCGAGCCGATCACGTCGAATTCCACCGCCTCGGGACGGGCGATGAACCGGCGCGTCGAAGTGATCATCACGCCGACCAATTGACCTGTGTCAGGGGGCGGGGTCCACGCCCTGCCCCTAATCCATTCGCGCCGAAAGGCGCAGCACATGATTGCGGGGCGCACGTCCCGATCACCTCGTTGCGTGTCGCCATGCAACGGCCTGGCGGACCAGCGGCAGGATGAACCCCCTGTCTGGCCTTCATCCTTTTGCGGGCTTGTTCAGGCCGCTGTGGCCCCTTCCTGCTGCGTGTAGAAGTGATTATAACAGGGAGAAGCCGTCATGCCCGATGGGAGCAATACGCCCTCACGCCGCAGCGTGGTCGTGTCAGAATTCACCAACAGCGTTCTGGACCCGGATGCGCCGATGCTGGGGCCGGTGGAGAATGGCGGTACGATCATCGCCAATACCGCGCCGGGATGCTGGGGGCCGATGATAACGCCAAGCCTGCGAGGCGGGCATGAGGTCACGAAGCCCGTCTTCGTCGAAGGGGCTGAGGTGGGCGATGCGGTAGCGATCCGCATCCGCGACATCACGGTGACGTCCATTGCCACGGCGTCGGGGCATGACAGTTCGCCCGCCGGGTTCTGTCTGGGCGATCCCTATGTGGCGGCCCGCTGCCCGGTCTGCGATACGGTCTGGCCGGAGACGCATGTAGAGGGGATCGGACAGGATGCGGTGAAGTGCAACACCTGCGGCAATGCGGTGAAGCCCTTCGAGATCGTCCACGGCTATACGGTGACTTTCGACGAGACGCGGTCGGTGGGCGTGACGCTGCCCCGGGCCGCGGCGGAAGAGATCGCCCATGACGCCCCGCATTACGCGGCGCTGCCGGATCAGAGCCGCCAGCATTCCATCCTGACCTTTGCGCCGTCGGACATGCCCGGCACGCTGGTGCGGATGCGGCCCTTCATGGGGCAGTTGGGCACCTGCCCGTCGATGGCCATGCCGGACAGTCACAATGCGGGGGACTTCGGGTCCTTCCTTGTTGGCGCGCCGCATCAATATGCGATCACGCCCGAGCAGTTGGCCCAGCACAAGACGGATGGCCACATGGATATCGATGCCGTGCGTGCCGGGGCCATCGTGGTGGCGCCCGTCAAGGTGCGGGGGGCCGGGGTGTACTTGGGCGACATGCATGCCGGTCAGGGCGATGGCGAGATCGCGGGCCATACGATGGACGTGGCGGGCAGCGTGACGTTGCAGGTGGAGGTGGTGAAGAACTACCCCATTGATGGGCCGGTGCTTTTCCCGCTGGAAGAGGACCTGCCGCCGATGGCACGGCCCTTCAGCGCGGCGGAGAAGGCCAAGGGGCTGCGGCTTGCTGCGCGCTGGGGCGTGACGGAGCTGGAGCCGCTGGCGCCTATTTCGGTCATCGGGACGGCGTCGAACCTGAATGCGGCGATTGAGAACGGGCTGGCACGGGCGGCGACCCTGCTGGGGATGACGGTGGCCGAGGTCAGGAACCGCGCGACAATCAACGGCGCGATCGAGATCGGGCGCGCGCCGGGGGTCATTCAGGTGACGTTCCTTGCGCCGCTCGCGCGGCTGGATGCCGTGGGTCTGGGCGATTACGCGCGGGAACAGTACGGGTTGTGACCCGATGGGCGGCGGGGCGAAGGGGCGCCCCGCCGTTCTTCAGAAGCTTTCCTTCACCGCCTCCATCGCGACATAGGTGGAGGTGGAGGCGACATGGGGCAGGGCGCTGATGCGTTCGGCCAGCACGCGGCGGTAGTCGAGGATGTCGGCCGTGCGCACCTTCAACAGATAGTCGAAGCGCGAGGCGATCATGTGGCATTGCTCCACCTCGGGCACCGCCAGCACGGCCTTGTTGAAGGCCTGAAGCGCGGCTTCGCGCGTGTCTGACAGGCGCACCTCGACAAAGGCGACATGGGCCTGACCCATGCGGATCGGATCCAGAAGCGCACGGTAGCCGGTGATGACGCCGATTTCTTCCAGCCGTTTCAGCCGGGCCTGCGTTGGCGACTTCGACAGGCCGATGCGGCGGGCGAGTTCGGTCGCGCTGATCCGGCCATCGGTGGCGAGAATGCGCAGGATCGCTTCGTCGAAGCGGTCGAGGGGGATGCGTTCAATCGGCATGGCAGGCCCCAGAATTGCAGGCGGAACGGGAGGTGTTTTGATCATCTTCAGGAGAAAAGACCGCTGCGACAGGTGTATCATGGGTCAAACAGGAGATAAAGCCATGCCGCGTGACCATGCCGTCGATCCTTGGGCCGTCATCGAACGGGAAAGCCTTGGCGATGAGGCGGCGCTGGTGGCGCGGTTGATCGCGGAGGCCGGGCTTGATGCGGCGGCGCGGGCGCGCATCTCGGCTGCGGGGGCAGACCTCGTGCGGCGCATCCGCAACAGCGTGAAGCCGGGGTTGATGGAGGTTTTCCTCGCCGAATACGGGCTGTCAACAGAAGAGGGCGTGGCGCTGATGTGTCTGGCCGAGGCGCTGCTGCGCGTGCCGGATGCCGAGACGATGGATGCGCTGATCGAAGACAAGATCGCGCCCAGCGACTGGGGGCGGCATTTGGGAAAATCGGCCTCGTCTCTTGTGAATGCCTCGACCTGGGCGCTGATGCTGACCGGGAAGGTGCTGGAGGATCGCGAGCCGGGCGTGGTGGGCCATCTGCGGACAGCGGTGAAGCGGCTGGGCGAGCCGGTGATCCGGCGCGCGGTGGCGCAGGCGATGAAGGAGATGGGACGTCAATTCGTTCTGGGCGAGACGATCGAAGCCGCGATGAAGCGGGCGAGCGAGTTGGAGGCGAAGGGCTATACCTACAGCTATGACATGCTGGGCGAGGCGGCGCGGACCGAAGGCGATGCGCGGCGCTATCATCTGGCCTATTCCAAGGCGATCACGGCCATCGCCGCGGCGGCGAAGGGGGATGACATCCGGGCTAATCCGGGAATTTCGGTCAAGCTGTCTGCCTTGCATCCGCGATACGAGGTGGCCAAGCGCGAACGGGTCATGGCCGAACTGGTGCCGCGGGTGCGGGCCTTGGCGGGGCTGGCCAAGGCGGCGGGGTTGGGGTTCAACATCGATGCCGAGGAGGCGGATCGTCTGGCCCTGTCACTCGAGGTTATCGAAGCGGTGCTGTCGGATGCCTCGCTGGCTGGGTGGGATGGGTTCGGGGTCGTGGTACAGGCCTATGGGCGGCGCGCGGGGGCGGTGATCGACTGGCTTTACAGGCTGGCCGAGCGGCTGGATCGGAAGATCATGGTCCGGCTGGTGAAGGGCGCCTATTGGGACGCCGAGGTGAAGCGGGCGCAGGTGCTGGGGCTGACATCTTTCCCGGTGTTCACGCGCAAGCAGGCGACGGATGTGAGCTATATCTCCAACGCGCGCAAACTGCTGGGCATGACGGATCGGATTTATCCGCAGTTTGCCACGCACAATGCCCATACGGTTGCGGCGATCCTTGAGATGGCGTCCGACAAGCGGGCCTTCGAGTTTCAGCGGCTGCACGGGATGGGCGAGCGGCTGCATGATCTGGTGCTGACCGATGACGGGACCCGCTGCCGGATCTATGCGCCGGTGGGGGCGCATCGGGACCTGCTGGCCTATCTGGTGCGGCGGTTGTTGGAGAACGGGGCGAATTCGTCCTTCGTCAATCAGATCGTGAATGACGAGGTCGCGCCGGAGGTGGTGGCGGCCTGCCCTTTGATGGCGATGGAGGGGGTGGCGGCGGCCAATCCAGCGCTGCGGACGGGGCCTGCGCTGTTTGGTGGCCGGGTGAATTCCAAGGGGTTCGATCTCACGGATGCGGGGCATCTGGCGGCGATCGAGGCGGCGCGCGCGCCTTGGGCCACCCATCGCTTTGAGGCGGGGCCGATGATCGCAGGGCGGCCTGCGGGCGGCTTGCGGGTAGAGGTGCGGAACCCCGCGACCGGCGATCTGGTCGGGCATGTGGTGCAGGCGGCTGGCCCTGATGTGGAGACGGCGCTGCGGCTGGCCGAACCTTGGGCCGCGGCGGCCCCTGAGCGGGCCGAAGTTCTGCGCCGGGTCGCGGACCTGTACGAGGCGGAGTTCGGGTCGATCTTTGCCCTGCTGGCTCGGGAGGCGGGCAAGACGCAGGCCGATGCGGTGGCGGAGTTACGCGAAGCGGTGGATTTCCTGCGCTTTTATGCCGATGGTGCGGCAGGTCTGACGGCACCCGCGCGGGGGGTGTTCACTTGCATCTCGCCTTGGAACTTCCCGCTGGCGATCTTCACCGGGCAGATCGCGGCGGCTTTGGCTGCGGGGAATGCGGTTCTGGCCAAACCCGCCGAGCAAACGCCACTGATCGCTGCCTTCGCGGTGGGATTGATGCATCGGGCTGGGGTGCCGGCGACGGCGCTGCAGCTTTTGCCCGGCGAGGGGCCTGTAGTGGGTCGGATGCTGACCTCCGATCCGCGGGTGGGGGGCGTGTGCTTTACCGGGTCGACCGAGACTGCGCAGGCGATCCGCCGCGCGATGGCCGACAATCTGGACCCGACTGCGCCGCTGATCGCGGAAACCGGCGGATTGAACGCGATGCTGGTGGATTCGACCGCGCTGCCCGAGCAGGCGGTGCGGGACATTCTCGCGTCCTCGTTCCAGTCGGCGGGGCAGCGCTGTTCGGCGCTGCGCTGCCTTTACGTGCAAGAGGATGTGGCCGAGACGGTGCTGGAGATGCTGTCGGGCGCGATGGATGAGTTGGTGCTGGGCGATCCGTGGCATCTGGCGACGGATGTGGGGCCGGTGATCGATGCCGAGGCGGCGGGTGTGATCCGCGACCATGTGGCGGCGGCGCGTGCGGCGGGGCGCGTGGTCAAGGAGATGGCGGCACCTGCAGGCGGCACTTTCGTAGGGCCCGCGGTGATCCGGGTGGACGGGATCGCCGCGCTGGGGCGTGAGATCTTTGGGCCGGTGCTGCATGTGGCGACGTTCCGTGCCGATCAGATCGACGCGGTGGTGGAGGCGGTGAATGCGACAGGCTATGGCCTGACCTTCGGGCTGCACACGCGGATCGATGACCGTGTCCAGAGGATCGTGGAGCGGCTGCGGGTGGGCAACACCTATGTGAACCGCAACCAGATCGGCGCGGTGGTGGGCAGCCAACCCTTCGGCGGCGAAGGGCTGTCGGGCACGGGGCCAAAGGCGGGCGGTCCTGATTACCTGATGCGCTTCACGCGAGCCGAAGTGGCGGAGGTTGGCGGGGGCGACCGGGTGGCGACGGAGGCCGAGGTGGCGGCTGCGTTGCGCGCGCCGGGGGCCGTGCCCGGGCCGGAGAGCCATGATCTGCCGGGGCCGACGGGGGAATCGAACCGCCTGACATCGGTGGCGCGGGAGCCGGTGCTTTGCCTCGGGCCGGGGGCCGAGGCGGCGGCGGCGCAGGCGGCGGCGATCCGGGCCCTTGGCGGGGTGGCGGTGGAAGCGCCGTCGCTGGAGCCTGCCGCGCTGGGGCGGCTTGGGGGGTTTGCCGGGGCCGTCTGGTGGGGCGGAGTGGAGGCCGGCCGCGCTTATGCGCAGGCGCTGGCCGGGCGGGCGGGGCCGATCCTGCCGCTAATAGGAGGGCAGCCGGACCGGGGCCATGCGCGGCTGGAGCGGCATGTCTGTATCGACACGACCGCGTCCGGCGGGAATGCCCAACTGTTGGTGGAGGCGAATTGAGCGGAGCCTGCAGGGGCAGGCCCCCGCAGGCACGCCCTTTTTCCCCGGCCCGCGCCAAGCGCGCGGTCCGGGGCGGTTCAGGGGGCGTTGCGCCCCCTCTGGGCCATGCGGCCCATTCACTCCCAAGGATAACTGGGGCCAGAAAATGGGAGCGTGACGGTCTGGCCCGAAGAACAAGCAGGGTCTTGACCGTGGGCTGGGCTTCGGCAAGCCTTTCGCCATGTTGCCGATCCGCGATCACAATCCGTCTGGGCGGGTGCCCTTCGTGACCTTTGCCCTGATCGGGGCGAATGTCGGGATTTTCTGCCTTTATTGGCTTTCCATCGACTCCGAGTTGGCACTGGGGCGATTCTTCATGACTTGGGGGCTGGTGCCCGCGCGCATCAGCTATGGCGAGGGGTTTGGGACCTTCCTCACCTCGATGTTCCTGCATGGCGGCTGGATGCATCTGGCGGGCAACATGGTGTTCCTGTGGATCTTTGGCGACAACATGGAAGAGGAGATGGGGCATTTGGGCTTTCTCCTCTTCTACCTTGCTTCTGGCGTGGCGGCAGCGGGCGCGCAGTATCTGGCGGAGCCTGCGTCTGTGATCCCGATGGTGGGGGCTTCGGGGGCCATTGCCGGGGTGATGGGGGGGTATCTCTTGATGTTCCCCAAGGCGCGGGTGGATGTGTTCTTCTTCTTTGTGGTGTTCTTCCGGGTGATCCCGATCCCGGCCTTCATCGTGCTGGGGATATGGTTCGCAATCCAACTGGGCAGCGGCTGGGCCACACCCGCCGATCAGGGCGGGGTCGCCTATTGGGCGCATGCGGGCGGGTTCGTGGCGGGGCTGGCGGTGACTGTGCCGCTTTGGCTGCGACTTGGTGGGCCGAGGTGCTGGGGGCGGACGCATGGCGTGCCGCCGCATCCGGTGGCAAGTTACGCAGCGGTTCAAAGCCGGATCCCGCGCGTGCGGCGGGGTGGCAAGATAGGTCCGTGGGACCCGCGCTGATCAGGCGTCGCGCAGGATCGCGGTGAAGGGACCGCAGAGCGCGTCATTGGCGGCGATGAGCGCGCCCTTTTCGAGCGGGTCGTCCCCTTCGCGAAGACCGGTGACGAAACCGCCCGCCTCCTTGACCAGCAGAATGCCGGCGGCGATGTCCCAAGCCTGCAATTCGCGTTCCCAATAGCCGTCATAGCGTCCGGCAGCGACATAGGCGAGGTCGAGCGCAGCGGAACCCCAGCGGCGCACGCCCGCGCAGGCGGGCATCAGGCGGGCGAGATCCTTCATCATCGCGGGCAGCGTGGTCTTGGCACCGAAGGGGATGCCGGTGGCGAAGACCGCCTCATGCATGTGGCGGCGGCCCGAGACGCGGATGCGGCGGTCGTTCATCCAAGCGCCCGCGCCCTTTTCGGCCCAGAACAGCTCGTCCTTCGCGGCGTCGTAGACGACGGCGGAGATAATCTCGCCCTTATGTTCCAGTGCGATGGAGACGGCCCAATGCGGCATGCCGTGCAGGAAATTGGTGGTCCCATCCAGCGGATCGACGATCCAGCGCCGTGTCGGATCCTGCCCATCCTGCCCGCCCGTCTCTTCGCCCAGCCAGCCATAGGTGGGGCGGCCGCCCATGAGGTCTTCCTTGATCAGCCGTTCCGCCTCGCGGTCGGCGCGGGAGACGAAGTCGCCAGGGCCTTTGGCGGAGACCTGAAGGTTCTCCACCTCGCGGAAGTCCTTGACGAGCGAGCGGCCCGCCTTGCGCGCGGCCTTGATCATCAGGTTGAGGTTCGCGCTGCCTTGCATTGCAGGGGCTCCGGGGCGTGGTGGGTCAGGGCCGGGGGATTACACGGGGGCGGGCGGGAAGGGAAGGGGGGATTGGCCAAGGGCCGGGGTCGAATCAGCCGGGATTGCCAGTCAGGGGCGATTCGGGCGACCATCACGGACCCGTGAGGGTTGTGGCGCCATTTCATGAGTTCAGGGAGGTAACGATGGCGGTGATCACTATTCAATCGACTGGGGGCAGGAATCCGTTCTGGCCCGACGTGTTCGAAGTGGATTTTCTGAACGGCGCGCCGACCATTACGCGGTCTTCGACAAGTTTCTCCGTCGCTTGGACATCGCCCGAGTGGGGCGCGGTTGAGGTTGCCTTTACGGGCACAGGGTTGACCTATACGGGCGGCACATTTCCGCAAGGGCAGCGGCTGATCGAGGGGATGCTTTCGTCCATGACGCTGCGGGTGGACGGGCAGATTTGGCTGACCGGCACGGATTTGGATTTCCCGGCCGAGACGCTTGACCACATCTGGATGGGCTGGTTCCGCGGCGACGACTATCGCGAAGGCAATTCTTTTGACCTTTTCTCTACACTTCTGCGCGGCAATGACCGGATCGTCGGCAGTGACGCCAATGACGACTTGGTGGGTGGAAGAAACAACGGAAACGACACGATCATCGGGGGTGCGGGCTTTGATTTCATCAAGGCCGATGCCGGAAATGACGTGATCGACGGGGGTGCGGACCGCGATACCTATTCGTTGATGGAAAGTTTTTGGGACGAGAATGCCTTCCGTGGGGCGGTGGTAAACCTTGCCACAGGCACGGCCACGGACAGTTGGGGGGGAACGGACAGCCTGACCTCGATCGAGAGGGTGCAAGGGTCCCGGTTCGGCGACAGCATCACCGGGTCTGATGCCGACGAGCGTTTTTGGGGCATGAAGGGCCGCGACACAATCGATGGCGGTGCCGGGAGGGACCAAGTGCGCTATGACAGGGATGCCGATTTCGGCGGTCTTTTGGGCGTGACGGTGAACCTTGAAACCGGCGTGGCGCGCGACGGTTGGGGGCAGCGCGATACCCTGATCGGCATTGAGGACGTGCAGGGCACCAATGCCGGGGATTCGTTGACCGGGAATTCGGGCAACAACTGGTTTCAGGGAATGGCCGGCGTTGATTCCATCAATGGTGGACGTGGCACTGACGGGGTTGATTTCTGGGCCGATGACGTGACGGCGGGTGCCGTTGTGAATCTGTCGCGACGCACGGGGCAGGTGCAGGATGATGGCTTTGGCAATGGCGAAACGCTGGTCAGCATCGAAGATCTCTATGGCACGTTCCGCGCCGACAGTCTGACCGGAAGCCGGGGGGCGAACTGGATCGGCGGGGACGATGGCAACGACACGCTGAACGGTGGGGCGGGGAATGACACGCTGGCCGGCGGCGGTGGATCGGATCGTCTGATCGGCGGGGCGGGCCGTGATGTCTTTGTTTTTGAGGACAACGGATCGGGCCCGCCCTTTGGCGACATGATCACCGATTTTGTCAGCGGAACCGACCGGCTTGCCTTTGAGGTCGCGGACTTCGCCGGGATGGACGCCACGCTGCGCTTCCAGAACGGCACCTCGGCCGGGGGGGGCGGGGAGTCGTGGTTCTACTTCAACACCAGCACGCGACAGTTGTTCTGGGATGCAGACGGGACCGGAGGCGCGGAGGCTATCCGTGTGGCCACGCTGAACGGGGTAAACGCACTGACGGCGGCGGATTTCGATCTTTGGACCTGAAAACGGCATGATCGGAGGGCGGCGCGGGCTGCGCGCCGCCCTTCTTGGAAAGTCTGGCAGGCGCAGAAGGCGTCGCGGCCGGATGTCTTCGACTGCCTTAAGAATCAACCCTTTCTCTGCGGGTTGAACCTTAGGGGTCACTTTTTGTCGTAACGATTTGCCGGGAGTTTCTGGATGACAACACTCACCCTTACCAACCTGTCCGACACGATCGGCTATCGCCTGTCTGGCTTTTTCGAAATCGACCAGCGCGACCCCAATCTCGATCTGCAGACGGATTTCACGGCGACCTCGTCCACCGTCACGCGGATGCTTGGGCCCGATGAAGTGGAAGTCTCTGTCACAGGCAGCGACTTCACCTTCTTTCAGAACCCCGAGAACGGGCGTGTGCTCTGGCCTCTGACTGGCACGGTCGAAAGCGTGACGCTGCGCGTGAATGGCGAGGCCTGGATGACGATCACCGGTCTGGCGACCGAGTTGACCGATCTTGCCACCTTCATGTTCGGCTGGTTCAGTTTCGATCGCTATCAGGCGCCGAACGGCTTTGCGCTTCTTTCGACACTGTTGGCGGGTGACGATACGATCTGGGGATCTGCGGGTGATGACCGGCTGATCAACGGCATGAACGGCGGGAATGACGCCGTCTATGGCGGCGACGGGGATGACCTGATCTGGGCCGGTCACGGCAATGACTCGATCTTCGGCGGGGAAGGCCGGGATCGCTATACTTTGGTCGACAGCTTCTATGATGGGATGGCCTATCGGGGGGCGGTGGTCAATCTTGCCACGGGTGTCGCGACCGACAGTTGGGGCGGGACGGACCTGCTTGAGGGGATTGAAGTTGTTCTTGGGTCGCGCATGGCCGACCGATTCACCGGATCGGCGGCGGACGAGACCCTTGCCGGACTTCGGGGCGATGACACCATCAGTGGTGGTGACGGGTTCGACATGGTCGCCCATGATGGGGATGTGTTCTTGGGCGGAGAATTCGGCGTGACGGTCAACCTTGCGCGTCGAACCGCAACGGATGGCTGGGGGAATACCGACAGGCTGGCTGGGATCGAAGGTGCCATCGGAACCGTAAGGGATGACCGCTTCATCGGCGACGGTCAGGACAATGCGTTTATCGGGGGGGACGGAACGGACAGTTTCACGGGGGGTGCCGGTCAGGACTGGGTCGATTTCGACTGGGAGTTCATCGAGACGGGCGCCGTCGTGAACCTTGGGCGAAGGACAGGTCAGGTCATCAATGACGGCTATGGCAATACCGAGACGCTGGCCAGCATCGAGAACCTTTGGGGCAGCGCGCTGGCGGACAGTTTCACCGGTGACCGGCGGAGCAATGTGCTGGTCGGCAATGATGGCAATGACACCCTGTCTGGCGGGGGCGGAAACGACAGGTTGATCGGCGGCCTCGGGTTTGACCTCATGACCGGCGGGGCAGGGGCCGATGTCTTTGTCTTTGACGGTTTTGTCACCTTCGATGGTGTCAGCTCAGGCGCGGTTTGGGGCGACCGCATCACAGACTTCCGTTCAGGCACCGACAAGTTGGAGTTGGATTGGGCCATGGATTCGGAATTGCGCTTCCAGAACGGAACCAGTGCTGGGACGGCAGGGGAGGCATGGTTTTACTTCGACGGAGCGACCAATCGATTGTTTTGGGATGCAGATGGGCTCGGGGGCGACGCGGCCTTCCTTGTTGCCACATTGACGGGTGTCACCCGCCTCGCCGAAACGGATTTCGAGCTTTCGCCCTGACCTTGGATCTCGGTGTGGATCACGGGGGCGGTGCACGGCGCCGCCCCTTTGTGCTGCGCCGGGGGCTGGACAGGCGCGAGGAGCTGCGACATATACGTTATATTATAACATTGCGGAGTCGCCCCATGCCCAGCCCACAGCCAATAGACAACCGCCTTCCCGTTACCGTTCTGTCCGGCTTTCTGGGGGCCGGAAAGACCACGCTTCTGTCGCATGTGCTGAACAACCGCCAGGGGCTGCGGGTGGCGGTGATCGTCAATGATATGGCCGAGGTGAACATCGACGCTGATCTGATCCGTGCCGGGGCCGAACTGCATCAGGCCGAGGAAAAACTGGTCGAAATGACCAATGGCTGCATCTGCTGCACCCTGCGGGATGACCTGCTGAGCGAGGTGCGAAAGCTCGCCGAGGCGGGGCGTTTCGACCATCTGCTGATCGAATCAAGCGGTATCTCCGAACCGCTGCCCGTGGCTGCGACCTTCGACTTCCGCGACTCGGAGGGGGACAGCCTGTCGGATGTGGCGCGGCTGGATACGATGGTGACGGTGGTCGACGCGATCAATCTGCTGAAGGATTTCTCCAGCCACGACTTTCTGGCTGCGCGGGTGGAAACGCCTGAGGGCGACGGGCGCGCACTGGTCAATCTGCTGACCGAGCAGATCGAATTCTCGAATGTCGTGGTGCTGAACAAGGTGTCGGATGCGGGGCCCGATAGGGTGGATGCGGCGCGCAAGATCATCGCGGCGTTGAACCCCGATGCGCGGGTGATCGAGGTGGACCATGGGCTTGTCGATCTGGGCAGCGTGATGGGCACGGGGCTGTTCGATTTCGACAGGGCGGCCGAGCATCCGCTTTGGGCGAAGGAATTGTACGGCTTCGCCAGCCATGTGCCGGAAAGCGAGGAATATGGGATCGAAAGCTTTGTCTTCCGGGCACGGCGGCCCTTTGACCCGGCGCGCATCCATGCGGTGCTGAATGGTGAACTGCCGGGGGTGATAAGGGCGAAGGGGCATTTCTGGCTGGCCACGCGGCCCGATTGGGCGGCGGAGTTTTCGCTGGCGGGGGCGGTGTCGTCAGTGTCGCCGCTGGGCCGCTGGTGGGCGGCGGTGCCACCGTCGCGTTGGCCGCAGGGGGGCGATGGGCTGGCCGCGGTCAGGGCGCAATGGTCGGAGCCTTGGGGGGACCGACGGCAGGAGATCGTCTTCATCGGGCATGGGATGGACCGCGCGGCGATCCTTGCCGCTCTGGAGGGGGCCTTGGTGAAGGCGTCCGACTTTGTACCCGAGGCGTGGGAAGGGATGGCGGACCCATTTCCGCTGTGGCGCGCGGCATGAACGGGAACCTGCGGTCGCCTCGGGCGCGCTGGCGGCAGGGCTGCCCGATGCGGGCGCATGACGCACTGCCCGCGCCGCTGCGGCTGTGGCTGAAGGAGGCCGCGCTGCCGTGGTCGGCGGAAAGCGCGCTGCGGGTTTGGGAGCGGGAGGTGAAGCGGTCAGGCGTGGCGGGCGCGCTGCGGAGGTTGGCAGAAGTGGAGGCAGCGACGCTGGCGCGGGAACGGGTGGCGGCGTGGTCTGGATAAGCGGCTTGTCGCGTAGGATGGGCAGTATTGCCCATCCTACGGGAAAGCGCGTCACGAAGGCCGGGTAAACCCGGCCCTACTGGCGCTGCAGCTTGACCGGTTCGGTCCGGCCCAAGCGCAGGAAATGCGCCATGAAGGGTTTGGCGGCGTCTTCTTCCCGCGTGGCGGCATAGAGGCGGCGGGTGATCGTCTTAGGTCCCAGCGGTCGGGTGATGTAATCGGCATGGCTGCGCACGTCGCGGAGCACCCAGTCGGGCAGGACCGCCACACCGCGATTGGACCCGACCAGCATCAGGATGACGGCGGTCAGTTCGACCGGGCGTTGCCCGCGCGGTTCGATCCGGGCCGGGGTCAGGAGTTCGGTGAAGATGTCGAGCTTGTCGCGGGCGACGGGGTAGGTGATGAGGATTTCATCACGGAAATCTTCGGCCCCGATCCAGTCTTTTTGGGCGAGCGGGTGGTCCTTGGAGGCCACGAAGGTGGGGTGGTAGTCGAAGAGCGGGTTATAGACCACGCCATCGAGGCGGACGGGATCGGAGGAGATGACGAGGTCCACTTCCTCGCGCAACAGGGCGGGGATGGCGTCGAAGGCGAGGCCCGCGCGGATGTCCACGTCCACCTCGGGCCAGGCGTGGCGGAACTGTTCCAGCACGGGAAAAAGCCAGTCGAAACAGGCATGACATTCGATGGCGATGTGCAGCCGCCCCGTCTTGCCGGACTTCAGGGCGCGAAATTCTTCTTCCAGCGCGTCAATCTCGGGCAGGATGCGTTCTGCGAGTTTCAGCATGCGAAGCCCCGCTGCCGAAAGGCGCATGGGTTTGGAACGACGGACGAAAAGTTCGATCCCCGCCTGATCCTCAAGCCCCTTCACCTGATGGGACAGGGCGGATTGCGTCATGTTGAGAATATCGGCCGCGCGGGCAAGGCCGCCGGCCTGATGGATGGCGCGGATGGTGCGGAGATGGCGGAATTCGAGATGCATTTATGATGCGCCATATTCATGTTGATGATGAGTATTATGAATTTGTCTCACATGAGTCGATATGGGACAAGAGGGCATCAGAATGGAGAGTTGCCCATGTCCACGCCGCGCATCAGTTTCGAATTCTTCCCCCCGCAGACGCTCGATGCGTCCTTTCGGCTGTGGGAAACGGTGCAGATGCTGGCGCCGCTGAAACCCTCTTTCGTGTCAGTCACCTATGGGGCGGGCGGCACGACCCGGAAGCTGACACATGAGGCGGTGGGGGCGATCGGGCGGAATTACGGATTGAACGTCGCGGCCCATCTGACCTGCGTGGATGCGACCAAGGCCGAGACGCTGGAGATTGCCGAAGCCTATGCGGCGGCGGGCGTGACCGAGATCGTGGCATTGCGGGGCGATGCGCCGAAAGGGGCGGAGCGGTTCACTGCGCATCCGGCAGGGTTCGCCTCGTCGGTGGAGCTGGTCGCGGCGTTGGCCAAAACTGGCAAGTTCAAGATCCGTGTCGGCGCCTATCCGGAGCCGCATCCGGATGCGGGGCATAGCGGTGCGGATGTGGAGCATCTGAAGCGCAAGGTGGATGCGGGCGCATCCAGTGCCATCACGCAGTTCTTCTTCAACGTCGACACCTTCTTCCGCTTTCGCGATGCCTGCGTGAAGGCCGGGATCAATGTGCCGATCATTCCCGGTGTGTTGCCGATCATCAGCTGGGACGGGGCGAAGAAATTCGCCGCCCGCTGTGGGGCGCAGGTGCCCGGCGCGCTGGACGAAGCTTTCCGCGTCGCGGCGCGCGACGGGCGTGAAGATCTGCTGGCGCTGACCCATTGCACCACAATGTGCGCGAGGTTGATCGAGGGCGGTGCGGAAGATCTGCATTTCTACACGCTGAATCGCCCGCATCTGACGCAGGCCGTCGTGCGCGCGCTGGGTATCACGCCCGAGGTCGCGCTGGAGAAAGTGGCCTGAGTTTTACGGGACTTCTCTGTCCCCAGAGGAGTGGCTGACTGGGCACCCGGTCCTGATCTGGACTGCCATCCTGCACGGCTCCCGTGGGATGTTGGGCGGATCGCCTGAAGGACCGGGTGCCCGTTTTTGGCCGGGAGAGGGGAAATCGTCTGGAGTTGGGGGTTTTCGGGTGCCGCCCGGCCATAGGTGCGGTTGCGGCAGCGGCGAGGGAGGACTAACCTCGCCCGCGACAGTGATCCGAGGACCGCAAGCCGTGGCAAAGCCCATCTTCATCCTGAATGGCCCGAATCTGAACCTTCTGGGTCTGCGCCAACCCGAAATCTACGGGCGCGAGACGCTTGAGGACGTGGCCGAAGCCTGTGGCGCGCTGGCGGAGGATCTGGGCCTTGCGATCCGCTTTCAGCAGTCCAACCATGAGGGTCAGTTGGTGGACTGGATCCACGAGGCGCGCGGGGCCGGGGCGGGGATCGTGATCAATCCGGGCGCCTATACCCACACCTCCATCGCCATCCTTGATGCGCTGAATGCCTTCGAGGGGCCGGTGATCGAGGTGCACATTTCGAACATCCACAAGCGTGAGGCCTTCCGCCACCATTCCTATGTCAGCCTGCGCGCCGAGGGCGTGATCGCGGGCTGCGGGACGGAGGGCTATCTTCTGGCGCTGCGACGGATGAAGACGCTGGTGGCGCGATGATGCTGCCGCAGAACCGGTTCAAGAAAGCGCTGCGCGAGGGGCGGCAGCAGATCGGGTTGTGGAATTCCATCCCCGGGCCGCTGGCTGCGGAAATTCTGGCGACCTGCGGTTTCGACTGGGTGGTGATCGACACCGAACATGCGGTGACCGACATTCCGGACACTTTGGCCATGATGCAGGCGATGGCGCCCTATCGCAGCCATGCGGTGGTGCGTCCTGCGGCGAATGACCCGGTGCTGATTAAGCGGGTGCTTGACCTCGGGGCGCAGACGCTGATCCTGCCCTATATCCAGAACGCGGAAGAGGCACGGGCTGCAGTGGCGTCGATCCGCTATGCGCCGCGCGGCATCCGTGGCGTGGCTGGGATGACGCGGGCCACGCTTTTCGGGCAGGTGGCGGGCTACGCGACGCGGGCAGAAGAGGAGCTGTGCCTTATCCTGCAAGTGGAGACCGCCGAGGCGCTGGACCGCATCCCGGAGATAGCGGCCGTGGATGGGGTAGATGGCCTGTTCATTGGGCCAGCCGATCTTGCGGCGAGCATGGGTCATCCGGGCAACAGCGCGCATCCCGATGTGGTGGCCGCGATCGAGCGGGGCATCCGGGCGATCCGAGCAGCAGGAAAGCCCGCGGGCATCCTGACGCTGGATCCGGATTTCGCGCGGCGCTGCATGGATTGGGGCACGACCTTCACCGCTGTGGGGATGGACATCGCCCTTCTGGTGGGGGCTGCGCGCGGGCTTTCTGCGCGGTTCCGCCCGGAGTAGGGGTGCATGACACGGGCGGCGGCGATCCCGGATCGGTTTCGTCCGCACCCCTCGGTGCGGGTGTTCGGGCCGGATGGCGTAGAGGCGTGGCCTCTGGCGGGGCCAGCGCCGGCCGTGATCCCGGATCAACCCTGCGCGGCGGCGCTGACCCTTGCCCTTTCCCGAGGCGCGGCAGGCCTGCCCTTCCGGATCGGCGCGCCCGATCTGCCCGCGCCCGACGCAGGCAACCGCCCCGGATCGCGGCCGGTTTTCGAAACCCTCACCTCCGGTTCCACCGGGCAGCCCCGCCGCATCCGTCGCAGCCAACGCAGCTGGTGGGCAAGTTTCTTGGTCAACCAGCGACTGTTCGGGATCGGGCCGGGGGTGCGGATCGCGGTGCCGGGTCGGATGGTACATTCGCTGTCGCTCTACGGCGCGTTGGAAGGGGCCTGTCTAGGGGCGGAGGTGCATCTGCTGGCCGGGATGCGCCCCGATGCGCAGGGGGCTGCGTTGCGGGCACTGGGGGTGGAGGTGCTTTATGCCACACCGGCCCAGTTGCGGCTGATGCTGGAGGCGGGCGGTGCCGGGTTGCCCGATCTGCGGCTGGTGCTGGTGGGGGGATCGAAGCTGGATGATCTCTTGCGCGCGGCGCTGGCCTCTGTCGCGCCGGGGGCGGAACTGCGGGAATTCTACGGCGCGGCAGAGGCAAGTTTCATCACGCTTGCCGATGCCTCTTCGGCGCCGGGCAGCGTGGGGCGGCCCTATCCGGGTGTGCGGCTTGAGATCCGCGCGGCGGATGGCACGGTGCTGCCACCAGCGGCCTTGGGCGAAGTCTGGGTACGGTCACCGTATCTCTGCGATCGCTATGCCGGCGGGCAGGGACTGGGTAGCCTGCGGCGGGGGGGCTGGCTCTCGGTCGGCGAGATGGGATGGTTGGAGCGGGGAGAACTCTATCTCGCCGGGCGGGCGGGGCGGATGGTGACGGTGGCCGACCAGAATGTCTTCCCCGAAGAGATCGAGCTTTTCCTCGCCGGTCTGCCGGGCGTCCGGCGGGTGGCAGTGCTGCCGCGCGCCGATCTGATGCGGGGGCATGTGCTGGTGGCGGTCATGCAGGGCGATCCTGCACAGGAGGCACAGATCCTGCGCGCAGCGCGGGCACGCTTCGGCGCGCTGAAGGCACCGCGGGCGGTGATCTGGCGCAAGGACTGGCCGGAACTTCCCTCGGGCAAGGCTGATCTGACGCGGATCGCGGCGGAGGCGGGACTGTGAGGGGCCGGACCTTGGCGCGGGTGGCGCAGGTCCTTGGCTTTTGGGGCCAAGATGAGGGGGCAAGGCGTCTTTCGGGGGCAGCAGCATGAACGCCTTTATCATCGGTGGGCGGCGAACAGCGGTCGTCCCGCGCGGCGGGGCCTTTCGCGCGCTGTCGGTTGAAGGGCTCGGGGCACCTGTGGTGGCGGCGCTGCTCGCGGATGCTGGCCTTACGCCGGAGGATGTGGATGAGGTTATCCTGTCGAACGCCATCGGACCCGGGGGCAATCCAGCGCGAAGGGTGGCGCTGGTGGCCGGGCTGCCGGAGCGTGTGGCGGGTCTGACGCTGGACCGGCAATGCGCAGGGGGCCTTGATGCGCTGCTGCTGGCGCGGGCCATGGTCGTGGCGGGTTTGGCGGATGTGGTCGTCGCGGGGGGTGTGGAAAGCTATTCGCAGGCGCCAGAGCGGCTGATGCCGGGGGCGGAGGCGCCTTATGTGCAGGCGCCCTTCACCCCTTGGCCGGAACGTGACCCGGACATGGGTGTGGCAGCGGATGCGCTGGGCAAGAGGTTGGGGATATCGCGGGACCGAGCTGATCGCTGGGCGGTTGAAAGCCACCATAAGGCGCTTGCCTCTGATCTGGCGGGCGAGATCGTGCCGCTGGGGGGGCTGGCGAAGGACGTCTTCGCACGCGACCTGACGATGGCAGTGGCAGCGCGGGCCCCTGTTCTGGCGGGGGCAGTAACGGCAGCCAACACGGCGGTGGCTGCGGATGGGGCGGCTTTTGTTCTGGTCGTGTCGGAAAGAGTGGCGGCGCGGGCGCCACGGGTCTGCCGGATCGTGGGCGGTGTCACGCGTGGCGGCGTGCCGTGGGAGCCGGGTTTGGCCCCTGTGGCAGCGATTGGCGAGGCACTGGCAGCCTGTGGCCTGCGGCCCGGTGATCTTGCTGTGGCGGAGGTGATGGAGGCCTATGCGGTGCAGGCCATCGCCTGTGTCGATGGGGCTGGGCTAGATCCGGCCAGGGTGAACATGAAAGGCGGGGCACTGGCGCGGGGACATCCGATCGGGGCCTCGGGCGCGGTGTTGGCGGTGCGATTGTTCCATGATCTGCGCCAAGGGGCGGGCGTGGCGGCCATCGCCTCGGCAGGCGGGATTGGGGCGGCACTGGTTCTTGATGCGTAGGATGGGCAGGATTGCCCATCCTACCGGGGATCAGCCGCGCGAAAGCAGCGCGTCCGGGCGCATGCGGGCGATGCCTTGGGTGATCAGCGCGGCGAGGACGACCTTGATCAGGTCACCTGGCAGGAAGGCCACCACCATCAGCGCAGCTTCGGTCAACGTTTTGTCGAGCATGAGCGCCAGACCCGGAATACCAAAGGCATAGAGCGCGACGACCCCGCCGAGGAAGGCCCCGATCCCGGCGGCGGGCAGGATGGCGAGCCGCAGCTTCTCGGTCACCAGACCCGCCACAAAGGCTGCGATGGGGAAGCCGATCAGGAACCCCACGGTCGGCGAGGCGAAGACGCCGAGTCCCCCGCGCCCGCCCGACAGAAGTGGTAGGCCGAGCGCCACGAGGGAAAGGAAGAGCAGCACTGCCAAGGCCCCACGTCTGGCTCCAAGCACGGTCCCGCAGAGCATGACGCCAAGCGACTGAGCGGTGATCGGCACGCCGAAGGGCAGCATGATCTGGGGTACGAAGCCCAGCACCGCGATCAGCGCGGCGAAGAGGGCGATGTGGGACAGGCTGCGTTCCATCGGGGTCTCCTATCTGGGCCGATGGGCTTTAGCCTGCTCCGCCCCGGGCGCGCAAGGCTTCGGCAACGTGCTCTGCCTCGTCTAGGGCGGCAAGTGCCGCAGGAATGAGGATGCGCCAGCCGGGGGGACGGGGAGAGCGGGCAGACCAGGCGGTGCGGATGGCGTCGATGCGGTCCGACAGGACAGGGATGAAGCGGATGGCCAGCGCGACGGCCAGCGTCATCCGGCGGGTGGGCAGGCCCAGACGGGTGAGGGGCGCGACGAGGCGATCAAGGACGGCGAGCATGTCAGTGAGCCGCGTCGTCATGGTCACGAGGTTGGCGCAGGCGACGGCTGTGACGAGGCGCAGGGCAATCGCGACGCCCTGCGTGAGCTCTCCGGTCCAGCCGTGCCAGAGGGCGAGGAGCGCCATGAAGGGCCAGAGGGGGCGCAGCTGGCGCAGGGCTGCAGCGGCGATTGGGCGGCCGAGGGCGAGGTGAAGGGTGCCAAGGGCGACGGCGGTGGCTGCCAGGATTGCGGCGCTGTCGATCCGAAAGAGGGCGACGGTTGCGGCGCAGAGCAGGGCGAGTTTCAGGCCTGCTGGCAGGCGGTGGAGGGGTGTTTCAACGGGGGAGGTGAGGGTCAGCATCGGCCTCTCCCAGTCTGGTCATCTCGGCGGTGAAGTCAGGCAGGATGTCGTCGGGCGGACCATCGGCGCGCAGGCGGCCCGCATCAAGCCAGAGGAGGCGGTCGCAGGTGGCAACGGCGGAAGGGCTGTGGCTGATGGTGATCAGGCGCTGGGGCAGGGCGGCAAGGCGGCGGGTCAGGCGCGCAGCCGTGGGCAGGTCGAGCGCGGCGAAGGGCTCGTCCAGAAGGATCGTGCGCGGACCCATCAGGAGGACGGCCTGCAGGCAGAGCCATTGGCGTTGACCCTGAGACAGGGTGGAGACAGGCAATTCGGCCCAGTCGGCCCGTCCCTCGGCGGCAAGCGCGGCGCGGGCCTTCGCTTCGGCGTCGCGATGGCCTTGCTGCGAGAGGCCGAAGGCCAGTTCCTCGGCGATAGTGGGGAACAGGATCTGACGGTCGGGGTTCTGGAACAGGATGCCAAGGCGCGACAGCATCGCCTTGCGGTCGCGAGAGGGGTCGATGCCGTCGACAGTGACACTGCCGGAGGTGGGCGCGACCAGCCCCGCGATCAGGCGCAAGAGGGTGGTCTTGCCCGATCCGTTCTGCCCGATGATGCCGATGCGCGACTCGGTAAGGGTGAGGGTCAGGTCTGACAGGATCGCCTTGCCACGGATGACGAAGGAGGCGCCCCGAAGGACGATACCGCTTTCCCCCTGTTCGCCCGACGCTGCCATGCCCCGCGACTACCGCAAGAAAAAGGGTCGTTCCAGAAGAAACGACCCTCTTCATCTTCTGTCGTCAGATATCCTCTGGGCGCGAAGGCCACAGGCCGTGAGGAGCAAACGCCCCCCTGCGACATCAGCCCTGACGGGCTGCCGCCACCGCCTCTTCAAGGATGTCCATAGCTTCGGCGAAATGCGCGTCCGGGATGGTGATGGGCGCAAGGAAGCGGACCACATTCCCATAGACCCCGCAGGTGAGCAGGATCAGACCGCGCTTCAACGCCTCCATCCGCACGCGCCCGGTAAAGCCCGCGTCGGGTTCTTTGTTCGACGGATTTGCAAACTCGACCGCCACCATGAAGCCCGGGCCGCGGATATCGCTGATCTCGGGCGTGGTGGAGCGGATGGATTCCAGCCGCTGCTTCAGCCGCGACCCAAGTTCGTTGGCACGGGAGCAAAGCTGTTCCTCTTCGATCACGTCGAGGACGGCATGAGAGGCCGCTATGCCCAGCGGGTTGCCTGCATAGGTTCCGCCAAGGCCGCCGGGATTGGCCGCATCCATCAGCTCGGCCTTGCCGGTGACGGCGGCGAGCGGCAGGCCACCCGCAAGGCCCTTGGCCATGGTCGTCAGGTCCGCGGCCACACCATGCATCTGCATCGCGAAAAGGTTGCCGGTGCGCGCGAAGCCGGTCTGCACCTCATCGGCGATCATGACGATGCCGTGCTTGTCACAAAGCGCGCGGATCGCGCGGATCAGATCGGTGGGCGCTTCGTAGAAGCCGCCTTCGCCCTGAACGGGTTCGAAGATGATGGCAGCCACGCGGGCCGGGTCGAGATCTGCCTTGAAGAGCTTTTCGATGCCCTTCATCGAATCCTCGGTCGAGATGCCATGCGGCCCCATCGGGAAGGGCACGTGGAAGACATCGGGCATCATCGCGCCGAAACCCTTCTTGTAGGGTTCGACCTTGCCGGTCAGCGACATGCCCATGAAGGTCCGGCCGTGGAAGCCGCCGCCAAAGGCGATGACGGCGTTGCGGCCCGTGGCGATGCGGGCGATCTTGACCGCATTCTCGCAGGCCTCGGCCCCCGTCGTGACGAAGATGGTCTTTTTCTGGAAATCGCCCGGAACGGCGGCGTTCAGCCGTTCGGCAAGCCGGATGTAGTTCTCATACGGCAGGACCTGATGGCAGGTATGGGTGAAGCGCGACATCTGTTCGGTCACGGCAGCCATGACTTTGGGGTGGCAATGGCCGGTGTTCACCACGGCGATGCCGGCGGCGAAGTCGATATAGCGGTTGCCTTCGATATCCCAAACCTCGGCGTTCAGGGCGCGGTCGGCATAGATTTGGGTCATCATGCCCACGCCGCGGGAAATGGCTTCATCCCGGCGGCGGGCGACTTCGGCATTCTGCATGGCAAGCTCCATTCCACAGGGTCCAGAACGGACCCGAGATTTGCGCGTATTTGATCAAACTTTGCGCCGGGCTTCAATGCGGAAGGCGACGGGGCAGGGGGAAATTCCGTCAGGATAGCAGGCAGCGGGGATAGGGATTCACCCAAGATTAAGCTTTGCGCCGCAGCATTGCACGAAGGACGACAGAAGGTGTGTTCCAATGCGCGATTTTACGATCTCTGCCCTGCGTGACCCCCTTGCCGATGATCCTTTGGATCGGTTGCGGCTGATCCGTTCGCGGCGGGTGGGGGCGGTGACCTATCATCGGCTGGTGGCGGAACATGGATCGGTCGTCGCGGCGCTGGCGGCGCTGCCCGAAGTGGCGCGTGCGGCAGGGGTGGAAGACTACAGCCCATGTCCGGTTGAGGTGGCGCGCCATGAGATGGCGCAGGCGCGGCTGGCGGGCGCGCGGATGGTGGTGCCGGGGGATGGGCTTTATCCCGACCTGCTGGCGGGGCTGCCGGATGCGCCGCCCTTCTTGTGGCTGCGCGGCGATCCGGCATGGCTGACACGGCCGATGGTCGCGCTGGTGGGCGCGCGGAATGCGTCCTCGCTTGGCCTGCGGATGGCGCGGCGGCTGGCGCAAGGGCTGGGCGCGGCGGGGCAGGTGGTGGTGTCGGGTCTGGCCCGCGGCATCGATGCCGAGGCGCATGAGGCCGCACTGCCGACCGGCACGGTGGCGGTGATGGCGGGGGGCGTCGATGTCGTCTACCCCGAAGAAAATGCCGCGCTGGCCGCGCGTCTGGCCGAGGGGGGATGTCTGGTGTCCGAACAGCCGATGGGCCTTGTGCCGCAGGCGCGGCACTTTCCGCTGCGCAACCGGATCATCGCCGGGATGGCGCAGGCCGTGGTCGTGGTGGAGGCGGCGGCGCGGTCCGGATCGCTGATCACGGCACGGGATGCGCTGGATATGGGGCGCGAGGTGATGGCCGTGCCGGGGCATCCCTTTGATGCACGCGCGGCGGGATGCAACCTGCTGATCCGGGACGGGGCGATGCTGGTGCGGCAGGTGTCGGACGTGCTGGAGGGGCTGGCGGCCGTGGCGACCGCCTTACCTGAGGCCGAGGAGGCGGAGGTGATCGAGGTGCTGCCCGGCCCGGCCCCCTCGGGCGGCGGCCTTCCCGGCCCTGTGCCGCTCCGGCGCCCTTTGGCCGACACGGCGGCGCTGCATGGCCAGATCCTCGCCCGTCTGGGGCCCTGTCCGGTTGCGGAGGATCAGCTGATTCGGGACCTTGCGCTGCCCGCCGAGGCGGTGGCGCGCGGTCTTGTCGCGCTGGAGATGGACGGGCAGGTGCTGCGCCAACCGGGGGGCATGCTGTCGCGGGCCTGAGGCTTGGCAGACCGGCCCGGGTTGCGGCGGTGATCAGACAGAGCGCGGCCCCGAAACGGGCCGCGCAAGGCTTTTGGGCGCCCCCACGCCTTCGGCGCCGCAGCTTCGCCGTTAACGCACGCACGCGTCCCCATATAGCCTGCGGCCAATTCACCCCTTGTGGATGTTTGACGGCAGAAGATACGGCCCTCCTTTGACAAAAACGACGCGCGGGCTGGCAGAGGCGGGCCGGGCATCTGGCTGCATTGACAAGCATGGCGCTTCGCCCACATGTTGCCGCGCTGTTGTCTGGGGCCCTTGGGAAGGAAATTTGATGGCTGTCGTCGTTGTGGAAAGCCCGGCCAAGGCGAAGACGATCAACAAGTATCTCGGGTCTGATTTCACGGTTCTGGCCTCTTACGGCCATGTGCGGGATCTGCCGCCAAAGGACGGTTCGGTCGATCCTGAGCAGGATTTCCGGATGGAATGGGAAGTCGCACCGGAATCGAAGAAGCATGTCCGCGCGATTGCCGAGGCGCTGAAAACGGACGACACGTTGATCCTTGCCACCGACCCCGACCGGGAAGGCGAGGCGATTTCCTGGCATCTTAAGGAGGCCTTGGCCTCATCGATCAAGAAGGGAAAGAAGGTCGCGCGGGTGACCTTCAATGCCATCACGAAGGATGCCGTCACAAAGGCAATGAAGGAACCGCGCGAGGTGGACGAGGCGCTGGTCGAGGCCTATCTCGCCCGCCGCGCGCTGGACTATCTGGTGGGGTTCACCCTATCGCCCGTGCTGTGGCGCAAGCTGCCGGGGGCGAAATCGGCGGGTCGTGTGCAATCCGTCTGCCTGCGCCTGATCGTCGAGCGCGAGATGGAGATCGAAGCCTTCCGCGCACAGGAGTACTGGACGGTGAAAGCCGTTCTCGCCACGCCGCGCGGGCAAGAATTCGAGGCGACGCTGACCGTTCTAGGTGGCAAGAAACTATCAAAATTCGACATTCCAACGGCCGAAGCGGCCGAATTGGCGGTGAAGGCTGTCATTTCTCGAACCTTGACTGTGAAATCGGTCGAGGCGAAACCCGCCACCCGCAACCCCTTTGCCCCCTTCATGACATCGACCCTCCAACAGGAGGCGAGCCGGAAGTACGGCATGGGGGCCAAGGCCACGATGAGTGCCGCGCAGCGACTCTATGAGGCGGGCCACATCACCTATATGCGGACCGACGGCATCGATATGGCGCCCGAGGCGGTGATGGCCGCGCGCGACGAGATCAAGCGCCGTTTCGGGGCAAATTACGTGCCCGAGTCCCCGCGCATGTACAAGAACAAGGCCAAGAATGCGCAGGAAGCGCATGAATGTATCCGTCCGACCGACATGTCGGCGGGGCCGGAAAAGCTGCGTCTGGCGGAGGCGGATCAGAAGAAACTGTACGAATTGATCTGGAAGCGGACCATCGCATCCCAGATGGCAGCCGCGCGACTGGAGCGGACCTCGGTCGACGTGGGCAGCGCCGATGGCGAGGTCATGCTGCGGGCGACCGGGCAGGTGGTGCTTTTTGACGGGTTCCTTGCCGTCTATGACGAGGGACGCGATGACGAGGATGAGGATGAAGGCCGCCTGCCGCAGGTGATGCAGGGCGAGGGCGTCGAGAAGCGCGCTATCAGCCCCGAACAGCATTTCACCCAGCCCCCGCCGCGCTATACCGAGGCGACGCTGGTCAAGCGGATGGAAGAGTTGGGGATTGGTCGTCCCTCGACCTATGCCAGCATCATCGGCACGATTCAGGACCGCGAATATGTCCGCAAGGACAAGAACCGCCTGATCCCCGAGGACAAAGGTCGGCTGGTGACGGCCTTCCTGACCAACTATTTCCGCCGCTATGTGGATTTCGACTTTACCGCCGATCTGGAGACGCAGCTTGACGACGTTTCGGCAGGCGAGCGGGATTACAAAGAGGTGCTGTCGCGCTTCTGGCGGGATTTCAGTGCGGCCATCGCCGAGACCGCCGATCTGCGGATCGGCGAGGTGCTGGAAAAGATCGACGAATTCCTTTCCCCCCACCTTTATCCGGCGCGCGCCGATGGGTCCGATCCCCGGTCTTGCCCGGTTTGCGGCGATGGGCGGCTGCATCTGAAGACGGCCCGCTCTGGCGGGGCCTTCATCGGCTGCGGGAATTACCCCGAATGCCGCTATACCCGCCCGATCGGTGGCGGCGAAGAGGGGGGTGCCATCTCGGCCGATGGCACGGTGCTGGGGCAGGATGCCGATGGCCAGCCGATTACCCTGCGGGCAGGTCGCTTCGGCCCCTATGTGCAAAAGGGCGAGGCGAGCGAGGCCAATCCCAAGCCACCCCGGGCCAGCCTGCCAAAGGGCTGGTCGCCAGAAAGCATGACGCTGGACCGGGCGGTGCAGCTTTTGTCGCTGCCGCGTCCGATCGGCCCGCATCCGGCGGATGGGCAACTGGTCGAGGCGGGGATCGGGCGATTTGGGCCCTATGTGAAACACGGCCCGGTCTATGCCAATATCCCGGATGTGGAAGAGGTCTTCACCATCGGCATGAACCGCGCGGTAGAGGTTCTGGCCCAGAAGGCGACGCGCGGGCGCGGCGCGTCGGCCCCTGTCGGCCCACTTCGGGTGCTGGGCGCGCATCCAGATGGCGGTGAGGTTCATGTGATGCCCGGCAAGTACGGGCCTTACGTGAAATGGGGCAAGGTCAACGCCACCCTGCCCAAGGGCGTGGAGCCTGAAGCGGTGACGCTGGACGAGGCGCTGGCGCTGGTCGCGGAGAAAGCTGGCAAGGCCGGAGGAAAGAAGGCATCCAAACCGAAGGCCGCCGCCAAACCCAAGGCCCCAGCCAAGCCCAAGGCCGCCGCCAAACCGAAGGCTGCGGCCAAGCCGAAGGCGGCCAAGGCGAAGGCGTGACTGATTTTCCCAAGTGACAGCACGCGGGCGGCTGGCTAGCGTCTAGGCCCATGTCCTGTGGGAGTTTTGACGATGCGTACGAGTGTCTTGTGTGTGTTTGCCCTGTCGGCCGGTGCGGCGCTGGCCGATCCGATGTCGGATCGCGGGTACCTGATCAACTGCGCCGAGGACGAAGGCCCGCCCGCCTGCCTCATCGTGTCACGGGGCGTGAACCTTCTCGTCACGGGCGAGGGCGGCACGCCGCCCGGGGTCTTTCAGACGCTCTGGGCACTGCCCGCGCTTTCGGCCCTGTCTTTCGAGGGCACGCTGGCCAACATCGGGGACAGCTCGGCCGAGATCGTGCTCTCTTCGGTCAAGGCAGAACCGGATGATCTCTACGAGGGGAACCTGCGGGCGATGCAGGGGCGCTGGCAGCCCGATGGCGAGGAAACGCCCTTCTACATCGAAATCTTCGGGATGGACTGGACCGAAATGGTGCAGGACGAATATGGCGACGCCTTCCTGATGGTGCTTGCCGAGGGCTGCGGTAACGGGATCACACCCGGCAATGGGATGGCGATTTCTCTTTACCGCTATGGCGACGACCCGGAGGACGATGCCTGCTGGCGGCTGGAATACATCGACGACACGACGATGGAATTGCGCGATTTCAAGGGCGAGCAAGGCGCGGTGACCTTTACTCGGCTGCCCTGAGCCGCGCGCGGCGCGGGGGTCAGGCCCCGCGCGGATCGATCAGACGGGCCATCACATCGGCGGCACGGATGGCGCCCACGGGCCGACCGTCTTCGGTGACGGTCAGGTCCGTGGCGCCGTCGCGCAGCATTTCCATCACTCTGCGCACGGGGGTTTCGGCAGCCACGACGGGTCCGGTGGCGGTGGCACCCTTGGCCATCACGTCGCGGGCCGTCAGCACGCCCAGCGGATTCATGTGGGCCACGAAATCGGCGACGTAGTCGGAAACGGGGTTTGCGATGATATCGCGCGCGGTGCCGCATTGGACGATGCGGCCGCCTTCCATCAAAGCGATGCGGTTGCCGATCTTAAACGCCTCGTCAAGGTCGTGGGAAACGAAGACGATGGTGCGTTTCAGCTTGGCTTGCAGGTCGAGAAGTTCGTCCTGCAACCGTGCCCGGATCAATGGGTCAAGCGCCGAGAAGGGTTCGTCCATCAACAGAATCGGGGCCTGCGTGACAAAAGCGCGGGCAAGGCCGACGCGTTGCTGCATGCCGCCAGACAGTTCTCCGACCTTGCGGTCTGCCCATTGCGTCAGGTTCACCAGTGCAAGTTGTTCGTCCACCTTGGCGCGGCGACCTTCGGGAGGGATGCCCGCCAGTTCGAGGCCGAGCCCCACATTTTCCCGCACCGTCCGCCACGGCAGGAGGCCGAATTGCTGGAACACCATAGCGATGCGCGAAAGGCGCAGGTTGCGCAGGGTTTCGGGATCGGCTTTTGTGACGCTGACCATGCGGTCCCCGTCCCAGACGCGGACCTCGCCCCGCACGACGGGATTCAGCGCGTTCACCCCGCGCAAGAGCGTGGATTTCCCGGACCCTGAAAGGCCCATGAGGACGAGAATCTCGCCTTCTGCGACGCTCAGGGTGCAGTCATGGACGCCAAGCACCTGACCGCAAGCGGTCTGCACCTCGGCCCGTGTCATGCCTTGATCCATCAGGGGCAGCGCGCGGTCGGGGCTGTCGCCGAAGACGATGGAGACACGGTCGAATTCTACGGCATTTCGCGCGGTCATTGGCGGGTCACCCGGAGCATGCGGTCCAGAAGAATGGCCACCACCACAATGATGAAGCCGGATTCAAAGCCAAGCGATGTGTTGACCGAATTCAGCGCCCGGATCACCGGCACGCCAAGGCCGTTCGCACCGACCAGGGCCGCGATCACGACCATGGACAGCGACAGCATGATCGTCTGGTTCAGCCCAGCCATGATCTGTGGCAGGGCCCAGGGAAGCTCTACCTTCCAAAGCCGTTGGCGCGGGGTTGCGCCGAAGGCGGTGGCCGCCTCAAGCAGGGCTTGCGGCGTAGTGGAAATGCCCAGATGCGTCAGGCGGATCGGTGCTGGCAGAACGAAGATCACCGTGGCGATCAGGCCCGGCACCATGCCCAGACCGAAGAAGACAATGGCGGGGATCAGATAGACGAAGGTGGGTAGGGTCTGCATCAGGTCCAGCACCGGCACCATCGCCCGATAAAGGCGCGGACGATGCGCAGCGGCGATCCCAATCGGCACGCCAAGGCCCATGCAGACGACGCAGGCGGCAAGGATCAGGGTCAGGCTTTCGGTCGTCTCTTCCCAATAGCCCTGATTGAGGATGAAGAGAAAGCCGAGGAACACGCCAAGACACACCTTCCATGACCGCTGCAGATACCAAGTCAGGGCAAGGAAGGCCGCGATGATGATCAGGGGATGCGGCGTCTGCAGCACCCACAGGATGCCGTCGATCATCGCCTCCATCACGTTCGAGATGATGTCGAAGAGCGGGCCGAGATGGGTGTTCATCCAGTCGAAGATGGCTTTTGCCGTCTTGCCCACCGGGATCTTGTAATCGGTCAGCCACTCCATCCGACACCTGCCTTTTTCATCTTGGCAAGAAATACTCCGCGGGGGTCCGGGGGCGCGAAGCCCCCGGAGGTCGCCGCGGGGCGCAGCGGTTTACTGAAGGGCGGCCGCGACGGCGGCCTTGGCGTCGCCGCCATCCTTGGTGGTCACGCCATCAAGCCACGGCTCCCACGTCGCCGCATTGGCCGCGAGCCATGCCTTGGCGGCATCGCGCGGGTCGGCCCCGTCATTCAGAATCGCGCCCATGATCTCGTTCTCCATCGGCAGGGTGAAGACGAGGTTCTCCAGCAGCTTGCCGGTGTTCGGGCATTCCGCGACATAGCCCTTGCGGGTGTTGGTGTAGATGGTCGCGCCACCGAAATCCGGCCCGAAAAGGGCATCGCCCCCGGTCAGATAGGTCAGCTTGAAGTTCGCGTTCATCGGATGGGGTTCCCAAGCGAGGAAGACGATCGGCTCGCCGGACTCGGTCTTGCTGGCCACTTCGGCAAGCATCCCCTGTTCCGAGGACTCGACCAGTTCGAAGCCGTCCATCCCGAAGTCCGGGGTGTTGATCGCCTCGAGCACCAGACGGTTGCCGTCATTGCCCGGTTCGATCCCGTAAATCTCAGCGCCCAAGGCGTCCTTGTGGTCTTTGATGTTGGCGAAATCGGAAATGCCCAGCGCCGCGCCATGTTCGTTGGTGGCGAGCGTGTATTTCGCGCCTTCAAGGTTGGCGCGGACGGTGTCCACCGTGCCCGCCTCGCGATAGGGGGCGATGTCGGCCTCCATCGACGGCATCCAGTTGCCCAAGAAGACGTCGATATCGCCTTCGGCAAGACCGGTATAGGTGACGGGCACCGACAGGACCTTCGTCTCCGTCTCGTATCCCAGCGCCTCGAGGATGAGGGTCGTGGCGGCGGTGGTGGCGGTGATGTCCGTCCAGCCCACATCCGAGAAGATAACAGTGTCGCAACCTTCGGCGGCGACGGCACCAGCCAACGCAAGCGTGGCGACGCTGGCGAGGAGGGTGGATTTCAACATGGCAGTCTCCCTGTCGGTTTTTGTTGATTGACGAGTCAATAGACTTCACGCTTACTCGGTTTGGCAAGCATTTTCTTGGGGCTTAACCTGACATGCCGAAGCTTGGAATGGAGCCTATCCGAAAGGCAGCGCTGGTCAAAGCAACGATCAGTGAGATCGGGCGCGTGGGCTCTCTGGATGTCACGGTCAGCCAGATCGCCAAGCGCGCGGGCATGTCGAGCGCGTTGGCGCATCATTATTTCGGATCGAAGGAAGAGATTTTCCTTGCCGCCATGCGCCATGTCCTAACGCTTTATGGTGCCGAGGTGCGCGGCGCACTGGCTGTCGCCCAAGGACCCGAGGCCCGGCTGCGGGCCATTCTGGCGGCCAACTTCAGCGCGGGCAATTTCCGGCGCGAGGTGGTGGGGGCGTGGTTGAATTTCTACGTCCTGGCCCAGACAGTGCCCGAGGCGAAGCGTCTGCTTGCCGTGTATCAGAGGCGGCTGCGGTCGAACCTGCTGGCCTGTCTGCGGCCCCTTGCGGGGGCGCGGGCGGTGGAGGTGGCCGAAGGGCTGGGGGCGCTGATCGACGGGCTTTACATCCGCGAGGTGCTGAAATCCGGGCCGCCCGATGGGGCGGCGGCGGTGCAGACGGCGCTGGACTATCTGAACGCTCAACTGAAGGGAAAGACCGCATGATCGCGCAACCGGTGGCCAGCCATTTCGTCGATGGGGCCTATGTGGAGGACAAGGCGGGCGCGCCGATTGAGGTGGTCTATCCCGCCACAGGCGCGGTGATCGCGGTCGTTCATGAAGCGACGGCGGCGGTGGTGGAGCGGGCCTTGGCCTCTGCCAAGCGGGCGCAGGTGGCATGGGCTGCGATGAAACCGGTGGAGCGGTCGCGCATCCTGCGCCGCGCAGCCGAGATGATCCGCGACCGCGGGGACGACCTCGCGCGGCTTGAGACGCTGGATACCGGCAAACCCATTCAGGAAACGCTGGTGGCGGATTGGCCGAGCGGCGCGGATTCTTTGGAATGGTTCGCCGGGCTTGCCCCCACAGTTACGGGCGAGACGATCCCCTTGGGCCGGGATTTCGTCTACACGATCCGCGAGCCATTGGGCGTCTGCGTCGGCATTGGGGCATGGAACTATCCCAGCCAGATCGCCTGCTGGAAGGCTGCTCCGGCGCTGTCCCTTGGGAATGCCATGGTGTTCAAGCCGTCCGAGGTAACGCCATTGGGCGCCCTGAAACTGGCCGAGATCTTCGTGGAGGCGGGGCTTCCGCCGGGATTGTTCAATGTCGTCCAGGGGCGCGGCGCGGTGGGGGCGGCACTCGTGACCGATCCGCGCGTGGCCAAGGTGTCGCTGACCGGGTCGGTGCCCACCGGGCGAAAGGTCTATGCGGCAGCAGCTGATGGCGTGCGGCACGTGACGATGGAACTGGGCGGCAAGTCGCCCCTCATCGTCTTTGACGATGCATCGGTTGAGGATGCGGTCGGTGCCGCCATGTTGGGGAATTTCTATTCCGCCGGTCAGGTCTGTTCCAACGGCACGCGGGTCTTCGTCCAGAAAGCCATCAAGGAACGCTTCCTCGAACGGCTGGCGGAGCGGACGGCGAAGATCGCGCTCGGCGATCCGCTGGATTCGGCCACGCAGATGGGGCCGCTGGTCAGTGCAGCGCAAATGGAGAAGGTGCTGGGCTACATCGCCACGGCCAAGGCCGAAGGCGCGCGGCTGGTCTGCGGCGGCGGACGGGCTGCGCTGAATACGGGGTTCTTCGTGCAACCCACGGTTTTTGCCGATGTGACCGATGCCATGACGCTGGCGCGGGAAGAGGTGTTCGGGCCGGTCATGGCCGTGCTGGACTTCGAGACGGAGGATGAGGTCGTCGCGCGCGCCAATGACACGGAATTCGGTCTGGCGGCGGGTGTGTTCACGGCCGACCTCACCCGCGCCCATCGCGTGATCGCGGCGCTGGAGGCCGGGACCTGCTGGATCAACGCCTATAACTTGACCCCGGTGGAAGGGCCTTTCGGCGGGTCCAAGATGTCGGGCGTCGGGCGCGAGAACGGGCGCGCGGCGGTGGAGCATTATACGCAGGTGAAATCGGTCTATGTGGGCATGGGGCCGGTGGATGCCCCATACTGACCTTCCCTCGCCCGCACGGATCGCGGCGGCCCATGCGGCCCTGCGCGATCATGTGCGCGAGACGCCCTTGCTGGAATCCACAATTCTCGCGTCCGAGGCGGGTGCCCTGCGGCTTTTCGTGAAGGCGGAAGGCTTGCAGCGGACGGGATCGTTCAAGCTGCGCGGTGCACTTTGGCGGCTTATGCAGCTGGACACTGCAGCGCGGGTGCGCGGCGTGGTGGCCTTCTCCTCGGGCAATTTCGCGCAAGGGCTGGCGGCGGCGGGGCGGGTGCTTTCGGTGCCAGTGACCATCGTCATGCCCGTCGATGCGCCCGAAACGAAACGCCTCGCGACGGCGGCGCTTGGGGCCAAGGTGGTGCTGTCAGATCATGGCGATGCCCCTCGCGAAGTCGTGGCAGCGGCCTTGGCGCGCGATCTTGCCGCCGAACGTGCACTGACACTCCTGCATCCTTTCGACGATGCCGAGGTGGTCGCAGGGCAGGGGACGACGGCGCTGGAATGCCTCGCGCAACTGGCCGAAGCCGGGGCGGTGCCCGACGTGGTGGTCAGCCCGGTGGGCGGCGGTGGTCTTCTGGGGGGCGTGTCGCTAGCCATGCGGGCGGCGCATCCCGGCGCGGCAATCTGGGCGGTGGAGCCGGAAGGGCATGATGGCATGGGCCGGTCGTTGCGCGCCGGTGCGCGGACGGCTGCTCCGGGTGGCCCAACGATCTGTGACGCGCTGCAGGCCCCGATGCCGGGGGCGGTGACGCTGGCCGCCTGTCAGGCGGGCGGCGTGCAGGGCGTGGCCGTGCCCGACGCGCCGGTGACGCGCGCCATGGCGCGCGCCTTTGAGGAATTGAAGCTGGTGCTGGAGCCGTCAGGTGCCGTGGCACTGGCGGGCGTGCTGTCGGGTGCTGTGCCGGTGGCGGGGAAGGTGGTGCTGGTCATCGCCTCGGGCGGGAACATCGCCTTTGACCGCTTCGCCGAATGCCTCGCCCGGGCGGCGCGGACGCAGGGATAAGGGAAGGGCTGGGGACATGACGGCGGATTTCGTGATCATCGGGGCAGGGTCGGCCGGGTCGGCGATGGCCTATCGTCTGGGCGAAGGCGGGGCGCGGGTGATCGTCATCGAACATGGCGGAACGGATGCCGGTCCCTTCATCCAGATGCCCGCTGCCCTGTCCTATCCGATGAACATGGCGCGCTATGACTGGGGCTTCCACACCGAACCCGAACCGCATCTGGGTGGGCGCGTTCTCGCCACGCCGCGCGGCAAGGTGATCGGCGGGTCATCGAGCATCAATGGAATGGTCTACGTGCGCGGCCATGCGCGCGACTTCGACACATGGGCCGAGATGGGCGCGCAGGGCTGGGCCTATGCCGACGTCCTGCCCTATTTTCAGCGGATGGAGAACTGGCACGGCCAGCATGACGGGGGCGATCCGTCTTGGCGTGGCGCGAACGGGCCCTTGCACGTCTCGCGCGGCCCGCGCGAGAATCCCTTGTTCGAGGCCTTCATCCGCGCAGGGGAAGAGGCAGGCTATCCCGTGACACGGGACTATAATGGCCAGCAACAGGAAGGCTTCGGCCCGATGGAGGCCACCATCTTCAATGGCCAGCGCTGGAGTGCCGCCAATGCCTATCTGAAACCCGCGATGAAGAGGGGAAATGTCGAGGTCATCCGCGCCTTCGCCCGCCGCGTGGTGATCGAGAACGGCAGAGCGACGGGCGTAGAGGTGGAACGGGGCGGACGCATCGAGGTGATCCCCGCGGCGCGCGAGGTGGTGGTGGCGGCCTCGTCCATCAACACGCCGAAGATCCTGATGCTGTCGGGGATCGGGGCGGCCGATCACCTGCGCGCCCATGGGGTGGACGTGGTGGCGGATCGCCCCGGTGTTGGGGCGAACCTGCAGGACCATCTGGAGCTTTACCTGCAGTTCGCGTCCAAGAAGCCCATCACGCTTTACAAATACTGGAACCTCTGGGGCAAAGCGGTGATCGGCGCGCAGTGGCTGTTCACCAAGAAGGGCCTTGGTGCCTCGAACCAGTTCGAGGCCTGCGCCTTCATTCGGTCCAAGCCGGGGGTGGAATACCCGGATATCCAGTATCACTTCCTGCCCATCGCCGTGCGTTATGACGGCAAGGCCAGTGCCGAAGGGCATGGCTTTCAGGCCCATGTCGGGCCAATGCGGTCAAAGTCGCGCGGGGCGGTCACACTGCGGTCGGGCGATCCCAAGGATGCGCCAAAGATCCTGTTCAACTACATGTCACATCCCGAGGACTGGCAGGATTTCCGGACTTGCATCCGTCTCACGCGCGAGATTTTCGGGCAAGCGGCCATGGCGGGCTATGTGAAGCACGAGATCCAGCCCGGTGCGGCGGTGCAGACGGATGATCAACTGGACGGCTTCATCCGCGACCACGTAGAAAGCGCGTACCACCCCTGTGGCACGGCCCGGATGGGGCGGCGCGACGATCCGATGGCGGTGGTCGATCCCGAATGCCGGGTGATCGGGGTGGAAGGGTTGCGCGTGGCGGACAGTTCCATCTTCCCGCAGGTGACGAACGGGAACCTGAACGCGCCATCGATCATGGTGGGTGAGAAGGCCGCCGATCACCTGCTGGGCCGCACGCCCCTGCCACGATCCAATGCCGAACCATGGATCAACCCGAATTGGCGCACGGCGCAGCGGTGATGTTCGCCTTGTGTTCTTAACCGATTAAGCAATCGTTAACATTAACCTTGATTTCCGACAGCTTGCGACGGAAACCGGGGCATGCTGTTAACACTTCGTTCCCTTATCGTTCTTGCGCTGCTCGCGCTCCCCTTGCCGTCGCAGGCGGCAGAGGTAACCGGTCGCGCCCGCGCGGTGGATGGTGACACGCTCGAGGTTGCAGGGCAGAAGGTGCGGCTGTTCGGGATCGATGCGCCTGAGCTGGATCAGAGTTGTGACAGGGGCGGGCGGCGCTGGGCCTGTGGCGAGGCCGCGCGCAAGGCGCTGGCCGAGATTGTGGGTAGGCAGCGTCTGTCCTGCGAGGTGCGGGATATCGATCGCTACGGCCGCAACGTCGCGACTTGCTTGGCGGGGGGTGAGGATGTGGCGGCCATCATGGTGCGTCAGGGCATGGCCATCGCCTATCGCCGCTATTCCGGCCGCTACGTGAATGCCGAAGCGGCGGCACGGGCCGACGGGATCGGCCTTTGGACCTCAACCTACATCCAGCCCGAGCAACATCGCGCCGAAGGGCGAGGGCAGGACCCGGTGCCTTCGGGAGACTGTCTCATCAAGGGCAATATCGGGCAGAGCGGCAAGCGCATCTACCACCTGCCCGGGCAGGCGGATTACGCGGCGACGCGGATCAACGAAGGCAAGGGCGAGCGGTGGTTTTGCACCGAGGCCGAGGCCCGCGCGGCAGGCTTCCGGCGCGCGGCGCGCTGAACTTGACCAAGGTCAAGGTCGGGGGCGGCCCGCTCGGCTAGCGTCAGGGTGAAACGACGCGCAGGAGAAGAGCCATGTCGAACACGCCCCATGATCTTTACGAGGACTTCCCCGAAAAGACCGATGCCATCCACGCACTGAAGGCGTCCAATGCCCATTTCGCGCGGCTGGTCGACGAATATCACGCGGTCAACCGCGCCGTGCACCGGGCCGAGACGCGGGTGGATGTTCTGTCGTCTGAACATGAGACGGAACTGCGCCAGACGCGGATGCGGCTCAAGGACGACATCTGGCGTATGCTGGCCGCCTGAAGCTGCATGACAGGGCAGGGATGGCCCCGGTCATCCGGGGCTGTTCCTCATTCTGCGATCTCGTAGGGTAGCAGACCGCGGCGATCGGGGTCCACCTTCAGGCGGCGCTCCAGCGGCGGGACCGACCGTTGATGGCAGGCGGGCCTTTCGCAGATGCGGCAGGAGATGCCGATCGGTTCGAAATGACCCTTCAGGTCCAGCCCGTCTGCATAAACAAGTTGCGCTGCATGCTGCACTTCGCAGCCCAGACCGATGGCGTAGCGCTTCACCGGCGCAAGGAAGGCCCCGCCGGGTTTCGACACGTCTCGCGCAAGGCAGAGGTAGCGAACGCCATCCGGCGTCTCGGCCAGTTGCCGCAGAAACTGCCCCGGTGTTTCGAAGGCGCGGTGCACGTTCCACAGCGGGCAGGCCCCGCCGAACCGCGCGAATTGCAGCCGGGTGGCAGAGTGGCGCTTGGTGATCGTGCCCGCCTGATCGACGCGCACGAAGAAGAAGGGGATGCCCTTCGCGCCGGGTCGCTGCAGCGTGGACAGCCTGTGCGCCACCTGTTCGATAGATGCCCCGAAGAGATCGGCCAGCCGTTCCAGATCGTGCCGCGTCTCCAGCGCCGCCGCCTGAAAGGCCCGGTAGGGCAGAAGCGCCGCGCCCGCGAAATAGTTGGCCAGCCCGATCTTGGCGATATCCCGTGCCTCAGGTGTGGCGAAGCGGGCTAGGTCCAATGTCGCCTCGATCAGGTCATTCTGCGTCAGCAGCGCCACTTGCAGCAGAAGCTGAAAGCGCTGGGTCGGGGCGGCGGTGCGATTGGACAGGGTAAGCCGCTTGGTCGCTGGATCATAGCGGCGGGTTTCGGTCTGGTCGGTGAAGGCCAGTGCGATGCCCCGCTTTTCCAACGCAGCGCTGGCGGCGCGGAGGATGTCGGTCCGCGCCCCGCCCGGGGCTGCGAAATGCTCGGCCGCGCGGTCCACGGCATCAATGTAATTGTCGCAGTAGTGGAAGAAGTCGCGCACCTCTTCCCATGGGCTGGGCCGCAGCGAGGCATCCTCGCGCCCCAACGCCTCGTCCAGCGATGCGAGGCGTTCATGGCTTTGCCGATAGGCGCGATGCAGGTCGAGAAAGGCCCTTGCCAGCGCGGGCGCATTGGAGGCGGCCAGCCGAAGGTCTGCCAGCGGCGGCGTGGCCTGGGCGAAAACGGGATCGGCCAGCGCCTCGCGCATGTCCGACACAAGGCGTTCAGATTCCCCCACCGTCAGTTCAGTCACATCCAGCCCGAATTCCTGCGCCAAGGCCAGCACCACAGCGGCCGAAACGGGGCGATGGTTGTTCTCCATCTGGTTCAGATAGGGCAGGGATACGCCCAGCTTGTCTGCAAAGGACTTCTGGGTCAGCGAGAGGCGCGCGCGGATCTCGCGCAGCTTGGCCCCGGCATAGAGTTTCTGGGTGGGCATGGGACCTCCGTTTGCAAAGCGCGTTATCAGCTTTGCAAACGCCTCCCGTCAAGGGGCGAGGCCCAGCGCCCTTGCGCGCCGCATCACGGCCAAGATGGAGACCAGCGCACAAACCGAAGAGGCGAGCATCAGCAGGACCAGCGGCATCTCCGTCGCGCCTTCGGTCAAAAGCGCGCCCGCCAGCGCCGCCAGCGCCGCGCCGCCGCCGATCTGGATCGCCCCGCCAAGGCCCGAGGCGGTGCCGGCGAGTTCTGGCTTGATCGACAGCATCCCCGCATTGGCATTGGGCAGAGTCATGCCGTTGCCAAGGCCGAGGGCAAGAGTGAAGCCGAAGAAGACATAAGGCGAATGAACCCCCGCCAGCGTGACGAGCGTCAGCGACCCAAGGCCCGCGATGCAGACCAGCGTGCCCCAAAGCACCATGCGATTCATCCCTACCCGCACGGAAAAGCGCCCCGCGACGAAGTTTCCTGCCGCATAGCCCACGGCAGTGATGGCAAACAGAAGCCCCACTTCCGACGAGGACAGGCCGAAGACCACATCCCCCACATAAGGCGCGCCGCCCAGATAGGCGAAGAAGGAGCCGGAGGTGAAGCTCGCGCAGCCCACATAGCCCCAAAAGCGGCGCGAGGTCAGAAGGCCGGGATAGGTGCGGATCTGATCGATGAGAGAAATGCGGCGCGGCGTGGCCGTCTCGCCCAGATCGGCCCAGATCAGGGCAAACGTGACGACACCAAGGACCAGCAGCAGCGCAAAATTCGCCTGCCAGCCGAAGGTTTCATCCAGCACGCCGCCGATCACCGGTCCGATCATGGGCACGATCGACATGCCCATGGTCACGTAGCCGATCATGCTGGCCGCCTGCGCATCGGGCACCATGTCGCGCACCACGGCGCGCGACAGCACCATCCCCGCCGCAACCACGGCCTGCGCCATCCGAAAGATCAGGAAGGTGCTTGCATCAGGGGCCAGAAGCGTTCCCACCGTCGCGATCAAGAACAGCGCCATGGATACCAGCAGCACCTTGCGTCTGCCGTAACGGTCCGAAATCGGCCCGATAACGATCTGCAGCACAGCCGAGAGGGCCAGATAAAGCGCCACCGACAGCTGCATCAGCGCATAGGGCGCGTCAAACCACTCCGCCATGCCGGGTAGCGAGGGCAGGAAGATGTTCATTGTCAGGGCCGAAAGCCCCGCGATCAGGATCAGGGTCGTGATATGCGGCGGCGTGCGGCGGTCAAGGAAGCGGGAGCCGGTCATGATGTGTCAGCGCTACGCCCCTGCGGTGGGGAAGTCCATGCCGCTGGCGCACAGGTCTCTGTGCTTTTGCGGGCAGGTCACGCCCATTTGTGAAAGATGAAGAACGCCCCCAGCGCGATGAAGGCAAAGCCCAGCGCGTGGTTCCAGCCCAACGGTTCCTTTAGGTAGAGAACGGAGAACACGGCGAAGACGGTCAGGGTGATGACCTCTTGGATCGTCTTCAGTTCGGCCGCCGAGAAATGCCCATGTCCAATGCGGTTGGCGGGCACCTGCAGCGCGTATTCCGGCAGGGCGATAAGCCAGCTGGCAAGGATCACCACCACAAGAGAGGCGGATTTGTACTTCAGATGCCCATACCAGGCGAAGGTCATGAAAATGTTGGAGGCCAGCAGAAGGCCGATGGTGATGACGGGGACGGGAAGCTGCGACATGGTGGCTTGGTTTCCGGTGCTGCTTGGCTTTGAACGCTGAGAGGGCGGACGACCCGGACGGATCCTCGGACCCATCTGCGACCGTTTTTCCAAAGAACATGAAGGGGTTGGGTTGCGATACGCGATGACGGTGGAGCTTGTACCGCGCAGGCTGGCGGAAGGCGAGAAATTTGCTGATTTGCGTTTTGCTTATCGCGATCTGCCAATAATTTGCAAATATGCCAGACTCCCTTTGGACACCCCCGCCTGCCCCGCTATGTTCCCGCGAAATTCGGGGGGAGAGCGCCGATGAAAGATATCCTGCAGGAACTGGAAGACCGCCGTGCCGTGGCCCGTGCTGGCGGCGGCGCGCGCCGGGTCGAAGCGCAGCATGCCAAGGGCAAGCTGACAGCGCGTGAGCGGATTGAACTGCTGCTGGACGAGGGCAGCTTCGAGGAATTCGACATGTTCGTGCAGCACCGCTGCACCGATTTCGGGATGGAAGAGACCAAGCATCCCGGCGATGGCGTTGTCACCGGCTGGGGCACGATCAACGGCCGCATGGTCTATGTCTTTTCGCAGGACTTCACCGTTCTGGGCGGGTCGGTTTCGGAAACCCATGCCGCCAAGATCTGCAAGATCATGGACATGGCGATCCAGAACGGTGCGCCAGTGATCGGGATGAACGACTCGGGCGGCGCGCGGATTCAGGAAGGCGTGTCGTCCCTTGCCGCCTATGGCGAGGTGTTCCAGCGCAACATCATGGCCTCCGGCGTGGTGCCGCAGATCAGCCTCATCATGGGCCCTTGCGCCGGGGGCGCGGTCTATTCGCCCGCGATGACCGACTTCATCTTCATGGTGAAGGACAGCTCCTACATGTTCGTCACCGGCCCGGACGTGGTGAAGACGGTCACCAACGAACAGGTCACTGCCGAGGAACTGGGCGGGGCGAGCACCCATACCAAGAAATCCTCGGTCGCCGATGGGGCCTATGAGAATGACGTCGAACTGATCGCCGAAACGCGGCGGCTGTTCGATTTCCTGCCCCTGAACAACCGCGAGAAGGCGCCGGTGCGCCCCTTCTTCGACGCGCCCGACCGGGTGGAAACATCGCTCGACACTCTGGTCCCGGACAACCCGAACCAGCCCTACGACATGAAGGAACTGATCCTGAAGATCGCCGACGAGGGCGATTTCTTCGAAATCCAGAAGGAATTCGCGGGCAACATCATCACCGGTTTCGTCCGGCTGGAAGGCCAGACGGTGGGCGTGGTGGCAAACCAGCCGATGGTTCTGGCAGGCTGCCTCGACATCGATGCCTCCCGCAAGGCCGCGCGCTTCGTCCGTTTCTGCGATGCCTTCGAGATTCCGATCCTGACGCTGGTTGACGTGCCGGGCTTCCTGCCCGGGACGGGGCAGGAGTATGGCGGGGTCATCAAGCATGGCGCGAAGCTGCTCTTCGCCTATGGCGAGGCGACGGTCCCGAAGGTCACTGTCCTCACGCGCAAGACCTATGGCGGCGCCTATGTGGTGATGTCGTCCAAGCATCTGCGGGGCGATTTCAACTATGCTTGGCCCACGGCCGAAGTGGCCGTGATGGGCGCCAAGGGCGCGGTGGAGATCCTTTATCGCAGCGAATTGTCCGACAAGGAAAAGATCGCCGCGCGGGTCAAGGATTACGAGGACCGCTTCGCCAATCCTTTCGTCGCGGCCGAGAAGGGCTTCATCGACGAGGTGATCATGCCCCACTCCACCCGCCGCCGCGTGGCGCGCGCCTTCGCCAGCCTGCGCAACAAGCGGCAGGAAAGCCCGTGGAAAAAGCACGACAACATCCCGCTCTGAAGGCCTGAAGATGCGCCCGCCCGCCCTGATCCTGTCCCTTGCTGCGCTGCTTGCGCTGCCGGTCCTCGCACAAGAGGGGCTGCAGGTGACGGATGGCGCGGGCGAGGTTGTCGTGCTTCCCTCGGGGCAGGAGGTGGTGCTGCAGGACGTGATCTCCAATGTCCCGGGGCCAGAGGGGATGACCCTGCGCTTCCGCTTCGTCTCCCCCGCCGTCGCGCCGGGGGGCGCGCTGGCCTTCGAGGCGGCAAACGAGGCGCTGCAGCACCTCTGCGACAGCTATGCCCTTCCCCGTATCGGGGAATTCGGCCCTGCCCCCGCGCAGATCGTGATCTCGCTCTCCGACGTGCCGCTGCCATTCGGTGAAGCCGCGCCTGAGGCCGTCCAGTTCTTCGAATCCTACCGGATCGAAGAGGGCGCCTGCCTCTGGGAGATGTTCTAATGTCCGCCGATGGCCCGACCAAGCCCCTTGCCGCAGCGCCTTCGCGTGATGTAGCAGTGCCACAGGCCGACAACTTGGCTCCGCTTGCGTGTCCTTTCCCGGTTTTTTCGGCTAAGGTGCCTGCAGGCCGAACCCAAGCGGCCTATGCCTCGCATCGAGGGCGGGACGGCGATGTGTTGCCGGACCCTACCCTCCAAGAAAATAGGAGTAGAGGATGTCGAAGAGCACGAAGACCCTGCTGGCCCTTTGCATGGTCGCATTTGTTGCGGCTTGCGCCGCAAAACAGGAAGAAGTGGTTTACGTGGAAGAACCGGTTTCGGTTGAACCCACCTACACCGGCAAATACAAGTAAGGGATATGGGCGGGCCTGCGGGGCGGATGCGCCCCGGCCCGCCCTTATTCTGTCTGGCCTGCGGTTTGACGCGGGCCTCATGATCGGCGATGACGCGCCCCTTGGCATCGACAGGGGCAGACCATGCTGAAACATCGCGGCTTTCCGGGCCGCCTTCCCGGCACCGATTTCCAGTTCACCATCCGCCGCGCCAACAAGAAGGACGGCGCGACCAAGATCGTTCGGCGCGAACGCTTCAAGGATCGCAAACATGCCGACCGCATGGCCGATCAGGGCTTCATGGCCGCGCTCTGGGCGCAGTTTGGCGAGGAACCCTTCGAAAGGGGAAATCTGGATGCAGGCCGCCTGAGCTGGCTTTTCGGGCGCGAGGTCGTCCCGGCGGAGGATCCCTTCGATCCTGCCTCCTATGACGCCCTGCTCAAGATCGATCGCAAGCGGGCCGAGGCGGCCTTCCCCGAGATATTCGCCGCCGATGCGCCGGACTTCGGCTTCGATGACGATGATCTCAGCGACGATTACGACGACGAGGATGAGAGATAGGCATGCATCCGCCGATCGTCCCGCATATCCGGCAGGGTTTCGCAGAGCCGTCACGAAGGGCTGCGAAGGTCATTGCCACGGCGGCATCGGGTGGCCAATCTTTCCCCTTTGCGGGGCGCCTGTCCCTTGGCTCCCGCCGCCGTGACTGTACCCCTTCCCCTTCAACCCGGCCTGTCCCCGAAAGGGGCAGGTCGGGCCTTTTCCGGCGGTCTGGCGATGCGCGCAGATTTGCCGATGGGATCGGCGGGGCGCTGGCGGGATGCGCTTTCCGCTTTAAACCTATGTTGCTTGCGGTAGAATTGGCCGGAACAACAACCCGGAGAGGCATCGAGCCATGCGTAAATATCTTGTCCTTCTTGCACTTGCGACCACGACCCTTTCGGGCTGCATGGCCACCCCGACCGAGCGCGGCCTTGGCGGCGCCGTTGCGGGTGCTGCCATTGCCGACGCACTGGATGAAAACATGGTTGCGGGCGCGGCCCTTGGCGCACTCGCCGGCGCGGCCTCTTGCGGCCTGCCGGGCTTGCCGCCCTGCCGCCGCTACTGATCTGACCGCTGCCTTCGGGCAGCGCGTCGCACCAACGATAGAAACGATCACAAGGCCATCGGGGCATGCCGCCCCGGTGGCCTTTGTCATGTCCGCATCCCGGCCCGGATGCGGTGGAAGGGGAGAGAGATGTTCAAGAAGATCCTGATCGCCAACCGGGGCGAGATTGCCTGCCGCGTCATCAAGACCGCGCGCAAGATGGGCATCAAGACGGTGGCCGTCTATTCCGATGCTGACCGCAACGCGCTGCACGTCAAGATGGCGGATGAGGCGGTGCATATCGGCCCGCCCCCGGCGAACCAGTCCTATATCGTGATCGACAAGATCATGGAGGCGATCCGCAAGACCGGCGCCGAAGCCGTGCATCCCGGCTATGGCTTCCTGTCGGAACGCATGGATTTCGCCGCCGCCTTGGAAAAGGAAGGCGTCATCTTTATCGGCCCGCCCTCTCCGGCGATCGAGGCGATGGGGGATAAGATCACCTCGAAGAAACTGGCGCAGCAGGCGGGGGTTTCGACCGTGCCGGGCTATATGGGCCTGATCGCCGACAGCGAAGAGGCGGTGACCATCTCGCGCCAGATCGGCTATCCGGTGATGATCAAGGCCAGCGCGGGCGGCGGCGGCAAAGGCATGCGCATCGCGTGGAACGATCAAGAGGCGGCGGAAGGCTTCCAGTCATCCAAGAACGAAGCGGCGGCCTCGTTCGGCGATGACCGCATCTTCATCGAGAAATTCGTGACGCAACCGCGCCATATCGAAATTCAGGTGCTGGCCGACAAGCACGGCAACTGCGTCTACCTGCACGAACGGGAGTGTTCTATCCAGCGCCGGAATCAGAAGGTTATCGAAGAGGCACCGTCGCCCTTCCTTGATGAAGCGACGCGCAAGGCAATGGGCGAACAGGCCTGCGCTTTGGCCAAGGCGGTGGGCTATACCAGCGCGGGCACGGTGGAATTCATCGTGGACGGCAACCGGAACTTCTACTTCCTCGAGATGAACACGCGCCTGCAGGTGGAACATCCGGTGACGGAGTTGATCACCGGGGTCGATCTGGTGGAACAAATGATCCGCGTGGCGGCGGGCGAACCCCTGCCTTTCCGGCAAGAGGATCTGAAGATCAACGGCTGGGCCATGGAAAGCCGCCTCTATGCCGAAGACCCCTATCGGAACTTCCTGCCCTCCATCGGCCGCCTGACCCGCTATCGTCCCCCGGTCGAAGGCAAGACCGCCCGCGGCGGGATCGTGCGCAACGATACCGGCGTCTATGAGGGCGGCGAGATCTCGATGTATTACGACCCGATGATCGCCAAGCTCTGCACATGGGGCGAAACCCGCGCGGCGGCGATCGAAGAGATGCGTCTCGCGCTCGATACCTTCGAGGTGGAGGGGATCGGCCACAACCTTCCCTTCTGCTCGGCCGTGATGGATCATGCCCGCTTCACCAGCGGCAACATCACCACGGCCTTCATCGCCGAGGAATACCCAGAAGGCTTCAACGGCGTGGCGCTGGACGGCGCGATGCTGCGCCGCGTGGCGGCGGCGGCGGCGGCGATGAACCGGGTGGCAGAGATTCGGCGGACCAAGATCACCGGGACGATGGACAACCATCAGCGGCGGGTTGGCGATGACTGGGTGGTCAATCTGCAGGGCGAAAGCTTTGCCGTGACCATCGCCGCCGACAAGGCCGGATCGACCGTCACCTTCTCCGAAGGCACCACGCACCGGGTGGAAAGCGACTGGACGCCGGGCCAGCAACTTGCGCGGCTGACGGTGGATGGCACGCCCCTCGTGATGAAGGTGGGCAAGGTGCCGATGGGCTTCCGGCTGCGCGTTCGGGGAGCGGATCTGAAATGCTTCGTCCGCAGCCCGCGCCAGCATGAACTGTCGCTCCTGATGCCGGAAAAGCTGCCCCCCGACACGTCGAAGTTCCTGCTCTGCCCGATGCCGGGACTGGTGGTGAAGATCAACGTGGCCGAGGGCGACGAGGTTCAGGAAGGGCAGGCGCTGGCGACGGTGGAGGCGATGAAGATGGAAAACATCCTCAAGGCCGAACGGCGTGGCGTGGTCAAGAAGATCTCGGCTAGCGCGGGCGCCAGCCTGAAGGTGGACGACGTCATCATGGAGTTCGAGTGAGCCGATGGCGAGGGCCCTTCCCTCGGGCGGCGGTGCCTCCGGTGGGCGCCCCCTCTCCCTGACCCTCTCCCCCCCGGGGGAGAGGGAAGGGCACCCGGCCGATAGGGCGGCGCGCGGGTCATCCCCCGGTGCCGAGCCCCGCGCCCTGCTGGATTTCTTGCCGCCGCAGGGGGAATTTGTCGATGGCGTTTGTGATCTCTCGCACCTCCCAAGGCAGGGGTTTGCGGATCACGGGCTTCAGGTCCTTGTCCAGAAGCACCATCGAGAAACCGCGCGGGCGCAGCTTCTTACGCCATTCCGTGCGCGCCTCGGGATCGGTGTCCACCACCACGATCACGTCCCGCGCCGCCAGCGCGGCGGGATCGCGGGCCAAAAGCTCCAGTTGCCGGATGAAATTCGGGTCGTTGGGGCTGTCGGCGAAGATGGCGATGGGGCGTTTGATATAGAGCAGGTCGGCAAAGACCACATCCGCCGCCTGATCGGGAGCGAAGGCCCCGGTCTCCTGCGCGGCGGCGAGGGAAGCAAGCGGCAGCAGTGCCGCGACAATGATGGTTCGGAGCGTTCTCATGCGGTTCCCCTTTGTGCTGAATATAGGGCAGGGGCCTGAAAACCCAAGAGATGTGCCACAGGCCCGTGATGGCCGGAGGGAAGGAAGAAAGATGTCGGAAGACCTGTCCAAATGGCGCGCGCTGGCCGCGAAAGAGTTGAAGGGCGCAGACCCGGAAAGCCTGACCTGGAACACGCTGGAAGGGATCGCGGTCAAGCCGCTCTACACTGCTGCCGATGTGGCGGGCCTGCCGCAGATGGGCGAATTGCCGGGCCTTGCCCCCTATACACGCGGGGTGCGGGCCACGATGTATGCGGGCCGCCCTTGGACGATCCGTCAATATGCCGGCTTTTCCACAGCCGAAGAGAGCAACAACTTCTACCGCAAGGCGTTGGCGGCCGGGCAGCAGGGCGTGTCGGTGGCTTTCGACCTTGCCACCCATCGCGGCTATGACAGCGATCACCCCCGCGTGGTGGGCGATGTCGGCAAGGCGGGCGTGGCCATCGACAGCGTCGAGGATATGAAGATCCTCTTCGACGGCATTCCGCTGGAAAAGGTTAGCGTTTCCATGACGATGAACGGCGCGGTGATCCCGATCCTCGCCAATTTCATTGTTACCGGGGAAGAGCAGGGCGTCTCCCGCGCCGATCTGTCAGGGACCATCCAGAACGACATCCTGAAAGAGTTCATGGTCCGCAACACCTATATCTATCCGCCCGAACCTTCGATGCGGATCATCGCGGATATCATCGAATTCACCTCGAAAGAGATGCCCAAGTTCAACTCCATCTCCATCTCCGGCTACCACATGCAGGAGGCAGGGGCGAACCTCGTGCAGGAACTGGCCTTCACGCTGGCCGATGGGCGCGAATATGTCCGCGCCGCGCTGGCGCGGGGCATGGATGTGGACGATTTCGCGGGGCGCCTCTCCTTCTTCTTCGCCATCGGGATGAACTTCTTCATGGAGGCCGCGAAGCTGCGCGCGGCCCGCATGCTCTGGCACCGCATCATGGAAGGCTTCGGGGCGAAAAAGGCCTCTTCGCTGATGCTGCGCACCCACTGCCAAACAAGCGGTGTGTCGTTGCAAGAGCAGGACCCCTACAACAACGTCATCCGCACGGCCTATGAGGCGATGGCGGCAGTTCTGGGCGGTACCCAGTCGCTGCACACCAACGCGCTGGACGAGGCGATTGCTCTTCCCACGGAATTCTCTGCCCGTATCGCGCGCAATACACAGCTGATCCTGCAGGAAGAGACGGGGGTGACCAAGGTCATCGATCCGCTGGCGGGGTCCTACTATGTCGAGGCCCTGACCGCGCAACTCGCGGAAGAGGCCTGGACGCTCATGGAAGAGGTGGAGGCAATGGGCGGCATGACCAAGGCCGTCGCCACCGGGATGCCCAAGCTGAGGATCGAGGAATCCGCTGCCCGTCGGCAAGCGATGATCGACCGGGGCGAAGAGGTCATCGTCGGGGTGAACAAGTACCGCAAGGACAAGGAAGAACCGATCGACTTCCTCGACATCGACAACATGGCGGTGCGCGAGGCGCAGGTCGCGCGGCTGAAGGCCACGCGTGCGGCGCGCGATGAAGGCCGCGCGCAGGCGGCGCTGGCCGAACTGACACGTCGCGCGGGCAGCAGCGGCAATCTTCTGGAAGCAGCGGTGGAGGCGGCCCGCGCACGGGCCACGGTCGGGGAGATTTCGGACGCGATGGAAAAGGTGTTCGGGCGGCATCGGGCCGAGGTGAAGACGCTGGCCGGGGTCTATGGATCAGCCTACGAGGGCGACGAGGGCTTTGCCCGCATCCAGAAGGACGTGGAGGCCTTTGCCGAGGCAGAGGGACGGCGCCCCCGGATGCTGGTCGTGAAGATGGGTCAAGATGGCCATGACCGCGGCGCGAAGGTGATCGCCACGGCATTCGCCGATATCGGTTTCGACGTCGATGTGGGCCCCTTGTTCCAGACGCCGGAAGAGGCGGCACAGGATGCCATCGACAATGACGTGCATGTTGTGGGGATTTCCAGTCAGGCGGCGGGTCACAAGACGCTTGCGCCCAAGCTGGTGCAGGCGCTTAAGGACGCGGGGGCGGAGGACATCCTCGTGATCTGCGGCGGCGTCATCCCGCAGCAGGATTACCAGTTCCTTTATGACAGCGGGGTCAAGGCGATCTTCGGCCCGGGCACCAACATCCCCGAGGCGGCGCGCCGCATCCTCGATCTGATCCGGTCGGCGCGCAGCTAGGATCTATTCCGGCTGGTCCGCCAGCCAGTCCATCAGTGCGGGGCGCACGCTTTCTGCGCCCTGCGCGATGGCGCGGTCGATCACCACGCGCGCCTCGCCAAGGTCCACCCGCCGCAGCAGCGCCTTCACCGGGCCTATGGAGGCGGGCCGCATCGACAGCGCCCTGAGCCCCAGCGCGGCAAAGGCCAGCGCTTCGATGGGGCGGCCCGCATCCTCGCCGCAGAAGGACAGGGGCGTGCCTGTCTCGGCGCAGCGGGCGATGATCTGCGACAGAAAGTTCAAGAAGGACACGTTCAACGTGTCATAGCGGCGGCGCACCCGTTCATTCTCGCGGTCTGCGGCGAAGAAGAACTGCTTGAGGTCGTTCCCCCCGATCGACACGAAATCCGTCAACTCAAAAAAGGCGCGCGGCGCATAGGCTAGGCTGGGCGTTTCCAGCATTGCGCCGATCTCCACCCGCGCGGGGATGGGATGGCCAAGGCTCTTTTCCCGGTGGAGTTCGCGCAGCACCTGCGCGCGGGCGGCCTGAAATTCGGAAAGTTCGGTGATGAAGGGGAACATCACCGTCAGGGGCCGCCCCTTCGACGCCCGGATCAGCGCCTGCAACTGCATCCGCAGCACTCCGGGCTTGTCCAGCCCCACGCGGATCGCCCGCCAGCCCATGGCCGGGTTGGGTTCGTCCTGCGGTTTCATGTAGGGCAGAACCTTGTCCGACCCGATATCCAGCGTGCGGAAGGCCACCCGCTTGCCATGCGCGGCATCCATCACCCGGGCATAGAGCGCGGCCAACTCGGCCCGTTGGGGCATCTTGTTGCGGACGAGGAATTGCAGTTCGGTGCGGAACAGTCCAACGCCTTCGGCCCCCGACCCGTCAAGGCTGGGCAGATCGGCCATCAACCCCGCATTCATCATCAGCGTGGTGACCGTGCCGCACTTCGACTGCGCAGGCTGGCCGCGCAAGGACGCATAGCGCTGCTGCGCGGCGGCCTGCATGGCAATCTTGTCGCGGAAGGCGCGGGCGACGGTTTCCTCGGGGCGCAGATGCACGATCCCCTGATCGCCATCAACAAGGATGGGGTCGCCGTTCAACGCCTCGGTCACGATGCGGTCCGCATGGATCACAAGCGGGATTGCCAAAGCGCGGGCCACGATGGCGGCATGGCTGCCGACCGACCCTTCTTCCAGCACCACACCCTTCAGCTTGCGCCCATATTCAAGCAGTTCCGCAGGCCCGATGTTGCGGGCAACAAGGATCGGGTTCTCCGGCATCATGGCCCCGGTATCCGCCCCTTGCCCGGTCAGGATGCGCAAGAGGCGGTTTGACAGGTCATCGAGATCATGCAGACGCTCGCGCAGATAGGCGTCGGGCACCTGTTCCAGACGGGCGCGGGTGGCGGATTGTTCCTTCTCCACCGCCGCCTCGGCCGACAGGCCGCGCGCGATGTCATCCTCCATCCGCTTCAGCCAGCCGCGCGAATTGGCGAACATCCGATAGGCCTCAAGCACCGCCTTCTGATCCTTGTCGAGGCTTTCTGCCGACAGAAGGTCATCCACAGATACACGCAGCTTGCCAACCGCCTCACGGATCCGCTCAATCTCGGTGAGTGGATCGTCTGCCACCGGGTTGGTGACGACGACGCGCGGCTCGTGGAGCCAGACCCGGCCCTCGGCCGCGCCCTCCTGCCCAGTGCCGCCCCGGATCATCACAGATTGCTTGTGCAGCGCCCGCATCCCGTCGCTGTCGCTGGCAAAGACGCCAAGCTCTGTCATTTCGGCCAGAACCATGGCCACGACTTCCAGCGCATAGATCTCGTCTTCCGAGAATTCGCGCGCTGTGCGTGACTGCACGACCAGCACGCCCAGCTTTTCACCCACCCGCTGGATCGGCACGCCAAGGAAGGAGGAATAGATCTCTTCCCCCGTCTCGGGCATGTAGCGGAAGCCTTTTTCCTGCGGCGCATTGGCGGTGTTCACCGGCAGGCCGCTGCGCGCCACGCGGCCCACAAGGCCTTCGCCCAGCTTCATCCGCGTCTTGTGCACGGCCTCGGCCTTTAGCCCTTCCGTGGCGCAAAGCTCCAGCGTATCGGCATCACGGAACAGGTAGATGGAACAAACCTCGGTCCCCATCGAATCCGCGATCAGATGGGTGATGCGGTCCAGCCGATCCTGCCCGCCGCCGGTGGTGGCGAGCGTATCGCGCAACCTGCGCAACAGCTTGCGGCTTTCGCTTTCGGTCCGTTCCGGCATGGTTTTTCTTGCCCCTGTCCCGATCTTTAGACCACAGGTCCGGGGCTTGCGGAACCCCTGTCATCAGGCAGATGGGGCGCTACTGCACCATGTCCCGTCCCGCCGGGACGGGACAAAAGTTTTCGAAAACTTTTGCAAATTTCTTCGAAGAAATTTGGCTGGAAAAGGCTCAGACCTTTTCCAACTCGAACGCATCGTGCAGCGCCTGCACGGCCAGTTCCATGTATTTCCGGTCGATCAGGACGGAGATCTTGATCTCGGACGTGGAGATGACCTTGATGTTGATGCCTTCGGCCGCCAGCGCATTGAACATTTTCGACGCGACTCCGGCATGGGACCGCATGCCGATCCCCACGACCGACACCTTGGCCACGTCGGTATCCACGATCAGCTCGTCATAGCCGATCTTGCCTTCGGCCTTGGCGTCTTCCATTGCCTTCTTGGCGCGTTCCACCTGATTGATCGGGCAGGAAAAGGTCATATCCGTCACGGCGCCCGGATGGGCGTCGTCATAGTCCTTCTCGCTGATGTTCTGAACGATCATGTCCACGTTCACCCCCGCATCCGCCAGCGGGCCGAAGATGGCCGAGGCGACGCCGGGGCGATCCTCGATGGTGAAGAGGGTGATCTTGGCCTCCTCGCGCGAGAAGGCGACACCAGAGACGACTTTCGATTCCATGATTTCCTCCTCGTCGCACACAAGGGTGCCGGACGTTTCATCGGTATCCTCGAACGAGGACAGCACGCGCAGCCGCACCTTGTAGCGCATGGCAAGTTCGACCGATCGGGTCTGCAGAACCTTTGCACCCAGCGAGGCCAGTTCCAGCATCTCTTCGAAGGCGATCTTGTCCAGCTTGCGGGCCTTGCTGCTCACGCGCGGGTCGGTGGTGTAGACGCCGTCCACATCGGTGTAGATGTCGCAGCGTTCAGCCGCGAAGGCGGCGGCGAAGGCGACGGCGGTGGTGTCGCTGCCCCCCCGGCCCAGCGTCGTGATACGGCCCTCCGGGCTCACACCCTGAAAGCCCGCCACGACGGCGACCTTGAAGCCTTCCTTGAACTTTGCGTCGATATTGGCACTGGGAATATCCACGAAACGGGCTGATCCGTGCTGCGCCGTCGTCTGGATCGGCACCTGCCAGCCCTGCCACGACCGCGCGGGGATGCCCATCTCCTGCAACCGCAGCGCCATGAGACCCGCGGTCACATTCTCGCCGCTGGCGACGACCGCATCATATTCCCGGGCATCGTAGAGTTTCGAAGTGCCTTCGACGAAACCCACAAGCTTGTTTGTCTCGCCCGACATGGCGCTGACGATGACGATCACGTCATAGCCGCGCTCGACCTCTTTCTGCACCTTCTTCGCGGCATTCTCGATACGCGCGAGATCGGCCACCGAGGTGCCCCCGAATTTCATCACGAGAAGCGGCATGCATCCCCCCCGCAAGGCCCGAATTCCGCGGGCGTCTTAGGGCAGGGCGGGGCGGGGCGCAAGGGCGGTCGTGGGCGGTGGCTTCAGCCCCGGCGCCCGCGTCTTTCCCGGCGCGGCGCGCCTGCATCGTCGCCAGTTCCGTCGGAGGCCGAAGAGAACCCGCCCAGCACGTCGCTGATCGTGTCCAGCGTGGGACGCGGCCCCTTGGGGCGGCTTTCCAGCGCCGCGCGCATCGCCCGAAGATGCTCGGGCATCGTGCCGCAGCAGCCGCCGATGATCCGTACGCCTGCATCCCGCGCCAGCACGGCATATTCCGCCATCAGTTCCGGCGTGCCATCGTAATGGATATGGCCGTCATGGTATTTCGGGATGCCTGCATTGCCCTTGGCGATGATCGGCCGCTCCGTGCCGGTCGAGGCAAAGCCCAGCACCGTGCGCATCAGGTCGGACGCCCCCACCCCGCAATTCGCGCCAAAGGCGATGGGCGGGTTGGGCAGCTTCTCCACCAGATCGGCCATCGCCGAAGAGGTCACGCCCATCATCGTCCGCCCCGCCGTGTCAAAGCTCATCGTTCCGCACCACGGCAGACCGGCAAGCTTCGCCGCCTCGGCCGCCGCCCGATATTCCTCGGGGGCCGAGATCGTCTCGATCCAGAGGACATCGACGCCGCCCTCCTTCATCCCTTCCATCTGCTCGTGGAAGATCTCCACCGCGTCATTGTGGGTAAGCGTTCCCATCGGCTCGAAGATCTCGCCGGTCGGGCCCACCGATCCGGCCACCACCACCTTGCGCCCCGCCGCATCGGCGATCTCGCGGCCCAGTTCCACGCCCACGCGGTTCAACTCGCGCACCCGGCCCTGTGCGTTGTGCAGCTTCAGCCGTGCCGCATTGCCGCCGAAGGTGTTGGTCAGGAAAATGTCCGAACCCGCCTCCACCGCCCCGCGATAGAGCTTGCGGATATTGTCGGGCTGATCGACGTTCCACAGTTCCGGCGGCTCGCCCGAGGACAGCCCCATGTTGAACAGGTTCGTCCCCGTCGCGCCATCGGCCATCAGCCAATCGCGGGTGGAGAGAAGCTCGGTCAGCGCATCGGCCATGGGGCACCTATCTGCAAGGGGTCACACCCTCCGTCTGCCATGCGGGGGCGCATCAGGCAATTCGATATTCCGCATGATGATCTTGAGGACGGCGCCAAGATCGCGGTCTCGGGATGCAAAAGGCACCCCGCAGGGTGCCTTTCAGGGCGCAGCATGGGCAAGGATTGCACATCCTACATCAAAGCTCGTCCATCAGCTGCTGCTTGGCCACGGGCAGCAGTTCGGCCATCTTGGCGCGGACCTCGTCGGCACTGGCCTTGCCTGCCAGATCGCCCGCGACCTTGCGCACCACATCCTCGATCCCGGCTTCCTCGAAATCGGCGCTTACCACGCTCATGGCGTAGGTGGCGGCGTCCTCCCCGGACTTGCCCAGAAGGCCCGCCGCCCAAAGACCCACCAGCTTGTTGCGGCGGGCTTCGGCGCGGAACTGCATGTCGGCGTCATGGGCGAACTTGGCCTCGAAGGCGTTTTCGCGATCGTCGAAGGTTGTCATAGGGGGCCCCTTGATCCGGTGTTGGCTCATCCTTTCATATGCCCGCAGGGCGCGCCCGCTGCAAGGGGAGGTGCTGCCGGACGCTGGCCTGTCCGGGGGGCAACCGGGGCCTGCCGCCTTGCGGGATGGTCCGGCTTGGACTATAGCCGCAGCAAGCAGGCGGGGAACCCTCGGGGTTGCCCCGCTTTGTGCATTGACCGGAGCATTCATGGCACGTCGCAAGAAGGTTTACGAGGGCAAGGCGAAGATCCTTTACGAAGGGCCAGAGCCGGGCACTCTGATCCAGTATTTCAAGGATGACAGCGCCCCCACGCCCGCCATTCCCGCACCTGCGGCGGTGGAAGGCAAGGGTGTGCTGAACAACCGGCTGTCGGAATTCTTCATGACCGGCCTGAACGCCATCGGCGTTCCCACCCATTTCATCCGCCGCCTGAACATGCGCGAACAACTGGTGCGGATGGCCGAGATCATCCCGCTCGAAGTGGTGGTGCGGAACTTTGCCGCAGGCGAACTCACCGCGCGTCTGGGCATTCCCGAAGGCACCCCGCTGCCGCGCCCGATCGTGGAGTACTATTACAAGGATGAACGGCTCGGCACGCCGATGGTCAGCGAAGAGCATGTCTTCGCCTTTAACTGGGCCAGCCAGCAGGACCTTGACGATATCGTTGCGTTGGCGCTGCGGGTGAACGACTTCCTCTCGGGCGTGATGATGGGCGTGGGCATCCGGCTGGCCGATTTCCGCATCGAGGTGGGCCGCATCTGGGATGGCGACTACATGCGTCTGATCGTGGCTGACGAGATCAGCCCCGACAGCTGCCGCCTGTGGGACCTGCGCGGCGCGGCGGAATCGATGGAACGCGAAGGCGTTACCCGCGATCCCGGTCCGCTCCCCGATGTCTACACAGAGCTGGCCCGCAGGCTGGGCGTGCTGCCCTCGAACGTGACCCATCCGACGAAGCCCACGCTGATCAACTGACAGATGCCTTGCCCCGGCGGGGGCAGGGCGCTATGGCAGCGAAAATCGAACCTTGGCCGGGGAATGAAGATGAAAGCGCGCGTCACCGTCATGCTGAAGAATGGCGTCCTCGATCCGCAGGGCGAGGCGGTTCGCCACGCGCTCGGCACGCTCGGCTTTGCCGGGGTGGAGGGCGTGCGTCAGGGCAAGGTGATCGAGCTTGATCTGGCCGAGACGGATCGCGCCAAGGCCGAGGCGGATGTGAAGGCGATGTGCGACAAGCTTCTCGCCAACACCGTGATCGAAAGCTACCGGGTCGAGATTCTCTGATCCCGCTGCCCGCTTGCGACAACAGGGCGTCGGCGCAGGCCTTGCCCTCTGCCACGCAGGGTGCTTGGCTGGTCTCCTGAAAAGGAAAGACCCATGCGCGCCGCCATTCTGAAAGCCTATCGCGAAGACCTGCATATCGACACCGTCCCTGATCCCGTCTGCGAAGCGGATGGCGTGGTGCTCAAGGTGCTGGCCTGCGGCATCTGCCGCAGCGATTGGCACGGCTGGGTGGGCGAACATCCCCGCGTGAAGCCGGGGGCAATCCCGGGCCATGAGTATTGCGGCGAGGTGGTGGAAGCCGGTCCGCTGGCGCGCTGGCAGGTGGGTGACCGGGTCATCGCGCCCTTCATCCTTGCCTGCGGCCAATGCCCCGACTGCCAGTCGGGCCAGACCACGATCTGCAGATCCCAGCGCGTGCCGGGCTTTGGCGAGCCCGGGGCATATGCACAGTATATCTCCGTTCCCCGCGCCCATAATCTTGCCCGCCTGCCCGAGGCGATCTCTCCCGTGCTGGCGGCGGGGCTGGGCTGCCGGGTGACGACGGCGTGGCACGCGCTGACCGGTCGTGCCGATCTGCGGGCGGGCGAATGGCTGGCGGTGCATGGCACGGGCGGGATCGGGCTCTCGGCGCTGATCCTTGGCCGCGCTCTCGGCGCGCGGGTCGTGGTGGTGGATGTCGTGCCGGAAAAGCTGTCCCATGCCCTGACGCTTGGCGCCGAGGCCGCCTTCGACGCCCGCGACGGTGATGTCGCCGCCCGCATCGTCGAGGCGACAGGGGGCGGTGCCCATGTGTCGATCGAGGCGCTGGGGATCGCGGCCACCGCCAATGCCTCGCTCGACTGTCTGCGCCCGCTTGGGCGGCATGTGCAGGTGGGTCTGCCGACGGGCCACACCGCGCGGATGGAGATCCATATGAACGCGGTCTACATGAAGCAATTGGCGGTCTATGGTACGCGCGGCATGCCCGCCTGGCGCTACCCCTCGCTGCTTGACCTGATCATGCGCGGGGTGGTGGATATGTCCCCGCTCATCGCCCGCACCGTTCCCCTGTCCGGGGCCAGCGCCGAGTTGCGCGCCTTCGACGCCCCGATGCCCCCCGGTGTGGCGGTGATCGACGATTTCACCCGCTGACCGTCTTTCGCGGGACAGCTGCATTTTTCTTCCCAAGGGGACTACACACCGCCCGGGAGCGGTGCTAATAGCCCGCCACCAGGCCGCTGTAGCTCAGCTGGTAGAGCACGTCATTCGTAATGATGGGGTCGGGGGTTCGAGTCCCTTCAGCGGCACCAAATTCCTTGTCAAAATGCCTCGAAAAGCGGGTGAATTCCGGTCGACCGAATGGAATTCGGCGTGACGCGGATGCGGCCTGATCCGTCACAGGCTCTGCCGTGCGGCTCTGTTCCCAGACGGGCAGGGCGAACGACTCCCAATGGGCCACCGCGCCGTGCACAGGGCCGGTCGCCTCGCCGTCGATGACGGCGCGCGCGGGCCGCGCCCAAATGGGTAAGGGCCGCCCGACCCAAAGCACAGACCGCTGAGGGTGGAGTCGCCCCGTCTCGGCTAGCGCAAGCGCATAGGGCACGAGACCCGCGCCCGCCGCGCGGCACAGGCCTCTATCCGGCTGCCACACTACGGCGGGTAAGGTGAAAGCGCGGCAGGTTGATGGCCCGTGCACCCCATTCCCGTGCGCGCAACTGCAAAAGCGCGGCGCAGAGGCCCTCTTGCGGTCCGGCCATCCGGCTAAGCCCTTCTGGATCGCGGATCTCGATCCGCTCGGGCGTGACCAGCTTGATCAGGCCCAAGTCCTGCAACCGATGTAGACTGCGCGACAGCGTCTCGGTCGTGCAGTCGAGGAGCGATGCCAGATCCCTGCGGGACAGCAGGATCCGGATGGAAATCACCCGGTCCGCCGTGCCGAACGGGGCCTGTGCCGCGATCCAATAAGCAAGCCGTTCCAACGACGACCGCCCGCGCATGGCCAGATGGAAACAGTGCTGCTCGCTCTGCTGGTGCAGCATCCGGCGCAGATGGGTCGCGCAGGCAGCGGGGTCGCTGTCCAGCGCCTCGCTGAACACCGCGCTCGGCGTCATGCAGAGCGCGACATCCGTCGCCGCCTCGCAGGAAAAGGGAAGATGGCCGCCGAAGGGATCGCCGACGAACTCCCCCGGATGCAGAAGCTGCAGCAGATGCTCGTTGCCGTGCTCGTCCATCGAGGTGACCTTCACCAGTCCGGACAGGATGATCCCCACGCGGGTGGCGGGCCGTCCGCCCGGCAGGATTGTGGTGCCTTGCGCGAACTGCCGGTGCAAGCTGGCGGCGGCGATCCGCGATCTGGTTTCCACGGGAAAGGTGCCGCAGGGGCCAGCCTTGCCAACATGGCAGTTGACGCAATCCGACACTGGTCTAAGCGACCTGACCGGGGCGAGGTCCATGCGCATCTCCTCGAACAAAGGGGGGGTCGGTCGAAGGGCCGACACATGCCGCCAGCTTTGCCCGATTCCCTGAGGCGATGGATTAACCTGCGACAGTGCGATGGTGCGGCCCGCCGCTTTCCCCCGGGTGGCATGACGGGACCGCGCCCGTCATGCCGTTCGCTGGCCTATCCGCCAAGGGCAGGGGCCTCCAGCGCCGGTGCTTCGGCCTCCTTGTCTTTCGGCCCGCAGCTCTGGCCGGCCTTGCCGCCTGCACCTTCTTCGGTCTCATGCCCCGTCTCGGTCCCGGACGTATGTCCAGAGCCGCCCTTACCGCCCCCTTTTCCCTTCCCCTTGCCACCGCCGCAGCCATGCCCACCGGCGTGGTCCTCGCCGCCGTCATCCTCATCGACATCGGTCACGGGCAGGGCTCCGGTCACCATCGGTGCCAAAGCCCTTCCGTCCGTATGGCGGATCCCGTCCTTCGTCACCATCAGCCCGACAGGGCGTGTCAGATACAGGACCTCTCCGGTCCGATCCCCGATCACGGGGCAATACAGGTCGCTGCGACATTCCTCGAGCAAGATGGACTGTGACAGCGCAGGTGTGGCCAGACAGGCAAAAGCAGACAAGAGCAGCAAGCGTTTCATGATGAACTCCTTGGTTCGGGTTGGCCTTTCCGGCCTTCATCCCTGCGGTGCGATCCCGCCGATGAAGGCCGAAGGATTGGGGGTGTGGTGCCGCAGATGGCGCCGGATCAGCCGTGACCGGCCAGAACCGCGACGCGCACGGCCTCTGCATCGATGGCAAGGGCTTCCGCCTGGGCATCGGACAAGGGCGCGCCAAGGATCGTGGTCACCGCGATCACGGTCTCGGTCGAAATCGGGATCGTCTTGTCCGACGCCACCCCGATGAACAGCGCCATCAGCGTGTCGATGTCATTCGTGACACCGCTTTCGGCCAGAACAGAGGTTCCATCCAGCGCATCGCGCAAAAGCGCGAGGCTTTGCAGCGGGGAGTCGTACATCGTGACCGTATCGAACTCGATCGACAGGGTCGCAATCGCGGTCTCAAGGTCGAGGTTGTAGAAACTCACGATGTCGGGGTTGATGTTGGACAACGCTTCGGCAAGGGCGCGGTCCAGCACCTTGTCGGGCGACCGGGCGACGCTCAGACGGCCAAGTTCCACGGCGGGAATGCCCTCCTGGGCCCAGACCGGCTTGCCGCCACCCGAAGAGGACGGAGCGCCCGCCTGCGGACCCTTGCCGTCAGATCCGGCATCCGGGCCACCTTGCCCCGAACCGCCGCCCTGATTGCCCTGGCCTTGCTGGCTGCCCTGACCGCCGTTGCCCTGGCCGCTTTCGGCCTGGCCCTGCTGGCCCTGTCCGCCCTCGCCATCTTCTTCGGCGGCTGCCGGAGACTGAATCCCCGTGCCGACCGCCAGAAATGCCAGCGCCGAGGTTGCCAGCAAAAGCGAACCCACACCCTGACGCAGGCCGCGCATCAGCCTGTTTGCAGTTTCCTCTTTCATGGGATGTTCCTTCCTCACAGTCGGCGCCAATCGCCGACCTTGCGGGCAGGTTCTGTCTTTTCGGCTGAGTTGCCATTGTCGGGCGTCAATGCCGCTGCATGGGACACAATCCATACATGTGCGCCAGTCGAGGGCGGTTTTCCGGCCCGGTCATGATTGAGGATCCGACCCAGTCTTGGCGGGCCGATGGTCCCTGCCTCGGCTAAAGGCGCGGGGACTGCGCCACCGCTCACCCGCGATGCGCCGGGGCCGCCCGAGGCGTGCCAGGGCAGGGGCCACTCCGTCCGGTGACGGCGCGCGATCTCATCCGGTCACCGGGGAAACATCACCCGGCGCGGATGCCTGTGGCCATCGCGCATTGCTCAGAAAGTCGGGCAGGCGTCCCGCAGGACCGTCACCGCCGTTTCGACAACCGCCTCACCGACGGCGGACGGAATTGCCCCCGGCGACGATCCGATTGATCAGATCCGCCACCGCGCTGTGCATCTCCTCCAACCCGTCGCCGGGCGGCGCCTGCTCATGCGCGGCGGCTGCGTCGCGCAGGATGCCCACGATCTCACGCTCGGGGAGAACGTTCCGATCGTTCAGGGCAAGCAGCAGCGACTCGCAGATCGCAAGGGCAGCATGTCCTGCAGCATCCGGTATGTCGGTCATGGCTTTCGACTTTCTGGGGGGTCTCTGTTATACAGGGTCATCGTCGCAGGATTATTAGCCCCGGGACTGATTCAGATCAGCCTGCCATCCGGTCTTTTGCCGATCTTGGAGGGACAGCCCGGCGCATGACGCGCCCGATTGCGGAAAGCGTGGCCATGAAAGAGCAGATTGCCGTCCTGTCCGTGCAGGACAGTCCCTTCGCGCGCAAGCTCTCGGCCTTTGTCCAACTGTCGCATGACGATCTCGTCGTGATGTCGGACCTCTACCGTCGTCGGCGCAGCTTCCCGGTCGGTGGCGACATCATCCATCAGGGGCAGACCGATCAATGCGCCTATGTCCTCGCCTCTGGCTGGGCATCGTCCTACAAGATCCTCGTCGATGGCACGCGCCAGATCGTTGATTTTCAGATTCCCGGCGATTTCATCGGGCTGCGCTCCGTTCTGTTCCGCACCTCGGATCACAATGTCGAACCGATCACCCCGGTGCAGGCGTCCGAGGTGACCCAGCGCGACCTGCTGGACGCCTTCACCCGCACGCCGCGGCTCGCCACGGCTGTGCTCTGGGCCGCCTCGCGGGACGAGGCGATGGTCGTCGAACATCTCGTCGATCTTGGCCGACGTTCTGCCACGGTCCGGATGGCGCATTTCCTGCTAGAACTGGGCGCGCGGCTGCGGCTGGTGGGCATGGCGAACCACCACGGCTATGACTGCCCGCTGTCGCAATACCTGCTGGCTGATGCGCTCGGCCTCAGTGCGGTGCATGTGAACCGCGTCCTGCGCGAATTGCGCGAGGCTGGTCTGGTGACCTTCCAGAAGGGGCGGGTTGTTTTCGACGATTACGAGGCCCTCGTCGAGTTCGCGGGCTTCGACCGCGACTATCTTGATCAGGACGGTCCGCTCCTGCAGTGAAGTGGCCCTCCCAAAGCGGGTCTCCGCTGCGGAAGGGCCGTGATCGTTACGCCAGAGCGGCCTTCGCGGCATCCAGCGATTTCACGCAGTCAGCCTCGTTGTTCGCCGTATGGGCCTTCTCGGCCGCCTGATAATGCTTCAGCGCCGCTTCCTTCTTCGGTCCGGCGGGTGCCTTGTCCCAAGCTGCCTTGACGGTTTTCATCTGGTCTTGGGTCGATGTGAAGTTGTTCGTGGACATGTCGGTATCCTTGCAAGGCGCCAGCGCCCGGCATGCCTGCTCGGGACGGGCCGGCCCTGAAGGCTGGTTCGTCGGGAAAGGAAGGGCAACACTCGGGATCTGGCGCAGTTTGGGCCGGTGGGTATTCGCTGGCCTGTCGTGACCCTGCGCCTTTCGTCGGCGCGCCAGACTGATGCAGGTTGGTCGTGCTTCCGTTCCGGGTGTCGGGGCCGCCGCTTCGGCAAGGTTCCGCCCAATCCGCCCGTGCAACAGCGGCGAGGAGGCGCCACCGGAACCCCGCCGCCCGCCGCTCTGGCCCTGCTGCCGCCCATGCGACGGGGCAGCAGGCACAGGCCCATACCTTCGGCACTCTTTTTTAGCGAATGCGAAGTTGCGCAGATATCATCTTCAGGTTGATCTCAACCTTGACTTCTAAACCAAGACGGCTCCCGGCCGCCTGCGAGACATCTGAGGACATCATGCGTTTTTCGATCAAGGCCAAGATCTTTGCGACCTTCGTGCTTGTGTTCGGCGCTTGGGGCGTATCCTCCGCCGTGTTCCATTCGCAGATCAAGGAAGCGAATGAAAACTTCCATCAGGTGGCCCGCGTCACCATGCCCAAGATCAACGATCTCGAACGGCTGAGCGAGGATCAACTGCTCACCCGCATCTCATTGGGTGAAATGCTTCTCGCCTCCAACGCGCCTGCCCGAAATCCGGCCCGCTTCGCCGAGCTTGAGGCCGAGGTGGCCGAGTTCAACGGCAATCAGAACAAGCACATCACCGATCTGCAAGGGCGGCCCAACACCCCCGAGTTTCGGGCAGAACTCGACCGCTATGCGGAAATCGACGCCCGCAACAACGACGAAATCGCCCGGATGATCGCCTCCGTAAAGGCCGGACGGCTGGCCGAGGCAGAGACGCTCTACAACGGCGCGCTGCATGACTCGCTGCACGACCTGATGAAGTCCGGCGCGGCCATGGCCGACGCCCTGACCCAAGAAACCATGGCAGGCTCGGTCGAGGCGGATGAGGATTTCATAGAGGCCCGCAACCTGTTGCTGATGCTTTTCGTCGGAATGGTCGTGGTGATCGTCCTCGCGGCGACACTGCTTGCTCTCAATATCCTGCGCGGCCTGCGCGAGGCGTTGCGCGTCGCGGGCTCCATCGCGTCGGGCGACCTGTCCCAGACCGCCACCGTCCGTGGTCGCGACGAGATCGCCGATCTTCTGCGCGGCCAGAATGAGATGGTCACCAAACTGCGCGATGTCGTGGGGCAGGTCTCCACCATCGCCGCGTCGGTTTCGGCAGGGGCGACGCAGGTCTCCACCACCTCGCAACTCCTGAGCGACGGGGCCTCCACGCAGGCGGCGGCAACCGAAGAGGTCTCTGCCTCGGTCGAGCAGATGACGGCGAATATCGGTCAGGCGTCGGGCAATGCCTCCAGCACCGAAGAGATCGCGCGCCGTTCGGCGGCCAGCGCCTCGCAGACCGTGAAATCGGTCAAAGAGGCGGTGGCGGCCATCGGCATCATCTCTGACAAGATCGGCGTGATGAAAGAGATCGCGCGCCAGACCGACCTTCTGGCGCTGAATGCCGCGGTCGAGGCGGCGCGTGCGGGCGAAAGCGGGCGCGGATTCGCCGTCGTCGCGGCCGAGGTGCGCAAACTGGCCGAACGCAGCCAGTCCGCTGCCGTGGAAATCGCAACGCTCGCTGCCAGCACGGCGGTAACCGCGCGTTCGGCGGGCGAAGAACTGGGGGAACTTCTCCCCAAGATCGAATCCACCGCCGGGCTGGTGTCGGAAATCTCCTCCGCCTCGCGTGAGTTGAATGTGGGTGCGGCGCAGATCCACTCGGCAACCCAACAGCTTGACCGCGTCACTCAAAGCGCCACCTCGGCGGCAGAAGAACTTTCGGCAAGCGCCCATGAACTCGCCGAACAGGCCCGCGCGCTCAGCGAGTCGGTCGCCTTCTTCACCCTTGGCGAAAAGTCCCTTGCCGAAGCCCTCGCCGAACAGGAAACGGGCCAACTTATCGGTGGGCCGGAAATCTTCCAGACTTCGGCCCGCGGCGTCCGCCGCCGCCTACCCGCCGAACCGGTCGAGGCCGTCGAAGAGACACGCCTCGCCTCGTAGTCCGCGCATCGGCGCCGCTGCGCTGGGCCGGGCATCAGCCCGGCCCTTTCGCCATCCCGCCAGCCCCGCGCATCGCCTCAACCGGGCGGGTCAGGGGCCGCAGCGCGCAGACATTTCAAGCTTGAAGTTTCTGTTGACAGACTAACCGCCCCCGTGAAAACTTAACTCAAAAGTTAAGAAATTCGCACATGCGAATCGATGCAACAGGGATGGTGGCGATGCTTCAAGAACGCATCGAAGGCAAATGGCTTGCCGCCTTTCGGCGTGTCTTCGCGCTGAACGGGATCGGGCCGGGGACAGAGGTCGCAATCCTGTCGGAAACGCAGTCGCGCCCCGTTCTGGTGCATCTGTCAGAACTGGCCGCCTATGACCTTGGCGCCTCCTTCTGCATGATCTCCATGCCCACCCCGCCGCAGACCGCCCCTGTTCCGGTCAAATCCACCGGCACCTCTTGGGCGATCCAAGGGAACCGCGCGGTGATCGAGGCATTGAAGCGCGTCGACATCATCGTCGACTGCACCGTCGAAGGCCTGATCCACGCCCCCGAATGGCCCGAGATCGAAGGGGCGGGCCGCACCCGTCTTCTCGTCATCACCAATGAACATCCCGAAATCCTCGAACGCACCGAACCCAAGGCGGAAGACAACATCAAGCTCCAGCTCGGCATCCAGATGCTGCGCGAGGCGTCCGAGATGCGCGTCACCTCTGCCGCCGGAACCGACCTCACGGTCGATCTGCGCGGCGCGCCCTGCGGCGGGACGGCTGGCTTCGGCACCACGCCCGGCGCGGTGGCGCATTGGCCAGGTGGCCTCTGCCTCGCCTTTCCGGGGAAAGAGGCGGTCAATGGCCGCATCGTGATGGATGTCGGCGACATGAACCTCACGTTCAAGACCGTCCTCACCAGCCGGATCGACATCACCGTCGAGAAAGACTTCGTCACCGCGATCAAGGGCGACGGCATCGATGCCCTCCACTTCCGCGAATACATGGAAGCCTGGGGTGACCGGAACGCTTACGGCATGTCCCATGTCGGCTGGGGCATGAATCCCGGCGCGAAATGGGTCTCGGCCGCAATGTATGACAAGCGCGACATGCAGGCCGTCGAATTCCGCGCCATCGCCGGGTCCTTCCTCTGGTCCACCGGCGCCAACCAATATGCCGGGCGCTACACGCTAGGCCATTTCGACCTGCCGATGCGCAACTGCACCATCGCCCTCGACGGGCGCGTCGTCGTGCGTGACGGCGTTCTGCAAGGAGAGCTTGCCCCATGACCGAACAGCGCCCCATCGCCGCCGCCATGCCCATGAGCCATCCGGGAGACTATTACGACCTCTCGCGCATCCGGCGCGAAGTGCTGGCGATGCTCGAAAAGGTCAATGCGATGGGCGCGACCTTCGCCGCCCGCGCCAAGGCCGTGGATGACGAGGCCTCCTTCCCGGTCGACAATTACCGCGATCTGGCCGAGGCGGGGTTCCTGACCCTCTGCATCCCGCAAGAATATGGCGGCATGGGCTTTTCCATGGGGGAATACGCCATGGTCGGGGCCGAGATCGCCAAGTATTGCGGGGCGACCGCGCTCACTTTCAACATGCACAACTCGTCGATGGCATGGTCGCGCTTCATGTTCGAAATGCCCAATCTGACGCCCGAGGAAAAGGCCGCCTTCGCCCCCCTCCGCGAACGCCAGTTCCGCCGCGCCGTGGCCGAACGGGCGATCTATTCGCAGCCCATTTCGGAAGGCGGGCAGAACTGGACGTCGAAGCCCAACCAGACCCAGTGCCGCGCCGTCGAGGGCGGCTGGAAGATCAACGGCTTCAAGAAATTCGCCTCCCTCGCGGGCTATTGCGACTATTATACCATCGTCTGCACCGAAGTGTTCGACGGCATTGACCCCCGGCACGAGGACACGATGCTTTTCGTCGTCCACAAGGATGCGCCGGGGCTCAGCGTGAAGGGCGACTGGGACCCGCTCGGCATGCGTGGCACGAACAGCCGCGACCTGATCCTAAAGGATGTCGTCGTCACGGCGGAAGACCTGCTGATGCCCCGCGGCATCTTCGGAAAGACCCTACCCAACTGGCCGCATATGATGGCCACCCTGTCGCCCACCTATATGGGCGTCGCCCAGGGGGCCTTCGATTTCACCGTGGCCTATCTCAAGGGGCAGGTGCCCGGCCAACCCCCGATCGACCGCCGCATGTATGCCACCAAGCGCATCGCCGTGGGCAAGATGTATGCCCGCCTCGCCAATATGCGCGCGCTCTGGTGGCAGGCCTTTTCCGAAGCCAAGGGTTTCCCCACCAAGGCCGAGGTGATGCGCATGTATGCCGCCCAGTATAACGTCATGGAAGGCGCGGCCGAGATGACAAGCATGGCCATCCGCACCTGCGGCGGGCAGTCCATGCTGCGCTCCTTGCCCTTGGAGAGGATGTATCGCGACAGCCGCTGCGGCGCGCTGATGCTGCCCTACACCTCTGAAATCATGGAGGATTACCTGTCCATCCTGACGCTTTACGACATGGACGAGATCGACGATGCCCCCGGCGACGAGGGCGGTGCGCGCAACTCGCTCTGGCGCGGGGATGCGGGCGCGCTCAAGGGGCTGCGCTAGGTCCATGCCGCGCGAGGGCGTCCATGTCCATGGGGCACTCCCCGCCGAGGCAGGGGCGGTCTGGGCCCTGCTGCGCGATTTCGCGGGCGGCTGGCATCCGTGGATCGACACCATCCGCGCCGACCGTGACGCGCAGGGCCACCTGATCCGCAGTTTCACCGTCAAGGGCGAGGCGACGCTCTACCGCGAACAGCGGACCTACCTGTCCGACAGCGACCGCACGCTGGCCTATACCCACTTGGCAGGTATTGCGGGCTGCGAGGCCTATGATGCCCGCGTGACCGTCACGCCCTCCGAAACGGGTGGCAGCACCGTCACTTGGACCGCGCAGATCGCCGCGCCCCAGCCCCGCCTGCAGGCCATCTGCGACGGCACCCGCGCGGTGTTCGAGGCAGGCATTGCGGCCTTGGCCAAGGCCGGGAGGGTGCCCAGCACCCCCCCGGACCCCCCCCACCCCCTGATCCCGATCGAAGAGCGGGTCATCGACGATCTCCCCCGCCTTGCCCTCTCCGTCACGCCTGATCGGGGCGGCGGCAGGCTCTGCCTCTTCCTGCACGGCATCGGCGGGGGTCGCCGCAACTGGCGCGCCCAACTCTGCGCCGCCGCCCCGCACATCCGTGCCGCCGCGCTGGACCTGCGCGGCTATGGCGACAGCACGCTCGGCCCCACCCAATCCAGCGTCGACGACTACTGCGCCGACATCCTGCGCGTGATGGAGGTGCTGGGCGCGCGCCGCCTCGTCCTCGTGGGCCTGTCCTACGGGTCGTGGATCGCCACCTCCTTCGCCATGCGCCACCCCGAACTGCTTGACGGTCTCGTCCTATCGGGCGGCTGCACCGGCATGTCCGAGGCGGGGCCAGAGGAACGCGAGGCCTTCCGCCTGTCGCGCGAAGTGCCCCTGAACGCAGGTCAGGTGCCCGCCGATTTCGCGCCTGCCGTGGTGAAGGTTCTGGCCAGCCCCGGCGCATCCGATGCCGTCCGCGCCGAACTGCTGGCCTCCATGTCGGCGATCCCCGCGCCCACCTATCGCGACGCGCTCCTCTGCTTTACAAATCCGCGCGAACGCTTCGATTTCGCGCACCTCTCTATGCCCGTTCTGATGATGACGGGCGAACATGACCGCCTCGCCCCGCCCGCCGAAATCCGCGCCGTCGCGGGCCGCATCTGGGACAGCGCTCGCCGCCCCGACGTCCGCTTTGAGGTGATCGAAGACGCGGGCCATGTCTGCAACCTTGAACAGCCTGCCGCCTATTCCCGCCATCTGACCGATTTCCTCGCAGGTCTGCCCGCATGACCATGCTCTCGCGCCGCGAACAGAACCGGGCAGAACGGACGCGGCGCATCCTCGACGGGGCGCTGCGCGTTTTCGCGCAGGCAGGCTATTCCGGCACCACCATGGATGCCGTGGCCGCCGCCGTCGGCCTGTCGAAACCCACGCTCTACCAGTATTTCGACAGCAAAGAGACCCTGTTCCAGGCCATGATGCTGGGTCAGCGCGACCGCATGATGTCCGTCTTCGACCACCCCTCGGAGGGCGGCATGGTCCAAGACCTGCACGCCTTCGCTTGGGACTATGCCGATGTCGTCATGCGCCCCGAGATGCTCTCCCTCGCCCGCCTCATCATCGGCGAGGTGCAGCGTTTCCCCGAAATCGGCCGCGCCTATCAGGCCAGTGGCCCGGACCGCCTGCTCGCAGGCATCATGGCCTATCTCGATGGCCAGCGCACCGCCGGGCGCCTTGCCTTCGACGATCCCGAACTGGCCGCGCAGGATCTTTGGGGTCTGATCCTGTCGGCCCCGCGAAATCAGGCACTCTATCGCCCGGATGCCGTGCCGGGGCGGGGTGACCTCGCGCGGTACATCACCAATGGCCTGCGCGTCTTCCTGCGCGCCTATTCCACCGATCCGGCACGCGATCTTGAACAGCTAGAGGCGCTTGTAAGCGCCCATAGGACAGGGACAGGGACATGACACTCGACGACTACCTCGCCGATCCTTCCAGCCGCTTCGCCACCGTGGCTATGGCGGATACCAACGGCCTGCTGCGCGGGCAGATGGTGTCGGTCAGCAACCTGAAGGGCATTGCCAAGAACGGCATGGGCATGGCGCCTGCACAACTGTCGCTCGACCCGACCGACGTGCTGCTCACGATCCCCGGCGTGAACGACGAAACGGGCGATTTCCACGACGACCCCCTACAGCTTGACCCCGCCACGACCCGCCGCCTGCCCTGGTCGAAGCCGGGGCATGACCTTCTGGTCCTGTCGAACTTCACGGGTGAAAGCGCAAAGCTCTGCCCCCGCGCCATCCTGAAATCCGTCCTCACCCGCGCCGCCGAGGCCGGGTTCATCCCGAAATACGGGATGGAACTGGAATACACCCTCTTCGACGAAAGCCCCGAAAGCGCCCGCGCCAAGGGGTATCGCAACCTCAAACCCGCGACCCAGCATGCCAGCCACGACTTGACGATCTATCAGGCCGTCCAGACCGAATGGTACGAAGCCATCGCCGCGATGTGCGAGGCGCTGAAAATCGACCTTGCCAAGATGCATGAAGAGATCGGCGCAGGCTTCATGGAGGCCTGTATCGGCGCGGGCGAAGGGCTTGAACCCGCCGACCAGCTTGTCCTTCTGAAGAACTTCATCCGCGCGCTGGCCCTGCGTCAGGGGCGGTCGGTGACCTTCATGCCGCGCTGGAACGAACAGGCCGACAGCCAGTCGATCCACCTTCATATCAGCCTCAAGAACCGCGCGGGCCAGCCGCTCTTTCACGATCCGGGTGCGAGGAATGGCATCAGCCGGACCTTCCTGCACTTCCTCGGGGGCCTGCAGAAATACATCGGCGACATGACCCTGATCTTTCAGCCCACGGTCAACAGCTATCGCCGTTTCGCCCCCGGCACCTTCGCCCCTCCCGGCCTGACCTGGGGATATGAGAACCGCACCACCTGCTTTCGGGTCGTGGGCCATGATGCGGGCAGCCTGCGGGTGGAAAACCGCCTTCCCGGCGCCGATACCAATCCCTACCTCACCACCGCCGCCACCCTTGCGGCAGGCGTGGCGGGCATTCTGGAACAGGCCGAACCCGATCCCGAAACGCTGGGCTCGGGCTATGCTCAGACCCCCGCGCGCGATTTCGCCCGTTCCATGCCCGACGCGATCGATCGCCTGCGCGGGTCCGCCTTCGCGATGGATTGGCTCGGACCGCGCTTTGTCGAGGCCTTCACCGCCACCCGCGAAGGGCAGTACGATGAATTCCGCCGCAAGGTTCCCGATGTGGAACTCGAACGCTTCTTCGATCTGGGCTGATGGGGATGGAGGATCTCCGCGCCCGCTTTCTAGAAGGCATGAGCCGCGCGGCGACCTTTGTCGCCGTTGCCACCACCGATGGTGACGGGGGCAGGGCAGGGGTCACGCTCTCCTCGCTCACCTCCGTCTCGGCGGATGGGGACCAGCCCTCGCTTCTGGCCTGCATCCATAATCAAAGCCCCGCCGCCGCCGCGATCCTGAAGAACCGCGCCTTCTGCGCCAATCTTCTGGCCGAAGATCAGCAGGCGCTGTCCGACCTTTTCGCCGGACGGGGCGGGAATTACCACGCCGCCCGCTTCGCCCGCGCGGATTGGAGCGCCGGCGCCTTGGGCCAGCCGATCCTTGCGGGCGCGACGGCGGTTTTCGAATGCCGCCTCGCCACCGCCCTTCTGTGGGAGACGCATCACATCATCGTCGGACGTGTCCATGCCGTCCGGCTGTCGGACCAACCGGCCGCGCTGCTCTATGGCCAGCGCGCCTATCGGAGGGCGGTGCATCTGCCCGGGCACGAGGTCTGACACATACCATCCACCGGCCCGTCAGAGGCCGGGGTCACCCTGGGGCACGCGGCGCAAAGACCGTGGCCCATAACCAACAAGGAGCTACGAATGGGACAAGGAACAGGGACTGCGGGGGGCGGGGCGAACCAGCTTCGCCGAAACTCGCTGGGGTTGCTCGCCGTCACCTTCATGGTGATTTCGGCGGCGGCACCCCTTACCGGGGTGGCGGGGGCGGTGCCCATCGCCTTCCTCATCGGCAATGGCACGGGCGTGCCCGCGACCTTCCTCTTCATGACGCTGGTCATGCTCGCCTTTGCGGTGGGCTACGTGGCCATGTCGCGGCATGTCAAGAACGCGGGCGCCTTCTACGCCTATGCCGCGCGCGGGCTTGGCGGGCGCTGGGCCGGGGCCACGGCCTTCACCGCGCTGGCGGCCTATAACGCCATGCAATTCGGCCTGATCGGCCTTCTCGGCGGCATCTCGGCGGGCGTCTTCGGCAGCTTCGGCATCAACCTGCCCTGGTGGGGCTGGAGCCTGATCGCCATCGCCCTTGTCGGCATCCTCGGCTACCGTCAGGTCGATCTGTCGGCCAAGGTGCTGATCGTGCTGGTGGCGCTCGAATACCTCATCGTTCTGATCGTCGATTTCGCCATCCTCGCCGCCGGCGGGGCAGCGGATGCAGGCGGGCTTTCCGTCAACATCTTCGACGCCAATGCCATCTTCTCGGGGTCCCTCACCGCGGCGATCCTCTTCTGCCTCGGCTCCTTCATTGGCTTCGAGGCAACGACGATCTACGCCGAAGAGGCGCGCGATCCCGAAAAGACCATCCCCCGCGCGACCTACCTGTCCGTGCTCATGATCGGTCTCTTCTTCGTCTTCACCACATGGCTGATGATCGCGGGTGTGGGGGCGGAAAACCTCATTCCCACCATTGGCGGTCTGGCCGATCCGACCGAGTATTTCTTCATGCTGGCCGACATGTATGTCGGCGGCCCCGTGCCCCCCATCGCGGGCATCCTCTTGGTCTCCAGCCTCTTTGCCGCGCTCTCGGCCTTCCACAACTACATCGCCCGCTACAGCTATGTTGCGGGGCGCGAGGGGCTTTTGCCCGCCGCCTTCGGCCGCACCCATGACACCCATTCCAGCCCGCATATCGGCTCGGTCGTCCAGTCGATCGGCGCGCTGGTTGTCCTGGCCATCTTCGCAGGGCTGGGTCTCGATCCGGTGCTGAACATGTTCACATGGATCAGCCAAGTCGGCACGCTGGGCGTCTTGGGGATGATGGTGGTGACCTCGCTTGCCGTCATCGTCTTCTTCCGCCGTCAGCCTGCGGGCGAGGCGCCGGTGATGTCCACGCTGGTCCTGCCCGCGGTCTCGGGCGTGATCATGGCCGCGCTGTTCCTCTATATCTTCGCCAATTTCGGCGATCTGACGGGAACGGCAGGCGGCGGGCTCAGCTGGATCCTGCCCGCGCTCATCCCACTGGCCGCGCTGGTGGGCTGGCTGGCTGCGCTCCGGCTGGAAAAGGCCGATCCCGCGAGCTTTGCCCGCATGGGCCAAAACCGCGCCTAACCTTTCGCCAAGGCGGGGGGGCGGCCATCCGCCCCCCCGCACCCCCCCTATCCCAACCGTTCCGCCAAGGTGTGCCATGACCGACCTCGCCCTCGGCCCCTCAGGCCACGAAGACAGCTTCACCCGCGACACGCTTCCCCCACCGGACCAATGGCCCGACCTGCCGCGTGACGGCTTTGCCTATCCCGAATGGCTCAACGCCGCGGTGGAACTCACCGACCGCATGGTCGAGCGCGGCTTCGGTGACCGCATCGCGCTGATCGGCAATGGCCGGTCGCGCACCTATAAGGAACTCACCGACTGGTCCAACCGCATCGCGCATGCGCTGGTCGAAGAATACGGAGTAAAACCCGGCAACCGCGTCCTCATCCGGTCCGCCAACAACCCCGCCATGGTCGCCTGCTGGCTCGCCGCCACCAAGGCGGGCGCTGTGGTCGTCAACACAATGCCCATGCTGCGCGCGGGCGAATTGTCGGCCATCGTCGACAAGGCCCGCATCACCCATGCCCTCTGCGATACGCGGCTGATGGAGGAACTGGTGGCCTGCCAGAAGGGCAGCCGCTTTCTCCGCACGGTCGTGGGCTTCGACGGCACCGCCAACCACGATGCCGAATTGGACCGCATCGCGCTGAAAAAGCCTGTTCGCTTCACCCCGCCCCCCACGGGTCGCGACGATGTGGCGCTTCTGGGCTTCACCTCCGGCACGACGGGCGAACCCAAGGCCACGATGCATTTCCACCGCGACCTCCTGATCATCGCCGACGGCTATGCGCGCGAGGTGCTGGGCGTCACCCCCGACGACATCTTCGTGGGCTCACCGCCCCTTGCCTTCACCTTCGGGCTGGGTGGCCTTGCCATCTTCCCCCTGCGCTTCGGCGCGGCGGCGGCCCTGCTGGAACAGGCCAGCCCCCCGAACCTCATCCAGATCATCGAAGAACACCGCGCCACCATCTGCTTCACCGCCCCCACCGCCTATCGCGTCATGCTCAAGGCGATGGCCGACGGGGCCGATCTCTCCTCCCTCCGCGCCGCCGTCAGCGCGGGCGAAACCTTGCCCGCCCCCGTCTATGACGAATGGATCGCCCGCACCGGCAAACCCATGCTCGACGGTATCGGCGCGACCGAGATGCTGCACATCTTCCTCACCAACCGTTTTGACGACCACCGCCCCGGCTGCACCGGCCGCCCTGTCACCGGCTACGAGGCGCGCATCGTCGGCCCCGACATGGCCGAACTCCCGCGCGGGCAGGTGGGGCGCTTGGCTGTGCGCGGCCCCACAGGGTGCCGCTATATGGCCGATGTCCGCCAAACCAACTACGTGCGAGACGGCTGGAACCTGACGGGCGACAGTTTCTGGCAGGATGACGAGGGGCGTTTCCACTTTGCCGCCCGCTCCGACGACATGATCATCTCCGCAGGCTATAACATCGCCGGGCCAGAGGTGGAGGCGGCGCTGCTGTCCCACCCCGCCGTCCTTGAATGTGCCGTCATCGGCGCGCCGGACGAAGAGCGTGGCCAGATCGTCGAGGCGCATGTCGTGCTGGCCGAAGGGCAGGCGGGTGATGCGCTGATGGTCAAGCTGCTGCAGGACCATGTGAAGGCGGTCATCGCCCCCTACAAATACCCCCGCCGCGTGGTCTTCACCCCCGCCCTGCCCAAGACGCAGACCGGCAAGATCCAGCGCTTCCGCCTGCGCGTTGACCGGGCCTGACGCCGCCGCTGCGACTCAGTCTCCGTGCGCCGGGCTCCGCACCTTGGCTGCGCATAGCCAAGGCACGGCGACGGGCCATTTGCGGCACATCAGGGCTGCGACAAATCGTGCCGCGCCCCGCCGCCGCCCGCCGCGCCTTCACGGAATTTTTACAGGTTCCGGCGCGGCTTACAGGCGTTTTGTAAATAAATTTACATCACTCGCCACTTTCCGTAAAGCCATTTACAGAATTATTGATGGACATCAATGGCTTGTTGTGGATTAACTGCAATCAAATCTGATCGCGGGGGCGTGATGGATGCGATCGGTGGGGGCGGCGAAAGCGGCCCGCGACAAGCCCCGTAAGGCTGGTGGAGGAACACAGATGGCGGATACCGTGCAGCAGACGGGGGTCTATTCGGCCCCCGCCGAATTCATTGCCAAGGCCCATGTCGATGCCGCGGGATATGAGCGGATGTATGCGGCCTCCGTCGCCGACCCCGCCGCCTTCTGGGGCGAACAGGGCAAGCGGATCGACTGGATCCAGAACTACACCAAGGTCAAGGACACCACCTTCGACTTCGGCAAGGTCTCGATCAAGTGGTACGAAGACGGCACGCTGAACGTCAGCGCCAACTGCATCGACCGCCACATGATGCACCGCGCCAACCAGACCGCGATCATCTGGGAACCCGATGATCCCAAGACCCCCGCCCAGCACATCACCTATGCCCAGCTCTTGGAGCAGACCTGCCGCATGGCGAACGTGCTGAAGAACCACGGGGTCAAGAAGGGCGACCGCGTCGTCCTCTACCTTCCGATGATCCCCGAGGCGGCCTATGCCATGCTGGCCTGCGCCCGGATCGGCGCGATCCATTCGGTCGTGTTCGGCGGCTTCTCGCCTGACGCGCTTGCGAACCGCATCAACGACTCCGAGGCGAAGGTCGTCATCACCGCCGATTTCGCCCCGCGCGGCGGCAAGAAGACCCCGCTCAAGGCCAATACCGATCAGGCCCTTCTGCATTGCTCGGACCGGGTGAAGTGCCTTGTCGTGAAGCATACGGGCGACCAGACGCATTGGACCGAAGGCCGCGACTTCGACCTGAAGGCCGAAATGGCCGAAACCTCGGCCTATTGCGCCTATACCGAAGTGGGCGCCGAAGACCCGCTCTTCATCCTCTACACCTCCGGCTCGACCGGCAAGCCGAAGGGCGTGGTACACACCTCCGGCGGCTATCTGGTCTATGCGTCGATGACGCATCAGATGACCTTCGACTACCACGATGGCGATGTCTTCTGGTGCACCGCTGATGTGGGCTGGGTCACGGGCCACAGCTACATCGTCTACGGCCCGCTCGCGAATGGCGCGACCACGATCATGTTCGAAGGCGTGCCGACCTTCCCCGATGCGGGCCGCTTCTGGGAAGTCTGCGCCAAGCACAAGGTGACGCAATTCTACACCGCCCCCACCGCGATCCGCTCGCTCATGGGGCTCGGCGCAGAATGGGTGGAAAAGCACGATCTGTCCTCGCTGCGGCTGCTGGGTTCGGTGGGCGAACCGATCAACCCCGAGGCGTGGAACTGGTACAACACCCATGTCGGCAAGGGCCGCTGCCCCATCGTCGATACCTTCTGGCAGACGGAAACCGGTGGCCACCTCATCACTCCGCTGCCGGGGGCGATCCCGCAAAAGCCGGGTTCGGCCACCAAGCCCTTCTTCGGCGTGAAGCCGGTCATCCTCGATCCCGCGACCGCGCAGGAACAGACCGAAACCGCCGCCGATGGCGTCCTCTGCATCGCCGACAGCTGGCCGGGCCAGATGCGCACCCTCTGGGGTGATCATGCCCGGTTTGAAGAGGCCTATTTCTCTCAGTATCGCGGCTATTACTTCACCGGTGACGGCTGCCGCCGCGATGCGGATGGCTATTACTGGATCACCGGCCGCGTCGATGACGTCATCAACGTTTCGGGTCACCGCATGGGCACGGCCGAGGTGGAAAGCGCCCTCGTCGCCCATCCTAAGGTCGCCGAGGCCGCCGTCGTGGGCTATCCGCATGATATCAAAGGGCAGGGCATTTATGCCTATGTCACCCTGATGAAGGGCGAGGAACCGACTGACGCACTCCGCAAGGAACTGGAGGCTTGGGTCCGCACCGAAATCGGCCCCATCGCCAAGCCCGACCTCATCCAATGGGCCCCCGGCCTGCCCAAGACCCGCTCGGGCAAGATCATGCGCCGCATCCTGCGCAAGATCGCCGAGAACGACTTCGCCGCGCTGGGCGATACCTCGACGCTGGCCGATCCTTCCGTGGTCGACGAGTTGATCGAGAACCGGATGAACCGGAGCTGATGGTCGTGTCTGACGTCCTCACCCAACCCGCCGTCCTGATCCTGCTCGGCCCTCCCGGGGCCGGGAAGGGCACGCAGGCCCGCATGCTGGAAGAGGATTTCGGTCTGATCCAGCTGTCCACGGGCGATCTCTTGCGCGCGGCCGTCGCCGCGGGCACCGAGGCGGGACGTCAGGCCAAGGCGGTGATGGAGGCGGGGCAGCTCGTCTCCGATGCCATCGTTCTGGCCATTCTGAAGGACCGCATGGCAGCCCCCGATGTGGCCAAGGGCGTCATCCTCGACGGCTTTCCCCGCACCGACGGGCAGGCAGCCGCACTCGACACCCTCCTTGCCGCGGCAGGCCAGAAGGTCACCGCCGCAATCAGCCTCGAAGTGGATGACGAGGCGATGGTGGCTCGCGTGGCAGGCCGCTACACCTGCGCCGCCTGCGGCGAAGGCTATCATGACGAATTCAAGCAGCCCGCCGTGGCGGGCACTTGCGACAAATGCGGCGGCACGGCGTTCAAGCGCCGGGCCGACGACAACGCCGAAACGGTGCGTGAGCGGCTCAAGGCCTATCACGCCCAGACGGCTCCGCTGATCGCCTATTACGAAGGCAAGGGCGTGCTGGAACGGATCGACGCGATGGGTGCCATCGCCGACATCCGCAGCGCGCTTTCCGCCATCGTAAGCCGCGTTTCAGCCTGATGAAGGGAGGCCGCATCCCCCGCCAATAAGGGGGGCGCGGAAGTGGAGACAAAGAAACCTCAGGGAGTAGCACTCATGGCGGACAAGACATCGTCCAACGCCTATTGGGCAGCGAATATCCGGGTCATCACCATCTCGATGGTGATCTGGTTCGTCTGCTCTTTCGGCTTGGGCATTCTCCTGCGTCCGGCGCTTTCGGGAATCTCGGTCGGCGGCGCCGATCTTGGATTCTGGTTTGCGCAAAACGGTTCGATCTACGTCTTTCTCGTGCTGATCTTCGCCTACGCGGCAAAGATGAACAAGCTCGACAAAGAACACGGCGTCGAGGAGTAAGCGGAAAATGGATCAGTTTACCCTTAACCTCATCGTCGTCGGTGCGTCCTTCGCGCTCTATTTCGGGATCGCCTTCTGGGCACGTGCCGGATCGACGGCTGAATTCTATGCCGCCAGCCAGGGTGTTCCCCCGGTCATGAACGGCATGGCCACGGCGGCAGACTGGATGTCGGCGGCCTCTTTCATCTCGATGGCGGGTCTGATCGCCTTCGGGGGCTACAACAACTCGGTCTTCCTGATGGGCTGGACCGGCGGCTACGTGCTGCTGGCGCTGCTGCTTGCGCCCTATCTGCGCAAGTTCGGCAAGTTCACTGTGCCGGAATTCGTGGGCGACCGCTTCTACTCGACCTCCGCCCGCATGGTGGCCGTGATCTGCCTTCTCGTCATCTCGATCACCTACGTGATCGGGCAGATGGTGGGCGTGGGCGTGACCTTCGCGCGCTTCCTCGAAGTGTCGACGACGACGGGCCTTCTGATCGGCTCGGCGGTCGTGTTCGCCTATGCGGTGTTCGGCGGCATGAAGGGCATCACCTATACGCAGGTGGCACAGTATGTCGTTCTGATCATCGCCTATACGATCCCGGCGCTCTTCATCTCGCTGCAGCTGACCGGCAACTTCCTGCCCCAGCTCGGCCTGATCGGCGGCTACGCCCCGAGCAGCACGCCGGACGACTACTTCCTTCAGAAGCTGGATCAGGTCGTGACGGAACTGGGCTTTGCCGCCTACACCGCCGATACGACGAACATGTTCAACATGTTCCTCGTGACCATGTCGCTGATGATCGGCACCGCCGGTCTGCCGCACGTGATCATCCGCTTCTTCACCGTGCCGAAGGTTTCGGACGCACGGACGTCGGCTGGCTGGGCTCTGGTCTTCATCGCGCTGCTCTACACTGTCGCTCCGGCGGTGGGGTCGATGGCGCGTCTGAACATCACTACGACCTTCTGGCCGGGTGCGATCGAGGGCAGCGCCTTCGACAAGCCCGCGCTTTCGGTCGAAGAGATCAACACCAACCCGGAACTGTCTTGGATCCTGAACTGGCAGAAAACCGGTCTTCTGGTGTTCGAAGACAAGAACGGCGACGGTCTCATCCAGTACTTCAACGAACCCGCGCCTCTGGCTGCTGCCAACAAAGCGCTGGGCGATGCGAAGAAAGCCCTGGCCGATGCAGCCGCGGATGCCGACAAGGCCCCGCTGGAACAGGCTGTGACCGATGCCACCGCTGCGCGTGACGCGGCTCTGGCCGAAGCCACGCTGGGCGGCAAGACGCTGGCCGAACAGGGCATCGTCGGCAACGAACTGACCACGGTGAACAACGACATCATGGTTCTCGCCAATCCGGAAATCGCCAAGCTTCCGGGCTGGGTCATCGCCCTCGTGGCGGCGGGCGCTCTCGCGGCCGCTCTGTCGACGGCGGCAGGTCTCCTGCTGGCCATCTCCTCGGCCATCAGCCATGACCTGATCAAGGGCGCGCTCAAGCCCGATATCAGCGAAAAGGGCGAACTGCTCTGGGCGCGGATCTCGATGGCTTTCGCGATCGTCCTGGCCACTTGGCTTGGTCTCGACCCGCCCGGCTTCGCCGCGCAGGTGGTGGCTCTGGCCTTCGGTCTTGCTGCTGCGACCATCTTCCCGGTGCTGATGATGGGGATCTTCTCCACCCGCGTCACCAAGGAAGGCGCCATCGCTGGTATGATCGTCGGCCTGATCACGACCTCGGTCTACATCTTCCTCTACCTGGGCTGGTTCTTCATCCCCGGCACGAACATGTTCCCGAACACGCCGGCGGCGCACTTCCTCGGCATCTCGCCTGCGGCCTTTGGCCCGATCGGCGCGCTGCTGAACTTTGCAGTGGCCTACATCGTGTCCGGCATGACCAAGGCTCCGCCGCAGGACGTGCAGGACCTGATCCAGTCGATCCGCGTGCCGAAAGGCGCCGGTGCGGCTCAGGCCCACTGATCAAGATCGGAAGCTCCGGCCCGCGTGGCCGGGGCTTCCCCCTTTTTCAATGACGAGGATGGATGCGGGGATTTGCGATGGATGACGGGCTCGCGACCATCATCGCCTTTCTCGAGACGGTGCATCCCTATGATGGCCTGCCGCAGGACGAGTTGGCGCGTGTCGCCAGTTCCTTCAGCCGCAGGGAATTCGCCGCCGGGGAAGAGGTCTACCACGCGGGCGAACCGCTCAAGGGCCTCTATCTGGTCAAGCGCGGCGCGGTCGAGGTGCTGGAACCCTCAGGCGGCGTTGTCTCGCTGCTCGGTCCCCGCAACAGCTTCGGTGAACGCGGGCTGATGCGCAGCGGGCTGGCCGTCACCACGGCCCGCACGACGCAACCCTCTGTCCTCCTGATGCTTCCGGTGGCCGAGTTTCGCCGCCTGATCGCAGATCACGCCGCCTTCGAACGCTTCTTCCAGCGTGGTCGCGGGGCCGAACATCGCGAAGCCGACCTCACCTCGCAAAAGGTGGAACGCCTAATGGCCCGCGACCCGATCACGGTCCCGGCGGGCACCACGATCCGCGCCGCCGCCGAACGGATGCGCGACCGGGGCGTGTCCAGCCTCGGCGTGATCGAGGATGGCCGCTTCGCGGGCCTCGTGACCACCCGCGACATGACGGGCAAGGTGCTGGCCGCAGGCCTTTCACCGGATCGTCCAGTGGCTGAGGTGATGACCCGCGATCCGATCAGCCTGCCGCCCGACGCGCTGGGGTCCGACGTGCTGCACATCATGCTTGAACGCCGCATCGGCCACCTGCCGGTGGTCGAGGACGGCACCCTGATTGGCATGGTCACCCAGACCGACCTGACCCGTTTTCAGGCCGTCTCCTCGGCCCAGTTCGTGCGCGATGCCGCGACGGCGGACGGGGTAGAGGATCTGGCCCGCGTCACCGCGCAAATCCCGCGCCTGCTGCTGCAACTCGTCGGTGCCCATAACGCGCCTGAAGTGGTGACCCGTCTGATCACCGACATCGCCGATACCGTGACGCGCCGCCTGCTGTGGTTGGCCGAACGGCACCTCGGCCCTGCGCCCGTGCCCTATCTCTGGCTTGCCTGCGGCTCGCAGGGGCGGCAGGAACAGACCGGCGTCTCGGATCAGGACAATTGCCTGATCCTGTCCGACGACGTGACCGAGGCTCAGATGCCGTGGTTCGCCGCGCTGGCGCGCTTCGTTTCGGACGGGCTCGATGCCTGCGGCTATGTCCATTGCCCCGGCGACATGATGGCCACCAACCCGCGCTGGTGCCAACCGCTCCATGTCTGGCGCGACTATTTCGCCGGATGGGTCGCCACCCCCGACCCCACCGCGCAGATGCTCGCCTCCGTGATGTTCGACCTGCGCCCGATCGGCGGCGATGCCTCGCTCTTCCGCAGCCTGCAAGAAGACACGCTCGAGATGGCCGCGCGGAATTCCATCTTCGTGGCGCATATGATTTCAAATTCGCTCAAACACGCCCCGCCCTTGGGGCTCTTGCGCGGCTTCGCCACCATCCGGTCGGGCGAACATAAGCACCAGATCGATCTAAAGCATAACGGCGTCGTTCCCGTCACCGATCTGGGCCGCGTCTATGCGCTGATCGGGCGGCTTCCGGCCGTCAATACGCGCGCACGGCTCGAAGCTGCCGCCGAAGCCGGGGTGATCTCGCCCTCCGGCGCGCGTGACCTGCTTGATGCCTACGACCTGATCGCCCGCACCCGGCTGGAACATCAGGCGCGGCAGGTGCGCGCGGGCCGCAAGCCCGACAATTTCCTGCCCCCCTCGGACCTGTCTGATTTCGAAAGATCCCACCTGCGCGACGCCTTTGTCGTCGTGCGGACCATGCAATCCGCCGTGGGTCAGGCCCGCGGCGCCAGAAGCTGAGGCATGCCTGAATGGCCCTTGAACTGATCGCCGCCTTCATCTCCGCCATCGCCTGCGCTGGCATCGGGATGCTCCTGCGCAAGCTGTCGGGGGGACGGCTGCCGAAATGGCTTGTCCCGGCTGCGGCAGGCGCGGGCATGATCGGCTTTGCGGTCGTCATGGAATACGGCTGGTTTGGCCGTCAGGCCGCAGCCTTGCCCGAAGGCGTGGTCGTGGTCTGGGAAGACCAGCGCCCACAGGCCCTGCGGCCTTGGACGATGGCAGTGCCGATGACCAGCCGCTTCCTCGCCATGGACACCCGCTCGCTCGCCGCCCATCCGGGCGATCCCGACCTGATCCTCGCCGAAGTCTACGGCTTCGCGCGCTGGCAGGGGATCGAACAGGCCCTTTTGGTGGTGGATTGCGCGACCGACCGATCGGTCCGCCTGACGGCTGCAATGAAGATCGACGACTCCGGCGTCCTGACCGGAGGGGAATGGGCACCCATGGCCGAAGGCGATACCTCGGCAACGGTCGCCTGCGGGAGGGCAAACGATGGTTGAACGGGCCAGACCACCTTTCGTCCTTATCGTCGAGGATGAGGACAACATCGCCGTCGCGCTGGAATATGTGGTCAAGCGCGAAGGCTACGGCCATGCCCGTATCGCGGACGGGGCCGATGTCATGCCCTTCATTCGCAGTCGCCACCCCGAGGTGGTGCTCTTGGACATCATGCTCCCCTCCGTCTCGGGATACGAGATCTGTCAGGAGATCCGTCTCGACCCCACGCTGTCGGACGTAAAGGTCGTGATGATGACAGCGCGCGGCTCGGCGCTGGAAAAGCGCAAGGCGATGGCGCTCGGCGCGGATGGCTTCGTGTCCAAACCCTTCGACCTCGGCACCCTGCGGGGAGAGATCAAGCGCATCGTCGCCCCGGAGGAGGGAATGTGATCCACCGCCTCAGCCTGCGCCTGCGCGTCCTGCTGTTCTTCGTGGCCCTCGTGGTCGGGGCACTGGTGGCGATAGGTCTGGGCATCTGGGTCGCACTCTCACGCGTTCCCGCCCTTGCGGCCGAGGTCGACGCGCTGGTTCAGATCGGTCTGATCGCAGGCTTCCTCATCACCGGGCTGATCGCCTGGGTCTGGTTCCTCTTCGACACCAATGTCGCCCGCCCCATCGACCTCTTGGCCGGGGCCCTGCGCGCCCGCGCGCATTCCGATGTCGAACGCCCGCTGGAGTTGGAAGTCGCGCGCTATCTCGGCGATCTCGCCCCCGCCGCCTTCGCCGCCGCCGCCAGCCTTACCGAAACCCGCTCCGCGCTGGCCGAGGCGATCGGTCGCGAAACCGCACGGCTGACGCAGGAAAAGACCCGTCTCGAACGGCTGCTCTCCGACGTGCCCGTTGGCGTCATCATCTGCGCGGGCGATCACCAGCTGGTCTTCTACAACTCTCAGGCGGCCGAATTCCTCGGCGCGGGCAGCCTCGATGTCGCCGATCAGCCGGGTCTGGCGCGCAGCGTCTTCGGCTATCTGCGCGAAGGCCCCCTGCAGGACGCATGGCACCGCCTCACCGAAACCGGCCAGCCCGACGCCGCCTCCGATCTGCTCTGCACCGCGATCCGGGGCAATGTCCTGCTCGCGGGCCGGATGCGGCTCTTGGATGGCGGGGCAGGGGGCTACGTCCTCACCCTGCGCGACGTGACGCAGGACTATGCCGTCTCCGCCCGCCGCGAGGCCTTCATCGCCGAGGCGCTGGAACGCATCGGCCGCTCTGTCGCAGGCATCGCCAGCCTGCGCGCCGCAACCGCCGAAACCGGCGAACCGGCCCTCGCGCAGGCGCTCGACCGCGAAGTGGCCGCCCTCGTCGCCACAATGCGCGAAATCGGCAGCACCAATCAGGACCGCCGCCCCGAAACACTCCCCTTCACCCTCCTGCGTGGCGAAGATCTGCTCGACAGCATCAAGGCCCGCGCCGAAGGGGCCGGGCTCGCGATCACGGTCGCCCCCTCTAACCTGCTGATCGGCTGCAACGCCTATGAGATGGTCACCTTCGTCACCCAGCTGTGCGAAGGCGTGGCGCAGGCCCTGAATCCCGACGGCCTCACGCTCCGGCTGGATGAGGAATTCGGTGGCGCCTCCCTGCGCTTGTGCTGGGTTGGCCCGCACCTGACGGTGACGGCACTGGAACGCCTGCTCGACCGCCCGCTCGATCCGACCCTGCCCGAGGCGACGGGGCGCAGCGTGCTGGCCGAACATGCGACCGACATCTGGCCCGAAACCCTGCCCGACGGGACCGAGGCGCTCTGCTTGCCCATCCTGCAGGCTCGCCGCGCCGTCCGTCGCCCTGAACCCGTGATCCGCCGCGTCACCTATGACTTCGACCTGCTCGCACAGGAAAAGCGCGGCCATGTGCTCAAAAGCGGACTCGACACCCTCACCTACGTCGTCTTCGACACCGAAACGACCGGCCTTCTGCCCCATCAGGGCGATGAGATCGTCCAGATCGCCGCCGTCCGCATCGTCAACGGCCGACGGTTGGAAGGCGAAGTCTTCAACACCCTCGTCAATCCCGGCCGCGCGATCCCCGCCGCCTCTTCCGATGTGCATGGCATCTCCGACGCGATGGTCGTCGACGCCCCCTCGGTGACCGAGGCACTCTCCCGCTTCCACCGCTTTGCCGAAGGCGCGGTCCTCGTGGCCCATAACGCGCCCTTCGACATGACGTTCTTGCGCCGCGCCGAACCCGCCATCGGCAAGCGCTTCGACATGCCGATCCTCGACACCGTGCTCCTGTCCGCCGTGGTCTTCAGCCAGCATGCCGAACACTCGCTCGACGCGCTGACCCATCGCCTCGGCATCACCATCTCGGAAGAGGCCCGCCACACCGCGCTGGGCGACGCTGTGGCCACGGCGGATGCTTTCCTCAAGATGCTGACCATGCTGCGCGGCCGCGACATCCGCACCTTCGAAGAGGTGCTGGTCGAGGTGCGCAAGCATGGCCGCCTGTTGCAGGACCTGAACGCCTGACCCCGCCCGACGACCGGGCTTAAAGCCCGATCATCTCGCGCGGGGGGCCGGGGAAGGGCGCGAAGGCCGGTGCCCCCTCTGGCGTGCCCACCAACTCGCGCACCGCCCGCACCGCCTGATCGATGGCCGAATGGGCATAGGCATAGGCCCCCGAATCCGCATTGGCGATGGCCACCCGCCCCCACGGCTTTCGCGCCGTCTCGATGGGCAGCGGGCCATCGGGCCAGAAGGCATCCCAAGGCCGCATGTATTCATAGGCGTAGCCATGGCTCCAGCGGTTGCAGGTGATCGCCTCGATATCCACCGCAGGATCAAAGCTCGTCCCCGCCAGCGCCTTGGACAGAAGCTCGCGGATAGACCGTTCCATCTCCTCGAAACTCAGGCCCATCATCGCCCGCTTGCCCTCCAGCGCCTGCTCGCGCGAGGACAGCCCCGGCTTCACCATAACCTTGGACAGATGCAGGATGACCGGATCCTCCGGCGTATCGGCAAAGCGGTACTCTCCCATCGACACCGGGAAATCGATCTCGAACCCGCTCCAGAAATTCCCCCGCGCCCGCGCGCCATCGATCTTCAACTCATCCAGCGCCTTCCAATTACGCAGCTGCACATTGGTGTAGATCAGCGGCACCTTCTGCTGATCGTTCAGCGCCGTCACCTGTTCGGGCGGCAACTCGTCGGTCAGATAGGGGATCACCCGGTGCCAGCAGGCCAGCACCACATGCCGCGCCGTGACAGAGGCCAGCCCGTCCGCCCCTGCATAGGTGACCGTCACTGTCTCCGCCGCTTCCGGCGCGCCGTCATGGGCCACCCGCACCACCGTGGCATTCAACCGCAGCCGCACCTCGTTCTCGGCCCGGTCCAGCAGGCCGTAGTCCACCATCGCGGTGACCTGATCCTCCATTGTCGTTCCGGGCAGCGCGCCGGGGATCAGCGCGCGCACCAGATGCCGCGCGATGCCCGCATTGCCGTCGGGGAAATGGTAGATGTAGGCATCCGGATCGGTGAAGGCCAAACGCCCCGACGGGCTGTGATACTTCGACACCGCCTCGCCCAGATCCATCCCGTCGAAACCGGGGTTCCAGTTGCCGCGCGCATCCAGTGCCGTCACCGCGTCGATCCCCACCCCGAAATATCCGGTGGTCGAGGTCTGGAAGAAATCCACCACCTGCGGATCGGCCTTCACGTAATCCAGCAGGAATTCCTTGTAGGTGATCTTCGCCAGCGTCTCCAGACGCTCCTCCGGCGTCATGCCGGGCAGGTAATCCCCCGGCGCATCCATCAGCGCAATCAGGTCGGCCTTAGCCTTGTCGTTCAACGGCGTCTGGGCCACCCAATCCTTCGTCTCGCCCGCCCGCACGACCAGCTTGTCCACGCCCCAGACAGCGGCATCAAAGAAGATGGCACTGTTCAGCCCCCGCGCCTCGGCCCAACCCTGATCGTAATAGGTTTCGAACCTCGCGGGCTCGATCCCGATATCGGCCAGCATCGCGTTGACCGCAGGGCTGAAATAGCTGGGGGTCTGCATCGACTGCGACCCGCCATAGCCGATCAGCCGCCGCCCGTTCGACGCCGTGAATTCATTGCGCTTGGCATGGCCGCCGAAATCCTCCAACGGATCGATCAGCAGGACCTTGGCCCCGGGCACTTGCTGGCGATAGGCGTAGGCCGCCGCAAGGCCCGAGATGCCCGCCCCGACGACGACAAGGTCATAGCGTTCCCCCGTCTCGGCCACCGCCGGGTTCGCCTCCCAGAACCCGCCATCGCGGATCGCATGCATCACGTTTTGCGCCGCATCCGTCTGCCCGCGCAGCCCGGCGCCCGCGGGCGGATAGGCCGCCCCCGCCTGCGCCGCCGCTGGCCGCACGCCCCAGCCGCCCAAGGCCGCCACCCCGATGGCCAGCGCCACCCCGTCCAGAAAATCCCGCCGGGTGATCCCGCGATCCATCCCCAGCCGCTTGTCCTCGTCGCTCCAACCCATCGTTGCCCCCCGTTCGTCGGCCTGCACCCCGCAGGCCACCACCACCTGAAACCAATCCTGCCTCAGAAGCCGCGCCCCTGCATAGGGCTTTCGCAGACTCGCCATTACCGCCGACATCACGGCGATCCAAAACCTCATGCAGAGCGTCTTGAAATATTCCATTTAAGGAATACATTTGGCCCGAAGCAGAGTGAGGCCCGTCGCCATGTCATCCCCCCCCGTTTCCCTGTCCCTCCACCCCGAGGTTCACGGCTTCTTCGATCCGGCCACCAACACGATCAGCTACGTGGTCCGCGATCCCGCCTCCGATGCCTGCGCCGTGATCGATTCCGTCATGGATATCGACTACGCGGCGGGCCGCATCACCTACGGCCATGCCGATGAGATCATCGCCTTCATCACCGCCAAGGGCTGGCGGCTCGACTGGCTGATCGAAACCCATGTCCATGCCGACCACCTGTCCGCCGCGCCCTATATTCAGGGCAAGCTCGGCGGCAAGATCGGGATCGGCGAAAACATCACCCTCGTGCAGGAAACCTTCGGCAAGATCTTCAACGAAGGCACCGAATTCCAGCGCGACGGATCGCAGTTTGACGCGCTTTTCAAGGATGGCGACACCTATGCCATCGGCACCATGCAGGCCGTGGCGACGCACACCCCCGGCCATACCCCCGCCTGCATGACCCATGTCATCGGCGACGCGGCCTTCGTGGGAGATACGCTCTTCATGCCCGATGGCGGCTCCGCCCGGGCCGATTTCCCCGGCGGCGATGCGGGCGAACTTTACGACAGCATCCAGAAGGTGCTGGCCCTGCCCGATCAGATGCGCCTCTTCATGTGCCATGATTACGGCCCGAACGGCCGTGATATCCGCTGGGAGACCACGGTGGCCGAAGAAAAGGCCCACAACATCCACGTGGGCCAAGGCCGCACGCGCGAGGATTTCATCCGCTTCCGCACCGAACGCGATGCGACGCTCGGGATGCCAAAGCTCATCATCCCCTCGCTTCAGGTCAACATGCGCGCGGGCGAGATCCCGACAGACGCCTCCGGTCGCCCCATGCTGAAGGTGCCGGTCAACGGGCTGTAAGGCCGCCGCCATGACACCCGCCCCCCTCGCACGCTGGCTGCCGATCCTTGATTGGGGGCGGCGCTACGACCGCGCCACACTGGGCAGCGACCTGTTGGCCGCCGTGATCGTCACGATCATGCTGATCCCGCAATCGCTCGCCTATGCCCTGCTGGCGGGGCTGCCGCCGGAAGCGGGCCTCTACGCCTCCATCCTGCCCATCCTGCTTTATGCGCTGCTCGGCACCTCGCGCGTCCTTGCCGTGGGGCCTGTCGCCGTGGTGTCCCTCATGACCGCCGCCACCATCGGGCAGGTGGCCGAGGCGGGCACCGCAGGCTATGCCATAGCCGCCCTCACGCTGGCCTTCCTGTCCGGGGTGATCCTCCTTCTGATGGGCGCGCTGCGGCTGGGCTTCCTCGCCAATTTCCTCTCCCACCCCGTGGTCGCGGGCTTCATCTCGGCCTCGGGGCTTCTGATCGCGGCCAGCCAGATCGGCCCACTGACGGGGCTAAAGGCCGAAGGCCATACACTGGCCGAACAGCTTTACTCCCTCGCGGCGCAGGTGGCGCAGATCAACCTGCCCACGCTGGCCATCGGGGCCGCCAGCCTTGGCTTCCTCTTCTGGGTCCGCTGGGGTCTTAAACCGCTCCTAGGCCGCGCGGGCCTCGGCCCCCGGATGGCGGACAGTCTCGCCAAGACGGGCCCCGTGCTGGCCATCCTCGCCACCAGCCTTGCCGTCTGGTCGCTCGACCTTGCCGCGCAGGGCGTCGCGGTGGTGGGGCAGGTGCCGCAAAGCCTGCCACCCTTCACCCTGCCGAGCTTTGATCTGCGCCTCCTGCAGGACCTCCTCCTTCCCGCCGCGCTCATCTCGCTCATCGGCTTTGTTGAATCCGTTTCGGTCGGCCAGACACTGGCCGCGAAGCGGCGGCAGCGGATCGATCCCGATCAGGAACTCGTGGCGCTCGGCGCGGCCAATCTGGGCGCCTCCGTCACCGGCGGCTTTCCGGTCACGGGCGGTTTCGCGCGGTCCGTCGTGAATTTCGACGCCGGTGCCGCGACCCCCGCCGCCGGTGCCTTCACCGCGCTGGGCCTTGCGCTGGCCGCGCTTTACCTCACGCCCTTCATCGCCTTCCTGCCCAAGGCCACGCTGGCCGCTACCATCGTCGTGGCCGTGCTGTCCCTCGTCGACCTGTCCATCCTCAAACGCGCCTTCGCCTATTCCCGCGCCGATTTCGCCGCTGTCGCCGCCACCATGGCCGTCACCCTGCTGGCCGGGGTCGAGGCGGGGGTGTCGGCGGGCGTCCTCCTCTCGCTCCTCCTCCATCTCCTGCGCACCGCACGGCCCCATGTGGCCGAAGTCGGCCTCGTCCCGGGGACCGAGCATTTCCGCAACATCCACCGCTTCACCGTCGAGACGGACCCCGCCATCCTCACCCTGCGCGTGGACGAAAGCCTCTACTTCGCCAATACCCGCCATCTGGAGGATCTCATTCTCGCCCGCGTGCCCGGCGACAGCGCGCTGCGCCATGTCATCCTGATGTGCTCGGCGGTGAACGAGATCGACCTCAGCGCGCTCGAAACGCTGGATTCCCTCGACCATCGCCTGCGCGACATGGGCGTCACCCTCCACCTGTCCGAGGTGAAGGGTCCGGTCATGGATCGCCTGCGCCGGACGGATTTCCTCGCCCATCTCTCCGGTCAGGTCTTCGTCTCGCAGTTCGAAGGCTGGTGCAAGCTGACCGGGCGCTGCACCGGGGGTGACCCCCGGCGCCACCTTCGCCCGACCACCGGCTCGTAAACCCTTATGAAATAATAAAACAAACGCTTAATTGAATATGAAATAAAGTTGCGCGCCCATCTTCAAAACGGCGCGACCACTCTCCACATGCCAGCGTGCCGTTCCTAAGGGGCGGCAGCCAGTGCCGCGCCCGGCGCATGGTTCACAACACGACGACAGCAACCCAACAGGGAGAGAGCCCATAATGGAGAGACGCCAGTTTCTCAGGAATTCCACCTTCGGGGTAGCCGCCGCCGCGGCCGCCACGACCCTTGCAGCACCCGCCATCGCGCAGACCGTCTTCGAATGGCGCATGGTGCACTCATGGCCCAAGAACCTGCCGGGCGTCGGCGCAGGTGCGGAACGCCTTGCCGAACGCATCACCCGCGCCTCCGGTGGCCGCCTCAAGATCACCCCCTTCGCGGCCGGTGAACTCGTCCCGGCGCTGCAGTGCATGGATGCGGTGATGGATGGCACGGCCGAAATGGGCCATGACGCGTCCTTCTACCATTCGGGCAAGCATCCCGCCTTCTCCATCTTCTTCGCCGTGCCCTTCGGCATGACGGCGGATGAACAGCTGGCATGGTTCCGCTTCGGCGGCGGGCAGGAACTGTGGGATGAGCTGAACGATCAATTCGGCATCGTCTCCTTCCCCGCGGGTCAGACCGCCTGCCAGTCCTTCGGGTGGTTCAAGAAAGAAATCACCTCGATGCAGGACTTCACGGGCCTGAAGATGCGAATCCCCGGCCTTGGGGGCGAGCTTATCAAGAAGGTCGGCGGCTCCGCTGTCGTCATGCCCGCGGGCGAGATCTTCGCAGGCCTGCAGTCCGGCGCGATCGACGCGGCCGAATTCATCGGCCCGCTGAACGACCTTGCGCTCGGCTTCCATCAGGTCGCCAAGTTCTGCTACGGCCCCGGCATCCAAGAACCGGGCGGCGCGGTGCAGCTCATGGTCAACAAGGCCAAGTTCCAGGAACTGCCGGAAGACCTGCAGCAGGTCATCCGCTCGGCCTGCGCCGAAGGCTATATCGACATGAAGGCCGAATATGACATCCGCTCGGGCGAGGCGATGGCCACGCTGGCGAATGATCATGGCGTGCAGTTCATGCGCCTCCCGAACGAGGTGCTGCAGGGCCTCGGCAACGCGGCGGGCGAACTGGTGCAGGAATCGATGGACACGGGCGATGACCTGACCAAACGGGTCTGGCAATCCTACCTCGCCTCGCGCGCCATGACGATGCGGACGCTCCGCTTCAACGAGCAGGCCTTCCTGAACGCGCGGACGCTGGAATTCACCTTCCCCTCCGCCTCCTGATACCTCCTTCCGGAAGAACCGAGCGAAAGGCCCGCAGCCCCGCTGCGGGCCTTTCCTGTGGCGGGGCAGGGGGCCTTTCCCGTCACAGGGCCGCCTGACCCGCCGCCATGAACAAGGGCCCGCAGCATCGCTGCGGGCCCTCCTGCTTTGCCAATCGGTTCAAGCAGGGCGTCAGCCGCCCCCGTCCGTCTCCGGCGCGCCACCGTCCAGGTCGAAGGCGCCGCCACTGCCGCCCTCGCCCTCGGGCGCGCCACCGTCTAGGTCGAAGGCGCCACCACTGCCGCCCTCGCCCTCGGGCGCGCCACCGTCCAGGTCGAAGGCCCCGCCGCCCTCGCCCTCCGGCGCGCCGCCGTCAAGGTCGAAGGCCCCGCCGCCCTCACCCTCCGGCGCCCCGCCATCCAGATCAAAGGACCCACCGCCCGCATCGCTCTCCGCGCCACCCTGCTCGGCCGCCGGTTCCACTGGGGCCTCCACCGCCGGGGGCGACCGGAACAGGTAATCCGGCAGCCATGTCGCTGTCTTGGGGAACATGTAGACGACAGCCAGCACCGACAACTGGATGATCACGAAGGGAACCACCCCGCGATACATCGTCCCGGTGCTGATCGTCCTGGGTGCCACCCCTCGCAAGTAGAAAAGCGAGAAGCCAAAAGGCGGCGTCAGGAAGGATGTCTGCAGGTTGATCCCGATCAGCACCCCCAGAAGGATCGGGTCCAGCCCCATCATCAGAAGGATCGGCGCCGTGATCGGAACCACGATGAAGACGATCTCGAACGTGTCGAGGAAGAAGCCCAGCACGAACATGATCGCCATCACCAAGATCAGCGCGCCCAACTGCCCGCCGGGCATCTGCTCCAGCATCCCCTGCACCAACTCTCCGCCGCCCATCCGCGTGAAGATCAGTGCAAAGGCCGTCGCGCCCAGCAAGATCACGAAGATCATCGAGGTGATCGCCATGGTGGCCTTGTTCGTCTCGCGGATGATCTCCGCGAACCGGCCGCGCAGCGCGCCGGTCGCCAGAACCGCGACCGACCCCAGCGCCACCGCCACGATCAACAGCGTCAGCAACCCGAAGGCCCCGGCGAAGAAGCCCACCGCGACCAGCACCGCCAGAAAGCCCAGCCAGAACGTCATCAGCCGCTTTTCCAGCGCCTCGGTATTGCCCGACCCGTCGTCAAGGTGATGGTCGGCCAGCATCTTCACGATCATCAGGAAGATCGCGCCCAGCGACCCGACCGAAGCGCTCTCCGTCGGCGTTGCCACGCCCGCGATGATCGACCCCAGCACCGCGATGATCAGCGCCATAGGCGGCACCAGCGCCACCACCGTCCGCCGACCAAGGCCGCGCCGCTCTTCCGGCGTCATCGGCAGGGCAGGGCAAGCGGCCGGGTTCATGAAGGCCCGGAACGCGATGTAGAGGCCGTAAAGGAACGCCAGCGCCATTCCCGGGATGAAGGCCCCCGCAAACAGATCGCCCACCGAGATGGTATCAGGCGCGAAATTCCCCATCTCCATCTGCGCCGCCGCATTGGCACCCTGCATGATGTCGGCCACGAAGATCAGCACGGTCGAGGGCGGCACGATTTGGCCGAGCGTCCCTGCGGCACAGATCACCCCTGTGGCGATGCGCGGATCATAACCCGCGCGCATCATCGCAGGCAGCGACAGCAGGCCCATGGTCACCACAGTCGCACCCACGACCCCGGTCGAGGCCGCAAGCATCGTGCCCACGATCACCACCGAAAAGCCAAGGCCGCCGCGCAGCGTCCCGAACAGTTGCCCCATCGTGGTCAGCAACACCTCGGCGATGCGCGATTTCTCCAGCACCACGCCCATGAAAACGAACAACGGCACCGCGATCAGCACCGGATTGGTGATCACCCCAAAGAACCGCGTGGCCAGCGACGACAGCAGGTTCGCGTCAAAGGCCCCCACCATCCAGCCCAGCACCGCGAAGACGATCGACAGCCCCCCCAGCGCAAAGGCGACAAGGTATCCGAACATCAGCGTGGCAAGGATGGCGAAGAAGAACAGTCCGGCCAGAATCTGGCCCAGAACGACAGGATCCATCATCACCCCCGGCTCAATGGCTGCTGGCCGCTGGGGCGAAGTCCTCGCGCCCGCGCAGAACAAGGATCGACCGCGCCACCATCGCCGCCGCCTGCAGCAGCACCAGCGAGACGAAGGCCAAGAGCGTTCCCTTCAGGATCCAGTAGTTCTGCAATCCCCCCGGATTGGGCGAGGCCTCGTCCGCCGCCCATGAATTGGCCACCATGATCCAGAAGGCCCAGGCGCAGACGGCCATGAAGGGTACCAGAAAGATCACCGTCTGGATCAGGTCCGACAGCGCCCGCCGGCGAGGGCTCCACTTGGAATAGAAGATGTCGACCCGGACGAAGCCGCCGATCACCATCGTGTATCCGGCCCCCAACACGATCACCGCCGCATGCTGCCAGACATAAAGATCCTGCAACCATGTGAAATTGGTGTTCAGCGCATAGCGCGTGTAGACCGTGGAAAAGCACACCAGAACCGTGCCCAGTGCCATCCACGACACGATGTTGCCTATACTCCGGTTAAGCCCCTCGGCCCACCGGACGAAACCCTCCAGACTCATCTGCATCCCCTGCTGTCACAGGTGCCGCCGCTGGCCTGACCGACAGGCGGGCTCACGCGGCGCAACACGCCACGAGGCCACCTCATCGGCGGCCCCGTCGGCCACCACTCTTTTTCGTGATCGCCAGATGGGAACTGAAACCTGACTTTGGAAGAGAGGTTTGCCGATCGATGCGAAATTTTCTTGCGCGAACGGATGGTTCTGGCGCCACGTTGCTGCGCAGCCACAGCCGCAGGTCGCATAGGGGGCGCGCCGTGTCGCCATTCCCCGCGCGGCAGGGGGCAGGACACCATCTTTGCCCCGTGCAGGCCGCTTTTCAAACACATACAGTTGCGAATAAGTACTGGTTAAAAGTCATCAGACAGGCACCTTTGGATACGCTTCCCCCCCTCCTTCTCGGCTTTCTCGGCAGTCTCGCGGCAGGCAGCATGACGGCGCTCGGCGCGCTGCCGGTGCTGCGGGGGCAGGTGCCGCGCGCTGCAACGCGCGACATGCTGCTCGGCTTCGCTGCCGGGGTCATGCTTGCGGCGGCCTTCTTCTCGCTCATCATCCCGGCGCTCGCGCAGGCCGAGATCACGCATGACGGCCGTGCCATCCCCGCGCTGATCGTCTGCCTTGCGCTGCTGATGGGGATGGGCTGCATCGCCGCGCTGAACGAGGCACTGCCGCACGAACATTTTGCCGCCGGACCCGAAGGCCCGATGGCCCCCCGCCTGCGCCGCGTCTGGCTCTTCATCATCGCCATCACCATCCACAACCTCCCCGAAGGCCTCGCCGTCGGGGTGGGCTTCGGACAGGGCGGCATGGAAGGCGGCCTGCCCCTCGGCCTCGGGATCGGGCTGCAGAACCTGCCCGAAGGCCTTGCCGTCGCCGTCGCCCTGCGCGGCGAGGGCTATTCCGGCCGCCGCTCTTGGACCGTCGCCGCCCTCACCGGGCTGGTGGAACCCGTGGGCGGCCTGATCGGCGCAGGCATCGTCACCCTCTCCACCGCGCTCCTGCCTTGGGGGCTGGCCTTCGCTGCGGGCGCGATGCTCTATGTCATCAGCCACGAAATCATCCCCGAAACCCACCGATCCGGGCATCAGAACCGCGCCACGCTGGGCCTTGCGCTGGGTCTCGTGGTCATGCTCTTCTTGGATGTGACACTGGCGGGCTGATCCCCCTTCAGCCGGATCATTGCCACCGGCCCGCGAACCTGCGAACCATGGCGCAACCTGTCGTTTCGAGAGTATCATGATGATCCACCCCATTCTTCTTTGCGGCGGCTCCGGCACCCGCCTCTGGCCGCTCTCGCGCAAGAGCTTCCCGAAGCAGTTCACCCGTCTCATCGGCGATGAAAGCCTGTTTCAGGCCTCGGCCCGCCGCCTCTCGGGCCCCGATTTCGCCCCGCCCGTGATCATCACAGGATCGGATTACCGCTTCATCGTCACCGAACAGCTCGCGGCCGTGGGCGTCGATCCCGGCCCCGTGCTGATCGAACCCTCCGCGCGCAACACCGCCCCCGCCGTGCTGGCCGCCGCCCTCCACCTCTCGAAATCCGACCCCGAGGCGCTGATGCTCGTCGCGCCCTCCGATCACGTCGTCCCCGATGCCGCCGCCTTCCGCGCCGCCGTCATGGCGGGGCTGCCTGCCGCCCGCGCGGGCCATATCGTCACCTTCGGCATCCGCCCGACCCGGGCCGAAACCGGCTATGGCTGGCTCGAACTCACCGCTCCCCCGCAGGACGGCGAGCCTGTCGCCCTCACCCGCTTCGTCGAGAAACCCGCCCGCCCGGCGGCCGAGGCGATGCTCGCCGCCGGCACCTATCTCTGGAACGCGGGCATCTTTCTCTTCACCGCCCGCGCCATCCTCGCGGCCTTCACCGAACACGCCCCCGGCCTCTTGCCGCCAGTCACTGCGGCGGTGGACAAGGCGCAGGCCGATCTGGGCTTTCTCCGCCTCACCCCCGAGGCTTGGGCAGGGGCCGAGGCCATCTCCATCGATTATGCGGTGATGGAGCGCAGCTCCAATCTCGTCGCCGTGCCCTTCGGCGCAGGCTGGTCCGATCTGGGCGGCTGGGATGCTGTCGCGACAGAAATGGGCGGCGATAGTGACGGCAATGCGCTGTCCGGGTCCGCCACGGCCATTGATTGCCGCGGCAGCCTCCTGCGGTCCGAGGATGACCGCGTCGAACTCGTCGGCATCGGGCTTGATGACGTCATCGCCATCGCCACCCCCGACGCCGTCCTCGTGGCCCACAAATCCCGCGCACAGGATGTGAAGAAGGCGGTCGAGGTGCTGCAGAGAAAGGGCGCGAAACAGGCCGAGCTTTTCCCCCGCGATCACCGCCCTTGGGGCTGGTTCGAAACGCTGGCGCTCTCCGACAGGTTTCAGGTCAAGCGTATCGTGGTCAAGCCGGGGGCCGCGCTCTCGCTGCAATCCCATATGCACCGCTCCGAACACTGGATCGTGGTGACGGGCACGGCCAAGGTGACAGTGGATGACACCGTCCGCCTCGTGACCGAGAATGAAAGCGTCTATATCCCGCTGGGGGCAAAGCACCGGATGGAAAACCCCGGCAAGGTGCCGATGGTCCTGATCGAGGTGCAGACCGGCAGCTATCTCGGCGAGGATGACATCATCCGGTACGAGGATGTCTATTCCCGCGGGCAGGGCGCGAAAGGGTAGGGTGCGTGCTTGCACGCACCACCCCCTCCAGCCCAGCGGTGCGTGCAAGCACGCACCCTACCGCCAAACCGTAGGGTGCGTGCTTGCACGCACCCCCTCACCCCCGCGCCCAAAGCGCCTCGTAGATCGCGGCGATCCCCGCCGCCTCGCCTTCGATGCTGAACTGCCGCTCCACCCGCGCCCGCGCCCGCGCCGACAGCCCCGCCCACTTCGCCTCATCTGTCAGGGCCCAGCGCACAGCATCCGCCACCGCCGCCACATCCTCCACCGGCACGATCCGCCCGGCCTCTTCCGGGTTTCCCGGATCGCCCACGCATTCCGCGAAATGCCCCGTCGCAGTCGCCACGATGGGCAGGCCGCAGGCCATCCCCTCCAGCGGCGTCACCCCGAAAGGCTCATAGCGCGGCGTGGCGCACAAAAGCCGCGCGCCCTTCAGGAGGGTCAGCAAGGCCTCATCCGAAATGCTGCCGGAAAAGAAGATGCGATCCTCCATCCTCGCCTCGGCGATCTCGGCCTTCATCTTCGCCAGAAATCCCTGATCCTCGGGCTTGGTCAGCCCCACCAGCACCGCCACGGCCCCCGGCAGATCGGGCAGCGCCCGGATCATCGCCTTCACGAAGATGTCGCTCCCCTTCGACGGCCGGATGCGCCCCACGGTGACAATCCCGTACTCCCCCGGATAGCCCGTCTTCGCCCATTCCGCCGCCCGATCCTCCGGCGGGCAGAACCGCACCGTATCCACGCCATGCGGGATCACCGCATCATGCCGCCCCACGCAGCGCGCCGCTTCGTCGCTGGTCGCGATGATCCGGTCCATGCGCGAAATCAGAAAGCGCGGCCAGGCCGAATGCCTGTGCTTCGCGGCCGAGGTGAACACCGTCCGGATCGGCCGCCGCAGTACGTCACGGGCAAAGATCGCCAATTGCATCTCGGTATTGCGCCGCACATGCCAGATCGCAAAGGGCCGCCCCGCAGGCGTTTCCCGTGACAAGCGCAGCGCATCCCGCTTGCGGATCGGGTCGGGCAGTCCCGGCAGGCCCACACCCACCAGCACGCTGCGATACCGCCCCAGATGCTGCTGCAACACCGCCCTCAGGGTGGACGACACGCCTGTGAACCGCTTGTTCAGATTGGTCACATAAAGCTCGGGCGCCTGATCCGTCATCCGCTCGTCCTGCCTCTTGGTCCGGCCCGTCTCTCTGGGCCGCCCTCATAGACCCCGCTTCCGCCGCCCTGTCAACGCGCGGCCCCTGCGGGCCGGGTTGTGACGGCAGGGCGGCGCGGCTATATCTCGCCCCGGTCCGGGGGCCGCTGCCCCCATCAGGCGGAACCGGGAATGGCGCTGATCCAAAGCAGGGGGAAAAGGCTGGCCGACTGGGTCACGGATCGGCTGATCCGTGGCGCGCTCTGGCTCCTCCTGCGCCTGCCGTTCGACGCCCGTCGTCGCGTCGCCGCCGCCCTTCTGGCCCATGTCGTGGCCCCGCTCGCAGGCTGGCGCGGGCGCATCCGCGACAACCTCGCCCTCGTCCGCCCCGACCTGCCCGAAGCCGACCGCGCGCGGCTGGAACGCGAGGTGCCGCGCAGCATCGGCCGCACGCTGGCCGAGCTGTACTCCGGCCCCGATTTCGTCGCCCGCGTGGCCCGCGAACCCCTGCAAGGCCCCGGCGTCCCTGCGCTGGAGCAGGCGTTCCGCTCCCGCCGCCCGGTCCTCCTCGTCACCGGGCATCTGGGCAATTACGACGCCATCCGCGGCGGGCTCATCGCGCGCGGCTATCCCGTGGGCGGCCTCTACCGCCCGATGGACAACGCCTTCTTCAACGAACATTACATCGCCGCCATCTCGCGCATCGGCACGCCGCTCTTCCCGCGCGGGCGCAAGGGTCTGGCCGAGATGATCCGCTTCCTCAAAGGCGGCGGCATGGTCGGCGTGGTGCTGGATCAGTCGATGGGCGACGGGGCCATGCTGTCCTTCTTCGGCCAGCCCGCGCTCACCTCCCTCTCGCCCGCCGAGATGGCGCTGCGCTACGACGCGCTGGTTCTGCCCACCTATGGCCTGCGCCGCCCCGATGGCGGCTTCGACCTGTGGATCGAGGCCCCGATCCCCCACACCACCGCTGAAGCCATGACTCAGGCCCTGAACGACAGCCTTGAGGCGCAGGTCCGCGCCCATATGGATCAGTGGCTCTGGACCCACCGCCGCTGGAAGATGTCGAACCGCATTTTCTGACCGCTCTACCGCGTGGGCAGGCAGGACAGGATCATTCCTGCCGTCGCCGCCACACCGTCCGCCTCGGCCTCTAGCACGCCGCGCGCCGCCGCGACCATCGCCGCCCGCCGCCCCGGATCGGCCCAAAGCCCCGCCACCGCCTGCGCCAGCCCCGCGCCATCGGCCACCGCCTCTGCCGCTCCCGCCGCGCCCAGCCGCGCGTAGAGGTCCGCGAAATTCCCCACCCCCGGCCCGTGCAGGATCGCCGATCCCATCACCGCCGGTTCATAGGCATTGTGCCCGCCCACATCCGCCACCAGCGACCCGCCAAGGAAACTGACCGGGGCCAGCGCGAACCATAAGCCCATCTCGCCCAGCGTATCGGCCAAATAGACCTCCGCCCCCTCCGGGCTTTCCCCCAGAGACCGCCGCGCCACGCGCAGCCCCGCCGCGCGCAGCACCTCCACCACCGCCTCCGCCCGCGCCGGATGACGCGGCGCAAGGATCAGCCGCGCCCCCGGCACAGCCGCCTGCAAGGCGACCTGTGCCGAGGCCACCGCCTCCTCCTCCCCCGCATGGGTCGAGGCCGCCAGCCACAGCGGCGTCTCCCCAAAGGCCGCCGCCAACCGCGCGCGTTCGCCCTCATCCACCGCCAAAGGCGCCGCCGCCCGCTTCAGCGTGCCCAAGATACGCACCCGCCCCGTATCCGCCCCCAGCGACACAAGCCGCGCCGCCATCGCCGCATCCGGCGCGCCGATCACCGTGAAATGGGCAAGCAGCGCCCGCGCCACCCCGCTTGCATGCCGCCACCGCCCCGCCGACCGGTCCGAGATGCGCGCATTGGCCAGAACCAGCGGCACGCCCCGCGCGACCACCGCCCGCATCAGCCGCGGCCAGAACTCGCTTTCCACCAGCACCGCCACATCGGGGCGCCAGTGATCCAGAAACCGACGCACCGGCCCGGGCAGGTCCAGCGGCAGGAACTGCAGGATCACCCCGTCCGGCACCCGGCTTTCGAGCAGCCGCGCCGCTGTCACTGTGCTGCAAGTCAGCAGAACCGTCGCACCCGTCCGCCCCGCCAGCAGCGCCGTCACAAGGGGCAGCACCGACAGCCCCTCGCCCACGCTCACCGCATGCAGCCAGATCACCTCGCCCGCAGGCCGCGCTGCACGCGGCACACCCAGCTTCTCCCGCCAGCGCGTCGCATCCTCCTTGCCCCGCCCCCGCCGCCAGCGCAGCAGCAGTGGCGCGAGAGGGGCAAGCGCCCAAGTCACCCCGCGCCACAACGCCAGAGCAGGCGCATCCGGCAGGGAAGACGGGGGCAGGGGGGAAGGATCGGTCATGCCCGACCCTTACACCGCCATCCCCGCCCTGTCACGGGAGCCCGCTACCTGCGCTACTTGGTCAGGATCAGCTTGCCCGCCCGCGTGATGCGCAGCGCATAGACCTGCCCATCCAGCGCGATACGCGCCTGCACCCCGCCCCGGGTCAACACCCGCGCGTCGTGCAAGGGCGCCGCCTCCAGCCCCGACCGCGGCAGCGCCGCCTCCCCTGACAGAACCGGGCGCGAACCTTCAAAGGACAACCGTCTCGGATCCGAATGCAGCGTCATGCCCGCCCCTCCAGCCTGTCGAACAGCGTCTCAAGGGCAAGGCCGCCACTCATCGGCAGCCAGTCACTCAGGGCAAGGCGCAACCATTCGCCCGCATCCTGTAGGGCAGGGGGAAGGAAGGGCGGAGATGTCAGGGATCGGATCATGGAACCGGCTCTCTCTTGGCAAGGGGGAAAGGGGGCACCGGGCTGACCGCGTGGTCTGGCTGAGCGTCTGGATATTATCTTATAGAAACAGTCGGAAATCACAAGCCGATTCTTTCACCCGCCACCGCCCCCTTTCCGCCACCGCCATGGCCTGCTACCACCGAGGCCCGTGTCCGAGTGCATAAGGAGGCCGCGCCCCATGTCCGCATCCCTGACCTGCTTCAAGGCCTATGACATTCGCGGCCGTCTCGGGATCGACCTCGACGAAAGCATCGCCCGCCGCATCGGTCGCGCCTATGGCGAAACGCTTGGCGCGCGCCGCGTGGTGCTGGGCCGCGACATCCGCGCCTCCTCCGACAGCCTCGCCACAGCCGTCGCCGAAGGGCTGATGCAGACCGGGGCCGAGGTGCTCGACCTCGGCCTTTGCGGCACGGAAGAGGTCTATTTCGCCACCGGCCATCTCGGCGCGGATGGCGGCATCTGCGTCACCGCCTCGCACAACCCGATGGATTACAACGGGATGAAACTGGTGCAGGCCGGGGCCGCCCCCCTCGACCCCGCCACCACCATGGCGGCGATCCGCAGCCTCGCCGAAAGGCAAGCCTTCGCCGCCCCCCGCCCGGGTGGCAAGGTCACCGATGCCGCCGCCACCCGTGCGGCTTATGTGGACCGCGTCCTCTCCTTCACCGACATCGCGGCGCTGCGCCCTCTCCATATCCTCGTCAATTGCGGGAACGGGGCCGCAGGCCCCAGCTTCGACGCGCTTGCCGGGGCGCTGGCGGCAAAGGGCGCCCCCCTCCGCTTCACCCGGATGCACCACGCGCCAGATGGCAGCTTCCCGAACGGCATCCCCAACCCGCTCCTGCCCGAAAACCAGCCCGCCACCGCGCAGGCCGTCATCGCCGCCAAGGCCGATCTGGGCGTGGCCTTCGACGGCGATTTCGACCGCTGCTTCTTCTTCGATCACGAAGGCCGCTTCGTCCCCGGCGAATATGTCGTGGGCCTTCTGGCCGAGGTCTTCTGCGCCAAGGAACCGGGCGCCATCATCATCCACGACCCCCGCGTGATCCTCGCCACCCAAGCCGCCATCGCCCGCGCCGGGGGGCGGGCCGTGATGGCCCGCACCGGACACGCTTTCCTCAAACAGGCGCTCCGCGACACCGGTGCCGTCTATGGCGGCGAGATGTCGGCCCATCACTACTTCCGCGACTTCTACGCCTGCGACAGCGGCATGATCCCGTGGCTTCTGCTGGCCGAACTCATCGGCCGCACGGGTCAGCCCCTCGCCGCCCTGCTGGCCGACCGCCGCGCCGCCTTCCCCTCGTCCGGAGAGATCAACTTCCGCGTCCCCGACGTCCCCGCCGCCATCGCCCGGATCGACGCGCTCTACACCCCCCGCGCCGAAAGCCGCGACCTGACCGATGGCCTCTCGCTCGATTTCGGCACATGGCGGATGAACCTGCGCGGCTCGAACACCGAACCGCTCCTCCGCCTCAACGTGGAATCCCGCGCCCGCCCCGATCTGGTGGAGGCTGCGGTGGCCGAGATCACCGCCCTCCTCACCTGACCGCGCGCCCGGCCCAGCCGTCGCAAGATGAGTATTTGGGCCAAGATGAAGACCCGTCCCTTCATCTTGGCTCAAATACTCGCAGGGGGTGAATGGCCGCGTATGCGGCCAGAGGGGGCGGCACGCCCCCTGACGTGGAGCGGGACGCGCCCCGCGCGGCCCGCGACCTAAAGGGCGTGCGCGTCCCCCGAATGGGGGGCGCGCTCCGCCGGATCACCTTCCGCCCCCGCGGCCCGCGTTAACCTTAACGGCGTATCACCCCACCGCCCGCCGCGTGCCCACAGATTGCTGCACAGAATGCGGCACAAAACAGGGCACAGTCGTTACATCACCGCCCCGATCTGCCACGGCACGAACTCCGCCCCGCCAAAACCCAGCTCCTCCGACAGCGTCTTCCGCCCCGAGGCGACCGCGACGATCCGCTGCAGGATCTCTTCCCCCTTGGCCGCGATGCTGACCCCTTCGGTCAGGATATCCCCGCAATTGATGTCCATATCCTCGGTCATCCGGGCATACATCTCGGAATTCGTCGCAAGCTTGATGCAAGGCGAAGGCTTGTACCCCGACACCGATCCCCGCCCCGTGGTGAAGACGATCATCGTCGCCCCGGATGCGATCTGCCCGGTCACCGAACAGGGGTCATAGCCAGGGCTGTCCATATAGACAAAGCCACTCGTATCAATGGGTTCCGCGAACTTGTAGACCCCCGCCAAGGGGGCCGTCCCCCCCTTCGCCACCGCGCCCAGCGACTTTTCAAGGATTGTCGTCAGCCCGCCCTTCTTGTTGCCGGGGCTGGGATTGTTGTCCATCTCGCCCTCGTTCCGCGCGGTGTAATCCTCCCACCACCGGATGCGCTCCAGCAGCTTCTCGCCCACCTCCGGCCGCACCGCGCGGCGGGTCAGCAGATGCTCCGCGCCATAGATTTCGGGTGTTTCGGACAGGATCGTCGTGCCCCCCATCCGCACCAGCAGATCGCTCGCATGGCCCAAAGCCGGGTTCGCCGTGATCCCGGAATAGCCGTCCGACCCCCCGCATTGCAGCCCGATGATCAGCTTGGACACAGGCGCCGGCCGCCGCGCCACCTTCGACGCGACCTCTGCCATTTCCCGAAGGATTTCCAAGGACTTGGCAATCGTCGCCCGCGTCCCGCCCGTGCCCTGAATGGTCATGTAGCGGAAGTTTCCATCCGGCCGCAGCCGCCCCTGACCCACCAGATCGGGCACCTGCATCACCTCGCAGCCCAAGCCCACCAGCAGGATGCCCCCGAAATTCGCGTTCCTCGCATAGCCCTTCAGCGTCCGCATCAGGGTCTGGTAGCCCTCATTCGTGCCCGACATGCCGCAGCCCGTCTGGTGCACGATGGGCACGATCCCGTCTACATTCGGCATCGCCGCCAGCACAGGGTCCTTCTCCGCCGCCTCCGCGATGAAGCGCGCGACCGACCCAGAACAGTTCACGCTGGTCAGAATGCCGATATAGTTGCGCGTCCCCACCTGCCCGTCGGCGCGATGATACCCCATGAATTCAAGCGGTTGCAGCGCAGGCAGGGGGTGGCATTCTGACCCTATGGCATAGTCGTCCGTATGCGGCGCCATCCCCAGATTGTGCACATGCACATGCGCCCCCGCCGCGATTTCCTCTGTCGCCTGCCCGATGATCTGGCCATAGCGCAGTACGTTCTCGCCCCGCGCAATTGCCCGCGCCGCAATCTTGTGTCCGCGCGGCACCGCGTCTGGCAGCGCCACCCCCTCGACCAAGGCCCCCTTGCCCAGATCGGCCAGCGCGATCACCACATTATCGGCCCCATGCAACCGGATCACGCCGCCCGTTTCCGCCATCGTTCCTCGCTTCCAGCCCTTCCTTGACAGGGGGCCGCACATGTCTAACATGTTAGCATGTTACAGCCCCCTGAACCCCCTTCACAAGTGCCTTCCGAAGCGCGCCTCGCGCCTCTGGACCGTTTCACGGGCTCGCTCGGCCAGCGCGTTTACCAGACCCTGCGCGAGGCCATCCTGTCGCTCGCCTACCGCCCCGGCGAAATCCTCCGCAAGCCCGAGATCTGCGAAGCACTCGGCGTCTCGCGCAGCCCCGTGGCCGATGCCGTGGCGCGGCTGGCGGCCGAGGGGCTCGTCGATGTGGTTCCTCAGGCAGGCACCTTCGTTGCCCGCTTCTCGATGGAAGAGATCCGCGAAGGCGCCTTCCTGCGCGAGGCGATCGAAGTGGCCGCCATCGAACGCGTGGCCGAGGCGATCACCGAAGAGCAACTTACCCAACTGCGCCGCAATCTCACCGTGCAGGCCGCGCTGATCGCCGATGGCGACGTGCCGGGCTTCTACCAGACCGATGCCGCGATGCACGAGCTGATCCTGTCCTTCACCGGCTTCCGCAAGCTGGCTCAGGTCAGCGAGACGGCATGGCTCCATGTCAACCGCGCGCGCCAGTTGATCCTGCCCGTCCCGGGCCGCATCGCCGCGACGCTGGACGAACACCGCGCTATCCTAGCCGCGCTCGAGGCCCGCGATCCCGACGCTGCGCGCCTTGCCACGCGCGCGCATCTGCGGCAGTTGATCACCTATCTCGAACCGCTCGAACGCGATCGGCCCGATCTTTTCGATCCGGCCTGAAAGGCAGCCATGACCCGTCCGAACCGCCCGCGCTACGCGACGCGCCTGAATGCCTTCAAGCAAAAGGGCGACACCGTGGCCCAGATGATCGCGAGGGCCGGGCAGGTGGGTGGGTTGAACGCCGCCGACTTGAACTTTCCCGACCATTTCGATCATCACTCCCCCGCAGAACTGACGCAGATCTTGCAGGAAAACGGCATGGCCCTGAATGGCCTCGCCATGCGCTACTATACCGATCCCGGCTTCCGCCTCGGCGCCTTCACCCATCCCGACGAAACCGTCCGCCGCGCCGCCATCGACATCACCAAGCGCGGTCTGGATGCGCTTGCCGGAATGGGCGGCACGGTGATGACCGTCTGGCTTGGTCAGGACGGCTTCGATTACAGCTTTCAGGGCGATTACGCCCGCATGTGGGACGACACCCTCGCCGCCTTTGCCGAGGTCTGCGACCACAACCCCGCCCTCGACATATCCATCGAATACAAACCCAACGAACCCCGCTCATGGTCCGTCCTGCCGGACATGGCGACGACGCTGCATGCCATCCGCGACCTTGGCCGCGCCAATCTCGGCGTGACGCTCGACTTCTGCCATATGCTCTTTGCAGGAGAGATGCCGGCCAGATCCGCCCTGCTCGCCTCGCGGTATTGCCGCATCATGGGCGTCCATCTGAACGACGGCTATGCCAAGCGCGACGATGGCCTCATCGCGGGCACCGTCCACCCCATCCAGACGGTCGAACTCTTTTGGGTGCTCGACCGCCTCGGCTATGACGGGGTGATCTATTTCGACACCTTCCCCGATCACGGCGGCATGGACCCGGTCGAGGAATCGCGCGCCAATCTCGCCCTGACCGAACGCCTCCGCACGGTGGCGGCAGGCCTGCGTTCCGACCCTGTCCTGACGGCCGCGATGGCAAAACAGGACGCCGCAACCGCCACCCGCCGCATCGCCACCGCCCTCTACGGCGCCTGATATACGTAAATTACGTAAAAACCCGCCCATTTCATCTTGGCAGCAAATACTCTCGGGGGGTGCGGGGGGCGAAGCGCCCCCGCCTCTGAGCCGAAGCGCGCCCGCGCGCAGGCGAGGCAAAAGACGTGCGCCGCGCCCTTCGCGCGGCGCTCCGCTCAATTACAATCCGTAGAACCCCACCGCCGTCCCGCCATAGATCAGCGCCCGGTCCACATCCGTCAGATCCTCGGTTAAGCGCAGCGCCGCCGCGCGCCAATCGGCATATTCCCCCCGCAACCGGCAGACCGGCCAATCCGACCCCCACATCACACGCTCGGGGCCGAAGACGGCGAACACATGCTCCACGTAAGGCTTCAGGTCCTCGACCGTCCAATCGGCATCGGCCTCGGTGATCAGGGCCGAGAATTTCACCACCGCCGCCGTCTCGCCTGCGATCCGGCTCATGCCCTCCGCCCAAAAGCGGAAATGCGCGTCGGACTTCTCGCGGATCTGCGGCTTCATGCAATGGTCCACCACCACCTGCAGACGCGGATAGCGCTTCAAGATGGTGAGGAAGTTCTCCAGATGGCGCGGAAAGCCCAGGGCGTCGAAGCGCAGGCCCAGATCGCACATCGCGCGAAAGGCCCATTGCACATCCTCGCGCAGCATCCAGCCGTCATCGGGGATGTCCTGGATCATCGGGCGCAGGCCCTTGAATTTCGGATGCCCGGACAGCCGCCGCATCTCGGCCAGATCGGCGGGCCGCTCGAAATCCACCCAGCCCACCACGCCTAGAACCCAAGGCGTCGCATCCGCGATCCCCAGCATGTATTCCGTCTCGGCCACCGTGGGCGCGGCCTGCACGAGGATCGTGCCCTGCACCCCCGCCGCCTGCAACTGAGGCCACAACTCCGCCGGGCCATAAGGCCGCGACAGCACCGGGTCGTCCTTGGGCATCCAGCCGTAATCCCCCCGCGCGGGGTGCCAGAAATGCTGATGCGCGTCGATCTGCATGTCCTTCCTCTCTCAGACAGGCGCGTCGGGGTGGATCAGCCCCTCCGCCTTCATCGCGGACCAGAGCGCGGGCGGAATCTCCGCCGCCGCCGCCTGAAGATTGCTTTCCATTTCGGCCAGCCGCTGCCCGCCGGGGATCACCGACACCACCGCCGGATGCCGCGTGCAGAACTGGAAGGCCGCATCCACCAGCCGCACCCCCTGTGCCTCGCACAGCGCCTGCAGACGTCCCGCCTTCGCCATCGCCCAGTCGGGCGCATCCTCATAGCGATACTGCGCCCCCGGGCGCGGCCCGGTCGCCAGAATGCCGGAATTGTAGGGACCGCCCACCACGACCCCCACCCCCCGCTCCGCCGCCGGGTTCATGAACCCCTCCAGCGACTCGGTCCGCAGCAGCGAATACTCCCCCGCCAGCAGGAAGATGTCGAAATCCCCTCGGTCCAGCAGCCAACGGCAGGGCTCCCATTCATTCACCCCCGCCCCAAAGGCGCGGATCACCCCCTCGTCGCGCAACCGCAGCAGCGCGCGATAGCCGCCTGCCATGAACTCCGCCAGCCGCGCATCCAGCGCCGCCTGCGTGCCGTGGTTGAAGAGGTCGAGGTCATGGGCATAGAGGATATCGATCCGGTCGATCCCCAACCGCTCCAGCGAAAACTCCACCGACCGCAACACGGCGTCATATCCGTAATCATAGACCTCGTTGCGCGAGGGAACGTCGAACCATTTCCCGAACCCGTCACGCTTGTCGGGTGTGGTGACGCGGAACAGCCGCCCGATCTTGGACGAGATCACATAGTCGTCCCGCGGCTTGCCCCGAAGGAACCGGTTCAGCCGCGTCTCCGACAGGCCGAGGCCATAGAGGGGCGCGGTATCGTAATAGCGCACGCCCCCCATCCAGGCCCGTTCCAGCACGGCCTGCGCCTCGTCGTCCGAAATGGCCCGGAAGAGATTGCCGATCGGCGCCGATCCGAATCCCAAGGTGGTAAAATCAAGCCCGCCATTGCCCAGCCTGTCCCAGTGCCGCCGCTCCTGCATGCCTGCCTCCCTTGTCTGCTGACATGCTAGTATGTTCCCCCTTCCGGTCCAATCCCTTTCCGTCTAGCCTTCGCCCATCTCGGGAGGATGGAATGTCACGTTTCGAAAGGGTCTTCGGGCAGAAAAAGCCCGTCATCGCCATGGTGCATCTGGGTGCCTTGCCCGGCACGCCGCTGCATGATGCGTCAGGCGGGGTAGAGGCCATCATCGCGGGCGCGGCCAAGGACCTTGCCGCGCTGCAGGCCGCCGGCGTGGACGCGGTGATGTTTGGAAACGAGAATGACCGCCCCTATGAATTGAAGGTCGACACCGCCTCGACCGCCACGATGGCCTATGTGATAGGCCGTCTGCGCGACCGCATCACCGTGCCCTTCGGCGTGAATGTGCTGTGGGACCCGATGGCCTCCGTCGCGCTCGCCGCCGCCACGGGCGCGGCCTTCCTGCGCGAGATCTTTACGGGCACCTACGCCTCCGACATGGGGATCTGGGCCCCCGATGCAGGCGCCGCGCAGCGCTATCAGCACCGCCTCGGCAACACGGATTGCGCGCTTCTCTACAACGTCTCGGCGGAATTCGCGGGCTCGCTCGATCCCCGCTCGCTCCCTGACCGCGCGCGGTCTGCCGTCTTCTCTTCTATCCCTGATGCCGTGCTGGTGTCCGGCGCGATCACCGGCGAAGCGGCCGAGATGCGCGATCTCGAGGCGGTGAAGCGCGTCCTGCCGAAGACGCCCGTCCTTGCCAATACGGGCGTGAAACACGCCACTATCGCCGATGTCCTGCGCGTGGCCGATGGCTGCATCGTGGGCTCCGCGCTGAAGGTGGAGGGCGACACATGGGCCGCCGTCGACCCCGAACGTGCCAAGGACTTCATGGACCGCGCCCGCGCCGCGAGGGGTTACTGATGCGCCCCCAGCTGACGCCACCGAAGCGGAGCGCTGACGCGCGCACCTTTCCTGTCGTCGGCGCCTGCGCGCCTCCTCCGCGTTCAGGGGGCGCACGCGCCCCCTCTGGGCCATTCGGCCCATTCACCCCCTGTGAGTATTTGAGCCAAGATGAAAAGGGCAGGGCAGGGAGGGCGCGTGATGCTGCGTGACCTGATCCGCGACTATATGCTGATCCCCGGCCTCGCGGGCCACGAGGACCGCATCCGCGCCCGTATCAAGGCCGATCTTGATGACTTAGGCATCGCGCATCGGACCGACCGTCTGGGCAACCTCTCTGCCACGCTGGAAGGCGATCCGGCGGCCCCGTCCGTGCTGGTCTTCACCCATATGGACCAGCTCGGCTTCATCCTGCGAAAGATCGAAGCGAACGGCCTGATCCGACTGGAACGGCTGGGCGGCGTGCCAGAGCGGGCGCTGGCCGCGCAGGCGGTGGTGATCTGCACGCGGGCAGGCGATGTGCCGGGCCTGATCGCCAACAAAAGCCATCACGCCACCACGCCCGAAGAGAAATACCGCGTGGTCCCCTATGCCGAGCTTTACGTCGATGCCGGTTTCACCTCCAAGGCCGAGGCCGAGGCCGCAGGCCTGCGCATCGGCGATCCGGTGGTCTATCGCCCGCATGTAATGGACCTGGCCAATGGCCGCCTTGCCGGGACCTCTGCCGATGACCGCGCCGGATGCGCGGCGCTGGTGGACCTTGCGGCCCGTCTGAAGGACCGCCGCAGCGGGCCGACCGTCCATCTGGTCTGGTCAGTGCAGGAGGAGTATAATCTGCGTGGCGTCCTGCCCGCCGCCGCGGCGGCGAAGCCCGACATCGCCTTCCAGATCGACCTGCTCTTGGCCTGCGACACGCCGGATATGACCGCCCGGGGCGATGTGACCTTGGGCGGTGGCCCCGGCATCAGCCTTTATTCCTTCCATGGGCGCGGCACGCTGAATGGCGTGATCCCGCATCCCGCCCTCGTCACGCTGATGGAAGATACGGCTGCTGCCGAAGGCTTGCCTCTGCAACGCTCGGCCCATACCGGGGCGTTGACCGACCTGTCCTACATCCAGTTCATGGGCGAGGAAGGGGTGGCCTGCCTCGATGTCGGTTTCCCCATGCGCTACACCCATTCCGCGCTGGAAGTGGTGGACCCCGCCGATGTGGCGCAGATGGTCACGCTTCTGCAGGCGGCCATCGCCCGCATCACCCCCGACTTCCACTTGATCCGCTGACATCATCATGACCCACACGCTCGGCATCGATATCGGAACCTTCGAATCCAAGGGCGTGCTGGTGGATGGCAGCGGCCGGATCGTCGCCACAGCCACGCGGCCGCACAAGATGCTCGTGCCGCGCCCGGGCTGGGCCGAACACCGCGCGGACGAGGATTGGTGGGGCGATTTCGTCCACATCACCCGCGCGCTGCTGGCCGAGTCGAAGATCGACCCGAAGGACATCGCCTGTGTCGCGGCCAGCGCGATCGGCCCCTGCATGCTGCCCGTGGATGCCGCAGGCGTGCCGCTGATGAACGGTGTCCTCTATGGTGTCGACACGCGCGCGGCGGTGGAAATCGAAACACTTACCGCCGAGATCGGTGCGGACCGCATCATGGCGACCTGCGGCAATGCGCTGACCTCGCAGTCGGTGGGGCCCAAGATCCTGTGGCTCAAGAACACCCACCCCGAGCTTTATGCCAAGACGGCGAAGGTCCTCAGCTCCACCTCCTACATCACATGGAAGCTGACCGGAGCCTATGTCATCGACCATTACACGGCGGCGAACTTTTCGCCGCTCTATGACGTGAATGCACTCGACTGGACCGATGCGCTAGCCCCCGACATTCTGCCCTTGGAAAAACTGCCCCGCCTGATGTGGTCCACTGATATCGCGGGCCATGTGACGGCGCAGGCTGCCGCAGAAACGGGTCTGGCGGAAGGCACGCCCGTGACCTGTGGCACGATCGACGCGGCGGCAGAGGCGGTCAGCGTCGGCGTGCAGCGGCCGGGCGAGATGATGATGATGTATGGCTCCACCATCTTCATCATTCAGGTGACCTCCGACCCCGTGCGCGACCCGCGCCTGTGGTATGCGCCCTGGCTCTGGCCCGGCATGCATGCCTCCATGGCGGGGCTGGCGACCTCCGGCACGCTGACCCATTGGTTCCGCGACCAATTCGCCCGCGACACCAGTTTTGGCGAACTGGCGGCCGAAGCTGCAAACAGCCCCAAGGGGGCCAAGGGTCTGATCTGCCTTCCCTATTTCAGCGGTGAACGCACGCCCATCCATGACCCGCTGGCCAAAGGCGCCTTCTTCGGCCTCGACCTGACGCATACGCGCGGCGACATGTTTCGTGCCGTGCTGGAAGGCATCGCCTCCGGCACCGCCCATGTGCTGGACACCTATCGCGATCTCGACGCCTTTCCCCAGCGCATCCTCGCCGTGGGGGGCGGGACGAAGAACGCGGTCTGGATGCAGGCCACCTCGGATATCGGCGGGGCGGGCCAGATCGTCTGCGAAAAGACGGTGGGGGCGAGTTACGGTGATGCCTTCCTCGCCGCCACCGCCGTGGGCAAGGCCATGCCGGACGAGATCGTGGAGTGGAATCCCGTTGCGCGAACCGTGCGCCCCGAAACCGTCCCGGCCTATGGGCGGCAATACCCGCTGTTCAAACGGCTCTATGCCCAGACGCGCGAGATCGCGCATGAACTGGGGCAGGGGGCGGGGCAGGGCTGATGCACTATGATCGCATGCGCCCCCATCAGGTGCAGGCGGCCATCGCCGCGGGCACGCCCGTCGTGCTGCCGCTCGGCGTGATGGAACATCACGGTGGCCACCTCCCCGCCGGGGTGGACATGCTTGCCGTGACAGAGATCCTCGATCGGCTGGGGGATGAAATCGTCACTTTGCCCCCCTTCGCCTATGGCGCGGCCAGCCACGCCGTGGCGGGGCCCGAGCATGGCACGACGCTGCATGTGGACGCTTCTGCCCTTGTGCCCTTCTTCGAGGCGCTCTGCACTGGGCTTCTGCGCGCAGGCTTCCGCAACGTCCATGCCATCATCCACCACCAGTCGGAAAACATCGCGCAGGGCATGCCCACCGACCTCGCCTTCCGGCTGGCCGCCCGCAACGCCATCTTTCGGTTTCTTGAGGCCGAGCGGGGCGCGGGCTGGTGGGGCCGCCGCGACATGGCGGATTACTACGCGCAGCATGCCGATGGGGCGGACCCGTTCAACTGGATCAGGCTGCATCCGCTCTTTCCCAAGAACGACGTCTTTCCGTTCGATCATGCAGGCGAGGGCGAAACGGCGCTGATGCTGGCGCTCGCCCCCGACACCGTGGCGATAGACCGCGTGGCAGAGGGCGATCCGTGGTGGACCGAGACCGCGCCCCGTGCGACCGCAGAGAAGGGCGAGGCCGGGGTGCAACTTGCGCTTAGCCATTTGCGCCATGTCTTGGGCCTCACCTGAGGCCCGAAGAATTTTCGTCCGAAAATTCTTCGCGTCCGAAAAATCTTCGTACGAAGATTTTTCGCCCCCGGCAAAGCCGGGCCACCGCCGCGTCAGGACAGGTCCGGCAAATCCACCACGCCCTTTTTCAGGATGAAGCAGCCGTACGGCCCGCTATCTGCCGTCCGGATGATGGCGAAGGCCTGCTTCGCCGCCGCGTAGAAGGCGAACCGCTCCAGCGCTTGCATCTCCACCCGTCGCCCCTCGGCGGCGTCCACGACGGCTTGCATCCGCGCAAAGATCGGCACCACCCCGTCCGGGTTCCCAACCACCTGCATCCGCGACACCGGCGCGGGCACAAAGGTATCCAGCGGCATCAGCGACAGGATCGCCCGCGCCGCCGTCGGGATATCGCATCCTGCCATATCCACCAGCCGCCCATAGGTCGTCTCCGCTGCGATCGTGGCCGCCGGATGGTTCACGTCGCAGATCACCAGATCGTCGCCATGGCCCATCAGCATCAGCACATGCACCACTTCGGCTGAAAGCCTCTGGTCGATCCCCTTCAACACGTCACTTCACCGCGCCCGCCGCCATGCCCTTGATGATGTATTTCTCCAGCACGACCCCGATCACGATCAGCGGCAGGATCGCCGCGAAGGACAGCGCCGCCATCGACCACCACGAGATGCCCTGCGATCCCGTCTGGCTTGCCACCATCACGGGGAGTGTATTGGCATGGGTTGATGTCAGCAGCGCCGCGAAGAAATACTCGTTCCACGTCAGGACCAAGGACAGGATGAAGGCTGCCACCATTCCCGGCAGGGCGATGGGCAGGATGATCGTGGCAAAGGCCCCCCAGACCGACAGCCCATCGACCAGCGCCGCCTCCTCCAACTCGGTCGGGATGCTCCCGAACTGGTCGCGCATGATCCAGATGACGATGGGCAGCACCGACAGCGTGTAAAGCAGGATCAGCCCCACCCGCGTGTCCAAAAGCGCCAATTCCTTGTAAAGCACGAGGAAGGGCAGGGCGAGCACGACGGGCGGCAGGATCAGCTGGCTCAGGAAGAAGAAGCTGATGTCGGAATTCTTCATGAAGCCGAAGCGATAGTTGAACCGAGACAGGCCATAGGCCGCAAGGCTGCCCAGCACCACCGCCAGCGCCGAGGAGGTGACCGAGATCACCGCAGAATTCATGAAGCGCTTCATGAACTCCGCCCGCACCGTGCTTTCCTCCCAGATCGTGTCGGGCGACAGGCCCAACGACCGCCAGCCCAGCCAGGCGGGCTGATAATCCACGAAGGGCACCATGTTCCCCTTCATCACATTGGGCGCCATCTTGAAGCTTGTCGTGATCGTCCAATAGATCGGGAACAGGCAGATGATCGTCCACAGGATCAAAACGCCATAGATGGCGATCCGGCTTGTCCACCATTTCGCGCGGTGGCGGCGGTCGGCCTCGCTGTCCCGGAAGATCTGGGTGGTGGCGGTCATGTCCGGGGCCTCATCCAGCGATCGGCGAGTTTCATCAGGAAGGTCATCGCGATCACGATGATCACCAGATAGACGAAGGCCAGAAGCGTGCCGTAGCCCACATTCGACCGCTCACGATATTCCCGGAAGATGAAGCTCGTTACCGTATCCGTCGCGCCTCCGGGTCCACCCGACGTGACGTTGATCACCACATCCGCCAGCTTCAGCTTGAAGATGATGCGGATCAGGATCGCCGTGATCGACACAGGCAGCATCAAAGGGAAGGTCACCTCCCAGAAGTTCCGCCAGGCATTCGCGCCATCGACCTTGGCCGCCTCGTTCAACTCCTTGGGGATCGCCTGAAGCCCCGCAAGGATCATGATCATCATGAAGGGGATATAGGTCCAAGCATCCATGATCATGATCGTCGCCCGCGCGATCTCGGGGGACCCGAAGAAGGACGGATTCTCCACCCCGAAGAACCGCGCCAACCGCGACAGCGGTCCAAATCGCGCCTCGAGCATCGACTTCCCGATCATCCACGACACCGCCACAGGCGACAGCATCAGCGGCAGCAGGAAGGCCACGCGAAAGAACTTCCGCGCCCGGATCTGTGCATTCAACAGCAGCGCAAGACCAAAGGCGACTGCATATTCCACAAGGATCGCGGCGGAATAGAGCACCATGTTCCACAGCGCGTTCCAGAAGAAGGGATCGGTCCACATCTGCCGGACATTGTCCAACCCGTTGAACTGCCGCCCTGTCGGGCTGGACAGGTTCCAGTCGCTAAAGGCGATGATCAGGCCGAACAGCAGCGGAAAGATCGTCAGCGCCGCCACGAAGATCGCGGCAGGCAGCACGAACAGCGTCCGCTTCCCATGCTCCCCCCGGATCAGCACCTGCCCCCAGCACAGCGCCACCGCCCATGTGCAGAAGGCATAAAGTGTGGGCCGCCAGTTGGCGAAACCGAATTCCGCCTGCCCCGTGGCCTGCATGACCTGCAAGGTGCCCACCACCGCTGTCAGGCCTGCCGTGCCCCAGATCATCGCGCGCCCGAACCGCTTGCGCCCGTCCGAGATGTTGTCGTTCGTGACGACGTGAAGGAGATCACCATTGCTCATGCTAGCATGTTAGCTTGCCGCAGCCGCTCTGGAAAGTGCCTTTCCCAAGCCCGCGCAGGACCGGGTCTGCCTGGATCGAATCAACCGCCGACTCTCTCTCCCGACGCGCGTTGTCGCGGTCCGGTGGTGCAGGCTTTGCAGCGGATGGCGCCAGAATCGACCCCCATTCCCGCCGCCTGACCCGCCGTCGCGCACCGCGCGGAGCGGCAAAAAAACCAAGAATATGAATTTGATATCTGGCGCGACCGGAGTGACAGGCAAAACCGCCACCTCCTATGTGTAAGTTTTTTGTTACAGTTGAAAATGTCAGCAAAAAATGACAACTTCCAATCGGGATCCGGCGCTTGTGGAAAGGTTTTTCACCGGCTGTCCGGCCGGGGTGAGCGGAATGTCGTCAACTCATCCGAATACCCACGACGACGAGGGCACGGAGGAGCAGCAATGTCCAACGATCCTGACAAGGTATGGCCGACCGGTCTGACCTTGAGAGAAGCCGAAGAAGTCCACAGTTACCTGATCGACGGCACACGCGTGTTCGGGGCCATTGCCCTCCTCGCGCATATTCTCGTCGCCGTCACAACGCCTTGGCTTGGCTAAGGGGGATAGCATGAACAACGCAAAGATGTGGCTTGTCGTCAAGCCGACCGTTGGAGTCCCCCTGTTCCTGTCGGCCGTGGCCGTCGGGTCCTTCGCCGTCCATGTCGCGGTGCTCAGCAACACGTCATGGGTGGCGGATTTCCTTTCGGGCAAACCGCTTGGAGCGGGCTCGGCAGCTGCCGCGCTCGTGCTGCCGGAAGATGGGGTCGCCAAGGCGGCCTATATCCCCGGCGGGTCACAAGAGGTTCTGATCACCATGCCGGATGGCACCACGGCCCGCGCCGTGCTGCAAACATCCGAAACCATGGCGGCGCTCGACTAAGCCTGACGCGCGCAGGTCCTGCACAGCTTGCGCGTGGCAAAAAATCGGGCGTGAGGCCCCCTGTCCTCCGGCAGGCGGGCCTCACCCTGCCCCCGTGACCGGTCCGCAGATGGTGGCCGGATCAGAACATGGATGTGTCGACGATGTTCGACTACAAGCGTTTCGCACTCGGGCGCCTCGCGGCCATCGCGCCGCAATACCTGCCCTTTGCCGATGCCGCCTCGGATGAGGTGCCGCTCTCGCGCCTGCTGCGCCTGTCGCTCTTTCAGATCACGGTCGGGATGGCGCTTGTCCTGATGGTGGGCACGCTGAACCGCGTGATGATCGTCGAATTGCAGGTCCCGGCCACGCTGGTGGCGCTGATGCTGGCCCTGCCGCTGGTCTTCGCCCCCTTCCGCGCCCTCATCGGTTTCAAGTCCGACACGTTCCGCTCTGCCCTCGGCCTGCGCCGCCTGCCATGGATCTTCAAGGGCACGATGTATCAATTCGGCGGCTTCGCCATCATGCCCTTCGCCCTTCTCGTGCTCTCCGGCTATGGCGAGGCGGTTGACGCCCCGCGTTGGATCGGCCTCACGGCGGCGGCACTTTCTTTCCTTCTGGTGGGGGCGGGGATGCATATCGTGCAGACCGTCGGCCTTGCGCTGGCCACCGATCTGGTCCCGCCCGAGGATCAGCCAAAGGTGGTGGGCCTGATGTATGTGATGCTCCTCGTTGGCATGATCCTCAGCGCCCTCATCTATGGCGCGCTGCTGTCGACCTACACGCCCGGACGCCTGATCCAGGTGATCCAGGGCACGGCGGTCGTCACCATCTTCCTCAACGGTCTCGCCATGTGGAAGCAAGAGGCGCGCAACCGCAGCCGCGCCCTCGCCCCCCGGTCCGAGATCGCCTTCTCGACCGCCCTGCGGCGCCTCTCGGCGCGACCGGGCATGCTGCGCCTTCTGGCCGTCATCGCGCTGGGCACAGCAGGTTTCGGCATGGCCGACGTGCTGCTGGAACCCTTCGGCGGGCAGGTCCTGCAGATGACCGTGGCCCAGACCACGCGGCTGACGGTCGTGCTGGCCTGCGGCAGCCTCGTGGGCTTCGCGCTCGCCTCCCGCTGGCTTGGCCGCGACGGTTTGCAGCCGATGACCGTGGCCACCCTCGGCGCCTTCGTCGGCGTTCCCGCCTTCCTGATGGTGATGGCTTCGGCTGTGCTTCTGACCGTGCCGCTTCTGATCGCGGCGACCCTGATCGCAGGCTTCGGCGCGGGCCTCTTCGGCCATGGCACGCTGACGGCCACGATGCGCGCGGCCCCGCGCGACCAGATCGGCCTCGCGCTCGGTGCTTGGGGCGCGGTCCAGACCACGGCGGCCGGTGCCGCCATCGCTCTGGGCGGCGTCATCCGCGACGTGATGCTCCTCGCGCCCGATGGCGCACAGGGGGCGGCCCCCTACCTGCCCGTCTTCGGGCTGGAGGTGGGGCTGCTGCTTCTGGCCCTCATCCTCGCCCTACCTTTGCGGCGGCAGGATATCGACACGGGGCTTCGCACCACTACATCCCTTCCGACAGGCAGCCCAGCCGGGCCGGACGGGCTGGCCGATACCAGACCATGACGTGACAAGCGCCCACGGGCCGCTCAGCAGAAGGGTAGGACATGACGACGATCATCACCAGACTTTACACTGACGTGACCGCCGCACAGGCGGTGGTCGCGGCGCTCACGGGCAGCGGGCACAACCCTGCCACCATCGACGTGATCACGCGCGAAGGCCCCGCCGCCGCGACGGACCGGATGCGCGCGGCCCGCGTGCCCTCCTCCTCGGCAGCGGCCTATGCCCCGGCCATCGCAGAGGGCCGCGCCCTTCTCGTGGTCTGCGCGCCCTTCGCCCCGATGGGCACGGCACGTCACGCGATCAAGACGGTCAACCGCTATCCCTCCCTGTCGGTCGGGCTGGCGAATGAGGATGTCTATATCCGTGAGGACCCAAAGGTCGATCTGACGGGCAAGATCTACTCGGGCACGACTTTCTTCATGTCCAATCCCTATCGCCCGACGGGCCATGGCCACATCTTCGGCAGCAACCCGATCTCGCCCAGCAAGCCGCGCACGTCGGCGATCCGGGGGGGCGGCTACATGTCCACGAAATTCTGGCCCGGCAAGCTGCTCTCCGCCCCGAAGGAACGGAACTCGGCCATGCGGGGCGGCTGGCTGGTCTCGTCCCTTTTCGGCCTGCCCACGATCATCCGCGAGTGGCCCTCGCGCGACCTCTACACCAAGATCTAACCCCCCCCACCGCCGCAACAAACACCGGCGCGCGGGCAACCGCGCGCCGTTTGCTTGGGGGTGGGGGGCGCGCGACCTTCGTCGCGCGCCACCAATGCCTCACAGCCCCAGCGACGCCTTGTACAGCGCGATCTGGCTGTCCCGGCCGATCTGGTCGGTGATCTTCTCCCACGCAGCGGCGATGGCATCCGCCGTCTCCTGCGCGCTGGCATACTGGCCGGCAAAGCCCTTGGACAGTTCGTCCTCGGCCACCGAATAGTACTGGAAGATACCCGGGATGCGGGGTTCGATGGCCGCGTTCGGGTGGTTGTAGCTGTCCGCGTTGGAGCCGAGGTAATCCTCGACGAAGGCGCGGTCATAGCCCGCCGCTTCCCACTCTTCATAGTTGAAGTGCGAGTTGCGATAGGGCTGGAAGCCCGACGGATAGGCCGCCGTCCACAGCGACAGGTCCTTGCCGCCCAGATGGGCCGCAGCCGACCATGCCGCCTTGCGCTTCTTCTCGTCGCCCGACACGCGGCTCGTGACATAGACGCCCCAGCCGATATAGGCCATCAGCGGCGCTTCGTTCGCCGTCTCTTCCCATGCGCCCGCGGCCGAGTTGTAGCGGCGCGTCGAACCCGGGTTGATCCCGAAGCCCACCACATCGCCCACGACCGAGGTGTCCGAGGTCCGCGCCGACGACCCGATGTCGCCCCACCACATCAGCATCGACCCGGTGCCCGCCAGGAACTGGCTGAAGCCGGTGGTGCCGGGGTCCGCGTTGATCTGGTCGGCCGGATAGGCGCCTTCCGTGGCGATCAGGTCCATCACGTCCTGAATGGCCTGCACCCAGCCCGGATTGTTGACGCGCGGCTTCATCGTGTCGGGGTCGAACAGCCATGCCGGATCGTCAGGATGCTTCACATAGGCCGCAGCGCGGTTGGCGATGAAGTACATGCCAAAGCCGCCCCAGCCCTTCAGCGGGTCCAGATAGCCATGCGCGGGCTGCCCGGTCAGCGGGTCGGTCTGCCCGACCAGCGCCTTCGTCACCGCATTCACCTCTTGCCATGTCGTGGGCACGGTCGCCCCGCCGATGGCGCCCTCGCCGAAATAGTCGGTCCGGTAGGCGAAGGTGTGGCAGTCGCCGTCGATGGTGATCCGGTAGGACTTGCCGTCCCACGTGCCGACCGGCGGCTGCAGATAGCCCACAAGGTCATCCGCCTCGATCTGCGTCTTCACCCAATCGGGCATCTCGTCCAGCAGGCCCTTGCCCGCCGTGTCGCCCTCGAAGGGCGCGCCCATCTCGAGGATGTCGAAGTCCACGGTGCCCGTGGCGATCGACTGCTGCAGACGCGCGTTGTAATCGGCCTGTGCAAGGTCGATCCAGTTGATCTTGGCGCCGGTATAGGCCTCCCACGGCTTGAGGAAGCCGCGGAACAGGAAGTTATGCAGGTTCTGGTTGTTCAGACCCATGAAGGTCAGCTCGACACCCGCGAACTCGCCCTCGGCGACGCTCGCCTTGGTCGCGCCAAGGCACAGCTCGCCCACCTTCTGCCAATCGGCATCGGTCGGGGACCCCATGCCCACGCCGGGGATCTTCAGGATCTCGGCCCGGACGTTGTCCTGCGCCGAGGCCGGGCGGAAGCCAGCCACGGGTCCCATGGCGGCCATGGCGCCCAGCGCCGTCGCCCCCTGCAGCATGCGGCGGCGGCTCATCCGCCCCTGCATGATCTCATACACTCCAACCTTCACGTCGTTATCCTCCCTAGGATGGCTGCCGGATGCGCCTTGGCCCCGGCTCTTGATGTTTGATCGTGACGCTCGGAATGCCGCGGTCCGCCTCACGCGGCCCGGATGCAGGACGATGGGGCCTCCCAACCCCGTGCGGCAGCACTCCCTGAGGTGAACCTTGGCGCGGCCCCGGCCCCCTGTCAAGTTTCTAACATGTTAGTATGATTAGTCCGTGGACAGGCCCCCGCCTTGCCGCTACCTATCGTTCAGAACCTTGGGAGGGGTGGCATGGCCGAAGTCACGATCCGCGCGCTGAAAAAGTCCTATGGCGGGCTGCAGGTCGTCCACGGACTCGATCTCGACATCGCGGATGGCGAATTCGTCGTCCTCGTCGGTCCCTCGGGCTGCGGCAAGTCCACGCTCCTGCGCATGATCGCAGGTCTGGAAGAGGTCAGCTCCGGCGACATCCGCATCGGCGAGCGGCGGGTGAACAACCTTCCCCCCTCGGAACGCGACATCGCGATGGTGTTCCAGAACTATGCGCTCTACCCGCACAAGACGGTCGCCGCCAACATGGGCTTCGCGCTCAAGATGCGCGGGATGGAGAAGGCCGAGATCGACACCCGCGTGAAACGCGCCGCCGAAGTGCTCGGCCTCACCCCCTATCTCGACCGCTACCCCCGCGCCCTCTCGGGCGGTCAACGCCAGCGCGTCGCCATGGGCCGCGCCATTGTGCGCGACCCGCAGGTCTTCCTTTTCGACGAACCGCTCTCGAACCTCGACGCCAAACTCCGCGTCCAGATGCGGACGGAAATCCGCGAACTGCACCAGCGGCTCAAGACCACCACCGTCTACGTCACCCATGACCAGATCGAAGCCATGACCATGGCCGACAAGATCGTCGTCATGCAGGGCGGGCGGATCGAACAGGTCGGCGCGCCGCTCGATCTCTACGACCGCCCCGCCAACACCTTCGTCGCCGCCTTCATCGGCTCGCCCTCCATGAACATGATCGACGGCGTGGTGCAGGGTGGCACGGTCCGGGCTGGCGGCGCGACCCTCCCTCTGCCCCCCGGCATGCAGGTCGCTGAGGGGCGCGAGGTGATCTACGGCATCCGCCCCGAAAACCTCGGCCATGCCGCGCAGGGCATCACTGGCACTGTCGCCGTGGTCGAACCGACCGGGGCCGAAACCCATGTCGTCGTCCGCATCGAAGGCCGCGAACTGACCGCCGTCTTCCGCGACCGCGTCAGCCACCGCCCCGGCGACGCGATCACGCTCGCCCCCAGCGATCCGGCCAGCGTCCATCTCTTCGACAAGTCCAGCGGCACCCGCTTCTAAGGGTCACCTGAAGCGGCCCGCTTGACCCCGCCGCCCCGGCGCGGCAGCCTGCGCAGCCAAAAGGGCGGCCCACCGCCAAGGGAGGATCACATGCTCAAGGGAATAGACAACCGGCTCAACGCCGATGTGCTGCGCGTGCTGCGCGCCATGGGGCACGGCGACGTGCTGATCGTGGCGGACACCAACTTCCCCTCCGACAGCGTCGCCCGCGCTACCGTAACGGGCGAACTCCTGCGGATGGAGAATCTCACCTGCGCTCAGGCCGTGCAGGCCATCCTCTCCGTCCTGCCGCTCGACACCTTTGTCGATGATTTCGCAGGTCGGATGGAAGTGGTCGGCAACCCGGCCGAAATCCCCCCGGTCCAGCAGGAGGTGCAGGCCGAAATCGACCGCGCCGAAGGCCGCCCCCGCCCGATGACCTCCATCGAACGTTTCGCCTTCTACGATATGGCGCGGCAGTCCTACGCCGTCATCCAGACGGGCGAGCGTCGCTTCTACGGCTGCTTCATGTTCCGCAAGGGCGTGATCCCGCCAGACGCCTGAGAAAAGGTCCAGACCCATGTCCGACATCGTCATCCTCGGCATTTTCGTGGCCGATACCGCCTATCGCGCCGACCGCCAGCCCAAGATGGGGGAAACCATCCTCGGCACCTCCTTCATCCTTGGCCCCGGCGGCAAGGGATCGAACCAGTCCGTCGCCGCCGCCATGGCCGGCGGAAAGACCAGCCTCATCACCCGTCTGGGCAAGGATGCCTTTGCCGAAATCGCACGGGCCACATGGGCCAAGGCGGGCGTTCAGCCCCATGTCACCGAAGATGCCGAAAGCTACACGGGGGCCGCTTATATCTTCATCGAGAATGCCACCGGCAACAACGCCATCATCGTGGCTGCGGGGGCCGCTGGCCGCATCTCGGTTCAGGATGTCGAAGACAATCGCGCCCTGATCGAAGGCGCAAAGGTCTTCATCACCCAACTCGAACAGCCTATCCCCGCCGCCAAGCGCGCCTTGGAGATCGCGCGGGCCGCAGGCGTTCGCACGATCCTCAACCCCGCACCCGCCGCGCCGCTTGACGACGACCTTCTCGCGCTCTGCGACATCGTTACCCCCAACGAGTCGGAAACCGAAAGCCTGACGGGCCTGCCCGTCACCACCATCGCGGAAGCCGAGGCCGCTGCCGACGCGCTGCTGGCGCGCGGGGTAGGGGCGTGCCTTATCACCTTGGGCGAACGCGGCGCGCTCTATCGCGACCGGACGCGGTCGGTCCATGTGCCCGTCATCAGCGCGGGCAAAGTGGTCGACACGACCGGGGCAGGGGATGCCTTCAACGGCGGCTTCGCCGTGGCCCTGACCGAAGGCCGCGACGTGGTCGAGGCGGTGCGCTTCGGCTGCGCCACGGCGGGCATTTCCGTGACCCGCCCCGGCACCGCCCCCGCCATGCCCTCGCGGGCCGAGATCGACGCGCTTCTGGCCGCCCAAGGATAGCGGTTCTTGACGCAGGAACTGCGGCGGAATGTGACGCACCTTCCGCACACGGGCGGTGCGCCTGACCGCCGCCCCCGGTTTCCGCGCACCCCGCTTGTCGCCCTAGCTTGCGCCCATAACCCATTCCTATGGCTTTGTGGCAGTTTCGCCCATGCACGAATGGTAAACGCCCGCTTTCCTGACCGCGCGTGGCCACAGTTTGCTGCACAAAAGGCGGCACAAAACAGGGCACAGCCGTTTTCGGCCCCCAAGCAGAATTAATCCAGCACCGACAAACACTTGACCGCCACCCGCACAGCCCCGTTGACAGCCCCGCCCGCCCCGCCGCACTCTCCCGCCATGACCATCCCGCAGCTCTTCATCTTCGATTGCGACGGTGTCCTGATCGACTCCGAAGTCATCTCTGCGCGCCAACTCATCGCAGAACTCAAGGGCTACGGCGTCGAGATGGACATGGCCTTCGTCAGCCGTCATTTCCTCGGCCGCTCCTATCCGGTGGTCCTGCAAGAGGTGCGCGACCGCTGGGGAGTACAGCTTCCCGACCGCTTCGAAGCCGATTATCGCGCCCGTCTTCTGGCCGCCTTTGAACGCGACCTTGCCGTGATGCCGGATGTGGTGGACACCCTCCGCGACATGGCGATACCCTATTGCCTCGCGACCTCTTCCAGCCCCGAACGGATGCGAAAATCCCTTGAAATCACAGGGCTTTCCGCGCTGTTCGACGGCCTCGCCTTCACCGCGTCCGAAGTCGCGCGCGGCAAGCCCGCGCCCGATCTCTTCCTGCATGCCGCCGCGCGGATGGGGGCTGATCCCGCCGCCTGCATCGTGCTGGAAGACAGCCTGAACGGCGTCCGCGCGGGCCTTGCTGCGGGCATGCGGGTCTGGCGCTTTACCGGAGGCAGCCATCTCAAAGGGCTTGACCTGACCCCGCCCGAAGATGCCATTCCTGAGGCGAGCTATGACAGTTTCCGCGCTTTGCGCACCGCGCATCCGGCCCTGTTCGATGCCCAGAGAGTGACGCCATGACCCTAAACGATGCCGAACCCAGCCAAAGCGACGATGCCGCCCGCGCGGGCTGGCTCTATTACGTCGCGGGCATGACACAGGACCAGATCGCCCGCGAGCTTGGCGTCAGCCGCCAGCGCGCCCAGCGCCTTGTCAGCCGCGCCATGGCCGAAGGTCTGGTCCATGTCCGCATCGAACACCCTATCGCCGCCTGTCTTGAACTGGAACAGGCACTTACCGACCGTTTCGGCCTGATCCGCGCCCGCGTCGCCCCGGGCCTCGGCCCCGGCGCCGATGCCGTCCGCGCCATCGCCCCCTCCGCCGCGCAAGAGCTTGAGCGTTTCCTCGCCATGCCAGACCCGCTGGTCATCGCACTCGGCACGGGCCGCGCGCTCAGGGGCATGGTGGATGCCATGACCACCATGGACGCCCCCCAGCACAGCCTTGTTTCCATGATCGGAAACATCGCTCCCGACGGCTCTGCCTCGTTCTTCGACGTGATCATGCGTATCGCCGACAAGATCCGCGCGCCGCATTACCCGATGCCCATGCCCGTGATCTCGTCCAGCCTCGCAGAGTTTCAGGCCTTCACCGCCCTTGCCCCGATCGCCCGCGTCCGTGAACTCGCCCAAAGGGCCGATGTGATCTTCGTGGGCGTGGGCCAGATGGGCGACGACGCCCCCCTTCTGGCGGATGGCTTCATCACGCGGGCCGAGCTTTCTTCGCTTCAGAAACGCGGCGCGGTGGGCGAGGTGGCGGGTTGGGTCTTCGACGCCGAAGGCCGCTATCTGGAAGAGCCGGAGACCACCCGCAACGGCGGTGTGCAGATCGTCCCGCGCCTCACCCGCCCCGCGATCGGCGTGGCTGCCGGTCTGTCCAAGGTTCCCGCCATGCGGGCCGCGCTCAAGTCGGGCATCCTCAATGGCATCGTGACCGACGAATCATCCGCCCGCGCGATTCTCGATCAGCGCTGATGCCGCGCCGCGGCATCGGTGGAGCGGCCCGTTTACCCTTTCTCAATCCAGCACTCCTAGGCTTTCCGTTGCGTTCCTGCCGGAATTTTTGGCGCATTTTTTCCATGCTTGCCGACATCGCGGGCAAGAACAGACTTGACGGCTGCGCCCGAAATGTGGGTAATTGCTCATTAGGCGATTAAATGCTCAGTCGCTTCAATGGGAGGAACACAATGAAAATCTCGCATCGCGCGCTTTTGGGCGCGACGGTTTCGCTCACCCTCGCGGGGGCTGCGCTGGCCGAAACCACGATCACCGTCGCCACGGTGAACAACGGCGACATGGTCCGCATGCAGGGCCTGATGGACGACTTCTATGCCAAGCATCCCGACATCAAGGTCGAATGGGTGACGCTGGAAGAAAACGTTCTGCGCCAGAACGTGACGACCGATATCGCCACCGGCGGCGGTCAGTATGACGTCATCACCATCGGCACCTACGAAGTTCCGATCTGGGGCAAGCAGGGCTGGCTGACCTCGCTCAACGACCTGCCCGCCGACTATGACGTGGATGACCTGCTGCCCGCCATCCGGGGTGGCCTGACGGTCGACGGCAACCTCTTCGCCTCGCCCTTCTACGGCGAATCCTCCATGGTCATGTACCGCAAGGACCTGATGGAAGCCGCCGGCCTGACGATGCCCGACGCGCCGACCTGGGCCGATATCGAAAAGGCCGCCGCCGCGATGACCAACCGCGATGCGGAAATCAACGGCATCTGCCTGCGCGGCAAGGCCGGCTGGGGCGAGAACATGGCCTTCCTGACCGCCATGTCCAACTCCTTCGGCGCGCGCTGGTTCGACGAGAACTGGAACGCCCAGTTCGACCAGCCGGAATGGAAGGCCACGCTCGACTTCTATCTGAACCTGATGAACCAGTACGGTCCCCCCGGCGCATCGAACAACGGCTTCAACGAAAACCTGACGCTGTTCCAGCAGGGCAAGTGCGGCATGTGGATCGACGCCACTGTTGCGGCCTCCTTCGTGACCGGCAAGGACTCCACCGTCGCCGATCAAGTCGGCTTCGCGCTGGCGCCGGACAACGGCCTCGGCAAGCGCGGCAACTGGCTCTGGGCATGGTCGCTGGCCATCCCGTCCTCGTCCGACGCGCAGGATGCGGCCAAGACCTTCATCAACTGGGCGACCAACAAGGACTATCTGGCCCTCGTCGCCTCCAAGGAAGGTTGGGCGAACGTGCCTCCGGGCACCCGGACCTCGCTCTACTCGAACCCCGAGTATGCGAACATCCCCTTCGCCAAAATGACGATCGACAGCATCAACGCCGCTGACCCGAACGCTCCGACGGTCAAGCCGGTGCCCTATGTCGGCGTGCAGTTCGTGGCCATCCCGGAATTCCAGGGTCTGGGCACGACGGTTGGCGAAATCTTCTCGGCCGCTCTGGCGGGCCAGAAGACCTCGGACGAAGCTCTGGCCGAGGCACAGGCTGCCGTGACCGAAGAGATGAAGGCCGCAGGCTACATCCAGTGATCCTCCCGGATCGGGGGCGGCTTTCGGGCCGTCCCCGGTTTTTTTATCCAGACCAATACGTTACGCTTGCTTGGTTCGCGCCCTTTGCCCGCACCAACCCGGCCCGACGGGCCAGCCAAGACCCCCGGAGACGCCCATGTCCACCCAATCCACCCGTCTCGCCGCGCGCCTGATGGTGGCCCCTTCGGTCTTCGTCCTGTTCATCTGGATGATCGTGCCGCTGGCCATGACGCTCTACTTCTCGTTCCGCTTCTACCGTCTGCTGACGCCGGAACGGTCAGGCTGGGTGGGGTTCAACCATTACCTGTGGTTCCTGAACTCGCCCGATTTCTGGCTCGCGATCTTCAACACTCTGGCCCTTGTCGGCGGGGTTCTGGTGATCACCGTCATCCTCGGCGTCTTGATCGCGCTTCTGATCGACCAGCCGGTGAAAGGGCAGGGGATGCTGCGCATCCTCGTCATCTCGCCCTTCTTCGTGATGCCCCCGGTGGCGGCGTCGATCTGGGAAAACCTCTTTATGCATCCGCAGAATGGCCTCTTTTCGGCCATCACCCGCGGCTTCGGCATGCAACCCATTCTGTTCCTTGAAGATTATCCCCTCTGGTCCGTCATCGGCATCGTCTCATGGGAATGGCTGCCCTTCGCCACGCTGATCTTCCTCACCGCGCTGCAATCGCTGTCCTCCGAACAACTCGAAGCGGCGGAAATGGATGGCGCCTCGCCCTTCAACCGCTTCCGCTACATCATCCTGCCGCATCTGACGCGGGCGATCACGGTCGTCATCCTGATCCAGACCATCTTCCTTCTGGGCATCTTCGGCGAGATCTTCACCACCACCCAAGGGGGCCCCGGCTCCGCCTCCACCACGCTGCCCTACATGATCTTCAAGCAGGCGATCGTGGCCAAAGATATCGGCCGCGCCGCCGCGGGCGGGATCATCGCCGTCATCCTTGCCAATATCGTGGCCTACTTCCTGATGCGCGGCATCGGGCGGCATCTGGATAACTGAGGGGACACAGACCATGGCCCGCGCCCAATCCCCCCGCCGTCGCCTGATCGCCACGCTTGCCGCATGGGGCGTTGCGCTGACGATCTTCTTCCCCGTCCTCTGGATGGTCCTGACCAGCTTCAAGACCGAAGCCTCCGCCGTCGCCATGCCGCCCGAACTCCTCTCGGCGGATTGGACGCTGGAGAATTACGCCGAGGTCTGGCAGCGCTCCGACTATCCGCGCTTCTTCTGGAATTCCGTCGTCATCTCCATCGGCTCTACCCTGCTGGGTCTCGCCATCGCGATCCCTGCCGCATGGTCCATGGCCTTCGTGCCGGGCAAGCGGACAAAAGACCTGCTGATGTGGATGCTGTCGACCAAGATGATGCCGGCTGTGGCCGTCCTCATCCCGCTGTATCTGGTGTTTCAGCGCATCGGCCTCTTCGACACCAAGCTCGGCCTCATCCTCGCGCTGATGCTGATGAACCTGCCGATCATCATCTGGATGCTCTACACCTATTTCAAGGAAATCCCCGCCGAGATCCTCGAGGCCGCCCGCATGGACGGAGCCAGCCTCTGGAGCGAGATCGTCTATGTTCTCACGCCCATGGCTCTGCCGGGCATCGCCTCCACCATGCTCCTGAACATCATCCTCGCCTGGAACGAGGCGTTCTGGACCATCACGCTGACCACGACCAAGGCCGCCCCCCTGTCGGCCTTCATCGCCAGCTTCTCGGCCCCGCAGGGCCTGTTCTACGCGAAACTCTCGGCAGCCAGCGCCATGGCCATCCTGCCGATCCTGATTCTTGGCTGGTTCAGCCAAAAGCAACTCGTCCGCGGCCTGACCTTCGGCGCGGTGAAGTGAGGAAGAGATGGGAAAGATCCAGCTGACACAGGTCCGCAAATCCTTTGGCGAGGTGGATGTCATCCCGGGCATCGACCTGTCTATCGAGGATGGCGAATTCGTGGTCTTCGTCGGCCCCTCCGGCTGCGGGAAATCCACCCTCCTGCGCCTGATCGCGGGGCTGGAGGATACGACCTCCGGCACCATCGCCATCGACGGCAAGGATGCGACGACCCTTCCCCCCGCCAAGCGGGGGCTGGCCATGGTGTTCCAGTCCTATGCGCTTTATCCCCATATGAGCGTTCGGAAAAACATCGCCTTCCCGCTCAAGATGGCGGGGATGTCCGAATCCGAGCAGGCCGCGCGGGTGGAACGGGCGGCAAAGGTCCTCAACCTCACCTCCTATCTCGACCGCCGTCCCGGCCAGCTTTCGGGTGGTCAACGCCAGCGCGTGGCGATCGGGCGGGCCATCGTGCGCGAACCTTCGGCTTTCCTCTTCGACGAACCGCTCTCGAACCTCGACGCTGCCCTGCGCGTGGGCATGCGGCAGGAAATCACCGAACTGCACCAGTCCCTGAAGACCACCATGATCTACGTGACCCATGATCAGGTCGAAGCCATGACCATGGCCGACAAGATCGTGGTCCTCAACGCCGGGCGGGTGGAACAGGTGGGGTCGCCCCTCGACCTCTATCACCACCCGCAGAACCTCTTTGTCGCGGGGTTCATCGGCAGTCCCAAGATGAACTTCCTGGCTGGGGCCGAGGCCGCGAAGCACAACGCCGCCACCATCGGCATCCGTCCCGAACATCTCGACATCGGTGCGGGCGGCATGTGGCAGGGCACCGTCGGTCTGACGGAACATCTGGGGTCGGACACCTTCCTCAAGGTCACGCTCGACAGCGGCGAGGTGGTGACCGTCCGCGCCAATGGTGACGTGGCACTGCATCACGGCGACCGCGTGGCCCTTTCGCCGCAGGCAAGCAAGATCCACCGTTTCGATGCTTCCGGAAAGGCACTGGCATGAGGCTGCAAGGAAAAACCGCCCTGATCACAGGCGCTGCGCGGGGCATCGGGCTTGAATTCGCCCGCGCCTATATCGCCGAAGGCACACGGGTCGCGCTGGCCGATATCAATGCCGAAGCCGTCGCCAAGGCCGCCGCCTCCCTCGGCCCGCAGGCAGTGGCGGTGCAGATGGACGTGACGCGGCAGGACAGCATCGACGCGGGCTTCACCTCGGCCATAGCCGCCCTTGGCCATATCGACATCCTGATCAACAACGCGGCGCTCTTCACCGCCGCGCCCATCGTCGAGATTACCCGCGCCGATTACGACCGCCTCTTTGCGGTCAACGTGGCTGGTACGATGTTCTGCACGCAGGCCGCCGCGCGCCACATGATCGACCGGGGGCAGGGCGGCACGATTATCAACATGGCGTCCCAAGCGGGCCGTCGTGGTGAGGGTCTGGTGGGTGTCTATTGCGCCACCAAGGCTGCTGTCATCAGCTTTACCCAGTCGGCGGGGCTCAACCTCATCTCCCATGGCATCAACGTCAACGCCATTGCACCGGGTGTGGTGGATGGCGAACACTGGGACGGCGTCGATGCCTTCTTCGCCAAGTATGAAGGCAAGCCGCTGGGCCAGAAAAAGAAGGAGGTCGGCGCCGCCGTTCCTTTCGGGCGCATGGGCACCGCCGCGGACCTAACGGGGATGGCGATCTTCCTCGCGACCCCCGAAGCGAAATACATCGTCGCCCAATGCTTCGGCGTCGATGGCGGGAACTGGATGGCCTGACATGCGGCTCGCGGGCAAGACGGCATTGATCACCGGAGGGGCGCGCGGCATCGGCGCGGCCTTCGCCCGTGCCTTCCTGCGGGAAGGGGCGGTGGTCACAGTGGCCGATCTTGGCGCAACCGTGCATGACGCCGCCCGCGCCATGGGCGCGCGGGGGCTGCAGATGGATGTCACGCGGCAGGACAGCATCGATGCGGGCGTCGCGCAGGCCATTGCGGATATGGGCCATATCGACATCCTCGTGAACAATGCGGGCGTCTACGATCTCGCGCCCATCACGGACATCACCCACGACAGCTTCGATCGGCTCTTCGCCGTCAATGTCGCGGGCACGCTCTTCACGATGCAGGCCGTCGCGCGCCACATGATCGCGCGGGGGCAGGGCGGCAAGATCATCAACATGGCGAGTCAGGCAGGCCGCCGGGGCGAACCGCTCGGCGCCGTCTATTGCGCGACCAAGGCGGCGGTGATCAGCCTGACCCAATCAGCAGGGCTGAACCTGATCGCCCATGGCATCAACGTCAACGCCATCGCGCCCGGCGTCATCGAAAGCGATATGTGGGATCATGTGGACGCGCTGTTTGCCAAGGCCGAGGGCCTGCCCATCGGCGAAAAGAAGCGCGTGGTGGGCCAAGGCGTCCCCTTCGGCCGTTTCGGCACGCCGGACGAGGTGGCGGGAATGGCCGTCTTCCTCGCCTCCGCCGAGGCGGATTACGTCGTGGCCCAATGCTATGGCGTCGACGGGGGGAACTGGATGGCATGATGACCCTGTCTCACCTGACCCCTGTAGACCCTTCTCCAGACGGCCCCTGCCTGCGCCGCCCCCTGTGGGCCCTTCCGACCGAGGCTTCCCATGACCACGCATGACCCCGTTCCCGTCGCGCATCCCGCCTATGACCGCAGCCGCCTGACCCCCGGCATCGTCCATATCGGCCTCGGCAATTTCCACCGCGCGCATATGGCCGTCTATCTTGACGACCTCTTCGCGACCGGAGAGGCGATGGATTGGGCGATCCTCGGCGCCGGTGTCCGCGCCCCCGATTCCCGCATGCGGGACGCGCTCAAGGCGCAGGACTTCCTCTCCACCGTGATCGAGCTTGATCCCGCCGGAAAGACTGCCCGCCGCATCGGCGCGATGGTGGATTTCATCGAGGTACAGCCCGACAACAGCGCCCTCATCGCCGCCATGACGCTGCCTGAGATTCGCATCGTCTCGCTCACCGTCACGGAAGGTGGGTATTACGTCGATCCGGCCACGGGGCGCTTTGATCCCACCCATTCCGACATCCGCGCCGATGCAGCAAATCCCGACCGCCCCGCCACCGCCTTCGGCGCGATCCTCGCCGCCCTGAAGGCCCGCCGCGCCAAAGGCATCGCCCCCTTTACCGTCATGTCCTGCGACAACCTTCCCGGCAACGGCCACGTCACCCGTGCTGCCGTCGCGGGCCTCGCCCGCCTGTCCGACCCGGCGCTGGCCAATTGGGTCGAAGCCGAGGTCGCCTTCCCCAACGGCATGGTGGACCGCATCACCCCCGCCACTGGCCCCCGCGAAAGGGCCATGGCGGCCGCCTTCGGTCTGGCCGACGACCCCGTCCCCGTGACCTGCGAACCCTTCCGCCAATGGGTGCTTGAAGATCACTTCCCCGCAGGCCGCCCGCCGCTGGAAAAGGTGGGCGTCACCTTCACCGACCATGTCCACGCCTACGAGGCGATGAAGATCCGCATCCTGAACGGTGGCCATGCGATCATCGCCTATCCCGGCGGGCTGCTCGACATCGAATACGTGCATGAGGCGATGGCCGAACCGCTCATCTCCGGTTTTCTCGACAAGGTGGAACGGGACGAAATCATTCCCATCGTCCCGCCCGTGCCCGGCACCGACCTCGACGCCTATTACACCCTGATCCGTGAGCGGTTCTCCAACCCGGAGGTGGCCGATACCGAACGGCGGCTTTGTCTCGACGGGTCGAACCGCCAGCCCAAGTTCATCATCCCTTCCATCGCCGACAATCTGGCACGGGGGCACCTGCCGCGCGGGTTGATTCTCGAATCTGCGCTGTGGTGCCGCTACTGCATGGGCCTGTCGGATGGCGGCACGGTGATCGAACCGAATGATCCGAACTGGAGCAGGCTGCAGGCCACCGCCCGTGCCGCCGCCAGCGATCCGGCTGTCTGGCTCGGAATGGAAGACATCTATGGCGATCTGGGTCGCGATCCGCGCGTTCAGGCGACCTTCGCGGGCTTCCTCACCGATCTGGGCGCGCGCGGCGTGCGGGCGGTGCTGGCGGATTTCCTCGCCTCATGATCAGAAAGGCCCGGGAATCGATCCCGGGCATCCGTAAAAAAGTTAATATATTTCAGTTACTTAACCCCATTCACGAGCGCCGATCAGACGCTCCAGCTCCTCGACCAGCGGCTGCGCCTCCTCATCGGTCAGATCGACATTCTCGATCTTCACCTGATCAATGCCATGCCGCGTGATCTCAGTCGGCAGCGGTGCATCGCCCCGGCCGAAATGTTCGTCGTAATAGCGTCGCGACATGATGACGAAGCGCGACGTCCCATGTTCCGACAGACTCACCGGCCCGACCGTCGCCGCCTCATAGACGTCGCTGGCCTTGCGGTTCATGGCAGTCTTCGGGAATTCCCTCATGCTCATGCGGTTCATTCTCGAATTGTCCCCGTTCTGCATACAGACATCTTGGATGCAGCCTAAAGTACAGGGAAGGTGAACAAGGGCGATAAACCGAATGAGTATGCGACCCGGTTATCCACCCGTTAACGGCAGTTATCCACAAAAATAAGGCGAATTCTACTCCCGGTTAGCGTTTACTAACGATTCCGCAGAAGCTGCGTCGCGGCCCTGATCTGCGGCTGTGGGAAAACCTCGCCGCCCGCCACCCGCTGATCCGCACCTTGGGCGGTGCACCGCCATGGCAGGTGGTTTTTCTGGTCGCCCATGAATTGGGCGACATGCTTCTAAATCGGGCGCAATGCACCCCGGTCGCCCTCGCCGGGCTGCTGCTGCGCGGCCTTGCGTTGAACCTGATCCGGGGCGGGCCTTGGATGGGGCCGACACTCCGTCCGGCATGGCAAATGACAGCCCTTACCCCGATCCCTTCCCCCCAGATGCAGCGCAGCCGTGGCGAAGCGGCGGTGCGCCTGCGTCAGGATGCGGGCCGCATCCGGCTGGTTGACCTGCGCCAGCAGGGATCGGCCAAGGCCATTCTGCCGCGCGTGGCGGGCGTGCCGGAACTGGTCTTCCTCAACACGTCGGGCGGCCTGACGGGCGGGGATCGCCTGTCCTATGCCGTGGCGCTGGGCGATGGCGTGCAGGCCGTCGCCACCACCCAGACCGCCGAACGCGCCTATCGGGCAGCCTCCGGCATGGCCCGCGTCGATGTGGATATCGAGGTCGGCGCAGGCGGCTGGATCGACTGGCTTCCGCAAGAGACAATCCTCTTTGACGCCTCCGCACTCGACCGCCGCACGCGCATCGCCCTTGGCCCCGGTGCAGGCTGCCTCGCGCTTGAGGCGGTGGTCCTTGGCCGTCACGCGATGGGCGAGACGGTCGCGCATCTCGCCTTTCGTGACCGGCGCGAAATCCGGCGCGAGGGGCGTCTTGTCCATCTGGAGCCCTTGGTGCTTGACGATGCGGCGCTCGGGGCCGGGCAGGCGGTTCTGGGTGGCGCACGCTGCTTTGCCAGCCTCGTGATGGTGGCCCCCGGCGCAGCAGATGCGCTTGCCCCCTTGCGGCAAGCGCTGGGCGAAGAGGGCGTGCACTCTGCCGCCTCCGCCTTCGACGGGCGTCTCGTGCTGCGCCTCATGGCGGGCGACGGCTGGCCCCTCAGGCGGCAGATCGCGCGGGCGCTTTCGGTCTTGCGGCGCGGGGCGGTCCTGCCGCGCGTCTGGCAGTTTCAGGAGAATGGGCGATGAACCTCACCCCCCGCGAAAAGGACAAGCTGCTCGTCAGCCTTGCCGCCATGGTGGCGCGCAATCGGCTGGCCCGTGGCGTAAAGCTCAACCACCCCGAGGCGATTGCCCTCATCACCGATTTCGTCGTGGAAGGCGCCCGCGACGGACGCTCCGTCGCCGATCTGATGGAGGCGGGCGCCCATGTCATAACCCGCGACCAGTGCATGGAAGGCATCGCCGAGATGATCCATTCCGTTCAGGTCGAGGCAACCTTCCCTGACGGCACGAAACTCGTGACCGTCCATCACCCGATCCGCTGAGAGGTTCCCATGGCCCGCATCCTTGCCCCCGCCCTCACCTTCACCGCTCTGCCCGCGCTGGCCCATGACGGTTTCCACCCCCATCCCCATGGCATCGAATATGGCTGGATCATCGCGGCCCTGATTGGCATCGCGGGCGGCCTTGCGATCACATGGTTCCGGGGGCGCAAATGATCCCGGGCGAAATCATCCCTGGCGAGGGCGACCTCATCCTCAACGACGGGGCCGAGGTGACGGTTCTAATGGTCGCGAATACGGGCGATAGGCCCGTGCAGGTGGGCAGCCATTACCATTTCGCCGAAACCAATCCGGGCCTTTCCTTCGACCGCGACGCCGCGATGGGCAAGCGGCTCGACATTCCCGCAGGCACCGCCGTCCGTTTCGAACCGGGGCAAAGCCGCGAAGTGCGGCTTGTGCCGCTGTCGGGCGGGCGCACGGTCTATGGATTCAACGCCAAGGTGATGGGCAGGCTCTGACGTCGCTTGACGCGAAAGTGGCGCAGGTGAAAGGCTGTGATCAGGGGGCACAGATGGCGAAAGGCCGCAGACCCCCGATCCCAACCAACAGAGAGAGGACTGCGGAATGTGTGATACCTGTCTGATCGAGTCCGTGAAGAAATCCATGCTGTCGCGGCGCGCGCTTTTCACCGGGGCGGCGGCGACGACGGCGGCGGTCATGGCCTCCGGCCTGACCACGGCGAAGCCCGCACTGGCGCAGGCAGCGGGCAAGGTCGTCGACCTGACCCACAGCTATGACGGGTCCTTTCCCACCTTCGACGGCAATCCCGGCATTATCTACGAACCGGCCGTGAAATTCGCGGATTCGGGCTATCAGCTCTGGAAGCTTACGATCTTCGAACATACCGGCACCCATATCGACGCGCCGCTCCACTTTACCGAAGATGGCACCTCGGTCGCCGACCTGCCGCCTGATCGGCTGGTCTGCCCGCTCTGCATCATCGACATCAAGGCCAAGGCGGCGGAAGACCCCAACAGCATGGTCGAACCGGCCGATATCGAGGCCTATGTCAGCGCAAATGGCGCCATTCCGGCCGGGGCCTGTGTCGCCATGAATTCGGGCTGGGCGGCGAAGGTCGGCGATCCGTCCTACCGCAATGACGCGGACGGCAAGTTCGCCTTCCCCGGCTTTTCCAAGGCCGCGACGGACATGCTGGCGGGTCTGGACGTGGCTTGCATCGGGGTGGACACGCTCTCGCTCGATCCCGGCAATTCGGCGGATTTCGCCGTGCATTTCAGCTGGCTGCCGGGGGGGCGCTTCGGCATCGAAAACCTCGCCGGGCTGGACGGCCTGCCGTCCGCAGGGGCGACCGTGTTCGTCGGCGCGCCCAAGCACAAGGGCGGCACGGGTGGCCCGGCCCGCGTGATGGCGGTCGTCTGATGGCGGTCGTTCCGATCCTTTCGGACGAAGCGGCGGGGGCGGAAGCCCTCGCCGTCTTCGATGACATCCGGGCCAAGCGGCAGACGGACTATGTCAACAATTTCTGGCGTGCGCTGGCGGCGGACCCGGCCCTACTTAAGGCGACATGGGACCGGCTGCAGGCGGTGATGGGCCCGGGCCACCTCGACCCTTTGGTCAAAGAGATGATCTATATCGCAGTCTCCGTCACCAATGGCTGCAGCTACTGCATCCATTCCCACACCGCCGCCGCCAAGGCCAAGGGAATGACCGCGGCGCAGCAGGGCGAGCTGATGGCGGTCATCGCCATGGCAGCGCAGACCAATGCGCTTGCGACCGCGCTTCAGGTGCCGGTCGATGAACGGTTTCTCGCAGAGGAGGGGGCAGGATGATGCCGGTTGATCTGGTGCGGATGCAGATGGCGATGGCCTTCGGTCTGCTCGACATGCAGCAAAAGATGGTGAGCGGGGCCTTTCAGATGGCGCTATGGTGGATGCCCGGTGTCGCCACCGCAGCCCCCGGCGCAGGAAACATCTGCGCGCCATCGGGCAGACGGCGGACCAAGGGATGACCGCTTCCCCCTTCGCCCTTCACGCCCTTTCCTGACCAAGGAGTCACCCGATGCCCTTCGCCATTCCCCGCGCCGCCTATGCCGATATGTATGGTCCCACCGTCGGGGACAGGGTCCGTCTGGGTGATACCGACCTTATCATCGAGGTGGAGCGGGACCTGATCGCAGAACGGTCCTCCTCCGGGGCCAACGCTTTGCGCTATGGTGAAGAGGTGAAATTCGGCGGGGGCAAGGTGATCCGCGACGGGATGGGGCAAAGCCAGATCACCCGCGCGGGCGGGGCGATGGACACGGTCATCACCAATGCGCTGATCGTGGATTGGACGGGCATCTACAAGGCCGATGTCGGCCTGCGCGACGGGCGCATCGCCAAGATCGGCAAGGCAGGCAACCCCGACACCCAGCCGGGCGTGGATGTGATCGTGGGCCCGGGGACCGAGATCATCGCCGGCGAAGGGCGCATCCTGACGGCGGGCGGGATGGACGCCCATATCCATTTCATCTGCCCGCAGCAGATCGACGACGCGCTGCATTCCGGGATCACCACCATGCTGGGCGGCGGCACGGGGCCTGCACATGGCACGCTGGCCACCACCTGCACGCCGGGGCCTTGGCATATCGGGCGCATGCTGATGGCGGCGGATGCCTTTCCCATGAACCTCGCCTTTGCCGGCAAGGGCAATGCCTCGCTTCCCGCCGCGATAGAGGAACAGGTCCGCGCTGGGGCCTCCTGCCTGAAGCTGCACGAGGATTGGGGCACGACCCCCGCCGCCATCGACTGCTGCCTGACGGTGGCCGATGCAATGGATGTGCAGGTGATGATCCATACCGACACGCTGAACGAAAGCGGCTTTGTCGAGAATACTCTGGCCGCGATCCGGGGCCGGACGATCCACGCCTTTCATACCGAAGGGGCCGGGGGTGGCCATGCGCCGGATATCATCAAGGTTGTCAGCAGCCAGAACGTGCTGCCCTCGTCCACCAACCCCACCATGCCCTACACGGTGAACACGATCGAAGAGCATCTCGATATGCTCATGGTCTGCCACCACCTTGATCGCAAGGTGCCCGAGGATGTGGCCTTCGCCGAAAGCCGCATCCGGCGCGAAACCATCGCGGCCGAGGATATCCTGCACGACATCGGGGCTTTTTCGGTGATTTCCTCCGACAGTCAGGCCATGGGCCGGGTGGGCGAGGTCATCACCCGCACCTGGCAGACGGCGCATAAGATGAAGGTGCAGCGCGGGCGGCTGGAGGGAGAGCAGGGCGCCAATGACAACCTGCGCGTCCGCCGCTACATCGCGAAATACACCATCAACCCAGCCATCGCGCATGGCCTTTCCCCCCATATCGGCAGCGTTGAAGAAGGCAAGCGCGCGGACCTCGTCCTGTGGTCGCCCGCCTTCTTTGGCGCCAAGCCCGAGATGGTGCTGATCGGCGGCTGTATAGTGGTGGCGCAAATGGGGGACCCCAACGCCTCGATCCCCACGCCGCAGCCGGTGCACACGCGCCCGATGTTCGGCGCCTATGGCCGCAGCGTGGAAAGGAATGCCGTCACCTTCGTCTCCAAGGCGGGGCTGGAGGCGGATCTGAAGGGGTCGCTGGGTCTTGCCAAGGACTTGCTGGCCGTCGAAGGCTGCCGGGGCATCGGCAAGCGCGACATGCGCCTGAACGATGCGACCCCGACGATCGAGGTGCATCCGGAAACCTACGAGGTGCGGGCCGATGGCGTTCTGCTTACCTGCGAACCGGCACGGGAACTGCCGCTCGCGCAGCGCTATTTCCTGTTCTGACACTGGGGCGCGGCGGTGACAAAGCAGGCGTCAATGCATCGAACGCCCCGAGGCTGTGCTCTGCCCCGACCGCCTGATCGGCCAGCCGGGACGCGGCCCACGGGCCTGAACCGGGAGGGTGCGGACGACTGTCCGCAGGCTTTCACGCCAGAAAGCCGGATTTTCGCGGATCTCGCGCGGCAGGAGCGCGCTGTCGAACCGAAGCACCCGTTGCTCCGTCACCTCGACCCGGTGCCAGCGACCGATCAGCATGTCCTGCGGGGCGGAAGCAAGTGTGGCGCGCAACTCAGCCTCGCGCGTCTGAAGGCGGGCGATTTCGGCGCGGATTTCGGCAAGTTCGTCGGCGGCGGCGATGGGGTGCATGAGCGACTCCGTTCTGGGTGATCGAAGGGTCGCAGGACGGGATTAACAAGGCGTGAGGACGCGCCCCGATCGGGGTGATAGCATCGATGCAGATGGCAAAGGAAAGGAGGAGGACTATGGCAGATTACCCCAACGCGATGGCCCTCGTGCGCGCGGCGGACCTTGCGGGTCGCGCCGTGGCCGACAAGGTGGTGCTGGGCTATGAGGACCGCTTCCTGCGTCGCAAGCGGCTGGTGACCGAAGGCGGGCTTGGGGTTCTGGTGAACCTTCCCGAAACCATCAGCGCCGAGGCGGGGGATGCCTTCGAACTACTCGATGGCCGCCTGATCGCGATCGAAGCCGCCGCCGAACCTGTGCTGGAAGTGACGGGCGATCTGCCCCGCCTCGCCTGGCATATCGGAAACCGTCATACGCCTTGCGAGATCGGGTCGGATCGGCTGGTGATCCGGGACGATCATGTGCTGAAGGCGATGCTGGTGCAGCTTGGTGCGCAGGTCACGCACGCCATGGCCCCGTTCCGACCGGAAGGCGGGGCCTACGGGCATGGGCGCACCATGGGCCATGACCATGGCCACGGCCATGTGCCGCATGTCTTCTCGCTCCCGCATGCCCATGGACCGCTGCATGTTCAAACCCATGCCTTCCGCCGCGTCGAGGACGAACCAGAGGTCGCCGAAGAGTGACCGCCGCCCTGATGACACTGGTGCAATGGCTCTCGCCCGCATTCCCGACGGGGGCCTTCGCCTATTCGCACGGCATGGAACAGGTGATCGCCGATGGCGGCATCCGCTCGGGCGCCGATCTCGAAGGCTGGCTGTCGGACGTGCTGCGCTTTGGCGCGGGCAAGCAGGATGCGATCCTTCTCTCCGCCGCACTTGAACCGGGGGGGGATCACGACGGTCTTGCCGCCTTGTGCGTGGCGCTCCAGCCTTCCGCGGAACGGCTGCGCGAGGTGGCCGAGCAAGGCGCAGCCTTCGCCCGCACCGTTGCCGCGCTGACTGGCGAGGCGGTGCCAGAGCGGCCCTTGCCGGTGGCTGTCGGGGCGGCCGCAGCGGGGCTGGGGCTGGAAAAGCGCGATGTGATCGCGCTCTACCTGCATGCCTTCGCCTCGAATCTTGTCTCGGCGGCGGTCCGCTTCGTGCCCTTGGGCCAGAATGACGGGCAGGCGGCTTTGTCGCGCCTGCACCCGCTGATCGCGCGATTGGCAGAAGAGGCGGCGCTTCTGTCGGTCGATGACATCTCGAGTGCGGCTTTGGGGGCCGATCTGGCCGCGATGCGGCATGAAGGCATGGATGTGAGGATCTTCAAGACATGAAAGCGAACGGACCCCTGCGAGTCGGAATCGGAGGGCCGGTGGGCGTTGGCAAGACGACCCTCACCGAACAGCTTTGCCGCGCCCTGGCGCATCGCTGCTCCATGGCGGTGATCACCAATGACATCTACACGCGCGAGGATGCCGAATACCTGATGCGCGCGCAGGTCTTGCCCGTGGAGCGTATCCGGGGGGTGGAGACGGGGGGCTGCCCCCATACTGCGATCCGCGAGGATGCCTCGATCAACCTTGCCGCCGTGGCCGATCTGCGCGGGGCCTTTCCGGACCTTGACCTGATCCTGATCGAAAGCGGGGGGGACAATCTGGCGGCGACTTACAGCCCGGAACTGGCCGACCTCACGATCTACGTGATCGACACTGCGGCCGGCCAGGATATCCCGCGCAAGCGTGGGCCGGGCGTGACGCGGTCCGATCTGCTGGTGGTGAACAAGACGGACCTCGCGCCCTATGTGGGCGTGGACCCTGTGCTGCTGGAAGAAGATACGAAGCGCGCGCGCGGACAGCGGCCCTATGTCATGGCGCGGCTGCGGCAGGGCGTGGGCGTGCCGGATGTCGTGGACTTCCTGTGCCGCGAAGGCGGGCTGGTCTTGGCTGCCTGATTTGCAGGCAGGATGCGGAGAGGCCGGTCCCGAGGGGGCCGGCCTTTCGCATTTCCGACGCATTATGGCCCGCATCCGGCCTGAGTCGCGGTGTCGGGGCTTTGTGAATGCCCAAAAAGGCGGCGTAGTGGCCGGATGTGCGAAAGGTTTGTGCGGAAACCTTGGGTTTGAAATTCCGCATTGCTCGTTCTCGCGGCAGCGGTTGCCGCATCGCGGCGTTGGCGGTCTTCTCTGCCTTGCGGGGTCGCTGCGACCGCCGTGAAAGAAAAGATGTGCGGCAGGGGACATGATGTGGAAGTCCGCCCCCGCCGCACGGGGTGCAACCAGAGTTGCCTCTCGAAGATAGTCACCCCATCCCGGAAAGGGAAGGGTGCCTTCGGGTGGCCTCGAGAGAGGATTATCCATGAACGGATTGAAGGGGATGATGCTGGGCGGAGCGATGGGCATGGCCCTCGCCACCACCGCGCTGGCGCAAGATGAGACGATCAAGGTCGGCGTCCTGCATTCGCTGTCGGGCACGATGGCGATTTCGGAGACGACGCTCAAGGACACGATGCTGATGCTGATCGAAGAGCAGAACGCCAAGGGCGGCCTGCTGGGCAAGCAGCTTGAGGCGGTCGTCGTCGACCCGGCCTCGGACTGGCCGCTCTTTGCCGAAAAGGCGCGCGAATTGCTGACCGTGTCGAACGTTGACGTGATGTTCGGCTGCTGGACGTCGGTCAGCCGCAAGTCGGTGCTGCCGGTCATCGAAGAATTGAACGGCCTTCTGTTCTATCCGGTGCAGTACGAGGGCGAGGAGTCGTCCAAGAACGTGTTCTACACCGGTGCCGCCCCGAACCAGCAGGCGATCCCGGCCACCGACTACTTCCTCGAGGAACTTGGCGTCGAGAAATTCGCGCTTCTGGGCACGGACTACGTCTATCCGCGCACCACGAACAACATCCTTGAGTCCTACCTGATCTCCAAAGGCATCGCGAAGGAAGACATCTTCGTGAACTACACGCCTTTCGGCCATTCCGACTGGTCCAAGATCGTGGCCGATGTCGTGGCGCTGGGCGCGGATGGCAAGAAGGTCGGCGTGATCTCCACCATCAACGGCGATGCCAATATCGGTTTCTACAAGGAACTGGCTGCCGCGGGCGTTTCGGCGGACGAGATCCCGGTCGTTGCCTTCTCGGTGGGTGAAGAGGAACTTTCGGGTCTGGATACGTCGAACCTCGTGGGCCACCTCGCTGCGTGGAACTACTTCCAGTCGGCCGACACCCCTGAAAACGCGGCCTTTATCGAAAAGTGGAAGGCCTTTGCAGGCCCGGATCGCGTGACCAATGACCCGATGGAAGCCCATGTGATCGGCTTCAACATGTGGGTTCAGGCCGTGGAAAAGGCCGGGACCACCGATGTGGATGCCGTGCGCGAAGCGATGTATGGCCTTGAAGTGCCGAACCTGACCGGGGGCATCGCCAAGATGCTGCCGAACCACCACCTGACCAAGCCGGTTCTGATCGGCGAGATTCGGGCGGATGGTCAGTTCGACATCATCAGCCAGACCGAACCTGTCGCGGGCGATGCTTGGACCGACTTCCTGCCGGAATCGGCGGTGCTGGAGGCGGATTGGCAGACCCTCGACTGCGGGATGTACAACACCGAGACGAAGACCTGCGTCCAGATCAAGTCCAACTACTGATCCGAACGTGACATGCGGGGGGCCGGATGATCCGGCCCCCCCTTTTCTTGCCGCAGGGTATGATGCGACATTTCCTTCTTTCCCTTGCCACGGCGCTGCTGCTGCTGGCCCTGCCAGGACTGGCGCAGGCGCAAGACACGGCGACCGATATCCTGACCGAAAACCGCGCGCTGATCGAAAAGCCGACGCGCGCCAAGATCGCCCCGGTGATCGACGCACTGGCCGCCAGTGGCGACCCGGTCGCCGCCACCGTTCTGGCCGCATGGGCCGAAAAAGGACTGGGCCTGCGCAAGGCGGATGGCACCTTCTTTCTGATCGAGGCGAGTGGCGACAGCTGGCTTCTGCGCGATCTGACGGGTGCCGATGCGGGCACGGCACCGAAATCCGATGTCGTGGAGTTGCGCCCGAATGCCGGGGTGCGGGGCCTGATTGCGACGGCGCTGGTGCAATTCACCCTGTCCGACCCCGATCCCGCGCGGCGGGCCGAGGCGCTCACCTCCATAGCCCGCGACCCCGAAGAGGCGCATCTGGCCCCCCTTCGCGCCGCCATTCCGGGCGAGGCGGATCCGGCACTGAAGGCACAGAAGGAACGTCTGGAACGCCTGCTGACCCTGCGCTTCGATCCCGACAGCGCGGCGCGCGTGGCCGCAATCACCGGGTTCGGCGCCGATCTGGGTCTGGATCTGCGCGGCGCACTGAACCCACTGCTTGCCACCTCGCGCATCGCCTTCACGGGTGATCTGCCCGAAGGCGCGAACCTTGCGCGGGACCTCGTGCCCGGAGAGGACCTGACGGAGGAGGAGGCCTACGATCTTCTGGTGACCACAGGGATGGCCCCGGCCCGCCTGACGGTGGAAGAGGCTCGGGCAGCACTGCTGGCCAACATCGTGGACGGGGCCGTGGCGGGTGTCCCGGTGTCGGAACTGGGCACGCAAGCGACGCGTGACCGCGCCTATACCGCGCTCGAAGCGGCGGGGACTGTGCCCCCGGCCGCGACGGATGCGGAAGTGGCCGCCGCCATCGCGGCCCATCGCTTTGCCGAAGTCTACGAGGAACCCGACTCAGCCGTGACAGCGGCGGCGCGGTCCGCGCTTGATGCGATCACCACGAAGGTCGGCGCGATGCAGGCCGCGGACCTTGCACTGGATGCGATCTCGCTCGCCTCGATCTACTTCCTTGCGGCGATCGGCCTTGCCATCACCTTCGGCGTCATGCGCGTCATCAACATGGCGCATGGCGAGTTTATCATGATGGGGGCCTATACGGGCTATGTCGTGCAACTGTTCATCGCCAACCATACTTTGTCGATCATCGTGGCGCTGCCTTTGGCCTTTGCGGTGACCTTCGCGGCAGGTGTCGCGATGGAACGGCTGGTGATCCGGCATCTTTACAAGCGGCCGCTTGAGACGCTGCTTGCGACCTTCGGCATCTCCATCGCGTTGCAACAGATTGCCAAGAACATCTTCGGGACGCAGGCCCGCCCACTGACTGCGCCTGCATGGCTGGACGGGGCGCTGACCTTCAACGACGTGGTGTCGATCAGCTACATCCGTATTGCGATCTTCGTGCTGGCAATGGCCTTCTTGCTGTTCTTCCTGTGGCTGATGAAGCGGACGCGGCTGGGGCTTGAGGTGCGTGCAGTGACGCAGAACCCGTCGATGGCAGCCAGCATGGGCATCAATCCCGACCGGATCAACATGCTGACCTTTGGGATCGGGTCGGGCATCGCCGGGATCGCGGGCGTGGCCATCGGCCTTTTCGCCAAAGTCACCTCGGAACTTGGGTCCGACTACATCGTGCAGAGTTTCATGACCGTGGTCGTGGGTGGCGTTGGCAACATCTGGGGCACGCTGGCCGGTGCCGCGCTGATCGGGGCGCTGCAGAAGGGGATCGAGTGGCTGAACCCGTCCAATACTCTGGCAGCGCAGACCTACATGATCCTCTTCATCATCCTTTTCATTCAGTTCCGTCCGCGGGGGATCATCGCCCTCAAGGGCCGCGCAGCGGGGGATTGAGGCGATGAATGTCCCATCTTCTGTCCAGAAATATCCCGGGGGTCCGGGGGCTGGCCCCCGGTCAGACGCCGACATCCGCGCGAGGCTGACATGACGCGCCAGACCTTCACTGAGCGGTCCTTCTTGGCGAAGAACCCCTCCGTTCTTTGGTTCATCCTGATCCTTGCGCTGTTCACGCTGGGCGTGACGGTCCTGTCCGAGGCCTATGGGGTGGCCTTCATCTCCACCTCTTTTGTCAAGACGCTGGGCAAGACGCTGTGCCTTTGCCTCGTCGCCTTGGCCATGGACTTGATTTGGGGCTATGCGGGGATCCTCTCCCTTGGCCACATGGCCTTCTTCGCGCTGGGCGGCTACATGCTGGGCATGTGGCTGATGTATGCGCGGACCGAAGAGATTGTGGTCGCGGCATTGGCGCAGGGTGGACTTCCCGCTACGCCCGAAGAGGTACGGCAAGGCATTGCCGTGCAAATCTTCGGTGTCGTTGGCGCGTCGGAGTTTCCGCCGATCTGGGCCTTTGCCCACAGCTTCTGGGGGCAGCTTTTCCTTGTCGTGGCGGTGCCCGGTGTGCTGGCGCTGATCTTCGGATGGCTCGCTTTCCGCAGCCGGGTGACAGGGGTTTATCTGTCGATCCTGACGCAGGCGATGACGCTGGCGCTGGCGCTGTATCTTTTCCAGAATGACAGCGGACTGCGCGGCAATAACGGGCTATCGGGCCTGCAAAACCTTCCCGGGCTGTCCGACGTGTCGCAGGATGACCTGTCGATCTGGTTCTTCTGGGCGTCGGCCTTTGCCTTGGGCGCGGGCTATGTGCTGCTGGCTTGGGTGGTGTCTGGCAAGTTCGGCTCGGTGATCCGGGCTATCCGCGACGACGAGCAGCGGGTGCGGTTTCTGGGCTATTCCGTTGAAGGGTATAAGCTTTTCGTCTTCACCCTGACGGCGGTGATCGCGGCGATTGCCGGGGCGCTTTACTATCCGCAGGCGGGGATCATCAATCCTGCAGAGCTTGCCCCCATCGCGTCCATCTATCTGGCCGTCTGGGTGGCCATCGGCGGGCGGGGGCGGCTTTATGGTGCAGTGATCGGGGCGGCGTTTGTTTCGCTTCTGTCCTCGTGGTTCACCGGTGGGCGGGCGCCGTCGATCCCGCTCGGCTTTTACACGATCAATTGGGTGGATTGGTGGCTGGTGCTGCTGGGTCTGTCCTTCGTGGCCGTCACGCTGTTTGCGCCGAAGGGGATCGGCGGTCTGTTCGACTTGTGGCAGGGGCGGCGTAGCCCTGACCGGAAGGGGGCGGCGCTGGGCCCGGATGACAGTTCCCTGCAGGAGAAGGAGGCGATGAAATGAGCGCGCTTCTGGAAGTGTCGGGCGTGTCGGTTACATTCGACGGGTTCCGCGCGATCAACAACCTGTCCTTCTCCATCGGTGCACAGGAATTGCGGGCCATCATCGGGCCCAACGGTGCGGGTAAGACCACCTTCATGGACATCGTCACGGGCAAGACGCGGCCAGATGCGGGATCGGTAACCTTCGGGGAACGTTCGGTTTCCCTTCTATCCTTGACTGAGGCGGAGATCGCGCGGATCGGCGTGGGGCGGAAGTTTCAGCGGCCGACCGTGTTCGAAGATCAGTCGGTGGCCGAGAACCTGACCATGGCGCTGAAGGCGCATCGAGCGCCGTGGCGCGTACTGTTCTGGAAGGAAGGGCCACAGGATCGCGCCAAGGTGGATGCCTTGGCGCAGGAGGTGGGGCTGGCCGACCAGTTGCCGCGCAAGGCAGGGGAGTTGTCCCACGGGCAGAAGCAATGGCTGGAGATCGGCATGCTTCTGGCGCAGGAGCCGCGGCTGCTCTTGGTGGATGAACCGGCGGCGGGCATGACCTTGGCAGAGCGGGAGCATACGACCAACCTCTTGGTGGAAATGGCAAAAACCCGCGCGGTGGTGGTGGTGGAGCATGACATGGACTTCGTCCGGCGGCTGAACTGCAAGGTGACCGTGCTGCATGAAGGCGCGGTTCTGGCGGAAGGGTCGCTGGATCATGTCACGAAAAATCAACAGGTTATCGAAGTCTATCTGGGGCGCGGGTGATGATCAGGACCGAAGGGCTGACGCTGCATTACGGCGGGTCGCAGATCCTTTATGGCATCGACATGGAGGCCAAGGCGGGTGAGGTGACCTGCGTGATGGGCACGAATGGGGTCGGAAAAACCTCTCTTCTCAAGGCCTTGGCGGGAACGCATCCACGGTCGGGGGGCAAGCTTTTCCTTGCCGGGGAAGAGGTGCCGAAGGTGCCGCCGCAGGGCATGGCGCAACGGGGGTTGGCGGTGGTGCCGCAGGGGCGGATGATTTTTCCGCTGCTGACGGTGACGGAGAACATGGAGACGGCCTTTGCCCTGCTGCCGAAGTCGGAGCACCGCATTCCCGATGAAATTTATGAGCTTTTCCCGGTGCTTAAGGATATGGGGCATCGGCGGGGGGGGGATCTTTCGGGCGGGCAGCAGCAGCAGCTGGCCATCGCGCGGGCGATGATCATGAAGCCGCGCGTGCTGCTGCTGGACGAGCCGACAGAGGGCATCCAGCCCAATATCATCCAGCAGATTGGACGGGTGATTTCCTATCTGCGGGGCAAGGGTGACATGGCTATCATATTGGTGGAACAGTATTTTGACTTCGCCTATGGGCTGGCGGACCGGTTCTACGTCCTTAAGCGCGGGGCGGTGGCGTTGCAGGGGACGAAGGCGGAACTGTCGCAGGATACGCTGCGGGCGACGGTGTCGGTCTAGCGGCTGGGGCCGCGCATCGGCTGTGCCCTGTTTAGTGCCGCCTTTTGTGCAGCAAACTGTGGGCACGCAGCGCGCGGTGGGGTGACCCTTTGGCAAGGATCCATCGGCCGGACGGTGCCGCGCGCGACAAAGAAAAAGGCCCGCCTGCCAAGGGGCAGACGGGCCTTCTTCCGTCCGTCGAGACGGATCAGTTGGTCGCTTCGCCTTCGGCCGGTGCGGCCTCGCCTTCGGCGGCCGGAGCGGCGGAGAAGGAGGCGAGGAAGGCTGCCACGTTGGCGGCTTCCGCCTCATCCTTCAGCTTGAAGACCATCTTGGACTTCGCCTTGTCGTCGCCCAGCTTTTCCTTCAGGAACTTTGCCGGGTCGGCGAGGTAGACGGCCAGATCGGCCTCGGTCCAAGTATAGCCGCCGGCGCCGAGCGCGACGATGGACTCGCCATATTTGAATTCCGGGTAGGTTCCCGCAGCGCGCCCCACGACGCCGTAGAGGTTCGGCCCGGTCTTCGCATTCTTGCCAGCCAGCACTTCGCCCGCCTCATTGGCGACGACGTGGCAGGTCTGGCACTTGTTGAACACCTTGGCGCCCGCTTCGGCGTCACCTGCTGCAAAGGCGGGGGCAGCGAGGACGGTGGAAAGGACGGCAAGGGCAGTAAGTCTGGTCTTCATGGGGATCCTCCCGGTTTCTCGGCGCAGTCTAATGTGGTTCGCCCGGACTGTCTGGCAAGTCTTCGTGATGGCGTTGTGATGATTTTCGCCTATGCCACCGCGTGCGCCACTGCGCAGCGCTGCCAGAGGGAGGCAAGTGCGGTCACGAGGTGGTCTATATCGGCGTCCGAATGCAGCGGGCCGGGGGTGATGCGCAGCCGTTCCGTGCCCTTGGGGACGGTGGGATAGTTGATCGGCTGCACATAGATGCCCCAGTCATCCATCAGGATGTTGGAGATCATGCGGCATTTCACCGGATCGCCGATCATCACGGGGATGATGTGGCTGTCATTGGCCAGATGCGGGATGCCCGCGCGGTCGAGCCGGGCGCGCAGCTTGGCCACGTTGGCCTTTTGCGCGCGGCGTTCTTCGTCCGACTGCTTCAGATGGCGGATCGAGGCGGCGGCGGCGGCCGCGACGGCGGGAGGCAGGGCAGTGGTGAAGATGAAGCCCGAGGCGAAGCTGCGCACGAAATCGCAGAGCGCGTCCGATCCGGTGATATAGCCGCCGACGCAGCCAAAGGCTTTGCCTAGCGTGCCTTCGATCAGGTCGATGCGGTGGGCGAGGCCGAGTTCCTCGGTCACGCCGCCGCCATGGGGGCCGTACATGCCCACGGCATGAACCTCGTCGATATAGGACAGCGCGCCGTGGGCTTCGCAGACCTCGACGATTTCACGGATGGGCGCGATGTCGCCATCCATGGAATAGACGGATTCAAACGCCACGATCTTGGGCCGGTCGCCCACGGCGTGAAGCTTGCGGTCAAGGTCGCGCCAGTCGTTGTGCTTCCACAGCACCTTGTCGGCGCGGGAATGGCGGATGCCTTCGATCATGGAGGCGTGGTTTTTCTCGTCCGACAGGATGACCGCATTGGGGATGCGCGCGCCGAGGGTGGAGAGGGCGGCCCAGTTCGAGACATAGCCCGAGGTGAAGAGAAGTGCCGCTTCCTTGCCGTGCAGGTCGGCGAGTTCGCGTTCCAAAAGCAGGTGGTGATGGTTGGTGCCCGAGATGTTGCGCGTGCCGCCCGCGCCCGTGCCGCAGGTCTGCACCGCCTCGACCATCGCCTTCACGACGGTCGCGTTCTGGCCCATGCCAAGATAGTCGTTCGAGCACCAGACCGTGACGTCGCGCACCTTGCCGTCTTTGTGGTTGGCAGCCTTGGGGAAGGAGCCGCAGCGACGTTCAAGATCGGCGAAGACGCGGTAATTGCCTTCGGCCTTGAGCGTGTCGAGCTGGTCCTGGAAGATTGCGTCGAAGTCCATGGGGATCACTTCCTCACTGTCAGTGGCTGGTCGGGTCTTGTGAGGCCCGTTGTCTTGGCTGTCGTCATGTCGGGTCGCTGGGCGGGAAGCATCCAGCGCCAGAGTTTCTGGTCGGGGAGCGGGACCACCATGAACCAGTGTTCAAGGAGGGCGAGCAGGGTAAGCGCGGAAAGGAGCGTGTAGCCGATCACTTGGCCGTCGGTCTGGGCGGACCAGAGCCGTTCGAGGAAACAGGCGCTGGCGAAGGAGAGGGCGGTCACGGAGGCCGGGAAGAAGGCATTCATGGAGGCGCGGCGGAAATGGCTGGACAGATGCGCCAAGGGCCGGGGCAAGAATTCGGTATGGATGCGCGGCACGCCGAAGAAGAGGTTCAGCTTGGCCGAGATGCGAGCGAAGAACAGGATCGCGAAGGTCCAGAGGGCGAAGCGGTTGGTGGCGCCTTCGCTGATCTGGGCGATGACGCCCAGCGTGCCCATGAGAGCCAGTTCGTGCCACAGGATCGTGCCGACAGCGCGGAAGAAGCGTTCCCAGAGGGGTGCGTAGGGCGGGCAGGGGCTGGTGTTGGGGCCTGCTATGATGCCCGAGAGGAAGGCGAGTTCCAGCCAGCCCCAGATGGCCAGCGCCGCCACGAAGGCGACGAAGGCGCCGGTCGGGGTGCCGTCCTGCAGGGTGTGGCGCAGGGCGACGAAGCCGCCGAGCAGCAGGGGCAGACCGAGGATCACGTTCCACAGATGGGCGTCGCGGCCTTCCCTGTCGGCATGCTTGACGCGCCACAGGATGATGCCGGTCGAGAACCACCACAGGAACAGGGCCGCGACGGCGGCGATCCACGGGGAATTCATGCGCGGCCCCCCCCTTCTGAGGGGGACCGCGCCGGGCGGTGGGACGCGCCCATCCCGCCGCCGCAATCACCGCTTGCGCGGCGATATGCTTGTTTGGGGGTCAAAAGGACGGCTCCAGCCGGACATTGGCCGGGGGCGTCATGTGCTTGACCGGGATCAGGTAGAGACCCGCGAAGGCAAGCATGGCGCGGGCCGAGGCGGTCTTGTGCCCGATCCAGCCTGCGATGCCGCCCTTGCGCTTGGCGCTGTCCATGTCGCGCATGGCCTGATCCATGCGGCGCAGGCCGGGGATCCAGCGCGGGTGGTCGATGTCGAGTTCGACCGGGAAGACCTGCCGTGCGATGATGGAGGTCTTGCGATAGACCTCTTGGTCATACCAGTCGATGTCCACGCCGAGGGCGTTGTGGAAATCGACGCGGGCATGGTCGCGCACCCACATGGTGGAATAGACGGCCGTCAGGAAGAAGCGGATCCAGAGCTTGTTAGCGAAGCTTTGGGTCAGCTTGGGGTCGGTGCGCATGAGGAGGGCGAAGGCCTCGCCATGGCTGAACTCGTCGTTGCACCATTCCCGGAACCACTTGAAGATCGGGTGGAAGCGGTGTTCGGGATGCGCCTCAAGGTGCCGGTAGATGGTGATGTAGCGGGCGTAGCCGATCTTTTCCGACAGGTAGGTGGCGTAGTAGATGAACTTCGGTCGGAAGTAGGTGTATTTCTTGGCCTTGGTCAGGAAGCCGAGGTTGACGGCCACTCCCGCCTCGCGCAGGGCGTCGTTGATGAAGCCCGCGTGGCGGGCCTCGTCGCGCGACATGTAGCTGAACAGCTCGCAGATGTCGGGGTTGGTGCCGCGACGCTTCATCTCTTTGTAGAGCACGCAGCCGGAGAATTCGGCGGTGCAGGAGGACACGAGGAAGTCGATGAACTCCACCCGCAGGGCGGGGTCCATGCCCTGCCAATCGACCTTGTCCCAATCGGCGTTCTTCTTGAAGTGGCCCTTGTTCGGGTCGGACTTCATCTGTTCCAAAAGCTTGTCCCATTCCGCGCGCACGGGGCTGACGTCGATGCGGTCCATCTCGTCGAAATCGGTGGTGTAGAAGCGCGGGTTGAGAAGCGTCGTCTCGGTCGCCATCGCGGTGGTGTCGAAGGCGTCGGCCATTTCGGCGTGCAGCTCGCCGTGGGTCGTGTCGTGCTGCGGTTGAGCGTGGGCGTTCACAGCGTCACCTCTTCAGAGAAGGAGAATTCGCACAGCTCCATGAACTCCAGATCGCCGGTGAGGCGGGTCCATTGGCGTTCAAGCCAGCTTGCGCGGGTGATCGTGGCGGTGCGGTCTTCGATGACGACCTCGCCATAGGCCGCCATGACGGGCGTGCCGTGGACGAGAACCTCGTCACCGGGATGGACCACGGCGCCGTTGTTGAAACGCACATGTGCGTGCAGGCTTTCGAAGCGATGACTCACCTCGACGGTGCAAGGCACCTGTTCTTTCTCTCTGGTCAAAAGTCCCATGTCTCGGTTCCCTTATTGATCAAGCAGCCGTTCAAACGCGGCTTTGTTGTCGGCACCAAAGGCGTAGAGCTCGGCGCTCCAACCCGTTTCGGGGTCTTCGGCGACGAGGCGGCCATTGGCGTAGCGGACGATGTTGATGGGCGGGTTCCCTTCGACCCGATGGGTGAGACGCTCGCGCGCCATGGCGTTCTGGATCACGGTGATGAAGCCGCCATGCGGCAGGTCCGCGAGAAGCGTGCCGTCGGGGTTGAGCACCTTCACGGCCTGCGCATCGAGGCCCTGAAGGATGATCGCGCGGCTTTCGACGACCTCCGACGGTTTCGGCTGGCCCACGGTCGGGCGGTCCGAGACGACGGCGGCCGTCGTGATGGCGAGTGTGGTCACCGCCAGCGCGAACATGGCGCGCAGGAGGGCGGTGGGGATCATCTCGCTTTTTTGGTTGTGCAGGGCGGGTTGACGGGTTTGCATGACTGTCCCTTTCACTCTGCGGCCACGGCATCGCCCATCGCCGCATCGATGCGGCTGATGCGCGGGATGGCGAGGCGGGCTTCGGCGGCTTCGGCCAAGAGTTTCGCCACGCGTTCGGCATCGGGGATGCAGCGCAGGGCGGGTTCCGTCTTCTTCAGGCGGCCCGGGCGCAGATGCGGCCAGAGGGCGAGGAAGGCGAGCCGGGTATCGCCCATCGTTTCAAGGGCGACGGTGCCGGTGCCGCTCGGCTTGAGGTCGAGGCGCGCTGTGGCGACCTGTGCGAAGGGGATGTTGTAGGTCACCGAAAGGGCGGCGCCGATCTTCATCAGGACGCGGGCCGAGGTGATGGTGTAGACCGTCGCCCGCGCCTGTGCCCAAGCGAGGACCCAGACCACCGCGACGGCGGCGAGGGCGAGCACGACATAGGGCACACCGCGCAGAACGGCGAGGGCTATGCCGCCATCGACGAAACCGGCGCCAGCCTTCCACAGCACGATCAGCGCCATGTAGCCGGCGATCCAGCGGATCTTGAATGCCTCTCTCGCGAGGGCGGAGGTGTCGGGACGGCCCTGCCAGAGGACCTCTTCCCCTTTGGGAAGTGGCGCGGGAATGCCCGGGGCCACGTCGAAGGCGAAATCATCATGGTCTGACATCGTTCAGACCCTCCGTGAGCTGGGGTAAGACGGGGCGGCCCGGGCGCAGGCCGCCCCCCTTTTCATCAGAAGCCGTGCTTGCGCTTGTCGGCGTCGTACATCCAACCCCCGGCCACGTAGCCCGAGATCTTGTCTTCCTCGAGCTTCGTCACGGTGGTGAGGGATTTGGTCTGCGGAATGCCCGCGAAGCTGTCCGAAGCCAGTGCCCGGACGCGGACACGGTCCTGCCAGATGCGGGCCAGCGTCATCGGCACCAGCCGCTTGCCGCCGTCGTTCAACTCGATCTCCAGATAGCGGACGAGCTGTTCGGGGGCGTCGACCCACATGTCGGAGACGCGGCCCACGACTTCCAGATCGGCGGCCTGCACGGGCAGACCGCGCGGGTCGCGCCCGGCGCTGATGACGAAGCCCTTGGCCTGTCCCATCGGGACGATCTTGGCATGGCCGTGGCCGTCAAGTTCCGGCTCGTCGCGGCGCGGCACCCAAGAGGCGGGGCCGACGCCATCGGCCAGCGGGTTGCCGGTTGGAGCGTGGGGGAAGCCTTCGGAGACGGCGGTGCGGGCCAGAGCCAGATCGGTGCGGCGGTGGGCTGCCTCGTTCGCGGCGGAGGGCACGGTCACTTCGCCCTTGCCATGCGGCAGTTTGAAGGTCTTGGGCTTCGGCACCGGGAAGGGGCCCTGGTTCGGGGCGGGCGAGCCGTCCTCCATCTCCAGCGGATAGCCTTCGCGCATGTTTTCGGTCTGCAGATAGTAGATCAGCAACGCGAAGAAGCCCCAGAAGAGCCAGATCGACAGGCTTGCCAGATCGAAGTTTCCAAAGAAGTTGACACCTACCATGTTCGTGGTCCTCCGGGGTCAGGTTGGGAATTCGGCAAGGCGCAGGCGCGCATCGCCGGAAGACAGGTCGTTCGAGTCGTGCAGAGGCCGCAGCCGGACGAGAGGTCCGAGAGCGACGAGGGTTGCGAAGAGCAGCCCGATTTCGAGGTGATAGACGAAGGAATAGCCCAGCGACGGGTCGGACAGTCCGGTGCCGAGGATGCCGGATTCGGCCAGATGGCCCACCACGTCGCGGATGGTTCCGCCCATGAGGATCGACAGGCCCTGTGCCGTGGCCTGTGCCGCGCCCCATGCGCCCAGCGCGATGCCCGCCCCGGCAAGGCTGCCGACCGGCATGGTCATCGCGACGGTGAGCGTGGCGATGGCGAAGAGACCGCCGCCGAAGCCGATGAGGCCCGCACCGGCGAAGAAGAGCGCGGTGGAATGCAGAGGGGCGGCGAAGATCACGGCGGAGAAGGCCGCGATGCCTGCAAGAATGCCGCGTGCCGCAAGACGGTAGGGATCGACCCCGCGCGAAAGCCAGCGGGCGGCAATGATGAAGCCCGTCAGCGCGCCAAGTGCCGACATGGCGGTGAGGAAGGTGGTCTGCGAGACGGAGAGGCCGAGGATCTCGCCCCCGTAGGGCTCTAGCAGCACGTCTTGCATGGTGAAGCCAAGGGTGCCGAGGACGACGACGACGAGCAGGCGCCCCGCCGTGCCGCCGGCCATCAGATCGGCCCATGCATCGGCAAAGCGGGGGCGGGGTTCCTCACGTTGGGCTTTGGACATCGGGCGGAATTGTTCCTGCTTCCACAGCGCGACGAGGTTGAGGAGCAGCGTGGCGAGGGCGCAGCCTTGGACGACCTTGACCAGCGTGAGCGGGTCGAAGTTCTGCAAGAGCCAGCCGATGGCCAGCGCCGAAATGCCCATGCCGAGGAGGTTGGCCACGTAGAGAAGGGCCACGACGCGGGGGCGGGTGTCGTCGCTGGCGCGGTCGGAGGCCAGTGCCAGACCGGCGGTCTGGGTCATGTGCATGCCGAGGCCGGTCATCAGGAAGGCGATGGCGGCGAGCACTTCGCCCGCGAAGGGCACCTCGAAGGTGCGGTCGCCGGAGAGGACCAGCAGCGCGAAGGGCATGACGGCAAGCCCGCCCATCTGCCAGAGCGAGCCGAACCAGAGATAGGGGACGCGCTTCCACCCCAGCGCCGAGCGGTAGGTGTCGGAGCGGTGGCCGAGCAGGGCGCGGAAGGGCGCGACAAGCACCGGGATGGCGATCATGGCGGCCACGATCATGGCCGGGACACTGAGTTCGACGATCATCACGCGGTTCAGGGTGCCCAGAAGCAGCACCTGCGCCATGCCGACCGAAACCTGAAAGAGCGACAGCCGCAGGAGTTGCGCCAAGGGCAGGCCTTCGGAGGAGACATCCGCGAAGGGAAGCCAGTTGGCGGTGAACTTCTGCAGGTCTTTCCTCCGGAGGATCATGCGCGATACTCCAGACATTCGGAAATGTAGAAGCCGCGGCTGACGCGTTCGACCTTTGCCACCGAGCCGCCCGCGTGGCGGGCAATGGCGCGCCAGTCCTGCGGGATCATGGTGGGCGACCGGTCGGCGCGGGGGAAGGCCTTGCCGATGGTGAAGAAGGTCATCAGGAAGGGCGTGCGCGGGGCGACGGTGAAGGTGATGTGGCCCGACGTGCGGTCGGCGAGTTTGCGCAGCGCCGCCGCGATGTCGGGGGTGCGGTAGTAGATCAGGCTGTCCATCGCCATGACGAAGTCGAAATGGCCATGCGTCGTGCTGGTCATGTCGCCCGCGGCGAAGGTCACGCGGGGGCGCAGGTCATCGGTCAGGCGCTGTTCGGCGATGGCGATGAGTTGGGGCGAGATGTCCACCGCCACCACATCGGCCCCACGTGCCGCAAGCTCTGCCGTCATCAGTCCCGTGCCGCAGCCTGCATCCAGCACCCGCGCGCCCTTCAGGTCGGCGGGCAGGCGCGACAGCATGATCGCGCGCATCCGGTCGCGGCCTTCGCGGACGGTCTGGCGGATGCGGCTGACGGGGGCGTCAGAGGTCAGGCGCTCCCACACCTTGGTGGCGCTGCGGTCGAAATAGTCTTCGACGCGGGAGAGCGTGGCGGAATAGTCCTGCATTCTCAGTCAAATCCCAGAAGTTCGAAAATGTCGCGGTCGGGCAGGGGATCGGGGGTCGATCCGGGGCCGCCGACCGACCGCCAAAGCGTTTCGGCCAGCCGCAGATATTCGGCCCGGGCGGTGACGATGTCCTGTTCGTCATCCATCTCGAACAGCGTCTTCTTCTTGAGGCGCGAACGGCGGATGGCGTCGATATCGGGCATATGGGCGAGGCGGTTGAAGCCCACGCGGGCGCAGTAGCGGTCCACCTCATCCGTTTCGCGCGAGCGGTTGGCGACGCAGCCCGCAAGCTGCACCTTGTAGTTGCCGGATTTGGCCTGAACGGCGGCGATGATGCGGTTCATGGCGTAGATGCTGTCGAAGTCGTTGGCGGTGACGATCACGGCGCGGTCGGCGTGTTGCAGGGGGGCTGCGAAGCCGCCGCAGACCACGTCGCCCAGCACGTCAAAGATCACCACGTCGGTGTCTTCCAGCAGGTGGTGCTGTTTCAGCAGTTTCACGGTCTGGCCCACGACATAGCCGCCGCAGCCGGTGCCCGCAGGCGGTCCGCCCGCCTCGACGCATTTGACGCCGTTCCAGCCGGTGGCGACGTAATCCTCGGGGCGCAGTTCCTCGGCGTGGAAATCGACGTCCTTCAGGATGTCGATGACCGTGGGCTGCAGGCGGCCCGTCAGGGTGAAGGTGCTGTCATGCTTGGGATCGCAGCCGATCTGCAGCACGCGCTTGCCCATCACCGAGAAGGCGGCGGAGAGGTTCGACGAGGTCGTCGATTTGCCGATCCCGCCTTTGCCATAGACGGAAAAGACCTTGGCCCCTTCGATCTTGAGCGCGGAGTCCTGATGCACCTGCACCGAGCCTTCGCCATCCTGACCACGCAGCAACGGGATTTCGTCTCTCGGGCTCATGCCTGATCTTCCTTCTTTTCGGAGGAGGGGGTGCGCGCTTGGGTCATTCCGCCGCGATCCCTTCCAGTCGATCCTCAAGCTCGTCTGCTGCGCGTTGCAGCGCGGCGAGCGTGTCGGCATCGGGTTGCCAGTAGTTGCGATCCGACGCCTCGAGCAGGCGCTGGGCCATGCGGGAGGAGGCTTCGGGGTTGAGGGCGGCCAGACGGCGGCGCATCGCCTCGTCCAGCACGAAGGTTTCCGACAGACGCTGATAGACCCACGGATCGACCTGCGCGGTGGTGGCCGACCAGCCGAAGGTGTTGGACACCTGCGCCTCGATCTGGCGGACGCCTTCGGCGCCGTGGCGGAGAAGGCCTTCGAAATATTTGGGGTTCAGGCTGCGCGACCGGGTTTCCAGCGCGATCTGATCCTTGAGCGTGCGGACCGTGCCGCCGCCGCGAGTCTGGTCACCGATATAGATCGGGGTTTCCTGCCCGCCGCGCGCGCGTTTCACGGCGCGGGCGATGCCGCCCAGCGTGTCGAAATACTGGTCGACCGTGGTGACGCCCAGTTCCACGGATTCGAGGTTCTGATAGGCGAGGTCCACGTCCTTGAGCGTTTTCTGCAGCAGGGCCGCGTTCTGGACGGGCTTGCCGTTCCGGCCATAGGCGAAGGATTTGCGGTTCTCGTAGGCATCGGCGAGTTCGTCTTCCTCGCCGAAGGCAGAGGACCCGACCATGATGTTGACGTTGGACCCATAGGCCCCTTCGGCATTGGAAAAGACGCGGAGGGAGGCGGTTTCCATGTCCACGCCCATTTCATCGGCATAGGCCAGCGCATGGGCGCGGATGAAGTTCTGGCTGAGCGGTTCTTCGGCCACGGCGGCCTTCCATGCGGCTTCGGCCAGCATGCGGGTTTGCAGGGGCAGGAGGTCGCGGAAGATGCCCGAGAGTGTCATCACCACGTCGATCCGGGGGCGACCGAGTTCGGCAAGCGGGATGAGGTCCGCGCCGCAGAGGCGGCCGTAATGGTCGAAGCGGGGGCGTGCGCCCATGAGGGCGAGGGCCTGGGACAGCGGGCCGCCGTCGGATTTGATGTTGTCCGATCCCCAAAGGACGAGGGCTACGCTGCGCGGCAGCGTCGGGTGGGTGTCGAGCAGGCGCTGGGCCTGGTGCGCGCCGTCCTTCAGCGCGAAGGCGGTGGGCATGCGGAACGGGTCGAAGGCGTGGATGTTGCGGCCCGTGGGCAGGATATCGGTCGAGCGGATCAGGTCGCCGCCCGGGACGGGGCTGGTGAAATGGCCGCCAAGGGCGCGGAGGATCGCGGGAATTTCGGTCTGGGCTTGGAGTTTGGCATCCAGTGCCTGAGCCTCGGCCCCGGTGGCGCCGATGAGGTCGATGTAGTCGCGGCGCTCGTTCGGGCCCATGGGGCGGCCCAGCACATGCAGGCCATCGGGGATCAGCGCGCCTTCGGTTTCCAGAAGCTTGACCCAGAGTTTGCCGGGGTCGGTCGAGTCGAGGTCCACCGCGCGGGCCTGTTCGACGATCAGCGCCCAGAGATCGGCGCGGTCGGGCGCGTCATCGGCGGCGGCGCGCCAGCGGGAGAGGGAATCCTTGAGGTCCTGCAAACCCTTGTAGAGGCCGGATTGGGCCAAGGGCGGGGTCAGGTGGGTGATGGTGACGGCGTTGGAGCGGCGCTTGGCCAGCGTCGCCTCGGACGGGTTGTTGGAGGCGTAGAGATAGACATTCGGCATGTTGCCGATCAGCCGGTCGGGCCAGCAGGTCTCGGACACGCCGGCCTGTTTGCCCGGCATGAATTCCAGCGAGCCATGCATCCCGAAGTGGAGCAGCACATCCGCGCCGAAATCATCGCGCAGCCAGCGGTAGAAGGTCGTCATCGCATGGGTCGGCGCGAAGCCCTTTTCGAAGAGAAGGCGCATCGGATCGCCCTCATAGCCGAAGACGGGCTGGAGGCCGATGAAGACCTTGCCGAATTGTGCGCCAAGGACCATGACGCCGCGCCCGTCGGTCTGGAGACGGCCCGGGGCGGGGCCCCAGACGCGTTCGACATCCGACAGCCAGCGCGTCTTGGCGACCACTTCGGCGGCGGGGATGATGGTGTGGACATTGGCGGGCTGGCCATAGAGGCGGGCCGAGCCGCCCATCACCGCCTCGCGCAGGTCTTCCAGCGTGGCGGGGGGCGTGAGGTCGTAGCCTTCGGCCTTCATCGCGTGGAGCGTGTTGAAGAGGCTCTCAAAAACGCCAAGATAGGCAGCGGTGCCTGCCGCGCCCGCGTTCGGGGGGAAGCCGTAAAGGACAACGGCGACCTTGCGGTCGGCCACTTGCGAGCGGCGCAGGGTGGCAAGGCGGGCGGTCTTGTCGGCCAATGCGTCGATGCGTTCATAGCAGGGGGCCATGGCGCGGGTGGTGATGGCCTCTTCTGAGGCGGCGCGGCAATTCTTGAAGCAGCCTGCGCAGCCGTTCAGGTCATGGCGTCCGGCAAAGACGGTGGGGTTCGTCGCGCCGTCGATTTCCGGGAGCGCGATGAGCATGGTGGTTTCGACCGGGCCGAGGCCGCCGCCCGAGGCCCCCCATTGCCCCAGCGTCTGGAATTCCAGCGGGTGGGCGGCGATGTAGGGGACGTCCAGGTCTTCCAGCGCGGCCACGGCGGCGGGGCTGTCGTTATAGGCGGGTCCGCCGACGAGGGAGAAGCCGGTCAGCGAGACCATCGCGTCGCAGCGCCCCTTGAAGAAGGCGTCGATCGCGGGGCGGCCGTCGAGACCACCTGCGAAGGCGGGCAGGACGGCGATCCCCTTCGCCTCGAAGGCCCGGATCACGGCGTCGTAATGCGCGGTATCCGAGGCGAGGATATAAGACCGCAGCATGAGAAGCCCCACGGTCGACACCGCATTCACGGGGCGGGGGAGGTCCGCCACATTGGTGGTGATGCGTGCCGGAAGGTCGGGGTGGTAGAGCCCGACATCCGGATAATCGACCGGAGGTTTGGCCGAAACCGCTTTCCAATCGCGGTTGGCCGAGTAGCGCGAGACGAGGTAGCGGATCATCTCTTCGATGTTGTTGTCGGACCCGCCCAGCCAGTATTGCATGGACAGGAACCACGCCCGCAGGTCCTGCGCCTTGCCGGGCAGGAAGCGGAGGATCTTGGGCAGGCGGCGCAGCATCTTCATCTGCTTTTCGCCCGACGATCCCGAGGGGGCGCCCGACCCGCGCAGCTTTTTCAAAAGCTGCATGGCGGCCGAGGCGGGCTTGGCCATGTCCAGATCGCCCATCTTCGTCATCTTGACGATCTGCGGATCGGCGATGACGCCGACGAAGGCATCCAAGCCATCGCGCACGGCGCGCAGGTCGTCGATGATGGCGGTGATGTGCTCTTCGATGAAGAGGAGATTGGCCACGACGATATCGGCGGCGCGGATCGCGGCCTTGGCGCGGGCGAGGGCTGCGGGGTTTTCGGCCCATTCGGCGGCGGCGTGGATGGAGACCTCGATCCCCGGAAAATCCTTGGCAAGCGCGGGGGCCACGCGGGCGGCGGGGCCTGCGGCATGGGCGTCAAGCGTGACGATGACGAAACGATAGACACCGTCGCCCCGCTTGGGCGCGTCGGTCAGGTCCGGCGATGCGAAGCGGTCATCGCGCATAATGGGCCTTGGCCTCGTAGAGTGTGTCGACGCTGATCTTGGTCACGCCACGGTCGGCGGCGTATTTCTCGGTGTTGCGCTTGGCCTTGCCGCGCACGAAGAAGGGGATCTTCTTCAATTCGCGTTCGGCATCGGGCAGCCAGAGAACCTCGCCCGCAGGGGTGACGACCGGGATTTCCCGCGTCTCGTCCGTGTCTTCATCTGTTCTCAAGTATCCCACGGGGGTCTGGGGGTGTGAAACCCCCAGTTCCTCGGCTTCCACCCGCGCTGTGGCCTTTGCCCCATGATGGCTGGCCCCGGCCTCGTCGTGGAATTCGAAATCCTCGCGGAACATGGTGAGGAGGTGTTCTTCCAGCCCCATGACGAGGGGGTGGATCCATGTGTCGAAGATCACATTCGCGCCTTCGAACCCCATCTGGGGCGAATAGCGGGCGGGGAAGTCCTGCACATGGACGGGGGAGGAGATGACGGCGCAGGGGATGCCGAGGCGTTTGCCGATATGGCGTTCCATCTGCGTGCCGAGGATCAGTTCGGGCTGCAGGCGGGCGATTTCGGCCTCTACCTCTAGATAGTCGTCGGTGATCAGGGGATCGACGCCATAGGCTTTGGCCGCGGCACGCAGGGGGCGGGCGAATTCGCGGTTGAAGCAGCCCATGCCACAGACTTCGAACCCGATCTCGGTCGCGGCGATGCGGGCGGCGGCCATCACATGGGTGGCATCGCCGAAGATGTAGACGCGCTTGCCGGTGAGGTAGGTCGAATCCACCGATGCCGACCACCAGGGCAGGCGCAGGCCGGATTCATCCACTTTCGGAGAAAGGCCTGTTATGCCGCTGACTTCATGCAGGAAATCGCGGGTCGCGCCGACGCCGATGGGAACGACCTTGGTATAGGGCTGACCACAGGCGCGTTCGAGGTGGCGCGCGGCGGTTTCGCCCGTTTCGGGGTAGAGCAGCACGTTGAAATGCGCCTGCCCCATGCGGGCGATGTCGGCGGGGGTCGCGCCCATCGGGGCGGCCACGTTGACGGCGATGCCCATCAGGCCAAGGAGTTTCGTCACCTCGGCCACGTCATCGCGGTGGCGGAAGCCGAGTGCGGTCGCGCCAAGGATGTTGCAGGTGATCGCTTCAGTCCGGGGCATCGGCTTGGCCAGTGCCTTGACGATCTGGAAGAAGGTTTCGTCTGCGCCGAAATTCTCTTTCCGCTGGTAGGAGGGGAGTTCCAGCGGGATCACGGGGATGGGTAGACCGAGCGCCTCGGCCAGACCGCCGGGATCGTCCTGGATCAGTTCGGCGGTGCAGGAGGCGCCGACGATCATCGCCTGCGGCTGGAAGCGGGCATAGGCGTCGCGGGCGCTGTCCTTGAACAGGTTGGCCGTGTCCGCGCCAAGGTCGCGCGCCTGAAAGGTGGTGAAGGTGACCGGCGGGCGGTGGTTCCTGCGTTCGATCATGGTGAACAACAGATCGGCATAGGTGTCGCCCTGCGGGGCGTGCAGCACGTAATGCAGCCCCTTCATGCCGGTCGCCACGCGCATTGCCCCCACATGGGGCGGGCCTTCATAGGTCCAGAGGGTGAGCTTCATTCGGCGGCCTCCTTCCTGAGGAGGGCGCGGCGGCGCAGCGGGCGCGAGAAGAGCCCCGCCAGATCACCGGCTTGTTCGTAGAAATGGACCGGGGTGAAGACCAGTTCGATGGCCCATTTGGTGGAGAAACCCTCAGCTTCCAGCGGGTTGGCGAGGCCGAGGCCGCAGACCGTGAGGTCGGGCCGGGCGGCGCGCTGACGGTCGAGCTGCTTGTCGACGTCCTGACCTTCGCTGATGACCGGGCCTTTCGGAAGCAGGTCGAGATCGGGGCCGACGAGGCCCTCGTGCAGATAGGGGGTGCCCACCTCGATTGCTGTCATGCCGCATTCGCGGGTGAGGAAGCGGGCGAGGGGAATTTCGAGCTGGCTGTCGGGGAAGAAGAAGACCGACTTGCCCTGCAGTTCCTGCGACTGGGTGGCGATGGCTTTCTGTGCCCGGGCGCGGGGGGCGGCGGTGACCTGTTCGAAGAGGTCGCGGCTGACGCCGAATTCATCGGCGATGGCGCGCAGCCATGCGGTGGTGCCTTCTTCGCCGAAGGGGAAGGGGGCGGGCAGGTGCCGCGCGCCGCGCCGGGTCAGGGCGGCGTGGGTGTCGCCGAGGAAGGGCTGGACGAGGGCGAAGACAGTGTTCGCGCCCACGGCGGGCAGGTCACCTGCGCGACGGGCGGGCAGCATGCGGACGGGGCCGATGCCGAGCGCGGCCAGAAGGGCAAGGCACTGATCTTCGACCACATCCGGCATGGCGCCGACGATCAGGAGTTCGCGCGCCGTGCTGGCGGGCAGGGTGGGGACCATGGCGGCGAGGCAGGCGTCTTCGCCCTGCGTAAAGGTCGTCTCGATGCCCGAGCCGGAATAGTTGTAGACCCGCACATGCGGCGCATGGACAGAGGAAAGCCGTTCGGCGGCGCGGGCGAGATCAAGCTTGATCACCTCGGACGGGCAGGAGCCGACAAGGAAGAGCTGCTTGATATCGGGGCGGCGGGCCAGCAGGCGGGCCACTTCGCGGTCAAGCTCTGCATTGGCGTCCGCCAGACCGGCGAGATCCTTTTCTTCGAGAATCGCGGTGCCGAAGCGGGGTTCGGCGAAGATCATCACCCCGGCGGCGGCCTGCAGGAGATGCGCGCAGGTGCGGCTGCCCACGACGAGGAAGAAGGCATCCTGCATCTTGCGGTGCAGCCAGATGATTCCCGTCAGGCCGCAGAACACTTCGCGCTGGCCGCGTTCCTTGAGGACGGGGGTGGACCGGCAGCCGGTGGAGGGAAGGTCGAGGCTCATGCGACCACCTCGGCCATGGTGCGGTTTTCCTCGATCGCCTCAGCCTCGGCATCCAGCCGCGCCATGCGGAGCTTCCACAGGAATTGGCCTGCATTGATGACGTAGGTGGCGTAGGCGGCGAGGGCGAGGAACATCAGTTCCGTGGGGGTCAGCGCGCCTGTCCAGAGCGCCCAGAGATAGGCGGTGTGGAGCGCGATGACGGCGAAGGAGAAGACGTCCTCCCAGAAGAAGGCGGGGGCGAAAAGGTATTGACCGAAAACGACTTTCTCCCAGATCGCGCCGGTCACCATGATGACGTAGAGAAAGCCGGTCTTGATTAGGATCGAGATGGTCGCGGCAGTGTAGCCGTCACCCGTCATCAGAAAGCGCAGCACGAGCACGACTGACACCGCGAAGACGACGAACTGGGCCGGGGCCAAAAGGCCCTGAACCAGCGTCCAGCGAGTGCTGTCACGCCGGGCGCGTTCTGCTTCGGTGTAGAGCCGCTTGCGCGGTGTTCTGGCTGTTCCGGGGTGCATCGGTAGACGCCGCTCCTTTCGTCTCCTCGCTGGGAAAGGTTAGCGTGGAGGGCAATAGTGTCAACTAAAACTTACATACAGAGCTTGGCGTGTCGAGTCGATGTACCAAACAGCGTTACCCCGAAAAAAATCAACAAAAATTGGCGTTTTGCCCGGATTTGCCCGTGTTTGGTGTCTAGAATTTTTTTCTTTTGGAGAGGGGTGTCAATTTACTTTGACAATCTAGAACCAAAGGGGGAAACTTGAGGAGAAGCGTCTTGGCATCATCCGTCTTGGTATGCGGGTTGCCCTGCGCTTCGGGAGCCGGAAATGCAGCATGAAGTTCATCTGGGGTCGGCGCATCTGGCCGAAGGCTCGCAGGGCGGTGTTTCTCGCTTTGCTGCCGAGGTCGTTGCGCGACTGGTTGCGAAGGACGCGGCGGACGGCTCTGGGCTGCGTGAAGAACTGCTGAGCAGGTTCATGTTGGCGGTGTCGTCGATGGATGCGGCTGCCTTTGAGGAGCTGAAGCCCGAGTTGCGTCGCGCGCGCGTGTCTGCGGCCATGCTGGCCGATCTCTACATCCCGGAAGTGGCGCGGCGTCTGGGCGAGGCCTGGGAAACCGATTGCGTGAGTTTCGCGCAGGTCACGATGGGCGTGGCGCGGCTGCAGGCCATCCTGCGCGAGATCGGCAGCGGATGGTCGGCCGATACGGCGGCGGTGGGCGAGGCGACGACCCTGCTTCTGATCCTGCCGCAGGGAGAACAGCATACTTTGGGTGCCATGGTGCTGGCCGGTCGGCTGCGCCGGATGGGAATTTCCGTGTCAGTGAAGATTGCCCCTTCAATTGCCGAATTGGCCGAGTATGTGGCCGAGCGGTCGTTCGACGGGGCGCTTATCTCGATTGCTTGCGAAGACAGGCTTGAAATTTGCCGGAAACTTGTGAAAACGCTTAAAGAAGCAAGTGACGGCCGTCTGAAGGTAGCCATCGGCGGCGCTTTGGCCGAGGCTGATGAAAACGTAATGCGGTTGACCGGTGCCGATGTGGCGACGAACGACATTGCGCTTGCCCTTGAGCGGGTAGGGGTGGCGTCGGGTGTGTTGCCAGAACTGGAAACGAGTTAACCCTTTTTCGAGGTCGCAGAGCCATAGGCGGCCGAGGATCGGACAGAGTGTGACGACCGACGGAAGACATTTGCTGAATGGCGGAAAGCTGCCACTCATCGCGCCGGATCTCTTGAGTGAGATCATTGCGACAGCGTCGGATATTGCCCTTCTTGTGTCCCCCGCGCGCCGGATCATTTCGGTCTTGGTGAACCCGCATCACCGCAGCTTTGGACAACTGACCGATTGGGAAGGCGCTCTGCTTAAGGATGTGCTGGCCCCCGAAAGCCTGAAAAAGCTGGAAACCCGGATCAACGGGATGCACGGCGCGCGCCATGGCGATGTCGCGGTGGAGTTGAACCATTCCGACAAGTCGAACTGGGAGTTCCCGGTCCGCTATTCGCTGCATCGGATCGGATCGGACGAATCCCTCCTGATGCTGGGCCGTGACTTGCGGCCCATCGCCGAGGTGCAGCAGCAACTGGTGCAGGCGCAGCTTGCGCTGGAGCGGGACTATGAGACCCAGCGCGAGATGGACACGCGCTATCGCGTTGTCATGGAAGTGATGCGCGATCCGGTGCTGATGGTGTCGATGTCGTCGGGCAGAATCACCGATATCAACCCGGCTGCGGCGCAGCTTCTGGGGGGGCAGCGCACCGAGTTGATCGGTGTGGCCGTCGCGCAGGAGTTCGAGGGCCGCCGCCGTGGCGAGTTTCTGGAAAGCCTTGCCAATCTGGCGGTGACGGAAAGTTCCGTCCCGATCGAGTTGATGGCCAAGCGGTCAGGGAAGCGCGTCTTCGTGACGCCGACGGTGTTCCGTGCGGCGGGCGAGCGGGTGCTGCTGTGCCAGCTTGACACCTCCGAGGCGGGCATGGCCGCGACGGATGAGTTGGGCGACAGCCTTGCGCGGCTGTACCATGAGGGCGTGGACGGCATCGTCTTTGCCGATGGTGACGGCAATATCCGCGCGGCCAACGAAGCCTTCCTCAACCTGACGGATACCGCGAACATTGCTGCTGTGCGTGGCCGATCGCTGACCGATTTCCTTGCGCGCGGGGCGGTGGACCTGCGGGTGCTGCTGGACAACGTGAAGCGGACCGGGCAGCTGCGGCTTTATGCGACGCGGCTGACGACCGATTTCATGGGCCAGATCGCGGTGGAGATTTCCGCGACATGGCTGAACGACCGGCCGAACCCGATCCTTGCGCTTGTGGTGCGGGATGCGAGCAGGGCCGATACGTTGCGCCGTCCCATCGGGCAGCCCGATGACGGGGTGCGCAACGTGATGGAGCTTGTGGGGTCTAGCACTCTGAAGGACATCGTGGCGGAAACCACCGATGTGATCGAGAAGATGTGCATCGAGACGGCGCTGGAACTGACGCGCAACAACCGCGTGGCTGCGGCCGAGATGCTAAGCCTGTCGCGGCAATCGCTTTACGTGAAGCTGCGCAAATACGGGCTTCTGAACAAGGACGGCGAATAGGGCCGTTTCCTGCGAACGGATGGCGGGAATGACGGGGCTGCGGCCCCGTTTCTTGTGCGTGTTCACCGCTCCTGACAGGCTGTGTTGTTCAGTTTCCTCCATTTGTTTTTGGTTAGATTTGACCTGTGTCAAGGTTTCGCGCGGCGAAAATGTCAACTTCGGTTGACAGTCGCGCGGAGGCACAGATGCGGATCGTTTTCGTCCACCCGAACTATCATTCCGGCGGAGCCGAGATCGCGGGCAACTGGCCCCCGGCTTGGGTGGCCTATCTGACGGGGCACCTGCGGCGGGCGGGGTTCGACGATATCCATTTCATCGATGCGATGACGCATCACATCGGGCCGGAGGAGTTGCGCGCCCGTCTGGCGCAGTTGCGCCCGGATGTGGTGGGCGTGACGGCGATCACGCCCGCGATCTATGAGGCCGAGGGCGTGCTGAAGATCGCGCAGGAGGTGGTGCCGGATGCGCTGCGCGTGCTGGGCGGTATCCATGCCACCTTCATGTTCCGGCAGGTGCTGGAAGAGGCGCCTTGGGTCGATGTCATCGTGCGGGGCGAGGGGGAGGAGATCCTTGTCAACCTGATGGAGGCGGTCCGCGACGGGCGCTGGCCTGCGGATCGGCGGCGGATCAAGGGGCTGGCCTTCCGCGACGGCGAGGAGATCGTGGCGACTCAGGCCGCGTCGACGGTGAAGGATCTGGATGCGATTGATCCGGATTGGTCGATCCTGGATTGGTCGAAATACATCTATGTGCCGCTGGGCGTGAAGGTGGCGATCCCGAACATGGCGCGGGGCTGTCCCTTTACCTGTTCCTTCTGTTCGCAGTGGAAATTCTGGCGCGATTACCGGGTGCGCGACCCGAAAAAAGTGGCGGATGAGATCGAGCGGTTGGTGACGGATCACGGGGTAGGGTTCTTTATCCTTGCTGACGAGGAACCCACCATCAACAAGAAGAAATTCGTGGAATTCTGTCAGGAGCTGATCGACCGGGGCCTGAACAAGCGGGTGACGTGGGGGATCAACACGCGGGTGACGGATATCTACCGTGACCGCGATCTGTTGAAGTTCTACCGCGAGGCGGGGCTGGTGCATGTGTCCTTGGGGACCGAGGCTGCGGCGCAGTTGAAGCTGGACATGTTCAACAAGGAGACCACGGTCGCCGAGAACAAGGAGGCGATCCGCCTGCTGCGCGAGGCCGATATCTTTGTCGAGGCGCAGTTCATCGTGGGGCTGGACAACGAGACGAAGGAGACCTTGGAAGAGACCTTCCAGATGGCATGGGATTGGCAGCCCGATCTGGCCAACTGGTCGATGTACACGCCGTGGCCCTTCACCCCGCTGTTTCAGGAGATCAAGGATCAGGTGGAGGTGTTCGACTTTTCCAAGTACAATTTCGTGACGCCCATCATGAAGCCCGCTGCCCTGACGCGGGGGGAATTGCTGGATGGGGTGATGAAGAATTACCGCCGCTTTTACATGCGCAAGGCGCTGTTCCATTATCCGTGGCGGGGGACGGGGTTCCGGCGGCGCTATCTGCTGGGCTGCCTGAAGGCGTTTCTCAAGGCCGGGGTTGGGCGCACCTTCTATGACCTTGGCAAGGCGGGCTATTGGGGGCCGCAGACCAAGGGGAAGGTGGATTTCCACTTCGACGAGACGCGGACCATCGCGGACGCCCAGATGGCGGATTGGGAGGCGAGCGCCGACAAGGCCGCCAAGGCGGCGGAACGGCGGGCGGCGGTGAAGGCGCAGATGGCCGAGCGGGCGGAAGAGCGGCGCGCGTTCAAGATGCCCGAGGTCGCGGCCTGCGGCGGCGGCAAGCAGCAGATGGACGAGGAGGCGTGAGTGGATGGCGGCTTCGTCCCTGTTCCGGCGGGTGAGGCGCGGATCGGGCCGAATGCGATCACGCAGCTGGTCTCTGTTCTGGATCGGATGGAAGGGCGGGCCTTCCGCGATCAGGTGATGGGGGCGGCGGAGGTGGCGGTGCCGGACCCGGCGCTGGGCATGATCCCCGAAGTGGAGGCGGCAGCGGTGCATCTGGCGCTGCGGATGGCGGTGCCGGAGCGGGCGGAGGGCCTCTTGCGCCTCGCGGGGCTGGCGACGGGGAGTTACATCCTGAAGCACCGCATCCCGCGCGTGGCGCAATGGGTGATCCGGGCGCTGCCTGCCCCGCTGGGGGCGCGGGTTCTGGCCGGGGCGATCGCCAAGCATTCTTGGACCTTTGCGGGGTCGGGGCGGTTTCGGATTGTGGGGTGGCGGCCCCTGACATTTGAGGTGGCGGGCAATCCGCTGGTGGCGGGGCTGCGGTCGGATCATTTTGCCTGCCACTGGCATGCGGCGGTGTTTGAGCGGCTGTTCGCGCGGCTGGTCTGGAAGGGATGCGTGGTGCGCGAGGTGGCCTGCATTGCCGCGGGCGACCCGGTCTGCAGGTTCGAGCTGCGGCCGCGCGCCTGACCTTGGGCGTGGCGCCCGTGACGCCGTCGGAATTTGAGTATTTGGGCCAAGATGAAGGGCGAGTGTCAGAAATAGTTGACACATGTGGCGTCAGGACACTTGCCCGACTCTTCAATGTACTATGTAATTGACGCATGACTGTCAGTATTTCCATACAGCCTCGTCGCCTTCCGGAACCGCGCGCCATGCTGCGGCTGATTAAGCCGATTACATGGTTCCCGCCGATCTGGGCCTATCTCTGTGGTTCCGTTTCGGCGGGTGTGCCGCTGGCCGGGAACTGGGGGATGGTCCTGTTGGGCATGGTGCTGGCGGGGCCGATCGTCTGCGGGATGTCTCAGGCCGCGAATGACTGGTGCGACCGGCATGTGGATGCGGTGAACGAGCCGGATCGGCCCATCCCATCGGGCCGCATTCCGGGGCGCTGGGGGCTGTACATCGCGCTGGCGATGACGGCGCTGTCGCTGTGGGTCGGGTCGCTGCTGGGCACATGGGGGTTCTGGGCGACGGTGGTGGGTGTTGTCGCCGCTTGGGCCTATAGCGCGGAGCCTGTCCGGCTGAAGCGGTCGGGCTGGTGGGGGCCGGGGCTGGTGGGGCTGTCCTATGAGGGGCTGCCGTGGTTCACCGGGGCGGCGGTCCTGCTGCAGGCCGCGCCGCGGTTTGAGGTTGTGATCATCGCGCTGCTTTATGCCTTTGGCGCGCATGGGATCATGACGCTGAATGATTTCAAGGCGCTGGAGGGGGATCGGCAGCACGGCGTGCGGTCGCTGCCTGTGGTTCTGGGGCCGGAAGTGGCCGCCAAGATCGCCTGCACGGTGATGGGCATGGCGCAGGCGCTGGTCATCCCGCTGTTGGCGTTGTGGGGCAAGCCGCTGCATGCGCTGGGCGTCCTTGCCGTGCTGGTGCTGCAGATCGCGGCGATGCGCGTGCTGTTCCGCGATCCGAAGGGCAAGGCGCCGTGGTACAACGGGACGGGCGTGGTGCTTTACGTGACCGGCATGATGATTTCGGCCTTTGCCCTGCGGGGGCTGGCATGAAGCTGGGCTGGTTCCAGATCGTTCGGCTGGGACTGGTGCAGATGTGTCTGGGCGCGGTGGTGGTGTTGACCACATCGACGCTGAACCGCCTGATGGTGGTGGAACTGGCGCTGCCTGCGGTGTTGCCGGGGCTGCTGGTGGCTTTGCACTACGGGATACAGATCACGCGGCCCAATTGGGGGTTCCGGTCGGATACCAAGGGGAACCGCACCACCTTTATCATCGGGGGCATGGCGGCGCTGTCGCTGGGGGCTTTTGTGGCGGCGGTGGCGGTTGTTCTGTTCCCGTCGGGATTTGCCCTTGGTCTGGCGCTGTCGGTCGTCGCTTATGCGCTGATTGGTGTGGGGGTTGGGGCATCGGGCACTTCGCTGCTGGCGCTGCTGGCGACGGCGACGGAGCCGCGGCGGCGGGCGGCGGCGGCGACGATCACTTGGCTGATGATGATCCTTGGCATCGCGGTGACGGCGGGAACCGTCGGCGCGCTGCTGGACCCCTATACGCCCGCATTGTTGCTGGAGATCGTGGGGGTCGTGACGGGCGGCGCGGTGGTGCTGACGGCGCTGGCCGTCTGGGGCATCGAGCGGCGCGTGGTGGCGGAGCGGGAGGCGGAGACGCTGCCCTTCCGGCAGGGTATGGCAGAGGTCTGGGCCGAGCGGAAGGCGCGGGTCTTTACCCTGTTCATCTTCCTGTCGATGACCGCCTATTTCATGCAGGAGTTGATCCTTGAACCCTATGCGGGCCTCGTCTTCGGCTTTGCGCCGGGGGAGAGCACGCAGCTTTCGGGCGCGCAGAATGGCGGGGTCTTTGTCGGCATGCTGCTGGTCGGGATCGCGGCGACGGGGCTGCGGTGGGGCACGCTGCGGATGTGGGTGACGGGGGGCTGTCTTGGATCGGCCCTGTCCCTGATCGCGGTGGCGGCTTTGGGGCAGACGGGGGGGGCGCTGGTGCCTGCCGTGGTGGCGCTTGGCTTTTTCAACGGGATGTTCGCGGTGGCGGCCATCGGGTCGATGATGGCGCTGGCCGGGCAGGGGCGCGGGGCGCGGGAAGGCACGCGCATGGGCCTTTGGGGCGCGGCGCAGGCCTTGGCGGCAGGCTTTGGCGGGCTGGTCGGGGCGGCGGCGGCGGATGCGCTGCGCCTTGTCATGCCCGTGGAGGATGCCTTCGGCGCGGTGTTTCTGGCCGAGGCGGCCTTGTTTCTTGTCGCGGCGCTGATCGCGCTGCGGGTGATCGAAGGGCGGGGCGGTCAGCGCCTGCCCGATGCGCAACTGATACCGGGGGAGTGATCCATGGGATATGATGTCTTCGTGGTGGGTGGCGGGCCTTCGGGCGCGACGGCTGCCGAGGATCTGGCGCGGGCCGGAAAAAGCGTGGCGCTGTTGGACAGGGCCGGGCGGATCAAGCCCTGCGGGGGGGCGATCCCACCGCGCGCGATCAAGGATTTTGAGATCGACGATGCGCAGATCGTGGCCAAGATCACCACGGCGCGGATGATTTCGCCCACGGGCCGCATGGTCGATATCCCGATCGAGAACGGCTATGTCGGGATGGTGGATCGCGAGCATTTCGACGAATACCTGCGCGTCCGGGCGGGTAAGGCGGGGGCTGAGCGGTTCACGGGCACCTTCCTGCGGGTGGAGCGGGATGCGGGCGGCACCCATGTCGTCTGGCGCGACAAGGTGACGGGCGAGGAGCGGCGGTCGGCGACGAAGATCGTCATCGGGGCCGATGGCGCGCGGTCGGTCGTGGCGCGGGCGGAAGTGCCCGGTGGCAGCACGATCCCCTATGTGATCGCCTATCATGAGATCATCAAGGCGCCCGAGCCTTCGCCTGACTACGACCCTGACCGCTGCGACGTGATCTATGACGGGCGGATCAGCCCGGACTTCTATGGCTGGGTCTTCCCGCATGGCGGGCAGGCGAGCGTGGGGATGGGCACGGGTCTGGATGGCGTAGACCTGAAGAAGGCCACGGCGGACCTGCGCGCGGCTGCGGGCCTGACGGAATGCGAGACGATCCGCAAGGAAGGCGCGCCGATCCCGCTGAAGCCGTTGGACCGCTGGGACAATGGCCGCGATGTGGTGTTGGCGGGGGATGCCGCCGGGGTGGTGGCGCCGTCTTCGGGCGAGGGCATCTTCTATGCGATGGCCGGGGGGCGTGTGGCCGCCACGGCGGCGCAGGCGGTGCTGGCCTCGGGGCGGGCGTCGGACCTGCGGATCGCGCGCAAGCTGTTCATGCGCGAGCATGGCACGGTGTTCCGGGTCTTGCGGTCGATGCAGGATGCCTATTATCGCAGTGATGAGCGGCGCGAGAGGTTCGTCAGCCTCTGCCATGACGTGGATGTGCAGAAACTGACCTTCGAGGCCTATATGAACAAGAAGCTGGTGAAGGCGCGGCCCATGGCCCATGTGAAGATCGGGATCAAGAACATGGCGCATCTCTTGCGGATCGTCTCGCCGGTCTGGACCTGAGGCCATGGCGATGCTGGCCCCCACGGCGTCTGCCCTTGAAGAGAACATCCCCGCTTGGGTGGATGGCCGCCTTGTGCCTGTGGGCAAGATGGAGGTCCATCAGAAGGGGTTGCGGCACAAGGCCGTGTCCGTCTTCGTGATGCAGGGGCGGCGCGTGCTGATCCAGCAGCGGGCGCTGGTGAAGTACCATACGCCGGGGCTGTGGGCGAACACCTGCTGCACCCATCCGCGCTGGGACGAAGACCCCGCCGCCTGCGCCGTGCGCCGCCTGCGCGAGGAGTTGGGGATCGAAGGGCTGTTTCCGGCCTTTGCCGACCGGGTGGAATACCGCGCCGAGGTGGGCAATGGGCTGGTGGAGCATGAGCTGGTCGATATCTTCGTGGCCGAGGCACCTGCGACGCTGACCGTGGAGCCGAACCCCGAAGAGGTGGCGGCGGTGCGCTGGGTCGATCTTTATGACCTGTCGGCCGAGGTGCTGCGCACGCCGGAACGGTTCACGCCGTGGCTGCGCATCTATCTGGAAAACCACATGGATCGCATTTTCGGCAGCCTTGTCGCCGGGCGATAAGGGGCTGCGGCTGCCGTCCGGTCAGGATGCGCGCAAAGCGGCGAGGAAGGGCAGGATCAGGGCGGCGACGTCCTCGGCCGCCTCTTCATGCACGAGATGGCCGTGATCGGGCAATTCGGCATAGTTGGCGGCCGGCATGTGGCGGGCCGCATCGCGCGAGATGCGGGCGGGCACGGCAAGATCGCCCGCCGAGGCGATCAGAAGCGTGGGCGTGGCGATGGTGGGCAGCTGGCGCATCAGATCCTCGAGCCGCCATTGCGCCATCATTCCGAGCGTGCCGTCGACATGGGTGGGTTCGCGGACGAGGGTCAGGTATTGCGCCTGCCCCGCGGCGTCGAGGGCGGAGCCTGTCGCGGTTAGCAGTTTGGTGACCGTGGCCGGATTTCCCCAGAGCTTGGCCACGACATGCGGGATGAAGGGCGTGACGGCCAGCACCCGTGCCAGCAGCGGGAACATCACCCCCGCCGCGCCGTCGAAGGCCCCGAGCGCGGCATTGATGCCGACGATGCCCTTGGGATGGAGGAGGTCTGCAAGACGCAGCGCGAGGGCCGCCCCGGCGGAATGGCCGATGATGGCATGGGGGGCGATGTCGAGCGTCTGGCAAAGGGTCGCCGTGTCCTCGGCCATAGCGTCGATGCCATAGCGGCTGCGCGCGCCCGAGCGGGTGAAGCCTTGACCCGGCAGATCGGGGACGATGACCCGGTAGCGGGGCAAGAGGAATGGGATCAGGTTGCGGAAGCTGTGGCCCGCGCCCCCGGCGCCGTGCAAAAGCAACAGGGGGGGGCCGTCGCCTGCATCGACCACGCACCAGTCATGCGGGCGTGAGGTGACGCGGCGCGTCTTGTCGCGGAATGGCCAGTCGGGCGGCATGCGGTCTGGCGGCATGCGGTCGGTTGGCCTTCGGGCGGGGGTCATGTCAGTTCTCCAGCGCCTCGCCCAGCACGGTGGACAGGCGGCGCGCATCGGCGCGCGGCAGGGCGAGGTAAGGGGCATCCATGATCTGGGCCAAAGTCCGAAGCGAAGGCTGCGGGCGGTTGGCCACGTCGATCACGAGGGCGGGTGTGGCGGAAAGCCGGATCTGCCGGGCAAGGAGGATGGCCTCTTCCTCGGCCTTCGGGCGGTCGGCGGTGCCGTCGAGCGCAATGTTGCCGCGACCGTCGGTCAGGATGGCGATGGTGGGCGTCATGCCGCGCGCGCGTGCCTGCGTCGCTGTTGCCAGCGCCAGCTGCAGGCCGGAGGCCAGCGGCGTGCCGCCGCCGCCGGGAACGCCCGCCAGCCGCCGCTTGGTCTGCACCAGCGACCGGGTGGGGGGCAGCAGCAGTTCCGCCGCATGGCCCTTGAAGGCCAGCAGCGAGACATGGTCGCGTCTTGCATAGGCTTGGGCGAGGAGAAGTTCGATGGCCCCTTTCGCCTCGGCCAGACGGGCGAAGGCGGCGGAGCCGGAGGCATCGACGGCGAAGATCAGCACGCGGTCGGAGGTTTCGCGGAACCGCTTGAGCCGGATATCGGCGGCGCGGACAAGAAGGGCGGCGTCACGGTCGGGTGTCTGCGCGCGGCGGAGCGGCTGCCACGGGGCGGCGGCGCGCAGGGTGGCGACAAGGTCGATGCGCGCGCCGGGGGCAAGGCGACCCGGGCGGGAGGGGAGCGGGCGACCGCGCCGGTTGCCGCCCTGTTCGGCCCCGGTGCCGCCTGCGGATTTCGCGGCGCGGGCGGCGCGGCCTGCGGCGAGCGCCTCCAGCAGATCGCGGGGCAGGGCGGCGAGAGCGGCCTCCACCAGCATCTCTTCGGGGATGGACTGGCTTTGGTCTTCGGACTGCGCCTCGCCCTGATCGGGGTTCGGATCGGGGGGCGGCGGGTCCTCGGGCTGCGCCTCGGCCTGTTCGGGCAGGGGCGTGGCGCGGTGGCCGTAGACGAGGGTGGCTGCGGCAGAGAGGTCGTCTTCGGTGATGGTGTCGCGATCCTGCCATGCGGCATGGGCGCGGGCGGTGGCGGCGGCGAGAAGCGGCGCGCGCAGGGAGGGGATACCCAGTTCGGCAGCGGCGCGGGTGAGGGCGTCGAGATGGTCGGCCATCAGGCGAAGCTGGGGCAGTCGCGCACGGGCATCGGCAAGGCGCTGCGGATCAAGGGAAATGTCGCGCGAGGATGAGAGGGAGAGGTCGGTCAGGTCGAGGAAGAGCGCCAGTCGGTCGGCGAGGGCCGGGGCGAGGGTTTCATCGGCCTCGGCCCCTTCGTCGAGTGCGACGAGGGTATGGGCGGGCTGGTCCAGCGCCGTGGCGAGGCGCGCAGCAAGGCCGGGCGGGCAGCGTTCGGCCATGGTCAGGATCAGGGCGGCGGGATGGGCGAGCAGCCCGTCCTGCACCACGGGTCGGCCCGTGGCCAGCGTGGCGGCAAGGTCCAGCCCGCCGAAGAGGGCATCATCGGTGATGGTGGGATGCAGGCGGCGCTGGGGCAAGGGCAGGGCGGAGAGGCCCGCCGTCACGCGGTCGCGCACCGGGCCGGAGCGGGCGCGCAGCCACAGCCCGCGCAGCCCGCCCGGATCGATGGCGAGACAGGCGAGCGCGGTTTCGACCCGGCTCCAGGGATCGTCATCGGTCAGGGCAGAACCTCCCCCACGGCGCGGATGACGCGGGTGGTCGATCCGGCCTCGTCCAGCGGATCGCGGCGCAGGCGGTGCGACAGGCACATGGGCGCGACGGCCTTGAGGTGGAGGCGGCCAACCGCCTCATCCCCTTCGAAGGCGGCAAGGGCCCGGGCGGCGCGCAGGAGGGTGAGTTCTCCGCGCAAACCGTCGGAACCGATGGCGATGCAGAGGCTGGCGCAATCATGCAGGACGGTGTTGGGCGTCTTGAGCGAGGGGAGCGCTGCGCGGGCGGCAAGGATGCGGTCGCGGAGGGCGGCATCCTGCGGGCGCCACGTTTCCATGAAGGCGCCGTAATGCGACTCATAGCTGTCGCGGCGGCGGATCACCTCGACCCGCGTGTCGACATCGCGGGGGGAGGTGACTTCGACGGAAAAGCCGAAGCGGTCAAGGAGTTGGGGACGCAGTTCGCCTTCCTCGGGGTTGCCAGACCCCACGAGAACAAAACGGGCGGGATGGCGGATGGAGAGGCCTTCGCGTTCCACCACATTCTCGCCGGACTGGGCAACGTCGAGGAGGAGGTCGACGATGTGGTCCTCCAGCAGGTTGACCTCGTCGATGTAGAGATAGCCGCGATTGGCACGGGCGAGGAGGCCGGGTTCAAACGCCTTTTCCCCGCGAGTCAGCGCGCGTTCGATGTCGAGCGCGCCCACGACGCGGTCTTCGGTCACGCCGAGGGGCAGGTCCACCACGGGGGTGGGTTTGGCGATGATACGGCCTGTCGCGCCCTGCGCCCAGTCGGGGACCTGCGCGGGGGTGGCGGAGTTGACGGGGCAGCCTTCGACGGCCTCAATCTCGGGCAGGAGGGCGGCGAGGGCGCGGACGGCGGTGGATTTTCCTGTGCCGCGATCGCCGAAGACGAGGACACCGCCGATGGCGGGATCGACTGCCGTCAGGATCATCGCCTGTTTCATCGCCTCTTGTCCGACGATGGCGGAGAAGGGGAAGGGTTGCTTCATGTTCTTACCGTAAGGTCTTGGGTCATCGTGTGTTTTCCGGGGTCATGCGGCCTTGGCCGTGGTCAGGCCGGCCAGCGGATCGACGCCGTTCCAGCTGCCTATGCTGCCCAGAAGGCGGAAGCGGGCGTAAAGCTCTTCGTTGAACCAGTTGCCGTCGCGCACGGCCTTGATGGCGCGGCCATGGGGGCCGTCGCCACGGGCGAAGGCGGCCATGCTGGCGGTGTCGGGCCAGATCGAGAAGGTGACCTGATGTAGGAGTGGCACTTCGCCGATCCCGATCTTGAAGGCCACATTCGGATCGCTGCCGATGGTGGCCGAGATGGAGGGGACACGGTCCCAGAATTTCAGGGCGCGCGAGGGGCGGACCGTCGCGCGGGTCAGGGCGGCGAGGGGGCCGGTGGCCTGTTGGCCCGGCGCATCGGGCAGGAAGGGATTCACCCCGGCCCAGCGGCCGCGGGCCGAGAGGGGATCGAGGAAGATTGTCCAGCTTTCCCCGGCCCTTGCGCGCCATTTCTGCCAGACGGGGCTGTCGGCGATGGCGCTACGGGCGGTCGCCTCATCCGGCCAAGTGGCGAGGATGGCCCAAACGCCCCAGTTGGGGCGGGGCGTGAAGCCTTCGCCGGTGCCGGAGCCGCACAGCTTCCAGAACAGCGCGCGGCGCTCGCGGCGCAGGGAAAGACGTGCGGCGCCCATCTGCCCGAAGACCCAAAGGCGCGGCAGAAGCCCGTCGAAGCGGAAAAGGCTGAGGCTGGTAACGGGAATGGCGCGACCCTCCTGTCGGATGGTGTAAACTTAGTCTGACATTTTGCGGCGCCAAGGGAAAGCGAAAACGGCATTATGCGACGAGGTGCACTGTGATATTGTAAATCAAACTAGACACTCTATCATCGAGTCCATGGATCATATGCCGCGCCATCGCCCCGTCCTTTCCGCCGCCACCCCTGCGGAGGCGGATCATGCCATCGTCATCGGGGCTGGCCTCGGGGGGCTGGCGTCGGCCATGCGGCTGGGTGCGAAGGGCTGGCGGGTCACGGTGATCGACCGGCTGGATCGGGTTGGTGGGCGCGGGTCGTCGATCACACAGGGCGGGCATCGGTTCGATCTGGGGCCGACGATCGTGACGGTGCCGCAGGGGCTGCGCGATCTCTGGGCGGCCTGTGGGCGGGACTTCGACCGGGATGTGCGGCTGGTGCCGATGGACCCGTTCTATGAGATCCGGTTTCAGGACGGGTCCACCTTCACTGCGCGGCAGGACGAGGCCGCGATGAAGGCTGAGGTGGCGCGGATTTCGCCCAGTGATGCAAAGGGTTACGAGAAGTTCCTGAAAGACAGCGAGGCGCGCTATTGGTTCGGATACGAGGACCTTGGGCGGCGGCCGATGCACAAGCTGTGGGATCTGGTCAAGGTGCTGCCGACCTTTGGGATGATGCGGGCGGATCGGTCGGTCTATGCCCATGCGGCGGGGCGGGTGAAGGATGAGCGGCTGCGCTTTGCGCTGTCCTTCCATCCGCTGTTCATCGGGGGTGACCCGTTCAACGTGACGTCGATGTATATCCTTGTCAGCCATCTGGAGAAGGCCTTTGGCGTGCATTACGCGATGGGCGGTGTCCAAGCGATTGCCGAGGGCATGGCGCGGGTGATCGCGGCGCAGGGGGGCGAGGTTGTCCACAACACGGAAGTGGATGAAATCGTTACGGAAAACGGGCGTGCGTCTGGTGTGCGTCTGATGTCGGGCGAGGTGATGCGCGCGGGTCTGGTCGTCAGCAATGCGGATGCGGGGCATACCTATACGCGGCTGTTGCGCAACCTGCCGAGGAAGCGCTGGACCGACCGGAGGGTGAAGGATGCCCGCTGGTCCATGGGCCTGTATGTCTGGTATTTCGGGACCAAGGGAACCAAGGATATGTGGCGCGATGTGGGGCATCACTCCATCGTCGTGGGGCCCCGCTATCGTGAGCACATTAAGGATATCTTCATCCGCGGGAAGCTGGCGGATGACATGAGCCTTTACGTGCATCGGCCAAGCGTGACCGATCCATCCTGCGCGCCCGAGGGCGACGATACTTTCTATGCGCTGTCACCCGTGCCCCATCTTGGTTTCGACAATGGTGTGGACTGGGCCGAGGAGGAACCGCGCTATCGCGCCAAGATGGCCAAGATGCTGGACGAGCGGTTGATCCCCGGATTCCGCGACCGCATCACCGAGGAGATCACCTTTACGCCGGAAACCTTTCGCGACCGTTACCTGTCCCCGTACGGTGCGGGATTTTCCATCGAGCCGCGCATCCTGCAATCGGCGTGGTTCCGGCCGCACAACATATCTGAGGAACTGCCGGGGCTGTTCCTTGCGGGGGCGGGCACGCATCCGGGGGCGGGCTTGCCCGGCGTGGTGGGGACGGCAGAGGTGTTGGGCAAGCTGGTGCCGGATGCGCCCAAGCTGGTGAAGCAGCGCGAGGAGTTGCGGATGGCTGCGGAATGATCGACCCAAGCGATATGGCCCATTGCCGCGAGGCGATCCGGACGGGATCACTGTCCTTCCATGCGGCGTCGCGGCTGTTGCCGGGGGCGGTGCGTGATCCGGCGCTGGCGCTTTATGCCTTTTGCCGGATGTCGGATGACGCGGTGGATGAGGGGGCCGACAAGGCCGGGGCGGTGCTGGCGCTGCGCGATCGGCTGGATCTGGTCTATCGCGGGACGCCCGCCAATGCGCCCGCCGACCGGGCCTTTGCGGCGGTGGTGGAGGGGTTCGAGATGCCCCGCGCGCTGCCTGAGGCGCTGTTGGAAGGCTTTGCCTGGGATGCGGTAGGGCGGCGGTATGAGACGCTGTCGGGGGTGATGGATTACTCGGCGCGGGTGGCGGCGGCGGTGGGCGCGATGATGTGCGTGCTGATGCGGGTGCGCGACCCCGATGCGCTGGCGCGGGCCTGTGATCTGGGTCTGGCGATGCAGTTGACCAATATCGCGCGCGATGTGGGCGAGGATGCGCGGGCCGGACGGATGTATCTGCCGCTGGACTGGCTGCGGTCGGAAGGCATTGATCCGGATGCGTTTCTGGCGCGGCCGAAGGCCTATCCGGCGGTGGCGCGGGCGACCTTGCGGCTGCTGGAAGAGGCGGATCGGCTGTATGCGCGGGCGGATGCGGGGGTGGCGTCGCTGCCCCTGTCCTGCCGTCCGGGCATCCATGCGGCGGGGCTGATCTATGGCGCCATCGGCGGCTGCGTGCGCCGGGCGCGGGGGGATAGCGTGACGGCGCGGGCCAGCACGGGGCGGGGGCGGAAGCTGGCCTGTCTTGTGGCGGCGACGGGCAAGGCGGCGGTGTCGGCGGTCAGCCCGAGGGCGGCCTTCCTGCATGCGGCGGCGGAGCCGGAGGTGGCGTTTCTGGTGCGTGCGGCGGCGCGGGGCGAGGCGCGGCGCGGGCGTTCGGACGCGCTGCTGTCGGTGCTGGCGCAGCTGGAGGCGCAGGATCGGGGGATGGCTTGAGGCGCTTGGGCCTAAGGGCCTTGGCCGCAAGGTTTTTCTTGGACGAAACCCGGATGCGGGTTAGATCGCGCGCTGCAACCATGCGGAGGGCGCGATGGAATATTTCACGCTGTTTCTGACCTATCTGGCGGCCTGTGGGGCGGCGGCGGCGACGGGGGCGATGTTCCAGCCGGGCGAGTGGTACCGGGGCCTTGCCAAGCCGCGCTGGACGCCGCCTGATTGGCTGTTTCCGGTGGCGTGGACCGTGCTTTATCTGTCGATGTCGGCGGCGGCGGCGAGGGTCGCGATGCTGCCCGACACGGGGCAGGCCTTGGCACTTTGGTCGGTGCAGATCGCGCTGAACACCTTGTGGACGCCCGTCTTTTTTGGGTTGCGGCGGATCGGGGCGGGGCTGGTGATCATCTTCCTGTTGTGGCTGGCGGTGGCGGCGACAATGGTCGCCTTCTGGCAGCATGACGCCATCGCGGGGGCGCTGTTTGTGCCTTATCTGGTCTGGGTGACGGTGGCGGGGATGCTGAACCGGTCGGTGTGGTATCGCAACGTTCCGGCCTGAGAATTCAAGGGTTTGGCCGAAAACGACTGTGCCCTGTTTTGTGCCGCCTTTTGTGCCGCAAACTGTGGGCACGGAGCGCGCGGTAGAACAGGGATATGCGCAACGGTTTTCGGCGCAGCCGAACAAAATTCTTCGAAGAATTTTGCAAATTCCTTCGAAGGAATTTGGGTCAGAAGGTCCAGCCTGATCGCCTTGGCACGCGGACGGCGAGCATCGGTTTCAGCAGCGGCTGGCGGAAGCGGGTGAGGTCGAGCGCTTCGTGCACGCCTTGGGTGACCTCTCCCATCAGCCGGGTTTCGACCACGCTGCGGGAATAGAAGGGCGCATCCAGCATGGGCAGGACCTGCCGCGGTCGGGTGCCGGGATCGGCGCGGGTTTCGCGGCGGACGAGCCAGTTCGTGCGGGCGAAGGTGGTGCGGGGCGGGGCCTGCACTTCGCGCGCCTCGCCGGAGGGGGAGACCTCGAGCGCGAAGTCGCGCTGGGTGCCGTCGCGCCATGTGGCATCGTAAAGGCAGAGCGCGCGGTCCTTCATGGGAAAGCGGCCCCATGTCCAGAAATCGAAATCCGCCTCCAGCGCGGCGGAGCCGAAATTTGCGTCGAAATAGCCGTGGCCTTCCCAAGCATGGCCTTGGGTCAGGTCGACCTTGATCCGCGCCGTGGGGGCGAAGGGGCGCCATTGGTGGCGGGGGTGAAGCGCCAGTTCCACACCCGTCACGGCGGCGGGGGTGAGGGTGATGCGCCCCTTTACGCGGCTGATGAGGGGGGGGGAGGAGACCTCGTCCACGTCGATGACCAGTTCGCGCCCGGTCCAATGCATGCGCGAGGGGCCGATGGTGAGCGTGTCTTTCTCTTGCCGGAGGGCGGCGGTGCCGCGATCCGTCATGGTGAAGCGGCCGCCGGGGCCATAGGTGACGACGTTCAGGCAGACGTGGTTCTGCGGTTTGCGCCGACCCGACCAGGCATACCAGGGCGAGAAGACCGAGCCGATGAAACCTATGACCGAGACCGCGCGCCGCCCGTCATCCGAGACGCCGTCGAGATACCACCAGGCGTAGCCGTCGGGGCCGACTTCGACGCGGAAATCCGGTCCTGCGTGATCGCCTCGGCCGCGTGCTTCGCGGAGAGGGCTGCCATCGGCACGCCCGCCCCCGGATGCGCCCCGCCCCCGGCGAGATAGAGCCCCGGCAGCGCCGTCCTTGCCGGAGGGCGCTGGAAACTGGCCATCGTCCCTTCGGGGGACCGACCATAAATCGCGCCTTTCGAGGCCGGAAAGAGCCGGTCCAACGCAGCGGGTGAGGTGAGCGCCTCCGGCCCCGGCGGTGTCAGCGTCAAACCCATGCGGGACAGGCGGTCGAAGGTGATCTGTCGACATTGGCGGAAATCCTCGGGTCGCAAGGCGGGCAGGCCGGCAGGGGCGTTCAGGATGATCTCGAAACGTTCAGGCCCCGTCACGGGGCCCATGATGGGGGGGCGGGCGCGGTCTTCGGCGCAGAGGTAGAGCGTGGGGGCGGTGGGCATGCGCCCTTGCCCGATGGGACCCCATTCGCGGGACGGGTCTTCGGTGAAGAACAGGTTGTGATGGACGAGGTCGGGGGCTTTCGTGCCCGCGGCCTGTGCGGCGAAGGCCCAGACGAGGGCCGAGAGGCTGCGCGGTTCGGTGGCGCTGCGCGGGATCGCCGCGGCGGCGGCGCTGCCGAGGCGGCCTTCGGCCAGCGCGGCCGGGTCGCCGTTGAAGACGACGAAGCGGCAGGGGAGGGTGCGGCCATCGGCGATCTGCACGCCGGTGACGCGGCCATTCTGGCGCTGAATTCGGGCGGCAGGGGTGGAATAGCGAAAGGTCACCCCCATGCGTTCGGCCAAGGCGGCGAGTGCGGCGGCGAGGGTGTGCATCCCGCCCTCGACCGCCCAGACGCCGCGCGCCTCGGCCCGCCAGATGAGCGACAGGACGGCGGGGGAGCGGGCGGGGCGGCCGCCGACGTAAGTGGCATAACGGGCGAAGAGCTGGACGAGGCGGGGGTCGCGGAAGTGCTGCTTTAGCCAGCGGTCCAGCGAGAGGCCCGGCAGGAGCGCGGGCCAAAGGCGCGGGCGCGAGAGGGCGGCGCGGGCGATGGCGGGAAGGTCGGGCCGTGCGGCCTGCATCACCGGCGCGTCGAAGGCGGTGAAGAGATCTTCGGCGAGGGCGTCGAATTTCAGGAAGGCCTCTGCCTCTTGCGGGCCAGCGAAGGCGCGGATCGCTTCGGCATTCGCCTCGCGGTCGGTGGTGAGATCGAGCGCAGCCGATTCGGGCCACCAATGGCGGGCGAGGAGAGGTTGGGGGATCAGGGTGATGTGATCGTCGAGCCTTTCGCCATTCAGTGCGAAGAGCGTGTCGAAGACATTTCGCAGGGTCAGGACGGTGGGTCCGGTATCGACCGGGCCTGCGGGCGAGGGAATCGCGCGGGCCTTGCCGCCGGGTGTGGTGGCGGCCTCCAGCACCGTGACCGCGAGTCCGGATGCCGCGAGCCGGATGGCGGTGGCAAGGCCCCCCATCCCGGCGCCGATGACGATGACCCGGTCCTTTTCCATGGGGCGAGTGTAGGGAAGCCCTTGAAGTTGTCCATCCTGAATTACAATCGAGTGTAAGATTTAGTTTACACTTTGCGGCGGCGGTGACAGACTGCTTGGCAGGATGGCGAAAGGGACGGTCATGGGCGTGTCGGGCAGCATGAAGGGCGGCATGGACGTGCGGATCGAAGCGGCGGTGGCCGCGGCGCTTTCGCTGGGGCAAGGGGCGCTGGGTGGGGCCGAGGCCCCGCCAAAGCTGCGGGCGGCGCTGGATCATGCGGTGTTTCCCGGCGGGGCGCGAATCCGGCCGACGATTCTGGTGTCTGTCGCGCGGGCCTGTGGCGATGATCGCCCGCATCTGACGGATGCGGCGGCGGCGGCGCTGGAACTGATCCATTGCGCGTCGCTGGTGCATGATGACCTGCCCTGTTTCGACGATGCCGATGTCCGGCGCGGCAAGCCGACGGTGCACCGCGCCTATGGCGAGCCGGTGGCGGTGCTGGCGGGGGATTCGCTGATCGTGCTGGCCTTCGAGGTGCTGGCGCGGGCGGCGGGGGATTCGCCGCTGCGGGCGGTGGAGTTGATCCGGGTGCTGGCGCAGCGGACGGGTATGCCGGGTGGCATCTGCGCGGGCCAAGGCTGGGAGAGCGAGTCGGAGGTCAATGTCTCGGCCTATCACCGCGCCAAGACCGGGGCGCTGTTCATCGCGGCGACGCAGATGGGGGCCATCGCGGCGGGGCAGGAGGCCGAGCCGTGGGAGGAATTGGGCGCGCGGATCGGCGAGGCCTTTCAGGTGGCCGATGATCTGAAGGATGCGCTGCTGACGGAGGCCGAGATGGGCAAGCCTGCAGGGCAGGACTTGGCCCATGCGCGGCCTTCGGCGGTGAAGGAATTGGGGGTTCTGGGGGCGGTCAGCCATCTGAAGGACATTCTGGGCGGCGCGATCGCGTCGATCCCGTCCTGCCCCGGTGAGGCGATGCTGGCCGCGATGGTGCGCGCCTATGCCGAACGGATGACGCCCGTCGATCTGCAGCCGGTGCGGGGATGAGCGACGCCGCGGCAGGGCCGATGGCCCGACCCGCGCAGGCGCGTCAGCCTTGGGCGGTGCGCCTTGGCCTGTCGCCGCGATTCCATGCGTTTTGCGCCAAGGTGCCGGGGTTGCGGCACATCGCGCGGGCCGAGGGCGCGGCGCTGTTCGATATCGTGCAGGGATTCGTGCAATCGCAGGCGCTTTTGGCGCTGGTGGAGTTGCGGGTGCTGCATCGGCTGGCCGAGGGGCCTGCGCCCTTGGCCGCGCTGGCCGGGCCTGCCGGGGTTCCGGCCGAGCGGATGGCGATCCTGTGCAAGGCGGGGGCGGGGCTGGGCCTGATGGCCGAGCGGCGGGGTCTCTGGCGGTTGACGGTGCGGGGGGCGGCCTTCCTTGCGGTGCCGGGGCTGGAGGCGATGGTGCGGCATCATCCGGTGCTTTACCGCGATCTGGCGGATCCGGTGGCTTTCTTTCGGGGCGAGACGCAGCCGGAACTGGCGGGATTCTGGCCCTATGTCTTTGGCGCGGGGGGCGCGGCGGACCCGACGCTGGCAGCACGCTATTCGGCGCTGATGGCGGACAGTCAGGGATTGGTGGCGGCGGATACGCTGCGCATGGTGGATTTCCGGGGCGTGCGGCATCTGATGGATGTGGGCGGCGGGACGGGGGCCTTTCTGGCCGCCGTTGGCGCGGCCTGTCCCGATCTGCGCATGACGCTGTTCGATCTGCCTGCGGTGGTGCCGGGGGCGGAGGCGCGCTTTGCTGCGGCGGGGCTGCGCGGGCGGGTGAAGATCGTGCCCGGTTCCTTTCGCGACGACGCCTTGCCGGGGGGTGCGGATGCGATCTCGCTGGTGCGGGTTCTCTATGACCATGCCGATTCCACGGTGACACAATTGCTGCGCGCGGTCTGGGCCGCGCTGCCTGAAGGCGGGCGGATCGTGGTGTCGGAGCCGATGGCGGGGGGGGCGCAGCCCGATCCGGCCACGGATGTGTACTTTTCCGTGTACACCCTCGCCATGCAGACGGGGCGGACCCGGTCAGGCCCGGAAATCGAACGGATGCTGGGCGAAGCGGGCTTTGTGGACTGCCAATACAGGCCCGGATTCCGGTCTTTCGTCACCTCGGTGGTGACGGGAGTGAAGTCTGTCAACGACAGCCCACAAAAAAGTGTCTAATTAAATTGACACTGCCGACTGTAAGCCTACACTTACACATAGCCGAGGACGCCCTCTCTCATGAGAGAGTCGCGGCGCAGGGGGAAGAAACGTGAGAACGACTGCAGTCATCCTGTCCGGCCCGAGGGAGCTTTCGCTTCAGGCGCTGGACCTTGTCGCCCCGGGCGCAGGGGACCTTGTTGTCGAGATTGCGCATTCCGGCATTTCCACGGGCACCGAGAAACTGTTCTACACCGGCACGATGCCGCCCTTCCCGGGCATGGGCTATCCGCTGGTGCCGGGCTATGAGGCGGCGGGCGTGGTGGTCGAGGCGGGGGCCGAGAGCGGGTTCCGCGTCGGCGAGCATGTCTTTGTCCCCGGGGCGAATTGTTTTGCGGGCGATGTGAAGGGGCTGTTCGGGGGCGCGTCGCGCCATCTGGTGACGCCCGCCCATCGCGTGGCGCGGATCGATGGCGGCATGGGTCCGGAAGGTGCGCTGCTGGCGCTGGCCGCGACGGCGCGGCATGCGCTGGCGGGATTTGACACCGCGCTGCCCGATCTGATCGTGGGACATGGCACGCTGGGCCGGTTGCTGGCCCGGTTGACGCTGGCCGCCGGTGCACCGGCGCCGACCGTGTGGGAAACCAATCCGGCGCGGCGCGAGGGCGCAGCAGGCTATGCCTGCGTGGCGCCCGAAGACGACCCGCGCCGGGATTACCGGGCTATCTATGACGCCTCGGGGGCCAAGGGCCTGCTGGACCAGCTGGTGATGCGGCTTGCCAAGGGCGGCGAGGTCGTGCTGGCGGGGTTCTATACCGAGCCCGTCTCCTTCGCCTTCCCGCCTGCCTTCATGAAGGAAGCGCGGTTCCGCATTGCCAGCGAATGGCAGCCCGACGACCTGACCGCCACGCGCGCGCTGATCGAGAGCGGGGCGCTGTCGCTGTCGGGCCTGATCACCCACACCCGTCCGGCGACCGACGCGCCCGAGGCCTATGAAACGGCCTTCGGCGATGCGGCCTGCCTGAAAATGATCCTCGATTGGAAGGCAACAGCATGAATGAAGTTCCCAACCTGAAGGATTTCGACGCGCGGCTTCGCGACGAGGCGCATGAAGAGCCCTCGCTCGAGGTGCCTTCGGACCCGCCGACGAAGAAGACGCAGATCATCGCCATCTATGGCAAGGGCGGGATCGGCAAATCGTTCACGCTGGCCAACCTGAGCCACATGATGGCCGAAAACGGCAAGCGCGTGCTGCTGATCGGCTGCGATCCGAAGTCGGACACGACCTCGCTTCTGTTCGGGGGCAAGGCCTGCCCGACGATCATCGAAACCTCCACCCGCAAGAAGCTGGCGGGGGAAGAGGTGAAGATCGGGGATGTCTGCTTCAAGCGCGGCGGTGTTTTCGCGATGGAACTGGGCGGGCCGGAAGTGGGCCGCGGCTGCGGTGGGCGCGGGATCATCCACGGGTTCGAGTTGTTGGAAAAGCTGGGGTTCCATGATTGGGACTTCGACTATGTGCTGCTGGATTTCCTCGGCGACGTGGTCTGCGGCGGGTTCGGCCTGCCGATCGCGCGGGACATGGCGCAAAAGGTGATCGTGGTCGCGTCGAACGACCTGCAGTCGCTCTATGTGGCCAACAACGTCTGTTCGGCGGTGGAATACTTCCGCAAGCTGGGCGGCAATGTCGGCGTGGCGGGCATGGTCATCAACAAGGATGACGGCACGGGCGAGGCTGCGGCCTTTGCAGCGGCGGTGAACATCCCGATCCTGGCCAGCATCCCGGCGGATGACGATCTGCGGCGCAAGTCGGCGAATTACCAGATCGTGGGCACCCATGCGACGCAATGGGGTGGCTTGTTCACCGAGTTGGCGGACAACGTCGCCGAAGCGCCGCCGCTGCGCCCGAAGCCGCTGACGCAGGACGGGCTGCTGGGTCTGTTCGATGCCGAGACGACGGGCGCGGATTTCGTTCTGGAACCTGCAAACGATGCCGACATGCGCGGCAAGTTCGCGGGCGAGGTGAAGTCCTTGGAAGTGGTCTATGACGATGTTTGACCTGTCCGCCCTTGAGAAACTGGAAGAGGCGCTGCGCGCCCTGGCCCGGAAGGGGACCAAGTGATGGCTGGCGAAATCCGCTATGACCAGGCTGCCGAGACGCCCGTGACCGAGGGGCTTCGCCCTGAGGTGGGCGAGGGCGCACCGGTTGCGGCGGATGGGTTCGGTTGCCATGCCGGGGCCGCCGAGATGGAGGCTGCCGCGCGGGCGGCGGGGAATTCCGAGATCCTCGACCGCTATGCCGCCGACTATCCGCAAGGGCCGCATGACAAGCCGCAGAGCATGTGCCCGGCCTTCGGTTCGCTGCGCGTTGGGCTTCGGATGCGGCGGGTGGCGACGGTTCTGTCGGGGTCGGCCTGCTGTGTCTATGGGCTGACCTTTGTGAGCCATTTCTACGGGGCGCGGCGGTCGGTGGGCTATGTGCCCTTCAATTCCGAGACGCTGGTCACGGGCAAGCTGTTCGAAGACATCCGCGATGCGGTGCATGAGCTGGCGGACCCGGAACGCTATGACGCCGTGGTGGTGACGAACCTCTGCGTGCCGACGGCGAGCGGCGTGCCGCTGAAGCTGTTGCCCAATGAAATCAACGGTGTGCGCATCGTGGGGATCGACGTGCCGGGCTTCGGCGTGCCGACCCATGCCGAGGCCAAGGATGTGCTGGCGGGCGCGATGCTGAACTATGCGCGCCGCGAGATCGAGGCAGGCCCGGTGGCCGCGCCCGAACGTGGGCGGTCGGATCGGCCGACGGTGGCGCTGCTGGGTGAGATGTTCCCGGCGGACCCGATGATGATCGGCGCGATGCTGGCCCCCCTTGGGCTGGCGGCGGGGCCGGTGGTGCCGTGCCGCGAGTGGCGCGAGCTGTATGCCGCGCTGGATTGCGGCGTGGTGGCGGCGATCCATCCCTTCTACACGGCGGCAATCCGCGAGTTTCAGGCGGCGGGTCGGCCGGTGGTGGGATCGGCCCCGGTGGGCCATGACGGGACGATGGAGTGGCTGGCAGCCATAGGCGCAGCCTATGGCGTGGCGGCGGACCGGGTGGCTGCGGCGCAGAACGGGTTCGGCGCGGCGATCAAGGCGGCGCTGGCGGACAACCGGATCACGGGGCGGATCACGCTGTCGGGCTATGAAGGGTCCGAACTGCTGGTGGCGCGGCTTTTGGTCGAGAGTGGGGCGGATGTGGCCTATGTGGGCAGCGCCTGTGCGCGGACCGAATGGTCGGCGGCGGATCGCGACTGGCTGGAAGCGCGGGGCGTGGTGGTGAAGTACCGCGCCAGCCTTGAGGATGATTGCGCGGCGATGGAGGCCTTCCGGCCCGATCTGGCCATCGGGACGACCCCGGTGGTGCAGAAGGCCAAGGAGTTGGCCATCCCGGCGCTGTATTTCACCAACCTGATTTCGGCGCGGCCCCTGATGGGGCCTGCGGGGGCGGGGTCCTTGGCGCAGGTGGTGAATGCCGCCATGGCGAATAAGGCGCGCATGGACGGGATGAAGGAGTTCTTCGAAGGCGTCGGCGAGGGCGACACGGCGGGCATCTGGGAAGGTGCGCCGAACCTGCGGCCGGATTTCCGCGCCGCGCATCAGAAGAAGCTGGAAAAGGCCGCCAAGGCGGCCGCAGCGGAGGCGATGATATGACGCGCCCCGCTTTTCTTCCCGTGATGGACGGTGCGTGCGAGCACGCACCCTACCGACCCACCGTAGGGTGCGTGCTCGCACGCACCGCGGGAGGTGGCGCATGCTGATCCAGGATCATGATCGCGCGGGCGGCTATTGGGGGGCGGTCTATGCCTTCTGCGCCGTCAAAGGATTGCAGGTGGTGATCGACGGCCCCGTGGGCTGCGAGAACCTGCCGGTGACATCGGTGCTGCATTACACGGACGCTTTGCCGCCGCATGAGTTGCCCATCGTGGTGACCGGCTTGGGCGAAGAAGAGCTTGGCCGCGACGGCACCGAGGGTGCGATGCGGCGGGCGTGGAAGACGCTGGACCCGGCGCTGCCTGCAGTGGTGGTGACAGGGTCGATCGCCGAGATGATCGGCGGCGGCGTCACGCCGATGGGAACCAACATCCAGCGGTTCCTGCCGCGCACGATCGACGAGGATCAGTGGCAGGCGGCAGACCGGGCGATGACGTGGATCTTCACGGAATTTGGCATGACCAAGGGCCGGATGCCAGTGGAGAAGAAGCGCGAGGATGGCGACCGCCCGCGCGTGAACATCCTTGGCCCGATGTATGGCGTCTTCAACATGGCGTCGGACCTGCATGAAATCCGCCGTCTGGTGGAAGGCATCGGGGCCGAGGTCAACATGGTGCTGCCCTTGGGCGCGCATCTGGCCGAGATGCGCAACCTCGTGAATGCCGATGTGAACATCGTCATGTATCGGGAGTTCGGGCGCGGTCTGGCGGAGGTGCTGGGCAAGCCCTATCTGCAGGCGCCCATCGGACTGGACAGCACGACGAAGTTCCTGCGCAAGCTGGGCGAGTTGCTGGGTCTGGACCCGGAGCCCTTCATCGCCAAGGAAAAGCATTCGACGCTGAAGCCGGTCTGGGACCTGTGGCGCAGCGTGACGCAGGATTTCTTTGGCACGGCCAATTTCGCCATCGTGGCGAACGAGACCTATGCGCGGGGCATCCGGCACTACCTTGAAAGCGATCTTGGATTGCCTTGCGCCTTTGCCGTGGCGCGGCAGGCGGGGGCCAAGACCAACAATGAGCAGGTGCGGGCGATGATCCGCCAGCACCGGCCGCTGATCCTGATGGGGTCGATCAACGAGAAGATGTATCTGGCCGAGCTGAAGGCCGGTCATGGCCCGCAGCCGCATTTCATCGCGGCGAGCTTTCCGGGCGCCGCGATCCGCCGCCACACTGGCACGCCCGTCATGGGCTTTGCCGGCTGCGTCTGGCTGCTGCAGGAGGTTTGCAACGGCCTCTTCGAGGCGCTGTTCCATATCCTGCCGCTGGGGTCCGAGATGGACAGCGCGGCGGCGACCCCCACCACCCTGCGCCGCGACTTCCCATGGGATGCGGATGCGCAGGCCGAACTGGACCGGATCGTTTCTGAACATCCGATCCTGACGCGCATTTCCGCTGCGCGGACCCTGCGGGATGCGGCCGAGAAGGCCGCGCTCGATCAGGGGGCGGAGCGGGTGGTCAAGGAAACGGTGGAGGCCCTTCGTGGCGCGCCACTCACAACAACAGCACAAGGAGGGACTGCATGAGCGATCATACCGCAGGCGAGAACGGGCATCATGTCCACCGCGCGCCGCGCGCCGAGTTCTATGTCTATTTCGCCCTGATCTTCCTTGTGGCGATCCCTTTCGCCGCCATCGCCTGGATCGTGCAGACGATCCTTGAGCGGCGGCTTCCGGTGCATGGACCCTTGGCGCGCGCCTGGCGCGAGGCGGGGTCGATCACGCCGAACATCTTCCGGCCGTAAGGCCCGATGCCCTGCCCAAGGGCAGGGACCTCTTTCCCAGGGTTGCGCCCGACCCGTCACCCCTTCGCCCTCCCGCAGACGATCGCGGGGTGGTGAGAACTCGGAAAGGCATTCCGCCTGACCGTGAACCCCGCCGCAGGGATTGCGGCGTCAGTCTGCCCATCCGGAGGATAGAATGGCTGATAAATCTGACCTGAGCTTCACAGGTCTTACCGACGAGCAGGCGCAGGAACTGCACTCGGTGTATATGAGCGGGCTTTGGCTGTTCACGGCCATCGCAGTCGTCGCCCATATCGCCACGTACATCTGGCGCCCGTGGTTCTGAGGAGGATCAAAACATGTCCAAATTCTACAAGATCTGGCTCATCTTCGATCCCCGTCGCGTCTTCGTCGCGCAGGGCGTCTTCCTGTTCCTGCTGGCTGCGATGATCCACCTGGTGGTTCTGAGCAACGGCATCAACTGGTTCCAGACCGCTGCCGCCGTCGGTGGCGCCGCACCCGCGGCAACCGAGTGACGCCGTAAGGCACTTGCTGCGGGCGGGGGGCAGGACCCTTCGCCCGCGGCGACCCGAACGGGCAAATCCGACGGCATCAAGTCGACCGCCGGTCGCAACACAGCGGAGAGGGAAGCATGGCACTGCTCAGCTTCGAACGGAAATATCGCGTGCCGGGGGGCACGCTCATCGGCGGGAACCTGTTCGACTTCTGGGTCGGGCCGTATTACGTCGGTTTCTTTGGCGTCACGACATTCTTCTTCGCGGCGCTTGGCACGATCCTGATCTTCTACGGCACGGCCATGGAAGGTGTCTGGAACCCGTGGCTGATTTCAATCGATCCCCCGCCCGTGGAATACGGGCTGGGCTTCGCACCCCTGATGGAGGGGGGACTGTGGCAGCTGATCACGATCTGCGCCCATGGTGCCTTCATTTCTTGGGCGCTGCGCGAGGTGGAGATCTGTCGCAAGCTGGGGATGGGCTTTCATGTGCCCGCCGCCTTTGCCGTCGCGATCTTCGCCTATACGACACTTGTGGTCTTCCGGCCGCTGATGATGGGGGCATGGGGCTACGGCTTCCCCTACGGCATCTGGACGCACCTCGATTGGGTGTCGAACACGGGCTATACCTACGGCAACTTCCACTACAACCCGGCGCATATGATCGCGGTGTCGTTCTTCTTCACGAACGCGCTGGCGCTGTCGCTGCACGGGGCCCTGATCCTGTCCGCTGCCAACCCCGAGAAGGGCAAGGAGATGCGGACGCCGGATCACGAGGACACCTATTTCCGTGATCTGATCGGCTATTCGGTCGGCACGTTGGGCATCCACCGTCTGGGGCTTCTTCTGGCGCTGAACGCCGGGTTCTGGAGCGCGGTCTGCATCATCATCTCGGGCACCATCTGGTTCGACCAGTGGGTTGTCTGGTGGGATTGGTGGCTGCAACTGCCGTGGTGGGCCGACATCGCAGGAGGCGTAAATGGCTGAGTATCAGAACATCTTCACCCAAGTTCAGGTGCAGGCTGCCCCCGAGATGGGGATGGTGGAAGAGGTGGAACTGTCGAACCGTACCAAGGGGGCGTCCTTCTCGACGCTTGCGGGATGGTTCGGGAATGCGCAGCTGGGGCCGGTCTATCTGGGCACCATGGGCGTGATCTCGCTGATGTCGGGCGCGGTCTGGTTCATGCTCTGCGGGGCGTGGTTCTGGTATCAGGCCGGGTTCAACCCGGCGGTGTTCCTGCGGGATCTGTTCTGGTTCTCGCTGGAGCCGCCAAGCGCGGAATACGGTCTGGGCTTTGCCCCGATCGCGGAAGGCGGGCTTTGGATCATCGCCTCGTTCTTCCTGTTGGTGTCAGTCTGCGCTTGGTGGGTGCGGACCTATCTGCGGGCGCAGGCACTTGGCATGGGCAAGCATGTCAGCTGGGCCTTCGCGTCGGCGATCTGGCTGTTCTTGGTGCTGGGCCTGTTCCGGCCGATCCTGATGGGGTCGTGGTCGGAGGCGGTGCCCTATGGCATCTTCAGCCACCTGGACTGGACCAACAACTTCAGCCTGACCTATGGCAACCTGTTCTACAACCCGTTCCACGCGCTGAGCATCGTGTTCCTCTATGGCTCGGCCCTCTTGTTCGCGATGCACGGCGCCACCATTCTTGCGGTGTCGCGCTTTGGCGGGGACCGGGAACTGGAGCAGATCGCAGACCGGGGCACCGCATCCGAACGCGCGGCATTGTTCTGGCGCTGGACCATGGGTTTCAACGCGACGATGGAAGGTATCCACCGCTGGGCTTGGTGGTTTGCGGTGCTGGTGACGCTTACGGGCGGGATCGGCATCCTGATCACGGGGACGGTCGTGGACAACTGGTACGTCTGGGCACAGGACCACGGCTACGCGCCGCTGGATTGAGGAGGAAATGATGACTGACAACGACTTCCTTCAACAGAAGCCGGGTGCGGCGCTGCGGTCCTGGGCCTTGTACCAGATGATGGCCGGGGCGGGATGGGCGGCGATGTTCGTCCTGTCGGTCGCGGCGCTGCTTCTGGCGGTCTGGGGGATCGGTCTCCTGCTGCCGGAAGAAAGCAAGCAGGCGCCTGATCCCAATGCCTTCCTGATCACGGCCCCCGCCGTGACCGAGGTCGCCTGATCGAGACTTGGGTCCGGGCGGAGAACGCCCGCCCGGACCGCCATCATTCGGGCCAACTCGCCGGCCCGGATCCGGGGCGCAACCACAGCCCGGTTCCCTTCCTGTTGGCGACAGGGACCTGGTGCCGTGTGGGTTGACCTCACACGGCACTTTTTTCTTCCCGGAAAGGGGACAGCCATGACCACGACCGACAGCCGGACGCCGACCCTCGACCGCGTGGCGGGGCCTGCCGATCTGAAGGGGCTTTCCGATGCCGAACTGGCACGGCTGGCCGGAGAGTTGCGGCGCGAGACGATCGAGGTGGTCAGCCGGACGGGTGGGCATCTGGGATCGTCGCTGGGGGTGGTGGAACTGACGGTGGCAATCCATGCCGTCTTCGACACGCCGCGCGACAAGCTGATCTGGGACGTGGGGCACCAGTGCTATCCCCACAAGATATTGACCGGGCGGCGCGACCGGATGGGCACGCTGCGCCAGGGGGGCGGGGTGTCCGGCTTCACCAAGCGGTCGGAGAGCGAATACGATCCCTTCGGCGCGGCGCATAGCTCGACCTCTATCTCGGCGGCGCTGGGCTTTGCGGTCGGGCGCGAGATGGGGATGCCGGTGGGCGACACCATCGCCGTCATCGGAGACGGGGCGATCACGGCGGGGATGGCCTATGAGGCGATGAACCATGCGGGCCATCTGGGCAAGCGGCTGTTCGTGATCCTGAACGACAATGACATGAGCATCGCGCCCCCTGTCGGCGCGCTGTCGAAATACCTTAACGAGATCGCGGCGAAGGGGCCGCTGGCGCTGTTCAAGGCGGCGGCGGAGGAGTTCGAGACCCATCTGCCCGGGCCTGTGCGGGACGGCGCGCGCCGGGCGCGGGCGCTGGTGACCGGCATGCCGGGCGGCGGGACGCTGTTCGAGGAGTTGGGCTTTTCCTATGTCGGCCCGATCGACGGGCATGACATGGGGCAGGTGCTGGCCACGCTGCGGGCAGCGCGGGCGCGGGCGACGGGGCCGGTGCTGATTCATGCGGTGACGGTGAAGGGCAAGGGTTTCGCCCCGGCGGAAAGTGCCGCGGACAAGTATCATGGCGTGTCGAAATTCGATCCGCTGACGGGCGAGCAGGCCAAGGCCAAGTCGAACGCGCCGTCCTATACCACGGTCTTCGGCAATGCCCTGACGGATGAGGCCGCGCGCGACCCGCGGGTGGTGGCGATTACGGCGGCGATGCCGTCGGGGACGGGCCTCGACATCATGGCGCGGCGCTTTGCGTCGCGCGTTTTGGACGTGGGGATCGCCGAGCAACATGGCGTGACGCTGGCGGCGGGCATGGCGGCGGCGGGGCTGAAACCCGTTTGCGCGATCTATTCCACCTTCCTGCAGCGTGGTTACGATCAGATCGTGCATGATGTGGCGCTGCAGGGGCTGCCTGTGCGCTTTGCCATCGACCGTGCCGGGCTGGTGGGGCAGGACGGGGCAACCCATGCCGGGGCCTTCGACATCGGCTTTCTGGCCAATCTGCCCGGATTCACCGTGATGGCGGCGGGGGATGAGGCCGAACTTGTCCATATGGTGGCCACGGCGATGGCGCATGACGAGGGGCCGATCGCCTTCCGCTATCCGCGGGGCGAGGGGATGGGGGTGGACCTGCCTGCACGGGGCATTCCGATCACCATCGGCAAGGGACGCGTGCTGCGGGTGGGGTCGGATGCGGCGATCCTGTCCTATGGCGCGCATCTGGCCGAGGCGCTGGCGGCGGCGGAGCTGCTGGAGGCCGAGGGCATTTCGATCACCGTGGCCGATGCGCGCTTTGCCAAGCCGCTGGACACGGCGCTGATTGACCTGCTGGTCGAGGATCACCCCGCGCTGGTGACGCTGGAGACGGGGGCGACGGGGGGCTTCGGCGCGCTGGTCCTGCACCATCTGGCCAATTCGGGCGGGCTGGAGAAGGGGCGGGCGATCCGCACCATGACGCTGCCCGACCGGTTCATCGATCAGGGAAGCCCCGCGCAGATGTACGAATGGGCGGGCTTGTCGGCCAAGGACATCGCGGCCAAGGTGCGCCACGCGACCGGGCGGCGTGAGGTGGCGCGGCCGGGGCTGCGTCTGGTCTGACGCAAGCGGGGAGGATGGGCGGTATCGCCCATCCTACGGGGCAGGCCGATGCGTAGGATGGGCGATACCGCCCATCCGACCGTGTCAGGCGTGACCGACCTTCTGGCGCTGTTCGCCGAGCCCTTCGATCCCGAGACGGATCACTTCGCCACCCTTGAGGTAGACGGGCGCGGGCTTTTGGCCCATGCCGACGCCCGGAGGCGTGCCGGTCGAGATCACGTCGCCCGGGTGAAGCGTCATGAACTGGCTGACGTAATGCACCAGATGGCGCACGCCGAAGACCATCGTCTTCGTGGACCCGTTCTGGTAGCGGTGACCGTCCACCTCGAGCCACATGCCGAGGTTTTGGGGATCGGGCACCTCGTCGGCGGTGACCATCCAGGGGCCGAGGGGGCCGAAGGTGTCGCAGCCCTTGCCCTTGTCCCATGTGCCGCCGCGTTCGATCTGGAATTCGCGTTCGGAGACGTCGTTGATGACGCAATAGCCCGCGACATGGTCCATCGCCTCGGCCTCGGACACGTAGGAGGCGCGCTTGCCGATGACCACGCCCAGTTCCACTTCCCAATCCGTCTTCTGCGAACCACGGGGGATCAGCACATCGTCATTGGGCCCGACGATGGCGGAGTTGGCCTTGAGGAAGATCACCGGTTCCTTCGGCACGGGCAGATTCGATTCCGCTGCGTGATCGGCATAGTTCAGGCCGATGCAGATGAACTTGCCGACCTGACCCACGCAGGGGCCGATGCGGGCATCGGCCGGAAGCTCGGGCAAGGTGGCGGGGTCGATGGCCCGCAGCCGGGCGAGGCCGTCGGGGGTGAGCGTCGCGCCTGCAATATCGGGCACGATGCCCTGCAGGCTGCGAATGCGGCCCGCCGCATCGACAATGGCCGGCACTTCGGCCCCGGGTTGACCCACGCGCAACAGTTTCATCCGTTCCTCCCTTTGACGCCGGGGCAGGGAACCCCGGTTGCTCTGGATTTGCAAGCCCTGCCTGCGGGTTGGAAAGCGTTGCGGCGCGGCGACAAGATGCAACGGCTTGGACTCTGTCGGACCTTTGGCCCGTTGCCCCCCCGGGGGAAGTATGGCAGAGGTGTTTACAATTACGTCCAGACCGATGAGTTCAGACCGATGAGTGACTTTGCGACCCGGCGGGTGATGATGGTGGACACGCAGGTGCGCCCCTCCGACGTGACCAAGTTTCCGATCATCGAAGCGATGCTGAGCGTGCCGCGCGAGGTTTTCGTGCCGCAGGCCAAGCGCGAGGCGGCCTATGTGGGCGAGAATCTCGACATCGGTGCGGGCCGCGTGGTGCTGGAGGCGCGGACGCTGGCCAAGATGCTGGATGCGCTGGATGTGCAGCCGACGGAGCTGGTGCTCGATCTGGGCTGCGGGCTGGGCTATTCGACGGCGGTGATCGCGCGCTTGGCCGATGCGGTGGTTGCGGTGGAAGAGGATGAGGCGCTGGCCGCCGAGGCGCAGCGCAGCCTGTCGGCCGAGGGTGTGGACAATGCCGCCGTCGTCGTGGGCACGTTGACGGCGGGCGATGCGCGGCATGCGCCGTTCGACGTCATCACCATTCAGGGCGGGGTCGAGGTGGTGCCGCAGGCGATCCTTGACCAGTTGAAGGATGGCGGGCGGATCGGCGCGGTCTTCATGGAAGGTGCGCTGGGCGTGGCCCGTGTGGGATACAAGATCGATGGCGCCGTGACATGGCGGCAGGTGTTCAACGCTTCGGCCCCGGTGCTGCCGGGATTTGCCGCGGCGCGCGGTTTCGTTCTGTGACGTGATGGTGTTTGCCCCGCAGTGTATGTCGCGGGGAGGTCAGGACGAGCGGGCCGGGTAGCGGACCGCCACGAGAGAGGCAGGGAAATGATGCGCAGATTCCTTTCGGCGGTGGCGGTGTCCGTCCTTGGGTTGGGTGCGGGGGCCGTGCAGGCCGAGACGCTGGCCGATGCGCTGGTGTCGGCCTACAAGAATTCCAAGCTGCTTGATCAGAACGAGGCGCTGCTGCGGGCAGCGGACGAGGATGTGGCGCAGGCGGTGGCCGCGCTGCGCCCGGTGATCAACTTCGTGGCCGAGGCGCAGGCATCGGACACGGACCCCGACACGGTCGGGGCGGATGAGTTGCAGACGACCTTCACTCTGGCGGCGCAATGGACGGTGTTCGACTTTGGGCGCAAGCGCGCGGGGGTCGAGATCGCCAAGGAAACGGTGCTGGCGACGCGCGAGGCGCTGAAGGATCTTGAGGCGCAGGTGCTGCTTTCGGCGGTGAGCGCCTTTGTCGATGTGCGGCTGCAGGCCGAGATCGTGTCGCTGCGCAACAACAACGTGCGGCTGATCACGCAGGAATTGCAGGCGGCGCAGGATCGGTTCGAGGTGGGCGAGGTGACGCGCACCGACGTGGCCATCGCCGAGGCGCGTTTGGCGGCAGCCCGGTCGGGGCTGGCTGCGGCGCAGGGCGATTTCGCGGTGGCGCGGGAACGGTATCGCGCGGTGACGGGGGACTATCCGGGCAATCTGGCGGGTCTGCCGCCGCTGCCGAAGACCGCCTCGTCGATGGAAGAGGCGCGGATGATCGCGCTGCGCACCCATCCTGACATCCTGCAGGCGCAGCGTCAGGTGACGATCTCGAACCTCGGGGTCGAGGCGACGCGGGCCGAGATGCGCCCGTCGATCACGCTGGAAGGCGGGATCGCGGAGAATATCGACACCAGCACACGGCGCGACAGCCTGTCGCTGTCGTTCAACCAGACGCTTTATGCGGGCGGGGCGCTGCATTCGGCGCATCGTGCGGCGCTGGCCAATAAGGAAGCGGCAGAGGCGGGTCTGCTGCAGACCACCATCACCGTGGGCGAGACCGTCGGCAATGCGTGGTCCGCGCTGGAAGTGGCGGCGGCCTCGATTCAGGCGGGCACGCTGCAGGTAGAAGCCGCGCAGACCGCCTTTGAAGGGGTGCGCGAGGAGGCGACGCTGGGGGCGCGCACGACGCTGGATGTGCTGAACGCCGAGCAGGAACTGCTGGACGCGCGGGCGACCAAGCTGCAGGCCGAGGCGCAGCGCTATATCGGCGTCTACAGCCTGCTGTCGGCGATGGGCCTGCTGTCGGTGGAGCATTTGGGGCTGGGCGTGCCGACCTATGATCCGGCGCTGTATTACAACGCGGTGAAGAACGCCCCGATCACCAGCCCGCAGGGCAAGAAGCTGCAGCGCATCCTCGACAAGATCGGCGACTGAGGGCCGTGCAACCGGGCCACGGCGGGGCGGCGCTGCGGGGCCGCCTGTCGCCTTTCCTTGATATCGCCACTGTTGTGGGCGATAGAATCGCATCCATGCATCGCGCATCCGAGAGGTCTGCACCGAAATGTCCGAGCGGCTGAGTTCTGTCGAGATCGAGGATGTCCTGTCCTCCATCCGCCGTCTTGTGTCGGAGGATCTGCGTCCCGGCGCCAAGGCGGAGGCGGCTGCGGCCCCCGATGCGGCCCCGAGCGCGCCCCCTGCGGCGGAGCCTGCGGGGGCGGACAAGCTGATTCTGACGCCTGCGCTGCGGATCGGGCCGGACGCCGAGGCGGCGGCCACGGCGCCCGAGGCGGAGGCGGCGATGCCGTCCTTCCAGTCGGTGCGGCAGGGGCGGGGCGCTTCGGTGGTGGATCGGGTGACGCGGGCCATGCCCGAAGGGGATTGGGAACCGGTGGCGGAAGCCGCCGCTGCGCCGCGATCCGATTGGGCGACCGAGGCTGAGGCGGCGGTCGAGGCGGCCGGGGCGGCATGGTCCGAGGCCCCTGTCGCACCGGTGGAACAGCCAGCCGATCCGATGATCGCGCCCGCGGTCGAGGCGGAAGAGGACGCGGGCAACGAGGCCGTGGCGAGCGTGCCCGAGGACTGGCCCGCATCGGATGTGCCTGAGGCGAATTGGTCCGATCCGGGCGCACAGGCCCCGATGGAGGCCGAGCAGCCGGAAGATCCGGGCTGGTCGGAGGTGGAGCCGATGGCGATCGACCGCCCGGCTGCAGATCGGCTGGAGCCGGTGGCGCTGCGTGACGAGGAGGGCGGGGCGATGCCCGATCCGCTGGACCCGACCGAGGAAGAGGCCCGTGTGGCGGGCGATGCACCCGCCGACCTGCCCGATTGGGCGCGGATGGAGACGGAGGCGCAGGAGATGCCCGACCCGGGCCCCAGCGCGGCACCCGGGCCTTCGGCAGCGCCGCAGCAGGATGCCGGTTGGGCCGATGCTGCCGAGGCGGAGATTCGGCGCGAGTTGGAAGATGACGCCACGGCGACGGTCTTTGCGCGCTTTGACGACGAGGATCACGACGAGCGGCATTTCGACGAGGAGATGCTGCGTGATCTGGTGCGCGACATCATCCGCGAGGAATTGCAGGGCGCGCTGGGCGAGCGGATCACCCGCAATGTGCGCAAGCTGGTGCGGGCCGAGATCGCGCGGGCGCTGGCGGTGCGGGATTTCGAATAGCGCATAGCGCGATCCTGAAATGAGAAACGCGCCCCGTGGGGCGCGTTTTGCATTCCGGCCGTGGCGGCGGTGATCAGGCGGCTTCGGCCTGTTCAGCCTCAAGCGCGTGGCGGCGTTCGGATTCTTCGCGCGAGAGCGCGACGGAGGTGCGCACGCCCTTGGCGACGAAATCCATCAGGCCTTTCACGACCCGTTCGTTCGGGTCGATCCCCGCGCAGGACAGCACTTCGCGCCCGTCACGAGACCGCGCCCAACGGGCGATCTGTTCCGGCCCGTTGCCGTATTTCTTGTCATCCGCGATCGCATCATCGAGCGCAGCGAGAACCACGGCAGCGAAGAGCTTGCGCGCCCGCTGACCCTGTTCGTAATTGAAGGCGGTGCCATCAACGAAATCGACCATCTCGTCGTTGTCCTGTTCTTGTCTTTTCTGGCGTCCGGCGAATATGACCATTTGGTCACGATTCGGTATTGTCCTTTTAGCAGGTCAGGCATGCATGTGGTGCAAGACTTTCCTGTATCGATACAATATATCGTCGGATAGGCCCTCTATCGCCCGCTGGATATAGGCAAGCTTCAAAAATCTTCAACGCATTTGTGCCTTTTTCCCGTCACGTCACGGTGACAAGGGCAAAGGTCATGCCACATCGTCGGTGTCGAGCGTGATGGTGGCGTTTTCCGCCTGCATCGGGCCTGCGGCGCGGTCCAGCCGCAGATGGGCGAGGGCCCGGTCGCCCGAGCGGGTGAAGAGGGTTCCGACGGCGCGGTCTTCGGCGGTGATCGGGGTGCCGAAGGGGGCGTCGCCTTCGATGCGGACGCGGGCGAGGCCCTTGCGCAACTCGGTCTTGTGTTTCATCCGGGCGGTGACTTCCTGCCCGACATAGCAGCCCTTGCGGAAATCGACGCCGTGGAGGCGCTCGAACCCCGCTTCGAGGATGTAGCTGTCGTCGGGAATGAGTTCACGGCCAGCTTCGGGGATCACATGGGCGACGCGGATCGCGTCCCAGTCGATGGCGGGGGCAGTGCCGGGGGTGGCGGTGTAGAGCCGCCAGCCAAGGGCCGGGTGGCGCGGATCGGCGAAAGCGCCGTCCGGGGCGGGGCCAAGCCCGCGCTGGACGTGGAGGGCGGACGGCGTCAGGCGCACATCGGCGCGCAGCCGGTAGAGGGTGAGGCGCTTCAGCGTGGCATCGGCCAGACCCTCGGGCAGGTCGAGAAGGACGGTTCCGTCAGGCAGGCGGGCGATGAGGAAATCGGCCAGATACTTGCCCTGCGGGGTGAGGAGAGCCGCCCAGACGAGGCCGGGGCCCTTCTCCAGCGGGCGGACATCGTTGGAGACGAGGCCCTGTAGGAAGGTCAGGGCATCCGCGCCGTCGAGGGCGATGATCCTGCGGTCGGTGGCCTCTTCGCCCTGCATCTGCGGTATCCTTTCGGCGGCCAAGATAGGGGTCAGTCCTTGAACTGCAAGGCGTGCAGGCCCGCGTAGAGCCCGCCTTGCGCGATCAGGTCGTCATGGCGGCCCTGTTCGACGACGCGGCCTTTGTCGAGGACGAGGATGTGGTCGGCCTCGCGCACGGTGGAGAGGCGGTGGGCGATGACCAGCGTGGTGCGGCCCTTGGCGAGGGTGGCCAGCGCCTCGGCCACCGCCGCTTCGGACCGGCTGTCGAGGGCGGAGGTCGCCTCGTCCAGCAGCAGGACGGGGGCATCGGCGACAAGGGCGCGGGCGATGGCGATGCGCTGGCGCTGGCCGCCCGAGAGGGCGGAGCCGCGCGGGCCTGCGGGGGCGTCGAGGCCGCCGGGGAGGGTGGCGAGAAGGTCGGACAGTTGCGCGGCCTGCGTGACTTGGGTCAGGCGGTCGGCGGGGATGCCGGGGCGGCCGAGCAGGATGTTGTCGCGCAGGGATTCGTCGAAAAGCGCGGTGTCCTGCGAGACGGTGGCGAAGAGGGCGCGCTGATCGGGTAGGGAGAGGGTGGTGGCGGGGCGGCCGTCGATCAGGATCTCGCCCCCATCGGGTTCGGCAAGGGCGGTGAGCAGGTGGAAGAGGGTGGATTTGCCGGCGCCGGAGGGGCCGACGATGGCGGTCATCTGGCCCGGCCGGGCGGTGAAGGAGAGGCCGTTCAGGACCGGGACGCCGGGATAGGCGAAGTGCACGTCGCGGAATTCGATGCCGGGGCTGGCGCCTTGCGCGGGCATCGGGGCGGCGGCGGGGCGGCGTTCTTCGGTATCGGTATCCAGCAGGCGGAAGATGCGCTCCAGCGAGGCGGCGGCGATCTGCCATGTGCCTGCGACCTCTCCCAGCCTGCGGATCGGCTGGAAGGTCAGGGTCATGGCGGTGAAGAAGGACATGAATTCGCCCACTGTGCGGTCGCCCGACGCCACCTCGCGCCCGCCGAGCATGAGGACGGCGAAGAAGCCGATGCCGGTGACGATGTCGATCATGGCGGGCATGGTCTGGGCCGCGACGATGGACTTGGAATAGGCGCGGTTCAGGGCGCGGACGGTGGTCATGAAACGTCCGGATTGGTAGGTTTCGAGGCGGTTCAGCTTGATCGCGTTGATGCCGTGGAAAATCTCATCCAGCCGGGTGGAGCGGGCGGCGGTTGCCTCGCGCAGTTGCACGGATTTGCGGCGCAGGTAGCGCTGCAGAATCACGGCAGGCAGGATCAGGAGCGGCGCGCCCACGAGGGCGGCCAGCGTCCATTGTGGATCGATGGCGATGGCGACGGCGAAGAGGCCGATGAGGGCCACGATATCGCGGCCTGCCGAGACGATGACGGTCTGCCAGATGCCTTGGACGGCGGTGGTGTCGCCCTGCACCCGGTCCATCAGCGCGCCGGGGGGATTGGCTTGGAAGAACCCGCCCGACTGGCGCAGGATATGGGCCAGCATGTCCACCTGCATGGCCGAGGCGATGCGCACCGAGACGATGGTGAGGAGCGAGCGCGAGACGATGGTGGTTATCGCGCGCAGCACGAAAAGGCCGAGGATGGCAAGGCCGACCCAGAGAATATCGCCCTCGCCTTCGGGGCCGAAGACGCGGTCGAAGAGCGGTTCGATCATCCAGGAGAGAAGGCCGAGCGTGCTGCCTTCCACTGCCATGACGAGGAAGGCCGCGATCATCAGCCAAAGATGCGGGCGCAGGTAGCCCTGCCAGAGCCGCCGGAACAGGGGGCGGGAGGCATAGGCGGGGTCGCCGTCTCCGGTCCGGTCGATGGGCTGTGTTTGGTGGGGTTCGGGCAAGCGGCTGTGCCTTTGGATGCGGCCCTGCCTGCGGGGCCTCTTGAGGGAAGTGACTAGCGCGAATGGGGCAGGGCGGCAAGCGGTGGGGCTGGGTGGCGGGGTTTGGTTGACCTTCCTTGATGGCAGGCATAGCCATGAGGCGTTTCCCGAAGGAGAGAGCGATGACCCTGTCGAACGGCCGCCCCTATCTTGCGATTCCGGGACCGTCGGTGATGCCCGACCGGGTGTTGGCGGCGATGCATCGGGCGGCGCCCAACATCTATGAGGGGCGGTTGCCCGAGATGGTGGAAACGCTCTGGCCCGATCTGCGGCGGGTGGCGGGGACCGTGCAGAACGTGGCCCTGTACATCGCGAACGGGCATGGCGTCTGGGAAGCGGCGAATATGAACCTGTTCTCGCGCGGGGACCGGGCGCTGGTTCTGGCGACGGGGCGGTTTGGCCTGTCATGGGCAGAGTCGGTGCGGGCGCTGGGGGTTGAGGTGGAGGTGCTGGATTTCGGCAAGTCCTCTCCGGTCGATTTTGCGCGGGTGGAGGCAGCGCTGCGGGCGGATAGCGGGCATCGGTTCAAGGCGGTGCTGACCACGCATGTGGATACGGCCAGCACGGTGCGGACGGATATCCCTGCGCTTCGTGCCGTGATGGATGCGGTGGGGCATCCCGCACTGCTGGCGGTCGATTGCATCGCGTCGCTTGCTTGCGATGAATTCCGGATGGATGCGTGGGGCGTCGATGTGATGGTGGCGGCCAGCCAAAAGGGGCTGATGGTGCCGCCGGGGATCGGCTTCGTGTGGTTTTCGGAGAAGGCGCGCGAGCGGTGCAAGGCATCGGACCTGCGCACGCCCTATTGGGATTGGACCCCGCGCGCGGATGCGACGGAGTTCTGGCAGTATTGGAATGGCACGGCCCCCACGCATCACCTGTTCGGGTTGCGGGAAAGCCTGACGATGATCCTTGACGAAGAAGGGCTGGAGGCGGTCTGGGCGCGGCATGAGGTGCTGGCGCGGGCGGTCTGGGCGGCGTTCGACTGCTGGTCGGCGGGCAATCCGGCGATCGGGTTGAACGTGGCGGACCCCGTGCATCGGGGCCGGTCTGTCACGGCGGCGCGGATGGGTGCCCCCCATGCGACGCGGCTGCGGGAATGGACCGAGCACAAGGCGGGCGTGACGCTGGGGATCGGGCTGGGCATGGCCCCGGCGGGGGACCCGGCCTATCACGGGTTTCTGCGGGTGGCGCATATGGGGCATGTGAATGCCCATATGACGCTGGGCGCGATAGCGGTGATGGAGGCTGGGATGGTGAGCCTTGGCATCCCCTTCGGCCCCGGCGGACTTGCCGCCGCGGCGGAGGTGGTGGGCAAGGCGGTGGTCTAGCCGCCGTTCTTGGCCAGCCAGTCCTGCATCCAAGCAATCTCGGCTTCCTGCGCGGCGATGATTTCGGTGGCGAGTGTCTTCACCTCGGGGTCGCTGCCGTGCTCCAGCACGATGCGGGCCATGTCGATGGCGCCCTGATGATGGGCGATCATGCCCCGGATGAAATCCGCGTCGGCATTGCCGGTGAAGGGGATGTCCATGCCGGCATGCATGCGGGCGTTCGCCTCGCGGAAGGCGGTGGTGGCGGGGCTGTCCTCCATCGCGCTATGGGCGCTGCCATGGGTCATGTCATGGCCGGAATGATCGGTCGTCTGCGCCGCGAGGGGCAGGGCGAGCGTCAGGGCGAAGAGGGCGGCGGGGACGGCGAGGGAGAGGGAGCGGGTCATGGGGGCCTCGGTTGGTATGATTTGGAACAACCATGCAAGCTTCCCCTTGCTGGAAGGCAAGACACGGCGGCGTGACGGGTTCGCGGGCTGCCCTTTCCGAAGCGGACTGCCGCCCGATAGGGCAGGCGCACCCCGGCCCTGCGCGGGTGCACAGGCAGAGGCGGCAGGGGGCCTTTGCTTGTGTGGCGCGGCGGCCTATCCTGTGGATGAAGGAAGGATGACCGCGCCATGACAGCCCAAGGCCGCCGACCCGTTGTCGGGATCATCGGCAACATGAACATGATCAACAACGAATATCCCGTCCATGCCGGAGGAACGATGAATTCCGAGGCGGTGGCGAAGGTGGCGGGCTGCCTGCCGTTGATCATCCCCTCCAACCCCGCCTTCGTGGCGGTGGAGGAGCTGTTGGAGCTGTGCGACGGGTTCCTGCTGACCGGTGGCCGCCCGAATGTGCATCCGAGCGAGTATGGCGAGGAAGAGACGCCTGCGCATGGCAGTTTCGACCGTTGCCGCGATGCGGTGACGCTGCCTTTGGTGCGGGAATGCGTGGCGCGGGGGCAGCCCTTCCTTGGCATCTGCCGGGGGTTTCAGGAGGTGAATGTGGCGCTGGGCGGCACGCTGCACCCGGAGATCCGCGATCTGCCGGGGCGGATGAACCACCGGATGCCGCCCGACGGGACGATGGAGGAGAAGTTCGCCCTGCGCCATCCGGTGCGCTTCACAGCGGGGGGCGTGTTCCATCGCCTGATGGGGGCGGAAGAGGTGATGACCAACACGCTGCACGGGCAGGGGATCGCCCGGGCGGGGCAGGGGATCGTGATCGACGGGGTGGCCCCGGATGGGACGCCCGAGGCGATCTATGTGAAGGATGCGCCGGGGTTCACCCTGTCGGTGCAATGGCATCCGGAATGGAATGCGGCCAGTGATCCGGTGTCGCGGCCGCTGTTTGCGGCCTTTGGCAAGGCGGTGGCCGAGTTTGCGCAGGCGCGGCGGGCGGTGCCTGCGGCGGTGGCGCGGCGGGCCTAATCGCGCTGCAGGGTGAGGCCGTCGAAGGTGGCCTCTAGCGCGGCATGGGCGGCGGCGCGCTGCGCGTCCGTGCCACCGTCGCAGCCCGCAAGCCAGAGCGCCTGCGCCATCACCGCCCCGTTCAAGAGATGCGCCACGGCGACCGGGTCGAGCGGGCGCAGGCGGCCAGCGGCGATGAGTCCGGTCAATTCCTCGACCACGGTGGAAAAGCCGCTTTCCATCAGGATGTCCATGGCGCGCGCGCCCATCACGGCAGGGGCGTCGCGGAACATGATGCGCGCACGGTCGGGGCTGAGGGCAAGGTCGAGATAGGCGTGGTAGCAGGCGGTGAGGCCGCGCCACGGGTCATCCTCGGCCTCGTAGATGCGATCGAGATCGTGGCCGATCTCGGCATCGACGGCGCGGAAGACGGCCTCGAAAAGCCCGGCCTTGTTCTGGAAATGGTGATGCAGCGCGCCGCGGGTGACGCCCGCCTCGGCCGCCAGCGCGTCCAGCGAGACATGGGCGAAGCCCTGCGTGGCGAAGGCCTGTCGGGCGGTTGCGATCAGGCGCGCGGCGGTCTGTTCGGCGGCCTCGGCCCGGCCCGGCGGGCGTGGCGAGGGGGTGGCGGCGGTTTGTGCTGTGGTTGACATACGACCCGTATGTGAGTTAGGGGGTTCACATACGGAGCGTATGTGAAACGGAAGGGCGCGGCAAGTGCAGGGGCAGGGATTGATCGGGGCGATCTGGCGCGAGGTGCCGGGGATCGTGGGTCTGGCGCTGCCCATCGTGATGGGGCTGGCGGCGAGCACGCTGATCGGGGTGACGGATTCGCTGATGCTGGCGCCGCTGGGCCCAGTGCCGCTGGCGGCGGTCGGACTCACGGGCGCGGTGGCGGTGCTTTTCTATGCGGCGATCTACGGCCTGCTGTCGGCGCTGTCGGTGCGGATCGGCACGGCATGGGGCGCGGGCGCGGGGCTGGCGATCCCGGGCATCCTGCGGTCTGGGCTGGCCTTGGGGGCGTTGGTGGGGGTGGGGTCGGCGCTGGTGATGGCGGCGCTCTGGCCTCTGTTGCCACTGTTGGGCCAGCCGGAAGAGGTGATCGGCGCGATGCAGGGCTATTGGTTCTGGATCTGTGCCTTCCTCATTCCCTTTTCGATCCTGACGGCCTTCAAATCGGCCTTCGAGGCGGTGGAGAAGCCGTGGCTGGGCACGGCCTTCGCCTTTTTGGGCGTGGGGGTGAATGTGCCTCTGAACTATGCCCTGATCTGGGGGATCGGGCCCTTGCCGGAGCTGGGCCTTACCGGGGCGGGGCTGGCCTCGTTTCTGGCGGAGTGCGTGGCGCTGGTGGCGGCCTTCCTGTGGTGGCGGCTTGCCCCGTCGATGCGGCGGCTGCGGCTGCGGCGCGAGGTGGCGCTGCGCGAGATGGGGCTGACCTTCCGGGAGGGCGCGCCCTTGGGGGCGATGTATGTGGTCGAGACGGCCTCGGTCAGCGTGGCGACGCTGATGATCGGGGCCTTTGGCACGGTGGCCTTGGCGGGCAATCAGGTAGCGCAGGCGGTGGGGGGGCTTCTTTATATGCTGCCCCTCGGCGTGGCGGGGGCGGTGGCGATCCGTGTCGCGCAGGAGCGGGGGGCGGAGAATGTGGGTGCGCTGCGGCCCATTGCGCTGGCCGCTGTGGCGGTGGCCGGGGTCTGGCTGGTGGCGGCAGCGCTGGTGCTGGCCTTGGAGGGCGAGGCCATCGCGCGGCTGGTGACGGAGGATGCGGAAGTGGTGGCGGTGGCGGCGGCGATCTTTCTGGTCTTCGCGCCGATGCAGATCAGCGATGCGGTGCAATCGGCCATGCTGGGGTCGCTGCGGGGGCTGTCGGACACGGCATGGCCCGCGCTGGTGTCGGCCATCGCCTATTGGCCTGTGGCCTTGCCTCTTGGATACGCGCTGGCGCATTGGGGCGGCATGGGGCCGTCGGGCATCTGGGCGGGCTATATCCTTGCTTTGGCGGGGGCAGGCGCGGCGCTGACGGTGCGGTTCTGGCGCAGAACGGCCTTGTTGGCGCAAAGCCCGTCAGTCTAGATGGTGGAAACGGTTCCAGCGGGGAGGCAGGGATGAAGCGGTCGCGCATCAACGAGGTCATGGCGGCGGCGGATGAGATGATCCGCCATTACGGGTTCGTCCTGCCACCCTTCGCCTATTGGTCACCCGAGGAGTTCAAGGCGAAGAAGGGCGACGCGCAGGCGATCATCACCGCGCGGATGGGATGGGACATCACCGATTACGGGCAGGGGGCGTTCGACGAGTTGGGGCTGTTCCTCTTCACCCTGCGGAACGGCAAGCTGGCCGATCTGCAGCGCGGCGGCGGGATGTGCTATGCCGAGAAGCTGTTGATTTCGCGCAAGGATCAGCATTCGCCCTGCCATACCCATGTGATCAAGGCGGAAGACATCATCAACCGGGGCGGCGCGAAGCTGGCCGTGCGGCTGAACGGGTCGAACCCGGACGGATCTTTCTCGGAAACGCAGGGCGGCGTGGTTTATTGCGACGGGGTGCCGCGTGCGTTCACAGGCGGCGAGGTGATCCTTTTGGCGCCGGGGGAAAGCGTGACGCTGCTGCCGGGGGATTGGCATGCCTTCTGGGGCGAGGGCGGCGATGTGCTGATCGGCGAGGTGTCGACGGTGAATGATGACGTCACCGACAATGTCTTCGTGTCCAAGAAGATCGGGCGGTTTTCCGAGATCGAAGAAGATGTCGCGCCGAAGCACCTGCTGGTGGCGGATTACGATCGCTGGCTGGCCTGAGGGCGGGGCCACAAAGGAAAAGGGCCGCTGCGGGATGCCGCAGCGGCCCTTTTGTTTTGGTTCTGTACCGTCAGCCGCCCGAGGTGGTGGTGATCGTCGTCGTGGTGGTGGCCGGGGCGGTCGTGGAGGGGGTGGTGACCGCCGGGGCCTGCAGCGAGGGCGGCACGCCCTGCAGCAGCGGGTTGAAGCTGGGAATGGCGGCGGGCACGACCACAGGCGCCACCTTCTTCACCGGCTGGGGCGGGGGCAGGATGAGGCGGGTGGGATATTGCCCGTCGCGGGTGAGGACGACGACCTTCTCGCCACCTTGAATGCGGTTGTAGAGGTCGATCACGTCCTGATTGATCATCCGAATGCAGCCCGACGAGGCATTGCGCCCGATCGAACGCCATTCCGGCGTGCCGTGGATGCGGTAGCCGTAATCCACCCCGTTGGTGGTGAGATAGATGGCGCGCGCGCCGAGCGGGTTGGTGGGGCCACCCGGCTGTCCATCCTTCCACTTCGCCAGTTTCGGGTCGCGGGCGATCATTTCCGCCGGGGGCGTCCAGGTCGGCCAGGGTTTCTTTTCGCTGACGATGGCGGTGCCCGCCCATTCGAAGCCCGCGCGCCCGACCGAGATGCCGTAGCGGATCGCCTGGTTCTTGCCCGTCACGTAATGCAGCACGCGCTGGGAGGGGTTGATGATGATGGTTCCCGGTGCCTCGGCCGTTTCGAAGTAGACCGATTGGCGACGGTATTCCTGCGGGATTTCCTCGACCGGAAGGGCGGGGATGTCGATATTGGCATCCTTGGTGGCGAGATAGGCGTTTTCGACCAGTTTCGGTTCGCCCGGTTTGGCCTTGGGGACGGGCATGCCGCCTTCCGTCACGCAGGCCGAAAGCAGGGCGACAAAGCCAATCGCGATAAAGGTCTTGAGGGCAGCAGGGAACAGGGCGCGCATCAATCGGTGGTCCATCGGTAAAGCAGGTCGAGCGGCGCCTGCGGGGTGGGAGTATCCTAGCCGCCGCAGGCGCAAGCGTCAAAGCGTCAAAGGGTGGTTCTGACCTGCCAAAGCTCTGGGAACAGTTGGACATCGAGCATCCGTCGCAGATAGGACACACCGGAGGTGCCGCCCGTGCCGCGCTTGAAGCCGATGACCCGTTCCACGGTGGTGACGTGGTTGAAGCGCCAGCGGCGGAAGTAGTCTTCGAAATCCACCAGCTTCTCGGCCAGTTCATAGGCCTGCCAGTGGCGGGATGGATCGCGGTAGACCTGTTCCCACATCGCGCGGACGCCGTCATCGGCCGCCCAGGATTGCGCCGGGTCGCGGGCGAGGATGGCCGCTGGGACGGGCAGGCCGAGGCGGGCCACATGGGCGAGAGCCGCGTCATAAAGCGAGGGGCGGGCCAGTTCCGCCTCCAGCCGCGACAGGATGTCGGGGCGGTGGGCATGGGGGCGCAGCATGGCGGGGTTGCGGTTGCCGACGGCGAATTCGATCAGACGGTACTGCCAGCTTTGGAAGCCCGAGGATTGGCCGAGATCGTCGCGGAAGCGCGAATAGTCCGACGGGGTCATGGTCCGCAGCACGTCCCATGCGGAGTTGAGCTGTTCGAAGATGCGGGCCACGCGGGCGAGCATCTTGAAAGCCTCGGGCGCGCGGTCGGCGTCGAGGCAGCGGCGCGCGGCGTCAAGTTCGTGAAGGGCGAGGCGCATCCAGAGTTCGGAGGTCTGGTGCTGGATGATGAAGAGCAGTTCATCATGCGCGTCGGTCAGGCAGTGCTGCGCGCCGAGGATGCGGTCGATCTGGAGGTAGTCACCATAGGACATGCGTCCGTCGAAGGACATCTCTGCGCCATCGCGGGCGGGGTCGAAGGGGGTATCGGTCATTGTCTTCTCCTTGGATGGGGGGGATCAGGGAGAGAGAGGCGTCTTTCCGTTCTGGACCGAGAGGTTGCCGATGCGCCGCCACAGCGCGATCCAGCCTGCGGGGCGGCAGAGCGGGTGGCGCGACGAGCGCTGCGGGGCGGCGGGCAGCGGCATCAGGTGACCTTGGCGCGGGTCTTGAATTCGGGCCGGTCCCAAGCGCGGGTGGCCATGATGCCGGCAAGGATGGCGACGGCGCGGTCGACATCGTCGAAGCCGATAAAGAGGGGGGTGAAGCCGAAGCGCAGGATGTCGGGCGCCCGGAAATCGCCGATGACTCCTTCGGCGATGAGGGCCTGCATGATGGCGTAGCCGTCAGCGTGGCGGAAGCTGACCTGCGACCCGCGCTGCGCATGGTCGCGCGGCGTGGCGAGGGTAAGGTCCGGGCAGGCGGCCTCTACCCCCGCGATGAAGCGATCGGTGAGCGCGAGAGAGCGGGCACGGAGGTCGGCCATATCCACATGATCCCAGACATCCATCGCGGCCTCGAGTGCGGCGAGTTGCAGGACGGGGGGCGTGCCCACACGCATCCGTTCGATCCCGCGACCGGGGCGGTAGGCGAGGTCGAAGGCGAAGGGGGATTCGTGGCCAAGCCAGCCTGAAAGGGCAGGGCGGGCGGTTTCGGCATGGCGCGGGGCCACGTAGATGAAGGCCGGGCCGCCGGGGCCGGAGTTGAGATATTTGTAGGTGCAGCCCACCGCGAAATCGGCGCCGACACCCGCAAGATCAACGGGCAGGGCGCCTGCGGAATGGGCAAGGTCCCAGATCGTGAGCGCGCCCATCGCATGGGCCTTGGCGGTGATCGCGGCCATGTCGTGGCGGCGGCCGGTGCGATAATCGACCTCGGTGATCATAGTGACGGCGACGGTGTCGTCGATGGCATCCATCACTTCTTCCGGGGCGACAGTGCGCAGGGAATAGCCATTGCCCAGCGTGCGGACGAGGCCATCGGCCATATAGAGATCGGAGGGGAAGTTGCCGGTATCCGACAGGATCACGCGCCGCGCGGGATTGAGTTCGAGCGCCGAGGCCAGCGCCTGATAGACCTTGATCGACAGAGTGTCGCCCATCACCACCGTGCCGGGTTCTGCCCCGATCAGGCGGGCGATGCGGTCGCCGATGCGGGCGGGTTGGTCCATCCACCCGGCCTTGTTCCAGCCGGTGATCAGCATGTTGCCCCATTCCTCGGTCACCGTGCGGGCGACGCGGGCGGCGGCGGCCTTGGGCAGGGGGCCGAGGGAATTGCCATCAAGATAGATGATCCCTTCGGGCAGGTCGAAGGCGGCGCGGGTGGCGGTGAAGTCGGTGGTCATTGGGGTCTCCGTTCGCTGATCCCTCCATGCCTGCTTCGCGGCGGCTTCACAACCGCCTCGTGGTGGAGATCGCTGCCTGCGCCTGCGGATCGCATCTTGCCAAGCGCGCCTGCGCGGGAAAGAAAGAGCGTCCCAACGGGGAAGGGAATGCGCAGGGTGCCGAAATTCGTCGATCTGCCGCCTGTCTGGCTGATGGCCTTTATCGGGGCTGTCTGGCTGTTGGGGCGCGTGGTGCCGCTGCCTGTCTTTGGGGGCTTGGGCGACGGGATCGCGGTGGTGCTGGCCGGGGTCGGGGTGGCGCTGTTCGCGGCGGCGATCTGGGAGATGGGGCGGGCGCGGACGACGGTGATCCCGCATCGCGAAGCGTCAGCGCTTGTCACGAGCGGTGTCTTTCGGTTGTCGCGCAATCCGATCTATCTGGGGGATGTGGCCTTTCTTCTGGCGGCGATCCTGTGGCTGGACGTGCCGCTGGCGCTGCCTTTGGTTTGGGTCTTTGTCCGGGTCATCACGGCGCGGTTCATCGAAGGCGAAGAGGCGCGGCTGCGCGCGGGTTTCGGGGCGGCGTTCGACGAGTGGGCCGCGCGGGTGCGGCGATGGATATGAGGCGGCTGTGCTGAGTGGGCAATGGTCGAAAAGATGTTCGATAAGGATTTGAAATATTCTTGCGCAGTGATAAGTGCGCGGTGAGAAAGAGCGAATTGCTGCACCCGCAGCGTAAACCGGGGGACATAGCGTGAAGATCGGGGCACCGAGAGAGATTTTCGAGGGCGAGAACCGCGTGGCGATGACGCCAGATTCGGTTCTGGCCTTGGCCAAGCTGGGCCATGCGTGTGTGATCGAGGCCGGGGCGGGGGCGAAGGCCGGGTTTTCGGATGACGCCTATCGCGCGGCGGGGGCGGAAGTGCTTCCCAACGCCAAGGCCGTATTCGACGCCGCCGATGTGGTGGTGAAGGTGCGCGGACCGGAGGCGTCGGAAGCGGCGCTGCTGAAGAAGGGGCAGACGCTGATCAGCTTCTTCTGGCCCGCGCAGAACGAGGCGCTGTTGAAGCAGGTGGCCGATGCCGGTGCGACGGTCGTCGCGATGGACATGGTGCCGCGGATTTCCCGCGCGCAGAAGATGGACGCGCTGTCATCGATGGCCAATATCGCGGGCTATCGCGCGGTGATCGAGGCGGGGAACAATTTCGGCCGCTTCTTCACCGGGCAGGTCACGGCGGCGGGCAAGGTGCCCCCGGCCAAGGTCCTGATCGTCGGGGCGGGGGTCGCAGGTCTTGCGGCCATCGGGACCAGCGTGTCTTTGGGCGCGATCGTGAACGCCTTTGACGTGCGGCCGGAAGTGGCCGAGCAGATCGAGTCGATGGGGGCGAGTTTCGTCTTCCTTGAGTTCGAACAATCGCAGGACGGGGCGGCGACGGGCGGCTATGCGGCCCCCTCGTCCCCGGAATTCCGCGAGAAGCAGTTGGCGAAGTTCCGCGAGCTTGCGCCCGAGATGGACATCGTCATCACCACCGCCCTGATCCCCGGCCGGCCCGCGCCCAAGCTGTGGACCGAAGACATGGTCAAGATGATGAAGCCCGGGTCGGTCATCGTGGACCTTGCGGCGGAACGCGGCGGCAACTGCGACCTGACGGTGCCCGATCAGAAGATCGTGACCCCGAATGGTGTGACCATCGTGGGTTACACCGATTTCCCCAGCCGGATGGCGGCGCAGGCGTCCACCCTTTATGCCACCAATATCCGCCACATGCTGACGGACCTGACGCCCAAGAAGGATGGCGTGATCCACCACAACATGGAGGATGACGTGATCCGCGGCGCGACCGTGGCGCATGAGGGGGCGGTGACCTATCCTCCGCCGCCGCCCAAGATCGCGGCCATCGCGGCGGCCAAGCCCAAGGAGAAGCCGAAGGAACTGACGCCCGAGGAGAAGCGGGCGCAGGAGGCGGCGGCCTTCAAGAAACAGACCCGCGATCAGGTGGCGATGCTGGTGGTTGGCGGGGGGCTGATCCTGCTTGCGGGGCTTTATGCGCCCGCCAGCTTTATGAGCCATTTCATCGTCTTCGTGCTGTCGGTCTATGTGGGTGTTCAGGTGATCTGGAACGTCTCGCACAGCCTGCACACGCCGCTTATGGCGGTGACGAATGCGATCTCGTCCATCATCATCCTTGGTGCGCTGATGCAGATTGGGTCGGGCAATTGGCTGGTCGTCATCCTTGCGGCGCTGTCGGTCTTCATGGCGGGGATCAACATCTTCGGGGGCTTTATGGTCACCCGGCGCATGCTCGCCATGTTCCAGAAGTCGTAAGGAGCGCGCGGAATGGAATACGGATTTACGACCGCGGCTTATGTCGTTGCTGCTGTGCTTTTCATCCAGTCGCTGGGTGGGTTGTCGGGGCAGGAAAGCGCCAAGCGCGCGGTGTGGTACGGGATCGTCGGCATGGCGCTGGCGGTTGCGGCGACGCTTTACGGCCCGGGGGCGGGCAACTGGCTGATTTCGCTGGTCATGGTCGCCGTGGGCGGCGTGATCGGCTGGTATGTGGCGCAGCGGGTGCAGATGACCGAGATGCCGCAGCTTGTGGCGGCGATGCACTCGCTCGTCGGTCTGGCGGCGGTGTTCATCGGGTTCAACACCCATATCGAACTGACTGCCGTCGCGGGCATGGACGACACCGCCCGCGCGGCGCTGACGGGCTTTGCCCAGAAGGTGGCCGAGAAGACCGGGGTCGAGATCGCCATCCTGCGGGTGGAGACCTTCCTTGGCGTCTTCATCGGGGCGGTGACCTTTACGGGTTCCGTCATCGCCTTCGGCAAGTTGGCGGGCAAGGTGGACGGTAAGGCCAAGAAGCTGCCCGGTGGGCATGCGCTGAACGCGGGCGCGGCGATCATTTCGCTGGTGCTGCTGTTCGTCTATCTGCAGACCGGGTCTACGCTAGCGCTTCTGGTGATGACGCTGGCCGCGTTGTTCATCGGCTATCACCTGATCATGGGGATCGGCGGGGCGGATATGCCGGTCGTCGTGTCGATGCTGAACAGCTATTCCGGCTGGGCGGCGGCGGCGATCGGCTTCTCGCTGTCCAATGACCTTCTGATCGTGGTGGGGGCGCTGGTCGGCTCTTCGGGGGCGATCCTGTCTTACATCATGTGCAAGGCGATGAACCGGTCGTTTATTTCCGTGATCCTTGGCGGCTTCGGGGGCACGACGGGCCCTGCAATGGAGGTGACGGGCGAACAGATCGCCATCGATGCCGAAGGCGTGGCGGCGGCGCTGAACGATGCGGACAGTGTCATCATCATCCCGGGCTATGGCATGGCGGTGGCGCAGGCGCAGCAGTCGGTCAGCGAGTTGACGCGGAAGCTGCGGGCCAAGGGCAAGAACGTGCGCTTTGCCATCCATCCTGTGGCGGGCCGTCTGCCGGGGCATATGAACGTGCTTCTGGCCGAGGCGAAGGTGCCTTACGACATCGTGCTCGAGATGGACGAGATCAACGAGGACTTCCCGGAAACGGACGTCGCCATCGTGATTGGGTCGAACGACATCGTGAACCCCGCCGCGCAGGAGGACCCGAACAGCCCCATCGCCGGGATGCCGGTGCTGGAATGCTGGAAGGCCAAGCAGGTCTTCGTGTCCAAGCGCGGGCAGGGGACGGGCTATTCGGGGATCGAGAACCCGCTGTTCTTCAAGGAGAACACGCGGATGTTCTACGGCGATGCGAAGAAGTCCATCGACCAGCTTCTGCCGATGATCGACTGATGATCGACTGACGTGGGATGGGCGGGATCGCCCATCCTACCGACAGGCGTGGTGTAGGATGGGCCGTCTGGCCCATCCCGACAGGGCCCCGGTCGCAGGACCGGGGCCTTTGCCCTTTGCGGGTCATGCGCCTGTTTCGGGGGCAGGGCGCGGGGATTTTGGGCAACACCCGGCTTGCATACCCGTGTATTCCCGCAATTCGCTGGAAGCGCAGCCGCCCGCGCCCTACCTCGCGGGAAAGAGACGCAGGACCGCCATGCCCACGATCCCCGACCATCCCTTGCGCTATGCCCTTGTGAACGAGCTGCACGCGCGGCCGTTCCCGTCGCTCGACGTGCCCAGTCATGCTGTCTACATGGCCTTCAAGGAGCCGGTGGATGCCGCAAACCGGGACCGGGCGAAGGATCGGGCGCATCTGTTGGGGCTGCTGGATCGCCATGCCTCGGCCCATCCGCAGCCGGAGGCCACGCATTTCTCGGGGCCGATCGGGCGGCATGACCTGAAATGGGAAAGCCATACCGAGTTCGTCACCTATTCTGCCTTCGGGCCGGGCGTTTCCAAGCGGGCCTTTGATCCGGCAGAGGCGGAGGTTTTCCCAGAGGACTGGCTGGTCGCGGCGCCGGGCAAGCGCATCTGTTCCGTGCTGATCCGGGTGGAGGAATTGCCCGAAGACGATGAAGCAGTGATGGAAAAGCTGGAGGATTGGTTCGTTCCCGAAAGCCTTGCCGTCAGCCGGGTGGTGGATGGCGCGGCCATCGTGGCGGGGGATTTCCGCATCGATCCGGCGGGGCATATGCGCTTTGCCGTTTTCGTGCGGCCCGGTACCGGCAGCCGCCGCGTGGGGCGGATCGTGCAGCGGCTGTGCGAGGTGGAGACCTATCGGTCCATGTCGATGCTGGGTCTGATGCGGTCGCGGCAGTTGACGGCGCGGCTGAACGCGCTTGACCCCAAGCTGATGGCGTTGGTGTCGGCGCTGGACACGACCGAACGGTCGCCCGAGGCGGCGCTGCATGAATTGCTGGCGATCTCGGCCGAGTTGGAGAGTCTCGCGGTGCAGTTCTCGTTCCGCTTCGGGGCGACGGCGGCCTACGAGGCCATCGTCAACCAGCGGATCGAGGTGATGCGCGAGCAGCGGATTCAGGGGCGGCAGACCTTTGGCGAGTTCATGATGCGCCGCTATGACCCCGCGATGCGCACGGTGAAATCAGCCGAAGCCCGCCTGAAGAGCATGGCGGAGCGGGCGCAGCGGGCGGCGGAACTCTTGCGCACACGGGTGGATGTGGAGCGGTCGGCGCAGAACCAGAAACTGCTGGAAAGCATGGATAAGCGCGCCGATCTGCAACTGCGGCTGCAGCGCACGGTGGAAGGGCTGTCGACGGTTGCGATCAGCTATTACGCCGTGAACCTTGCCGCCTATGCGCTGGAACCCTTGGCGCATCGGGTGCATCTGTCGCATGGCGCGCTGTTGGCGATCCTGACGCCGGTGGTTCTGCTTGGCGTGTGGCTGATGGTGCGGCGCATCCGGAATCATTTCGACTGAGACTTGCGCCGGGTCAAGGCAGGCCTGCCCGGATCGTGATTGCCTGCGCCATCCTTGTGGATGGAGGGGGCGATGATATGGGTGAGATGGGCGGTCGGGGCGGCAATCCTTCTGCTTGTGCTTTGGGCTGGCGCCGTCGCGCTGGGCGCGCGGCTGTGGTCGGGGCGGGTGGAAGCGCTGATCCAGAAGATGCAGGAGGCCGAGGGCACGGTCGTCGCGCGCCGGTTTGATCTGGCGGCGGTGGAGGGGCTGCCTGCGCCCGTGGCGCGCTATCTGCGCAAGGTGCTGCCGGACGGGGCGGTGCTGCCCACGCGGGTGGAGATGGAGCACGCAGGGCGGTTCAATATTGGTGAAGGGGCGGAGAACTGGAAACCCTTCACCTCGCGCCAGAGCGTCACGCTGGGGCGGCCGGGTTTTGTTTGGGATGGGCGGATTGCGATGGCGCCGGGGCTGCCGGTCCGGGTGATCGACGCCTATATGGCGGGTGAGGGCATGCTGGTGCCCGCCATCTTTGGCCTGATCCCCTTGGCGCGGCTGCAAGGTGGAGGGGCGATCGCGGAGGGTGAGTTGCTGCGCTGGCTGGCGGAGGCGGCATGGTATCCCGCTGTGCTGCTGCCGGGTGGCGGGGTGACATGGCGGGCGGTGGATGACCGGAGTGCCGAGGCGCGACTGCGGGATGGGACTGTGGAGGTGCGGCTTTTGTTTCGGTTCGGGGAGGATGATCTGATCGCATCGATCCGGGCCGAGGGGCGGGGGCGGCTGGTGGCGGGGAAGATGGTGCCCACGCCTTGGGAAGGGCGCTGGTGGGGCTATGAGCGGCACGGCGGTACGCTGGTGCCGGCGGAGGGCGAGGTGGCTTGGATCCTGCCGGAGGGGCCGAAGCCCTATTGGCAGGGGCGGGTCACGGCCTTCCGGCCTGACCCTGCGCCCTAGCGGCCCCGGATGCGGGGGTCGAGCGCGTCGCGCAGCCCGTCGCCGATGTAGTTCACCGACAGCACGGTGAGCGAGATGGCCAGACCCGGCCAGACCACGCGTTCGGGATAGGTGCGGATCTCGGCGATGCCATCATAGAGCAGGCGGCCCCAGGTTGGGAAATCGGGCGGGAAGCCAAGGCCGAGGAAGGAGAGCACCGATTCCGTGATGATCGCTGCGGCGATGCCGAGTGTCGCCGCCACGAGGACGGGCGAGAGCACGTTGGGCAGGATGTGCCGCGTGATGATGCGGCGCGAGGGCGTGCCGATGGACCGTGCGGCAAGGACGAATTCGCGTTCCTTGAGCGCCAGCACCTCGCCCCGCACGACGCGGGCGGCCTGCATCCAACTGGTCAGGCCGATGGCCATGACGATCAGGAGGAAGGTGCCGAGGCGGGGGCCGAGGACACCCGAGATGGGATCGCGGAAGAGGAAGATCATCACCAAGAGCAGCGGCAGCAGCGGCAGGGCGAGGAAAAGGTCGGTGAGCCGCATCAGAAGCCCGTCGATGCGGCGGAAATAGCCCGCAAGCACGCCGACCGTGGTGCCGATGAAGATGGCGACCAACATCGCCACCATGCCGACCGCCAGCGAGATGCGCCCGCCGAACATCATGCGGGCCAGCATGTCGCGGCCCAGCTGATCGGTGCCGAGGGGGTGGGCGAAGGAGGGGCCCTGATTCCGCATCTTGAACATCTTCACCGTGTCGCTTTCGATGAAGTTGGGGTCGATCCGCCAGACGAAGGGGCCGAGGAGGCAGACCACCGCAAGCGCGCCCAGCATGACGAGGGCGGCCATCGCCCCCTTGTGCTTGCGAAACTGCGCCCAGACATCGGCCCAAGGGCCGCGGACCTTTTCGATCTTGATGCTGGTGTCAGTCATAGCGGATCCGCGGGTCGAGGATGCCGTAGAGGATGTCGGCGATCAGGTTGAACATCACGATGAGCACCGCGAAGATGAAGGTGACGGTCTGCACCGTGGGCAGGTCGGAGACGTTGATCGCGCCGATCAGCATGGCGCCGATGCCGTTGATCTTGAAGATCTGCTCGGTCACGATCGCGCCGCCGAAGACGGTGGGCAGGCCGAGGGCGATGACGGTGACGACCGGGATCAGCGAATTGCGCAGCACGTGTTTCAGCACGACCTTGCCTTCGCCCATGCCCTTGGCCCGGGCGGTGCGGACATAGTCCTGACCGAGATTTTCAAGCACGGAAGAGCGGGTGTAGCGGCTGATCTCGGCCGCGTTGAAGAGGGCCAGCACCATGACGGGCAGGGCCATCTGGGCGAGCATTTCCTTGAAGCTGGCCCAGTCCACCACTTCGAGATTGGTGTCGTAGATGGTGGGGAACCAGCCAAGATTGACCGCGAAGATCAGGATCAGGATGTTGCCGGTGAAGAAGGTGGGGACGGAAAAGCCCGCCATCGCGAAGAAGGTGCCCGCCTGATCAAACCAAGAATACTGGCGATAGGCCGAGTAGATGCCGATGGGGAGCGCGATCAGGACGCCGATCAGATAGGCGGTGCCGACGACAGTCAGGGTCTGGGGCAGGCGTTCGCCGATCGTGTCCATCACCGGCATCTTGGACTGCCAGCTGATGATGCGCTGCGCGCCTTGGGCGAAATCCGTGCCGAGGATTGCGTCGATGCCGTAGAGCGGTTCGATCCAGAAGAATTGCTTGAGCCACAGGAGGTAGCGCACCAGCACGGGCTGATCCGCGCCCATCGCTTCCAGCATCTTTTGGCGCACCTCGGGAGGCACGGTCAGCGGGACGTCGGACAGCGGGCTGCCGGGGGCGAGATCGACCAGAAGGAAGATCACGAGGCTGATGAGAAGCAGCGTCGGGATCGCGGTCAGCAGTCGCCGGAGCGTGAATGTCAGCATGAACGTCCCAAGGATACTGGCAGGGAGGGAGGCGGAAAAAGGGGCGCGGCGAAGAGGTCCGCCGCGCCCCGGATGCGTCAGATCACTTCACGCGGGACCAGTCCTGCGCGTTCCACAGTTCGGTGTCCCACGAGTTCATCACGAAGCCGTCCAGCGTGTTCGACTTGGCCGAGAAACGGCCGCGGTCGACCAGCGGGATCGAGATGTTCGTGTCCTTGGTGATCATGTCGTTCAGCTTCTTGACGATCTCGCCGCGCGCCTCGATGCCCGAGGTGGTGGAGAGCGTGGCCTTCAGCGCCTCATAGGCCGGGTCGCAGAAGCGGTTGATGTTCTCGCCCTGCCACTGGTTGTCCGGGCCCGGGATCTTGTCGCAGAGGTACTGCGCCATGTAGGGCTCGGCATCCGTGCCATCGAAGTTGTTGGCGAACATTTGCACGTCGGCATAGAACTTCTGGAAGGTGTCGGGCGAGGCTGCGTCACCGCCGAAGAAGACCGACGGGTCGGTCGCCTTCAGTTCCACTTCGACGCCGATCTCGTTCCACCAGCCCTTGATGAGAGCTTGGAAGTCCTGACGGACCGGGTTCACGGTCGTCTGGTAGAGCAGCGCGAGTTTCTTGCCGTCCTTGTCGCGGATGCCGTCGCCATCGGTATCGGTCCAGCCTGCGGTTTCCAGCAGGGCCTTGGCGCCTTCGATGTCTTGGGTCAGGCATTCGGTGTTGTCCGAAGCTTGGAAGGCCGGGGCCGGGACGAGGTTGCAGGTCGGACGGCCCGCGCCGCCATAGCCCACATCGACCAGCGTCTGACGGTCGATGGCCATCGAGAGCGCCTTGCGGACATTGGCATCGGTCAGGATCGGGTGCGGATGCTTGATCGTCGACCGCTCACCTTCCGGCAGGGCCGGGTCGGGGTTGGTCATGTTGATCTCGATCCGTTCGACCAGCGTGCCGAAGGCGTTGACGAAGGTGCCCTTGCCGCCGGCTTCCATCTGGGCCTGCTGTTCGGGGTTGATCTGGGTGTTCCAAGCGTAGTCGAATTCGCCGGTTTCCATGACGGCCGAGGCTGCCGCCAGCGCGTCGCCGCCGCCCTTGAGCGTGACCTTGCCGAAAGCGGGCTTGGCCGGATCGCGGTAGTTGGGGTTGGCTTCCAGCGTGACCACGTCGTTGACCTTGAAGTCGGTGACGATGAAGGGGCCGGTGCCGATGGGTTTGGAGTTCTGTTCGGTGCAGCTTGCGGCGGCGGCGCCGATGCAGGATTCGAACTGCGCCTTCTGCAGGATCGGCGCGGTGCCGCCGGTGAAGGGCTGGTAGGGATAGGGTTTCGGGTTTTCGAAGGTGACGACGACGGTCAGGTCATCGGGCGTGTCGACGGATTTCACGCCTTCATACTTGGCGCCCTGCGCGCAGCCGCCTTCCGGATGGGTGCAGTATTCCCAAGTGAACTTGACGTCGGCCGAGGTCACGGGGGTGCCGTCGGACCAGACGAGACCTTCCTTCAGTTTCCAGGTGATCGTGGTCAGGTCGGCGGAAACGCCGCCGTTTTCGACCGTGGGGATGTCCTGCGCGAGACGCGGGAAGAGCTGGCCGTCCTGATCGAAGCCCGCGAGCGGTTCGAGGACGAGAGAGCCCGCCTCGACGTCCTTGGTGCCAGAGGACAGATAGGCGTTCAGCGTCGAAACGGCCTGGTAGTAGAATACCTTGACCTCGCCGTCGGCGCCCCGTTCGGCATGGGCCGCCGGGGCCAGCACGAAGGCCGCCGCGGCGCCCAGGAGGGCGGTTCTGAAGTTCATGACAGTTCTCCTTGTTGGTTGTGCTCGCGCACCTCGGGGCCGGGGGATACGTGCCCCCCGACGGTATCTTGATTTGCCGCGACCAGATGGCAGGCGACGAAGCGGCCCGGCTGCACTTCGGAGAGGCGGGGCTTTTCTTCGCGGCAGAGGGGGATCACCTTGGGGCAGCGCGTGCAGAAGTTGCAGCCCTTGGGTGGATTGGCGGGGGAGGGCACGTCGCCCTTGAGGATGATGCGCTGGCGCGTCGCCTCAAGGGCGGGGTCGGCCTCGGGGACGGCGGAGAGGAGGGCCTGCGCATAGGGATGCAGCGGCGCGGCGTAGAGCGCGTCGCGAGGCGAAAGCTCGGCGATCTGGCCCAGATACATGACCGCCACGCGGTCGGCGATGTGGCGGACCATGGACAGGTCGTGAGAGATGAAGAGGTAGGTCAGACCGAGCCTGTCCTGCAGGTCTTCGAGAAGGTTCACCACTTGCGCCTGAATGGAGACGTCGAGGGCGGCGATGGGTTCGTCGCAGACGATGAATTTGGGGTTCAGCGCGAGGGCGCGGGCGATGCCGATGCGTTGCCGCTGCCCGCCCGAGAATTCATGCGGATAGCGGTTGGCGAAGCGGCGGTTGAGGCCGACCTGATCCATCAGTTCATAGACGCGTTCGGTCTTTTTCGCCTCGGGCCAGTCGGTGTGTTCGTCCAAGGGTTCGCCGATGATGGCGGCGACGGTCATGCGGGGGTTGAGGCTGGCCTGCGGGTCCTGAAAGACCATCTGCATCGTGGGGCGTTTCTTGCGCAGCGCGTCGGGGTCGAGGGTGGCGATGTCTTCGCCGCCGATGACCACAGAGCCGTCGGTGAGTTCGTAAAGCCGGAGGAGCGCGCGGCCCACGGTGGATTTGCCGCAGCCAGATTCGCCCACAAGTCCAAGGGTTTCGCCTTCGAAGATGTCGAAGCTGACGCCATCAACGGCCTTCACCGCCCCGACCTTGCGGCGCAGGATGCCCGCATGGATGGGGAAATGCATCTTGAGGTTTCGGACCCGTACGAGCGGTTCAGGCATGGGCCACCTCGCTTGTTGGGGGGGGCGTCCAGTGGCAGGCGACGTCATGACCCTGACCGACGGGCAGGCCGTCGATGGCGCGGCGGGCAGGGTTTTCCGCCTCGCAGCGCGGATGGGCGTGGGCGCAGCGGGCGCGGAAGGGGCAGGCCGTCGGTTCGCCCTGCAGGAGGGGCGGCTGGCCCTGAATCACTTCGAGTCGCGCGGCGCGGGCGCCGGTGAGGGCGGGCACGGTTTTCAGTAGCGCGCGGGTGTAGGGGTGCTGGGGATTGGCGAAAAGCTGTTTGACGGGGGCCTGTTCCACGACCTGCCCGCCATACATCACCATCACCCGGTCGGCGATGCCCGCGATGACGCCAAGGTCATGCGTGATCCAAACGATGGCCATGCCAAGCTTCTGGCGCAGTTCCTTGACCAGTTCGATGATCTGGGCCTGAATGGTGACGTCGAGGGCGGTGGTGGGTTCGTCGGCGATCAGCACATCGGGATCACAGGCCAGCGCGATGGCGATCATGACGCGCTGTCGCATGCCGCCCGAGAATTGGTGCGGGTAGGATTTCAGGCGTTTGCGCGCGTCGGGGATGCCGACGAGGTCCAGTAGTTCCGCGGCGCGGTCGGTGGCTTGGGCCTTGGTCATCCCCATATGCTTCATCAGGGGTTCCATGATCTGGTTGCCCACGGTGAAGACCGGGTTGAGGCTGGTCATCGGGTCTTGGAAGACGAAGCCCACCTTGGCCCCGCGCACGGCCTGCAGGTCGCGGGGGGCGAGTTTCAGAAGGTCGCGCCCGCCAAGCAGCACCTCGCCGCCGCGCACCTCGGCCGGGGGGGAGGGGAGGAGGCCGATCAGAGACATCATCGTGACGGATTTGCCCGAACCGCTTTCGCCTACGACGCCCAGAAGTTCACCGGGGCGCAGGTGGAAGCTGACGGAGTTCACGGCATGAATCTCGCCACCGCGGGTCTTGAAAACGGTCTTTAGTCCCCGCACATCGAGGACAGGCGAAGCCCCGTCGGGCATGGAAGACCCCCCCAAGGTCACATGATTATTGTTGTTTTTCCGGGTGGCTTTGCCCTTGGTCCCGGCCTGCGTGGTTGAGTGTTAGAGATTTTTCACACTCCCGCAAGACGCTTGTGCGGGCTGACCTTGCGTCACCATTGGTGTGGACCTGCGGCCCTTGACCCTGAGGCGGCAAGCCGCCAACGTGGGCGGGTTGCACAGGAAAGCATCGAATGCCCACTCTTCCGGTTGCCTCTGCCCCGCTGTCTCCGCGCGAGATTCTGGATCGTCTGGTGGCCTTTCCCACAGTGAGCCGGGAAACGAATCTGCCCTTGGTGGATTGGGTGGAGGCCTATCTGGCCGGGCATGGCATCACCGCCCATCGCCATTGGAACGAGGATCGGACGAAGGCCGCGCTGTTTGCCCATGTGGGCCCTTGGGAAGAGGGGGCGGTGGTGCTGTCGGGCCATACGGATGTGGTGCCGGTGGATGGGCAGGTCTGGACGTCGGACCCCTGGACAGTGGTGGAGCGGGAGGGGCGGCTTTACGGGCGCGGCACTTGCGACATGAAGGGGTTCGACGCGCTGGCGATCTGGGCGCTGGTCGAGGCGCAGCGGCGCGGGGTGAAGCGGCCGTTGCAGATCGCGCTGAGCTATGACGAGGAGGTGGGCTGCACCGGCGCGCCGCCGATGATCGCGGCGATGCAGGGGGTGCTGCCCAAGGGGGCGGTGGCGGTGATCGGCGAGCCGTCGGGGATGCAGGTGGTCAACGGGCACAAGGGCGGGACGGGGTTCCATGTCCATGTGAAGGGGTTCGAGGTTCATTCCTCGCTTCTGCCCTATGGCGTGTCGGCTATTCTGGAAGGGGCGCGGTTGATCCAATGGGCGAATGAGCGGAACGCGTGGATTCAGGCGCAGGCGGTATCGCCGGTGGCGGCGGCCTTCGATCCGCCTTTCACCACGTTGCATGTGGGTATGATTTCGGGCGGGACGGCGCATAACATCACCGCCGCCGATTGCCGGTTCGCGCTGGAGATGCGGGTGGTGCCGGGAGAGAACATCGAAGCGCATGTCGCCGATTTTCTTTCCGAAGTCGCGCGGGTTGAGGCGGGGATGAAGGCCGTGCGCCCGGAGGCGGGCGTCCATCTGGAGCGGTTCTTCGGCGTGCCCGCGCTGCTGCCCGAAACGGAGGGGGAGGCAGAGGCGATGATCCGCCGTCTGACCGGGGGCAATGCGGTGGGCGTCGTGTCCTATGGCACGGAGGCCGGGCAGTTTCAGGAGGCGGGCTATTCCGCCGCGATCTGCGGGCCGGGCGACATCGCGCAGGCGCATCAGGCGGATGAATGGCTGGCGGTGAGCGAGTTTCAGGCAGGGCAGCGCTTTATGGAGCGGCTCTTGGAGGAGTTGGCGGCATGATGCGGTTTCCGATTTCCGAGGCGTCCCCCATCCGGTTCGGGGGGGAGGCGCCAAAGGTCTGTGACGTGGTGGTGCTGGGCGGCGGGGTCATCGGGGTGATGACGGCGTGGTTTCTGGCCGAGAAGGGTTTGCGTGTAACCCTCTGTGAAAAAGGCAGAATCGCCGGAGAGCAATCCAGCCGCAATTGGGGCTGGATCCGCCAGCAGGGGCGGGACATGGGCGAGTTGCCCATCATGATGGAAAGCATGCGCCTGTGGAAATCGCTGGCGCAGGAGTTCGGGGAACGGCTGGGGTTCCGGCAGGAAGGGGTGCTGTATCTGGCCAAGACCGAGCGCGAGATGGCGGGGTTCGAGGCCTGGCTTGCGGAGGCGCGGGCCTTCGGCGTGGACAGCCATATGGTGACCGCCGGCACCGTGGCGGAGCGGTTGAAGGGCACCGTGAAGGGCTGGACTGGTGGGTTGCTGACACCATCCGATGCGCGGGGGGAGCCTTGGGGGGCGGTGCCTGCGCTGGTGGAGGGGGCGGTGGCGCGGGGGGCGGTCGTTCTGGAAGGCTGCGCCGTGCGGCGGCTGGATCTGCAGGGCGGGCGGGTGACGGGGGTCTTCACCGAGAAGGGGCGGATCGCCTGTGATCAGGTCGTGGTGGCCGGGGGGGCGTGGTCGTCGCTGTTTCTGCGGGCGGAGGGGGTTTCCATCCCGCAACTGGCCGTTCTGGCAAGTGTGGCGGCGACAGAGCCGATGGCGGAGGTCTTTGCGGGCAATGCCTGCGACGATGATTTCGCCTTCCGGCGGCGGCAGGATGGCGGCTATTCCATCGCGCCGGGATCGGGGCATGACTTCTTTATCGGGCCGGATGCGTTTCGCAATATCGGCGTCTATCTCCCTGTTCTTAAAAAGGATTTCCGTTCCACTGCGTTCAAGGCAGCGGCCCCTTCGGGCTATCCCGACGCCTGGGGGACGAAGCGGCGCTGGGAGGGCGACGAGGTGTCGCCCTTTGAAGGCGTGCGGGTGTTGAACCCGGCGCCCAACATGGAGCGGATCGGGCGGGTGCAGGCGGCGATGGCGGCGGCCTTTCCGGGGCTGGGGCGGCCCAAGCTGCGGGCGGCTTGGGGGGGCATGATCGACACGATGCCCGACGTGGTTCCGGTGGTGGACCGGGTTGCGGCGGTGCCGGGGCTGGTGATCGCCACGGGGATGAGCGGGCATGGGTTCGGCATCGGACCCGGCATGGGGCGGGTGGTGGCCGATCTGGTGGCGGGGGATACGGTGGGGCATGACCTGGCGCGCTTCCGCCTGTCACGGTTTTCCGACGGGTCGGCCTTGGTGCCGGGGCCGTCGCTTTGATCTTGTGGGCGTGGTGCCGGGAGGAAGGGTTTTTTTGAGTATTTGGGCCAAGATGAAGAGGCGGGGGCGCGTTAACCTTAATGGGATATGAAGGCGCGCGGTCGGGGAGGGGTCTTTGTCTTGTGGGTTTGGCGCGGGGTGGTGAGGTTTTTTGAGTATTTGGGCCAAGATGAAGGGGCTGGGGCGTTCCTTTTGATGGGGCGGGCGCCACTGGCGGGCTGTGTTTTGCCGGGCGAGACGAAGGTCGGGGGCGGGCCGCTTGTGACCTGCCTTGCGACTGTGCGGCGCAAACCTTAAGGTTTTCCCCATGACCGCGCGCGCTGTCCCCCTGATCGATCCCTTTGCCCGTCCGATTTCGTACCTACGAGTGTCGGTGACGGATCGCTGCGATTTCCGCTGCACCTATTGCATGGCGGAGAACATGACCTTTCTGCCCAAGGCGGAGCTTCTGACGCTGGAAGAACTGGACCGGCTCTGTTCGGCCTTCGTGCGGCTGGGGGTGGAGAAGCTGCGCATCACCGGGGGGGAGCCTTTGGTGCGGAAGGGGATCATGACCTTTTTCCGGGCCATGTCGCGCCATCTTGAGAGCGGCGCGCTGCGGGAACTGACGCTGACGACGAACGGGTCGCAACTGGCGAAATACGCGGGCGAGTTGGCGGAGTGTGGGGTGCGGCGGATCAATGTCTCGCTCGATACGCTTGATGTGGCGAAGTTTTCCGCGATCACACGCTGGGGGCGGTTGGGGCAGGTTCTGGAGGGGATCCAAGCCGCCAAGGCGGCGGGGCTGCGGGTGAAGATCAATGCGGTGGCGCTGAAGGGGTTCAACGAGGAAGAGCAATTCTCGCTGACCGAATGGTGCGCGGCCGAGGGGCATGACCTGACCTGGATTGAGGTGATGCCGATGGGGGATTTGGGCGGCGAGGACCGGCTGGGCCAGTATTGGAGCCTGAAAGAGGTGCGCGCCCGCTATGCCGAACGGTTCACCGTGACCGATCTGGCGGAGCGGACGGGGGGGCCTGCGCGCTATGTCCGGCTGGAGGAAACGGGGCAGAAGGTGGGGTTCATCACGCCCTTGACCCACAATTTCTGCGAAAGCTGCAACCGTGTGCGGCTGACCTGTACGGGCGAGCTCTATATGTGTCTGGGGCAGGAGGACATGGCCGATCTGCGCGCGCCTTTGCGGGCGAGCGCGGAGGATGGGCTGGTGGAAGAGGCGATCCGCGCGGCGATTGCCAGAAAGCCCAAGGGGCATGATTTCGACTATTCGCGGCAGACTGTGAGCGGTCAGGTGTCGCGGCATATGAGCCATACCGGGGGCTGAGGCGGGGTTCGACCCAAGCCTTTGGGACTGCTGGTTAATCGCCTAGAATTTGCGAAAAAATTTGTGCCCTGTTTTGTGCCGTATTCTGTGCAGCAAACTGTGGCCACGCGCGGTGGGGAAAGGCTGCGTTAACCGCAATCCGTATTGACAGCCTGTCGCATGGGGCAGCCGGTCGCAGACCCCTCGTATCGCGGAGGCTGTGCCCTATCTTGCGGGTGAAGCTGAAAGGTGAGTCATGGATACGCTTTTGCTGTCCCGCATCCAGTTTGCGGCAAACATCTCATTTCACATCCTGTTCCCGACGATCACCATCGCGCTGGGCTGGGTGCTTTTGTTCTTTAAGCTGCGCTTCAACCGGACGGGGGAGCGGAAGTGGATGGACCTTTACCTGTTCTGGGTGAAGGTCTTCGCGCTGTCCTTCGCGCTGGGTGTCGTGTCGGGGATCACCATGTCCTTCCAGTTCGGCACCAACTGGCCGGGCTTCATGGAGACGGTAGGGAATGTGGCGGGGCCGCTTCTGGCCTATGAGGTGTTGACGGCCTTTTTCCTTGAGGCGGTGTTCCTTGGGATCATGCTGTTCGGCGCAAGCCGGGTGCCGGGGTGGTTGCATACGCTGGCGACCTTCCTTGTGGCCTTTGGCACGACGATGAGCGCCTTTTGGATTTTGGTCCTGAACAGCTGGATGCATACGCCGGTGGGGCATGAGGTGCGGGACGGTGTGGTCTTTGCGGTGGATTGGTGGGCGATCATCTTCAACCCGTCGATGCCTTACCGTCTGTCGCATATGCTGTTGGCGAGTGGGTTGACGGTGGCCTTCCTGATTGCGGGGCTGTCGGCCTATCGTTGGCTGCGCGGGGACCGGGCGGCAGAGGTGGCGACGGGGCTGCGCTTTGGCGTGATCCTTGGCGCGGTGCTGATCCCGATTCAGATTCTGGCGGGCGACATGCACGGGCTGAACACGCTGGAGCACCAGCCGGCCAAGGTGGCGGCGATGGAGGGGAATTGGGAGACGCAGGGCAATGTGCCGCTGCTGCTGTTTGCCTTGCCGGATGAGGAGACGCGGAGCAATGCCTTTGAGATCGGCATTCCGTCGATGGCGTCGGTCATCCTGAAGCATGACCCTGCGGGGGTGGTGCCGGGGCTGAACGATTTCGTCGCCGAGGATGGGACGGTGCTGCATCCGCCGGTGTCGCCCGTGTTCTGGTCCTTCCGCATCATGGTGGGGATCGGGATGTTGATGCTGGTGGCGAGTTGGGCGGGCGCGTGGATGCTGTGGCGGCGCGGGGTGGAGGGTTTGCCGAAGCCTTACCTCTGGGGCCTGACGGGGATGAGCTTTGCCGGATGGGGCGCGACGCTGGCGGGGTGGTACACGACCGAGATCGGGCGGCAGCCGTGGCTGGTGCATGGGGTGCTGACGGTGCAGGATGCCGTTGGGGACATCGCGTCGGGCATGGTTCTGTCCACGCTGATAGCCTACGTGGCGGTCTATCTGGCGCTGCTGGCGGCCTATGTGGGCGTGATCTTCCATCTGGCGCGGAAGGGGGGGCGGTATTCCACCCCGGTCGCGAGCCCCGGCATGCAGCCTGCGGAGTGATGGCGATGTTTGATCCGCAGGCGCTTCCCCTGATCTTTGCCGCGCTGATGGGCGTGTCGATCCTTCTCTATGTCGTGCTGGACGGGTTCGACCTTGGGGTCGGGCTGCTGTTTCCCTTTGCCGAGGAGGCGGAGCGGGATCGCATGATCGCGTCGATCGGGCCGTTCTGGGATGCCAATGAGACATGGTTGGTTCTGGCCATCGGCATATTGCTGGTGGCCTTCCCGGTGGCGCATGGGGATATCCTGACCGCGCTGTATCTGCCGGTGGCGGTGATGCTGATCGGGTTGATCCTGCGGGGGGTGGCCTTTGAGTTCCGCGCCAAGGCGCCGCTGGGGCACAAGCGGCCTTGGGACGTGGCCTTCTGGGCGGGGTCGTTGATGACGGCCTTGGCGCAGGGGTTCATGCTGGGCATGTATGTGATGGGGCTGGAATGGACTTGGCCCAAGGTGGCCTTTGCGCTGCTGACGGCGGGGGCGCTGGCCGTGGCCTATAGCTTTATCGGGGCGGCTTGGGTCATCTTGAAGACGGACGGGGCGCTGCAGAAGAAGGCGGTGGATTGGGCCCAGGGCGGCATCTGGGGGATGGTGCTGGGCATGGGGGCGGTGTCTGTTGCCACGCCTTTGGTGAGTGAGCGGATCTTCGACAAGTGGTTCCGCTTTCCCGAGATCGTGGCGCTGGCGCCGTTGCCGTTGATGTCGGGGCTGCTGGTGGCGCTGTTGTGGCTGGCGCTGCGGCGGTTGCCCACTGCGAATGACAGTTTCGCGTGGTTTCCCTTCGTGGGGGCGGTGGTGTTGATGGTGCTGGGCTTCTTCGGGATGGCCTACAGTTTCTACCCCTATATCGTGCCCGAACAGCTGACGATATGGGAGGCGGCGGCGGCGACGGAGAGCCTTTCGATCATCCTGGTGGGGACGCTGGTCGTGCTGCCGATGATCCTTGGCTATACCGTGTTGGCCTATGTGATCTTCCGGGGGAAGGCCACCAAGCTGTCTTATGATTAAAGGCGCAGGCCGACGGCGATCAGGGCGAGGGCGGCGGGCAATCCTTGGATGAAGAGGATGCGGCGGCTGGCGGTGGCCGCGCCGTAGAGGCCCGCGACAAGGACGCAGGACAGAAAGAAGAGGGCGAGGGGGCGGCCATCGGCGGTGGTGCCTTCGGCCACGGCCCAGAAGAGGCCCGCGGCGAGGAAGCCGTTGTAGAGGCCCTGATTGGCGGCGAGCACCTTGGTTGCCCGCGCGAAGTCCGCAGTCGTGCCGAAGGCGCGGCGGGTGCGGGGATGTTCCCAGCGGAACATCTCCAGCACCAGAATGTAGACATGCAGCGCGCCGATGGCGGCGGTGAGGGTGGCGCCGATCATGCGGCGGGCATCCGGGATTCGACCATCCCGGCATACCAGCTGCTGCCGAAGGGGATGACGGTGTCGTCGAAATTGTAGGCGGGGTGGTGGACCATGGCCGTGTCGCCATTGCCCACGAAGATATAGGCGCCGGGGCGTTCGTTCAGCATGAAGCTGAAATCCTCGGCCCCCATGAGGGGGGCGGTATCGGGGTCGACATGGCCCGAGACTTGGCGCGCCACTTCGACGGCGTAGTCGGTGTTCGCCTCGGCATTGATGGTGACGGGGTAGCCGCGGGCGTAATGGACGGTCGCCGTGGCCCCCAGCGCGAGGGCGGTGCCGGAGACAATCTCGGACAGGCGTTTTTCGACGAAGTCCTGCACCTTGTGGTCCATCGTGCGGACGGTGCCCTTCATCTTCACGACCTGCGGGATGACGTTATGCGCGGTCGAGTCGGTTTCCACGGTGCAGACCGAGACGACGACCTGTTTCAGCGGGTCGACATTGCGCGAGGCGATGGTTTGCAGGGCCACGACGATATGGGCGGCAACGACGGTGGTGTCGACGCAGTCATGGGGTTTGGCGGCATGGCCGCCTTTGCCGGTAACGGTGATTTCGAACTGGTCGGCGGCGGCCATGAGCGCGCCCTTGCGGATGGCGAAGTGGCCGACGGGGATGCCGGGCATGTTGTGCATGCCGTAGACCTCTTGGATGCCCCAGCGATCCATCATGCCGTCGGCGACCATCTCGCGCCCGCCCCCGCCGCCTTCTTCGGCGGGCTGGAAGATGACGACGGTGGTGCCGTCGAAGTTGCGGGTTTCACAGAGGTATTTGGCGGCACCCAAGAGCATGGCGGTGTGGCCGTCATGGCCGCAGGCATGCATCTTGCCGGGGGTTTTGGACGCGTAGGGGACGCCGGTCTGTTCGATGATCGGCAGCGCGTCCATGTCGGCGCGCAGGCCCACGACGCGGCCCGTCGTATCGGTCTTGCCTTTGATGACGCCGACGACGCCGGTGCGGCCGATGCCTTCCACCACCTCGTCGCAGCCGAATTGGCGCAGGAGGTCGGCCACGCGGGCGGCGGTGCGGTGGACGTCAAAGAGGAGTTCGGGGTGTTCGTGGAAATCGCGCCGCCATGCGGTGATCTCGGGCAGGAGTTCGGCGAAGCGGTTCTTGACGGGCATGGGGGTCTCCTTTGGCAGAAGCGTAGCGCAGCGCCGGGTGGGTGCAAGCGGGATCAGCCGAAGCGGCGGCGGGCGTCCAGCGCAAGGCCCGTGCCGACGGAACCGAGCATGTCGCCCGTGGCGAGCCGGGCCTGCGGCAGCGCCTCGGCCACCATGGCGCGGAGGAGGGGCAGTTGCGAGGAGCCGCCAGTGAGGAAGACGGTGGCGATGCGGTCGGGGGAGAGGCCCGCATCCGCGAGCGTGCCGTCGATCAGCGCGCGGATGCGGGCGACAGGCGCGGCGAGGGCTGTGTCGAAGGCGTCGCGGCGGATCATGGGGTTGGGGCCGGTTGTGAGGGCGGAGAGCATAAGGCGCGCGGCTTCGGTGTCGGAGAGGGCGATCTTGGCGCGTTCCACCTCTATCGCGATGGCGTGGCCGTGGCGGTGGGTGACGACGTGGATCATGCGGTCGATCAGGTCGGGGCGGTCCGCCTCGTGCCGGAGGCCCTTGAGATCGGCCATCGCGCGCGGGGCGTAGAGGGCGTTGATGCGGTGCCATGTGGCCATGTCCTGCCAGTAGTGGCGGGGCAGGATGCCTTGGCCCTGTTTGGAGGAGGAGAGATAGCCCAGTTGCGGCATCGCCTCGGCCAAGGACAGGAGGCGGTCGAAATCCGTGCCGCCGACGCGGATGCCGCCCGTGGCAAGGATGTCGGCGCTGCGGTCGGGGGCGCGGGCGCGGTCGGGAGAGAGGCGGAGGAGGGAGAGGTCGGAAGTGCCCCCGCCAATGTCGAAGACGAGGACGAGTTCCTCGGCCGTCAGCCCCTGTTCGTAATGCAGGGCGGCGGCGACGGGTTCGTATTGGAATTCGATGTAGCGAAAGCCGCAGGCATGGCCGATCTGTTGCAGCACATCCTGCGCGGCGGCATCGCCTGCGGGATCGTCGTCGACGAAATGGACGGGGCGGCCGAAGACCGCACGGTCGATGCCGGGGGATGCGGCGTCAAGCTTTTGCCGCAGATGGTCGATGAACCGCGCGAGCACGTCGCGGAAGGAGACGGCGCGGCTGCCGATGGCGGTGCGGTCGTTGATGAGGCCGGAGCCGAGGGTGGATTTCAGCCCGCGCAGGAGGCGGCCTTCCTCGCCTTCCAGATAGGCGGTGAGGGCCGCGCGGCCGAAATCGACATCCGGCGCATCGCTGTGGAAGAAGACGGCGGAGGGGAGGGTGACGTCGTCCCCTTCCAGCGGGAGGAGGCGCGCGCCTGCGGCGTCGGCAAGGCCGAGGGTGGAGTTGGAGGTGCCGAAGTCGATGCCTGCGAAGGTCATGCTGCCCTCTTTCCTGTTGTGGCGGTCAGGCCAGATGACGGGCGGCTTCTTTGCGGGCGAAGGATTTGAGCGCGGTGCCGGGGCCATCGAGGAAGGCGCGACTGCGGGCGGCATCGTGTTTGGAGAGATCGCGCAGCCACCAGGCGATGGCCTTTTGGATGAACCAGTCGCGGTCCGGGATGTAGCTTTCGGCCCAAGTCAGGGCGCGGTCGCGGATGGCCATTTCCTGCGGCTTTGGGTGGTTCATCTTGGCATAGGGCAGGGTTATGACAAGGGCGGCGCGGCGGGTCCACATGTTGGGATGCCGGGTCCAGCCTTCGACGGTGTCGATGCGAGAGGGATCGGCGAGAAGGCGCTTTTGCCCGGCGATGGTGGCGTGGTCGGCCAGCGCCCAAGCGTCGAAGGTTTCGGTCCAGTGGCAGATCAGGCCCCATGCGGGGCCGTCTGGGCGCAGGCGGGCTTGGGTCAGGAGTTTCGCTGCGGCGAGGCGCGCCTCGTGAATATCCGTCTCCCACAATGCGGCGGCCAGCGCGGTGCGGTCATCGACCGAGAGTGCGGCGCGCCAGTCGGCGACGCGTTCCTCGATCAGGGGGACGGGGATGCCGAGATAGATGCGCGGGGCCTTGTGATAGGCCGCCATTTCGGCGGCCTTCACGGGATCGGCGAGGGCATGGAGTTCGGCAAGTGCGGTTTCGGTGGGGATCATTCCACCGTCACCGATTTCGCCAGATTGCGCGGCTGGTCCACGTCGGTGCCTTTGGCGATGGCGGTGTGATAGGCCAAGAGCTGCGCCGGGATCGCGTAGAGGATCGGGGCGAAGGCGGGGGGCACGTCGGGCAGGGTGAGGGTGGCCCATGTGCCCATGCCGGCCTCGGCCACGCCTTGGGCATCGGAGATGAGCAGGACCTTGCCGTGGCGGGCCATGACTTCCTGCATGTTCGACACGGTCTTTTCGAAAAGCGCGTCGCGCGGGGCCATGACGATGACGGGGACGCGGGCGTCGATGAGTGCGATGGGGCCGTGTTTGAGTTCGCCCGATGCGTAACCTTCGGCGTGGATGTAGCTGATTTCCTTGAGTTTCAGCGCGCCTTCCAGCGCCATCGGATACATCGCGCCGCGTCCGAGGAAGAGGATATCCTGCGCCTCGGCCAATTCCTCGGCGATGTCGGCGATGGCTTGGGAAAGCCCGAGGGCGTGGTTCATCAGGCCCGGCAGGTTGCGCAGGGCGGTGAGGTGGGTGGCAAGGCCAGCGGCATCGAGCCTGCCGCGATCCACTGCCGCCTTGAGGGCGAGGAGGGCAAGGACGGTGAGTTGGCAGGTGAAGGCCTTGGTGGAGGCGACGCCGACCTCGACCCCGGCAAGGATGGGCAGCGATAGGTCGCTTTCCCGCGCGATGGAGGAGGTGGGGACGTTCACCACCGAGACCACCTTGGCGACCCGTTCCTTGGCATAACGGAGGGCGGCCAGCGTGTCGGCGGTTTCGCCAGACTGGCTGACGAAAAGCGCCCATGAGGTGGGGGACAGCGGCGGTTCGCGGTAGCGGAATTCCGAGGCGATGTCGATTTCTGCAGGCAGGCCCGCGATCTGTTCGAACCAGTATTTGGCCACATGGCAGGCATAGGAGGCGGTGCCGCAGGCGACCATGGTGATGCGGTCGACAGCGGCGAAATCCACCTCGGCGGGCAGGCGGAGCGAGGTGCCGTCGGTGCCGATGTAATGCTTGAGCGCGTCGGCGATGACGACGGGCTGTTCGGCGATCTCCTTGGCCATGAAGTGCTTGAAGCCCGCCTTTTCGATGCGCGTCGCCTCGATCTGGATGCGGGTCTCGGCGCGGTTGGCGCGGCGGTCATGGGCATCGAAGATCTCGGCGCCTTGGCGCGTGATGACGGCCCAGTCGCCTTCCTCCAGATAGGTGATGCGGTCGGTGAGGGGGGCGAGCGCGATGGCGTCGGAGCCGACGAACATCTCGCCCTTGCCATGGCCGATGGCGAGCGGGCTGCCCTTGCGGGCGGCGATCATCAGATCGTCCTGTCCCTCGAAGAGGAAGCAGAGGGCGAAGGCCCCGTGCAGGCGGTGGAGGGTCTGGCGCGCGGCCTCGATCGGTGTTGCGCCGCGATCCATGTGAAGCTGGGCCAGAAGCGCGATGGTTTCGGTATCGGTTTCGGATTCCTGCACATATCCCGCAGCGGCGAGTTCCTCGCGCAGATCGCGGAAGTTTTCGATGATCCCGTTATGGACGACGGCGGCAGGGCCCGCGCGATGGGGATGGGCATTGGCGACGGTGGCCGCGCCATGGGTGGCCCAGCGGGTATGGCCGATGCCGGATTTGCCGGCGAGGGGTTCGTGGACCAGAAGGTCCGACAGGTTGACAAGCTTGCCCACCGCGCGGCGGCGGTCGAGCTTGCCCTTGTTCACGGTGGCGATCCCGGCGCTGTCATAGCCGCGATATTCGAGCCGCTTGAGCGCCTCGACCAGCAGCGGCGCGGCTTCGTGATTTCCCAAGACCCCTACAATTCCGCACATTATTCCTGCCCTTTTGATCTGTTTGCTTTGATAGCTTTTAACTTTTCGAACAATTTTGGGGCGAGCCCCGGTTTGGTAACCTGTTTCGCACGGCCCAGTGCGACCGCCTCGGCGGGCACGTCTTCGGTGATCACGGAGCCCGATCCGGTGAGGGCATCATCGCCCACGGTGACCGGGGCCACGAGCATGGTGTCCGATCCGATGAAGACGCGCTTGCCGATGGTGGTGCGGTGTTTCATCACCCCGTCGTAATTGCAGGTGACGGTGCCTGCACCAATGTTTGTTTTCTCGCCGACATGGGCGTCGCCGAGATAGGTGAGGTGGCCCACCTTCACGCCTTCGTCGAGGATGGCGTTCTTGATTTCCACAAAGTTGCCGACATGGACATCCTCGGCCAGTTCCGCGCCGGGGCGCAGGCGGGCGAAGGGGCCGACAGTCGCGCCGCGCGAGATGTGGCAGCCTTCGAGATGGCAGAAGCCTTTGACCTCGGCCCCCGATTCGATGGTGACGCCGGGGCCGAAGATCACGTTGGGGCCGATGATGGCGTCGCGGCCGATATGGGTGTCGAGGGCGAAGAAGACGGTTTCAGGGGCGGTGAGGGTGACGCCGTTTTCCAGCGCACCGGTCCGGGCGCGTGACTGGAAGGCGGCCTCGGCGCGGGCGAGTTCGGCGCGGGTGTTGATGCCCAGCGTTTCGGATTCGTCGCAAAGGATGAGGCCGGCGGAGAGGCCCTCGGCGCGGGCGAGGGCCACAACATCGGGCAGGTAGTATTCGCCCGCGGCATTGGCATTGCCCACAGCGGCGCAGAGGCGCATCAGCGTGGCGGCATCGGCGCAGAGGACGCCGGAATTGCAGAGCGTGACGGCGCGTTCCGCCTCGGTCGCGTCTTTCCATTCGACGATGCGGTGGAGGGTGTCGCCTTCGGCGATGAGGCGGCCATAGCGGCCCGGATCGGCGGCATGGAAGCCCAGCACGACGACGGCATGGCGGCGGCGGGCCTCGATCATCGCTTGCAGGGTTTCGGGGCGGATGAAGGGCGTGTCGCCGTAAAGGACGAGGGCATCGCCCGCCACGCCTTCGAGAAGGGGGGCGGCCTGAAGGACGGCATGGGCGGTGCCCTTCTGTTCGTCCTGCAGGGCGGTCTGGATGTCGGGATCGAAGGCGCGGGCGGATGTCGCCACCTGATCCGCGCCATGGCCGGTGACGACGACGGTCACCTCCGGCTCCAGCGCGCGGCCAGCGGCGAGGGCGTGGTGGAGAAGGGGGGCCGCGCCCACCTGATGCAGCACCTTGGGCAGGTCGGAATTCATCCGCGTGCCTTGTCCTGCGGCGAGAACGATGAGCGAAACCGGCATGCTGCCCCTTTCCTTCTTTTGCCGCCCGTTTTACCCCCATCCGGGCGGGCCGCAAGGGAGGCCCGCTTCACGGAGGGTTTCGCGGTGTTGCAGGGGCGGCGAACGGTGGTCTTCGATCTGGACGGGACGCTGGCCGATACCTCGGCCGATCTGCTGGCGGCGGCGAATGCGTGCTTCCGCGATCTGGGGCATGGCGATGTGCTGGACGGGGGCGATACGCTGACGGCTTTCCATGGCGGGCGGGCGATGCTGCGCTTAGGGTTCGCGCGGTTGGGGATGGCGGCGGAGGAGGTGGCGGTGGATGCGCAATATCCGCGCCTGCTTGCCGCCTATGCGGAGGGGATCGACCGCGAGACGCGGCTTTATCCGGGGGCCGTGGCGGCGGTGGAGATGTTGCGGGCGCGGGGCTTTGCCACGGCGATCTGCACGAACAAGCCAGAGGGTTTGGCGGAGACTTTGGTGCAAAGGCTGGGTGTGAGAGGGCTGTTCGATGCGCTGGTGGGGGCGGATACGCTGCCCGTGCGCAAGCCCGATGCGGCCCCCTATGTGGAATCCGTGACGCGCGCGGGGGGCGTGGTGGCGCGGTCGATGCTGGTTGGGGATACTGAAACGGACCGTAAGACGGGGATCGCGGCGGGGGTGCCTGTGGCCCTTGTGACCTTTGGTCCCGAGGGGCGGGGGATCACGCGCCTTGACCCGGAGGCGGTGCTGGATCATTTCGATGATCTGCCGGAACTGGCGGAAAGGCTGGTGCGCTGATGGACGGGGCAGGCGAGGGTTTGGAGCGGTTCACGGGATCATTCACCCAGCAGGAGCCGATCCCGGAAGAGGGCATCGCGGCGGCGCTGGAGGTGCTGCGGCATGGCCGCCTGCACCGCTACAACACCGCGCCGGGCGAAGTGGCGGAAACGGCGTTGCTGGAAGAGGAATTCGCGGCGCTGACGGGGGCGAAGTACTGCCTTGCCGTGGCCTCGGGCGGCTATGCGATGGGGTGCGCGCTGCGGGCCTTGGGCGTGGGGCCGGGGGATGCGGTCCTGTCCAATGCTTTCACGCTGGCCCCGGTGCCGGGGGCCATCGCGTCGGTGGGTGCGCGGCCGGTCTTCGTGGAGGTTACGGAGGACCTGACCATCGATCTGGCCCATCTGGAGGTGCAGGCGCAGGCGAGCGGGGCGCGGGTGCTGCTGCTGTCGCATATGCGCGGGCATGTCTGCGACATGGAGGCCCTGATGGCGCTCTGCGATGCGCTGGGGGTCACGGTGGTGGAGGATTGCGCCCATACGATGGGCGCGCGTTGGTGCGGGGTGCCGTCGGGGCGGCATGGGCGGGTCGGCTGCTATTCGATGCAGACCTACAAGCATGTGAATTCCGGCGAGGGCGGGTTCATCATCACCGATGATGCCGAGGTGGCGGCGCGGGCGGTGTTGCTGTCGGGGTCCTATATGCTTTATGCCCGCCACCGCGCGGCACCTCCGCCGGAGGTGTTCGAGGGGTTGCGGCTGGAGGTGCCCAACATCTCGGGCCGGATGGACAATCTGCGCGCGGCGATCCTCAGGCCGCAATTGCGGCTGCTGGAGGAGCGGGTGACGCGCTGGGGCAGGCTTTACCAGACGCTTGAGGCGGGGCTGGAGGGCGTGCCGGGGCTGCGCTTGATCCCGCGGCCGGAGGAAGAGGTTTATGTCGGGTCCTCCTTCCAGTTCCGGCTGCCCGATTGGCCCGAGGGGCGCATCCGCGCGCTGATCGCCCGCTGCGCGGCGCGCGGGGTGGAGTTGAAGTGGTTCGGCGCGTCGGAGCCCGTGGCCTTTACCAGCCGCTATGACCATTGGCGCTATGCCGCGCCTGCGCCGCTGCCACGGACGGACAAGGTGCTGGCAGGGCTGATCGACATGCGCGTGCCCCTGACCTTTGCCCCCGAGGATTGCGCGCTGATCGCCCGCATCATCAAGGGCGAGGTGCTGGCCGTGCAGCAGTCGGGCGAAGAGGCCGCCGTGGCGGTTCCGCTGGGCGACTGAGGGCGGAGCGAAAGAGGGTGGGGCGAAAAATTTTCGTCCGAAAATTTTTCATGGCGATCCTGCGGGGCAGGATCGGAAATTTTTTCGGATGAAAAAATTTCGGGAGGGGCAGAATTTTCGGAGAAAATTCTGCGGATTACGGTTCGATCGCGCGCCACAGCGGCACAGTTGAGATCGACATCTTGGCCGAGCCCTCGGTCACCTCGCGCGCATGGGCTACGTAGATCAGCGTGTTGTTCTTCGCATCATAGATGCGCGTCACGGAGAGCGTCTTGAGCAGCAGGGACTGGCGTTCGCTGAAGATCTGTTCGCCTTCCGGACTGCGGTCGATATCGCCCAGCGTGATCGGGCCGGTCTGGCGGCAGGCGATAGAGGAATTCGACGGGTCCTCGAACCAGTTGCCCTGCATCAGCCGGTCGAGCGCGGAGCGGTCGAAATAGGCCAGATGGCAGGTGATGCCCGGCATGTCGGGATCGGCGAGCGCCTCAATTAGGATGTCATTGCCGACCCAGTCGACGCCGACGCGGCCCACCTCTTCGGCGGGGGCGGCAGCGGGCAAAAGGGCGGCGAGAAGCAGGGCGAGGGGGGCGGAGCGGGACATGGGGCCTTCCTTTCGCGGGGCATGGCGCAAGTGAAGCGCAAGGCGCGGGTCATGACCAGCCGGTTCCTGCGCCGTGCGGCGGCGACTCGCCGGGTGCGGTGAGGGCGGAAAGGGATCGCCTTCCGGTGCCTACGCGGTGTGCCGTTGCATACAATTCGCGGAATCCCTTGTCGCATGTGGGCTTTTTCAGACGGCCTTCGGTTGACCAAGGGCGGGGGGCAGAGTAAACGGGGCGCCAAGAGAACAAGTGGCCCGGAAGTGGCCGCAGCTCGCATGTCGCCAGCCGAAGGAGCGCCTCGTGGACCCACTTCTCCGAGAGTATCTTCCCATACTCATTCTTCTGGCATTGGCGGTGGGGCTTGGCCTTGTGCTGATGCTGGCGGCGGCGGTGCTGGCGGTGCGGCGGCCCGACCCCGAGAAGGTGTCGGCCTATGAATGCGGGTTCAACGCCTTTGACGATGCGCGGATGAAGTTCGACGTGCGGTTCTACCTTGTGTCGATCCTCTTCATCATCTTCGACCTTGAGGTGGCCTTCCTGTTTCCCTGGGCGGTGGCCTTCGGCGAGATCAGCATGACGGCTTTTTGGTCGATGATGGTGTTCCTTGCGATCCTGACGGTCGGCTTTGCCTATGAATGGAAGAAGGGAGCGCTGGAATGGGAGTGAGCACGTCACCGAACCAGGCGGGCGGCGACCATGAGGTCGCGGTTCAGGCGCTGAACAAGGAGTTGCAGGACAAAGGGTTCCTGCTGACCTCCACCGAGGACATCATCAACTGGGCGCGGATTGGGTCCCTGCACTGGATGACCTTCGGTCTGGCTTGCTGCGCGGTGGAGATGATGCATACCTCCATGCCGCGCTATGATCTGGAGCGGTTCGGGACAGCACCGCGCGCCTCGCCGCGCCAGTCGGACCTGATGATCGTGGCGGGCACGCTGACCAACAAGATGGCGCCCGCGCTGCGCAAGGTCTATGACCAGATGCCCGAGCCGCGTTATGTGATCAGCATGGGCTCCTGCGCGAATGGCGGGGGGTATTACCACTACTCCTATTCCGTCGTGCGCGGGTGCGACCGGGTGGTTCCGGTCGATGTCTATGTGCCCGGCTGCCCGCCCACGGCGGAGGCGCTGCTTTATGGCATTCTGCAGTTGCAGCGGAAGATCCGCCGCACCGGCACCATTTCGCGCTGAGGAGGGCAAGACATGTCCGAAGCCCTTGAGGAACTGGCCGCCCATATCGGCTTCAAACAGCCCGATGCGGTGCTGGGATCGCGCGTGGCGTTCGGCGAGCTGACGCTGGATGTTTCGCTGGCGCATCTAGAGGCGCTGGTGGAATTCCTGCGCACCGACAGCGCCTGCCGCTTCACGTCGCTGGTCGACATTACGGCGGTGGATCATCCCAACCGGGCGGAGCGGTTCGACGTCGTCTATCACTTCCTGTCGATGTATCAGAACCACCGCATCCGGCTGAAGGTGGCGGTGGGCGAGGAGGAGATGGTCCCGTCGCTGAACGGCATCCATCCGAGCGCCAATTGGTTCGAGCGCGAGGTGTTCGACATGTTCGGCATCCTCTTCTCGGGCCATCCGGACCTGCGGCGCATCCTGACCGATTACGGGTTCCGGGGCTATCCGCTGCGGAAGGACTTCCCGACCACGGGCTACACGGAAGTGCGCTATGACGAGGCGCAGAAGCGGGTGGTCTATGAGCCGGTGAACCTTGTGCAGGAATATCGGCAGTTCGATTTCATGAGCCCGTGGGAAGGGGCCGAGTACATCCTTCCCGGTGACGAGAAAAAGGCCTGAGGGCGCGGGCCTGCCCGGACCGGGCGGGCGGCACGCTATGCGAGGTAGGACGATGGACGGCAGCTTTGACGACGCGCTGACGGGCGAACAGAAGATCCGCAACTTCAACATCAATTTCGGGCCGCAGCACCCGGCGGCACATGGTGTGCTGCGTCTGGTTCTGGAATTGGATGGCGAGATCGTAGAGCGCTGCGATCCGCATATCGGGCTTTTGCATCGCGGCACCGAAAAGCTGATGGAAAGCCGGACCTATCTGCAGAACCTGCCCTATTTCGACCGTCTCGACTACGTGGCCCCGATGAATCAGGAACATGCCTGGTGTCTGGCGATCGAACGGCTGACGGGCACCACCGTCCCGCGCCGGGCGAGCCTGATCCGGGTGCTGTATTCAGAAATCGGGCGGGTGCTGAACCATCTGCTGAACGTGACCACGCAGGCGATGGACGTGGGCGCGCTGACCCCGCCGCTTTGGGGGTTCGAAGAGCGCGAGAAGCTGATGGTGTTCTATGAGCGCGCCTGCGGGGCGCGGCTGCATGCGGCCTATTTCCGGCCCGGCGGCGTGCATCAGGACCTGCCGCCGCAACTGATCGACGATATCGATGCTTGGGCGGAGGCGTTCCCGCGTGTGCTGGACGATATCGACGGGCTGCTGACCGAGAACCGCATCTTCAAGCAGCGCAATGCCGATATCGGGATCGTCACGGAAGAGGACATCCAGACATGGGGCTATTCCGGCGTGATGGTGCGCGGGTCTGGGCTAGCTTGGGACCTGCGCCGGGCGCAGCCCTATGAATGCTATGACGAATTCGACTTCAAGATCCCGGTCGGCAAGAATGGCGATTGCTATGACCGCTACCTGTGCCGGATGGCAGAGATGCGCGAGTCGACCAGCATCATCCGGCAGGCCTGTGCCAAGCTGCGCGAGCCTGCGGCCAAGACCGACATTCTTTCGCGGGGCAAGGTGACGCCGCCGAAGCGGGGGGAGATGAAGACCTCGATGGAGGCGCTGATCCATCACTTCAAGCTTTACACCGAAGGGTTCCACGTGCCTGCGGGCGAGGTCTATGCCTGTGTCGAGGCGCCGAAGGGCGAGTTCGGCGTGTATCTGGTGGCCGATGGCACCAACAAGCCCTATCGCGCCAAGATCCGCGCGCCGGGTTATCTGCACCTGCAATCCATGGATTACATCTGCAAGGGGCATCAGCTTGCCGACGTATCCGCCATCATCGGCACGATGGATGTCGTGTTCGGGGAGATCGACCGCTAATGCTGCGCCGCCTGCATCCTGTCCAGCCTGAAAGCTTCGCCTTCACGCCCGCCAATCTGGAATGGGCGCGGGGGCAGATTTCCAAATATCCCGAAGGCCGTCAGGCCAGCGCCATCATCCCGCTTTTGTGGCGTGCGCAGGAGCAGGAGGGGTGGTTGACCCGTCCGGCGATCGAGCATGTCGCGGATATGCTGGGGATGGCCTATATCCGGGCGCTGGAAGTGGCGACCTTCTACTTCATGTTCCAGTTGCAGCCCGTGGGCAGCGTCGCCCATGTGCAGATTTGCGGCACGACGTCCTGCATGATCTGCGGGGCGGAGGAGTTGATCGCGGTCTGCAAGGAGCTGATCGCGCCTGCGCCGCATAGCCTGTCGAAGGACGGGAAGTTCTCTTGGGAAGAAGTGGAATGCATGGGCGCCTGCGCCAATGCGCCCATGGCCCAGATCGGCAAGGATTACTACGAGGACCTGACGGCCGAAAAGCTGCGCGCGCTGATCGCGCGGTTCTCGAAGGGCGAAGTCCCGGTGCCGGGTCCGCAGAACGGGCGCTATGCGGCAGAACCTCAGGCGGGGTTGACCTCGCTGAAGGAGTTCGAGAGCGGGAAGACGCAATACAATGCCTCGGCCCAGTTGGCGGTGGATATCGGAGATACGGTGAAGCGGATCGACGGCACGGAAGTGCCGATCCTGACGCCGTGGCTGGGCAAGCCGAAGGCGGCGGCCAAGGCCAAGGTGGCCGAGACGGTGGCGGCGGAGGCGGCCCCGGTGGCCAAGCCTGCCGCGAAGGCCAAGGCGGCGGCGAAGCCGAAGGCCGAGGCGGGCGAGGCCAAGCCCCGCGCGCCGCGGGCGAAGAAGACGGACAAGGACTGACGGAAGCCTTAACCGGGGGGTGATCCCCCCTGCCAGACAGGGACGAAGCCATGAAACGTGCGGAAAATCTGAATGCGCCTTCGCTGAACGGCTGGATCATTGCGGCCGGGCTGGGGGTGATTGCCTTCGGCGTGTCGAAGGTTGTTGGCGGTTTCGATTACACCACGTCGGGGTTTTTTGCGGCGATCGTGACAACGGTCGTGGGTCTGGTGGTCGGCATGCCGTGGGGGGCGAAGGACCGGATTGCCAAGCCTGAAGTTGAGGCAGAGCCGCATCCCGCGCCCAAGGCGGTGGTGGCCGAGGCTGCGCCTGTTGCGGTGAAAGTGGCCGAGGTGGCACCTGTGGTGGCGGCTGCACCGGCTGCGGCGCCTGTCGCGGTGGCACCTGTCGCGGCGGCGGCGGCGGGCGAGGCGAAGCCTGCGGGCCTGTCCGCCCCGCGCGGCGGAGCGGCGGATGACCTGAAGACGCTGGAAGGCGTGGGTCCGGCGATGGAGAAGCTGCTGCACGAGCTGGGCATCTTCCATTTCGACCAGATCGCAAGCTGGGGTCCGGCGGAAGTGGCGTGGATGGATGGCAACCTGAAAGGGTTCAAGGGCCGGGTCACCCGCGACAAATGGGTGGCGCAGGCCAAGCTGATCGGCGAGGTGGGGATCGAAGAGTTCCTGCGCCGCGCCAAGACGAACGATTACTGAGGCCCGGGGATGCGCAAACCCACGCCAGAGGAGATCAGCATCGCGCGGCAGGCAAGGCTTGTGGCCTTTGTCATCGCCGGGACGATGATCCTCTGGATGGGCGCGCAGTATCTGGGCGGGCAGATGGGGTGGGAGACGCGGTTCGTCTTCCTCTTTGATCTGGCGGCGATGGCGGCCTTCTTCTGGGCGCTGGTCGTCACATACGGAATCTGGCGCAAGCGCCGGGGCAATTGAGGGGCAAGGGATGCTCAAGGATCAGGACCGCATCTTCACCAACCTGTACGGGATGCATGACCGCAGCCTTGCGGGCGCGAAGAAGCGTGGCCATTGGGACGGCACCGCCGAGATCATCAAGCGGGGCCGCGACACGATCATCGATCAGGTGAAGGCGTCGGGGCTGCGCGGGCGCGGGGGGGCTGGGTTCCCCACGGGTCTGAAATGGTCCTTCATGCCCAAGCAGAGCGACGGGCGCCCGTCCTATCTGGTGATCAATGCCGACGAGTCGGAGCCCGGCACCTGCAAGGACCGCGAGATCATGCGGCATGATCCGCATACGCTGATCGAAGGGGCGCTGATCGCGTCTTTCGCGATGTCGGCCAATGCCTGCTACATCTACATCCGCGGGGAATACATCCGCGAGCGCGAGGCGCTGCAGGCGGCGATCGACGAATGCTATGACGCGGGGCTTCTGGGGAAGAACGCGGCGAAGTCGGGCTGGGATTTCGACCTCTACCTGCATCACGGCGCGGGGGCCTATATCTGCGGCGAGGAGACGGCGCTGCTGGAAAGCCTTGAGGGCAAGAAGGGCATGCCGCGGATGAAGCCGCCCTTCCCGGCGGGGTCGGGGCTTTATGGTTGCCCGACCACGGTGAACAATGTGGAATCCATCGCGGTGGTGCCCACGATCCTGCGCCGGGGACCGGAATGGTTTGCGGGCTTTGGTCGGCCGAACAATGCGGGGACGAAGATCTTTGGCATCTCGGGCCATGTGATGAACCCCTGCGTGGTGGAAGAGGCGATGTCCATTCCGCTGAAGGAATTGCTGGATCGGCATTGCGGCGGCGTGCGCGGCGGGTGGAAGAACCTGAAGGCCGTCATTCCGGGCGGGTCTTCGGTGCCCTTGCTGACGCAGGCGCAATGCGATGACGCGATCATGGATTTCGACTGGCTGCGCGAGCAGCGGTCGGGTCTGGGCACGGCGGCGGTGATCGTGATGGATCAGTCCACGGACGTGATCAAGGCGATCTGGCGGCTGTCGAAGTTCTACAAGCATGAAAGCTGTGGCCAGTGTACGCCCTGCCGCGAAGGCACGGGCTGGATGATGCGGGTGATGGACCGGTTGGTGCGCGGAGATGCGGAGGTCGAGGAGATCGACATGCTGCTGAGCGTGACCAAGCAGGTGGAAGGTCACACGATCTGCGCGCTGGGCGATGCGGCGGCATGGCCCATTCAGGGTTTGGTGCGGGCCTTCCGGGACGAGATCGAGGACCGGATCAAGGCGAAGAAGACGGGCCGCCTGTCGGCGGTTGCGGCGGAGTGAGACGGATGGCGGCAGCCCTTTCCCTGACGCTGGGCCTGGCGGCCTGCGCGGCCCCGCAAGGCGCGGGGACGGGGGTTTCGGCTGCGCCAGTGCGGGTGACGAATGGCGGGCTGCCCTTCGCCAATCATCAGGGGGCTGCGGCCAAGCGGGTGGCGATGGAGACCTGTGCGGCACAAGGCGGGGCTTTGCGGACGTCGATCTATGACCGCTTCGAGGCGGGGACTTGGGTCTTCGTGGAGGGCTGCGCATGACGCGGGCAGGGATGCATCTGGCCGAGTTGAACGTGGGCCGCCTGCTGGCGCCGACGGATGACCCGCGCGTGGCCGAGTTCATGGCGGCGCTGGACCGGGTGAACGGTCTGGGCAAGCGGATGCCGGGTTTCGTGTGGATGATGGAAGGGTCGGGCGCGCCGGGGATGGGGAATACGGAGGCCAAGATCGACGGCGATCCGCAATTCGTCTCGAACCTGACGGTCTGGGAAAGCGTCGAGACGCTGGAGGATTTCGTCTGGAACACGGTGCATCGGGCGTTCTATGAGCGGCGGGCCGAATGGTTCGAGGTGCTGGGGAAGATGCATTTCGTGATGTGGTGGGTGCCTGCGGGGCATCACCCCACGCTGGAAGAGGCGCTGGCGCGGCTGGCGCATCTGCAGGCGCATGGCGACAGTGAAGAGGCCTTTGGTTGGGCCTTTCTGAAAGAGGCGCGGCTGTGGAAAGACCACCGCTGCACGCAGGTAGCGGCGGAGTAGGGATCATGTGTTACGGCAATATCGACCCCAAGCTGATGCTGCGCGAGACCGAGGCGCGGATGACGGGCGTGTCGGTTTTTTCGGAACAGAAGAAGGATGACGCGGCCCGCCCGGCCTTTGGGGCGGTGGGCTGGCTGCGTGCCGCCGTGGCGCGGCTGATGCGGAAGGACGAGGCGCATGTCTAATCTCAAGGCCATCTCCATCGACGGGATCGTGGTCGAGGTCGATCCGGCGATGACCATCATTCAGGCGGCCGAGGTGGCGGGGGTGGAAATCCCGCGCTTTTGCTATCACGAGCGGCTGACCATCGCGGGCAACTGCCGGATGTGCCTTGTGGAAGTGGTGGGCGGCCCGCCGAAACCTGCGGCGTCTTGCGCGATGCAGGTGCGTGACCTGCGCCCGGGGCCGAATGGCGAGCCGCCTGTGGTGAAGACCAAGTCGCCCATGGTGAAGAAGGCCCGCGAGGGCGTGATGGAGTTTCTGCTGATCAACCATCCGCTGGATTGCCCGATTTGCGATCAGGGCGGGGAATGCGACCTGCAGGATCAGGCCATGGCCTATGGCGTGGACTTCTCGCGTTACCGCGAGCCGAAGCGGGCGTCGGATGACCTGAACCTTGGCCCGCTGGTGGCCACGAAGATGACGCGCTGCATTTCCTGCACGCGCTGCGTGCGGTTCACGACCGAAGTGGCCGGGATCACCCAGATGGGCCAGACGGGCCGGGGCGAGGACAGCGAGATCACGTCCTATCTGAACATGACGCTCGACTCGAACCTGCAGGGCAACATCATCGACCTGTGCCCGGTGGGGGCGCTGACGTCGAAGCCCTATGCCTTTACCGCGCGGCCTTGGGAACTGACCAAGACCGAGACGATCGACGTGATGGATGCGCTGGGGTCGAACATCCGCGTGGATACGAAGGGGCGCGAAGTGATGCGCATCCTGCCGCGCAACCATGACGGCGTGAATGAGGAATGGATTTCCGACAAGACGCGCTTTGTTTGGGACGGGCTGCGGCGGCAGCGGCTGGACACGCCCTATATCCGCGAGAACGGCAAGCTGCGGAAGGCGGGCTGGGGCGAGGCTCTGGCAGCGGCGGCGGCGGCGATGAAGGGTCGCAAGGTGGCGGGGCTGGTCGGTGATCTGGCCCCGGTGGAGGCGGTCTGGTCGCTCAAGTCGCTGGTCGAAGGCCTTGGCGGGCATGTGGAATGCCGCACGGATGGGGCGCGGCTGCCGGTGGGCAACCGGTCGGCCTATGTGGGCAATGCGGCGATCGAGGATATCGACAGCGCGAAATCCATCCTGCTGATCGGCTCCAACCCGCGCGTCGAGGCGGCGGTGCTGAACGCCCGCATCCGTAAGGCATGGCTGGGTGGCGCGCAGGTGGCACTTGTCGGCCCGGCGGTCGATCTGACCTATGACTACCATCACGCCGGCACCGACCGCGCCGCGCTGCTGGCACTTGTGGCTGAGGCGCAGAAGGCCGGACCGGACGGCAAGGCCGGGGTTGTGATCGTGGGGCAGGGTGCGATCAACGAGGCCGATGGCGAGGCGGTGCTGTCGCAGGCCATGGCGCTCTGCGCGGCGACGGGGGCGAAACTGCTGGTGCTGCATACTGCGGCGTCGCGCGTGGGCGCGATGGATGTGGGCGCGGTGACCGAGGGCGGTCTGGCGGCGGCGACCGAAGGGGCGGAGGTGATCTATAACCTTGGCGCCGATGAGGTGGAGATCGCGGCGGGGCCTTTCGTGATCTATCAGGGCAGCCATGGCGACCGGGGCGCGATGCGCGCTGATATCATCCTGCCGGGCGCGGCTTGGACGGAAGAGAACGGGCTGTTCGTCAATACCGAAGGCCGCCCGCAACTGGCGCTGCGCGCCGGTTTCGCGCCGGGTGAGGCGAAAGAGAACTGGGCGATCCTGCGGGCACTGTCTGCCGAGCTGGGCGCGGCTTTGCCGTGGGACAGCATGGCGGCGCTGCGCCGCGCGCTGGTGGCCGCGCATCCGCATCTGGGCCGGGTGGACGAGGTGGCGGAGACCGCGTGGCAGCCGCTGGAGGTGAAGGCCCCGGCCAAGGCCGAGTTCCGGCTGGCGATCCGCGATTTCTATCTGACCAACGCGATTGCCCGCGCTTCGGCCTTGATGGGTGAATTGTCGGCGATGGCGGCAGAGCGGGCCAAGCCCGCGCTGGCGGCGGAGTGAGGGACGCAATGGCGCGGATGATGGGCAGCATGGCAAGGGCAGGGGTCGCGGCAGCGGCGCTGGCCGCCTGCGCGCCCGCCACCGGGCCGGAAGTTGCCGGGCGGGGTGGGTTCAACCCCGGCTATCAGGGGATCGAGACGATCCTGCTGGACGGCGAACTGGTGAATTTCCGCGTGGCGATGACCGGCGCGCGGAGCAACGGAGATGTGGAGGCCTATGCGCGTTGCGCGGCGGCCCAATATGCGCTGATCCGTGGCGCGGGCTTCGCACGTCATGTGCGGACGACCGTGGCGCGGGCTGGGGAAACATGGCGGGGGGATGCGGTCTATACCATTTCCGCCGCGCTGCCCGAGGGATTGCGGACAATCGACGCCGAAGTGACGGTGCGCGATTGCGGATCGCTGGGCATACCGACTGTCTGAGGGAAAGGCATCATGAACGAATTCTTCGCAACGGGGACGGGAACGGCGGTTCTGGTGGCGGCGCAGGCGCTGCTGCTCGTCGGGTTCGTGATGCTGTCGATGCTGTTCCTCGTCTATGGCGACCGCAAGATCTGGGCGGCGGTGCAGATGCGGCGCGGTCCGAACGTGGTGGGTCCTTGGGGTCTGCTGCAGACGGTGGCGGATGCGGCGAAATATGTCTTCAAGGAGATCGTGATCCCGGCGGGTGCGGATCGGCCGGTGTTCTTCCTTGCGCCGATGCTGTCCTTTGTGCTGGCGCTGATGGCTTGGGCGGTGATCCCCTTCGATGACGGGTGGGTTCTGGCCAATATCAACGTGGCGATCCTCTTCGTCTTCGCCATGTCCTCGCTTGAGGTTTATGGCGTGATCATGGGCGGGTGGGCGTCGAACTCCAAATACCCGTTCCTTGGGTCGCTCCGCTCGGCGGCGCAGATGATTTCCTACGAAGTGTCGCTGGGCCTGATCATCATCGGGATCATCATCTCGACGGGGTCGATGAACCTGTCGGCCATCGTGGCGGCGCAGGATGGCGATCTGGGCCTGTTCAACTGGTTCTGGCTGCCGCATCTGCCGATGGTGGTGCTGTTCTTCGTGTCGGCGCTGGCCGAGACGAACCGCCCGCCTTTCGATCTGCCGGAAGCGGAATCCGAATTGGTGGCGGGGTTCATGGTGGAGTATTCCTCCACGCCCTTCCTACTGTTCATGGCGGGGGAATACATCGCCATCTATCTGATGTGCGCGCTGATGAGCCTGCTGTTCTTCGGCGGCTGGCTGTCGCCCATCCCGGGGCTGCCGGACGGGTGGTGGTGGATGGTGGCCAAGATGGCCTTCTTCTTCTTCCTCTTCGCCATGGTGAAGGCCATCGTGCCGCGCTACCGCTATGACCAGCTGATGCGGATCGGCTGGAAGGTGTTCCTGCCGCTGTCGCTGGCCTGGGTGGTGATCGTGGCGTTTCTTGCGAAATTCGAAGTGTTCGGCGGCTTTTGGGCGCGCTGGGCGATCGGTGGGTGAGATGAGCGAGAAGATGGACAATCTGGTGCTCGAACAGCTTCGCCTGATCCGTGAAGACCTGAGCTGCCTGAAAACCAATCTTGCCGACGCGCGCAGCGAGATCGCGGATGTGCGGAGCGACCTTCTCGGGCAGCAGACCATGCTGTTGGGATTGGCCACCGTGATCGGACAGATCGACAAGCGTGTCGAACACCTCGAACAGAAGATCGGAGCGTGATTATGGCAAACATCGACTGGACCCGTGCGACGCGCTATTTCCTGCTGCAGGACTTCATCAAGGGCTTTGCTCTTGGGATGAAGTACTTCTTCGCGCCGAAGGCGACGCTGAACTATCCGCATGAGAAGGGACCGCTGTCCCCCCGGTTCCGGGGCGAGCATGCGTTGCGGCGGTATCCCAATGGCGAGGAACGGTGCATCGCCTGCAAACTGTGCGAGGCGGTCTGCCCGGCGCAAGCCATCACCATCGATGCCGAACCGCGCGAGGATGGCAGCCGCCGCACGACCCGCTATGACATCGACATGACCAAGTGCATCTATTGCGGTTTCTGTCAGGAAGCCTGCCCGGTGGATGCCATCGTCGAGGGGCCGAATTTCGAGTTTTCGACCGAGACGCGGGAAGAGCTTTTCTACAACAAGGAAAAGCTGCTGGAGAATGGCGCACGCTGGGAAGCCGAGATCGCACGCAACCTTGAACTTGACGCGCCCTATCGGTGACCCGCGATGAATGACGCCTTCACCAAGATGTTCCAGCAGATGATGGAAAGCAGCCAGGAGATGGTGCGCGCCTTCAATCCTGCGCTGGAGAATATGCAGGTGAAGGGCTTCGAGCAGTTCTTCCCCACCATGTCGAAGGACATGATGGAGATGTGGTTCGGCAAGACCTTCAACCGCGAGGGTCTGGATGCCAAGACGCGGCTTCTGGTGACCATTGCCGCGCTGACGGTGCTGGGCGCGCAGGCCGAGCCGCAGTTGAAGCTGACGGTGCGGCATGCGCTGGAGGCTGGGGCCACGCAACGCGAGATCGCCGAGGTGATCTGGCAGATGAGCATGTTCGGCGGGCTGCCCGCCATGCAGAAGGCGCTGGAGATCGCCCAGTCCGTCTTCGGCGAGATCGAGGAGAAAGACGCATGAGCGTTGCAGATTACGCCTTCTATGCCTTTGCCATCGTTACGGTGGTCGCAGGCCTTCTGGTGACGGTGAGCCGCAACCCGGTGCATTCGGTGCTGTGGCTGATCCTGGCCTTCCTGTCTTCGGCGGGGCTTTTCGTCCTGCTGGGGGCGGAGTTCGTGGCGATGCTTCTGATCATCGTCTATGTCGGCGCGGTGGCGGTGCTGTTCCTCTTTGTGGTCATGATGCTGGACATCGACTTTGCCGAGCTGAAGGGCGAAATGGCGAAGTACATGCCGCTCGGTCTGTTGATCGGTGTCGTGATGCTGATGCAGATCGCGCTGGGCGTGGGGGCTTGGGTGCAGGCCGATGGCGCGCTGGGGCTGCGGCAGGCGGTGGCGCCGGATGCAGCACAGGTGGAGAACACCAAGGCGCTCGGGCTGATCCTGTACGACAAGTATATCTACCTGTTCCAAGCCTCGGGTCTCGTGCTGCTGGTGGCGATGATCGGGGCGATCCTTCTGACCCTGCGGCACCGCAAGGATGTGAAGCGGCAGAACGTGTTGGCGCAGATGTGGCGCGATCCGGCCAAGGCGATGGAGTTGAAGGACGTGAAGCCGGGGCAGGGGTTGTGACGGTTCGGGTGCGTGCGAGCACGCACCCTACGGACAGTAGGATGGGCCATCGGCCCATCCCCAGAATGAGAAGGGCCGAAGGCCCGAGGGAACCGAAGATGGTTGGACAGTGGACGAAGACGGACAAGGCAGGGCGCGGCAGGACCGCGGCGCTGGGTCTTGCGGCGCTTGTCGCGCTGGCGGGCTGCATCTCGGATGAACAGGCCGTGGACATGGGTCTTGCCACGCAATGCGAGGCGGACGGCACGGTGGCGAAGCTGGGCGATCCGGCCGGGCGTTACGTGACCCGGACCAATGTGGAGATCTGCAAGGGGCCGCGGCGGGACAGCTATAACGAGACGGCGCTGGAGATCATCGATTGCGGCAGCCTGTCGACCCTGCGGGCGGGCGTGATCCGCCAGAGCGCCGATCCGGCGCGGCGCGGGGCGGACTACAATCACAGTGCCCCAGTGGAACAGGCGCGGCTGCGGCTGAAAGTGGGGCTGGCCGATCTGGCCCAGACCGAGGCCGCGCTGGCGGCCGCTGGCGTACCTGTCACCCGCATCGCGGGGCAGGGCGCGGAGCATTGCACGAAACTGGCCGCAGGGACGGCACAAACGAACTGAACGGGCACCCCGCCCGGAGGGAACGAGACAGATGGTTGGACTTGAACATTACCTGACGGTCGCTGCGGCGCTTTTCGTCATCGGGATCTTCGGCATCTTCCTGAACCGGAAGAATGTCATCGTGATCCTGATGTCGATCGAGTTGATGCTTCTGTCCGTGAACATCAACCTTGTCGCCTTCTCATCCCATCTGGGCGATCTGGTCGGACAGGTCTTTACCATGTTCGTCCTGACCGTCGCCGCCGCCGAGGCCGCCATCGGCCTTGCCATCCTCGTCGTCTTCTTCCGCAACCGCGGGACGATCGACGTGGAAGACGTCAACGTGATGAAGGGTTAAGCCGCCATGGCAACGATCATCCTCCTTGCGCCGCTGGTCGGCGCGCTGATCTGCGGCTTCGGCTGGCGCATCCTTGGCGAGAGGGCCGGGCAGATCATCGCAACTGCGCTGGTCTTTCTGGCGGCGGTCCTGTCTTGGGTCATCTTCCTGACCTTTGATGGCGAGACCTACAAGGTCGTGCTGATGCGCTGGATCGAAAGCGGCAGCATGGGGTCCGAATGGGCGATCCGGGTGGACCGTCTGACGGCGATCATGCTGGTGGTGGTGAACTCGGTCTCTGCGCTCGTGCACCTCTATTCCTTCGGCTACATGGCGCATGACGAGAATTGGCGGGACGACGAGCCCTATCGGGCACGGTTCTTCGCCTATCTCTCGTTCTTCACCTTCTCGATGCTGATGCTAGTGACGTCGGACAATCTGGTGCAGATGTTCTTCGGCTGGGAGGGCGTGGGGGTCGCGTCCTATCTGCTGATCGGGTTCTATTACAAGAAGCCCTCGGCCAATGCGGCGGCGATCAAGGCTTTTGTCGTGAACCGGGTGGGTGACTTTGGCTTTGCTCTGGGCATCTTCGCGCTGTTCTACCTGACGGACAGCATCCGCTTTGACGATGTCTTTGCCGCCGCGCCGACCTTGGCCGAGACGAACCTGACCTTCCTCTGGGGGGAATGGAACGCGGCGAACCTGATTGGGGTGTTGCTGTTCATCGGGGCGATGGGGAAATCGGCGCAGCTTTTGCTGCATACATGGCTGCCGGATGCGATGGAGGGGCCGACGCCCGTGTCCGCGCTGATCCACGCGGCGACGATGGTGACGGCGGGGGTCTTCCTCGTCTGCCGGATGTCGCCCGTCTATGAATTTGCACCGCAGGCTTTGGCCTTCATCACGGTGCTGGGGGCGACGACCGCCTTCTTTGCGGCGACCGTGGGCCTTGTGCAGAACGACATCAAGCGGGTGATCGCCTATTCGACCTGTTCGCAGCTGGGCTACATGTTCGTGGCGGCGGGCGTGGGCGTCTATTCGGTGGCGATGTTCCACCTCTTCACCCATGCCTTCTTCAAGGCGATGCTGTTCCTTGGGGCGGGGTCCGTGATCCATGCCACGCATCACGAACAAGACATGCGCTATTACGGTGGGCTGCGGAAGAAGATCCCCGTCACCTTCTGGGCGATGATGATCGGGACGCTGGCCATCACCGGGGTGGGCATTCCGCTGACGCATTATGGTTTCGCGGGCTTCCTGTCGAAGGATGCGGTGATCGAAAGCGCCTATGTGGGCAGCCAGTATGCCTTCTGGCTGCTGGTGGTCGCGGCGGGGTTCACCAGTTTCTATTCGTGGCGGCTGATGTTCCTGACCTTCTACGGCGAGAGCCGTGCCAAGGCGCATGGGCACGGCCATCACGGGCATGACGATCACGGCCACGGGCATGACGACCATGGCCATGGGCATGGCGATCACGAGCCGCATGAAAGCCCGAAGGTCATGCTGATCCCGCTGGGGGTTCTGGCGCTGGGCGCGGTTTTCTCGGGGATGATCTGGTACAACGTGTTCTTCGGGGACGAAGGCAAGGTGCGCGGCTGGTTTGGCCTGCCGGTGGCGGAGCAATCCGCCGAGGCAGCGCATGGCGAGGGCGAGGCCCATGCCACGGCCGAGGGCGAGGGCCATGCGGCCACCACGGCGACCGAGGGCGAAGGGCATGGCGAGGGCGAGAAGGCGCATGCCTTCCCGCAACCTGTCCCCGGTCAGGGCGCGATCTTCATCGGGCCGGAAAACCACGTTCTGCACGAGGCGCATCTGGTGCCGAAATGGGTGAAGGTGTCGCCCTTCGTGGCGATGGTCCTTGGCTTCCTGCTGGCCTACCAGTTCTATATCCGCCGTCCGGACCTGCCCGGCAAGCTGGCCGAGCAGCAGCGCCCGCTCTACCTGTTCCTGCTGAACAAGTGGTATTTCGACGAGCTTTACGACTGGATCTTCGTGCGGCCCGCGAAATGGCTTGGCGGGTTCCTGTGGAAGAAGGGCGACGGCGCGGTGATCGACGGCACGATCAATGGCGTTGCCATGGGGATCATCCCCTTCTTCACCCGGCTCGCGTCACGCGCGCAGTCCGGCTACCTGTTCCACTATGCCTTTGCCATGGTTCTGGGCATCGCCGCCCTGATCACGTGGATGACGCTCTCGGGGGGCGCGCACTGATATGGAAAACCTGCTCTCCATCATCACCTTCATTCCGGCAGTGGCAGCGGCCATCCTTGCCCTGTTCCTGCGGGGCGAGGATGCGGCAGCGCAGCGGAATGCGAAATGGCTGGCGCTGCTGGCCACGACGGCGACCTTCCTCGTCTCGCTCTTCGTGCTGTTCGGCTTCGACCCGAACGACACCGGGTTCCAGTTCGTAGAGGAATACGACTGGATCCTTGGCCTGCAATACAAGATGGGCGTGGACGGGATTTCGATCCTGTTCGTGATGCTGACGACCTTCCTGATGCCGATCACCATCGCGGCCTGCTGGGAAGTGCAGACCCGGGTGAAGGAATACATGATCGCCTTCCTTCTGCTGGAAACGCTGATGCTGGGCGTGTTCTGTGCGCTGGATCTGGTGCTGTTCTACCTCTTCTTCGAGGCGGGGCTGATCCCGATGTTCCTGATCATCGGGATCTGGGGGGGGAAGGAGCGCATCTATGCGGCCTTCAAGTTCTTCCTCTACACCTTCCTTGGGTCGGTGCTGATGCTGGTCGCGATGATCGCGATGTATATGGATGCGGGCACGACCGACATTCCGTCGCTGCTGGCGCATAACTTCGGGTCGGAGGACATGCAGGTTCTGGGCATCCACATTGTGGGTGGCTTGCAGACGCTGCTGTGGCTGGCCTTCTTCGCGTCCTTCGCGGTGAAGATGCCGATGTGGCCGGTGCATACCTGGCTGCCGGATGCCCACGTTCAGGCCCCCACGGCGGGGTCGGTGGTTCTGGCGGCGATCCTGCTCAAGATGGGGGGCTATGGCTTCCTGCGCTTTTCGCTGCCGATGTTCCCGGTGGCGTCGGACCTGCTGGCACCGCTGGTGCTGTGGATGTCGGCCATCGCCATCGTCTATACGTCGCTGGTCGCGCTGGCCCAGCAGGACATGAAGAAGCTTATCGCCTATTCGTCGGTGGCCCATATGGGCTATGTGACGATGGGGATTTTCTCGGCGAACCAGCAGGGGATCGACGGGGCCATCTTCCAGATGATCAGCCACGGGTTCATTTCCGGCGCGCTGTTCCTGTGCGTGGGGGTCATCTATGACCGGATGCACACGCGCGACATCGATGCCTATGGCGGGTTGGTGAACCGGATGCCGGCCTATGCGCTGATCTTCATGTTCTTCACGATGGCCAATGTGGGCCTGCCGGGGACGTCCGGCTTCGTGGGTGAATTCCTGACGCTGATGGGGGTGTTCCAGGTGAACACTTGGGTCGCGGCGGTGGCGACGACGGGGGTGATCCTGTCGGCGGCCTATGCGCTGTGGCTGTATCGCCGGGTGGTCATGGGCGAGTTGGTGAAGGAAGCGCTGAAATCCATCACCGACATGACCCGGCGCGAGCGGGCGATCTTTGCGCCGCTGGTCGCCATGACCCTGATCCTTGGCGTCTATCCGTCCTTGGTGACCGACATCATCGGGCCAAGCGTCGGGGCGCTGATTTCCGACTATCAGGCTGCGCTGCCCGTCGTGGACGGCACGCAACTGGCCGAGCACTGAGGGGACGTTCGAGATGACGCCGCAAGATTTTTCGACCGTCCTGCCCGAGGTGGTGCTGGCCGTCTATGCGATGGCCGCGCTGATGTTCGGAGTCTATACGACGAAGGACAAGGCCGCGCCCCTGATCAGCTGGGCGACGGCGGGTCTGTTCCTTGCGCTCGCGCTGTGGATCGGCCTGGGCGGTACGGGCGAGCGGACGGCCTTTGGCGGCATGTTCATCGACGACCCCTTCGCGCGCTTTGCCAAGGTGACGATCCTTGTGTCGGCTGCCGCCGTCCTGATCATGTCGCAGGACTACATGATCCGGCGTGACCTGCTGCGCTTCGAATATCCCATCCTGCTGGCGCTTGCGGTGGTGGGCATGATGATGATGGTCTCGGCTGGCGATCTGATGGCGCTGTACATCGGGTTGGAACTGCAGTCGCTGGCGCTTTATGTCGTCGCCGCCGTGCGGCGCGACAGCGTGAAGTCGACGGAAGCCGGGTTGAAGTATTTCGTCCTTGGCGCGCTGTCGTCGGGCATCCTGCTGTACGGCGCCTCTCTGACCTATGGCTATGCGGGGACGACGCTGTTCTCGGGCATCCTGTCCACGCTGGAAGATGGCGCGCCCATCGGGTTGCTGATCGGGCTGGTGTTCATGCTGGCCGGTCTGGCCTTCAAGGTGTCGGCCGCGCCCTTCCACATGTGGACGCCGGATGTCTATGAGGGGTCGCCCACCCCGGTGACGGCCTTCTTCGCCACTGCCCCCAAAGTGGCGGCGATGGCGCTGCTGGCGCGGCTGTCTTGGGATGCCTTCGGGGCCATTCCGGGCGACTGGACGCAGGTTCTGGCGGCGCTTGCGGTGATCTCGATGTTCCTTGGCGCAGTGGCAGCCATCGGGCAGCGGGACATCAAGCGCCTGATGGCCTATTCGTCCATCGCCCATATGGGCTATGCGCTGGTGGGTCTGGCGGCGGGTACGGCCGAAGGCGTGCAGGCCATGCTGATCTATATGGCGATCTATGTGACGATGAACGTGGGCACCTTCGCCTTCATCCTGTCGATGGAGAAGGATGGGCGTCCTGTCACCAGCATCGACAGCCTGAACATGTTCTCCAAGAAAGAGCCGCTGAAGGCATTGGCGATGCTGGTCTTGATGTTCAGCCTTGCGGGCGTGCCGCCGATGGTGGGCTTTTTCGGCAAGTTCTACGTGCTGAAGGCGGCGGTCGATGCCGGGATGACATGGCTGGCGCTGGCCGGGGCGGTGGCTTCGGTGATTGGGGCCTTCTATTATCTGCGCATCGTCTTCTTCATGTATTTCGGCAAGGAGACCGAGGGCGTGGAGTCCCGCATGGCCCCTGCGCAATGGGCGATGCTGGTGTCGGTGTCGGTTATCATGGTGGTGGGCATCGTGAACCTGTTCGGGATCGAGCCCGTGGCCGCCGTCGCGGCGGAAGCCCTTGTCAGGTAACGTGTCCGCTGACGTCTGGCCGGAGGGGGTGGGTCGGCGCCTTCTCGACACGGTGGACAGCACCAATGCCGAAGCCTTCCGGCTGGCCCCGCTGATGGCGGGGCCTTGCTGGATTTTGGCGGGGGAGCAGACGGCGGGGCGGGGGCGGCGGGCGCGGGCCTGGGCCAGCCCGCGGGGGAATTTCCACGGCACGCTGCTTTTGCATCCGACGGAACCGGCAGCGCAAGTCGCGCTGCGATCCTTTGCCGCCGCGCTGGCGCTGCGCGAGGCTTTCGTGGCGGTGACGGGGCTGGAGGCGGCGTTCAGCCTGAAATGGCCAAATGACGTGCTGCTGAACGGGGGCAAGGTGGCGGGCATCCTGCTGGAAAGCAGCGGTGCGGGGCAGGGGGTGCAGCATCTGGCCATCGGGATCGGGGTGAACCTGATCGCGGCGCCCGATCCGGCGCAGGTGGAGGCGGGGGCGGTGACGCCGGTCTCGCTGCTGTCCGAGACGGGGGTTCGGGTGCAGCCGGAGGCCTTTCTTGAGGCGCTGGCACGGGCCTTTTCGCGCTGGGAAGCGGTCTTTGTGGCGCAAGGCTTCGCGCCGCTGCGTGCCGAATGGCTGGCCCATGCCGCGCGGTTGGGTGAGGTGATCCGGGCGCGGACGGGGACCGAGACGCGCGAAGGGGTCTTTGAGACGATCGACGACAGCGGCGCGCTGATCCTGCGCCAATCGCGAGGCACCGTCGCCATTCCGGCGGCGGAGGTGTTCTTCTGAAGGGGGGAAGGGATGCTCCTCACCATCGATTGCGGGAATACGAATACGGTCTTTTCGATCTGGGACGGGACGCGGTTCATCGCGACGTGGCGGATCGCGACGGATCACAAGCGCACGGCGGATGAGTATTTCGTCTGGCTGTCGTCGCTGATGATGCTGACGAAGACGGAGGCGACCATCACGGATGCCATCATCTCGTCCACCGTGCCGCGGGTGGTGTTCAACCTGCGCGTCCTGTGCAACCGGTATTTCGACTGCCGCCCCCTTGTGGTGGGTAAGCCGGAATGCCGCCTGCCCGTGCTGCCGCGGGTGGATCAGGGGACGACCGTGGGGCCGGACCGTCTGGTGAACACGGTGGGGGCGCATGACCGGCATGGTGGCGACCTGATCGTGGTGGATTTCGGCACCGCGACGACCTTCGATGTGGTGGATAGCGATGGGGCCTATATCGGCGGCGTGATCGCGCCGGGGGTGAACCTGTCCTTGGAGGCGCTGCACATGGCCGCCGCCGCCCTGCCGCATGTGGATGTGAGCCGCCCTGCCAAGGCCATCGGAACGAATACGGTGGCCTGCATGCAATCTGGGGTGTACTGGGGCTATATCGGACTGGTGGAGGGCATCGTGCGCGAAGTGCGCAAGGAGCGCGACCGCGAGATGAAGGTGATTGCGACGGGAGGTCTCGCCTCCCTGTTCGCGCAGGATACCGCGCTATTTGACAGCGTCGAGGATGACCTGACCATGCATGGTCTGATGCTCATCGATGCTTATAACAGAGAATTGGAACGCGCATGACTGTGAACCGGCTGATCTACCTTCCCCTCGGCGGTGCCGGGGAGATCGGGATGAACGCCTATGTCTATGGCTATGGACCTGCGAACAAGGAACGGCTGATCCTTGTCGATATCGGGGTGACCTTTCCGGACATGGACACGACCCCGGGGGTGGACCTGATCCTGCCGGATGTGGGTTGGTTGGAAGAGAACATCGATCGGCTTGAGGCGATCTTCATCACCCATGCGCATGAGGATCACATCGGCGCCTTGGGCCATCTGTGGCCGCGATTGCAGAAGCCCGTCTACGCGCGCCGCTTTACCGCGACGGTGGGGCGGCTGAAATTCGAGGAGCAGGGGCTGCCGATCGAGGCCATCAACATCGTCGCGGCGCGGCCCGAGACGGTGGAGGTGGGGCCCTTCAAGGTGCAGTTCGTTCCTGTCAGCCATTCGATCCCGGAAAGTGCGGCTCTGATCATCGACACGCCGGCGGGGCGGGTGGTGCATTCGGGCGATTTCAAGCTGGACCCGAGCCCTGTGGTGGGCGAGGCCTGGGATGATGCGCGTTTTGCCGAGATCGCGGCGGAGCGGCCGGTGAAGGCGCTGATGTGCGATTCCACCAATGTCTTCTCGCTGCATCCGGGGCGGTCGGAAAGTTCGATCCGCGAGCCGATCCGCGAACTGGTGGCCAGCCGTGGCGGGCTGGTGGTGGCGACGACCTTCGCGTCGAACGTGGCGCGTCTGAAGACGCTGGCCGAGGCCGCAAAGGCCGCCGACCGGTCGGTCTGCCTGATGGGGCGGGCGATGAAGCGGATGGTGGCAGCGGCGGAGCAGTCCGGCGTGCTGACCGATTTTCCCCGGACCGTCAGCCCCGAGGATGCGGCGGACGTGCCGCGCGGGAACCTCATGCTGATCGTGACCGGATCGCAGGGGGAGCGTCGCGCGGCATCGGCGCAACTGTCGCGCGGCAAGTATCTGGGGATGGAGATGAAGGCAGGCGATCTGTTCCTGTTCTCGTCCAAGACGATCCCCGGAAATGAGCGCGAGGTGCTGCGCATCGTCAACAACTTCTCGGAGATGGGCGTCGATGTGATGGATGACGGGGGCGGGAAATACCACGTCTCGGGCCATGCGAACCGCCCCGATCTGGAACAGGTGCATCGGCTGCTGCTGCCCGACATGCTGATCCCCATGCATGGCGAGCATCGGCATCTGCGTGAACATGCGCGCATCGGGGCCGAAGCGGGGATCGCGACGGCGGTGGTGACGAATGGCATGATCGTCGATCTGACAGGCGAGGCCCCGGTGACGGTGGGGCATGTGGAGACTGGGCGACTTTACCTCGACGGGTCGGCCATCGTGGGGGCGCTGGATGGGGTGATCCGCGACCGTATCCGCATGGCGCTGAACGGGCATGTGATGGTGACGGTCATCCTTGATGATGACAACGAGGTGCTGGGCGAGGCTTGGGTGGAGTGCATGGGGTTGGCCGAGAAGGGCCGCTCGGGCGTTCTGGCCGAGGTGATCGAGGGGGAGTTGAATGACTTCCTTGAGGGCGCCGGGCGCAAGATCCTGTCGGATGACGACAAGCTGGACGAGGCGCTGCGGCGCATCGTGCGGCAGGTGGGGATGGAAGAGATCGGCAAAAAGCCCGAAGTGACCGTGGTGGTCAGCCGCCTGATGGCGGAGTAACGTCCCCCCGCGACAAAGCAAAAGGCCGGTCCCTGGCAGGGCCGGCCTTTTGCTTTGCGCGGGGACGAAGATTTTTCGTACGAAAAATCTTCGCGGACGGCTCAGCCGTCCGTGCCGTTGGCGGGGTTGTCGTCTTCGGCCTCATCCGTGGAGGGCGTGGCGATCTTGAAGCTGCGCAGGATGAAATCCGGCACATGATCGCCCATGCCCACGACTGGGGGACCGGAGCGGTCGTCCCGGTCGCGATAGCGGTCGCGTCGGTCGTCGCGGCTTTCGCGGCGGTCATCTCCCCGGCGGTCTTCGCGGCGATCGTCGCGGCGGGGGCGTTCCTCGCGGCGCGGGCTGGGCTGCGGAGCCTCGACGACGACAACCGGTTCAGGGGCTGCTTCGACAACCACTTCTTCCCGGCGTTCGCGGGGGGCGCGGTCTTCGCGCGGGGCACGGTCCTCACGGGGGGCACGGTCCTCACGCGGCGCGCGGTCGCGGTCGCGGCCGCCACGGCTGCGGCCACCGCGATCCCCGCGCTCTCCTCGGTCGCCACGGCCGCCGCGGTCTTCGCGCGGGCGGTCGGAACCTTCGGCGGCGAGGTCCAGCCCCTCGGGCAGGTCGCCGCGTGGGATGGACTGTTTCACGAGGGATTCGATGAACGAGAGGTATTTGTCATCCGAGGGAACGGCGATGGTGAAGGCCTTGCCCTGACGGCCCGCGCGGCCGGTGCGGCCGATGCGGTGGACGTAATCTTCGGGGTGGCTGGGCACGTCGAAGTTGAAGACGTGGGAGACCGCCGGAATGTCGAGGCCGCGGGCGGCCACGTCGGAGGCCACCAGAAGGTGCAGCGTGCCGTCGCGGAATTCGTCCAGCGTGCGCATCCGTTGCGACTGTTCCAGATCGCCATGGATGGGGGCCGCGTTGAAGCCGTGGGACTTCAGCGATTTCGCCACCACGTCCACATCCATCTTGCGGTTGCAGAAGATGATGGCGTTGGTGCAGCTTTCGCCTTCGGCACGGATCAGCGCGCGCAGGACGGCGCGCTTTTCGGTAAAGCTGCGGTCTTTCCGCGTCGGTTGGAACTGGATCAGCTTCTGTTCGATCGTGGCCGAGGTGGTGGATTGGCGCGCCACTTCGATCTTGGCCGGGTTCGACAGGAAGGTGTTGGTGATCCGTTCGATCTCGGGCGCCATGGTCGCGCTGAAGAACAGCGTCTGGCGCGTGAAAGGGGTCAGCTGGAAGATGCGTTCGATATCGGGGATGAAGCCCATGTCGAGCATACGGTCGGCTTCGTCCACCACCATGATCTGCACGCCGGTGAGCAAGAGTTTGCCGCGCTCGAAATGGTCGAGCAGGCGGCCCGGGGTGGCGATCAGGACGTCCACGCCGCGGTCGATCAGCTTGTCCTGTTCGCCGAAGGAAACGCCGCCGATAAGGAGCGCCTTGGTCAGCTTCGTATGCTTGGCGTAGATGTCGAAGTTTTCGGCCACCTGTGCCGCGAGTTCGCGGGTCGGGGCGAGGACGAGGCTGCGCGGCATACGGGCGCGGGCGCGGCCTTGGCCCAGAAGGGTGATCATCGGCAGCGTGAAGCTGGCGGTCTTGCCCGTGCCGGTCTGGGCGATGCCCAGAACATCGCGGCCCTGAAGGGCGTGGGGGATGGCCTGCGCCTGAATCGGGGTGGGGGTTTCGTAGCCCGCTTCGGCGATGGCCTGAAGTACGCGCGGATCGAGCGCGAGGTCGGAGAATTTGGTCATAAGCGTCCTTAAGGATGCGGGATCGGCCCGCATGGGTGAAGGGACGCTGCTGTCCGGGCGCCCCGGCGTCGAGATGAGCCCGTAAGGCCCGTTGTTGCGTTAGCTTAAATTGCGGGCAGGGTCAATGATCCCCGGCGGACGCCGTGGTTGACAGGGCGTCAGGGGCCAAGTTACCACAATTCCGTTGGTTTTTGTGACGAGTGGGGTGGTGCCTGATGGAGACGGCGCGGAATGCGACCGATCCGCTTGTGGCCGGGCAGGCTGCGCGCGAGCGCGCCGCCGAGCCGCAGCCGCCCCTAATGGAGATCCCGCCGCCTCCGCCGCCTCCGCCGCCCCCCGCCGGGATGACAGGACCGCAGACCGCTCCTGCGGCCAATGCGATGGGATCTGGTCCGGGTCTTGGGCCGACGGCGCCGGGCATGGATGGGACAGGGGCGCTTCTTTACTATGCTGTCTGGCTGCCCGGTCCGGCGGGTGCGCCCTCGGGGCCGCCGGTCTATCTGCCTGCGGGCGGCGGGCCGATGGCGGCGCGGGGCGGATTTTCCCCAGGGATGGCCGCCATGCCTTCGGTCGGGGGCGTCGCGCCGATGGGGGTTCCCGTCATCTCGGAGGCGCAGGCGCATAACCAGCGGCTGCTGGTCTGGGCCATCATCCTGTGCGTGATGGCCGTGCATCTGCCATGGATCGCCTATCTGGTCGCCGTCCACGGCTGCTGGGGCACTTTCCTTGATGCCTGCTGGCAGGCCCCGGTCGCGGAGGGAATTCTGGAGGGCGAGGTCGATCCCTTCGCTGAGACGGTGGGGGACCCCTATCTTTTTGCTCGGATCGTCTTTCTGATGCTGCGGGTGCAGACCGTGCTGTCGGGTGACTGGGCCGAGTACAGCCAAGCGATGCAGTTGTCGACAGGACTGGGGTCTTTTGTCCTGACGCGCATCGTCGCCTCGAACGGGCTGGTGATGGAGAGCCGTGGCAAGGCGATCTATCTGGCCGCGCTGTGCCTGACGCTGTTCGTCATCCTGTTTTGGGCCGAATTGCACCTGACATCGGAGCAGGGGCATCCGCTTTTGGGGGACGACACGGTGCTTGACTACATCTCACAGACCCTGCCGCCCGATTTCGCCAGTTACGGATCGGTGCGCGATGGGCTGATGCATCTGCTGCAATTCCTGCGGCTGGCCGATGCCTTGATCCTTGGCGCCTGCCTTGCCCTGCCGACAACCCAAAGAAAGATTGCATGATGACGATCCTGCGCCGATTTCCTGCCTTCCGTCCTCTGGCCGCTTGCGCGGCGCTTGCGCTGGGGGGCGTGGTGCTGTCGGGCGCAGGTGCCGCGGCGCGCGAGACGGAGTTGCGTTTCGAATTCGCTTATGTAGAGCCGGGACTGCCCGCGCCGGTGCCGGAGGTGGTGGTGACCGACCTCTATTCCGACCGTCCGGTGGAGGTTGGGACAGTGGAGCCCGAGGGAGAGGGTGCGGAAAGCCTGGCTTTGCGTGCCGTGCTGCTGGAAGAAGATCGCTTTGACGGGCCCTATGCGCGGCTGCGCGTGGTGGTGTCGGGGCTGGAGTTGCCCGAGGGCGACAGCAAGAGCGGCGAGGATATCAGCTTTGCTTTCGAGATGGTGCTGCGGCGCGACCTGCTGCCCGACGGGCCGCTGGAGGTGCGTATTCCCGTCGTGACCACGTCGCGGCGGCAGGCGATGAAACCCTATATGGACATGCCGGAACTGCCGGAGGAGTTGCCGGATCGGTTCTTCCTCGCCCAGCAGTGGATGTCGCTCTATCAGGCGAGTGCCGAGGCGGTGGCGGCGGCGCCGCAGGGATTTGCGCTGCATCGCCTGATCGCGCGGGCGGTGGTGGATTTCGCCATCGCCACGGCGGAGGCGCGGCGGGGGCCGATCCTGATCCTACCGACGCCGGAACTGGGCCAGACGCTGGAGCTTTACTGGTCGTCGATGCCGACGGGGAAGCGGACGCATATGGCGGCCTTTGCCGATGCACGGACGATCCTATGGCTCGAGGTGCCGCTGGCGGAAGAGATGCTGCGCCAGGCGCGGCAGAGCGGGATCGAGGCCCCCGCCGCCTGTACGCAGGCGCGCGAGCATCTGGACTTCTTTGCGCGTCGCCTGCCCGATCCGGAAGAGGCGGGATGGGTGGATCGTCTGTTCGCGCGGCCCGGCACGCTGGCGGGCTATCTGGAGGGGCGGCAACTGGACATCGTGTTCGCCTGTACGCGGCTGCGGATCTAATGCGGCGCGCCTAAACCCGCCCGAACAGGGGCGATCTGTGACCCAAGTCGCATGGTGCGGCGCGGCGTTGCGTGCATGGATGCGGTTATTCCGCATCCATGCAAGGCGCACTGTCCATGTCGTTCGAACGTCTGGTGAAGACCATCCATTCTTGGCTTGGGGTGCTGATCCTGCCTTGGGTGGCGGCGATCGGGTTCACCGGGCTTTACATGAACCATGATGATCTGATCCTGTCGATCTTTCCGACCGCGCATTACGACACGGGCGGGTTCGATGCCTCGCCAGATGCCCGGGCGCAGGACGAGGCTTCGGCCGAGGTCTTTGCCACGACGCTGGCCGCCGGGGCGGAGGTGTTTCTGGACGATGAGGAGCAGTCGTTTCGCGACCGTCACGTCTACACCTTTGATGCCGGGGAATTCGACGTGATCGTGGATCGGGCGACGGGGTTCGGCTGGACCAACAGCCGCTATGTGACGCGGACCTATGCGCCGGACGGGGAATGGCTGCACACGCGCATCCGCTGGTCGCGGGTGCTGGCTTCGATCCATGAGCGGGGCTGGGTGGGCACGGCGCTGGGGACTTGGCTGGCTGACATCACCGCAGGGGCGCTGGTGGTGTTTGGGCTGTCGGGGCTGGTGCTGTTCGTGATGCCGCGTCTGCGGCGGATGAAGAACCGCCGGGCGAAGGCCGCGATGCTGAAGCAAGTGGTGGCGCGGGGGTAGCGATGTGTGACGCGAGAGGCCGCGCCGGAGTTTGTCGCAACGTTCGGTGGGCGACGGCGCGGCATGGCCTGAGGGCGTTCTCTGCCTCAAAAAACGCCGCGGAATTTTCGACAAACTCCGCCTGTCCCTAGACCATCATCTCCTTGGTCGCGGTGAGGCGGAGGTCGGGGTAATCCCGCTCTACCCGGTCGATGTCCCATTTGAGGCGGGTCAGATAGACCATGTCGCCGTCATTGTCGGTGGCGATGTGGCCCTTGTTGACGTTGACGAAGCGCTCCACCTCGGCCTTGGGCCCCGATACCCAGCGGGCGGAGGTGAATTGCGACGCCTCGAACCGCACGGGAAGCGAGTATTCCTGTTCGATCCGAGAGGCCAGCACTTCGAATTGCAGGGCGCCGACGACACCCACGATGAAGCCCGAGCCGATCATCGGCTTGAAGACCTTGGCCGCACCTTCCTCGGCAAATTGCATCAGCGCCTTTTCAAGATGCTTTGCCTTCATCGGATCGCCCGCGCGCACCCCTTGCAGAAGTTCGGGCGCGAAAGAGGGGATGCCCGTGAAGCGCAGGGCTTCGCCTTCTGTCAGCGCGTCGCCGATGCGGAGTTGGCCGTGGTTGGGGATGCCGATGATGTCGCCCGCCCAAGCCTCTTCGGCGAGTTCGCGGTCGGCGGCGAGGAAGAGGACGGGGTTGGACACCGCCATCGGCTTTTTCGACCGCACATGCAGCAGTTTCATCCCGCGTTCGAAATGGCCCGAGGCGAGGCGCACGAAGGCAACGCGGTCACGGTGCTTTGGGTCCATATTGGCCTGCACCTTGAAGACGAAGCCGGTGACGGGCGTCTCGGACGGGTCGATCTGGCGTTCGGCGGCGATCTGCGGCTGCGGCGTGGGGCCATATTCGCCCATGCCGTCCATCAATTCCTTCACCCCGAAGGAGTTGATGGCCGAGCCAAACCAGATCGGCGTCATGGAGCCGTTGAGGAAGGAGGCGCGGTCGAAGGCGGGCAGCAATTCACGTGCCATCTCCACCTCTTCGCGCAGCTTGGCGAGCAGGTCGGCAGGGATGTGATCGGCAAGCTTCGGATCGTCCAGCCCCTCGATCTTGACCGACTCCGCCACGCGGTTGCGGTCGGCACGGTCCATGATCTCTAGCCGGTCATGGAGGAGGTCATAGGCGCCAATGAACTCGCGCCCCATCCCGATGGGCCAAGAGGCGGGGGTCACGTCGATGGCGAGGTTCTGCTGAATCTCGTCGATGATTTCGAAAGTGTCGCGGGATTCGCGGTCCATCTTGTTGCAGAAGGTGAGGATCGGCAGGTCACGCAGGCGGCAGACCTCGAACAGCTTCTGCGTCTGGGATTCCACGCCCTTGGCGCCGTCGATCACCATGATGGCGGCATCCACCGCTGTCAGCGTACGGTAGGTGTCTTCGGAAAAGTCAGAGTGGCCGGGCGTGTCCACCAGATTGAAGCGGTACTCGCGGTAATCGAAGGACATGGCCGAGGCCGAGACGGAGATGCCGCGTTCCTGTTCCATCTTCATAAAGTCAGACCGCGTGCGCCGGGCCTCGCCCTTGGCGCGGACCTGCCCTGCCATCTGGATCGCGCCCCCGAAGAGGAGGAACTTTTCCGTAAGCGTGGTCTTGCCGGCGTCGGGATGCGAGATGATCGCAAAGGTCCGGCGGCGGGCGATTTCGGGCAGAAGGGTGGGGCGATTGTCCAGCATGGCGGGCATGTAGCGGAAACCACTCGGCGCGTCCACAGGTGAGGCGGGTTGCAGGGGGCGGCTGCGGTTGTTACGCCTTGGGCAAAGCAATGCGGAGGACGGTCATGGATCTGGGCATCAGGGGCAAGCGGGCACTGGTTTGCGCGTCGAGCAAGGGGCTGGGCCGGGGCTGCGCCGAGGCGCTGGCCGAGGCAGGGGTGGATTTGGTGCTGAACGCGCGGGGGGCGGAGGCGCTGGAGGCCACGGCGGCGGCGATCCGGGCACGGCACAATGTGAACGTGGTGACGGTGGCGGCGGACATCACCACCGATGCCGGGCGCGCGGCAGTGCTGGAGGCGGCGGGGGCCGTGGATATCCTTGTCACCAATGCGGGCGGCCCACCTCCGGGGATGTGGTCGGACTGGACGCGGGACGATTTCATCCGCGCGCTGGATGCCAACATGCTCACGCCCATCGCGCTGATGCAGGCGCTGCTGCCCAGGATGATTGAACGCGGTTGGGGGCGGGTGGTCAACATCACCTCGCAATCGGTCAAGGCGCCCATCGCGGTGCTGGGCCTGTCCAATTCGGCCCGGGCCGGGCTGACGGGCTTTGTCGCGGGGACGTCGCGGCAGGTGGCGCCACATGGGGTCACGATCAACAACCTGCTGCCGGGGATCCACGACACTGACCGGGCGGTCTCGCTGGATCAGGGGGTTATGAAGGCGGAAGGGCTGAGCATGGAGGAGGCCCGCGCGCGCCGCGAGGCGACGATCCCCGCACGACGCTACGGCGACCCGGCCCATTTCGGCGCCGCCTGCGCGTTCCTGTGTTCCCAGCAGGCGGCGTTCATCGTGGGACAGAACGTGCTGCTGGATGGGGGGCAGACATTGGCGACGATGTGAGGGGGTAGGGAGCCTTGCGAAGGGGCGGGTGCGGCGATGCTTGCGAAACTTCTACTCCAACAATAACCTCTTTTGCGTGACTTGGCGATTCTGACGCCGCGTTTGTAGGTGGTTCTTGTGTTGAAGGTGTTCCAGATCGGTTTCGGCAGGACCGGTACGAAAAGCGTGGCGGCAGGCTTGCGCCAATGCGGACTACGTGTGCTGAACTTGCAGCACGAGAGATTGAACCGCGCGCGCCTGATCCGGCTTTGGGCACAGGGGCGCAAGGATGACCTGATTGACCTTGCCGCCCGCTATGATGTGGTGGAGGATCATCCTTGGCCACTGATGTTTCTTGATCTTGAGTTGGCCTTTCCGAATGCAAGGTTCCTCTATTCCACCCGATCACCCGAAAGTTGGCTGGCCTCGATCATCAACCATACCGCCACGCGGGGGCCGTCGGAGGGCAAGTTCCACATCTTCGGCGCCGATAGCCCGGTGGGAAATGAGGCGAAATATCTCGAACGCTTCGTAATGCATCGCAATGAGGTGAGGCGGCATTTCGCTAGGTCTCCGCGCTTTTTGGAATTCGACGTGACCCAGCCAGGGACCGAGGAACGGATCGGTGCCTTCCTGGGCCTTTCGCAGTTCCGACTGCCGCAATTGAACCGTAGTCAACCCGAACGCGGGACGGCCTGAGCTCTTGGCCGTTCAGGTCGACCATGGCGAAAATGATGAAGAAGGAAGATGTGATGCATGAAAAGCCCGATACGCCAGCGATTGTCATCGCTGACCAACCGCTTTGGGCCCTCGGTGCATCAGAAATGGTGGCGGAGTTCATCTGCGCCCAACCCGAGAGGGCAAGGGTTTTGGAGTTTGGGTCGGGCGGCTCGACTAAGTTCCTGCTTGCACTTGGGGCAGAAGTCGTGGCCGTGGAACATCACGAGGGCTGGGCCGACGCCCTCGTGCACGCTGCACGCGTCGATGGGTTCGCCGACAGACTGACGCTTTTGCTGCGCGGGCGCCCATATGCCGGAGTGACAGAGGAATTCGATAAAGCGAAGCCCTTTGATATCCTGCTTGTAGATGGGCGGGAGCGGATGGATTGTCTGCGGAAGGCATTGCCCTTTGTGCGGCGGGGGGGGCTGGTGCTCTTGGATGATTGCCAAAGAACCCGTTACTGGCCCGCCTTCGAGATGCTGGCCGCAGAACCCTGCACCACTTTCACAAGCCGAGCACGCAACACAGCGATTTGGCGGCTGGAAGGCGGGCGGATGGAGAAGGGTTTCGTGCCGAAGACCATTACGACGTTCGGAGCGTCCGACTCTCCTCAACCCTTCCTGCAACTGCTTCCGGAAGAGTTCCTCGGTGAAAACATGGAGATGGACTACGTCCTGCGCCGCCCAATCTCGATCAATACGCCGGTGGAGGCGGAGTTGCGCGCGTTGGGATTGATCGCGCGGTCGGGGAGTTACTTGGCTCCGAAGGTCTACTGCCTGCACGGTGTGTCCGTGAAGATTGACCAAGGTCGTAAGGTCTTGAGCCATGAGGGCAGGCCCTATGTGGAGGGCAATGGGGGATTTTTAGCAGCGGAAGGGGTGTCTCCTTTTGTCGGTGTGGTCAGACTGCACGGGCGGACACTTGATCTGACGGCATCGGGGGCCGGGAGGTATTCCTTCTTCGTACTCGATGCCCTTCCAAAGCTGCGGCTAGCCGAGGCTGCCGGGTTCGACATTCGAGAGTTCGACACAATTCTGGTGAATTCCAACGCGACCTGGCTCAAAGACATGCTGCAGAGCGTGGTAGGACCTGACTGCCCGAAGATCGCCGCGATAAGTGCGCGTTGCCCGTCCTATCTCTTGGACGAATCTGTGCAGTTCAATCCTATCCGGTCGGCGCGTTTTACGCCCGCGTGGATTCATGCCTACCTGGAAGAAGCCTTCGCGACAAAGCGTCGGCTGGAGGCGAGCGAAACCTTCGGTCCGTACGTCTACATCAGCCGCGAGCGCGCCGCTGGGCGACGGATCATGAACCATGACGCTATGCGTGAGGTACTGGCGCGGTACGGGTTCATTGAAGTCTTCGCTGAGGATTACACGCCCGTTGCCCTCCGCCAGGCGCTGTCTGAGGCGCGGGTCGTGATCTCGCCCCATGGTGCGGGGCTGGCAAACATCCTTTTTTGCCCAGCCTCGGCCAAGGTAATCGAACTTTTCGCATCGCATTACACGCCGCAATATCTCTATCTCGCAAGAGATCGCGGGCAGGCCTATCTGCCGATCGCCTGTCGCGACGAAGAGGGATTGAACGTGTTCGACCGCTATAAGTCCCAGACGGAGAACAAGGCAGCCTTCAACCGAATGAACATCGCAGTGGACACGATGGCGTTGGACGCTCTCTTGGCGCAGGTTGTCTAGGTGCGTGAAGCAACGAAGAGCGCGTGAAAGCGGTCGAGAAGGATACGGTCCTCTCTGTTGCTTTGCTCGAGCAGGGAAGCGATCTCGTCGCTCAGGACTATCTCGGCCTTTTCGGAAACATTTGCATGCACTGCTTCTGCTGCAAAGTGTGGAAAGCACCGCTTAAGCAGGTCGGCGAGGCGGGAGATCGCGTTTCCAAAGTCCTCTACCCGGCCTAGGAAGGAAAGCCGCTCGAGCGCCGAAGTGGCGCGGTCGAGTTCCAGGCCGGGGCCTGGAGCGAGCGAGGCAAGGCGGTACACCTGAAAGTTGCGGCATTGCCGGTCGCCACGTGTTGCGAGGCGCGCTCGGACATAGCCCTCAAGGTCGTGGACCTTGGCGAGGTGGGCACCGGTCGTCTCGGCCCGCTGGTTGCGCTCAAAGTTATAGGCAGAAATGATCCGTGAAATTGGATCGCGCAGAAACGCTATCGATAGGATCGTGACCCCCTTAATGTTGGGTATGGGGCCCATCATCGTATGGCTGGAGAAGGCGATGGCGTCCGGTTGCGACAGTATCCAGTCCGTCACCATTGCACTGTTGTCACCCCCCGTCATGGGGAACTCTCGAGTGACCCACGACGACCCAAAATTCTTCTGAAGAATGCGGTCAACCGAGGTGCCTGCATTCTTGAAGAGATGATAATGCAGGATGATGGTTCGCTGGTTCACGTGGTTTTCCCGGTCGTCAGGATGAGGTTGCGCTGTGGCTCACTGTGTCACTCCCGCGCCCCGAACAACTCCACCGCCTCGAATGCCGAGCGCATAAGGTCGCGTCCGCGTTCGAAGGAATAGGTGCGGGCGGCATAGGCGCGGGCATTTTCGGCGATCCGTTGCCAGAGGGCTGCGTCGTCGGTCAGCCAGGCGATGGCATCGGCCCAGTCCTGAGGGCGTTCGGCGATCAGGCAATCCTCTCCGTCGCGCAGGCCAGTGCCTTCGGCAGCGACGGGGCTGAGGACACAAGGCGTGCCGCGAGCCAGCGCGTTCAATACCTTGCCCTTGATCCCTGCGCCGGAGAGGAGGGGCGCCACGAAGACGAGGTGCTTGTCATAAGCCTCGGCCGCGTCTTCGATGTAGCCGATGGGAAGAACCGTGTCGCTCTCCAGAGCCTTGATCCTTTCCGGCATGCGCGAACCGTAGATCGACAGGATGAGGTCGGGGCGGGTGGTGGTGAGGGGCTTCATCACCTCTTGCAAGAACCAGTCTAGCCCTTCGACATTGGGGTGGTGCTGGAAACTGCCGAGGAAGGACAGGCCGGAACGTCCGTTGCGGGGGGCGACGGTATCGGGCAGGTCAAGTACCCAGGGACAGGTCATGACCTTGACAGAGCCTTCGGAGATCGCGTCGATGACGGCGTGTTCGGTGGTGTTGTAGGAGAGCACGAGGTCCGCGCTGCGCATGGCGGCGATCTCCTGATCGCGGACGTTGCGTGCGGCGTCGATCTGAGCGGGATCTTTGTCCGTGATGCTGCGGCGCAGGAGTCGGAGATAATGCAAATCCGCGTTGTTCATGATGATCCGCGCATCGGGATTGCGGGCACGGATGCGCGGAGCGACGTTCTGCATCACATGGTAGCGGGTAATGTAGAAGGCATCGAACTCCCCTGCGCGGGCATCTAGGAATTCATCGAGGTTGCGCACGAAGGGGGCCACGATCATTTCGACCCCCATCTTCTGAAGCTCTTCTGCGTAACTTCCCATCCAAGCGAGGTTTTCGGGCAGGAATGTCACCTTGTAGCCCAAGGACTGAACCAGCCGGATTTCCTGCAGGGCGGCATAGCTGCCGGCGTCTCTGTCGGGTGTGGGGGTGGTGTAGTCCACAAAGAGGATGCGGCCTACGATCCCGCGGTCCTTTTCCAGATCTGGTGCGGTTCCAGGTTTGGGCGAACCGGTGAAGGCCTTCGCCCAGCGGCGCTTGAATTTGGGCCGATTGACTTCCTGAAAGCGCTTGAACCCTGAAGCAGTATCCGTTCCGCTCGTCAGGCCTTCGTAATGGTAGACGACAGAGGAGGGAATGTACCATGTCGTGAAGCCAGCCTCACGGATCTTGAAGGCAAAGTCCGTGTCTTCGAAGTACATCGGTTCAAGATAGGATGACAGACCGCCGACATGCTCCCATATCGTGCGAGTGGTCATCAGGGCGGCACCAGACAGATAATCGGCCTGGCGGGCATAGCTGAAGCGGGGCTCCCATGGGTTTTCGAGGCGCCCGTAGTTCCATGGGTCCCCATTACCCCAAACAATCCCGCCAGCATCTTGCTGGCGGCCGTCAGGGTAGAGGAGACGGGAACCGACGAGGCCGACTCGGTCAAAGCGGTTGAAGGCGTCAATGAGCGCGTCCAGCCAGCCGACGGTTGGTTCGGTATCGTTGTTCAACAGGACAACATATGTCCCTCGTGCGATCGCTACCCCTGCATTGCAGGCCTTAATGAAGCGCTCTGGTGTTTCATTGTGCAGGACGGTGATGCCTTCAACGAGGTCTTCAAGGGACTTGGTTTCGTCGGTGGAAGCGTCATCGACGACGATCACCTCGAAAGATGCCTTGTTCCACGCCAAGAGAAGTGCGCAGAGCGCAGCATAGGTGACCTTAACCTTGTTATGGGCCGGGATGACGACCGAGACGTCGGGTTTTTCGACTTCGGTGAAGCGGAGAGGCTTCAAGGTCAGCGCGTCATGTCCTGCCTCCAACGCCTCGATCGCCGTATCGAGTTGGACGATGATCTCGGCTGGCGAACCCATCGCGCAATGTGCGCGCAAGGCCTGATAGCGATAGGCCGTCTGCGGAAAGAGATCCGCTGCATAGGGTTTTCGGCTTTCCCTTTGCAGGTGGTCTAGGCTGGTCAGTTGCCGCTTTAGCACGGTCCAGTCCTGCCAAATGATCTGCATTCCTGCGGTGTCACGAAGTTGGAGCAGTGCTTGCTCACCTGTCATGAAGCGGGGAGGGAAGCGGATAACGTTTTGTCCCGGCAGGAGGTGTACGGGAAAAGCCGCTTCTCCATTGATCCACAGAAACCCGTGGAACTCATCCGAGCTGTTGATCTCGAGCAAATGTCCGAAGTCCCTGGAGAGGGTGACCTGGACGGCGTTAGAGGGATAAAGGCGCTGTTCGGGCTGAAAAGGCGCGCACAGCCGGGGTGCGCGTGCGGATGCCAGCATCGAGAACGGTAGATGGGCACAATACCAGTGTTCGGGATCCTGCGGTCCGACCCTGTGCGCGTAAGAACGAGAATGGGCGAGACCTACCAGTCTAGGCGACTCGAGCCTCGGGTCGGCAACGAAGAAAACGTAGGGATCGGACGAACTGACTTCCGCCGCCCCGAGGAAGGACACCTCTACTTGGAAGATGCTATTAGGCGGTGCGTCTGGCACTGGCAGGCTGATCCATTGGTAACCGTCGGGAGACGTCCCCCCTTTGAAACCTGCACCGAATGGTACTTCGCTTGTCTGGAGTGTGTGCCCGTCTTCGGACATGACTCGAAGAACGACGTTGCCTCGTCCCCGATGCACAGCGAGCCGCGCCGTGAAGCGGCGCGCGCTTTCCGCCTGACCTAGGCTGACGGGCAAGGTCACGGGGATGATCATCTCTTCATCCGCCATTTCGACCGGAAAAGCGATCCGCAGCGTCTCCCATGCTTCGACCTGCCACGCGCCATGGCCGTTTAGAGATATCTCGACTATGCCCACAGCTTCCGTATCGAAAGGAAGCAGGCGATCGAGCTTTCCCGACATGACCGGGTCCGAGATGCGTTCGAAGGCAATCTCCTCATTTCCTGACCGAACAAAGACATCCCAGCCATCGATGGGGGTGTTCGTACCGATGAAGACGCTCCCGTCGAGGCAGTGAGTCTCGCAGATTGGGGTTTGTGTCGAAGGCTGGAAAGGCTGCTGCATCACGAACTCTTGTCCTGTGGGCGAAGGTCGATCGGCCGTGCCCCTTGCGGAGCTCGCGAGCCGGGCTCGGGTCTGGCGGATCCAGTCCTGATCCGCCTTTGGCAGTTGCTTCAGGAAGGCATTCATCTGGAGCCTTGCTTGCTCGGGGTCATAACCGCGTGATTCGGGATGCTGGATGGCGCAGGTCAGGTCGCGGCAGATCCGGAGGCCGGCCTTGCGGGCAATCCGCATCGCGGCCCAGTCGATGCCCCAGCCGAGATTGTTCTTCTCATAACTGAGTGAGGAAAGCATGGTCGCAATATGCGCGGAAATGGCCCATACAACGCCATCGGTTTGGATGACGTCCACGCAGCCATCTACACCGGGTCGAGCTAGGGCCACCTTTGATGTCGGCCAAGGCGAACGGTCCAGATCCGGGGACCAGACGCCCATATCGGGGTCTTTGCCCAGGATTTTTGCCGCGCGTTGGGCGAGAGAGGACCAGTCAGCGTAGGTCGCATCCGCACTGACGATCAGGAGATGGGTGGTTGCGGTGTCCGCCAGAAACAGGTCCAGCGCCTTGCGGAACTTCCAGCCATAGAACCAGCTTTGGGAAACGGCATGCCAGCGACCACTGCCCGTCTCACGGCTGTCTGAGGTATTGGAATAGACAACGTCCAAGCAGGATACGGACGGGGCTAGCCCATCCGCGATGACACTGGCCGGATCGTGCATACCGTCCCAACTGATGACAACGGCATGCAGGGCACATCCCGACACAGAAGGGAGGTTAATCAAGCCGCCCGCTTTTTCCAACCTTGCACACACACACCAAAACACTCGCCACACCGCTACGCTATTCCCCTCCTCAGCGGCTTGCAAGATGTCCCGAGCGGGCGAACATTCGCCAACCCTCCCCCCTTGCGTCCGAAAGCGCTATCGCCTAATCACGCGCCACCTCTGGAGACCGGCGGGTTGGCGGAGAGGTTACGCAGCGGATTGCAAATCCGTGAAGACCGGTTCGATTCCGGTACCCGCCTCCAAGCTAAATCAATCACTTAGGGCATTTTTGCCGCGCAGCACCTACCGCCGTTTATAGGGGCGTTTACAGTTCTATTCACGCTCCGGTCTCTAGAGCCGCGTTTGGGCCGGAGAGATTCGTGCTGCCTTCGTGCATCTGAGCATTTGCTGGGTCCGGTTGAGTTCGACCCAAAGGCAGGGTTGCCCTAGCCGCCTGTCCACGAAACTGGCAGCAGGCCTGGGAAGGGCCCGTGACAAAGAAGCCGACCCGGTCTTGGCCGGGGGCCGTCGAAGGGATAATTCTTGGGGCAAGATCAGCATGCGAGAAGACAGCCATGACGGGTATCGTTGAACTTCACCACTCCGGCGAATGGCCACTGCTGGACCCTCTGCCTCCCGAAGAGCTAGCCTCTGGCCAGCCCGAACTGCGCGGGATCGAGGTGTTTTCGGCACCCGATGACGGGGTTACTGTCGGGCTGTGGTCTGCTACCCCGTTTGTCGCGGCGTCTGGTCCCTATCCGGTGGACGAATTCATGATCCTGCTGGAAGGCTGCGTTATCATCCGGCTGCCCGACGGCCGCAGCGAGACGGTGCGGGCCGGGGACAGCTTCTTTATCCCTAAGGGGTTGGATTGCACCTGGGATCAGCCGGAAACTGTGCGCAAAATCTATGTGATCTTCGAGAACGGCATAACTGACCCCTCCGCCACTATTCCGCTGACAATAGACCCCGAGGCCCCCCTGACCCCCTCTGACGGGCCGTCCGCTGCCATCCTGATTGGCGCGGCGCCGCAGCAATCGGAGAAGCTGTTCTATGCCGATGCCTCCGGCCAATTCTCGGTCGCCATCTGGGCGACAACACCCTATGCACGGATCCCTGTGACCTTTGGCCGGCATGAGCTGATGTACCTTTTGACGGGCGAGGTGACGCTGACCGTCGCGGGGGCAGCGCCGCGAACTTACCGTGCGGGCGACGTCTTCTTCGTCCCGAAGGGCTGCGTCGTAAACTGGGTCAGCACGGTTGATCTTCGCAAGATCTACTGCTCTGTCGTTCCAAGCGCTGCGTCATAACCCCCGATACCCTGCGCTCGCCTTTCACGGCTTCCAGCGCCACGCGGACCTTAAACCCCGCGTCATGGCTCCTCCCTTTCTTCATGTCCTGATCTCCTCGTTCGTATAGACCAGCACACGTCAGATTATGGCTTCCCTCACTGTCCGATTTTCGCGGAGGAGCTCGGACCCCTCAGCCAAGCGCGCTCTCGCGCCATTGGGCGCCTGCAAGCCAGTCGGGGTTGATCTCCACGCCCCAGCCGGGGGCGTCGGGGACGGTGACGTGGCCGTCTACGACGCGGTAGGGATCACCGAGGAAGAGGCCCTCTTGCCACGGATAGTAGTCCGGCCCTTCTATCGAAAACTCCAGATAGCGGCCGGCATTCGGCAGGGCCTTCAGAAGGTGCATCGTACACATCGTCACGAGGCTGAGATTGGCCGCGTGCGGCGTGATGGGCAGACCGGCGGCGGCGCCCATGCGGGCCACTTCGAGCGTGCGGGTGATGCCGCCCATATACATTACGTCGGGCTGCAGGATGTCGACTGACTGCCGCGCGATCATATGCGCCCAGGTGGCGAATTCGCAGTCCTGTTCGCCGCCGGTCACGTCAAGATCCAGCGCGGCGCGCACCTCGGCGGTCTGGTCGTATTCCCAATAGGGGCAGGGTTCCTCGAAATGGCCGATGCCGTTGTCCTGCAGGCGCTTGCCCACCTCGATCGCGCGGGCGGGGGAGTAGCAGGAATTGGCATCGACAAGCTTGTCGATCCCGTCGCCCAGCGCGCGGGCCACGGTAGGGATCACCTCTTCGGTCCGGCCGGGCCATTCGTCGAGGTCGCGGCCGCATTCGCGGCCCACGCGCCATTTGAAGGCGGTGAAGCCCTTCTCGTCGCGCAGGCGGACGAAGCGCGCGGCCTCGTCCGCTGGGGTGATGTCGCGCTTCATGGAGGAGGCATAGGCGCGCAGGGGGCCGGGGGTGCCGCCCAGCAATGCCACCACGGGCTGTCCGGCCCGCTTTCCCAGCAGGTCCCAGATTGCTGTGTCGAGGCCCGCCATAGCACGGCGGAGGTAGGAACCGGGATACTTGTGCTCTCGCTCGCCGATCAGGGCCAGCGTATCGGCAAGGTTCTCGGCATCGGTTCCCAAAGCGTGCGGGGCGATCTGGCGATGGAACACTTCGGTCGTGATATCGGCATTGTAGGTGGACACCTGACCCCAGCCGGTGAGGCCGTCTTCTGTGGTGACCCGCACGAAGGCGAGGAACTCGTTGCCGAAGGTTTCAAGGCGGGTGATGCGCATCGTGGGTCCCTTTTGCGTTTGCCCGAGTGAAGCGGGGGCCGTGGCGCGGGTCTGTTCCAGCCGCGACACGGGGTTACGCGTTCTGGTCATGGCGGGCGGCACGCTTTTCGCAAGGGCGGTGTCGGGCGAAGCCCCGGTTGGACCACGAGGCGGTGAATGACGGCGATGACCTTCGATCTGGGGGCTGCGGCCCCTGTGGCTGCGGGGGGGACATGGGGGCCGGACTTCTTTGGCTATCTCTATACCGGATTTCGCAGCTTTTCCCGGTTTGAGGCACAATTGGCCGATCAGCAGGTCGGGATGGTTGTCTGGCCGGGCGGTTTCATCGCCGAGATGTTTCCCGATCGTTATGGCCTTGATTATCCCGGCCTGTTCAACCCGGCCTTTCCGCGCCCCGATCTGGCCGAGATGATGGCCGAGGCTGTGGCGCGTGGGGCGGGGCTGGCGGTGGTGCTGCCGACGCTGCGCTATCTGGGCGACGAGGCGGGTTTGCGCGGTGATCTGCAGGGGTTTCTGGGCGATCTTTTGGGCGGTGTGTATGGGCCTGCGCCGGATCGTTTGGTCCTGCAGGTGGGCAGCGAATTCTACGGGACGATGCCCGATCCGGCGCTGGCGGCCACGCAGTATGGGGCGTTGGCCGAGGTCTTTGTGCAGGAGATTTCGGTGGCGCTGGCCGATCCGGGCGTGAACGCCACCGGGATGGCCGTGGAGATCGCCGTGCAGGGCGGGCGCGACCTTGCCGAGGATGCGGCGATCCGGGCGGAATTGTCAGATGCGTCGCTGCGTGCTGTGGATCAGGTGATCCACTATCGCTTTGCCGTGACGGCGGAGGGCATCGACGGGCGGGTCGAGGATGTGTCCGAGGTGATGGATGCGTGGCACGCAGAACTGGCGGCGCTGGGGCAAGAGGGGCCGGGGCTGTTTCTGGGGTCCTGGGGCGTGGCGTCCTACACGCGGGATGAGGCGCTGCGCGATTTCCTTGCGGCGGATGCGGCGGCGGGCGGGACGCTGGGACCGGGGGATGTGGACCTTGACGGGCGCACGACGACGGCCTTCGAAGAGTTCTGGCAGGACGCGCTGGCGGCGCGGGATTACGGGGCGGAGCACCCGCGCCTGATCCTTGAAATGCTGACGGAATATGGTGCGGAAGGGATGACGGCGGCGGCGGTTTACGGCACCGACGTGATCCATCCGGGGCGGACATCCTTTACCGACATCCATGGCGTGCCGCAGGATTTCGTGGGTCAGCGGATGTTGGACATGATGGCCGAAAGCGTGGGCGGCACGCGGGCGCTGGACATCGGGCTGGCCAATGCGCCGGGGGATGCGGTCTGGGCCTATGGGTTCGAGAATGCCGACAAGCTGGTGGTGTTTCTGGCGGCGGATGCCGTGGTGCCGGGCGGGGTTCGGCTGGAGCTGCCGGGGATGGGATCGGTCTATCGGCAAGCGGCGGCGGATTCGCTGTGGGCGGCGGTGCCTGCGGATTGGATGACGCGCTTTGGCATTCCCGACAATCCCGGTGTCGATGAAAGCCCGGAAGGCGAAAGCTACGCGCTGGGCGCGCGGCAGGGGGCGGTGGTGCAGCAGGTCGCGGGCGGGGTGCAGATTGGGTTTTCCGCCCCCGGCGAGGTGGTGCGGGTGGCCTTTGCCAAGACCGATGCGGGGCTGGCCGAGATCGCGGGGTTCACCGACGGGGATTTCGTGGCGCTGCAGGCGACGCTGCCGGATACCGGGGCGGGGGATGGCGGGGACGATGACCTGCCGATGGTGCCCATGCCCGAGGATTCCCCGGCAGACGAGGATGATGACCTCGACCTCGGCGGGGCCGGCGATGCGCTTGGCCTTCTGCTGGGGATGATGCCGCTTCTCTTCCTGTTTGGGATGGCCTGAGGTCAGACGGGCAGGGCGCGGGCGCCTGCGTCATGCGAGGTTTCGGCGCGGTCGAGCATCTGTTGCAGACGTGCGGCGCGGGCGAAATCGGGGATGGCGGGGCCTTGGCCCCGGATCGCGGCGACGAAGCGGCGGTAGATCGTGGGGACGGGCGGGCAGGCGATGCGCCGCCACGTTGCGCTTTCCAGATCGGGGGCGAGGCAGGCGCTGAGGCGGCTTTTCCCTTTCTCGAAGGCCACGTCGAGCGCGCCCTTGTCGCCATGCAGCCTGAGGCGCAGGTCATTGAGGTGGCCGGTGGCGAAGCGGGTGGCGGTGACGGTGCCGAGCGCGCCGTTCGTCAGCCGCAGCTGGATCGTGGCGCTGTCATTGGCATCAAGGACATAGTCGCCGATGCGGCCGCCGGGGGCCTTGTCGAAGGTGGCGAGGCGGCAGGAGATGTCGGCGACATCAAGGCCTGCCGCGAAGGTCGCGAAATCGAGGATATGGATGCCCACATCGCCCAAGACGCCCTTTGAGCCATGCGCGGTGGACAGCCGCCAGAGCCATTGCACCTGCTGGTCCCAAGGGCCCCAGGCAGGCTGGACGAGCCAGCTTTGCAGGTAGGACGCCTCCAGATGCCGGATCGTGCCGATGGCGCCTTCGGCCACCATCTGCGCGGCCTTTTGCAGGGCGGGGACGTTGCGATAGCTGAGGTTGACCATAGCGACGACACCGGCGCGGGCGGCGGCTTCTGCCATTTCCTGCGCGTGGGCGGCATTGGTGGCGAGCGGCTTTTCGCAGAGCACGTGCTTGCCTGCGGCCAGCAAGGGCAGGGTCGTGGGGTAGTGGGCCGCGTCCGGGGTGACGTTGGTGACGGCGTCGAAGGCGCCCCATGCCAGCGCGTCGTCAAGGCTGGTGAAGCGCTGGGGAATGGCGAAGCGGTCGCAGAAGGCGGCCAGCGGGTCGGGGCGGGTATCGACTCCGCCGACAAGCTCCACGCCGCGGATTTTTCTGAACTGTTCCGCGTGGTTGGCGGCCATTCCTCCGGTGCCGAGGATGAGAAGGCGGAGGGGTCGGGGCATCAGCGGAACCCCTCTTCGCCCGCTTGATGCAGGCGGGGGCCGCGTTCGGTGATGGGTTCGGGCGCGACCTCGACCGGGACATTCGGCGCGGCATTGGGATCGGCAAGGCGGGCGGCGGGGTTATGGGCCCATTTCACCGCGTTCAGGATCACGCGCTGGACATTGGCGTCGTGATAGGTGGGATAGGTTTCATGGCCGGGGCGGAAATAAAAAACATTGCCCGCGCCGCGCTTGTAAGTGAGGCCGGAACGGAACACCTCACCCCCTTGGAACCACGAGACGAAGACGGTCTCCATCGGTTCGGGCACGCCGAAGGGTTCGCCATACATCTCCTCGTGTTCCAACTCGAAACTGTCGGGCAGGCCCGCGGCGATGGGGTGGTTGCGGGAGGTGAGCCAGAGGCGTTCGCGTTCGCCCGCCTCGCGCCAGGTGAGGTTGCAAGGGCTGCCCATCAAGCGCTTGAAAGGTTTAGAGAAATGGGCGGAATGCAGGAAGATCGCGCCCATGCCGGACCAGATAGCATCGCAGACGCGGTCGACGACGCTGTCCTGCACATCGCCATGGGCGGCATGGCCCCACCAGATCAGGACATCGGTTTCCGCCAGTTTCGCTTGCGTCAGGCCGTGGTCGGGGTCTTGCAGGGTGACCGTGGTGGCCGTCACGCCCGGGTCGCGGTTCAGGGCGGCGGCGATGGTGGCATGCATGCCTTCGGGATAGAGGTCCGCCACGATGCGGTTCTTGCGTTCGTGGACATTCTCGCCCCAGACGGTGACGCGGATGGACATGGACCCCTCCCAAAGTTTGAAAGCGCTTTGGAAGGGGTAGGGTCGGGCCTGGTGGAGTGTCAAGGATTCGGAAGGATCACTCCTTCAAATCGCTTTGACGCGCGGGATCAGCGCGGGTCGAGTGCCACGTCGGGGTTGGTGCGGTTCCAGCGGATGGAGGACCAGAGCGAGAGGCCGATCAGCGCCGCCCCGCCAAGGCCGGTGATGACCTCGGGGATATGGAACAGGGTCTGGCTGAACATGATCACCGACAGGATCAGGATGGCGTAGAAGGCGCCGTGTTCGAGGTAGCGGTATTGCTGCAGCGTGCCCTTTTCCACCAGCATGATGGTCATGGAGCGCACATACATCGCGCCGATGCCAAGGCCGATGGCGATGACGAAGAGGTTGTTCGACAAGGCAAAAGCGCCGATTACCCCGTCGAAGGAGAAGGAGGCATCCAGCACTTCGAGATAGAGGAAAGCGCCGAGGCCACCTTTGGCCGCCGCCGACATCGTTTCCTGGCTCTTGTCCAACAGGCCGCCCACGGTTTCGACCACGAGGAAGGTCACGAGGCCATAGATGGCGGAGGACACAAAGGCCGTGGATTCAGCGCCTTCGAGGAACTTCGAGAAGACGAGGATGGTGATCAGGACCACGCCCACCTCGATCCCACGGATGGTGGCGGTGGCGGCAACCTTTTCTTCCAGCCAGCGGACCCAGTGCACATCCTTTTCGGCGTCGAAGAAATAGGTCAGGCCCACCATCATCAAGAAGGACCCGCCGAAGGCCGCGATCGGAAGATGCGCCTCGTGCATGATGCGGCTGTATTCCTCGGGCTGGGTGGAAGCGAGGATGATCGCCTGCCACGGGCCGATATTGGCGGCCACCACCACGATCAGCAGCGGGAAGATGATCCGCATGCCGAAGACTGCGATCAGGATGCCCCAAGTCAGGAAGGCGCGCTGCCATTCGGGGCGCATGTCCTTGAGTTTGTTGGCATTCACGATGGCGTTGTCGAAGGAGAGCGAGATTTCGAGAACCGCGAGGACGCAGCAGATGAAGAAGATCGACAGCATGCCCGAGACGGTGCCCGTCGTTTCCCAGCCGAGCCATGCGCCAAGCGCGAGACCTGCTGCGGTGACGATGAAGGCCCAAGTGAAGTACTGAAGCGTCGATTTCTGTGCCGATGGGGTGGTCATGGGGGTTCCCTTGCCAAGGCGGAGATGGCGGACAGGCGGAGGCGCGGCGCAGATGGGCGTCGGGTCGATCCGGCGGGTCGGTCAGGTCCTTGCGACTGTTGCTCCGCAGTGCCGACATCGCGAAAGCGTCGCAGGACTTTCGCCAGAGGGGCCCGGTCACCAGAGTTTCGCCAGCCTCCGAAAGGCGGGGCGGCTGGGGTCGTTCATACGGTTTCGCATATGAAAATCAAACGATTTCTGTTCCGGCGTCCTGCATGTCCCCTAACCCCTTGCGAACGCTGGAGTAAGGGGCGGAAAGGGGCGATACTGACTGTGCCGGATGTTGTGCCGTGTTTTGTGCCGCAAACTGTGGGCACGCAGCGCGCGGTGATCTGGCGTTAACCTATCTGTGCTGGGGTGAGTCGCGCGCCATCTGGCCTTATGGCGACTTGCCCTCTGGCCCTATCGGTGCGGGCCGTGGTAGGGGATGATGCAAAGGATCGCCCCCGCCTTTTGCCGGGGCCTGCCGCATTTCATGAAAGGACGCGCCCATGGAAGGGTTGGACCGGTTCAACGATATCTCTGAGGTGGTCGAGGCCGACCGCGCCCATGTCTGGCATCACCTGAGCCAGCACAAGCAATATGACACCGGCGTCGATCCGCGCGTGATCGTCGAAGGCAAGGGGATGAAGGTCTGGGACGCCAAGGGGAAGGAGCATATCGATGCTGTCTCTGGCGGCGTCTGGACGGTGAATGTGGGTTATGGCCGCGAAAGCATCGCCAATGCGGTGCGCGACCAGCTGATCAAGATGAACTATTTCGCGGGCGCGGCGGGGTCTGTGCCCGGCGCGATCTTTGCCCAGCGGCTGATCGAGAAGATGCCGGGGATGACGCGGGTCTATTATTCGAACTCGGGCTCTGAGGCGAATGAGAAGGTCTACAAGATGGTGCGCCAGATCGCGCATCGGCACCATGGCGGCAAGAAGTGGAAGATCCTCTATCGCGACCGCGACTATCACGGCACCACGATCGCCGCCTTGGCGAGTGCCGGGCAAGACCAGCGCGCGATGCAATATGGCCCCTTCCCGGACGGGTTCGTGCGGGTGCCGCATTGCCTTGAATACCGCAAGCAGTGGGATGTGGAGAACTATGGCGAGCGCGCGGCGGATGCCATCGAAGAGGTGATCCTGCGCGAAGGCCCGGATACGGTGGGCTGCCTGATCCTTGAGCCCGTGACCGCAGGCGGCGGCGTGATCGTGCCGCCGAAGGGCTATTGGGAGCGGGTGCAGGAGATCTGCAAGAAATACGACATCCTGCTGGCCATTGACGAGGTGGTCTGTGGCGTGGGCCGGACGGGGACGTGGTTCGGCTATCAGCATTACGGGATCGAGCCGGATTTCGTGACCATGGCGAAGGGCGTGGCGTCCGGCTATGCGGCCATTTCCTGCACGGTGACGACGGAGCGGGTCTTTGAGATGTTCAAGGACAACCCGTCGGATCCGATGAGCTATTTCCGCGACATCTCGACCTTCGGGGGCTGCACCAGCGGGCCTGCGGCGGCGCTGGAAAACATGAACATCGTCGAGCGGGAAGGCCTGCTGGAGAACACGGTGAAGATGGGCGACTACTGCCTTGGCAACCTGTCCGCGCTGATGGAGAAGCACAAGGTCATCGGCGATGTGCGCGGCAAGGGGCTGTTCCTTGGCGCCGAACTGGTGGCGGATCGCGCGACGAAAGAGCCTGCGGACGAGAAGAAGGTGCAGGCGGTGGTGGCGGACTGCATGGCACAGGGCGTGATCATCGGGGCAACGAACCGCAGCCTGCCGGGGCTGAACAACACGCTCTGCCTGTCGCCTGCGCTGATCGCCACAAAGGATGACATCGACCACATCACCGGAGCCATCGACGGCGCGCTGACCCGCGTCTTCGGCTGATCTTTATTCGACGTTAAGGTTAATGCGCGCGGCCCCTGAAGAAGGGGCCGCGCATTCCTTTTGTCTCGCCTGCGCGCTTGCGCGCTCCGGCTTGAAGATTTTTTGAGTATTTGGGCCAAGATGAAGGGGCTGGGTCTTCATCTTGGGAGAAATACTCTCGGGGGGAGGCCCGCAGGGCCGTGGGGGGCAGACAGCCCCCCTGCGACGGTCGGGCCGGGCTTGACGCCCGCACTGGGCCCGCGCCTTATGGCCAGATCGGATGAGGGATAAGGCCAGATGGCGATACCGGTCGAACGTTTCTATCTGGCGGATGGGGTGGGCGGCACTTTGCAGCAGCGCATCCGGGCGATGGTGGCGGAGGGAATCCTGACCGGGCGGTTCCGGGCCGGGGAGAAGATGCCCTCGTCGCGGGGCTTGGCCGAACATCTTGGGGTGAGCCGGATCACGGTGACGCTGGCCTATACCGAACTGGTGGCGGCGGATTACCTGACGGCGCGTGGGCGGTCGGGCTATTTCGTCAGCGAAGGCGTCCCGGTGCAGCCGGAATTCCGCCCGGCGCCGCGTGCGGCGGGCACAGTGGACTGGGATTTTCTCTGCGGCGGGCGATTTTCCCGGATGGAGCGGGTGGAGCGGCCGGAGGATTGGCGGTCCTATCCTTACCCGTTCATCTATGGGCAGGCGGACCCGGCGCTGTTCGATCACCAGAACTGGCGGCTTTGTGCCCTGCAGGCGCTGGGGCGGCGGGAGTTCGAGACGCTGACGGCGGATCGCTATGAGCGGGATGATCCGCTGCTGATCGAATATCTCTTGCGCAACATCCTGCCCCGCCGGGGGATCGAGGCGCGCCCCGGCGAGGTGCTGGTGACCATGGGGGCGCAGAATGCGCTGTGGCTGGCGGCGCAGGTGCTGCTGCGGCCCGGGGGCCATGCGGTGGTGGAGAACCCCGGTTATCCGGGGTTCCGCGCGATGGTGGCGCAGGCCGGGGCGCGGGTGACGCCGGTAGATGTGGATGAGGGAGGGTTGTCGGTGGAGGGGCTGCCCGATGGGGTGGATGTGGTCTTCACCACGGCAAGCCATCAGAGCCCGACCAATGCCACCATGCCCGTGGCGCGGCGGACGGCGCTGCTGCGCGCGGCGGAGGAGCGTAATTTCCTTGTGGTGGAAGATGATTACGAGTTCGAGATGAGTTTCCTGACGCCCGTGTCGCCATCGATCAAAAGCCTCGATTCCGGGGGGCGGGTGGTGCATGCAGGGTCTTTCTCGAAGTCGATCTTTCCGGGGTTGCGACTGGGCTGGTTGGTGGGACCAGAGCCGTTCATCCGCGAGGCGCGGGCACTGCGGGCGCAGGTGCTGCGCCATCCGCCGGGGCAGTTGCAGCGGACGGCGGCGCATTTCCTGTCGCTTGGCCATTACGATGCGCTGGTGAACCGGATGAAGGCCGCCTTCGCCAAGCGGCGCAGGGCGATGGAGGAGGCGATTTCCCTGCAGGGTCTGAAGGTTGCGGGGCAGGGGGGATTTGGCGGGTCCTCCTTCTGGATGGAGGCGCCCGAGGGGGTGGATGCCGAGGCGCTGGCCTTGCGGCTGCGGCGGGACGGGGTGCTGATCGAGCCGGGGCGGGTGTTCTTTCACCCCGGGACGGAGCGGCGGAATTTCTATCGGCTGGCCTATAGTTCGATCCCGGTGGGGAAGATCGGCGAGGGGATCGCGCTGGTGGCGAAGGCGATGCGGGAGGCGTGAGGGGGCGGGCGTCGGACCGGGGGCGCTTCGCCCCCCGGACCCCCCGAGGATATTTGAAGACAGAAGATGGTGAAGGGGCGGTTCGCAAGGCCTTGCGGGCGTTCGTTTATTCTTCGGTTTTTGCGGAAATGGCTGTGCCCTGTTCCGTGCCGTCTTTTGTGCAGCAACCTGTGGGCACGCGCGGTGTGGTCGGGGCGCGTTAACCTTAATGGGCTGTTGCGGGGCGGGGGTGGGGTGGGACAACTGGACTTAAGCGGCCTTGTCTTCTGGCCCTAAGCCTGCGGGGCGGCGCGGGGGTAGAAGAGGGGGTAAAGCGGCCCTGCGGGGCCGCCCCCGGATTGCCAAGGAGACGACCGATGCGGATGACGACGGAAGAGGCTTTCGTGAAGGTGTTGCAGATGCATGGCATCGACAACGCCTTCGGGATCATCGGGTCGGCCTTCATGCCGATCTCGGATCTGTTTCCCAAGGCGGGCATCACCTTCTGGGACTGCGCGCATGAGGGGTCGGGCGGCATGATGGCCGACGGCTTCACCCGCGCCAGTGGCCGGATGTGCATGATGATCGCGCAGAATGGCCCCGGCATCACCAATTTCGTGACGGCGGTGAAGACGGCGTACTGGAACCACACGCCCCTTCTTCTGGTGACGCCGCAGGCGGCGAACCGGACCATCGGGCAGGGCGGGTTTCAGGAAGTGGAACAGATGGCGCTGTTCAAGGACATGGTTTGCTATCAGGAGGAGGTGCGCGATCCCAATCGCGTGGCGGAAGTCCTGAACCGCGTGATCCTGAACGCCAAGCGCCATTCGGCGCCCGCGCAGATCAACATGCCGCGGGATTACTTCACCCAAGTGATCGACATCGACCTTCCGGCGGTGGTGGAGTTCGAGCGGCCCTCGGGTGGCGAGGCGGCGATGGCGGAGGCGGCGGCGCTGCTGTCATCGGCCAAGTTTCCGGTGATCCTGAACGGGGCGGGCGTGGTGATCGGGGGGGCGATCCCAGCCTCGATGGCGCTGGCGGAGCGGCTGTCGGCCCCGGTCTGCGTCGGCTATCAGCACAATGACGCCTTTCCGGGCAGCCATCCGCTGTTTGCGGGGCCTTTGGGCTATAATGGCAGCAAGGCCGGGATGGAGTTGATCCAGAAGGCCGATGTGGTGCTGGCGCTGGGGACGCGGTTGAACCCGTTCTCGACCCTTCCCGGCTATGGGCTGGATTACTGGCCCAAGGAGGCCAAGATCATTCAGGTGGACATCAACCCCGCGCGGATCGGTCTGACGAAGCGGGTGACGGTGGGCATCGTGGGCGATGCCAAGAAGGTGGCCGAGGGGATCTTGGCGAAGCTGTCGGCCAATGCCGGAGAGGCCGGGCGGAAAGAGCGGCAGGACCTGATCGCCACGACCAAGAGCCGTTGGGCGCAGCAATTGGCGTCGATGGATCATGAGGATGACGATCCGGGCACCACATGGAACGCGCGCGCGCGGACGGCCAAGCCCGATTGGATGAGCCCGCGCATGGCGTGGCGCGCGATCCAGTCGGCGCTGCCGAAAGAGGCGATCATTTCGTCGGATATCGGGAACAACTGCGCCATCGGGAATGCCTATCCGACCTTTGAAGCGGGGCGGAAATATCTGGCGCCGGGGCTGTTTGGACCCTGCGGCTATGGCCTGCCCAGCATCGTGGGGGCCAAGATTGCCTGCCCGGATGTGCCGGTGGTGGGCTTTGCCGGGGATGGCGCATTCGGGATTGCGGTGACGGAACTGACCGCCATCGGGCGGCCGGAATGGCCGGCGATCACCATGGTGGTGTTCCGCAACTATCAGTGGGGCGCGGAAAAGCGGAATTCCACGCTGTGGTATGACGACAATTTCGTGGGCACCGAGTTGGACACGCAGGTGTCCTATGCCGGGATCGCAAAGGCCTGCGGGTTGCAGGGCGTGCAGGCCAAGACGATGGAGGAGTTGCGGGACGCGCTTTCCAAGGCGGTTGAGGATCAGATGGTGCACGGCAAATCCACCCTGATCGAGGCGCTGATCAATCAGGAACTGGGCGAGCCCTTCCGGCGCGATGCGATGAAGAAGCCCGTCGCGGTGGCGGGGATTTCGGCCACGGATATGCGGCGGCAGGCCGTCTGATGCCCTTTGATCTGTCCCTTGTGGGGACGGTCTGGATGGCGGTGGCGGTGCTGATTGCCGCCTTCATCCGGGGCTATTCGGGGTTCGGCTATTCGGCGATGGTGATTGCCGCGTCATCCTTGGTGATGAACCCGCTGAATATGGTGGCGGTGGTGGTGATCCTTGAGACGGCCATGAGCGTTCAGGCCGCGCGGGGGATATCGCAGGACGTGGATTGGCGGCGGGTGGGGCTGCTGCTGGCTGGCGCGGCGGTGGGTTTGCCGCTGGGTCTGTGGCTGCTGACGGGGATATCCGAGGATGCGGCGCGGGCGGTGATTTCCGGCTATGTATTGGTGATGTGCGGGGTTCTGCTGGCCGGGTGGCGGTTGGCGGGCGAGGCGCGGGGTCTGTCGAACCTTGGGATGGGGCTGGTGTCGGGTCTGGCCAATGCGCCGGGGATGGGGGGGCTGCCGATTGCCGCCTTTTTCGCGGCGCAGCCGATGCGGGCGGCGGTGTTCCGGGCGACGTTGATTGCGTATTTCCCGCTGCTCGACCTCTATTCCGCGCCTTTGTACTGGTATGCGGGGCTGGTGAGTTGGGACACGATCTGGGCGTCGCTGATCACGCTGCCTTTGACCTTCTTGGGGAATTGGCTGGGCAGTCGGCATTTCCTGAACACCGATCCGCAGGATTTCCGGCGCTTTGCCATCCTTTTGCTGGCGGGGCTGGCGGGGCTGGGGCTTCTGAAGGCGGTGATCTGATGGCGGTGCTGGTCGTCAATGCGGGGTCGTCATCGGTGAAGGTCGCGATCTTTGGCGCCGGCTTGCGTGAGGTGCTGGCGGGCCGGGTGACGGAGATTGGCGGGGCGCGGGCGCGGGTGGAGATCGGGCCGTTGCAGGGCGCGCGGGTGGTGCCGGATCATGCGGCGGCCTTGGCGCTGTGCTTTGAGGCGATGGAGGAGGCGGGGGTTCCGGTGGCGTCGTTGCAGGCGGCGGCGCATCGGGTGGTGCATGGCGGGGCGGCGCTGGTGGCCCCCTGTCGGGTGACGGGGGCGGTGCTGGCTGAGGTGGAGGCCTGCGTTCCGCTGGCGCCGTTGCACAATCCGGCGAACCTGACGGGGATGCGGGCGCTGGCGCGGCTGGTGCCGGAGTTGCCTCAATTCGCGAGTTTCGATACCGCCTTTCACGCGACCAATCCGGAGGTGGCGCGGCGCTATGCGATCCCGGCAGAGGCCGAGGCGATGGGTCTGCGGCGCTATGGGTTTCACGGGATCAGCTACGCGTCACTTGTTCGAAAAGTGCAAGAAACTGGGTCTGGACAGGTGCCAAGGCGGCTGCTTGCGTTCCATTTGGGTAATGGAGCATCGGCTTGCGGGATCGTAGAGGGACGATCTGTGGCCACCACGATGGGCTATTCGCCGCTGGATGGGCTGACGATGGGGACGCGGGCCGGGGCGATCGACGGAAATGCCGTTTTGAGATTGGCCGAGCGGCATGGGGTGGAGGGTGCTGCGCGCATCCTGAACCGGGAGAGCGGGCTGTTGGGCCTTGGCGGGGCGTCGGACATGCGGGAGCTGGCACGGGCGGGGACAGAGGAGGCGCGCTTTGCGGTGGAGCATTTCTGCTATTGGGCGGTGCGGCATGCGGGCAGTCTGATCGCGGCGATGGGGGGACTTGATGCCGTGGCCTTCACGGGCGGGATCGGGGAGAATGACGCGGGCGTGCGGGGGGCCATCCTGCAAGGGCTGGCCTATGCCGGGGTGCGCTTTGACGCAGCGGCCAATGCGGCGGGGGCGGGGGTGCTGCACCCAGAAGGCGCGGATGTCGCTGTCTGGATAGTCGCGGCGGAGGAAGAGCGTCAGATTGCGATGGAAGCCATGCATCTGATGGCGGGGGAGGCGTGATGGGTCAGCCGAAGGTGGAGACATCGCCGAAAGTGTCCGACGAGGTGCGGAAGACCACCTGCTACATGTGCGCCTGCCGCTGCGGGATCAATGTGCATCTGACGTCGGGCAAGGTGACCTATATCGAAGGGAACCGCGATCATCCGGTGAACAAGGGCGTGCTTTGCGCCAAGGGGGCGAGCGGCATCATGCAGGTGACGGCGCCGAGCCGTCTGCGTGCGCCGCTCCGGCGGGTGGGGCCGCGTGGATCGGGGGCGTTTGAGGAGATTTCGTGGGAAGAGGCCTTGGCGACGGCGGTGTCGTGGCTGAAGCCGCTGCGGGAGGAGGCGCCGGAAAAGCTGGCCTTCTTCACGGGGCGGGATCAGTCGCAGTCCTTCACCGGATGGTGGGCGCAGCAGTTCGGCACGCCGAATTACGCCGCGCATGGGGGCTTCTGTTCCGTCAACATGGCGGCGGCGGGGATTTACACGATTGGCGGGGCGTTCTGGGAGTTCGGGCAGCCGGATTGGGCGCATACGAAGCTTTTCGTGCTGTTCGGCGTGGCCGAGGATCATGACAGCAACCCGATCAAGATCGGGATCGGCAAGCTGAAGGCGCGGGGAGCGAAGGTCGTCGGCGTGAACCCGGTGCGGACGGGATACAACGCCGTGGCCGATGAATGGGTGGGGATCACGCCGGGCACGGATGGGCTGCTGATCTTGTCGTTGATCCATTGCCTGCTGCAGGCGGGGAAGATCGACCTTGATTACCTCGCGCGGTGGACGAATGCGCCTTTGCTGGTGAATGCGACGGAGGGGCCCGAGAAGGGGCTGATCCTGAAGAACGCAGAAAGCCAGCCCTTCGTGATCGACAAGCGGACGGGGATGCCCGCACCTTGGGACGGGGCGGGGGTGCAGCCGGATCTGGGGGCGGTGTGGCAGGGACATCGGACGGTGTTCCAGCATATGGCGGAGCGGTATCTGGGCGAGGAGTATGCGCCGGAGGCGGTGGCGGCGCGCTGTGGCGTGCCTGCGGGGCGGATACGCAGCTTGGCGGCGGAGCTGGCGCGGGTGGCCTTTGACGAGGCGTTTGAGCTGCCCATCGCATGGACGGATTTCCGGGGCGATCGTCACGAGAGCATGACGGGGCGGCCTGTGAGTTTCCACGCGATGCGGGGGATTTCGGCGCATTCCAACGGGTTCCAGACGGCGCGGGCGCTGCATCTGCTGCAGATATTGCTGGGGACGGTGGAGGTGCCGGGGGGGTATCGGCTGAAGCCGCCCTATCCGAAGCCCGTGGAGGCGCATCCAACGCCGCATTTCGTGGCGGCACCGGGCAAGCCCTTGTCCGGCCCCCATTTGGGCTATGTGCGGGGGCCGGAGAATTTGGCCCTGAAGGAGGACGGCACGCCCTGGCGGATCGACAAGGGGTTCACCTGGGAGAACCCGTTTTCGGCCCATGGGTTGATGCATATGGTCATCCCGAATGCCCATGCGGGGGACCCGTACAAGGTCGATACGCTGTTCCTCTACATGGCGAATATGTCGTGGAATTCGTCGATGAATTCGGCCCGCGTCATGGAGATGCTGACGGACAAGGGGCCAGATGGGGACTATGTCATCCCGCGCATCATCTATTCCGATGCCTATGCGTCAGAAATGGTGGCCTATGCCGATCTGATCCTGCCGGATACGACCTATCTGGAGCGGCATGACTGCATTTCGCTGCTGGATCGTCCGATTTCTGAGCCGGATGCGGCGGGGGACGCGATCCGCTGGCCGGTGGTGGAGGCGGACCGTGATGTGCGGGGATTCCAATCCGTGCTTCTGGACCTTGGGGTCAGGTTGGGCCTGCCGGGGATGACGAACCCGGACGGGACGGCGAAGTTCAAGGATTACGCCGATTACATCGTGAACCATATCCGGCGGCCCGGTGTGGGGCCTCTGATCGGGTTCCGGGGGGCAGATGGGCAGGCCGAGGGGCGGGGCGAGGCGAACCCCGACCAGCTGGCGCGCTATATCGAAAACGGCGGGTTCTATCAGGCGCATGTGCCCGAGGGCGCGCAGTATATGAAGCCGTGGAATGCGGCCTATCAGGATTGGGCGGTGGCCACGTCCTTCTACGAGACGCCGCAGCCCTATCTTTTCTCGATCTGGTCCGAGCCGATGCGGAAGTTCCAACTGGCGGCCGAGGGGCACGGGTTCCTGCAACCGCCCGATTATTTGCGGGAGAGGTTGAAACTGGCGATGGACCCGCTGCCCGTCTGGTATCCGCCCTTGGGGGAGGCGGCGGCGGAGGGGTTTCCAGTGCATGCGATCACCCAACGGCCGATGGCGATGTATCATTCTTGGGGCAGCCAGAATGCATGGCTGCGGCAGATTCACGGGAAGAATTACCTCTATCTTCCGACTGCGATCTGGGAGGGGCAGGGCTTTGCGGAGGGCGACTATGCCCGCGTGACCTCGCCCACCGGCGAGATCGTGGTGCCGGTGGCGCATATGGCGGCGCTGAACCCCGATACGGTCTGGACGTGGAATGCGATCGGGAAACGGCGGGGGGCTTGGGCGCTGGATCAGGGTGCGCCGGAGGCCAATCAGGGGTTCCTGTTGAACCATCTGATTTCGGAACTGCTGCCGGGCGAGGGGCGGGTGTCAAACTCCGATCCCGTCACGGGGCAGGCGGCGTGGTTCGACCTGCGGGTGCGGATTGAGAAGGTGGGGCCGCAAGAGCGGTCGGAGCCTGCCTTCGACGTGCTGCCGCAGGTGGTGCCGAAGGGGAGGGCGCGGGCGTGAGCGGGGGGAGACAAAATTCTTCGAAGAATTTTGCAAATCTTTTCGAAAAGATTTGGGGGGGCACGGCATGACGGCGCTGCCGGAGCGGACGGAAAAGAAGCTGGGTCTGGTGATCGATCTGGACACTTGCGTGGGCTGTCATGCCTGCGTCACCGCCTGCAAGGGGTGGAACGATCAGGGCTATGGCGTGCCCTTGTCGGACCAGAACCCTTATGGGGCCGATCCATCGGGGACCTTCCTCAATCGCGTTCACAGCTATTCCGTGCAACCTGTTGATGCGGCGGCGCAAATCATCAACTTCCCGCGGTCCTGCCTGCATTGCGAGGATGCGCCTTGCGTGACCGTCTGCCCGACGGGGGCGAGCTATAAGCGGGCCGAGGATGGCATCGTTCTGGTCAATGAGGATGCCTGCATCGGCTGCGGCCTGTGCGCCTGGGCCTGCCCCTATGGGGCGCGGGAGTTGGATCAGGATGCGGGGGTGATGAAGAAATGCACGCTCTGCGTGGATCGCATCTATAACGAGGCCCTGCCGGAGGAGGACCGCGAGCCTGCCTGCGTGCGCACCTGCCCCACGGGGGCGCGGCATTTCGGGGATTTCGCGGACCCGCAGAGCAAGGTCAGCCGCCTGACGGCAGAGCGGGAGGGGTTTGCGCTGATGCCCGAGATGGGGACGAAGCCGGTGAACCGCTATCTGCCGCCAAGGAAGAAGGACCGGCCGGAGGAAGCGAGTTTGCTTGCCCCGCTTCTCGACATCAAGGCGACGGGGCTGGCCGGATGGCTGGACCGGGTGCTGGGGAAGATCTGAATGCATCCGGCACCGTCCGTTATTGTCTTTACCGTTCTGTCGGGGCTGGGCTTCGGCTTTCTTGCGCTGTTGGGCATCTTCGGGGCGCAGGGGATGGCGGCGTTTTTCCTGTGGGGGATTGGCTACGGGCTGGCGGTGGCGGGCCTGGTCGCCTCGACCTTCCATCTGGGCAATCCGCAGCGGGCGCTGTTGGCGTTCACGCAGTGGCGGACGAGTTGGTTGTCGCGCGAGGCTTGGGCGGCGGTGATCACGCTCCTTCTCTTTGCGCCGCAGGCTTTGTCGGATTGGCTGGGGCTGGGATGGGGGCGGGGCTTTGGGATCGCGGGGGCAGGGATGGCGGGGGTGACCGTCTTTTGCACCTCGATGATCTATGCGCAGATCCGGGCCGTGCCGCGCTGGCATCACTGGACGGTGCCCTGCGTCTTTCTGGCCTATGCGTTGTCGGGCGCGATGGTAATGGGGGCGATGCGGCCCTTCGCGGCATGGGCGCTGGTTCTGCTGGGGGTGGCGCTGGCGCTGCATTGGCATTTCGGGGCGCGGGCCTTTGCGCGGGCCGGGGCGACGATGGAAAGCGCGACGGGCTTGGGCCGGATCGGTGCGGTGTCGGTGTTTGAGCAGCCGCATACGGGGGGGAATTACCTTCTGCGCGAGATGATCTTCGTGGTGGGGCGCAAGCATGCCGAGCGGGTGCGGATGATCGCCATGGTCTGTTCGGTGATGCTGCCTGCGCTGGCGCTGATGTTCTTGCCGGGCGTGGCGGCGGTGATTGTGGCGGTGACGCTGCATCTGCTGGGGGCCTTGGCGCAGCGCTGGCTCTTTTTTGCGGAGGCCGAGCATGTGGTGGGCCTGTATTACGGGGCGCGCTAGGGCTGGCGCGGCGGGCGGGCGGCGCTAGCTTCGGCTGCGGAGGGCCCGCGCTTTGTTCATCCTGACGCCTGACACGATCTGGAATCCCGGTGCGCTGGAGATGCGGCAGGTGCCGCGGCGCGTCTTTGGCCGGGTGATGGTGTTTCCGCGCCGGGGGGCGGGGTTGGGCCTGTGGCTGCGGCTGATCTTCGAGGTGGAGGTCTTGCGCTATCTGGTGGCGCTGTTGCCCTTCCTGCTGGGGGCGATCCTGTTTCCGCGCTATGCGCTGGCCATCTCGCAGGCGCCGCTGCCGATGCTGATCGTGGTCTATCTGTTCGAGGCGAAGGTGCTGCGCCTGTCGAAGGTCAAGGCGCGGGCTTTGGCCAGCGAGGCGGAGGTGGAGCGGGGTTTGGACCTGTTGCGAGTGCGGGCGGTGGCGGTTCTGTCGAAGATCGCGGCGGGGCGGGGGCTGGCCGAGGGGCGGTTGCATCTGGTGGTGGAGCAGTCGGAGATCTGGCGGATGCCGCCGCTGACGCTGGTATCCGTGCAGAGCGAGGCGGGGCCAAAATCCGGGCCAGAGGTGATGCGCCTGTCGGCGGAGGAGACGGTGCTGCTGACGGGGCTGTTCGATGCGGATTTCGGGGAGCGCGACCTGCTGCGGGTGAATTTGGCGGCGGGGGAGTGCCTGCGGGATGTGGCTTTTGACGTGCGGGGCGTGTCGGCCCATGCGCGGCTGGCGGCGCTGATCGGTTAGCGTGCGAGGTCGAGGATCGTGCCCCAAGGGGCCTTTGGCGCGGGACGGGCGTCGGGGACGGCCCAGATCACGGGGAAGCGGGGGCGGTCGGGCAGAGGGGCCTCCAGATCGGTTAGCACGATCAGGATCGACGGGTTGAGGGCATTTGCCGCCGCGAAGGCGGGGGCGAAGGCGGTACCGCCGCCCCTTGGGGCGTTCAGCGCGCGGAGTTGGGCTGCGGCGGTGACGGGATCGAGTTTGACCGCCGGGGCGGGTGCGTCGTCGAAGGGGATGAGATGAAGCTCGGCCCGTGTGCGGCGGGCGATGGCGGCGACCTCGGCCATCAGGAGCGACAGGGCGTCATCCGTAATGCTGCTGGAGGTGTCGAGCGCGATCACCACGCGGGGGGCGGGGCTTCGGCGGGCGTTTCCGGGTTGGAAGGCGGGTTCGGGCGTGCCTTGCGCCTGCGCCTGCGCCATCGCGGCGATGAAGGCGCGGGCGGGGCGGCGGTGGCTGGGCTGGGGCCGATCCAGCGTGGCGCGGGTGAGGAGGCGGCGCAGGATCACCTCCCACGGGGTTTCGGGGACCGGGATGTCGGCAAGGCGCAGGCCTGCCGCGCCGATGCCGCGCCCGGCTGTGCGGCCCGCCTCTAGCGCGCGGGAGAGGTGGCGATGCCAGTCGGCCTCGGTCTTTTGGTCGGTTGTGTCGGCGGGGCCGGTGTCGGGTTGGAGATCGGGCTGGAAGCCTTGGGCGGTGGCGTAGGAGAGGGCGCGGGACTGCGCGTCGCCCGTGCCGCCGGGGGTGGTGTCGCGCAGGCGGTGATAGAGGCGGTCGACATCCCAATCGGCCAGCGCCTGACGGGGGGCGGCGGTGGTGTCGAGCGCCTTGGCCAGCAGGCCCGTCAGGGTGAGCGCGGGGCGGGGGATCGCATAGCCCGCGGCGAGCAGGGTTTCGTTCACGATGGCATCGGCGGCGATCTGCCAGAGGCGGGTGTCGAAGCGGTCGCCCATGCGCAGGGCGTGCGCGGCGAGGCGGGGGGAATGACGCAGCGCCACGTGCAGGATGTGATGGGCGGCAAGCCCCATCTGTTCGTGCCGGGGGAGAGTGTCGAATTCCGGGCCGTAGTGGATTGTCTGCCCCGTGGTTTCGGCAGCGGGGCCGTGGTCTCGGTCGCGGTGATCGCACCAGAGGGCGAGGGCGGCCATGGCGGGGTCGTGTTCGTTCAATGCGCGCAGCGCGGTGGTGGCGCGGGTGGAGTGGCGGGTCATTCGAGGCCCTGCGCCTGCCGTTCGGCCCGGTATTCGGCATAGGCGGGGGAGGTGCGGAAGGCCTCGGTCAGGCCGTGGGTCAGGGCCTTTTGGATCAGGAGTTCGAAGCCGTGGGTGCAAAGCTCGGCCAGCGGCAGGCGGGCGAAGGGGGCGTCGGGGCGCAGGCGGGGGAGGTGGCGGAGGTCGGCCATCACCTCGATCACCTTTGGCATCGTGGCGGCGTCGGCGGTGCCGATCAGGGCATAGGTGAGGGCGGTGAGGCCGGTCATCGTCTGGGGGTAGAGGTCGGGGCGTTTGGCGCGTGGCGCGTCGAGCAGGTCGGCCACTTGCACGGTGGCGGCGATTTCTTCGACCACCAGCAGGAATTCGGCGGCGGCGGCGTCGCCGATGGTGCCCGCGATCATGGGTGCGCGCAGGCGCGGGTCGGGGATGGCCTGCAGGATATCCGAGACGCGGACCCATGAGCGGGGGGTGCAGGCGATGGTGAGGCCGCGGCGCAGCGCGTCCTCAGACGTTTCCAGAAGGTCGGGGCGGGTGCGGATGAAGGTTATGACGGCGGGGTGGAGGGCGCGGGGGACGGCGTAGCGGGTGAGCCAATCCGTCGCCTCGGCCTTCAAGTGCAGGTGGATGAGGCGGTCGGCCAGCGCAGTTCCCATCTCATAAGCGATGGCGCCGTCATCGGTGCCGTTCCCGGCGGCGACGAGGAAGCAGGAGGCGGGAAGCTGGTGGCGGCCCACGCGGCGTTCCTGCAGGAGGCCGTAGACGGTGGGTTGCAGGGTGGGGGCGGCGGCGGTGAGTTCGTCGAGGAAGAGGATCGCGGGGCGCGTGGGATCGCCGTCCAGTTCGGAGGGCAGGTCTTCGGGGCGATACCAGACGGTGCGGCGGGTGGCGTGGTCGTAAAAGGGCAGGCCGCGCAGGTCCTGCGGTTCGATGGTGGTGAGGCGGAGGTCGAAGAGTTGCGCGCCCGTCTCGGCCGCGAGTTGGGCCACGATGTCGGATTTGCCGATGCCCGGGCGGCCATGCAGCATCCATGCGGCGGTGAGGGTTCCGGCGGCCTGCGCCTGATGGGCGGCGCGGAGGATGGCGAGGGCCTCGCCCGCCGAGATGGGGGCGGTGTTCACGGTCATGGCTGGCGGTTCCTTCTGCGACGCATCGGGGGAAGCCTAGCGGGGCGGGCGGCTTCGGCAAGCGGCGAGCGGTTGTCCTTGGCGGGGGGGCGGCCTAAGACTGACGGGGGGCGGCCTCTTGCAGGGGCGCGGCTAGGGAAGGGAATCGCGCGGATGGATGGGATTGAACTGGCGACGCTTTTGCCGGTGATCGGGGCGCTGATCGTGGCGGGGGCCTTGATCGGGCTCTTGGCCGGGGTCTTCGGCATCGGGGGCGGGGCGATTTCGGTGCCCGTCTTCTATGAGCTGTTCCGCGTGCTGGGGTATCCCGAAGAGGTGTGGATGCCGATGGCGGTGGGCACGTCGCTGGCGGTGATCATTCCCACGTCGCTGAATTCCGCGCGGGGGCATTATTTGCGCGGCACGGTGGATATGGACCTGATCCGCATCTGGGCGGTGCCTGTGGTGTTGGGCGTGCTGGCGGGATCGGCGATTGCGCGCTTTGCGGACCCGATCGTGTTCCAGCTGGTCTTCATCTTTGTGGCGGGGACGAATGCGGCCAAGCTGCTGACCGGGGGCAAGGGGTGGCGGCTGGCCGAGGGGCTGCCGGGGCGCAAGGTTCTGGTCGGCTATGGCGGGATAATTGGGCTATTGTCTGCGCTTATGGGTATCGGTGGGGGGGCGATCACCAACCTGCTCTTGACGCTGCATGGCTATGACATCCGCCGGGCGATTTCGACGGCGGCGGGGGTGGGTGTGCTGATCGCGCTGCCGGGGACCATCGGCTATGTGCTGGCGGGTTGGGGCAAGCCGGGGCTGCCTGCCGATGCGCTGGGCTATGTGAGCTTGCTGACATTCGCGCTGACGATCCCGACCACGCTGCTGACGACGCGGTTCGGGGTGAAGCTGGCCCATACCCTGCCAAAGCGGGTGTTGGAGACGGGGTTCGGGATTTTCCTGCTGGTCGTCTGCGCGCGGTTCGTTTGGGACATGCTGGCCTAAGGGGGAATCATGACGCTTGCAGTGGTGACGGCTGGGACTTCGGCCATTGGGCGGCATCTGGTGGTGGCGCTGGCGGGGGCGGGGCATGATGTGGCGCTGACCCATCTGGGCAGCGCCGATCTGGCCGCGCGGGTGACGGCGGAGGTGGAGGCGCTGGGGCGGCGCTGCCTTGCGGTGGAGGCGGATGCGGGGGACGAGGCGGCGGTGGCGGCCTTTCACACGCGGGCGGCGGACTGGGCAGGCTGCGCGCCGTCGGTTCTGGTGAACAATGCGGGCATCCAGACATGGGCCGGGCTGATGGATCTGAAGGTGGCGCAGTGGGATGCGGTGATGCGCACCAATCTGCGCGGCACCTTCCTAAACACGCAGGCGGCTGCGCGGTTGATGATCGCGGGCGGCGTGGCGGGGTCGATCGTCAATCTGGGATCGGGCTGCAACAAGGTCGCCTTCCCGAAACTGGTGGATTACACGGCCTCTAAAGGTGGGATCGAGCAGTTCACCAAGGCGGCGGCGAGCGAGCTTGGCCCGCACGGCATCCGGGTGAATTGCGTGGCGCCGGGTGCGATTGCCACCGAGCGGACGGCGGCGGAGGCGGGGGATTACGCCGCGACATGGAGCCCGCTGACCCCCTTGCGCCGGGTGGGCACGCCCGCCGACATCGCGGGGCCTGTGCTGTTCTTCTGTTCTGCGGCTGCGGGGTTCGTGACGGGGCAGACGCTGTGGGTGGATGGCGGGGTCTTTTCGCAGGCGCCCTGGCCCTATGAGACCTGAGCGGCGAGGGGCTGCGCAGGCGGGCTGTCGGGCAGGGGTGCGTCCGTCGGGACACCGTCGGGTCGGCAGGGCGCGTGGCCCAGATGGCGGGCCAGCGTCGCGCGCAGGGCCGAGGGGGCGACGGGCTTTACAAGGTAGTCGGACATGCCTGCGGCAAGGCCTTCGTCACGATCCGCCTCTTCGGACTGGCCGGTCAGGCCGATGATCGGCACGCTGGCGCGGGCGCTGGGCAAAGCGCGGATGCGGCGGGTGGCTTCGATGCCGTCCATCACGGGCATCTGGCAATCCATCAGGATCAGGTCGATGTCGCGGTCGAGCAGCGTCTGCAGCGCCTCGGCCCCGTTGCTGGCCGTCAGGGTTTCAAAGCCCTGATGGCCGAGAAGGGCTGCCGTCACCTCACGGTTCATCGGGTTGTCGTCGACGATGAGGGCGGCGCGGCCTGAGAAGGGGCTCGGTTGGGCCGGGTCGGGGGCCTGCGTCGCGATGCGGCCCTGCGGGTCTTCGCCATTGAGGACGGCGGCGAGGCGCGGGATCAGGATATCCGGATCGACGGGTTTCAGGACGAGGTCGCGGAAACCGTGGGCATAGGCATCCTCGACCGCCGCATGGCCGCCGCGATGCGAGAGCAAGAGAAGCGGCGGCAGGTCCGCCCCGAGGGCGGCGCGCAGTCGTGCGGCGGCGATATGGCCGTCGGCATCGGGCATCCGGCTGTCCACGAGCAGCGCGTCGAAGCGGCCCGCGCGGGCGGCGGCGATGGTGGCATCGACATTCGCGCAGGTGGTCGGGCGCGCGCCTGTGGCGGCGAGGGTGCGGATGAGGGCGGCGGCGGCGCGGGGATTGTCATCAAGGATCAGGAGCCGCTTGCCGGACAGGGCCGGGGGCGGGGCCATGGACTGGAGGGTGGCGGGCAGCGGGGCGGCCTCGAGGGGCAGGCGCACCCAGAAGCGGCTGCCTTGTCCGGGCGTGCTGTCGACGCCCACCTCGCCCTGCATCAGATCGGCCAGTTGGCGGCAGATGGCGAGGCCAAGGCCCGTGCCGCCATAGAGGCGGGCGGTGGATTCCTCGGCCTGCGAGAAGGTCTGGAACAGGCGGGCGATCTGGTCGGGCGACATGCCGAGGCCGCTGTCGGTGACAGTGAAGCGGATCATCCCTGCGCCATCGGCGCCCGTGTCGGGGGCGACGTCGAGCAAAATCTCGCCCGTCCCGGTGAATTTCAGCGCGTTGCTGAGATAGTTCATCAGAATCTGCGTGATGCGCAGCGGATCGCCCATCAGGCGCGGCGGCAGAGTGGGATCGGTGTCGAGGATCAGTTCGAGGCCCTTGTCGGCGGCGGCGGCGGCGATGCTGTCGCAGGCGGCGCGCAGCACGGAGGCCAGCGCGAATTCGGTGCGTTCGATGCGCAGCTTGCCCGCCTCGACCTTGGAGAGGTCGAGCACGTCGTTGACGATAGAGAGAAGGTGGCGGCCTGCCCCCTGCAGCTTGACCACATAGTCGCGCTGATGCGCGGTGAGGGGAGAGCCGAGCAGCAGGTCGCCGAAGCCGATGACGGCGTTGATGGGCGAGCGCAGCTCGTGGCTCATTTGGGCGAGGAATTCGGATTTCAGCCGCGCCGCCTGCAGGGCGATGTCGCGGGCCTGGGCGAGTTGGGCGGCGGCGGCCCGTTCCTGCGTGGCATCGGTGATGACCCAGACCGCGCCTTGGCCCGGATCGCGCGGATCGATGGCCTTGGCGCGCAGATGCACCCAGCGCAGCGAGCCGTCGCCGCAGGACAGTTGGGTGCTGGAGGAATAGGTTTCGCCGCGTTCCATCGCATCGCGCGACTCGGTCTTCAGGCGCGCCCAATCGTCGGGATCGGCGAGGACGTGGCGGGAGTTGGTGCCGATCAACTGTTTGAGCGGGCGCAGGAGCAGGGCGGAGAGGCCGGGATTGGCGGTGGCGATGCGACCGTCGCGGACAAGGGCGATGCCGCTGTCGGCGGTGGCGAGGATGGTCTGCAGTTCTTCGGTGCGGGCGGTGAGTTCCTCGGTGCGGCGGACGACCTGTGCCTCGAGCGTCCGCTGGTAATTGGCGAGCGCCACTTCGGCCTGACGGGTGACGGTGATGTCGTTCCAGAGGGTGAAGACATCGACATGGTCGCCATCGGCGACGGCGGTGAGCATCACTTCGATCAGGACGGGCGTGCCGTCGGCGCGCAGGTGTTCCCAGTCGAACTTCACGCTGCCCTCGCGCAGGGCGCGGTCAATGAGGGCGGTGGCCTTGTCGGCGGAGCGCGCGCCGTCGGGCTGATACTCAGGGGAGATCTGGTCGGGGCGCAGGCCGATGAAGCTGTGGCCGTCGCGGAAGCCGAGGATGGTATGGGCGGCGGCATTCGCCTCGGTGAAGATGCCGTTCTGCAGCACGGCGGTGGCCTGTGCGGAATGCTGGAAGGTGTGGCGGAAGCGTTCCTCGCTGCGGGCGAGGCGCTGGGTCGCCAGTGCGCCAAGGCTGCGCCCAGCAAGGCGCGAGGCGGCGAGTTCGACCAGCAGCCGTTCTTCGGGGTGGAGATGGGCGCTGCGGCCGGAGGCGGCGAAGACGGCGATCTCGCCAGCCTCGATCCCTTCGATGGTCAGGGTGGTGGCGAAGAGGGGCGGGCCGTCGGTGCCGGGGAGCGGATCGTGAAGGGCGTCGAAGAGGCGCAGGCGGAAGCGGAACTCGTTCGGCGCGCCGATCCCCGTTTCAAGCGCGCGGGCGATGGCGGCGAGCGTCTCTTGCGGGGGGCGTGTCAGGTCTTCGGTGGCGAGGAAGACGGCATGCAGGCCGTCGCGTTCGCGAATGCGTTTGTGCAGGGCCTCGGCGATGACGTGGCGGGCCTCCATCAGCCGACGGAGCCGTCCGCGCAGGATCAGGATGGTGACGAAGGCGGCGAGGCAGAGAACCGCGAGGAGGGCCGCGATCAGCGCCAGCCACGGGCTGGTGGTGGCCGCGGGGGTCGCGGTCTGTGCCAAGGCCCGCCCGGACAGGGCGCCGAGCGTGAGTATGCTGGGAAGCAGGATGCAGGCCGGACGGAGCGGGTTCTGGGCGCGGCCGGTGGGTCTAAGCGGCATTCGGTCTTCCTGCGGTGGATGCACCTGAGTCGGCTGACGGGCCGAGTCTTCCGTGAACGGCCCGCCTATCGGGAAGAACGGAAGAAAAGCTTTGTCATTAAGAGAGACTTACGAGACGGCGCAGATGACGGCTTTGCGCCAGATCAAACAGGTCTAGGGTTGTGCTGCGCCTTGCGCGGCAAGCACCGGTGGCGGGATTTCGCGCTTCGCGAAAGATGTGGCGGCCAGAAAAGGGAGAATAGTTAGGGGGTTGGGAAAGGTTCACTCGCGCAGCGCCGAGTTTCGGGGCCGTTAGACCGCAGGGCCGGGGTGACGGGGGCCGATTTCTACCGTTCTGCGGGTGGCCAAAAAAAGATGCATTTGGAAGCAGATTTTCCCTTGATGCGGTTGCAAATCATTCGCATAAAGGTGGCGTCGGGGATGGCTTGCCTCCATCCTCATTCGACAGGCCCGTTCCCGTGACCCCGGGGCGGGCCTTTTCCGTTCCAGCCCTGCCGCTGGCGTTGGTGCTGGCGGCGCAGAGCTGTGCTTTGGGTTGGGGATCGGGCGTGGTGGGCCTATGCCCTGCGATGCGACAGGGGACGCGGTGGCGGCAAAGGGCGTGAGGTGGGCGTTCGACAGTCGGGTCGACGCTGCTGTGGCAGGGGCGGGTTATTCGGGCAGGTCGGTTTCGGGCACCCAGAGCGGGGTGAAGCCGATCGGCGCCTTGGCCCCGGACTGGGCCCCGGACTGGGCCGCTTCGGCGGGCATGAGAACGAGCGCCGCGGCGCGGCCTTCCACGATCATCAGGAAGAGGGCGACGCTGGACAGCATCACGGCAAACATAGCGGCGGACAGAAGAGCAAAAACACGGTCCATCGGAGACCCTCCCTGAGTGAATGACAGTCGACGAGGGGAAGCCTGCACGGGCTTTTTGCGCGCTGGCAAGTCAGGGCCAGTCGGCCTTCTGTTTACGTGCGCGGGACTCCGCCGGGTGTTTCTGGCGGTATAGGCGGAGGGCGGCGGATTTGGCCGAAGGTTTATGCGAAACTGCGGGAAAGGGCCCGTAATTCGCCCATTCGACCGCTGACTGCCGCTTGGAACCGCGTGCCGACGGGGCGCCGGGCGGGGCGGAAGGGCGGCAAGAGGGAGCGGATGACGCCGCGCCGCCCCGATTCGCGCCATCGCTACACAGGCGGGGCGGCGTGGAATGCGTCAGGGAAGGAGGATTGGTGTATTGGCGGAGAGGGTGGGATTCGAACCCACGGTAGGCTTGCACCTACTCCGGTTTTCGAGACCGGCGCGATCGACCACTCCGCCACCTCTCCGTGCCTTTGGGGGTCGTCAGTGGCGGGGTGTCTAGCGGGGTCGTGCGGGGCTTGCAAGGCCGATTTCGGGGGCGGGGCGGGGATTTTGCGGGGGCTTTCGGCATGGCTCGCGCAGATGTGGGGCCGGGTGGCTTGGCAAGCGGGGCGGCTTTCCTTAGCTGTGGGACAAGCCGTTGGGCGATGCAGGAAGGGAGGTGCGGTCATGGCCGATGCGATTGGGTCCGGCTTCGGGTTCGGGACGCTGGGGCGGGGCGTGGCGCTGGCCGCGCTGATCGGGGTCGTGGGGGTGCAGGCCCTGCCGGGGCGGGCGCTGGCGCAGAGCGGGACCCAGACCGAGGCGCAGACCGATGCACAAGCGGGGACGGTGGCTGCGTTGCGCCCCGAAGTGGCGGCTCTGATGGAGACGATGCGGATCGCCGATATCGTGGCGATCCTGCGGGAGGAGGGGATTGAATATGGCCGTACGCTTGAGACGGACATGTTCCCCGGTGCGGGCGGATCGGGCTGGCAGGCGACGGTCGGCCTGATCTATGACGGCGCGCGCATGGAGGGGGCCTTCGGGGCCTCGCTGAACACGGCGCTGGAGGGGCAGGGCGAGGCCACGGAGGCGGCGCGGGCCTTCTTTGGATCGGATATCGGGCAGAAGGTGCTGCGGCTGGAGATCGAGGCGCGGCGCGCGCTTTTGGACGATGGCACGGAAGAGGCGGCCAAGGTCGCGTGGCAGGAGATGGCGGCGGAGGGTGGCGCGCGGGTCGATCTGCTGGAGGCCTTCGTGGCGGCCAATGACCTTGTCGAATCGAACGTCATGGGGGCGCTGAATTCCAACCTTGCCTTCTATCAGGGGATGGTGGAGGGCGGTGCCTTCGGCGAGGAGATGACCGAAGAGCAGATGCTGTCGGACACCTGGGCGCAGGAGCCGGAAATCCGCGCCTCGACCTCGGACTGGATTTATCCCTATCTGGCGCTGGCCTATGGGCCGCTGTCGGACGCGGAATTGCAGCAATACATCGACTTTTCGCTGAGCCCGGCGGGGCAGGCGCTGAACGTGGCGCTGTTCGCGGCCTTCGATGATGTCTTCACGCCGGTGGCGAAGGCGCTGGGTCTGGCGGTGGCGCGGCAGATGCAGGGGCAGGATATCTGAGCCGCGGCGGATGGGCCGGGGCGGGGGCCGGATCGGGCTTGACTTCGCGGGAGCTTGCCCCGATAAGCGCGCATCCCGGCGAGGCGCGAGTCTGGCCGGGTTCATATTTTCATGACGCCCGCGAGGGCGCGCTGTCCGAGGCGGGGAAACCCCGGAACGCCCGAGAGATCGGGGGCCACAGGGCGCGGAGCAAGGAAGAGGAAGACCCATGTTCGCGGTCCTGAAGACCGGTGGCAAGCAGTACAAGGTGCAGGCGGGTGACGTGCTGCGCGTGGAAAAGCTGGCCGCCAATGCTGGTGACAAGATCCAGTTCAACGAGATCCTGATGGTGGGTGGCGACACCGTGACCGTCGGTTCGCCCACCGTGGCGGGCGCCGGCGTGGTGGCGGAAGTCATCGACCAGATCAAGGGCGAGAAGACGATCCACTACGTCAAGCGTCGCCGCAAGCACAGCTCGCAGCGCACCAAGGGGCATCGTCAGCAGCTGACGCTGGTCCGTGTGACGGAAGTGCTCGCCTCGGGCGCCGAGACGTCGGGCGTCGCCGCCGCGACCGGCACCGCCGATGCGCGCCGCGCCGCCCATAACGCCGAAGCCGCCCCCGTGGCTGCCGAGGCCCCTGCGAAACCGAAGCGTGCCAAGAAGGCCGCTGAAGCCGTTGCGGAATAAGGAGTAACACCCCATGGCACATAAAAAGGCAGGCGGTTCTTCCCGCAACGGGCGCGACAGCGCCGGTCGTCGTCTGGGCGTGAAGCTGTATGGCGGTCAGGCCGCCATCCCGGGCAACATCATCGTGCGTCAGCGCGGGACGACCTTCTTCCCGGGTCAGGGCGTCGGCATGGGCACGGATCACACGATCTTTGCCGTGACCGAGGGCAAGGTGGCGTTCAAGAAAGGCCTCAAGGGCCGCACCTTCATTTCGGTCCTCCCCGTTGCGGAGGCAGCCGAGTAAGCCGAACCTTTACATTCGGAATGTAGATGGGGGATCGGCTGAAAAGCCGGTCCCCTTCGCTTTTTCCGGCCCTGCAGGCCGGGCGGGCGGGTGGAGGAGAGAGCGAAGCCGGGACGCGGGTGGGGCCTTCGCCCCGGAAATGCCGGAAGCGGGGCTCATTTCCCTGGCTTTCGTGCCGTAACACTTGAACGGGGCCGAGGTGCCCCCGACATGCGCTTCGGATGGAGGGAAGCCATGATGCTGGACAAGATCGCTGCGCTGCCGGAGGGGGCGATGGCCGCCGGACGATTCATCCTGCGGCCGGTGCGCAAATCGGATGCGGGTCTCTTTGCGATGTATGCAGGGGATCGGCGCGTGGCCGAGGCGACGCGGTCCATTCCCCATCCGCTGCCCCCCGGCGCGGCCGAGGCTTTTGTCACCCGCGCCATGCAGGCGGGCGGGGATGAGGATGTCTGGGTCATGGATGGCGCGGCCTCGGGCCTTGCCGAAGTGCTGGGCGTGATCAGCCTGAAGCGGATGGATGAGACGAAATGGGATCGCGGCCAGTCCGAGATCGGCTATTGGGTCGCCCCCGCCTTCTGGAACACGGGCTTTGCCTCGGAAGCGGTGCGGGCGCTGATCGCGGCCAATCCGCAGAAGAGCCGCACGGTCTTTGCCGAGGTGTTTCAGGACAATCCGGGATCGGCGCGGGTGCTGACCAATGCCGGGTTCCAGTATCTGGGCGATGCCGAGACGTTTTCGGTCGCGCGCAATGCCCGCGTGCCGACCTGGACCTATATCCGCAAGCTGGATTGAGCGGAGGCCGGGGGGGCCATGCGGCCCCCCCGGACCCCCCCCGTTCCTTCGGCCTGGCCGCACGCTGCGGGTGGCGGGCGTTCTTTTGAGTATTTGGGCCAAGATGAAGGGGCTTTGGGCGTTTTGGCCGGGTGGTGGTGCTGTGGCATGCGGATTGAGACAGAACGGTTGGTTCTGCGGGGGCTGGAGCCCAATCTGGACATCCCGGCCCTGCATCGGATCGGGGCTGATCCGCGCGTCGTGCGGATGATGATGTCGATCCCGGCGGACTGGACGCAGGCGCAGGCGGCAGAGTTTCTGGAGCGGTCGCGCTGGCGTGGGGGGATTGGGTTCCGCCATGCCATCGCCTTGCGGTCGGCACCGGAGCGGATGATCGGGACAGTTGGGATCGGCGGCGATCCGGTGTCGACGGCCTATTTCATTGATCCAGGCCAGTGGGGCAGGGGATATGCGACGGAAGCCCTGGGGGCCTTCCTGTCGGCAGTCATGCCGCGTTTCGGGCTGGGCACGGTGGAGGCGGGTCATTTCGCGGACAACCCCGCCTCGGGCGCTGTGTTGCGGAAGGTGGGGTTTGAGGACATGGGGGCCGAGGTCGGGACGAGCGTGGCGCGAGACGCGGTGGCGGAGGTCCGGACCTATCGGCTTGATCTGGAGCGGTTGCGGATGGGCAAGGTGGCCGTGCCCGTCCGGATCGCCTCGGCGCGGCTGATGCTGCGTCCGGTCTTTCCGGGGGATGCGGCGGATGTCATGGCCGGACTGAATGACATCGGGGCTGCGGGCTGGCTGGCGCAGGTGCCCCACCCTTATGGAGAGCGGGATTTTCTTGATTTTCTGGAGGGTTTCGCGCGCGCGGGAGAGACCTATGCGATCGAGGATGCGGAGGGTTTCGCCGGGGTGCTGACTTGTGGCGGGGACCTCGGTTATTGGCTGGCACGGCGGGTGCAGGGGCGGGGCTATGCGACGGAGGCGGCGCGGGCCGCCCTTGCCGCGCGCTTTGCGGCGGGCGGCGGGGATGTGGTTTCGGGGTACTTCGAGGGAAATGCCGCCTCGGCACGGGTTCTGAAGAAGTTGGGATTTGTGGAGACGGGACGACGGTCCGTCTCCTGCCGCGCCTTGGGAGAGATGCGGGCGCATGTCGATCTGGTGCTGACGGCGGAGGCCTTTGCGCGGCGGACAGGGACTGGGTGAGTATTTGGGCCAAGATAAAGGGGCGTTTGGCGGGAAGGCTTGAGCCTTTGGCCTTTGTCCACTATCGCCTTGGGGAAATGTCGCCTGTGGCGACCCTGATGAAAGCCGGATGAGATGAAATTCCTCGACCTTGCCAAAGTCTATATCCGCTCGGGCGGGGGTGGGGCGGGCTGCGTGTCCTTCCGGCGCGAGAAGTTCGTGGAATTCGGCGGACCCGATGGCGGGGATGGCGGCAATGGCGGGTCGGTCTGGGCCGAAGCCGTGGACGGGCTGAACACGCTGATCGATTTCCGCTATCAGCAGCATTTCTTCGCCAAGAACGGCCAGCCCGGCATGGGTAGCCAGCGGACGGGGAAGTCTGGCGAGGACATCGTGCTGCGGGTGCCCGTGGGGACCGAGGTCATCGACGAGGATGAGGAAACGGTGATCGCGGACCTTGTCACCGTGGGGCAGCGGGTGTTGCTGGCCAAGGGCGGCAATGGCGGGTTCGGGAACCTGTATTTCAAGACCTCGACCAACCGGGCGCCGGGGCGGGCCAATCCGGGGCTGGAAGGCGTGGAGCGGACCATCTGGCTGCGCCTGAAGCTGATCGCGGATGCGGGGCTGGTGGGGCTGCCCAATGCGGGGAAGTCCACCTTCCTTGCCGCCGTGTCGAATGCCCGGCCAAAGATCGCGGATTACCCCTTTACCACGCTGATCCCCAACCTTGGGGTCGTGGGCGTGGACGGGCGGGAATTCGTGATGGCGGATATTCCCGGCCTGATCGAGGGGGCGAGCGAGGGGCGCGGGCTTGGGATGCAGTTCCTGGCGCATGTGGAGCGGTGCAAGGTGCTGCTGCATCTGGTGGACGGGACATCGTCGACCATCACCAAGGATTACCGGACCATCGTGCATGAGCTGGAGGCCTATTCCGAGGTGCTGGGGGACAAGCCGCGCATTCTTGCGCTTAACAAATGCGATGCCTTGGACAGCAAGACCATCACCACGCGGCGGAAAGCGCTGGAGAAGGCATCAGGCGGGCGGGTGCATGTGATTTCGGGCGCGGCGGGGATGGGGCTGCAGGATGTGCTGCGCGCCATCTATGCCGAGATCCAAGGGGCGGAGCCGGAGAAGGAGACGGGGCCGTGGCAGCCGTGAGCGGGGTCCGCGCGGCCGTGCCGGAGGTGCGGGCGGCAAAGCGGCTTGTGGTGAAGATTGGGTCGGCGCTGCTGGTGGACCGGGCGACGGGTCTGCGGCAGGGCTGGCTGTCGGCGCTGGCCATGGATGTGGCCGAGGCCAAGGTGCGCGGGGCGGATGTGGTGCTGGTGTCGTCGGGCTCCATCGCCTTGGGGCGCAAGGTGCTGGGCCTGCCTGCGGGGGAGTTGACGCTTGAGCAGTCGCAGGCCGCCGCCGCCGTGGGGCAGATCCGGCTGGCGCGGGCCTATGAGGAGGTGCTGGCGCCGCATGGGATCACCACGGCGCAGGTCCTTGTGACGCTGGAGGATACCGAGGATCGGCGGCGCTATCTGAATTCCCGCGCGACGATGGAGACTTTGCTGGGTCTGGGCGTCGTGCCCATCGTGAACGAGAATGACACGGTGGCGACGGATGAGATCCGGTTCGGCGACAATGACCGGCTGGCGGCGCAGATCGCGGTGACGGTGGGGGCGGATCAGCTGATCCTTCTGTCCGACGTGGACGGGTTCTATTCGGCCAATCCGAAGGAGGACGCCTCGGCGGTGCGGTTTGATGTGATAGAGACGATCACGCCCGAGATCGAGGCGATGGCGGGCGATCCGATCTCCGGCCTGTCCAAGGGCGGCATGAAGACCAAGCTGATGGCGGCCAAGACTGCCGTCGCGGGGGGCTGTGCCATGGCGATCATGGAAGGGTCGGTGCTGCGACCCCTAAAGGCGTTGGCAGAGGGGGCGGCGCGGACATGGTTCGTGCCGGGGGCGGACCCGCAACTGGCGCGCAAACGCTGGATCAACGCGATGAAGCCGAAGGGCGAGGTCGTGGTGGATGCGGGTGCGGTGGCGGCGCTGGGCGCGGGCAAGTCGCTGCTGCCGGCGGGCGTGCGGGCGGTGAAGGGGGCCTTCGGGCGGGGGGAGCCGGTGGCGATCCTTGGGCCGGACGGCGCGGTGCTTGGGAAAGGGTTGATCCGCTATACGGCGGCGGAGGCGAAGGCGATTGCGGGGCATAAGTCCGGGGAAATCGAGGGGATTCTCGGCTATGCCGGACGGGCGGCGCTGATCCACAGGGATGATATGGTGGTGTGAATGCACGCACTGTTTTTCGACATGCTGCCGAAAGACGGGCATATGCCGCATTACTTTGAGCATGTGGATCGGCTGCGTCCCCTTTTGGCGGCGCATCCCGGGCTTTTGTACCTTGAGCGGTTCCGGCCTTTGGAACAGCCCGACGCCATTCTTTCGCATCAGCACTGGGACGGTGAAGACGCGATCCGGGCTTGGCGCTGCGATGGAACGCATCGCGCCAGTCAGGCCGCGGGGCGCATGATCCATTTCGAGCGGTATCGCATCCGCGTGGGGCCGGAGGTGCAGCCGGAGGGCGCGGGGCGGTTTGTGGTCGCGGCCTATGGGGCGGGTCCGGCAGGGCGAGGGCGCGTCCATGAGAGCGTGACGCGCGCGGGACGGTTCCTGACGCTGGCCGAGGCGGCGCAGGGTGAGGTGGCGCTGGAGATTGCGGCGCAGGCGCGGGCGGAGGGTGCAGAGGATGTGCGCATCTTTTCGGTGTCGCGGGATTACAGCTTGACGGACAGGACCGAGGCGCCCGCCCTGTGAGGGTGGGGCAGCGGCGCCGGGCGATGGAAGAACGGAAGGTTGGGCAGATGGCGGATGGGGCACAGGAAGACGCGGTCGGCATGATGCGCCGGATGGGCGCGGCGGCGCGGGCGGCGGCGGCGGAACTGGCCTATGCGGCGCCGGAGGCGAAGCGGGCGGCGCTGGAGGCGGCGGCGGCAGCCGTCTGGGCGCGGCGGGATGAGATCATCGCTGCCAATGCCAAAGATATGGAATTCGGGGCGGCCAAGGGGCTGTCGCCCGCGATGCTGGATCGGTTGAAGCTGGATGAGGGGCGCGTCAGCGGCATCGTGGAGGGGTTGCGCGCGGTGGCGGCGCAGAAGGACCCGGTGGGCGAGGTGATCGCGGAATGGGACCGGCCGACGGGGTTGCATATCCAGCGGGTGCGCACGCCTTTGGGCGTGGTGGGCGTGATCTATGAGAGCCGCCCGAATGTGACGGCGGATGCGGGCGCGCTGTGTCTGAAGGCGGGGAATGCGGTGATCCTGCGGGGCGGATCGGAAAGCTTTCATTCCTCGACCGCGATCCATGCCTGCATGGTGGAGGGGTTGCGCGCGGCGGGCTTGCCGGAGGCGGCGATCCAGTTGGTGCCGACGCGGGACCGAGGGATGGTGGAGGCCATGCTGCGCGCGGTGGAGTGGATCGACGTGATCGTGCCGCGCGGGGGCAAGGGGCTGGTGGGCCTTGTGCAACGCGAGGCACGGGTGCCGGTTTTTGCCCATCTGGAGGGCATCTGCCATGTCTATGCCGATGGCGATGCCGATCTGGAAAAGGCGCGGGCGGTGGTGGTCAATGCCAAGACGCGGCGCACGGGCATCTGCGGGGCGGCGGAATGCCTGCTGATCGACCGGGCTTTTTGGGAAAAGCATGGCGGCGTGCTGGTGACGGACCTGCTGGCCAAGGGCGTGGAGGTGCGAGCCGAGGGCGATCTGCTGACGATCCCGGGAACGGTGGCGGCAGGGCCGGAGGATTTTGGCTGCGAATTCCTCGACATGATCATCGCGGCGAAGATCGTTGATGGCGTGGACGGGGCGATTGCCCATATCCGCCGCTATGGTAGCCAGCATACCGAGAGCATCCTGACCGAGAATGACGTCACCGCCGCGCGGTTCTTCCAGCGGCTGGACAGCGCGATATTGATGCGCAACGCCTCGACCCAGTTTGCGGATGGGGGCGAGTTCGGCATGGGGGCCGAGATCGGCATCGCCACGGGCAAGCTGCATGCGCGCGGGCCGGTTGGGGCGGAGCAGTTGACGTCGTTCAAATACCTTGTGACCGGGGACGGGACGATCAGAAGCTGAGGCGCAGGCCGTCGGGCAGCGGGTCCAGTTCGGGGCGGCGGCCAAGGAGGGCGATGGCCGCTGCGGCGAGGGGGAAGTGGACTTCGGACGCCTCGACCGGCAGTTCGGCGGCGCTGTCGGGCGACAGGAGCAGGGACCAGAGCCGGGGATCGCTGCTCAGACGGGGCGAGGAGAGGGTGAAGGACCATCCCACCTCGTCGCGGAGCGCGCGGATATGGCCTGCGCTGCGCAGCACCGTTTCGGCACAGAGAAGGGTGAGGAAGGCGGCCTTCACCTCGGGCCGCGGCAGATCGGCGGGACTGGCCCAATCGACCATAAGGCGGCCGCCGAGATGGAGGTCCGACAGCAGCGACTGGATTTCGGTCAGGGGGAGGGATTGGTCGGGGCGGGCGATTCCAAAGGCCACGCGGAAAAAGCGGATGCGGGCTTTGAGGATGGTCACGCTTTGCGCGATGAGGGCGAGTTCGTCGGACGGGCCTACGCCGGAGAGCGACAAGAGCTCCACCCCGTTGCCGATGGCCCCGATCGGACCGATAAGGTCATGGCAGAGGCGCGAGCCCAAGAGGGCGGCAAGATCGGGCTGGGGGGACATGGAACACTCCGGCACTGGAAAAGGACATAAGGATGCATGAGCTTCTGGAACCGGGCATGTTCGTGCGCCACCCGTCGGAACCGGATTGGGGGCTGGGGCAGGTGCAGTCGAACATCGGCGGTCGGGTCACGGTGAATTTCGAGCATCGGGGCAAGGTGGTGATCGATGCGCGCAGGGTGGACCTGACGCTGGTCTTCGATCCCGGCAGATGATGCGCCATCGCGCCCGATTTGCAATCCCCGGCGGCGGGGGCGGCTGTCGTGGGCGTTGCAATGGGGCGGGGCACTGCGTACATCCCCTGTCAGAGGGCCGGGGGTGGGATCATGCCGGAAGACCGGGTGATATCGGATGAGTCCATTTATGCGCTGCGGCTGGCGCGGGATGCGCGCGACCTTCGCGCGGCGCAGCGGCTGCGCTATCGCGTCTTCGTTGAAGAGCTGGGGGCGGATGGGCCGTTGGTCGACCATGCGGCGCGGTTGGAGCGGGATGATTTCGACGAGATCTTCGATCATCTGCTGCTGATCGATACGCGCTGCGATCCCGAGACACTGGAGCATGTGGTGGGGGTTTATCGGCTGCTGCCCTCGGACCGGTTGGCGGAGGGGGGGCGGTTCTATTCTGAAGGCGAATATGACCTGACGCCCCTGCGTGAGAGCGGGCGCAAGCTTTTGGAATTGGGGCGGTCCTGCGTGCATCCGGATCATCGCGGCGGGACGGGGATGTTCCATCTGTGGAACGCCTTGGCCGATTACGTGCTGGAACGGGGGATCGAGGTGCTGTTCGGGGTGGCGAGTTTTCACGGCACCGACATCGCGGCGCTGACGCCCTCGCTGGCCTATCTGCACCATCATCATCTGGCCCCGCCGGGCCTGCGCGTCGTGGCGCGGGGGGCGGGATATCAGCGGATGGACCTGCTGCCGCCCGAGGCGTTGGACCGCAAGGCCGCGATGGCGGGGACGCCCGCGCTGATCAAGGCCTATCTGCGGCTGGGCGGGTTCGTGGGCGAGGGGGCCTTCATCGACCGGGACTTCAACACCACGGATGTCTGTCTGGTGATGGACACGGAGCGGATGTCGGCGCGGCATCGCGGGTACTACACGCGGGGTCGGGGTTGAGCGCTGCGGTGGATGAGCAGTGGAAAGAGGCCCGGATGGAGGTGCCGGCGGTCGGCGCCATGGGCTGGGTCCGGGTGCTGTGGCGTGGCGCCTTGCTGGGGGGCGTGACCTATGGCTGTCTGGTGCTGCTGCTGGCGCTGCGGCTGGTGGAGCGGCCTTTGTTCGGGATGCAGCGGCCTTGGACGCCCTATATCACGCAATTCGTCTGCAAATCGGCCTTTCATATCCTGCGGCTGCCGCTGGTGGTGCGGGGGGGCGTGATGCGGCAGCGCGGCGCGGTGGTGGCCAACCATGTGTCATGGCTGGACATCTTTGCGCTGAATGCGGCGCAGCGGGGCTATTTCGTCGCCAAGTCCGAGGTAGAGCGCTGGGCTGCGATCGGCTGGCTGGCGCGGGCGACGGGGACGGTCTTCATCGCGCGCAAGGGGAGCGAGGCGAAGAAGCAGCAGGCGGTGTTCGAAGAGCGGTTGCGGGCGGGGCATCACCTGATGTTCTTTCCAGAAGGCACGAGCACGGATGCGGTGCGGGTGCTGCCGTTCAAGTCCACGCTCTTTGCGGCCTTCTGGTCGCATGGGCTGGAGGAGGTGATGTGGGTGCAGCCCGTCACGCTGGCCTATCGCGCGCCGGAGGGCTGCGATCCACGCTTTTACGGTTGGTGGGGGGATATGGAGTTCGCGGGGCATCTGCTGATGGTGCTGGCGCAGAAGCGGCAGGGGCGGGTGGAGGTGGTGTTCCACGAACCGGTGCCGGTGGATGCCTTCGCAGACCGCAAGGCGCTGGCCGCGCATTGCGAGGCTGCGGTGCGTGGCGGGCTGGAAGGGCGGCTGTAGGGTGGGGGTTCACCCCACCGTCACCCCAAGGGGGCGAGCAGGGCCTTAAGGGCGGCGGCGGGGTCGTCCTTGGACCAGATTTCTTCGCCCACGGCGAAGAAATCTGTGACGGGGCCAAACTTTTCCACCAGTTCCGCCGTGAGCGCGCCTTCGGCGACGACGGGAACCTCGATCACCTCGGACCACCATTCGAACAGGTCCCAGTCGGCGCGGGAGCCGTCGCCCAAGGGCGTGGCCCCGATCGGGCCGAAGCAGACGTAATCGGCCCCGGCCTCGCCTGCCGACATGCCCTCATGCCGGGTGGTGCCGCAATGGGCGCCGATGATGGCATCGGGCAGGTCCTTCCTGACCTTGCGGACAGAGCGCGCGCCATCGGTGAGATGCACGCCGTCGAGACCCAGCCGTTCCACCAGCAAGACATGGCGTTCGATCACCACGGCCACGTCGCGGGCATGGGCGGTCAGGCGGATGGCATCGGCGGCGCGCAGGATGCGGTCTTCGTCGCGGGTGGCGAGCGCGATGCGCAGGCAGGCGATTTCGGTCGTGTCGAGCACGGCGGCGAGGGTGTCGGGGAAAGTGTCGAGGTCCAGTTCCGGCGGGGTGATCAGATAGATCTGCGGGCGGTCTTGGTCGGCCATGGGGCGCTCCGGCGTGCGTTTGGGGGTCATTAGCGCAGATTTCCGGGGAAGGCGAGGGCGGCTTGGGCTTGTCCGAGGGGGGTGGGGCGCGTATCTGGCGCGGATGTGCCCTGTCTGGAGAGAGCCCGTGACCGAGACGATTCCGCCCTGTTTCATCCTTGTGCGCCCGCAGATGGGCGAGAATATCGGGGCGGCGGCGCGGGCCATGCTGAATTTCGGGCTGGAGCGGATGCGGATCGTCGATCCGCGCGACGGCTGGCCCAATCCGAAGGCGGTGGCGATGGCCTCGGGCGCGGGGCGGGTGCTGGATATGGCGGGGATCTTCCCGGACATCCCCACGGCGATTGCCGATTGCGACTTCGTCTTTGCCACCACGGCGCGGGGGCGGGAATTGGTGAAGCCCGTGGTCACGCCCGAGCGCGCGATGGAGATGACGCGGGCGATGGTGGCCGAAGGCAAGCGGGTGGGCGTGTTGTTCGGGCCGGAACGCGCGGGGTTGGAGAACGAGGATATCGTGCCCGCCAATGCCATCGTGACGGTGCCGGTGAACCCGGAGTTTCCCAGCCTGAACCTTGCGCAATGCGCGCTGCTTTTGGGGTATGAGTGGCGGCGGCAGATGGGGGAGGTTCCGCCCGAAGTCATGGGTCTGGCGCGCACCGATTTCGCAAGCCGGGTGGAGGTGGAGCGGCTGTCGGATCATTTCGAGGACCGGCTGGAGGCGGCAGGGTTCTTCTATCCGCCCGAGAAGGCGCCGCATATGAAGCTGAACATGCGCAACATGTTCGCGCGGCTTGGGTTGACACGAGCCGAGGTGCAGACTTTCCACGGCATGCTGCGGCAGATCGCCTACAAGCTGCGCAAGCAGGGGGAGTGAGGCGCGGGTGGCAAGCGTCGGACCGGGGGTTTCACACCCCCGGACCCCCTTGGGATATTTGGGAACAGATGAAGGGGCAGAGGCTTTTCCTGTCTGTGCCCTTGAGGGGGATGGGGGAGGGCAGCCCGACACTCTTCGCCGCAGCCCCTTGAAGGGGGCGGGGGGTGGGCATACCCTCCGGCCCGAACGAGGGAGTGGGCGAGATGGCAGGCAAGCGGAGCATCTTTGAAGAGGTGGGGCAGGGGGTGGCATCCGCCCCGCCGCCGCAAGGGGGGATGATCGCGGCACGGGCGCAGGGCGCGCGGCGGGGCATCCGCCTGTGGCTGATCTCTCTCTTCCTGCTGGTGGCGACGATGATCGCTGTGGGGGGCATGACGCGGCTGACGGATTCGGGCCTGTCGATCGTGGAATGGCGGCCCGTGACGGGGGCGATCCCGCCCTTGGATCAGGCGACTTGGGAGGCGGAGTTCGAAAAATACCGCGCGATCCCGGAATATCAGTTGCAGAACAAGGGGATGAGCCTTGAGGACTTCAAGGTCATCTATTGGTGGGAATGGGGTCATCGGCAGATGGGCCGGGTGATCGGTCTGGTCTGGGCGGTGGGGTTCTTCGGCTTTCTTCTGGCACGGCAGATCCCGGCGGGATGGACTGGGCGGCTGCTGGGTCTGGGCGCGCTGGGCGGGCTGCAGGGGGCGATTGGCTGGTGGATGGTGTCGTCCGGCCTGACGGGGACGATGCTGGATGTGGCCTCTTATCGTCTTGCGACGCATCTGGGGCTGGCCTTCGTCATCCTTGGGCTGATCGCGTGGTATGTCTTCCTGCTGGGGCGGAGTGAGGCGGAGTTGATGCAGGCGCGGCGCGGGCGGGAGGCGAAGCTGTTCTCCCTGTCCACGGGGCTGATGCATTTCGCCTTTCTGCAGATTTTGCTCGGCGCGCTGGTGGCGGGGATCGATGCGGGGCGGGCCTTCCCGACTTGGCCCCTGATGAACGGGTCCTTCTTCCCGGCGGATGCCTTCTATGTGCCCGATGGCAATGGCGGCAGCCTGCCCGTCTGGCATGCCTTCTTTGAAAATCCGGGGCTTGTGCAGTTCATGCATCGGATGAGCGGGTATCTTCTGTTCGTCTTTGCCGTGGTCGTCTGGCTGCGGGGGCGCAAATCGGCGCATGGGGCGACGCGGATGGCCTTTCACGGCGTGATGGCGATGATGGTGGCGCAGATGCTGTTGGGCATCGCCGCGGTGCTGACGGCGGCGCATGTGCATGTGGCGATCACCCATCAGATCGGCGCGGTGATCCTGTGGGTGCTGATCCTGCGGGCGCGGCATCTGGCGGGCTATCCCGTCGCGGGATCCATCCGGGAGGGAACGGCATGACGGCCTATGACGATCTGATGGCATTCCAGCGCGAGACCGAGGCGCTGGGGCAGGTGACAGGGCGTCTGGGTTGGGATCAGGAGACGATGATGCCGCGCGGCGCGGCCGAGCAGCGGGCCGAGGAGATGGCGGCGATGGAGGGGGTGCTGCATGCGCGGCGCACCGATCCGCGCATCGCCGACTGGCTGGCGGGGGCGGTGCCGGCGGACGCGGTGGCGGCGGCGCAATTGCGGCTGATCCGGCGGAGCTATGACCGGGCGGTGAAGGTGCCCGCGCGTCTGGCGCAGGAGATCGCGCGGGTGACGAGCATGGCGCAGGGCATCTGGGCCGAGGCACGGGCCAAGGAGGATGTGCCGGGGTTCCTGCCCGTGCTGGCGGATGTGATCCGGCTGCGGCAGGAGGAAGGGGCGGCACTGGCGCAGGGGGGCGATCCCTACGACGCGCTGATCGACGATTACGAGCCGGGGGCCACGGCGGAAAGCATCGGGGCGATGTTCGACCGGATGCGGCCCCGGCTGGTGGCCTTGCGGGGGAAGCTGCTGGGGGCGGAGCGGCAACCTGCTGGCCTGTCGGGGCATTTCGGGGCAGAGGCGCAGATGCGCATGGCGCGCGATCTGGCCACGGCCTTTGGCTATGACTGGAACCGGGGGCGGCTGGACCTTGCGGTGCATCCCTTTTCCTCGGGGTCGGGCGATGATGCGCGGATCACCACGCGGGTGGTGGAGAGCGAGCCTTTCAACTGCTTTTATTCCACGATCCATGAGGTGGGGCATGCCTGCTATGAGCTGGGCATAGATGGGGATTATCGCCTGACGCCGCTTGGATCGGGTGTGTCTATGGGTGTGCATGAAAGCCAGAGCCGCATCTATGAAAACCAGTTGGGCCGCAGCCGCGCCTTTACCGGTTGGATGTTCGGGCAGATGCGCGTGCGGTTCGGGGATTTTGGGGTGGAGGATGCCGATGCCTTCCATGCCGCGGTGAACCGGGTGCAGCCGGGGTTCATCCGGACGGAAGCCGACGAGGTGCATTACAACCTGCATGTCATGATGCGCTTTGATCTGGAACGGGCGTTGATCCGGGGCGATCTGGCGGTGGGCGACCTTGAGGCGGCGTGGAACGACCGCTTCGCCGCCGATTTCGGCGTGGCGGTGGATCGGCCGTCGCATGGGATGCTGCAGGATGTGCATTGGTCGGTGGGACTGTTCGGTTATTTCCCGACCTATAGTCTTGGCAATGTTTACGCAGGCTGTCTGCACCGTGCGCTGCGGTCCGACCTTCCCGATCTGGACGACCATCTGGCGCGCGGCGATGCGGGACCTGCGACGGCATGGCTGCGTGAGAAGGTGCAGCGGCATGGCGGGTTGAGGGCGCCCCGCGACACCATCGCCCATGCTTGCGGCTTTGATCCCGATGAGGGGCCGCTTCTGGATTATATCGAAGCGAAGTTCGCCGCGATCTACGGCCTGTGAGGACATGACCCTCGCAGGCCGGGACGGCGGGGCGGTCTGGACGCTCGCCCTGACGCAGGCGCTGGGATATGCCTGTTTCTTCTACATTTTCGCGGCGCTGCTGATCTATTGGCAGCGCGAGGCGTGGCTGTCGGATGGGGTGATCGCGGCGGGACCTTTGCTGGCGACGGCCGTGTCGGCGGTGGTGGCCCCGGCGGTGGGGCGGGCGCTGGATCGGGGGCGGGCGGTCGCCATGATGGCGGCTGGGCCGCTGATCGGGGCGGCGGCGCTGGTGTCGCTCGCGCTGGCCGAGGGGGCGGTGGGCTGGTTCGCGGGATGGGCCGGGCTGGGGCTGGCGCAGGCGCTGTGTCTTTATGACGTCTGTTTCGGAATGATGATCCGGCGCTTTGGGCCAGAGGCGCGGGGGGCGATCACGCGGGTCACGTTGGTGGCGGGGCTGGCCTCGACGCTGGCCTTTCCGGCGGGGGCTTGGCTGGCCGAGGTCTGGGGCTGGCGCGGGGCGGTCTGGGTGGCGGTGGGGGTGGCGCTGGGCGTGATGCTGCCGTTGCAGGTCTGGGCCGCGCGGGTGATGGCGCGGGGGACAGAGGCGGCGGTGGTGGCGCGGGATGCGCCGCGGCTGGGCTGGGGCGCGGTCCTGCGGATGCCGGGATTCATGGGGCTGGCGGTGCTGTTTTCGCTGGTGAACCTGAACCACTGGATGCTGGTGAACCATATCCGCCCGATGCTGGAGGCGCTGGCGGTGCGGACTGATCTGGCCATTCTGGCGGCGGCGGCGATCGGGCCTGCGCAGGTGGCCGGGCGGCTGGTTCTGGCGGGGGCAGGGTCGCGGCTGGGAACCGGGGCGGCGGCATGGGCGACAGTGGGGGCGCTGGTGATCGCGCCGGGGTTCCTTGTGCTGGCGGCGGTCTGGCCGGGAGCGGCGGTGGGCTTCGCGCTGTGTCAGGGGGCGGCGATGGGGATCATCACCATCCTTCGGCCCGTGCTGGTGGCCGAGACTTTGGGGCAGGAACGCTTTGGTGCGGTGTCGGGGATGATGGCCATTCCGGGACTGGCGGCGATGGCGGTGGCCCCACTGATCGGGACGGGTTTAGTGGCGTTTGGAGGGGTGTGGGTGATGATCGGGGCGGGGTTCGGTCTGGCGCTGATGGCGGTGGCGGCTTTGGCGGCAAGGCGTTGATCGGACTGGATTAACGCGTTTTCCAGCCAAGAAATGGCTGTGCCCTGTTCTGTGCCGCCTTTTGTGCAGCAAACTGTGGCCACGCGCGGTGGCGAAAGGGCGCGTTAACCTTTGGATTCGGGGGGCAGATGGGCCCGATGGCCCATCCTACCGGGGGGCCAGGGGATGATGGGCAGAATGCCCATCCTACGCCGGTCGGGGGTAGGATGGGCGGTTGCGCCCATCCCCCGCCTCAGGCCCAGTCGGGTTTGCGCTTTTCCAGAAAGGCGCGGATGCCTTCGTCGGTGTCGCGCCAGAGCATGTTTTCCACCATCGCCGCCCCGGTCAGGGCATAGGCCTGATCCAGCGGCAGGCCCATCTGATCGTAGAAGCTGCGCTTGCCGATCTTCACCGCGGCGGTGAGCTTGGCCGAGAGCGTCTCGGCAAGGCTGCGGGTGGTTGCGGACAGGTCGGCCGGGGGCGCGATGCGGTTCACGAGCCCCACTTCGCGGGCGCGGGGGGCGGGGAGGAATTCGCCGGTGGTCAGCATCTCGAAGGCGACGGCGGGGGGGACCTTGCGGGTGAGCGCCACCATGGGGGTGGAGCAGAAAAGGCCGATATTGACCCCGTTCACGCCGAAGCGGGCATCCTCGGCCGCGACGACCATGTCGCAGGAGGCAGCGAGTTGGCAGCCTGCGGCGGTGGCGATGCCCTGCACCTCGGCGATGACGGGCTGGGGCAGGAGGGGGAGGCGCTGCATCATGGCGGCGCAATCCTCGAACAATTGGCGGAAGAAGGCGGCGCCGCGATCGGCGGTTTCGCGGGCGGCCTGCATTTCCTTGAGGTCATGGCCCGCGCAGAAGGCGCGGCCTGCGCCACGAAGAATGACGACGCGGGTGGCGCGGTCGGCGGCGAGGCGGTCAAGTTCGGCCGTCAGGCGTGCGATCATCGCCACGGAGAGGGCGTTGAGGCTGTGGGGGGAGTTGAGGGTGAGGGTGGCGATGCCGCCCGCATCTTCGCGCTGGATCAGGTCTTCGGTCATTGCATCCCCCTCGTGGCTTTGCCAGACGATAGGGGTTGGCGGCAGGAGAGGGAAGCGGATGGAATTGAAGATGGACCGTGACGCCTTGACGGCCTTTCTCGCGCGGGATTTCGGGCAGGTCGCGGCGGATTTCGCGGTGGAGCGGGCGGATGCGGGCGGCGTGACGCTGCGGCTGCGGGTGGCGGAGCGGCATCTGCGGCCCGGGGGGACGGTGTCAGGGCCGTCGATGTTCGGTCTGGCGGATGTGGCGCTTTACCTTGCCATCCTGAGCCGATTGGGGCCGGTGGCGCTGGCTGTGACGACGAATGCCTCGATGGATTTCATGCGCAAGCCTGCGGCGGGGCGGGATGTGCGGGCGGAGGCGCGGCTGTTGAAGCTGGGCCGGGTGCTGGCGGTGGGGGATGCGCTGCTGTACTCGGACGGGGTGGCGGAGCCGGTGGCGCGGGCGTCGATGACCTATTCGATCCCGCCCGGGGGCATGGCGGGGTGATCCCCGCCAAGCCGCAGGCGCGGCAGGGCAGGGATGCACGCCCGACCGCGTGCCCCTTGCCGCCCGTTCGGCGCGAATAAGGCGGAGACAGAGGGGCAAGGCTGTGGTCTGATCCTGTCGAGGGAGGACGATCCATGCATATCTACAAAAGCCCGCGTCCGGATTTCGTTCCGGCTGCGCTGTCGGTGACCGAGCTGGTCTTTCGGAATCTGGAAACCCGGCCTGACGAGGTCGTGCTGATCGACGGCCCGACGGGGCGCAGCCTGACGGCGCGGGCCTTCATGGATCAGGTGCGCCGTCTGGCGGGCGGGCTGACGGCGGCCGGGTTCGGGGCGGGGCATTGCGTCGCCATCATGACACCGAACATTCCGGAGTTTTGCGTGGTCTTCCATGCGGTCGCGCTGGCGGGTGGGACTGTCACCACGATCAATCCGACCTATACCGCGCCGGAGGTCATGCATCAGCTGACGGATGCGGGGGCGGAGCTTTTGGTGACGGTGGGGCCGTTCCTTGAGGTGGCGCGGGCGGCGGTTGCGGGCACGAAGGTGCGCGAGATCGCGGTGATCGGGCCGGGCGAGGGGGCGCTGCCCCTGACCGCCTTGATGGGTGAGCCGCTGGCGGCGCAGGTGCCGGTGGACCTTGAGCGGCATGTGCTGGTGCTGCCCTATTCTTCGGGGACGACGGGGCTGCCCAAGGGGGTGATGCTGTCGCACCGGAACCTGACGGTGAATGTCGAGCAGATGATCGAGCATGTCGATTTCCGGGCGGGCGAGACGACGGCGGGTTTCCTGCCGTTTTTCCATATCTACGGGATGACCGTCTTGATGAACCTGCATTTGGCCGGCGGGGGAACGGTGGTGACGATGCCGCGCTTTGACCTTGAGATGTTCCTGCGCCTGTCGCAGGACCATAAGGCGCGGCGGATGTGGGTGGTGCCGCCTGTGGCGCTGGCGCTGGCCAAGCATCCGATGGTGGGCGGGTTCGATCTGTCATCGGTGGAACAGGTGTTTTCCGGGGCCGCGCCTCTGGGGGCGGAGCTTTCGGATGCGGTGGGGGCGCGGCTGGGCTGCGTCTGCCTGCAAGGCTATGGGATGACCGAGATGTCGCCCGTGTCGCATGCGACGCCGATCTCTGCGGCGCGGGCGGGGGCGTCAGGGCTTTTGCTGCCGAATACCCTGGCCCGGATCGTCGATCCGGTCTCGGGAGAGGATCAGGGGCCGGGGGGCGAGGGCGAGCTTTGGGTGAAGGGGCCGCAGGTGATGCTGGGCTATCTGAACAATGCCCGGGCCACGGCTGAGACGCTGGATGCCGGGGGCTGGCTGCATACCGGGGATATCGCGCGGATCGATGCCGATGGCTATATGTTCATCGTCGATCGGCTGAAGGAGTTGATCAAATACAAGGGGTTTCAGGTGGCCCCGGCGGAGGTGGAGGCCACGCTGGTCGCGCTGCCCGGGATCATCGATGCGGCGGTGGTGGGGCAGGCCGATCCGGAGGCGGGCGAGATCCCGGTGGCGTTCGTGGTGCGCGCCGAGGGCGGGCCGGATGAGGCGGCGATCCGGGCGCATCTGGAGGCCAATCTGGCCCATTACAAGCAGGTGCACCGGATCATCGTCACGGATGCCATCCCGAAATCGGCCTCGGGCAAGATTTTGCGACGGCTGTTGCGGGATCGGCTGACGGCGGGGCAGGGGTAGCTGGCGCGTTGTGCCGGGCCCGGCCTGCGGGGCGGGTGAATCGAAAACGGCCCCCGGATTGGGGGCCGAGCAGGCAGCGGATCGGGCCGGGATCAGGACTTCGGGCGGGTGAAGCGGCCTTCGATCTGGGCGCCGGATTCGATCACGAGCGAGGTGTAATTGATGTCGGCCTCGACCTGCGCAGTGGAGCGCAGGGTGAAGGCCTCGGTCGAGACGCGACCGTCAAGCTTGCCCTTCACCTCGACCGTTTCGGCGCTGACCGTGCCTTTGACCGCGCCTTCGCTGCCGATGAGCAGGTTGCGGGCCGAGAGGGTGCCGTCGATGTCGCCATAGACCTCGACCGCGCCGGAAGAGGTGATCTCGCCGCTGATGCGCAGATCGGAGGCGAGGATGGATTTGCCGGCATTGCTGGCGGCGCCCGAGGCGGGGCTGCGCGCAGGGGCGGGCTGTGGGGCGATCGGGTCGGTCTTGCTGAACATACGGTCCTCCGGGGCACCGGTCGATAAGGGGGGAAGCGGGGGCCGAGGTCAAGAGGGTCGGGTCAGCCGGGCGGCAGGGCTGCGGAAATCGGCGAGAGGCGGAAGGGCGATGTCGGTTGTGGACCTGACAAGCGGGCGCGGGGGCGGTTGGATGGGGCTGGGAATCACGATCGGGGAAGGTGCGGCGATGGCGGAGCAGGGGTTTTTCACGCCGGTGTCGGGGTTCGACCTGCCGCGATTCGCAGGGATACCGACCTTCATGCGGTTGCCGCATGTGGGGCTGGACGATCCGCGTCTGGCGGAGGTGCAGATCGGGCTGATCGGCGCGCCATGGGACGGGGGGACGACCAACCGGCCCGGTCCACGCCACGGTCCACGCCAGTTGCGCGACCTGTCCACGATGATCCGGGCGCAGAACGGGGCGACATGGGTCGCGCCCTTTGAGTTGGCGCGCTGTGCCGATCTGGGGGATGTGCCGCCCAATCCCGGCGATCTGATGGACAGTCTGGCGCGGATGGAGGCCTTTTATTACCGGGTGGTCGCGGCGGGGGTGCTGCCGCTGACGGGGGGCGGGGATCATCTCTGCACGCTGCCGATCCTGCGGTCGGTCGCCAAGGCGCGTCCGGTGGGGATGATCCAGTTCGACAGCCATACCGACCTGAACGACGTCTATTTCGGAACCGGGCGCTATACCCATGGCACGCCCTTTCGCCGCGCGGTGGAAGAGGGGCTGCTGGACCCCAAGCGCTATGTGCTGATCGGGATACGCGGCACGGCCTATGGGCGGGAGGATTGGGATTTCGCGGAAGCCAACGGCATCCGCATCATCCCCATCGGCGAGTTCCACCGCCGGGGTGTCGAGGATGTGATGGCCGAGGCGCGCGAGATCATCGGGACGGGGCCGACTTATGTGACCTATGACATCGATTTCGTCGATCCGACCTTTGCGCCCGGGACGGGCACGCCGGAGGTGGGGGGACCCAACAGCTGGCAGGCGCTGGAGGTGGTGCGGGGCCTGCGGGGGCTGGACGTGGTGGGGGCGGATCTTGTGGAGGTGAGCCCGCCCTTCGATCCGTCGGGTGGCACGGCTTGGCTGGGCATATCGCTGATGTTCGAGCTGCTTTGCGTGATGGCCGAGCGGGTGGCGGCGCGGGGCTGAACCGGAGGGGATGGGGGGCCTTGCCCCCCGCGCCGCCTTCGGCGACGCTCCCCCCAGAGTATTTGATCCAAGATGAAGACAGCATGAGAAAGACGGGGGCAGGGATGGATGTCGATCTGATCGTGACGAATGCGCGGGTGATCACGATGGATGCGGGGCGGCCTTTCGCCCGGGCCGTTGCGGTGCGGGCAGGCCGGATCGCGGCGGTGGGGGGCGCAGAGGTGGCGGCGCTGGCGGGACCGAAGACGCGGGTGGTGGATGCGGGGGGGCGGACGCTGCTGCCCGGTTTCGTGGAAAGCCATCTGCATCTGGTCTTGGGCGGTGCGGAACTGGTGCAGCTGCAGATCGGCGGGGTCATGGGGTTTGAGCCGCTGAAGGCGGCCTTTGAGGGCTATGCCGCGAAGAACCCTGACCGAGCGCTTCTGATGGCACAGGGGGCGGCCTATGAGATTCTGGGCGCGCCAGTCACGCGGCACGATCTGGACCGGGTGATCGCGGACAGGCCCATCGCGATGATGGCGCCGGATCACCACACGGTTTGGGCCAATACGCTGGCCCTGCAACAGGCGGGGTTGCTGCACGGGGCGCAGATGCCGCATGGCCATGAGGTGGTCATGGGGGCGGATGGCACAGCGACGGGGGAGCTCAGGGAGTTCGAGGCCTTTGGTCCGGTTCTCGCGCTGGGCGGGGAGGCGCATCTGCAGCTGGGCATCGCCACTGGGGGCGAGCCGGAGCCGTGGCCGGATGCGGCGACCTTTGCGGCAGACCTCGACAAGGTGGCGGCGGGGCTTGCCCATTGCGCGGCGCAGGGCATCACCACGATGGTGAACATGGACGGCAACCGCTATACCTGCGCGCTGCTTGCGGCGCTGGAGGAACAGGGGCGGCTGACGGCGCGGGTGCGGGTGCCCTTCCATATGAAGCCGCATATGGAGATATCGGAACTGGACCGGGCCAGCGCCATGGGGGCGGAGTTCGACGGTGACTGGGTGCGGTCGGGTTTCGTGAAGATGTTCATGGATGGCGTGGTGGACAGCCGCACGGCCTATATGCTGAACGACTATCCCGGCGTGCCGGGGCATCGGGCGGACCCGCTGTTTCCGCCGGATCGGTTCAAGGCGATCTGCACCGAGATCGATCGACGGGGGATGCAGATCGCGGTCCATGCCATCGGCGATGCGGCGGTGCGGGCGACGATCGACGGCTATGAGGCGGCGGGGCGGGCCAACGGCTTTCGTGACATGCGCCACCGGATTGAGCATATCGAGTTGATCGACCGGGCGGATGTGCCGCGTCTGGGAAGCCTTGGCATCACGGCGAGCCTGCAGCCGCCGCATCCGCCGGGGGTGATGGATTTCCCGATCTCGACCATGGAGCATGTCTTTCACCGGGAGCGGTGGCGGGACGCCTATCTGTGGAAGACGCTGAAGGATCACGGCGCGCCGGTGGCCTATGCCAGCGACTGGCCGGTGACGGATGTGTCGGTGCTGCGCGGGATTCAGGCGGCGGTGACGCGGGTGCCTTATGCAGGGGCAGGAGATGAGAGGCTGTCCCTGATGGAGACGCTGCACGCCTATACGGCGGGCGGCGCCTGGGCCGGGCATTGGGACGACATCACCGGCACGCTGCGGGCGGGGATGGCGGCGGACCTGGTGCTGCTGGACGGGGATATCGAGGCCGCCGCGCCAGAGACGATCGGGGCGATGGGAATCGCGCTGACCGTGGCGGGGGGGCGTGTGACCTATGCGGGCGCAGGATTCGCCTGATCCTTGGGCAGGTCCGCGATAACCTGTGGATGAATCGGGGGGCTGGGCCGGGGTGACTCGGCCCGGATTCGGGCGGCGACACGGACGCGACGCGAAATCATCGGGGCAGGTGGGGCAGGGGCCAAGCGAAAAGACGTGCTTGCCCTGTCTGAAAGGCCAAGTTTTCTTGGGCTGCCGAAAAAATCGTCATCTTCCCGTCATTTTCCTCTTGCGGCCCCCGGGCGAGATACGTAGATAACCGCTCACCGAAGACGACGCGGCGCCGAAAGACGGTGCGACGGAAACGGAAGGGACGGCTGAAGCCGCCTCGAAAAAACTCTGGAGGCAAGGCGGGAAGCGACGCTGGAATCAGCGTGCGGCTTGTTTTGTGTCTGGAACGCTCTTTGACATTGCTAACTGATGAAGGGATATGCGGGCGGTTTGGGCGCATCGGCGTTTGGATCGCAGCATAT
>JACVZW010000029.1 GCA_014654775.1 Paracoccaceae bacterium | reverse complement strand
GAGGAGGCGCGCAGGCGCCGACGACAGGAAAGGAATGCGGCGCACGCCGCTCCGCAAGATCACCGCCCTTCCCGTAGCGCGCGCTTTGCGCTATGGCGCGCGGATGACGCAGAACCCGCCCAACCTTCGCCCCGATCTTGCCCGCGCCACCGTCCCCGATGACCGTCGCGCGGGTCAGCCGACCATCGGCATGGTCTCGCTCGGCTGCCCGAAAGCGCTGGTGGACAGCGAACGCATCCTGACGCGCCTGCGCGCCGAAGGCTATGCGATCAGCCCGGATTACGCGGGCGCGGATGCGGTCATCGTCAACACCTGCGGTTTCCTCGACAGCGCCCGTGCCGAAAGCCTGGATGCCATCGGCGAGGCACTGAAGGAAAACGGCCGCGTGATCGTCACCGGCTGCCTTGGGGCAGAGCCCGATTACATCACCGGCGCGCATCCCAAAGTTCTGGCCGTCACGGGGCCGCATCAATACGAACAGGTGCTCGACGCGGTCCACGGCGCCGTCCCGCCACAGCCCGACCCGTTCATCGACCTGTTGCCCGCCAGCGGCGTCAGCCTCACCCCGCGCCATTACAGCTATTTGAAAATCTCCGAAGGCTGTAACCACAAATGCAAGTTCTGCATCATCCCCGATATGCGCGGGAAACTGGTCAGCCGCCCGGCCCATGCCATCCTGCGCGAGGCGGAAAAGCTGGTCGAGGCAGGGGTACGCGAACTTCTCGTCATCTCGCAGGACACCTCGGCCTATGGGGTGGACCGCAAACATGACACCAGCCAGTGGCAGGACCGTCAGGTCCGCGCCCATATCACCGATCTCGCGCGGGAAATGGGCCAGCTTGGCGCTTGGGTGCGCCTGCATTACATCTACCCCTACCCGCATGTGCGCGACCTTGTGCCCCTGATGGCAGACGGGCTGATCCTCCCCTATCTCGACATCCCCTTCCAGCACGCCCATCCGGATGTGCTGCGCCGCATGGCCCGCCCCGCCGCCGCCGCCCGCACGCTGGACGAGATTGCCGCATGGCGCGCCACCTGCCCCGACATCACGCTGCGCTCCACCTTCATCGTGGGCTATCCCGGCGAGACGGAGGCGGAGTTCCAGACCCTGCTCGACTGGCTGGATGAGGCGCAACTCGACCGCGTGGGCTGCTTCAAATACGAAAACGTCCCCGGCGCGCGGTCGAACGCCCTGCCCGACCATGTGGCGGAAGAGGTGAAGCAAGAGCGTTGGGATCGCTTCATGGAAAAGGCGCAAGCCATTTCCGCCGCGAAGCTGGCCGCCAAGGTCGGCCAGACCCTGCAGGTCATCGTGGATGAGGTGGATGACGAGGGCGCCACCTGCCGCACCAAGGCCGACGCGCCCGAGATCGACGGCAACCTCTTCATCGATGACGGCTTCGAGACGCTCTCCCCCGGTGACATCGTCACGGTGGAGGTGGAGGAGGCGGGCGAGTATGACCTCTGGGGTCGCCTCACGGCTTGACCCCGCGCCCGCCCGCCGCACATCTTTGGGCACAGTGCCAGCAAGGAGCCAGCCGATGACCGATGTGCCCAGGATCGCCCAGAAAGCCCCCTACCCGATCGAGGTAGAGGCGGGGAAATCCTACTTCTGGTGCGCCTGCGGCGAGTCGAAGAACCAGCCCTTCTGCGACGGCAGCCACAAGGGGACCAGCTTCACCCCCGTGAAGGTCACGGCGGAAGAGGGGAAGAAGATGTTCTTCTGCGGCTGCAAGGCCTCGGCCAAGGCCCCGTTCTGCGACGGGTCGCATTCCAAGCTCTGATGTCGCAGCGGGCCGTGGGGGGCTTGGCGCGGGTCCGCCCGCGCCTATCTGCCCGCCATGACCGACGAAGACACCCGTATCCTCTATAACGACACCTGCCCGCTTTGCCGGTTCGAGATCGATCACTACCGTGCCGCCGCCACCCGCGACGGCGCGCCTTTGCGATTTGACCGGCTGCAAGACGCCGCAAGCTGGGGCCTGACCGAGGATCAGGCCGCGCGCCGCCTGCATGTGTTGCAGGACGGCCAACTCCTCTCGGGGCTCGCGGCCTTCCGCGCCATCTGGTCCAACCTGCCGCGCTGGCGCTGGCTTGCGCGGCTCACCGGGCTGCCGGTCATCCGGCCCGCCGTGACGGTCCTCTACGACCGCCTCGCCGCGCCGCTCCTCTACCGCGCGCATCTCCGCCGCCAGCGCCGCCCGTAGGGTGCGTGCTCGCACGCACCGCCCCCCTCACCCGATCAGGATCACCAGCCAGGCCACGCCGCCTGCAATCGCCGTCACCGCCACAACCGCGGACCCGGCATCCTTCGCCCGCTTCGCCCGCGGGTCGATCTCTTCGGAAATGTAATCCACCACTTCCTCGATGGCCGTATTGGCCAGTTCCGCCGCCAAAAGCAGCAGCCCCAGCGCAAGGACCAGCGCCCGTTCCCCCGGGCTCAGGTCCAGCGCGAAGGCCAGCGTGGCCGAGATCACATTGACCAACGTCCATTGCCGCAGCGATTTCTCCCGCGCCCAGGCGGCGCACCAGCCCTGCCATGACCAGATCGTCGTATTCCCGATCCGCCGCAGTTCCGCCTTCAGCCAGTCGATCATCGCGTCCCCCGCGCCCGTCCTCGCGCCTTTGCCCCAGCCTTATCCCGCCCGCCCCAGCGCGTCGAGATAGGCCCGCACGCAGGACACCACATGGGCAAAGCGATCGCCCCCCAGATGCACCCCGCCATACCAGCGGGTCACCACCACGACATGGTCGCGCAGATCGGCCCGTTCCAGCATCTTCAGGATCACCGCCCCCGCGCCCGCCTCACCATCATCGCCCTTGGACGCCCCCCCGTCGGTCAGAAGGCAGGCCCATGTGTTGTGGGTGGCCTTGGCATAGCGCTTTTCGCGCTTCAATTCGGCAAGAAAAGCCTCCACCCCGGCGCGGCCCTGCACGGGCCCGCCCGAGACGGCATAGCGCGACCCCCGGTCGCGCAGCACTTCGCCCAACTTGATCATCGCCCGCCCTCCATCCGGGGCCGGACCCTGTCATGTCGCAGCGGAATGCTCAACGTCCCCCAGATGCGCCTCCCCGATGCGCAGGCGGACTCAGCGCGCGACCAGCCCCTCCAGCGGGGCCTTGTTGGGGCAGAAGGCGGGCAGCGTTTCGGCCGCGACCTGCCGCGCCAGCCAGCGCGTGCAGTCGCAGGCCTTGTCGCAGGCCTGACAGCGGTCCACCAGAACGGCCAGTTCCGCCCGGCTCAGCCAACCCTCGATCACCGCATCGGCAAGGTTCACGCCCAAGACGCGCCCCATGCCCCGCGTCAGGCCCCATGCCATGGGGGCCTCCACATATCCGATCATCGCCGCCTTCCTTCCGCGCTGCCTGTTGCGACCAGACTGCCTGCAGCCGCACCGCGACGCCTTGACGCAGATCAAGCGGGACCGGGGTCAGAACCCCTGCAACTGCGCCACCACCGCCCGCACCTGCGCCTTGCGTTCGGAATTGGGCGGGTGGCTGCCAAGGAACTGGTCGCCCGGATCGGGCAGGCGGTCGAAAAAGCCCGCCCCCAGCACCGGATCATAGCCCGCATAGAAGGCGATCTCGGCCCCCAGCGCATCGGCCTCCAGCTCGAAGGCACGGGAATAGCGCCGCGCGCCCACCGTGGCCCCGATCCGCTGCGCCGCATCCACCGCCGCCGGATCGGCCCCCGTGGCCTGCGCAAGGATGCCCGCCATCACCGCCCCCGCCATCGCCGTCTGCTGGGTCTGCGGGATATGGCCAAGGATGTGATGCGCCGCCTCATGGCCAAGGACGAAGGCGATCTCGTCCTCGTTGCGCGCATCCGCAATCAACGCGAGCGTGAAGCCAAGGATGGGCCGCCCGGTTTCATCCAGCGTCTGAAAGGCGTTCGGCCCCTGCCCGGCCCGATCGTCGATCACGATGCGGAAATCGCAATTCACCCCCCGCGTGCGGGCACGGCAGATCTCTTCCGTCATCGGCTCCACCCGGCTGACGACGCGGATGAAGTTCGACGCCGCCTGCCGTGGGGCCAGCGGGGCCGCCGTTGGCACGGCCGGAGCGTAGAGTTCAGCCGGATCGCCCGCCGGATAGGACGGCACGCAGGCCGAAAGCACCGTCACCGCAAGAAAAGCCAGAATAGTCGCCCGCATCGCCCTTGCCCATCCGCCCCGTCCCGCATCGGAATTGGGGTCTCTCATTCCCTTGGCGGCAAGATAGCAAGGCAGGCGGCGCGAACCAGCCCCGGATCGCCCGTTCACGCAGGCGTCAGCGGCGGCCCGCCCGTGCCCCCGCGCGCCCCGATTTTCCCCCGGATGTCCCCCCCGGATTTCCCCATTGCCAGCCCCGCCCCGCCCGCGCTAGCCTTTCCCCCATGTTCACCATCGAGCACGATTTCGACGCCACCGTCATCACCCTCATCGACGAGGGGCATGAGGGGCTGATGGAAGATGTCACCATCCTCGCCTTCGAGGATTGCGTGACTCTGGAACAGCTTGACCCGATGACGGAAGAACCCGTCCGCATCACCCTGTCGATGACGCAGCTGCGCGATCTCGCCGCCGCACTCGACCTGCCCGAAGGCAGCTACCGGATCGAGGCAAAGCCCGGCAAGGACTGAGGACGCCTCGCCTCTGACCCCGTGCCGCCTACGATCCGGGACCTCCGCGCCCTCTGCGGCACCCCTTCACTCCAACCGAAACCGCTTGTCCCGCGACGTGGCCCCGCGCAACAGCACCAGCCGCCCCTTCGCCACGCCCAAAGCATGGGCCAGCGCCTCCGCCACCGCCGCATTGGCGCGGCCCTCCTCGGGCGGGGCATTCACCGCGATCCGCCAGACCCCGTCCTGCAGGGCACAGCTTTCCACCCGCGCGCGCGGCACGGCCTTCACCACGAATTCCGCCCCCGGCACGGCCAGCGCCGCCTGTTCGCCCTTCTTCATCGCCTCTGGCCCTTCGCCGCCCCCACGCCTAACCTGCCGTCAAATCCCCCGGCCCGGAAGCCCCCCGAAGGACGCAAGCGATGACCACCGCCTTCTATTCCGACGAACGCTGCTTCTGGCATCATGGCGGCCACTATGCCCTGACCCTGCCCGTGGGGGGGCCAATGGGCGGCCTCGTCCAGCCCGGCGCGGGCCTGCCGGAAAACCCCGAAACCAAGCGCCGCTTGAAGAACCTGCTCGAAGTGACGGGCCTCCTTGCCAGCCTTTCCCGCCGCAGCGCCGCCCCCGCCACCCGCGACGACCTGCTCCGCGTCCACCCCGCCGCCTATCTGGATCGCTTCCACGCCCTGTCAGAAGGCGAAGGCGGCGAGCTTGGCCCCCGCGCGCCCTTCGGCAAAGGCGGCTATGACATCGCTACCCTCTCTGCAGGCCTCGCCAAACGGGCGCTGATCGACATCCTGAAGGGTGAGGTGACCAATGCCTATGCCCTGACCCGCCCACCGGGGCATCACTGCCTGCCTGACCGGCCCAACGGCTTCTGCCTGCTCGCCAATATCGCCATCGCCATCCGCGCGGCGCAGGACGCAACGCCGTTCCGCCGCTTTGCGGTGATCGACTGGGATGTGCATCACGGCAACGGGACCGAGGCGATCTTCCTCGACGATCCGGAGGTGCTGGCGATCTCGCTGCATCAAGACCGCAACTATCCCACCGATACCGGCGGGGCCGAAGTGCGGGGAACGGGCGCCGCCTATGGCACCAACCTCAACATCCCCCTTCCCCCCGGCACGGGCCATAAAGGGTATCTGGAGGCGTTCCAACGCCTCGTCCTTCCCGCCCTTCACGCGCACCGGCCCGATGCCATCATCGTGGCCTGCGGCTTTGACGCCGCCGCCCTCGATCCTTTGGGGCGCATGCTCGCGACGGCGGACACCTTCCGCCAGATGACCCGCCTCACGCGCGAGGCCGCCGAAACCCTGTGCCAAGGCCGCCTCCTCGCCGTGCATGAAGGCGGCTATTCCGAGGCCTACGTCCCCTTCTGCGGCCATGCCGTCATCGCCGAACTGGCGCAAAGCCCGATCGACGCACCCGATCCGCTCGCCGCCACACTCGCCGCCCGCCAACCCGATGCCCGATTCGACGCCTTCCTCTCCGGCTGGATCGACGATCTCGACCGCCTCTTCACCTCTGCCTGATCGCCCCGAAACCCCCTTGCCCCTTCATCTTGGCCCAAATACTCAAAACACCGAGCCGAAGCGCGACAGCGCAGAGGCGAGACAAAAGACATGCGGGCCCCTTGGCCCGCTCCGCCAGAAACCCCACCTTTCCGCCCCGCGCCATGGCCGGGGGATGAGGCCCCGCCCCATGACCCAAGACGCCTTCGCCTTCCTCGCCAGCCGCCAATCCTACCCGTCCAAAGCGCTGCAAGCCCCCGCCCCCGACCGCGCCGCGCTGGAACCGATCCTGCAGGCCGCGCTCCGCGTGCCCGACCACGGCAATCTGCAGCCATGGCGGCTGGTCGTGGGCTATCGCGAGGCGCTCTCCGCTTGGGCCGATATCGGCGAGGCGCGGGCGAAGGAGTTGGGCGACGATCCGGTGCGGATCGAGAAAGGGCGCGGCCAATTCGACCGCTCGCATTGCGCGGTGGTGGTGATCGGCAGCCCGAAACCGGCTGACAAGGTGCCCGAGATCGAACAGACGCTCTCGGCGGGCGCGCTTTGCCTGAACCTCGTGAACGCCGCCACGGCGGCAGGTTGGGGCGCGCAATGGCTGACCGGATGGGTCAGCCATGACCGCGCCTTCATCACCCGCGCCTTCGGCTGCGCCCCGCAGGAATGGGTGGCAGGGATCGTCCATATCGGCACGAAGGGCGCGCCCGCGCCGGACCGACCGCGCCCCGACCTCGCGCAGGTCGTCACATGGGCATGATCCTTTCTTCCTTCACCGCCGCGCTCGGGCAATGGTCCGACGGGCGCTTCCGCCGGGTGGTGATGATCGGGGTGGCGCTGACGCTGGCCCTTCTGGTGGCGCTTTACGCGCTGATGCTGGCCGCGATCCAATGGGTCGTGCCGGAAACCACCGACCTGCCGATTCTTGGCCCGGTCGGCGGGCTCGACACGCTGCTCTCCATCGGGTCGGTCGTCGTGATGCTGGCGGCTTCGGTCTTTCTGATGGTGCCGGTCGCCTCGGCCTTCACCGGGCTTTTCCTCGAGGATGTGGTGGATGCGGTCGAAGACCGCCACTTCCCCACCCTGCCCGACGCCAAGGCGCAAACCCTTGGTGAAGGGCTCTTGGGCGCGGTAAATTTCTTCGGCATCGCGCTGGGGGCGAACATCCTTGCGCTCTTCCTCTGGCCCTTCGCCGGGCCACTGGTGCCGGTGCTCTTCTGGTCGCTGAACGGCTATCTCTTGGGGCGGGAGTATTTCACCCTCGTCGCCCAGCGCCGCATCGGACGGGCCGAAGCCAAGGCGCTTTGGCGCGCGAACCGGGCACGGATCTGGGGGGCGGGCATCCTGATGGCCGCGCCCCTGTCGATCCCGGTGGTGAACCTTTTGATCCCGGTCTTCGGCGTGGCGACCTTCACCCATCTCTTCCACCGCCTGAACCGCCGCTGATCAAACGGAGCGCTGACGCGCATTCCTTTCCTGTCGTCGGCGCCTGCGCGCCTCCTCCGGGTTTAGGGGGGCTTCAGCCCCCTCTTGTCCCGCCTTCGGCGTGCCAATTCACCCCCGAGAGTATTTTTGGC
>JACVZW010000028.1 GCA_014654775.1 Paracoccaceae bacterium | reverse complement strand
ACAGCAGCTATGAGAACGGGACCACGATCCGAGCGGAGGTGGCAGCACCGCGTTTTCCGGTCAAGGAGCCGGAGGGCAGCCTGAAGGCGATCTCCGAAACGATCGCGGAGGTCCATGCAGGCCTCGACACCGCATGGGCAAGCCAGCCCGACGCGGCGGCATTCGCGATGTTCCGCAGCCTCGAGCGCGACATGCGCGACCAGCTTCTCGCAGCCGCGGTCGCCGAAACCCTCGTCCCGAAACTCCCCGCGGCCCTGCGCGATCCGGTCCGCCGCACGGTGGAGGCGGAAGCCCTGCCGCGGCTTCGCGATGTCTGGATGCCGGATGAGACCTTCCTTGCCCGTCTGACCAAGCCCGCGCTGATCACGATCCTCAGCGACGATCTCGCCATGCCGGATCAGGCGGCGGTCCTTGCATCGGCCAAGAAGTCCGAGGTGGTCACCTTCCTCTCTGGCCTCTTCGCCGCGCCCTTCGCCACGCTCTCCGACGATCAGCGTCAGCGGGTCATCGACTGGTGCCCGGCTGAACTGGTGACCCCGGAGGCCCCCGCCGCTGATCAGGTGCCGGAGGCAGAGGCCTACGGTGATGACGAGGGCGACGAAGAAGAGTCCGACGAGGACGAGGAGGCGGAACCTGCGGGAGAGGGCGGCGACGCACGCGACGCGGAGGCAGCCGCATAGCGATGCCGTGGGGCGGTCCGGGTTTCCGGGCCGCCTTGCACTTTATCTGGGTTTTCGGTAAAATCGCGAAAATGCAGGTTTTTGGAGATCAATGATGAAGCACTTCTCTGCAACGGACCTCGGAGAGAAAACCGGTGACGTTCTGGCCGCCGCGGCACAAGCACCAATCTTGATCGAGCGGCACGGCAAGCCGCGTTTCGTCATCCTCTCGCACGAAGAATACGAGCGCAGGGTTGTTCGCAAGGATCCACGCCGGGCGTTCAATCTTGCCGATCTGAACGATTCCGAGGCCGCAGCGCTCATCGAAGCCCTGGAGAACAGTATCAAGAATGACTGACTCACCAAAGCTCGGCGATCTCTGGCGATATCCGTTTCTGTGGAGCGCCGAGGCGGCCCGAGGAGAGACCGAAGGGCGCAAGAGCCGTCCAGTTTCATTGACGTTTTTGTCGCAAAGGCGCGACGGGCAGGTTGTGGTCTTCTTCCTCCCTGTCACCACAAAAAACCCAGGACGGAACGACTACGCGGTCGAAGTGCCGGAGATCGAGAAGCGGCGGGCCGGACTTGACCTGTCCACGCAGCTCTGGGTTATCGCAAATGAGGCCAACAGCGACGTCTTGTCTGAGAGCTTCTACTTCGAGCCTGATGCCCGTCTGGGGAGTTTCAGCATGGCTTTTGTCAAGCGCGTCCAAGGCGTGATGATCGAGGCGCTGAAGTCCAAGAACCTCCGCGCGGTCACGCGATGGGAACCTCCGGCGGACTGAGCCGTTCGGACCGTAAAGTAAAAGCCTGCCTTTTGTCTTTGGGACTTTGACCCGAGACAGAAGGATGGGGCGATGAAGGATGTGATGGCGGTGCGCGTTGGCGCGGTGCGTGGTGCAATGGCGGCGGCGATCCGGACTGAGGGTCTGGCGGCTGCGAAGATCTCCGAGATCATGTCGGAAAGTTTCGGCGGCAGTGATGCGGCTGGGGCGTGGGACTGGCGGCAGGCCTATGACCTGATGCAGGCCGCGGCGATCGACGTTCTGGCGGAAGCCGCAGGCAGTCGGTCACTGGACCGCATTCTTGACGCGGCCATCGACCTTGCCGCCAGCCTGCCCACCGAGACCCGGCGCAGCGAGCGGCAGATGCTCCTGCAACAGTTTTCCACGGCGCTGCCTTGGGCGGTGGTCATGGCCTTCGCCGGCGGCCTTCGCGAGACCGACGTTGTGCTGGAACCTTCGGCCGGAACCGGAAGCCTCATCCGCACGGCGCGTCTCTCCGAGCGCAAGCTGCGGGGCAGGGCGGTGCCCCGCGTCCATGCCAATGAGATCGATCCGTTTCGGGGGGCAATCCTGCGGGACGTGCTTTCACCCGGCGCGTCGATCACCTCGCATGACGCGGAGTTCATCGACGATCTGCTTGGGGCGGATGTACATCCCGATCTCATCTTGATGAACCCGCCCTTTGCATCGTCAGTCGCGCGCGGCGACGATCCCACACTTGCGCTGCGCCATGCGATCTCGGCCGCAAAGCGCCTGGCACCGGGTGGACGGCTGGTGGCGATCCTGCCGCCTTATGCCTCGGGCGAACGTCAGGCGGATCTGTGGCGGCGGTTCACAGGGATCGTGCAGCCGTTGGCACGCCTTGTGCTGCCAAGATCAGCCTTCTCCAAGATCGGCACCTCGATCGAGACGCATCTCCTCGTCGCCGAAAAGCGGCTGCCCGGGACGGATCGACCACGCGCAGATTTCAGCGACCGCATGGTCGTCTCCCCCGCTCAGGCCATGGCGCTTCTTGCCGACGGCCTGCCAGACCGGATGACGTGCAGCGACACCCGCTCCTTGCCTGTCGCAGCGCGGAAGCCCGCCTCCATCTCCCGGCCCGCCGCCCCGCCCGCAAAACCCGATCCAAAAGCACCCGGCATGCTCCTGCCGCGCCGGCTCCCTCTCAAAGGCGGACGGACCGCTGCCGCAACCCCGGCCACGCCGCTCTGCGTCACAGCCCTCGATACCCCGCGGGTGAACGAGGCGATCTCCGGCGTCTATGCCCGCTACCGCCCGCAGCGCCTGATGGTGGAAGGGGCCCAGCCTCATCCTACCACGCTGGTCGAAAGCCTCGCCATGGCCTCCGTCGCCCCGCCTGTGCCAGACCTCTCCTCAGCCCCTGTCAGCCTGCCTCAGGCTCTCCTCGCAGATGGCCGGTTGTCCGAGGCGCAGGTCGAGACCATCCTGATGGCAGAGACAACCTTCGCACAGGATCTGCCGGGCCGGTTCACGTTCGACGAACAGGGCCGCCTCGTGCGGGCAGACAGCGATCCCAATGCCCGTGCGTTCCGTCGGGGCTACTTCCTCGGCGATGGCACCGGATGCGGCAAGGGCCGTCAGGTTGCAGGCCTCATCCTCGCAGGTTGGATTGCCGGGCGTCGCAAGGCCCTCTGGATTTCTCGCTCGGCAACACTGGTCGAGGATGCAATCCGCGACTGGACTGATCTCGGCGGTGCGCCCACCGATATTGCGCCGCTGTCGCGCTGGACGTCGGATGAACCGATCCCGATGTCCCAGGGCATCCTCTTCACCACCTATGCCACCCTGCGCGCTGTCGCCCAATCGGGCCGCACCCGTCTTGCCCAGATCCTCGACTGGCTCGGGGAGGCGTTCGACGGGGTTGTGGCCTTCGATGAAGCCCATGCCATGCAGAATGCCGGGGGAGGGGAGACTGAGCGGGGCGCAACGGCCCCCTCTCAGCAGGGCCTTGCGGGTCTGCGCCTGCAGCATGGCCTGCCGCGCGCCCGCATCTTCTATGTCTCCGCCACAGGCGCCACGCAGGTGGCCAACCTCGCCTATGCCGGACGCCTCGGTCTCTGGGGTGCCGGACCTGACTATGCATTCCCCTCGCGCGAAGCCTTTGTCGAGGCGATGGAGGCCGGTGGTGTTGCTGCCATGGAAGTGGTGGCGCGTGACCTGAAGGCCCTTGGTCTCTACACGGCCCGCGCCCTCTCCTTCGAAGGCGTGGAATACGACGTGCTCGAGCACGAGTTGAGCCCCGACCAAATCACGATCTACGACACTTGGGCGAAAGCGTTCGCCATCATTCACACCAACCTTCGCGCGGCCCTTGAGGCCACCGGCATCACCGCGCCGGAAGGGCAGGGGGAAACGGGCGCAGGCTCGGCCAAGGCTGCGGCCATCTCCGCCTTCGAGAGCACCAAGCAGCGCTTTTTCGGGCATCTGCTTCTGGGTCTCAAGATGCCCACGGTTCTGGAGGCGATCCGCCGCGATCTGGAGGAAGGCTGGGCTCCGGTGGTGCAGATCGTCTCGACCGGCGAAGCCATTCTCGCGCGCCGCATTGAGACGCTCGCGCCGGACGAAGAACTGACCGAAGCCATGCTGACCCCTAGGGAGTACGTAGTGGGGTACTTGATGCATGCCTTCCCGGTGCATCAGATGCAACTGGTCGAACAAGAAGACGGCAGCACGCTTGCGATCCCGCTCTCCGATGCCAATGGCGCGCCCGTCCTGTCCCGCGAGGCGGTGGCCTTACGCGACCGGCTGATCGAGGACTTGATGCTCCTTGCCCCCATTCCCTCCGCGCTGGATCAACTGCTCTGGACCTTTGGCCCTGAGCGGGTGGCGGAAGTGACCGGGCGCAGCCAGCGTCCCTTGCGCGACCGCGACGGGCGGCTGCGGATCGAGCGCCGCGCCGGATCGGCCAACTCGGCCGAGAGTACTGCCTTCCTCGAGGGAACGAAGAATGTCCTTGTCTTCTCGGATGCGGGCGGGACGGGTCGCTCCTATCATGCCGCCATCAGCGCGCAGAACCAGAAGCGCCGCAGGCATTACCTTTTGGAGCCCGGCTGGCGCGCGGACAATGCCATTCAGGGCCTCGGCCGCACGCACCGCTCTGCACAAGTCTCGGCGCCGTTCTTCCGTGTCTGCACCACCAACGTGCATGGCGAAAAGCGCTTCACCTCGACCATCGCCCGCCGTCTCGACACGCTGGGCGCTCTCACCAAGGGCCAGCGCGAGACCGCCTCGCAGGGCATGTTCCGCGCCGAGGACAATCTGGAAAGCCCCATCGCACGGGCCTGCCTGCGCGCGCTCTACCGCGATATCGCCTGTGGTCACGAGGCACCGATCTCGCTTGAAGCCTTCACCGACTGGACGGGCCTGCGGCTCCTCAACGACGACGGCCAGCTTCTGGAAGAGCTTCCGCCCATCCAGCGCTTCCTCAACCGCATCCTTGCGCTGCCCATCGCCATGCAGAACGGGATATTCGCGACCTTCATGGAGCGTATCGCCACCGCGACAGAACGCGCGCTTGCGGCCGGCACACTCGATCAGGGGCTCGAGACCCTGCGCGGGGATCGGATCACGGCGGGCAGCCCCGAGCGTCTGCGCACCTGCCCCAAGACCGGCGCGGAAACCTCCCTCATCCCCCTCTCCATCGAAACCCGCCTGAGCTACCGCTCGGCCGATCAAGTCACGCGGGCCTATCCGGCATCAAAACCGATGCAGAATGCGTCCTCAGGAAAAGTGGCCTTGATTGCGGAGCGACCGCGTCACGCCATCGATGATGTCGGGCAACTTCTTCTCGAGCGCCGTGTCACCCGCCCCATGGGTGAAAGCTGGATCGGTGAGGATGAGTTCGAACGCTCGCAATGGGAACGGATCGATCCCGAACGCTTCGCAATGCTCTGGGATGCAGAAGTCGCAAGCCTGCCCGACACCGATACCCAGACCTTCTATCTGCTGACCGGTCTGATCTTGCCGATCTGGCGCACGATCCCCGGCAATTCGCTCCGGATCTACCGCGCCGTTTGTGAGGATGGCACCAGCCTTCTCGGCCGGGCCGTGTCACCAGCCGATGCAGCCATCCTGCGCGGGCGGTTCATGTCGGTGGACCAGAGCGATCCGGCAAGCCTCCTCTGCGCAGTCGTCGATGGCGCGCGCAGCGTGGAACTGATCCCCGGCCTCACCCTGGCGCGCCGCCGCGTGGCTGGAAAGGACCGCCTCGAGATCACCGGGGCAGATCGACCAACGCTTGACTGGCTGCGCTCTCTTGGCTGCTTCACAGAGATCCACCAGTTTGCGCTGCGGGTGTTCGTCCCCTTCGGCGATGGGGTGGATAGCCTCGCAGTCCTGCAACGTATCATCGCCAAGCAGCATGCCATGGCAGCGTAGGACTTTGAGCGTCTCCGGCCTGATGGGCCGGGGACGTCGTGTGTGCCTTTTGTGGATGTCCCGATCAGGCGGCAGCAGGTTCTTGCAAGCGGCGCACGGGGGGTTGCCTATGCTGCATGGCCTGCCACAGATCGTAACTGGCCTGCATCCCCATCCACGCCCGGGCAGTGCTTACACCTGCCTGCTCAAGGCGCACGGCGAGATCGGGGCTGATGCCAGCCTTGCAGTTCAGCACCCGCGAGAACGCCACACGGGACATCGCCAACCTTTCGGCGGCCTCGGTCACAGACAGCCCCAAAGGTGCAATCACATCTTCTCTGAGAACTTCGCCTGGATGCGGCGGATTGTGCATCATCTCATTCGCTCCTTTCAGTGGTAGTCCTGATAATCAACCAGTTCCGCCCCGGTTTCGGTAAAACGGAATGTCACCCGCCAGTTTCCATTGACCCACACCGACCAATACCCGGCCAGATCACCCTTGAGCGGGTGCAGCTTGAAGGATGGCAGGTTTATGGCCTGCGGCCCATCCGCAGCGTCAAGCAGACCCAGAATACGCCTCAGCTTGGACGCATGGGCCGCTTGGATTCCACGCGTTGAGCCGGTGCGATAGAAGGTTTCGAGACCCTTGTGACGAAAACCGATAATCATGGAGCATTGTATCGCGCAACGATGCGAGACGCAACTGCGGCCGGATCTTTCGGAATCACTGGCCGGATGACCCCGGAATATGCAACCGCGGTCAAGGCGTCGATGCTGGCTGCGCGGCCATAAAGGAAAAGGAGGCTTCGTGTCCTTCGTGATTTTAACCCCCTGATGATGGGAGATCACGATGGCCGAGGCCGCTAAGAAGAAGTTCGACGTTTACCAGCATGTGACGGACACGATCCTTGCCGAGATCGAGAAGGGGTGCGTGCCGTGGCGCAAGCCCTGGTCCGGCGCCCGGACGGGTCTAGCGCTGCCCAAGCGGGTGACGGGCGATACCTACCGGGGCATCAACGTGCTGATGCTCTGGCTCACGGCGGCGACGAAGGGTTATGCCTCGCCGACCTGGATGACCTATCGGCAGGCGCAGGAGCTGGGCGGTCAGGTCCGCAAGGGCGAGAAGTCCGCCACCGTCGTCAAGTTTGGCTCCGTTGAAAAGGACGTGCAGGACAGCGTGACGGGTGACAGCGACACGGTGAAACGCCTCTACGCCCGAGCCTACAGCGTCTTCAACACTGACCAGATCGATGGCCTCCCGGAGGAGTGGTACGTGCGTCCGGAGCCGGCCCAGGACCGTGGCACGGCCGCCGATCCGATCCTCGACGCCTGGTTTGCAGCGATGGGGGTCCCGACGCAGCAGACCGACGAGCCCGCAGCTTATTATGTGCCCTCCGAGGACCGCATCCACATGCCGAAGCTAGGCACCTTCGAGAGCCGCGAAGCTTTCTACGCCACTCTTGCCCATGAGATGGCCCACGCGACAATGCACCCCAAGCGGCTCGACCGCCAGCACGAGGGCAGGACGCGGGAGGAACGATACGCCAAGGAAGAGGTGGTCGGTTTATCTTGACAGTATGCACCGCATGCCGCCTTGCCTTAGGATGGGTGACAGATGTCGACGCTAGGCAGTTCTCAGGCTGGCCGCCGCGCTTACAAAAGAGCTGGCGGCGGCCAGCCTGAGAACTGCCGGGCCGAAGCGCGCACCGGTTTGAGGTGAGCTGCCGGGTGGGGGCATGGGGAGGGTTTCGCGCTGGTGTCGATTATTGCTGTTTACGAGCGCCGCGAGGCCGGGGGTCTCAACGCGCATGTGCCGTTGATCCTGCGCGGCGACGCGCTCTACGACCCCGATCTGGATCGCTTCTTTCTCGACCTTGCGTATTTCGCGAGAGTCGGGCGGCGATTTCGCGCGATCTCGGGCGGCGATT
>JACVZW010000027.1:17029-75523 GCA_014654775.1 Paracoccaceae bacterium | reverse complement strand
TGCACGAACAGGACGATCACCCCCACGGGGATCGCCAAGACTGCTAGAACACCCAGGATTGCCAGTTCCACGCGTCCACTCCTTCGCGGCCCCTCGTCGCCGCCACCTTAATCCGTCAGGGCGCGACGAAAAGTCAGGTTTCCCTGCACCCCACCCGCACTGGACACCCGCCCCCCATGCGATAGCTTCCCCGCAACAGGAAAGGGACCCCGATGAAGGAAGCCTCGCTCAATGTCCTCGGCCAGCCGCTGGAAGACTGCTCCCGCGCGCCCCTCACGGGTTTCTTCCGCAACGGCTGCTGCGACACCGGCCCGATGGACACGGGCCGTCACACCGTCTGCGCACGGATGACCGAAGAATTCCTCGCCCTGTCGAAATATCTGGGCAATGACCTGTCCACCCCGCGCCCGGAATACGCCTTCCCGGGGCTCAAGCCGGGTGATCAATGGTGCCTCTGCGCCGCCCGCTTCCTTCAGGCGCATGAGGAAGGCGCGGCCCCGCAAGTCCGCCTTGCCGCCACCCATATCCGCACGCTGGACATCGTGCCGCTCTCGATCCTGAAACAGTACGCCGTCGACCTTCCGGCCGAGGGCCCCACCGACTGACAGCCTCACGCCGCCGATTTCGGTCGGATCTGATCGGTCACATCATCCCGCATCAGATCGTCGATGAACAAGGACAGAAGCTGCGGCCGCCCGCTCACCCCCGCCTTGCGGTAAATGGCATTGGTCTGCGCTTTCACCGTGCCTTCCGACGTCGCCCGCAGCGTGGCGATCTCCGACGTCGTCATCCCCTTGATGGCAAACAGCGCCACGTCCCGCTCCGCAGGCGTCAGCGCCCATTCCTTGAACCGCTCTTCCAGCAGGTCCATGAACGCGCCCGAGGCACGGCGCAACTTCTCTTGCGCCTCGTTGCGTTCCTTGATCGTGCGGCGCAGCATCAGCGTCCCCACGACCAGACCAAGCATCAGGCCCAGCGCAGACCCGATCTCCATCAACTCGCGCACCTCCCACGGCAGGGGTCGCGTATAGATGCCAAAGATTGACGACAGGATGTCGGATACGAAGAACACCGTGCAGAGGAACTGTACGAGCAGAACCGCCAGAATGACCCATCTGCTCGTCACGAAACACTCAGCCCTTTCTCAGGCTCAGTCCGAATCGCCGCCATTGCTGCCGCCCGAACCGCTGCTGCTTCCACCCGGATCACTGCTCGTCCGCCGTTCCCTAGACGAGTCGCTGCTGCCGCTGCTCTCGTCATCGTTGCCGTCATCGGAGTCGTCGTTGTCCGACCTTCCAGAGACATTAACAAGATCGCCATTGCCGTCGCCACCGAGATTTGCCGTCAGCAGCAGATCGCGCAGGATTTCGCCGGTATTCGGGTTCACGATGATCTCGCGCTGCCCTGCGTTTCCTTCCGCGGTGATCCGCGTCCGGCCCAGCCAGGTCCGTTCCGTCGAGATGGACTTGAAGCCCTGCTGTTCCAGCTGCTGGACGATGCGTTCCGAAAACACGTCCGCCATCGCAGGCGCGGCGCCCATAGCGCCGACCACGAGGGCCCCCACAAATTTCTTCCGTCCCATCATCTTTTACCCCCTCTAGGGCAAAACCGCCTTGGGCGGTGTTTAAGTTATCTTACACAAAACGCGCCCCGGCAAGGCCGGGACGCTTGCTACTGTTTCGAATACAGCGACGATCAGTCGTTGCTGCCGCCACCGTTGCCGCTATTGCCGCCACCCGAGGTCGCGCCATTGGCATCCGAGCTGCCGGTCGACCCGCCATTGCTGTCAGAGGTGTCGCCATTCGAATCAGAGGTGTCCGACGAATCTGATGCCGGGCGGATGCGATAGCGCACTTCGCCATCCTCGATCCGCACCCGAATGCGCTGGCCATCGGCCGTCACGGCGCGCAGGCGCACCTCGCCGTCACCGGCATAGGACAACCGCGTCAGCGTCAGGTCCTTGCCCTTCAGCGCAGCCTCGACCTCTTCCTTGGTCGGCCGCGTCTCACCCGAGAACAGCGCCCCGAGGAAGGCAAAGTCAAATGCAGGGGCAGTGGGCGTCGTCGCCGGCGGGTCCATCACCGTGGCCGTCTGCGCAAGCGCCATGCTCGTGGTTCCGGCCAGAACGGCAGCGGCGGCCAGAGTGATCAATCTCGATTTCGTTTCCATGTCCTTCGTTCCTTCGTTGGGGCCGCCAGGTCCATCTCCCCAGAGTCCTGCCAGCCCGGATGCAGCAATCAGGGCGCAACCCCCGATGGTGACGGAATGCACCTATCCTTTGGAAGTGTGAATTTAACCAAGGTTTACGCCCACGCTTTTCGCCAATGTCACGGCTGCTAAACGCAAGTTTACGGAAATTTCCGGCATTCCGGCGCATATCTGGCAGGAACAGGGCCGGCACACACAGCATCTTGCCCCAGAAAAGACACAAACCCCGGCGGGTCGCGCCGGGGTTTGTGTCTTGATTCCCCGCAGGGGCAGCCCGTCAGCGTCACACTTTCATGTCGACGCCCAGATGCTTGGCCACCGTGAAGATGTCCTTGTCGCCCCGGCCGCACATGTTCATCACGATGATATGGTCCTTGGGCAGCATCGGCGCGATCTTCATCACATGGGCCAGCGCATGGCTCGGCTCCAGCGCCGGGATGATCCCTTCCAGCTTGCAGCACAGCTGGAACGCCTCCAGCGCCTCGGCATCCGTGATGCTCACATATTCCGCGCGCCCCGTGTCATGCAGCCAGGCATGCTCCGGCCCGATCCCCGGATAATCCAACCCCGCGCTGATCGAGAACCCCTCAAGGATCTGCCCGTCCGGGTCTTGCAGCAGATAGGTCCGGTTGCCATGCAGCACTCCCGGCCGCCCCCCGGTCAGCGACGCGCAATGCTGCATCCGGTCATCCACACCCTTGCCGCCCGCTTCGACCCCGATGATCCGCACCGTCGGATCGTCAAGGAAAGGATAGAACAGCCCCATCGCATTCGACCCGCCACCAATGGCCGCGATGATCGTGTCGGGCAGCCGCCCCTCGCCTTCCTGCTCGGCCAGTTGCCAGCGCACCTCCTTGCCGATGATCGACTGGAAGTCGCGCACCATCGCCGGATAGGGATGCGGCCCCGCCACGGTCCCGATGCAGTAAAAGGTGTCGCGCACATTGGTCACCCAATCGCGCAGCGCATCGTTCATCGCGTCCTTAAGGGTCCCGCGGCCAGAGGTAACGGGGATCACCTCCGCCCCCAGCAGCTTCATGCGGAACACGTTGGGCGCCTGCCGCTCCACATCATGCGCGCCCATATAGACCACGCATTTCAACCCGAACTTGGCACAGACCGTGGCCGTCGCCACGCCATGCTGCCCCGCGCCCGTCTCCGCGATGATCCGCGTCTTGCCCATGCGGCGGGCAAGGATGATCTGCCCAAGCACATTGTTGATCTTGTGCGCGCCCGTGTGGTTCAACTCGTCGCGCTTCATATAGACCTTGGCACCGCCCAGATGGGTCGTCATCCGCTCCGCGTAGTAAAGCGGCGAGGGACGGCCCACGTAATGCTTCCACAGGTCCTCCATCTCGGCCCAGAAGCTCGGGTCGGTCTTGGCGAAATTGTAGCGCTCCTCCAACTCAAGGATCAGCGGCATCAGCGTCTCGGACACGAAGCGCCCGCCGAAAATGCCAAAGCGCCCGGCCTCGTCCGGCCCGGTCATGAAGCTGTTGATCCCGTCCTCGGCCATTTTCGCCACTCCCCATATTCTTATGCCCGATGTAGCGCCCTTGATGCGCCGGGGAAAGGGGGGCCGTCTGCCCCCGCCCCCCATCTTCTGTCTGCAAATATCTTGGGGGTCCGGGGGCAAGGCCCCCGGCAACCGAGCCGGACGCGCGGCACGCGCGGGAGGCGAGACAAAAGGAATGCGTGCGGGCCTGCCCGCGCGCTCATTCTGAAACCTGCAGGCAACCCCTGACGTTTTCGTGACCGCCCCTCCTGAAACCCCGCCCCGCCCGCCTTCGTAGCTTCGCCCGCTGCAACCCATGGACAGGAGCGATGCCATGAAGACCCTCACCACCACCCTTCTCCTCGCCGCCACCGCCGCCGCTGGCGCGGCCCAGGCCGACACCGCCCTCGGCCTCACCGGCGACCGCACCCTCCTGATGATCGACACCGCCACCGCCGCCGTCACCGGCAGCGTCGAGGCGCAGGGCGTCACCCGCCTTCTCGGCATCGACTACCGCCCCGGCACCGGCACGCTCATCGGCGTCACCGACACCCAGTCCATCGTCGAGATCGACCCGAAAACGGGCGCCACCAAGGAGATGGCGCAAATGGCCACGATGCTCCCCATCGCCGAAGGCGCCGCCGTCATCGTCGACGTGAACCCGGCGGCCGACAAGCTGCGCTTCATGTCTGGCACCACAAACCACCGCGTCGACATGGGCACAGGCGAGGTGACGGTTGACGGCGCACTGAACTTCGACCCCACCGATGCCAATGCCACAGCCCAGCCCATGGTCGTGGCGGTCGCCTATTCCAACAGCTTCGGCAAGCCGGAAAAGACCGCGATGTATGACATCGACGCGGGCCTCAACGCGCTGCTCCAGCAGACCAAGCCGAATGACGGCCTTCTCGCCACCATCGGCAGCCTTGGCGTCACGCTGGACGGCCCCGTGGCGATGGACATCGGCACCGCCGCCGACGGCACCAACACGGCCTATGTCGCGGCGCTGGGCGGGTTGCACCGGCTCGACCTCGCCACCGGCCTGATCTCCGGCACCATGGCCGTCACCGGCACGGATCAGCCGCTCCGCGACCTGACCATCCTGCCCGCGATGTAAGCGCCCAAAGGCCCCCGCGGCGTCAGCCGACCGGGGGCCTTCTGCGGGCCTTCACCCCGCCGCCCGCACGAAGGCCGCGATCTTCGCGGCGTCCTTCACCCCCGGCGCGCGTTCCACGCCCGACGACACATCCACCTGTCGCGCATTGGTCAGCCGCACTGCCTCGGCCACATTCTCCGCCGTCAGCCCCCCGGCCAGCATCCAGGGCCGCAGCCAGCGCCGCTGCGCCACCAACCGCCAGTCGAAGGAAAGCCCGTTGCCCCCCGGCAGGTCCGCCCCCTTGGGGGGCTTGGCATCCACCAGAATCTGATCCGCCACTGTCGTGTAATCGAACAGCGCCGCCAGATCGCCCTCATCCGCCACGCCCACCGCCTTCATCACCGGCAGACCATAGCGCGCGCGCACCGCCGCCACCCGATCCGGGCTCTCATGGCCATGCAGTTGCAGCATGTCCAGCGGCACACCCTCCACGATCGCATCCAGCACCGCATCCTCGGCATCCACCACCAGCGCCACCTTGGCCAGCCCCTCGGGTGCGGCCAGCGCCAACTCCCGCGCGGCCTCCACCGTCAGATGCCGGGGCGATTTCGCAAAGAAGACGAAGCCCGCATAGGCCGCCCCTGCCGCCGCCACCGCGGCAACATCGGCCACGGTCCGCAGACCGCAGATCTTCACCCGGACATGGCCCATGACCCTCAGCCCGCCTTGCGCTTCTCGATCAGCGCCAGCACGTCATCCCCCGGCACGCTGGCGGAATCCTTCATCACCGCCAATTCCCGCTCCAGCCGGGCCACTTCCTTGCGCCGCACACTCGCCGCTTTGCGGTGCTTGTGCTCCCGCAGCCATTCCCAAGTGAAACCGATGACCACGCCAATCACCACCCCCGCAAGGATGACAAGGAACAGCGGCATCTCCATCTGCCAGCTCACGCCGAACAGCGCCGCCACATCCTCGGGCAAAAAGCGCACGGGCACCACGGTGCGGTTGGCCAGACCGACGGTCAAAAGCAGGACCATCAGCACAGCGATCAGGGCATAGCGCAGGTAACGCAGCATCGGCCTCTCCCACAGGGCAGGCCCCAACTATCGCGCCACGCGCGCCCCGGCGCAAGCCATGCCCGCGCTCAGGACTTGCCGTTCAGACGATCCCGCAGCAACTTGCCGGTCTTGAAGAAGGGCACCTTCTTGTCATCGACCTTGACCGATTCCCCGGTCCGCGGATTGCGCCCGACCCGTGCCTCGCGTGATTTCACGGAAAAGGCCCCGAAGCCCCGCAATTCCACCCGGTCGCCCTTGGCCAGCGCCTCGATGATCTCGTCAAAGACGGTGTTCACGATCCGCTCCACATGCCGCTGCGTGAGGTGCGGGTTCTCGTCCGCGATCTTCTGGATCAGTTCCGATCGGATCATCCATGTCCCCCCTGTGGTCGCCGCAGGCCTGCCGCCATCGGTCGCCACGTCGTTGTTTGCCTTGGACTATAGGCAAAAAAACCTGTCGCACAACGAAAAGGAAAGCGTCACATGGCAATCCGCCCGCTCCTGCGGCCCCGCCGCACTCCCGCGACACGACTTCCGGTTGCACAAAGGAAAAAGGCCCCGCCGTGGCGGGGCCTTCCTCATGGTCTTTCCGAAAGATCGGATCAGTTGCCGCCCTTCAGAGCCGCGCCAAGGATATCCCCCAGCGACGCGCCCGAATCGGACGACCCGTACTGTTCCACGGCTTCTTTCTCTTCCGCGATCTCGCGCGCCTTGATCGACAGGCCCAGACGGCGGGTCTTCGGGTCGATGTTGGTCACGCGGACGTCCACGTGGTCGCCCACCTGGAACCGCTCCGGACGCTGGTCGGCACGATCGCGCGACAGGTCCGACCGGCGGATGAACGACTTGGCGCCGTTATACTCCACCTCGATTCCGCCTTCCTCGATCGCCGTCACGGCGACGGTGATCACGGAACCGCGCTTCACGCCGTCCACCGCATCGGTGAAGGAATCATCGCCCAGCGCCTTGATCGACAGCGAGATACGCTCCTTCTCCACATCCACCTCGGTGACGGCGGCCTTGACCACGTCGCCCTTGCGGTAGTTCTGGATGGCGTCCTCGCCGCGCTGATCCCAGGACAGGTCCGAAAGATGGACCATGCCGTCGATATCGTTGTCGAGGCCGACGAACAGACCGAATTCGGTGATGTTCTTGACTTCGCCTTCGATGGTCGACCCAACCGGGTGGCTTTCCGCGAAGACTTCCCACGGATTGCGCATCGTCTGCTTCAGGCCCAGAGACACGCGGCGCTTGGCGCTGTCGATCTCCAGAACCATCACATCCACTTCCTGCGAGGTGGAGACGATCTTGCCGGGGTGCACGTTCTTCTTGGTCCAGCTCATTTCCGAGACATGGACCAGACCTTCGACACCGGCTTCCAGCTCAACAAACGCGCCGTAATCTGTGATGTTGGTCACGCGGCCCTTGTGCACCGAACCCAGCGGATAGGCCTTTTCCACGGCATCCCACGGATCGGCCTGCAGCTGCTTCATGCCAAGGCTGATGCGGTGCGTGTCCTTGTTGATCTTGATGACCTGAACCTTCACCGTCTCGCCGATCGACAGGATCTCGGACGGGTGGTTCACACGACGCCACGCCATGTCGGTGACATGGAGCAGGCCATCCACGCCGCCCAGATCAACGAACGCACCGTATTCGGTGATGTTCTTGACCACGCCATCCACGACCTGACCTTCGGTGAGGTTGGAGATGACTTCGGCGCGCTGTTCGGCGCGGCTCTCTTCCAGAATGGCGCGGCGCGACACGACGATATTGCCGCGGCGACGGTCCATCTTCAGGATCTGGAAGGGCTGCTTCATGCCCATCAGGGGGCCCGCATCGCGCACGGGGCGCACGTCCACCTGCGAACCGGGCAGGAAGGCCACCGCACCGCCCAGATCGACGGTGAAGCCGCCCTTGACGCGCCCAAAGATCGCGCCTTCGACGCGGGTCTCGGCGGCATAGGCCTTCTCCAGACGATCCCAGGCTTCTTCGCGGCGGGCCTTCTCGCGGCTGATGACAGCCTCACCGCGGGCATTCTCCACACGGTCCAGATAGACCTCGACCTCATCGCCCACATTGATGTTGGGCTGTTCGCCGGGATTTGCGAATTCCTTCAGATCGATGCGGCCTTCCATCTTGTAGCCCACATCGACGATGGCCTGGCCCGCCTCGATGGCGATGACCTTGCCTTTGACAACCGTTCCCTCTTCGGGGGTGTCAATCTCAAAGCTCTCCTTCAGAAGGGCTTCGAATTCTTCCATAGCGTTTTTCGCGCACATATGCAGTTCGTCCTTTGTCATGGTTTTCTGGCCAAGCGGTTGTCTCCGCCGGTCTTTGGCTGGCCCCTCGGGGGAAACGCACGCAGGTCCGGAAAACCGGAAACGCCACGACTCTTCCGTCAGGATGGGGGGCCTATAGTCGCTCGGGCCAAGGAAAACAAGCGCGAAGCGCCCGTCCCCGGCGAGGCGCCGCCGCCATCTCTACCTGACCGAACCAATGCAAAGGGGGTCTTGGCGGCGTGACGGCGCAGCAAGGCGCAAGGTCGGCATGATGTACGGCGATCATATGGACAGGAACCGCCTACCAGATGCGTGCACATGGTCACCCTACACCCCTGCTTGATCGAGCTCAGAACACAGTCCTATGCGCACGCCTTCGCGCATGTCGTCGGCCTTTGGCTCCACCATCTGACAAAGCTTAAACTGGTCTCCATCTGGCCCCTTATGCGCCACAGGTTCGGCCGCGCCTCCGGTCGCCACCCCGATTTCGCGGCGGAAGTCGAAATCAAGGGTCTGGCCGCCCCCGACAACACCGTCACTGCCCTCGCAGACGCCGACGCCGACTCGGTGCAGCTTTATGTGAAAACGCATCCCATGATCGAAAGCATCAAAATCGGCCTCTTCCGCCCCTACCCCGCCCCGCGCAACGCGAACGCATCGCGCTGATCTGACGGGCGTCGCCGCTGAACGGCGCCTGGCCCAACAACTGCGAGATCAATAGATCACCCACCAAGGCACGCACCACCCATAGCGAGGGGTTCATCCCGCCACCTCCGATCGCCTCGCTCCTAAACTGCAGACTAGGTCCAAGGTCGTGCCGACCTGTCCCATTACGGCAAAAGCGCAAGGAACGGGTCGCGCGCGCCCTTCCCGGCATGACACCTTCGGCATAAGCCCCCTGCGCCGAGGATCGCCCATGCAGCACGCACCGCCAGCCCAACGCCCCCCGGCGCTGCAACCGATGTCCTTGCTTGAATGGGCGCTGCTCCTCTCTCTCGCCATGCTCTGGGGCGGGTCCTTCTTCTTTAACGGCATCGCCGTGCGGGAACTTCCCGTGTTCACCGTGGTCCTGTGCCGCGTTGCGCTCGCCGCCCTGATCCTTCTTGTCCTTCTGCGTCTTCGACATGACCCCTTGCCCAATGACCCGGGCATCTGGACCGCCTTCTTCGCCATGGGCCTCCTGAACAACGCGATCCCCTTTTCGCTGATCGTCTGGGGGCAGCAGCACATCGCCTCTGGGGTGGCCTCGATCCTAAACGCCTCGACCCCGCTCTTCACCGTCCTTCTGGCCCATCTTCTCACCCGCGACGAGCGCGCCTCGCCCGTCAAGGTCGCGGGCGTTGTCATCGGCTTTGCAGGGGTCGCGGTGATGATCGGACTGGATGCCCTGCACGATCTTGGAACCGCTGTCACCGCCCAGTTCCTGTGCCTCGCCGCCGCGATCTCTTACGCCGTCGCAGGCATCTACGGCCGAAGGTTCCGCCGCCTCGGCATCACGCCTATAGCCACGGCAACCGGACAGGTCATCGCGTCCAGTCTGCTCCTGCTCCCCTTCGTGCTTGTTGTGGATCGGCCGTGGAACGTGCCCGCACCCAGCCCAGCGGCCATCACCGCCCTGATCGGGGCAGCCGCACTTTCAACGGCTCTGGCCTATGTGATCTATTTCCGCATCCTTTCCACCGCAGGGGCCACCAACCTTCTGCTTGTAACATTCCTGATCCCCGTCAGCGCGATCGTGCTGGGAACGCTGTTTCTGGATGAGGCGCTTCTACTGCGCCACGTCGCGGGCATGGCGCTGATCGGCGCAGGGCTGATAGCCATCGACGGACGGCTTTGGCGGCTGTTCAGCAAGAGCGGTCAGCGGACACTGACGAAAGACCGATGATCCGCGCGGTGTGCCCCAAGGATGGGCAAAGCGTGGCGCGACTGGTCAATCCGGCCCCTCTGTGCGCCCACGCACCCTTAACCAAGAATCCCACCACAACTCTGCCCAAATTTGTATGCACAGTTGTGGGCACAGAATGCGGCACAAAACAGGGCACAGTCGCCAACGGCGCTTCCCGCCAATTTCCCCTGCCAGACCAATCCGTTAACGCCCGCCCGTCAGGGCATCAACTGCCCGCCATTCACTTCGATCACCTGCCCAACGATGTATCCCGACAGGCTCGCACAGGCCAAAAACAGATAGGCCCCCACGCAATCCTCCGCCACGCCGAGCCTTCCCGCCGGGATCGTCGCCAACTGCGCCTGCAACTGCGCCTCGGTCGAATAGCGCTCATGGAACGGCGTCGTGATCACCCCCGGCGCCACGGCGTTCACGCGAATTCCAAAGGGAATCAACTCCTTGGCCATCCCGCGCGTCACGTTGTGGACGAATGCCTTGGACGATCCGTAAAGCCCCGCCCCGCCACTCGCCCCATTCCGCGCGGCAACGGATGTGGTGTTGATGATGAACCCGCCCCCCGCCGCCTTCAACGGCGCGACGGCGGCTTGCGACGCCACCACCACGGACCGCGCGTTCAGGTCCATGATCTCATCATAATCCCGTTCAGAAACATCGGCATAGGGAACCCGCCGCACCATTCCCCCGGCATTGTTGACCAACCCATCCAGCCGCCCGAAGGCCGCCAAGGCCCCCTCCACCGCCGCCTTCGCCCCCGCCCCGGTCGACACATCCGCGCGGATCAGCACCGCCTCGCCACCCGCCGCCGATATCTCGTAAGCCACTGCTTTCGCTGCATCTTCCGATGCGTTGTAATGCAGCCCCACCCGTGCGCCCTGCGCGGCGAAGGCCCGCGCCAAGGCCGCCCCGATGCCTGTAGAGGCCCCGGTGATCAGCACGGCCTTCCCCTTCAGTTCCGGCAACCGAATCCCTGTCATCCCCGTCCCTCCAAGGTCTGTTCCACCACCGCGATGGCCCGCGCCACCGCCGCCTCCACCGTCATCTCGCTCGTATCCAGCACCACCGCATCCGCCGCCGCCCGCAGCGGCGCATCCGCCCGCCCCATGTCGCGCGCATCCCGCTCCCGCACCTCGGCCAGCACAAGGGATTGATCCCCGCCGACCTCCAGCCACCGCCTATGCGCGCGCACCTCGGCCGAGGCGGTCACATACAGCTTCACCTCCGCCTCCGGGCAGATCACCGTGCCGATATCCCGCCCGTCCAGAACCGCGCCCCCTTCGGCCCGCGCAAAGCGCCGCTGAAAGTCCACAAGCGCCGCCCGAACCTCTGGAATCACCGCCACTTTCGATGCCGCTTGCCCTGCCGCCAGCGACCGCAGATCGTCCCGCTCCAGATCGGAAGGCACCAACCCCTCCGCCGCCGCCACCGGATCACCGCCCTTCGCGCCCACCGCACGGTAAAGCAGCCCCGTATCCAGATGCCGGAACCCGAACCGCGCGGCCAAGGCCCGCCCGATCGTCCCCTTCCCCGCCGCCGCAGGCCCGTCGATCGCCACCGTGAAGATCACTGCCAAAGCCCCTTCATCTTGGCCGAAATACTCTCAGGGGGAAGGCCCGAAGGGCCGCGGGGGGCAGACAGCCCCCCGTCCCCGGCCCGTCATCCGCGCGCGAGGTCCGCACCCAGTCCCGTCATCAGCCCTTCAAAAATCGGGAAAGAGGTCAGGATGGGCGAGGCATCATCCACCGAAACTGCCGCCTTCGCCGCCATCCCGCAGACCAGAAAACTCATCGCGATCCGATGGTCCAGATGCGTGGCACAGGTCGCACCGCCCGGCACCCCGCCCGCGCCAAGGCCGTGGACGATCAGCGTATCCTCGTCTTCTTCCACCTTTACCCCACAGGCCTCCAGCCCCCGCGCCATCGCGTCGATCCGGTCGCTTTCCTTGACCCGCAACTCCTTCACGCCGCGCATCACCGTGGTTCCTTCGGCAAAGGCCGCCACCACCGACAGGATCGGATACTCGTCGATCATCGACGGCGCGCGCTCCTCCGGCACCTCTATGCCCTTGAGGTTGGGAGAAAATCTCACCCGCAGGTCGGCAACAGGTTCGCCCCCCTCCTCGCGCGGGTTCTGGAACTCGATCTCCGCCCCCATCTCCACCAAGGTCAGGTACAGCCCGTTACGCGTCAGGTTCTGGCTCACCCCCGGCACAGTGATATCCGACCCCTCCACGATCAGTGCAGCACAGGTCGGAAAGGCCGCCGAAGACGGATCACGCGGCACCGCCACGCGCTGCGGCCGCAATTCCGGTCGCCCGGTCAGGGTGATGACATTGCCTTCGGCCGTCTTCTCCACCACCAGTTCCGCGCCAAAACCGACCAGCATCCGTTCGGAATGATCCCGCGTCGGTTCCTTCTCGATCACCACGGTCTGCCCGGGTGCGTTCAACCCCGCCAGCAGCACGGCCGATTTCACCTGCGCACTGGCGACAGGCAGCGCATAGCGCACCGGCACCGGGTCCGCCGCCCCGACCACCGTCATCGGCAGACGCCCGCCCTGCCGCCCATAGGCCCGCGTGCCGAAGAGCGAGAGCGGATCAGTGACCCGCCCCATCGGCCGCTTGCGCAACGACGCATCGCCCGTGAAGGTCGCCGTGATCGCGCTCGTCGCCATCGTCCCCATGATCAACCGCACGCCCGTGCCGGAGTTCCCACAATCGATCACATCCGCAGGCTCGCGGAACCCACCCACGCCCACGCCATTCACCGTCCATTCGCCGAGGGCGTGGCGCGTCACTTCGGCCCCGAAGGCGCGCATGGCCTTGGCCGTGTCCAGCACGTCCTGCCCTTCCAAAAGGCCCGTGACATGCGTCTCACCCACGGCCATCGCCCCGAAAATCAGCGCACGGTGGCTGATCGACTTGTCGCCCGGCACCTCGGCCACGCCCTTCAGGGGCCCGGATTTGCGGGCGGTCATCGGTTGCGCTTCGCCGTGGCCGGACATGCTGATCTCCCTGTCATTCCGGCCCGCCTGATAGCGCAAGCAAGGGGGCCGGTCCATGCCCCAAGCGACAGCCCCGCAACGGCTCGCATCAGATCGCGCAAGGGTTGAAGATGCCGCCGCCGGACTCATATCAATACCGATGAACCGCCGCCGTTTCCTTGCCCGCACTGCCCTTCTCGCGACTGGCGCCGCCGTCGCCGCTACCGGAGCTTTCGCCCTGTCCCCTGCCCGCAACCGCTATTACCAAGGCCCCCCGGGACCGAATTTCGACGGCACCCGCTTCTTCAACCCCGGCGGCAGCCAGCCCAAGGGATTTGCCGATCTGCTGAAATGGCAAGCCGCAGGCGGCCGCGCGAAATGGCCCGAAAGCGTCGGCATCCGCCAATCCATCCCTGCGCCCCGGGTGGATGACCTCATCATCACCATGGTCGGTCATGCGACCCTGCTCATTCAGGTGGCCGGGCTGAACCTGCTGACCGATCCGGTCTGGTCGGATCGCGCCAGCCCCTTCACCTTTGCAGGTCCCCGCCGCGCCACGGCCCCGGGCATAAGGTTCGAGGCGCTGCCCCGCATCGACGCGGTCCTTCTAACCCACAACCATTACGATCACCTCGATCTGGCCACGCTGGCGCGGCTGAAGGCGGCGCATGATCCCCTTGTGATCACGCCCTTGGGCAACGACACGATCGTCAAGGAAGCCGTCCCCGACATGCGCGTCGTCACCGGCAACTGGGGCCACAGCTTGCCCGTCGGCCCGGCCCGTGTGCATTTCGAACCCTGCCACCATTGGTCGGCGCGCGGCACGCGCGACCGGTCCATGGCGCTGTGGTCGGCCTTCCTGATCGACACGCCGGCAGGCCGCATCTTCCATATCGGCGACACTGGCTTTGACCAGGGCCGCCCCTATCGCGACCTGCCGCAGAAACACGGGCCTATTCGCGCCGCGATCCTGCCCGTCGGGGCCTATGAACCCCGCTGGTTCATGCGCGATCAGCATCAGGACCCGGCCGAGGCTGTGGAAGGCTTTCTGCTGTCGGGCGCGGCCCACGCCGTGGGCCACCACTGGGGCACCTTCCAACTCACGAATGAAGGCCGCGATGCCCCCCCCGCCGCCCTCGCCGCCGCGCTGCAGGCCAAAGGGATCGGCACTGACCGCTTCCGCGCACTCGCCCCCGGCGAATGGTGGGCAATCCCGGCCTGACGGTAGCCTAACCCTGCCGCCGGAAGGTCAGGTAATGGGGCGACCGCCCCTCGCGCAGGGCCTTCTGTTCGTAGCGCGTGGAAATCCAGTCCTCCCAGGCGCCACCCGCGCCCGCCTGCGCCACCAGATCAAACCCCGCTTGCGGGACCTCGTCCAGCGTCTGTCGCACGTAATCGGGAATATCCGTCGCCACCCGGAATTCCGCCCCCGGCGCCATCACCCGCGCCAGCGCACCAAGGTATCCAGGCGTCACGAAACGCCGCCGATGATGCCGCGCTTTGGGCCAAGGGTCAGGGTAATTGAGGAAGCACTTCACCACCGATCTCGCAGGCAGCACGTCGAACAGATCGCGCACATCGCCGGGATGGATGCGTAGGTTCTCCGCCCCTGCCGCCCGGATCTTGCCCAACAGCATCGCCACACCGTTCACGAAGGGCTCGCAGCCGATGATCCCCACCTCCGGATAGCGCGCGGCCATATGGACCAGATGCTCCCCCCCGCCGAACCCCACTTCCAGCCACAACGGCCGCCCGCCGAACAGCCCTGCCACGTCCAGTGCGGCCCTCTCCGGGTTCTCCTCCACAGTGATGCCGGACAGCCGGACTTTCCCCAGATCTTCGGCCAGATAGGTCTTCTGGCTGGCCCGCAGGGTCTTGCCATGCACACGGCCATAAAAGTTGCGCCGCTCGGTCACAGGCTGGTCTGACATGGAAAAGGCCCCGGAGATGATCCGGGGCCTCTAACCCTGTCACGGCTGCAGGGTCAACCCGTCAGCGGACTGCCTTCTTCAGCGCATCCACCAGATCGGTCTTCTCCCAGCTGAAACCGCCATCCGCCGTGGCCTCGCGCCCGAAATGGCCATAGGCCGAGGTGCGGGCATAGATCGGCTTGTTCAGGCCAAGCGCCGTGCGGATACCGCGCGGTGTCAGGTCCATGCATTCCGCCACGGCCCGTTCGATGGCCGAGGCATCCACGGCCCCCGTGCCATGCGTGTCAACATAGATCGACAGCGGCTTCGCCACCCCGATCGCATAGGACACCTGCAGGGTGCAGCGATCCGCCAGCCCTGCCGCCACCACGTTCTTCGCCAGATAGCGCGCAGCATAGGCGGCAGACCGGTCCACCTTCGTCGGGTCCTTGCCCGAGAAGGCCCCGCCGCCATGCGGCGCTGCGCCACCATAGGTGTCCACGATGATCTTGCGCCCGGTCAGGCCCGCATCGCCATCAGGTCCACCAATGACGAACTTGCCCGTCGGGTTCACCCACCACTCGGTCCTGTCGCTGATCCAGCCATCGGGCAGGATCTCGCGGATATAGGGCTCCACGATGGCGCGGATGTCGTCGCTCGTCTGCGCCTCGTCCAGATGCTGCGTCGACAGCACGATAGAGGTCACCTCAACGGGCTTGCCATCCTCATAGCGCAGCGACAGCTGCGACTTCGCATCCGGCCCCAGCGTGGGTTCCTTGCCCGACTTCCGCACCTCAGCCAGACGCCGCAGGATCGCTTGGGAATACTGGATCGGCGCCGGCATCAGTTCCGGCGTCTCGCGGCAGGCATAGCCGAACATGATGCCCTGATCGCCCGCGCCGTCGCGGTCTACGCCTTGCGCGATATGGGCGGATTGCTCGTGCAGGAAGTTGTGCACCTTCAGGGTGTTCCAGTGGAACTTGTCCTGCTCGTAACCGATATCCTTCACGCAGTCGCGGACGATCCCCTCGACACGTGCAAGCATCGCTTTGGTGGCCGCCTCGGTGGACAGACCGACTTCCCCGCCCACGACGACCGTGTTGGTCGTGGCAAAGGTTTCACAGGCAACACGGGCATTCGGCTCTTCTGACAGGAAGGCGTCCAGAACCGCATCGGAAATGCGGTCGCACACCTTGTCAGGATGCCCCTCCGACACGGACTCGGAGGTAAAAACATAGTTCATTCGGGACATGGGAAGTGCTCCATTGGGGTTACCCCCGTCACGCCAGGAAGCCGTTGTGACGGTTCGTGGCGCGTGACTAGACCCCAGCCCCCGGCACGTCAAGCCGCCTTGCGTCGCCCGGCCAGAACCAGCCCGACCCCGAGTCCCGCCAGCAACAGCAGAACCGGCCACTCGCCCCAGCGCGCATAGGGCGGTGGCGACAAGCCCCCCGGCAGCACCACATCCAGATATCCCGCCTCGCCCAAGGGGAGGCTGTCCATCACCCGCCCCCGCGCATCGATCAGGGCCGACACGCCGGTATTGGCAACCCGAACGAAGGGCAAACCCTGCTCCACCGCCCGCAATTGCGCCTGCGCCAGATGCTGATAGGGGCCGGTCCACTCCCCGAACCACGCATCATTCGTGATCTGCAGGATCCAGTCCGCCCGTTCCGGCGCGCCCCGCAGCCCCTGCGGAAAGACCGCCTCATAGCAGATCAGCGGCAGCACCTTGCCCAGACCCGGGCCAAGGTCCAGCACGGCAGGCCCCGGCCCCGCCGAATAGCCGTTCCCCTCCTGCGCGGCAAAGGCCACCAGCCCGAACCAGTCGTAAAGCACATCGCCAAAAGGGATGTACTCTCCGAAAGGCACCAGATGGTGCTTGTCGTAATGCTGCGTGACCCGCCCCTCCGGCGCGATCACCGCAAGGCTGTTCCAGAACCGCCAGCCTTCCACCCGCTGGATGCCCACGGCCACCGGCCTGCCCCGGCCCGCCGCGCCGATCTGCTCGGCCACTTCGGGATAATCCTCCAGCAGATAGGGCACCGCCGTCTCGGGCCAGATCACCAGATCGGGCCGCGCGCCCGCCATGGTGAAATCCAGCTGCCGCTCAAAGAAGAGCCGCGCCTGCTTCGGCTCCCATTTCAGTCCCTGCTCGGCATTGGGCTGCACCAACCGCAGAACCGCCCCCTGTGCCGCAGGCGCGGGCAGCGCCTCGCGCCAGAGACCATAGCCGAAACCTGCCGCCACCAGCACCGCCCCGGCCACCACCGGCACCGGCCGCCACAACGCCAGAAGCCCCGCCACCAGCAGCGTCAGCAGCGTCAACCCCGATGGCCCCACGAGCGCAGCCACCTGCATCGGCGCATGGCCGATCCAGACATGACCCAATGCCGCCCAAGGGAACCCCGTCAGCACATAGCCCCGCGCCAGTTCCGCCGCGCCCAGCGCCACGGCGAAGCTGATCCCCGGCCATCGGCCCCGCGCGCCAAGAAAGGCCGCTACCGCCCAGAACAACGCCAGACCAAAGCACAGCAGCAGCACCGCGAAGGGGGCCATCCAGCCATGCACCTCGGGCTCGATCAGAAAGGGCTCCACGATCCAGTTCAGTGCGGCCGCGTAATGGCCCGCCCCCGCGAACCACGCAAGCCAGACTGCCCCGCGACCGCCCTGCCCCACCTGCCGGATCAGCAGTGCCAGCGCGGGCAGTGCCAGCCACCACCAGCCCAGCGGGGCTTGCCCCGCCGCCACCACCGCACCCGTGGCAAACGCCAGTGCCAACGCGCCCCAGCCGGGCCGCGCCCCCCGCAAGGCCGGGGCCGCGACGCCGTCCGTCATTCCTCGGCAGGCACCGGCGGCCGTGCCGCGACCGCCTCCGGCAGACGAATGCGCAGCCGCTTGATCCGGCGCGGATCGGCGTCGATCACTTCGAACTCCGCCCCGCTCTCATGTGGCACGATCTCGCCCCGCGCGGGCACCCGTCCCGTGCGCAGGAAGACGATGCCGCCCAGCGTGTCGATCTCCTCGTCATCCTCGTCATGACGCAGCTTCAACCCGATGGCGGTCTCGATCTCCTCCAACGGCGCGGTGGCCATGGCGACAAAGACGCCGGGCTTCTCCTCCTTCCAGAGGGCCCCTTCCTCTTCGTCATGCTCATCCTCGATCTCGCCGATCACCGTCTCAATCAGGTCCTCGATGGTCACCAGACCATCCACCCCGCCATATTCATCGATCACCAGCGCCATATGCACCCGCTCGCGCTGCATCTTCTGCAGCAGCACACCGATCGGCATCGACGGCGGCGCATAGAGCACGGGCCGCAGCATCCGCTTCAGCGAGAAGCGTCCTCCGGTGCCGAAGCCATGCTGCAGTGCAAGGTCCTTCAAGAGGACAAGCCCCTGCGGATGGTCCAGCGTCCCCTTGTAGACGGGCACCCGACTGAACCCATGCTCGCGGAACACTTCCACAAGCTCGTCCCGCCCGATGTCCAGCGGCACCGCCACGATCTCCACCTTCGGCACGGCCACGTCATCGACGCGCAGCCGCCGCAAAGCACCCAGACCCGGCAGACTGGCCTGCGCGGCAGCGCCTGCCTGTCCGCCCGCCGCCGGGGTGGCCTCGGCCCGCGCCGCATGGTCACCGTTCGAAGGGGAAAAGGCGCTCAATATGCGCCCGAAAAATCCGCGCTGCGGAGGCTCCGCCTCATCCGCGCCCATATCATCCTGCGCGCCCCGCGCCGCAAGAGAACCGTCGCTGCTACTGCCCATGGATCCTTCTTCCAAAACACCCCGTCCGCCGGAGCCTTACGAATATGGGTCAGAAAGGCCCATGCTGGCAAGTATCCGCACCTCTAGGCTTTCCATTACGGCGGCATCCGCCTCGTCCACATGGTCATAACCCAGACAATGCAACAGTCCATGAACAACCAGATGGGTCACATGCTCGACCATTGGCTTGCCCTGTTCGGCGGCCTCGCGTTCGCAGGTCTCGAAGGCGATGGCGATATCGCCCAATTCGCAAGGCTCCTCCGCCCCCCCCGGCACGGGCAGGTCCGGCACGCCCCCCGCCACATCCGCCGCCCGCTCCTCCGATGGCCATGACAGCACGTTGGTGGGTTGCGGCTTGCCCCGGAAATCTGCGTTCAACGCCGCGATCCGGGCATCGTCACACCCCATAAGCACGACGGAATACCCAAGTGTTCCAAGCCCTACGCCATCCAGCGTCGCCGCACAGGCCCGTTCGGCCAGCGACTCCAGACCAAAGGCCTCCCACTTGTCATCCTCGATGACGATATCCACGATCCCGCTCATGGCCGCGCTCCTATCCGAGGCGGAATGAATACGCAAATTCCCGCCTCTTCATCTTGGCAAGAAATACTCCGGGGGTTTGGGGGCGGAGCCCCCATCAGCCGAGCCGCAGCGCGGCACGCGCGAAGGCGAGACGAAAGGCTTGCGCGGCCCCCACCCCCGGGGGCCGCGCTCCGCTCATTCACGTCGCAGGCGAATCGTCGGCCTCATAGGCCTCGATGATCCGCGCCACCAGCGGATGGCGCACCACATCCTTGGCGGTGAAGTAGTTGAACGTCACGCCCTTCACGCCCTTCAGGATGCGCTCTGCATCGGCCAGACCCGACGGCACGCCACGCGGCAGGTCGATCTGCGTCCGGTCGCCGGTGATCACCATCCGGCTGCCCTCGCCCAAACGGGTCAGGAACATCTTCATCTGCATCGTCGTGGCGTTCTGCGCCTCGTCCAGCACGATGAAGGCATTCGACAGCGTCCGACCGCGCATGAAGGCCAAGGGCGCGATCTCGATCCGCTTCTCCTCCATCAGCTTCTGCACCTGCTTCTGCGGCAGGAAGTCGTTCAGCGCGTCGTAAAGCGGCTGCATGTAGGGATCGACCTTCTCCTTCATGTCGCCGGGCAGGAAGCCAAGCCGTTCGCCCGCCTCCACCGCCGGACGGCTCAGGATGATCTTCTCCACCGCGCCCGAGATGAACATCGTTACCCCGACCGCGACGGCAAGATAGGTCTTGCCCGTGCCCGCCGGTCCGATGCCGAATCCCAGCTCGTTCTGGAAGAGGTTCGCCACATAGGCCTTCTGCGCCTCGGTGCGCGGCTCGATGGGTTTCTTGCGCGTGCGCAACTCCATCCCGCCGCCCGAAAACATCTCGATCTGCTCGCCCTCGGCCATCGGCCGGTCGGGCATGGGCCGCCCCATCCGCATCGCGCCGTCGATATCGCCCGCCGCAACGCCGCGCCCCGATTCGAGCCGCGCATAGAGTGACCGCAGCACACCCGCCGCCTGATCCCGTGCACCCTTCTCGCCGATCACGGCCAACCTGTTGCCCCGCCTCAGGATATGCACCCCGATCTGGTGTTCGATCTGCGCGAGGTTGCGGTCGAACTCGCCGCAAAGATCGATCAGCAATCGGTTATCCGGAAATTCGAGCAGCGTTTCCACAACGTCCTCGGAACGGGTCGGGGGGGTCAGCGCGCTGATGCCCAAAGGGGTCTCCTTCTGCAGGGGCTTCGCCAATATCTTGATGATGTGCCGCGTTCTTCCACAAGGCAAGCATCATTCAAGGTCGTGCGGGAAGATTGCCCAAGGATTGTGCAAAACCCATGACAGCGGTGCCACCCGATCGGCAAAGGAAAAGGGCGCATCTCCCGATGCGCCCTGCCCCTCGACCTTTATCCGACCGCTCAGATTGACCTGCGCGGATCGATCAGCGCGGAACCCAGTCGTTCAGGGCCGCCGACTGCGTCTGGTACCCGCCGATCACCGTTCCCGGCGGGAAACGGTTGTTGCAGATCGGCAAGCCGCTGGCAGGGTCAAAGCGCGGGCTGGAATAGCCTTCGATCCCGTCATCGATGATCCAGTTCTGGCATCCGTCCGGGTCATAGGCGATAGCCGCCTCGCCATTCACCAAAGCACCTTTGTCAAAGGAACCGCGATCCATTCCCGTTGCGATCACGCTGTCCGGACCGCCATAGGGCTGGATGCCGCAGGCCGACAGCGCCAGCCCCATCACGACGAAGGCCCCAACACGGGGCAAGCTCATACACACCATCACCGACCCCACGTATAGCAGACGACTTCCACCCGGCGGTTCTGCTGCATGCCCTCCGCCGTTGCATTGCTGGCGCGCGGCTGCCGCTCGCCAAAGCCGATCAGTCGTTCCACAGGGGCCCCGACAGACCGCGCCACATCCGCCACCGCCGCAGCGCGGCGCTCCGACAGGCGGATGTTGTATTCATCCGACGCGCGGCTGTCGGTATGCCCGTAGATCGCATAGCCAAAAGCCCCCGCCGACTGGAAGAAAGACTGCAACCGAGCCCGCCCATGGGCGGTCAGCTTGGCGCTGTCCGTGGCGAACAACGTATCGGTGTTCTCCACAAGGCAGAGGTTGCGCTTCAGGCAGACCGGCTTTCCGGTATGCGGATCGCGGCGCGGCACCATATAGCCTTCGACGCCGCCATCCGCCCACCAATGCATGCAGCCGTCATCATCGATCCAGGCACCCCAGTCGATCCGTCCGGTTACTTCGGGTTGGGTCTGGGCCATAAGCCCGCTCGGCGCCACCATATTCAGCGCCACACACAGCGCGCCCACCAGCGCGCGACTGGAGTATCGAAACAAGCCGAAGCCCTCCTCGTTAACAGATCACCACCTACAGATACTCGCAGGAACAATTGCCGCCCCGCGCCCTCCAAATCAAGGCAAAATCATGGCGATCGGACCTTGGTCCGACGAATTGTCCCGATTATCCGAAGTAACCCTACTTGCAGGGCCGTATTGTCGCTCTTCAGGAAACAGTTTCGGCCGCGATCCGCAGTCCCGCCAACGAATTGGGGGCTGATGAAGTGATTCTGACCCGCACCAGATCGCCCACCCGCGCCGACGGGTCGGTGACATGCACCGCATGCAAATGGTCTGACTTGCCCACCATCTGCCCCGGCAGCCGCCCGGCCTTTTCATACAGCACCGCCACCTCGCGCCCAACCATCGCCTCTTGCGCCGCGCGCTGCTGCGACGTGATCAGCGCCTGCAGTTCCTGCAGCCGGGCATCCGCAACCTCGGCCTCGACCGGGGTCTTTTCTGCCGCCGGTGTGCCGGGCCGTGCGGAGTACTTGAAACTGAACGCCGCCCCAAACCCGACCTGACGGATCAGGTCCATCGTATCGGCGAAATCGGCATCGCTTTCCCCCGGGAACCCCACGATGAAATCAGAACTCAGCAGGATGTCGGGCCGCGCTGCACGGATTCGCTCCACCAGCCGGAAATACTGATCGCGCGTGTGCTTGCGGTTCATCGCCTTCAGGATGCGGTCAGACCCAGACTGCACCGGAAGATGCAGATAGGGCATCAGCTTCGCCTCCTCGCCGTGGGCGGCGATCAGATCGTCTTCCATGTCGTTGGGGTGGGACGTCGTATATCGGATGCGCTCCAGCCCGTCGATCTTCGCCAAGGCCCGCACCAACCGCGCCAGTCCCCAGGCGCCGTCTTCGCCCGCGCCATGATAGGCATTCACATTCTGACCCAAGAGCGTGATCTCCCTCACGCCCTTCTCCACCAGCGCGCGCGCCTCGCCCAGCAGCCGCGCCACAGGACGGCTCACCTCCGCGCCGCGCGTGTAGGGCACGACGCAAAAGGCGCAGAACTTGTCGCACCCCTCCTGCACCGTCAGAAAGGCCGACGGTCCACGAAGAACCTTCCGCTCCGGCAGGTGGTCGAACTTGTCCTCGGCGGGGAAATCGGTGTCCACCGCCTTCTTCCCCTTGGCGATGTCCTCCATCATCCCCGGCAGGCGGTGATAGCTCTGCGGCCCCACCACAAGATCGACCAGAGGCATCCGCCGCAGGATCTCTTCGCCCTCGGCCTGCGCGACGCAACCTGCCACCCCGATCTTCAGATCGGGCTTGGCCTGCTTCAGCGGCCGCAACCGGCCAAGGTCGGAATAGAGCTTCTCCGAAGCCTTCTCGCGGATATGGCAGGTGTTCAGCAGCACCATGTCCGCCTCTTCCGCCACCTCGGTCACGACATAGCCTTCCGCGCCCAGCGTCTCGGCCATGCGCTCGCTGTCATAGACATTCATCTGGCAGCCATAGGTCTTGATGAACAGCTTCTTGGTGTCCGGCATCTCGCCCCCCTGATCCGCAAGCGCCCATATAGCCAAATCTCGCGATTTCGCAATCGACGCCCCGCCAAAGGGGCTTGCATCGGCGCGGGCCATGCCGGACTCTGCGCGCCGTACGGTCACCAAGGGCCGCAAGAGTGCAGTTCGGGCAGGGTGCATGCAGCACGGGTCTTTGTCAGCCTTCATCGCCGCAGCGGCGGCAAACCCGCCCAAGGGACCACTGGCCATCATCATGGCCGAGGACGGGGTCGAGGTGGACACCACCCTGCGCCATCACCTGCGCGCAGGCTTCACCGATGTCCTCCTCCTTGCCCCGCCGGAAATCGCCGTCGCCCCGGCGCTCGATCCCCAGATCCACCGCATCGATCATGACGTCCACGCCGAAAACGCCCTTCCCGGCGCGGTGAACCAGCTGATCGACGCCTTTCCCGGCCTGTGGATGTTCTACTGCTTTAATTCCGAGTACCTGTTCCATCCGTTCTGCGAGACGCGCACCGTGCGCGACCTCCTCGCCTTCCATGCCGAAGAACGGCGCGACGCGATGCTCACCTATGTCATCGACCTTTATGCCGGGGATCTCGACCGCTTTCCCGGCGCGGTCAGCCTTGAATCCGCCCATCTCGACAGGTCGGGCTACTATGCCCTCGCGCGGCAGGACCCGGACAACAACTGGCACCCCAAGGAACGGCAACTCGATTTCTTCGGCGGCCTGCGCTGGCGGTTCGAGGAACATGTTCCATGGACCCGCCGCAAGATCGACCGCATCTCGCTCTTCAAGGCGAAAAAGGGCCTCGTCCTGCGCCCCGACTTCACCTTCTCGGATGAGGAGTACAACACCTATGCCTGCCCGTGGCACAACAACCTGACCGCCGCCGTCTGCTCCTTCCGCACCGCCAAGGCGCTCAAATCAAATCCCGGCTCGCGGTGGGAAATCGGCAGCTTCCGCTGGCACAATTCCACGCCTTTCGAATGGCATTCGCAGCAGTTGATGGATCTGGGCCTGATGGAACCCGGCCAGTGGTTCTGACTACCAGCGCAGCAGCCGTCGCCCCGCCAACGCCCCGATCCCGGTGACCAGCAGCACCGCCACGCCGTACCAGATGACATAGAAGATCGGGTTATCCTTCGTGCAGAACAGCGAATAGCCCGCCGCGATCCCGCAGCCCACCGCCAACCCGGCTAGCGCACCGGCCCGCATGGGCGCAACACTCGCCCCCTGCCGCATCCGCGACAGAAGCAGCCCCAACGGCAGCAGCGACAGAAGCACGATCAACCCAAGGCATTCCGTGATGGCCGACACCATCATCTCGGCAAAGCGCTGCTCGGGCGGCAGGGTCGCGAAGGCCCATGCGAAAAGCCCCACCGCCACCGCCAGCGGCAACAGCAGAAGGCCCCAGTGCGGCGCGCCCGCCTCGGGCCGCACCTGCCTCAATGCCCAAGGCAGCACCAGCACAAACAGGATCAGCGGCAGCAGGGTCTTGGCCACCACCTCCGGCCGCTGCATCACAACCGCCAGCCCCTCGCGCATCCCGGCCAGCGCCAGAAACAGCCCCGCCACCGCCACGATCGCCGCTACAGTCATCGCCCCGATCCGCGCCGGATGCAGCGGTGCCGACGGAACGCTGTCCGCCGCCAGAAGCCCGATCAGATCATCCGTCTTCATCCGTCCCGTCCCTTCGCCATCTCCGCCATCCGGCGTATCGCCCGGTGCAAGGCTACGCGCACCGCCCCCTCGCTCATGCTGAGCCGGGCACCCACTTCGGCCGTGCTCTGCCCGTCAAGGCTCACGGCCCGCACGATATCCGCCGACCGCGCATCCAGCCGCCCGATCAGGGCGGCACTGTCGCGCGCGGCCATCCCATCTCCCTCCACCTGCGCCTCAAGCGCATCGGCGAAATCCTCGATCGGCAGATGCACCGCCCCGCCCCTACGACGGAAGGCATCCACCACCTTGTGCCGCGTCACCGCATAAAGCCACGGCAGCAGCGGGGCGGATTGGTCCCACGTGTGGCGCTTGGTGTGGATCGCGATCAGCACCTCCTGCACCACATCCTCCTGCGCCTCGGGGCCCAGCACACGGCCCCGCGCCCGCACGATCCCCCGCAAGACGGGCGTGACGAGGCCGAGGAATCGGGCATAGGCCCGCCCATCCCCCTCCATCGCCGCAATTAGCAGCGCCGACCATTCGGCTTCGCGCGTCGTCATTCCGTCCTGTCCCTACGCATCACGGTTCCGGATGTTACATCCCGATTGCAGCATTCGGCAGCTATGTTTCAGCATTCTCACGGTCGCTCGCGTTTCTCGGGATTTCGAACACCTCCGCGTGATCACCGGTAACGCCCCTCTGCCCCGCCGCGAAAGGACGCTCCGAGGACCGCAGCGGTCCTTGGCCGACCATCGGCCCATCCTTCCCACCTGCGTCTGACAAGGAGCACCAAGATGACCATGATCGACAAGACCCTCACCCTGACCGCCACGCTGGCCGCCGCCCTGACCATGGCCGCCGCCACCGCCTCCCACGCCGAAGAGGCGATGGAAAAGTGCTATGGCGTGGCGCTTGCCGGCGAAAACGACTGCGCCGCTGGTCCGGGCACGACCTGCGCCGGCACCTCGACGACCGACTATCAGGGCAATGCCTGGAAACTCGTCCCCGCTGGCACCTGCACCACGATGGAAACGCCCAACGGGATGGGCTCGCTGGAAGCTATCGAATCCTGATCTCGTCGGGCCGGGGTGTCCCCGCCCCGGCCCCTTCCAAGCGACGGAGTCCGCCATGCCCCTGCCCGCCACAACCGGCCTCGGCTTCAAGCCGGAACATTTCGACGCCATCCGTACGACCCGCCCGCGCCTCGGCTTCTTCGAAGTTCATGCAGAAAACTATATGGGCGCAGGCGGTGCCCCGCACCGCCACCTCACGGCACTTCGGCAGGATCATGCCCTGTCGCTGCATGGCGTGGGCCTCTCCATTGGCGGCCCGGACCGGCCCGATCCAGCCCACCTCTCCCGCCTGCGTGCTCTGATCACCCGCTATCAGCCCGCCGCCTTTTCCGAACATCTGGCATGGTCCAGTCATGGCGGCGATTACCTCAACGACCTCCTGCCTTTGCCCTACACGCCCGAAACCCTGTCCCGCATCTGCGACCATGTCGACGAGGTGCAGTCCGCCCTCGGCTGCCGCCTGCTGCTGGAAAACCCCTCGACCTACATCCTCTTCGAACAGTCCAGCATCGACGAACCCGACTTCCTGGCCGAAATCGCCCGCCGCACCGGCTGCGGACTTCTGCTCGACATCAACAACGTCTTCGTGTCCTGCACAAACCACCACCGCGATCCGCGCGACTGGCTGGCTGCCTTCCCCCTCTCGCAGGTGGGCGAGATCCATCTTGGCGGCCATGCCGAAGAGACCCTCCCCTCCGGCCCCCTCCTCATCGACGATCACGGCAGTACCGTCGCCGATCCCGTCTGGTCACTCTACGCGCAGGTGATCGCCGACTCGGGCCCTCTGCCCACCCTGATCGAATGGGACAACGACATCCCCCCCTTCGACATTCTGCTGGCCGAGGCCGCGCGCGCCGATGCGATCCTTTCCCGCCACGCCCTTCCGCTCACGGGTGCCGCATGACCGCGCAAATCGATCTCACCCGCGCCTTCCGTCAGGGCCTATTCGACGGCAGCCTCCCTCCCGGCGTCACGGCCCATGCACCGGACGAGGCCGCGACCCGCTTCGCCGTCTACCGCAACAACGTGGCCCATGGCCTGACCCGGGCGCTGGCCCGACGCTTTCCTGTGATCGAACGCCTCGTGGGTGCCGATTTCTTCGCGGCCACCGCACGCCTGTTCCTGCGTGACCACCCGCCCCGCGATCCCCGCCTCTTTCTCTGGGGCGAAGGCTTCCCGGCCTTCCTGCAGGCGTTCCGGCCCTTGCGCGATCTGCCCTATCTGCCTGATGTGGCGCGCCTCGAATGGCTGCGCGGGCAGGCCTACCATGCCGCTGACGCCCGCCCCGCCCCGCGCGACGCATTGGCGACGGCTGCCACCGATCCCGCACGCTTCACCCTGCATCTGCACCCTTCGGTGCAACTGCTGCGCTCCCGCTTCGCAGTGGTCTCGATCTGGCAGGCAAACCAGCCCGGCGCAGCCCAGCCCGACAAACCCCTGCGCCCCGACCGCGCCGAGAACGCCCTGATCCTGCGTGATACCGCCGACCGGGTGCCCGTCTTCGCCCTTTCCCCCGGCGAGGCCGCCTTCCTCGCCGCCCTCCTGCGCGGCGACTCCCTCCTAGCCGCCGCCGCTTTGGCCGAAGGGGCGGATCCGGGCCCGCTTCTCACCCGCCTCATCCAGACCGGCACGCTTGCCGGCCTCCTTGAAAGGACCGCGCAATGACCTCGACCACCGGCCTCCTCCGCCAGATCAACGGCCTCTTCGACCAGATCGCATGGGACATCCCCGCCCTCGCCCTGCGGATCTTCCCTGCCGCAATCTTCTTTGCCTCGGGCCGCACCAAGATGGACGGCTGGCAGATCGCCGACAGCACCTTCTTCCTCTTCGAACATGAATACGCCCTGCCGCTGATCCCCTCCGACATCGCCGCCGTCGCCGCCACGGTGGCCGAGCATGTCCTGCCCCTCCTCCTGATTCTCGGCCTCGCCACCCGCTTTTCAGCGCTCGGTCTTCTCGCGATGACGGCGGTGATCCAGATCTTCGTCTATCCCCACGCTTGGCAGACCCATGGCCTCTGGGCCGCCTGCCTTCTCGCTGTAGCCGCCCGCGGGCCGGGGCGGCTGTCGCTCGATCATCTGGCGGGGCTCGACGGCCCGCCTGCCGCCTCAGGCCACCCGGTCGCGCGCCAGGGCTGACCGCGCAAAGGGTCGGTTAACCCGCCGCGGCCTATGCTGCCGCACATGTCCCAGCGCGATCATCTTTCCCCTCCCCCGCCTGCCTCGCCCCGGCATCCCCAGCCCGGGGCGACCGCCCCCCGCATGATTCCCCTTCTGCAGGGGGAACACCACGTCAGCACCGGGCCGGACGAAGTGATCTCCACCGTCCTCGGCTCCTGCATCGCGGCCTGCCTCTGGGATGCCCGCGCCGGACTTGGCGGAATGAACCACTTCCTTCTGCCCGACGGCCCGGTCGGGGGCGCCGCCACGCTCCGCTACGGCCTGCACGCGATGGAGCTTCTGATCAACGCCCTCCTACGCCACGGGGCCGACCGCCCCTCCCTGCGGGCCAAGCTGTTCGGCGGTGCCCATCTGCAACCGCACCTGCCCGACATCGGCAGCCGCAACCTCGCCTTCGCCCAAGATTTCCTGCGCCGCGAAGGCATTCCCTGCATCGGCGGCTCGGTCGGTGGCAATCGCGCGCGGCGCCTGCGTTTCTGGCCTGCCGAAGGCCGGGCGCAGCAATTTCTCCTGCCCCCAACCGCAGTTGAGGAAAGCCCCGCCTCCCCGATCCGCCCGGGCGAAGTGCTGCTGTTCTGAAGACGGTGCGGAAATCGCGGCAAAGGTGGGTCGGGACTTACCACGATTTAACGAATCAGCCGCAGATTTGGGGGGAAGCACAGGCAAGGACGCGGCCACGGTTCGGCCGGATGAGGATGGAGGTCTGCAGGATGATCACGCAAGTCAGGGCCGAAACGCCGGTCATGGTGGCCGCCGGAACGGTGGCCGGAATGCTGGCCGGGGGGCTGCCGCTGGCGGCGGGTCTGCCGGGTGCCGGGGTGGTCGCCGCGACCGCGCTCGTCGCGGCCACGACCACGGGCCTTGCCGCCGTCCGCCGCGCCACGCGTGCCGTGCCGGGGCAGACAACGGACGACAGCCGCGCTGTGGGCTTCGACGCCGCACCCGCCGCACTGATCCTGACGGATAGGGATGGCCGCATCACCGATGCCAACGCCGCCGCACATGCCCTGCTGGCGCAGCACGGCCCCGCCCTGCGCCGCAATCTGCCGCTGCCCCCCGATCCTCTAAGCATTGGCACGGACATCCGCCTGCTCCTGCCCGACTACGACCGCCGCCTGATGGATACAGCCGCCCCCCCGCAGCCGATCGCCGCAGGCGCTCACGGCCTGACGGTGAAGACAACTCCCCTGCCGAACGAAGGCGGGGCAGTCATCGCCCTTGTCGAAGCCGCCGCACCGCCGCGCGCGACGGCCCAGCGCAGGGCGATCGACCTGAACCACCCCCTCTTTGAGCTTTCACCCGATGGGCGCATCCTGCGCGCCAATGCCCCCGCCGCCCGCGCCGCTGGGGGCGATGCCGCAGCCGTGGTCGGCCAGACCTTCGCCACCCTGCTGGGCGAAGACCATGCGCAGCTTGCCCCGGCCCTCGCACAGGCCGCGACCAAAGGTCATGCGACGGCGCTTCTGCAGCTGAAAGGCCCGGATGGCGGCACATGGCTTGACCTGACGTTCCATGCCGTCCCGGATGACGTGGGAAGGGTCGATCATCTCCTCTGCCTCGGGACGGATGTCACCGCCCGTGTCCGTGCCGCCCAAACCGAAGAGGCGCAGCGTCACGCCGCACAAGAGGCGCAGGCCCTCATGGCCCGCCATCTTGGCGATGGTCTCACCGCCCTCGCCCTCGGCGATCTGACCCATCGCATCCACACCGCCTTCCCCCCGCACTACGAACCGCTGCGCCAGAACTTCAACACCGCGCTCGACCGCCTGTCCGAGGCGCTGGTCGAAGTCCTGTCCGTCACCGCCGGCATCCGCAATGACGCGGCCGAGATGAACGCCGCCGCCGAAGATCTGTCCCGCCGGACCGAAGGGCAGGCCGCCACGCTGGAGGAAACCGCTGCCGCGCTGGATGAATTGACGGCCAGCGTCCGCTCCGCCGCCGAAAGCGCGGCCAGCGCCGACCAATCCGCCCGCGCCGCGCATCGCGAGGCCGAAGAATCGGGGCGCGTCGTCACCGACGCGGTCGAGGCGATGGGTCAAATCGAAACCTCCTCGCGCCAGATCAGCCAGATCATCGGCGTGATCGACGAGATCGCCTTCCAGACCAACCTCCTCGCGCTCAATGCGGGGGTCGAGGCCGCACGCGCGGGTGAGGCTGGCCGCGGCTTCGCCGTCGTCGCCTCCGAAGTGCGCGCCTTGGCGCAGCGCTCGTCCGAAGCAGCGCGCGAGATCAAGACCCTCATCTCCGCCTCCAGCCGTCAGGTGGAAAATGGCGTCACCCTCGTCGGGCAGGCCGGCGGCACGCTCAAGGCCATCCTGGCTGGGGTCAACAACATCGCGGAACAGGTCTCCGCGCTGGCCCAATCTTCCCGCGAACAGGCCACCGGGATCACCGAGATCAACTCCGGCGTCACCATGCTGGATCAAGTCACGCAGCAGAACGCCGCGATGGTCGAGGAATCCACCGCCGCCAGCCACTCCCTCCACCGCGCCGCCGAAAGCCTCGCCGCCCTCATGCAGCGCTTCCGCCTCGACGGCACCCCGGTACCGGTCGCCCCCGCCTCAACGCCCACCCGGGATGGCAAGGTCACGCCCCTGCGCCCCGCTGAAACCGCCCCAGCCCGCGACAGCCACAGCCGCACCCCCGCCCGCGCTGTCGCCGCGCAATCCGGTTGGGAAGAGTTCTGATCGCTGCCGCCCGACTCCCTTTCGCCTCCGACAGGTCCGCCCCATGCCGCATGTTCTTCCTCTTCCCGCCCGGCTCGATGTCGACGCCGCCTGCACCCTCTGGGACCAGATCCTACAGGCCGATGGCGACCTTCACCTCGATGCCGCCTCGCTCGATCATCTTGGGGCGGCCGGTCTGCAGGTCCTCCTCGCGGCCCAGCGGCGCCAGCAGGGCCGGGGTCAGGGCCTCGCGCTCCTCAATATCGCGCCAGATTGCGCCATCCGCCTCGCGCAACTGGGCGCCGCTGGTCTGATCCCGACCGGGCCGTCGGCCCTGCCCGGAGGTCTTGAATGAGAGACCGCTGCCCCGCCCATGTCCTCGCCGTCGATGACAGCCTGACGATGCGCGAACTCCTGCGCGCCGCGCTCCACGATGCAGGCTATGCTGTAACGCTCGCAAGCGACGGGCGCGAGGCGCTCGACCGTCTGGCCGAGGCCGCGCCCGATCTGATCGTGACCGATCTGAACATGCCCCGGCTCGACGGGTTCGGCCTGATCGAGGCTGTCCGCTCCGGCCAGCAGGCGGCCCGTATCCCGATCCTCGTTCTCACCACCGAAACCGGGCAAGACCTGAAGGATCGCGCCCGCCGCATCGGCGCGACCGGCTGGATCGGCAAACCCTTCGACGACGCAGCGCTGGTGGCAACGATCCGCCGCGTCCTCCCATACTGACCGAGGCGCCGATGGCCAGCAGCACCGATCTCCGCGCGATCTTTTTCGAAGAGGCGGAAGAGCTTCTCACCGCCCTCGACGAAGGCCTCCGCGCCCTTGCCCGGGGGCAGACGGACGGAGAGGTGATCAATGCCGTCTTCCGTGCGGTCCACTCGATCAAGGGCGGGGCAGCCGCCTTCGCGCTCCATGATCTGGTGGCCTACGCCCACAGCTTCGAATCCCTGCTCGATGAACTGCGCACCGGCGCGCGCCTGCCGCAGCCCGACTGCATCGCGACCCTGGTCGAAGCAGCCGATCATCTTGCCGATCTGGTGACCTGCGAACGCAGCGGCACGCCTCTCGATCCCGACCAGATCCGCCACGCCCTCGACCTGCTCAAGGCCTTCGGAGAGGCTGGCCCCAGCCAGGTCCGGATCGAGCTTGCCTTCGATCCTGTCCCCCTCGCGCCCTTCGAGGCGCTGCCCCTTGCCGACATGCCGTCCGCCACGTCCGGGCGTAGACTGAGGATCCACTTCCGTCCGCATGCAGATGCCTTCCGGGCGGGCCATGACCCCACGCTCATCCTGCGCGATCTTGCCGCCTTCGGCGAGATGGACAGCGCACTCGACCTCTCCGCCCTGCCGTCACCAGAGGCCTTCGATCCGACCAGCAGCTATCTTAGCTGGATGATCACACTGCACACAGACCGCAGCGAAGCGGACATCCGCGCCATCTTCGACTTCATCGCCTTTCATGCCGATCTGGACCTGCAGCCCGATCCCGCCGAAACCTCCGCCCCGCCCCCTGCCATCGTGCCGGACCTGCCGCGCAGCGCGGCCCCGACGCCCCCCCCCGCTGCGCCGCCTCCCTCGCGACCGGCCGCGCCCGAATCCGCCCGCGACGTGACTACGGCAGCTCAGAAACCGACGCTCCGCGTGGATGTCGAACGTGTCGACCGCCTCGTGAATGTGGCCGGCGAACTGGTCATCCACAACGCGATGCTGACCGATGCCATCAACCGCCACCCCGCCGCAGACCCGCATGAACTGGCACGCAGCCTCGACCAGCTGCGGCAACTCTCCCGCATGATTCAGGACAGCGCGATGGCGATTCGCGCCCAGCCGCTGAAGCCGCTTTTCGACCGGATGCACCGCATCCTTCGCGAGGCGGCGTCGATCGCGGGCAAGAAAGCCCGGCTCGAGATCGTCGGTGAATCGACGGAAGTCGATCGCACCATCATCGAACGCCTTGCCGATCCGCTGACCCACATGGTCCGCAACGCGGTGGATCACGGGATAGAATCGCCCGATCGCCGCCGCGCCGCCGGCAAGCCCGAGACTGGAACCGTCCGGATCGAGGCGCAGCACCGCTCCGGGCGCATCCTCATCGTCATCTCAGATGATGGCGGCGGGATCGACCGTGCGCGGGTCCAGCAGATTGCAGTCGACCGCGGTCTCATCCCGCCCTCGGCAGATCTGGGTCCGGCGGATATCGACGCGCTGCTCTTCCTGCCCGGCTTCTCCACCGCGACAACCGTCTCTTCCCTGTCCGGCCGCGGGGTCGGCATGGATGTCGTCCGCTCCGCGATCCTCGCGCTGGGTGGACGGATCGGCATCACCTCCACCCCCGGTGAAGGCACAGCCCTCCGCATCAGCCTGCCGCTTACCCTTGCCGTCATGGACGGGATGGTCGTCCGCGCCGGGGGGCAACCGCTGGTGCTGCCCGTGTCCAGCATCGTCGAAACCCTGAGCTTTGACGGCGCGGCGCTGCACAGTCTCGGTGATGGCGGGCGGCTGGTGGAATTGCGCGGGCAATGCCTGCCCATCCTCAGCGTTGCCACCGCGCTCGGCCTGACACATTGCCCCGCCCGGCCCCAAGATCAGGTCATCATCATCGTCGAACGCGAAGACAAAAGCCGTCTCGCCCTCATCGTCGACGAGATCGACGACCAGCGGCAGATCGTCATCAAGAGCCTTGACGAAAATTACGGCCACATTCCGGGCATCGCCGCCGCGACGGTTCTGGGTGACGGGTCGGTCGCGCTCATAATCGATCCCGCCGAACTGGTGCAGGCGCGCTCATCCCGTGCCGGTCTTTCCTCCTTTTCCGCAGCCGCCGAGTGACAGATGCAGACAGCCCTCCCCACCACCGCCCTTCCGATCGCCGCCGCGCAGCCCCCCCTGCCCGAAACCACCAGCCCATCCGAACATACGCCGGGCGAAACGGCCCGCCCCGCAAAGCCGCGAGAATTCATCGCCTTCCGGGCACAGGGGCAGGACTTCTGCATCGACATCCTCGCTGTCCGCGAGATCCGCGGCTGGACGCGGGCGGCCGCCTTGCCCCACGCGCCGCATTATGTGGAAGGCGTCATAAACCTGCGCGGTGCCATCGTCCCGATTTTCGACCTTGCGGCCAAGCTGGGCCTTCCGCGCATTCCCGAACATGACCGTAACGTCATTATCGTCACCGTCATCGGCAAGCGTGTCGTCGGCCTGCTGGTCGAAACGGTGACCGACATCTTCTCCGCCTCGGCCGATGCCATGCATCCCGTCCCCGACCTCGCGCGCGAAGAGGCTCATGCCGCGCTGTCGGGCATGATCGTGGAGTCTGGCCGCCTGATCCGCATCGTCGATCTTGAGGCGCTGCTTCCTTCAACGGTAGAAGGTGGCTGATGCCGGATCCCATCGCCCCGGGCAAGGCCGATCAAGAGATCGACGCCCCGACCTTCGCCCTCTTGCAGCGGATCGTCGAACGTGAAACCGGCATCGCGTTGGCCGATGGCAAACGCCCGATGCTGCAGGCGCGGCTGGGCAGTCGGCTCCGCAGCATGGGCATGTCGGGTTTCCGGGCCTTCCTCGCCCGTCTGGACGACCCCGCAGCCCGGTCGGAACGCGCTGCCCTGATCTCGGCGATCACCACCAATGTCACCGCCTTTTTCCGTGAGGCCCATCACTTCGCCCTGCTGCGCGAACGGATCCTCCCTCCGCTGATCGAACCCTTGCGCAGGGGCGGGCGGCTGCGCCTTTGGTCCGCCGCCTGTTCCACCGGCGAAGAGGCCTATTCCATCGCGGCCAACCTCCATCTCGCCTGCCCCGACATCGCGCGGCTGGATGCCCGCATCCTCGCCACCGACATCGACGAACAGGTGCTGTGCCGCGCTGCCGAGGGTGACTATGGGCCAAGGCAGCTGGCCGCCCTCACCCCCGCCCAGCGCAGCGCCCTCTTCGGGCCGCCCGGTTCCACCCGCATCCGCGAGGATGTGCGCCGCCTCGTGCAGTTCCTGCCCCTCAACCTCAACGGCGACTGGCCGATGCGCGGCCCCTTCCACGTCATCTTCTGCCGCAATGTCGCGATCTACTTCCCGCGCGACAGGCAGGAACGGCTCTGGCAGCGCTGCGCCGATCTGCTCGCCCCGGGCGGCTGGCTGCTTTTGGGCCATTCCGAACGGCTAACAGGCCCCGCCGCCCCCGCCTTCCGCTGCGAAGACATCACCGCCTACCGAAAGATCGGGTGATCCCCTGCCCGAACCAGGCCCCGCCAAGGCCCAAACACGCAAAGAAAGGCCGATCATGAAACGCTCCGACCTCCGGATCGCGGTCGTCGACGATACCGCCGTCAGCCGCCACCTGATCACCGAAGTCCTCGACTGGATGGAGGTGTTCAACTACACGACCTACAACAACGGCAGCGCCGCTCTTGCCGGGCTGGTCGCCACGCCGGTCCATATGGTGATCTCCGATTTCCACATGCCCGATATGGACGGCCTCGCGCTGCTCGAACGTGTCCGCCGCACGCCGGGCCTGCAACGGCTCGGCTTCATCATCGTCACCGGGCGGGCCGACGCGAACATGATCGCGAACGGCCGGGCGCTCGGCCTGAACAACCTCATCAACAAGCCCTTCACCAAGGAACAGCTGCGCCGTTGCATCGAATCCGTCACCGGGCCTCTGGCGTGACCGAGCCGATCCTTCTGCCCGACCTCCTCGCCGCCATGGCCGCCGAGACGCGGGGTCTGGCCGCCGAGGCGCGGGAACTGGAGGTCGCCCTTCTCTCGGCGCTTCTGCCCTGTCTCGCCGATCAGGGCGATCTCGCCACGGCGCTGCAACGCCTCGATCCGCTGCTGCAACGCCTGACGGCCCTTTCCCGGATCGCAGCCGAGGCTGCCGCAGAGGCCGCCCCCCAGCCCATGCCCGCCACAACCGCCTGCCTCCGGGCGCAGCGTCTGGCCGCGTTCCTGCCAGATCTGCAGGCGCCACCGCCGCCCGCCACGGCAGCGGTCACGCTCTTCGACCCGCCGCCCTAAGCCCGCCCCCCGGGAACACTCCGCCACGGCACGGCCATAGGTCCCGACCATCCCTTCTTCCGGCCGCGCAGCAAAGGACAACGGCACCGCAGGACAAACCCCATGCCGCAGGTGAAACCGCCTCATCCTTCCGCTGCCCGCACCGACAGGCTACAGACCGGCCCCATCGTCGCCATCGGCGCCTCCACCGGCGGGACCGAGGCGTTGCGCATCCTGCTGCAGACCCTGCCGCCCGATGGCCCACCGCTCCTGATCGTGCAGCATATGCCGGAAGGGTTCACCGCCCCCTTCGCCCGCCGCCTCGACGGCGCCAGCCGCCTCACCGTGCGCGAGGCGCGCCCCGGCGACAGGCCGCTGCGCGGTCACGCCTTCATCGCCCCCGCCAACCGCCACATGCTCCTGCGCCGCAGCGGGGCCGGTTGCCACATCGCCCTGCAGGACTGCCCGCCCGTCTCGCGCCATCGCCCGTCCTGCGATGTGCTCTTCCGCTCGGTCGCGCAGGCCGCAGGCCACGCGTCCATTGGCGTGATCATGACGGGGATGGGCGACGATGGCGCCCTTGGCCTGCGTGCCATGCGCGATGCGGGCGCCCGCACCCTCGGTCAGGACGAGGCAAGCTGCGATGTCTTCGGCATGCCTCGCGCGGCGCAGCGTCTCGGCGCGGTCGAACGGATGCTCCCCCTTGCCGAACTCGGCCCGGCGATCCTGCGTCTGGCCCCCCGCAGCGGCTGACCGGCTCCGCCCAAGAGGCTTGACGGAATTGGTACGCCCGTACCATCCTGATGCGGGCCGCCGCATCGCGGCCTGTTCAGCCGGAAAGGCACGCGCCATGGATTTCGTCCATTTCCTGTCCAGCCACATGCTCGACCCGGCGACCGGGGGCAAACGTCTCTATGCCGATACCGTGGCGCAGGCGATCCATGCAGAAAGCTGCGGCTATCGCGGCGTGGGTATTCCGGAACATCACCTCGTCAACATCCTCCTCGTGCCCTCGCCCCTGCAGATGGCCGTCAAGATCGCGGCCCATACCTCGCGGATCAGTCTGGTCACCTCGATCTGCCAGCTTCCCTTGCGCGACATGCGCGTCTTCGCGGGCGAGGTGGTGCAGGCTCAGGCGCTTTGCGATGGCCGCCTCATGCTGGGCGTCGGCAAGGGGGCCTTCGGCTATGAAACCGCCCGTATCGACGTCCCGATGGAGGAAACGCGCGACCGTTTCGAAGAGGCCCTCGCCGTGCTCGAGGCGCTGCTTACCCGCGAAGAGGTGTCCTGGTCCGGCACCCATTACCGCTTCGACCCGCTCACCATCATGCCGCGCCCCGAAGACCCGATCCCCCTCATGCTCGGCGTCATGGCCCCCCCGGCGATCGAGGCCGCCGCCCGCCGCGGCTATCACGTCCAGACGACCCCCCTCTCCGCCACCCATGGCGTGCTGGAAAGCCAAGTCGCTGCCTTCTTCCGCGGGCGCGACCAGAACCCCGCATCGCAAAGCCGCCTGTCGCTGCAGCGGGGCGTCTTTCTCGTCACCTCCGAAGCGCAGCGCCGCCGCATGGTCGACACCGCCCACCGCTATTACAGCAGCTTCGACAATGTCTTCGGCGGCCCCGGCATCGTCGACAACGGCATCATCCGGCCCCTTCCCCGCACCCAGACGGCCGAAGAACTGGGCCAGAACATCCTGATCTGCCAGAAGGACGAGATGATCGACCGCCTCGCCGCCTATGCCGAAATGGGGATCGACGAGGTCATCACCACCTCCGTCTTCGGTCAGCCGCAACAAGAGACGCTCGATATGATGTCCCTCTTCTCGCAGGAGGTGATGCCCCATCTCCTGCCACTCCGCCGCAAGGCCGCCTGACAAAACGGAGAAAACCCCATGCCCATCATCCGCATCGAGATGTTCGAAGGCCGCAGCCGCGACCAGAAACGCGCCTGCGCCGAAGCCGTGACAAAGGCCTGGTGCGATACCTGCGGCGGCACGCCCGCCATGGTCACCGTGGTCTTCACCGATGTCGCAAAGGATGACTGGGCCACCGCCGGGCGCCTCGCCAGCGATCCGAAACCTGCGTGACGCCATGGCGATCCAAAGCGCCTTCTCCGTCGCAGGCCAAGGCCCCGCCCTCTTCCTGATCCACGGCATCGGCGCGCGCCGCGCCACCTTCGACGGCATGGTCGCGGGCCTAAAGGACCGTTTCACCTGCATCAGCTACGATTTGCGCGGTCATGGCCTCTCACCCCTGCCCGAGGGGCGCTTCACCCTCGACGACCTCGTCGATGATCTAGAGGCCTTGCGCCACCGCCTCGGCATCGACCGGGCGCATTTCGCCGGACATTCGCTGGGCGGGATGATCGGGCCGCGCTACGCGCTGCGCTTTCCCGACCGCGTGCTGTCGCTCGGCCTTTGGTCCACCGCCGCCTTCCGGACCGAGGACGACAGCGCCAAGGTCCGCGCCGTCGTCGCCGCCATGCGCGACCGTGGGATCGGCCCCGTCCTCGACACGCTCACCGCGCGTTGGTTCACGGATGCCTTCTGCGCCGCCCGCCCCGACGTGATCGACTGGCGCAAGCGACAGGTGATGGACACCGACCCCGATGTCTTCCTGAACGTCTTCGACATCTATGCCGAAACCGAGATGGCGCCTTGGCTGCACAGGGTCACCGCGCCCGCCCAGATCATCACGGGCGAACTCGACGGCGGCTGCAACCCGCGCCTCAATGCCGAAATCCACAAGGCCCTGCCGGGATCGGATCTCGTCATCCTCGACGGCCTGAAACACGCCATCTTCATCGAGGCGACGGATCGCGTCCTTCCCCATGTCCGCCGCTTCCTTCTGGCGCAAGGCTGAACAGCAGCGCCTCGCATTCCGCCAGACCCCGGGCCAGCGCGGCCGCATCGCCGCGCCGCGCATGGTCCAGCCACAGCCCATCCAGCGCCGCCATCACCACATCCACCACCGCCGCCACCCGATCCGGCGGGGCGCCGAAGGGCGCCAGCAACCCGGTCAGCCGATCCCGATATCGGTCATAAAGATCACGCTCCGTTGCGGCGATCCCACCATGCCAGCGCGCTGCCGACCACAGATCCAGCCGCAGCCGCAGATGGTCTGGCGTCAGGAAGGGCGCGGCAAAGCCCGCCCGCAGAAAGGCCGACACCCGCGCCTCAGCGCTGTCCGCCGCCGCCAAGGCCGCCTCACCCGCCTCGGCCAGATCGGCAGACAGCAGGCGATAGGCCTCAGACAGCACGTCATCCATGCCCGCGAAGTTATAGGTCAGATGGCCGAGTGACAGCCCCGCCTCGGCCACCACGCTCCGTGCCGTCAGCCGCGCCACGCCGCCGCGCGCCATCACCGCCAGCGCCGCCCGCGCGATCTGCGCCCGCCTTTCGCCGCGCCGTGCCCCTGTCTTGACTGCCCTGTCCCCTGCCATGCCGCATGCTTCCACCGCATCGCCCGAATGGCAAGGGCGGGCGCGGGCCATGAAAAAGGGGGCCGAACGGCCCCCTTTCCCGCGCTCTGGCAATGGCGCTCAGGCCATCACATGTTCCGGCATCTTCGCCCCGGTCATGAAAGCCACCGCATCCGACATCGTGTATTCCTTCGGATCGATCACGCAGAGCCGCTTGCCCAGACGGTGGATATGGATGCGGTCCGCCACCTCGAAGACATGCGGCATGTTGTGGCTGATCAGGATGATCGGCAGCCCGCGCTTCTTCACGTCAAGGATCAGTTCCAGCACGCGGCGGCTTTCCTTCACCCCCAGCGCGGCGGTCGGTTCGTCCATGATCACGACCTTCGACCCAAAGGCCGCCGCCCGCGCCACCGCCACGCCCTGCCGCTGTCCGCCCGACAGCGTCTCCACCGCCTGCCCGATGTTCTGGATCGTCATCAGGCCCAGTTCGGACAGCTTGTCGCGCGCCATCTTCTCCATCGCCTTGCGGTCCAGCATGCGGAACATGCTGCCCAGCACACCGGGTTTGCGGATTTCCCGCCCCATGAACATGTTGTCCGCGATCGACAACGCGGGCGACAGCGCAAGGTTCTGGTACACCGTCTCGATCCCGGCATCGCGCGCCTGCATCGGGTTGGTGAACTGCACGGGCCGACCATCCAGCTTGATCTCGCCCTCATCCGGAACCACCGCCCCGCACAACGCCTTGATCAGCGTGGACTTCCCCGCCCCGTTATCGCCGATCACCGCAAGGATCTCGCCGGGATAGAGGTCGAAGTCACAGTTATCCAACGCCGTCACGCGCCCATAGCGCTTGGTCAGACCGCGTGCCGTCAGAATGGGTTCAGCCATATCTCGTCCTCCCTCAGCCCGAAACCTTGCGGATCCACTGGTCAATGGCGACAGCGCCGATGATCAGGATACCTGTCAGCAGCACCTTCCATTGCGGGTCCGCGCCCAGCATGTTCAGACCCATGCTCATCACGCCCACGATCAGCGTCCCGAACAGCACGCCAAGGATCGATCCCCGCCCGCCGAACAGCGAGATGCCCCCGATCACCGCCGCCGTGATGGCCTGCAGGTTGAAGTCTGTGGTCACGGTCGAGGGCGAGATCGACCCGTTCCGCCCAATCGACACCCACGCCGCCAAGGCCGCGATCACACCGGCAAGGACATAGACCCCGATAAGCACCCGGCTGACCCTGACACCCGACAGCTCAGACGCATCCGGATCGTCGCCAACAGCATAGATGTGGCGCCCAAAGGCTGTGTAGTTCAGCATGTACCAAAGCGCGACATAGACCAGAACCATACAGATGACGCCGTAAGTGATCTGCGCGCCGCCCAGTTCAAAGCGGTTCCCGAAGAAGTGCAGCCCGGTCGTCAAGGCCGTCAGGTCGGCCTCGCGCATGGTTTCGTTGGCGGAATAGATCAGACAGACCGCCATGAAGATATTCCACGTGCCCAAGGTCACGATGAACGGCGGCAACCGCAGTCGCGCGACCAGAACGCCGTTGATCCAGCCGCACAGTCCGGCAAGCAAGAACCCTGCAAGGATCGCCAGATACCACGGCAAGCCATAGGTCAGCACCGCATGACCCATCAGAACGAAGGCGAAAACCATGACCACGCCGATGGCAAGGTCAATGCCCGCCGTCAGGATGACAAGCGTTTGCGCCGCAGCAAGGATACCGACCACGGCCACCTGCTGCATGATCAGCGTCAGCGTATAGGCAGAAAAGAACCGCAGACCTTCGAAATCACCCGTGATCCAACGGAATTCCAACAGGACCGCACCATCGCGCGCAGCGGCAAAGAAGATGATCAGCGCGACCAGAACGATCATCGGCACGGCGGCCGGGTTGGAATGCAGGTAATGCTGCAGCTTGCGCAGACCGCTCCTGTGCTCATCGAAATGCGCGACGGTCGTCGCGCTCTGTTCGAGAACCTTCTCGAATTCCTGTGGCTGGCTCATCTGTCCCCCCGTTCAACCCGTCATCCGGGCGCTGCCTAGACGAAGGGCGGCCCTGATCGAGAGCCGCCCCCGTTTTCTCCCTTGCGGGATGGTGCAGGGGGACAGGCCCCCCGCACAAGACTTTTCAGATTAGCCCCAGCAGAGCTCGGTGCCCTTGGTGGTGTCGATCGACGGCACGCCTTCGGCGGGCTTGTCGGTGATCAGCGCCACGCCGGTGTCGAAGAAGGCCTTGCCGGGGGTCGGCTGCGGCTTCTCGCCGGTGTCGGCCCACTTCTTGATGGCTTCCACGCCCAGCGCCGCCATCATCAGCGGGTACTGCTGCGAGGTCGCACCGATCACGCCGTCCTTGACCGAGGCAACGCCCGGGCAGCCGCCGTCAACCGACACGATCAGCACGTCGTTCTCCTTGCCCACAGCCTTCAGCGCCTGGTAGGCGCCCACAGCGGCCGGCTCGTTGATCGTGTGGATCACGTTGATATCCGGGTTGATCTGCAGAAGGTTTTCCATCGCCTTACGGCCGCCTTCTTCGTTCCCGTTGGTCACGTCGTGGCCAACGATACGCGCATCGGTTTCGTCGCCGATGTCGTTCGGGTCAGCCACGTCGATCCCGAAGCCCATCATGAAGCCCTGGTTGCGCAGGACGTCCACCGTCGGCTCCGACGGGGTCAGGTTCAGGAAGCCGATCTTGGCATTGGCGGCTTCCGCACCCAGCGTCGCGGCAGCCCAAGCACCGATCAGCTTGCCAGCTTCCAGGTTGTCGGTCGCGAAGGTCGCGTCAGCGGCATCCGCCGGATCAAGCGGCGTGTCGAGAGCGATCACGACCATGCCCGCTTCCTGCGCTTTCTTCACCGAGTCGACGATCGCCTTGGTGTCGGACGCGGCGATCAGGATGCCCTTCGCGCCATCGGCGATGCAGGCTTCGATGGCCGCGACTTGGCTGTCGTGGTCGCCGTCAACCTTACCCGCGTAGGACTTCAGCGAAACGCCCAGTTCGGCCGCCTTGGCTTCTGCACCTTCCTTCATCTTGACGAAGAAGGGGTTGGTGTCGGTCTTGGTGATCAGGCAGGCAGAAACGTCCTGCGCCATGGCCGGGGCCACGGACAGAAGCGCAAGCGTGGCAGCGCCCGCAAGGGCCTTTGCTTTGAATTTCATTGATTTTCCTCCCAAGAAAATCCGGGGGTACACCCCCTGTGTGACATGCCGTGCGGGCCTTTGCCCGTTGCGACAGGGCACAAGAAAACCGATTCCCGACGCCACGTCAAGATAATTAAATCACTCTGATTTATTATTGACAGGCCGCCGATTCCCCGCGCATCCTCGCCTCAAATCCGGGCAAAACCCCGGGCGGGAGGAGACGTGAGACAGCAGGCCGAGACGATGTCCGATCGTCCGATTCCCGAAGCTTCGGGCTTCCGGGGATCGAACCAGTCGGGCATGCGCGCCCATAATGAAAGGCTCGTCCTGTCCATCCTGCGCCAACAGGGGGCGCTGGCCAAGTCCGATCTGGCCCGCATCACCGGGCTTTCCGTGCAGACCGTCTCGGTCATCATGCGCTCGCTTGAACAGGACGGCCTTCTTCTGCGCGGCGAACCGATCCGGGGCCGCATCGGCCAGCCCTCGGTCCCGATGTCGCTGGATGCGGAAGGGGCCTTCTTCCTCGGCCTCAAGATCGGCCGCCGCTCCGCCGATCTGATGCTGGTGGATTTCCTCGGCCGCGTGCGTTCGTCCCGCCGTCGCATCTACCGCTACCCCACCCCCTCCACGGTGGTGGCCTTCGTGCGCGAAGCGCTGCCCGCCGTCACCGACGCCCTTCCCCCGTTCCAGCGCGACCGCATCGGCGGCATGGGCATCGCCATGCCCTTCCAACTCTGGAACTGGGTCCGCTACATCGGCGCGCCGCAGTCCGAAATGGACGCTTGGCGCAACCACGACATCGCCACCGAAATCTCGGCGCTGGCGGGGATGCCCGTCCATATCCAGAATGACGCCACCGCCGCCTGCGGCGCGGAACTGGTCTTCGGAACGGGTGAAAAGCCCAAGGATTTCCTTTACTTCTACTTCGGCACCTTCATCGGCGGCGGCCTCGTCCTGAACGGCCAGCTTTTCACGGGGCGCACCGGCAATGCGGGCGGCGTCGGTCCCCTGCCCGTTCCCGGCCCCGACGGCCGCCTCCAGCGCCTCTTCGACGTGGCCTCCATGTCTCGGCTGTCCGAACTTATGGAAGCCGCAGGTGAAAGCAGCGATCACCTCTGGGAACAGCATGTCGAGTGGCGCGTCTCGCCCGAACTTCTGGAAAACTGGGTCCAGCACGCCGCCGAGGGCCTCGCCTACGCCACCCTCTCCGCAGCCGCGCTCGTGGAACTCGAGGCGGTGATGATCGACGGCTGGATGCCCGCCCGCATCCGCGCCGAAATCACCCGCCGCACCATCGCCGCCCTCAACCGGATCGATCTTTCGGGGGTCGAACCGCCCCAGATTCGCGAAGGCACCGTGGGGGCCGAGGCCCGCGCCCTTGGCGCAGCCGCCATCCCCCTCGCCCAGCGCTACCTGATCGACCCCGCCGCCCTGCAGGGCTGATCCTCGCGCCACCCCAGCCCCTGCGTCGGAATCGCAACGCATCCGCACCGGTTGTGCCCGTTTCGCCGCATCTGCATCTTGATCTGATCGAACATTTTGCCCAGATGGTGTGGGTCCGTCCGAACGGATGCCCTAACTTTCGGGCAAACCCAGACGAATAGGGAGTGTGCGTCGGGGACACGGCGCAAAGGGAGAGACCGTTTCACGATGACCCTTGCGCTGATTGCCGCCCTGCCCTTCCTCGGTGCCCTGCTGCCGGGCCTCATGATCCGCGCGGGCCGCACCGCCTGCGCCACCGTGACGGGCTCCGTCACCCTTCTCGCGCTGGTGCTTTTGGGCCTGCAGGCCCCCGCCGTCCTGCGGGGCGAGGTGGTGACCACCCGCATCGAATGGCTGCCCTCCCTTGGCCTAAACGCGAATTTCATGCTCGATGGTCTCGGCCTGCTCTTCGCGGGGCTGATCCTCGGCATCGGCCTTCTCATCATCCTCTACGCGCGATTCTATCTCGCAAAGTCCGATCCGATGGGGGTGTTCTATACCTACCTCATGCTCTTTCAGGGCGCGATGGTGGGGATCGTCCTGTCCGACAACATCCTGCTTCTCCTGATCTTCTGGGAACTGACCTCGCTCTCCTCCTTCCTTCTGATCGGCTATTGGAAGCACCTGCCCGAAGGCCGCCAAGGCGCGCGCATGGCACTGGCCGTTACCGGCGGCGGGGGCCTCGCGATGATCGCGGGCATGCTGATCCTCGGCAACATCGCGGGCAGCTATGATCTCTCGGTGATCCTCACGCAGAAAGAGGCGATCCAGGCCTCCGACTGGTATCTGCCCGCGCTGATCCTGATCCTTCTGGGCTGCTTCACCAAATCCGCGCAATTCCCTTTCCACTTCTGGCTGCCCCACGCCATGGCCGCCCCCACCCCCGTCTCGGCCTATCTGCACTCCGCCACGATGGTGAAGGCGGGCATCTTCCTGATGGCGCGGATGTGGCCCGTGCTGGCGGGCACCCCGGAATGGTTCTGGATCGTCACCTCGGCGGGCCTGATCACCATGCTGATCGGGGCCAAGATCGCCTTCTTCAAAGATGACCTCAAGGCGCTCCTCGCCTTCTCGACGGTCAGCCACCTCGGCCTGATCACCATGCTTCTGGGCATGGGCACGGCCAAGGCCGCGACCGTCGCCGTCTTCCACATCATCAACCACGCCACCTTCAAGGCCGCCCTCTTCATGTCGGCCGGGATCGTCGATCACGAAACCCACACCCGCGATCTGAAACGCCTTGGCGGCCTGCGCCACCTGATGCCCGTCACCTTCACCATCGCGGGCATTGCGGCCCTGTCGATGGCGGGCATCCCGCCCTTCAACGGCTTCCTCTCCAAGGAACTGATGCTCGAAGAGGCCGCGCATACCGCCCTCGGCCCGGCATGGCTCGTGCCGGTGCTGGCCACCCTGGCTGCGCTTTTCTCGGTGGCTTACAGTTTCCGCTTCCTCGCCCATGCCTTCCTCGGGCCCAAGCGCGATGATTACCCGCACAAGCCGCATGATCCGGGCTTCGGTCTCTGGGCCGCGCCCGCGCTTCTCGCCACGCTGGTCGTCCTGATCGGCCTCATGCCCATGACCACCGCCGCATGGCTGGTCAATGCCGCCGCTTCCGCCGTCACCGGCACCCCGCAAGAGGTGTATATCAAGCACTGGCATGGCCTCTATTCCCCGGCGCTCTGGATGTCGCTTGCGGCGATCGGCGGCGGCCTTGCCATGCTCGCCCTCTTCCCGCGCCTGCGCGCCCTCTGGGACGCCACCCCGCGCCCCGAGGCGAAAGCGATCTTCGACGCCATCGTCGAACCGCTGGCCGCCACCGCGCGCAGCGTGACGCAATTCCTGCACAACGGCTCGCTCACCCGCGCCATCGCCATCGGCACCATCGCCATCGGCGCCACCGCGCTCTGGGCCTTCAACGGTGGCACCCACACCCCCGGCACGCGCGAAATGCTGGCGATCACACCCGTCACCGCCATCTCTTGGGGCCTCTTGATGTTCGCCACGCTGGGCGTCGCGCTAATGCACCGCAACCGCCTCCTGTCGCTCATCCTCATCGGGATCATCGGTCTGATCATCTCGCTGGGCTTTGCGTGGCTGTCGGCCCCCGACCTCGCCCTCACCCAGATCACGGTCGAGGTGGTGACGGTCGTCTTCATGCTGCTGGCCTTGAACTTCCTGCCCAAGGAAACCCCGCGCGAAAGCAGCCCGGTCCGCCGCACCCGCGATGCCGTCATCGCCATCAGTGCGGGCGCAGGCATCGCCGCGCTGGCCTATGCGATCATGACCCGCAACTTCGCCTTCCCCACCATTTCGGCCTATCACCTTGAACAGTCCAAACCCGGCGCGGGCGGCACCAATGCGGTCAACACCATCATCGTCGACTTCCGCGGCTACGATACTTATGGCGAGATCATCGTCCTCGGCATCGCCGCGCTCCTGATCTACGCGCTTGTCGAGGCGCTGCTGAAACCCGGCCCCGCCAATGATGCGCTCCGCGCCATGGCCGCCACGCGCACAGGCTTTGCCGGTGACCGTCACCCGCTTCTGATGGTGATGGCCACTCGCTTCATCCTGCCCGTCGCCATGATGATCGGTGTGTTCATCTTCCTGCGCGGCCACAACCTGCCCGGTGGCGGCTTCGTCGCGGGCCTCGTCTTCGCCATCGCCACGGTCATGCAATACATGGCCTCCGGCCTTGCTTGGACGGAAACGCGGCAAAGGATCGACCACCATGCCCTCATCGCCTTGGGCGCCCTCACGGCCGCGGCGGCAGGGCTGGGCTCTTGGCTCTTCGGCGCGCCCTTCCTCGCGTCCAGCTTCACCTATGTGAACCTCTGGCCGCTCGAAGAGTTCGAACTTGCCACCGCCGCCATCTTCGACCTCGGCGTCTTCCTCTGCGTCCTCGGTGCGGTGCTGCTCGCCCTCAACTCGCTCAGCCGTCTGGCCCGCCGCGCCGGCGAAACGGTCAGCGTCGATCCCTATTCGGTGGATCGCCCGGAAGGGGGGAACTGACATGGAAGCCCTGATCGCCATCGCCATCGGCACCCTGACGGCAAGCGGCGTCTACCTGATGCTGCGCCAGCGCACCTTCCCGGTCATCATCGGGCTGACGCTGCTCTCTTATGCCGTCAACGTCTTCATTTTCGCCGCAGGCCGCCTCGTCCCCGGCTTGCCCGCCATCATCGCCAAGGATGCGGCGGGCTATACTGATCCGCTACCGCAGGCGCTCGTCCTCACGGCCATCGTCATCTCCTTCGGGATGACCGCCGTCATCGTGCTCATGGCGCTCGGCTCATGGCTCGAATCCGGCCATGACAAGGTCGACATGGACGACGAGAAAGACGAACAGGAGACGCGCGCATGATGTATCACTGGATCATCGCGCCGGTCGTCCTTCCGGCGATCATCGCCCCGCTCATCGTGCTGGTGATGCGCAACGACCTGACGCTGCAGCGCGTCTTCGGTCTGGCAAGCACAGTGGCCCTTGCGGCCATCGCCGCCGCCCTTCTGATCTCGGCCAGCCACAACCCGCCCGAAGTCTACCTGCTGGGCAACTGGCCCGCCCCCTTTGGCATCGTCCTCATGCTGGACCGGCTGTCGGCCATGATGCTGATGCTGACGGCGCTCCTTGCCATCGCCGTGCAGCTTTACGTCATCTCCACCAACTGGGACGCGAAGGGGCGCCATTTCCACGCCCTCTTCCTGTTCCAGATGATGGGCATCAACGGCGCTTTCCTCACCGGCGACGCCTTCAACCTCTTCGTCTTCTTCGAAGTGCTGCTCATCGCCTCCTACGGCCTGATGATCCACGGCGCGGGGAAGGATCGCTTGCGGGCAGGTGTGCAATACATCGCCTTCAATCTGATTGCCTCGACGCTGTTCCTCTTCGCACTGGCCACGATCTATGCCGTCACCGGCACGCTCAACATGGCCGATATCGCGGTGAAGGTCGCGGCCCTGCCCGAAGGCGACGCCGCCCTGATCCGCGTCGCCGCGGTGCTGATGCTGTCGGTCTTCGCCATAAAGGGCGCGCTGGTGCCGCTGCAATTCTGGCTGCCCGGCACCTATGCCAACGCGCCGGGCCCCGTCGCCGCGCTCTTCGCCATCATGACGAAGGTCGGCGCCTATGCCATCCTGCGCAGCGCCACCCTCATGTTTCCCTCCGAGTCGGCGGCGATTGGCACGCTGATCGCCGACATCATGCTCCCCGCCGCCCTTGTCACGCTCGCCGTGGGCTCCATCGGCATCCTTGGTGCCACAACCCTGCCCCGGCTGGCGGCCTTCTCGGGCATCGCGTCGATGGGCACGATCTTCACAGCCTTCGCCGCCCAGACGCCCGAGGCGACCTCGGCCGCGCTCTACTACCTCCTGCACTCCACGCTCGCCACGGCGGCCGTCTTCCTGATCGCCGATCTCGTGACCGACCGGCGCGGCAACGCCACCCTCTCTGCCCAGCCCCGCATCGCCCAACAGGGCCTGATCGCCGCGCTCTTCTTTGCCAATGCCATCGCGCTGGCGGGCATGCCGCCGCTCTCGGGCTTCATCGGCAAACTGATGGTGCTGGATGCGCTGCGTGCCGACGCCGCCCTGATCTGGACAGTGATCCTTGCCTCCTCCTTCCTGATGGTGCTGGGCTTTGGGCGGGCCGGATCCACCCTCTTCTGGAAATCCCATGCCACCGGCGAAGCGGCAGAGCCGCATCACAACCCAGAACCCTTGGCCTTCATCGCCATCGGTGGCCTGCTGGCGGGTCTTGTCCTGCTCACCCTCTTCGCAGGCCCGGTGAAGGATTGGCTCGACGCCACCGCCGCCGCCCTGCACGCCCCCGCCGCCTATATCGGGGCCAACAACCTGCCGGGGGTGAACTGACATGTTCCGCCGCCTTTACCCGCATCCTTACCTGTCGCTCTTCCTCGTTCTGACGTGGTTCCTCCTCGTCAACCAGTGGAAGCTCGGCTCCCTCGTCATGGCGATCTTCCTCGCCACGGTGATCCCGCTGATCACCGCGCCCTACTGGCCGCACCGACCCAAGCTCAACAGCATGCCCGCGCTCTTGTCCTATGTGGCGCTGGTCGTGTGGGACGTGATCGTCGCCAATGTGCAGGTGGCAAAGATCGTCCTCTTCATGCCGCGCGACCGCATCCAGTCCGCTTGGGTGCGCGTGCCGATCGAGTTGAAATCGCCCGAGGCGATCGCCCTTCTCGCGGGCACCATCACCATGACCCCCGGCACCGTCACCGCCGACATGTCGGCCTGCGGGCGCGTGCTGCTGATCCACTCGCTCCACGCCCCCGACCCCGACGCCATCCGCGACGACATCAAGTCGCGCTACGAATCCCGGCTGAAGAGGATCTTCGAATGATCACCTACGCCCTCGCCTTCGCGCTGGTCTGTTTCAGCCTCGGCCTGATCCTGAACCTCTGGCGTCTTGTCATCGGCCCCACCGTGGCCGACCGCGTCCTCGCGCTCGACACGATGGTGGTGAACGTCATCGCCATCATCGTCCTTTACGGCATCCAGACCGGCCTCGGCATCAACTTCGAGGCGGCGATGCTCTTCGCAATGACCGGCTTCGTGGGCACCGTCGCCTTCTGCAAATACCTCCTTCGGGGGAGTGTGATCGAATGACCGTCGCCCTCGACATCATCCTCTCCATTCTCCTCGTCGTCGGCGGACTCTTCGGCCTGATCGGCAGCTATGGCCTGATCCGCCTGAAGGACCGCATGCAGCGCCTCCATGCGCCCACCAAGGCCTCCACCGTGGGCCTCGGCACCGCGTTGCTCGTCTCCATGTTCCACGGGCTGATGATCGGCACGGGCTTTTCGTGGCAAGAAGTGCTGGTGATGATCTTCATTTTCGTCACAGCCCCCATCACCGCGAATTACCTCGCCAAGGTCCATCTGCACTCCCGCCACTATGACGGGCAGACCCCGCAGACGGGCGTCAGCACCGATTGGGCCACCTTCGACCAAACCCCCGAAGACGCCGAACCGCAGCTTCCCAGCCGCGATTCCTGACCGAAAGGTCAAATTTCTGCCGATCCCCGCCGCCCCACCCTTGCGCGGCGGGCCTCCCCCGTGCATCTTCCCAGCGTCCGAAGGGAGGACCCCGTGACCACTCTCACCCCCAGCCCGACCCAACTTCCCCAAGTCGCCCTTCCCCGCAACGACGGGATGCCGCTCGATCTCGACTGGGTCGCCGCCGTGCAGGCCAATACCTCCGCCATCGAACGCCGCGCCGCCACCTTGGGCGGCAGGCGGTCGGTCAAAAAGGAATGGCAGGCGGCATGGCTGCTCAAGGCCGTCTCCCTGATCGACCTCACCACCCTTTCGGGCGATGATACATGGGGCCGGGTCGAACGCCTCTGCGCCAAGGCCCGCCAGCCCGTCTCCCCATGGATGCTGGAAAAGCTGGGGATGGACGGCCTCACCGTCGGCGCCGTCTGCGTCTATCACGACATGGTCGAAACTGCAGTGCGGTCGCTGGAGGGGACCAACATCCCCGTCGCCGCCGTCTCCACTGGCTTTCCTGCGGGCCTTTCTCCCTTCGACCTCCGGATCGAAGAAATCCGAAGGTCCGTCGCCGCCGGCGCGCGCGAGATCGACATCGTCATCTCCCGCCGCCACGTCCTCACCGGCAACTGGCAGGCGCTTTATGATGAGATGCGCGAAATGCGCGCCGCCTGCGGCGCGGCCCATGTAAAGGCGATCCTTGCCACGGGCGAACTTGCCACGCTCCGCAACGTCGCCCGCGCCTCCCTCGTCTGCATGATGGCGGGTGCCGATTTCATCAAGACCTCCACGGGGAAGGAGTCGGTCAACGCCACCCTCCCCGTCACCCTGACGATGATCCGCGCGATCCGCGACTATCAGGATCGCACCGGGATCAAGGTCGGCTACAAACCCGCCGGCGGCATCGCCAAGGCCAAGGACGCGCTTCTCTACCTTGCCCTGATGAAAGACGAACTCGGCCACCCTTGGCTGCAACCCGATCTCTTCCGCTTCGGCGCGTCGTCCCTTCTGGGCGACATCGAACGCCAACTGGAGCACTACCTGACCGGCCACTACTCCGCCGCCAACCGCCATCCGATGGGATAAGACCATGACGATCAAGGAAATCTTCGACCGCATGGACTACGGCCCCGCCCCCGAAGGCAATGCCGAAGCGAAGGCATGGCTGGCGAAACACGGCCAAACCTTCGGCCATTTCATCGACGGCGCCTTCACCAAACCGGGCCAGACCTTCGCCACCAAGAACCCCGCCAACGGCACCGACCTTGCGCAGGTCAGCCAAGGCACCACCGCCGACATCGACACAGCCGTCGCCGCTGCCCGCCGCGCCCAACCCAAATGGGCCCGCCTGCCGGGTCATGCCCGCGCGAAATACCTCTATGCGCTGGCCCGCCTGATCCAGAAACACGCCCGCCTTCTGGCGGTGCTGGAAACGATGGACAATGGCAAACCCATCCGCGAAAGCCGCGACATCGACATCCCGCTGGTCGCCCGCCACTTCTATTACCACGCGGGCCTCGCCCAGCTGATGGACAACGAACTCCCTGGCCAAGCCCCGCATGGCGTCTGCGGCGCGGTGATCCCGTGGAACTTCCCGCTCCTGATGCTGGCTTGGAAGGTCGCCCCCGCCCTCGCCGCCGGAAACACCATCGTTCTCAAACCCGCCGAATACACCCCCCTCACTGCCCTCCTCTTCGCCGAAATCACGCGCGAAGCGGGGCTTCCCAAAGGCGTGCTCAACATCGTCACAGGTGACGGCGACACGGGCGCGGCCCTCGTCGCCCATCCGGGCGTGGACAAGATCGCCTTCACGGGCTCCACCCCCGTGGGCAAGGCCATCCGCCGCGCCACTGCAGGCACGGGCAAGGCGCTGACCTTGGAACTCGGTGGCAAGTCCCCCTACATCGTCTTCGACGACGCCGATATCGACAGCGCCATAGAAGGCCTCGTCGATGCGATCTGGTTCAATCAAGGTCAGGTCTGCTGCGCCGGCTCCCGCCTGCTGGTGCAAGAAGGCATCGCAAATCGCTTCCACGAAAAACTCAAACGCCGGATGGACGGCCTCCGCCTCGGCGACCCGCTCGACAAATGCATCGACGTGGGCGCCGTGGTGGACCCGATCCAGCTCGCCACGATCACCGAGATGGTGCGCAGTTCCGACGGCGACATCTACCACGCCAATTCGCCGATCCCGACGCAGGGCTGCTACTACCCCCCCACCCTCATCACCGGCCTCGGCACCGCCTCGCGCCTGATGCAGGAGGAAATCTTCGGCCCCGTCCTCGTCTCCATGACCTTCCGCACGCCGACCGAGGCGGTGGACCTCGCCAACAACACCCGCTACGGCCTCGCCGCCAGTGTCTGGACCGAAAACGTCAACCTCGCCCTCGACATCGCGCCGAAAATCAAGGCGGGCGTGGTCTGGGTGAACGCCACCAACCTCTTCGACGCCGCCGCAGGCTTTGGCGGGGTGCGCGAAAGCGGCTTCGGGCGCGAAGGCGGCTGGGAAGGGCTTATGGCCTATCTCAAACCCGCCCGCACCACCAAAGCCCTCAAACCCGTCGCTGCCACCCCCGAACCCGCCAGCTTCGACACGCCCGCGCTCGACCGAACCGCCAAACTCTTCATCGGCGGCAAGCAGGCGCGCCCGGACGGCGGTTATTCCCGCGCGGTCTTTTCGCCCAAGGGCAGGCATCTCGGCCATGTCGGGATCGGCAACCGCAAGGATATCCGAAACGCGGTCGAGGCCGCCCATGCCGCCAAAGGCTGGGGCAAGGCCACCGGCCACAACCGCGCCCAGATCCTCTACTACATCGCCGAAAACCTTTCGGCCCGCGCCGCCGAATTCGCCAGCCGCCTGAAAGACCTCACCGGCAAGGACGGCACGGCCGAGGTGGAGGCGACAATCGCCCGCCTCTTCACCTATGCCGCGTGGTCCGACAAATTCGACGGCCAAGCCAAATCCGTCCCCCTGCGCGGCATCGCACTGGCGATGAACGAACCTGTGGGCGTCATCGCCGCCCTGTGCCCGGACGAAGCGCCGCTTCTGGGCCTGATCTCCACCATGGCCCCCGCCATCGCCATGGGCAACACCTGCGTTCTGGTCCCCTCCGACCCGTTCCCCTTGGCGGCAACGGACCTCTATCAAGTCCTTGAAACCTCCGACCTCCCCGCAGGCGTCGTGAACATCGTCACGGGCAGCCATGCGGAACTGGCGAAACCCCTCGCAGGCCACATGGACATTGACGCGCTCTGGTCCTTCTCTTCGACCGACCTGTCGGCCTTGATCGAGGGCGAAAGCGCAACGAACCTAAAGCGCACTTGGGTCAACCACGCCCGCACGCGCGACTGGGCCGGAACCGAAGGCGAGGGGCGTGAATTCCTGCGCCACGCCACTGCGATCAAGACAGTCTGGGTGCCCTACGGCGAGTGACGAAAAATCTTCTCCGAAGATTTTTCGAAAAGGGGCTTTCCAAGGAAAGCCCCCGCGAATTTTCCATGGAAAATTCGCCCGACCGAAAATTTTTCGGACGAAAAATTTTCGCCCTTCACGCCCGCCCGGCTGCCGCTGACAAGGTCAGCGGGTCTATGCCCATCCCCCGCAGGGCCCCGGCCCATTTCCCGGCATCGTCGCGTGAAAAGACAAGTTCCTCCGGCGCTTCGCCCACCAGCCAGCCATTGGCCCTGATCTCGGCCTCAAGCTGCCCCGGCCCCCAGCCGGAATAACCCAGCGCGAGGATGGCCTGCAAAGGCCCCTCCCCCCGCGCCAAGGCCTCCAGGATATCCAGCGTCGCGGTCATCCCATAGGCCCCGCCCACCTTCATCGTGGCAGGCCCCCCGGCATAGTCGCGCGTATGCAGCACAAAACCCCGCCCCCGCTCCACCGGCCCGCCGACATGCACGCGGATATCGCGGCCCGCCGGCGCCCGCGGGATCTTCAACTGCTCCAGCAGGTTGCGGAAATTCAGGTCGGGCGAAGGGCGGTTCACGATCAACCCCATCGCCCCTTCGGCGGAATGGGCACAGATCAGGATCACGCTCTTGGCAAAGCGGGGATCGCCCATGCCGGGCATCGCCACCAGAAGCTTGCCGTCCAGTTCCAGATCAGCCATCCCCGATGCCCTGTCCTCGCGCCCCATACCAACAAGATGGGCCTGTTACCCCCCGGCCTCAAGGGCAAAGCTGACACATCCTGTCGCCGGAACGTGATTTCCCCTTCACCTCCGCCTCACTATCTTGGGCCCATGCGCCCGATCTTTTTCCTCTTGGCCCTCTGTCTTACCACCGCCCCGCCCGCCGCCCGCGCCTTTTCGCCGGAGGAGGTGATGTCGGGCCAGTTGCGCCCCGGCTGGCAATTGCCCGATGGCGGACACATGACCGCCTTGCACATTGCGCTCGCCCCGGGATGGAAGACCTATTGGCGCAGCCCCGGCGATGCCGGCATCCCCCCCATGTTCGACTGGTCGGGCAGCGAGAATCTGGCATCCGTCCAATTCCACTGGCCGCGCCCGCATATCTTCCATCTGAACGGGCTGCAGACGGTCGGCTACAAAGGGGAATTGGTCCTGCCGATCGAAGTGACCCCCGCCGATCCAACCCGCCCCGTCCGTCTGAAGGGCAGCGTTGAGCTGGGTGTTTGCGACGACATCTGCCTCCCGGCGACCCTGCCCTTCGACCTTGTGGTCAATGGCCCCGGCGCCCCCGATCCGGTGATCGACGCGGCGCTGTCCGATCGCCCCATCGTCGCGGCCAAGGCCGGGCTGCGCAGCATCGGCTGCACCGTCGATCCGATCGACGACGGCCTGCGCCTCACCGCCCTGCTCGATCTTCCCCCGGCGGGCGAAGAGGAGGTGGTGGTCTTCGAAACCGGCACCCCCGGCATCTGGGTGTCCGAGGCCGACACGGCCCGTCAGGGGGCCGCCCTGTCAGCCAGCGTCGAGATGGTGCCGCCGCACGGCGCGCCCTTCGCGCTGGACCGTTCCGCCGTCACCGTGACCGTGATCTCCAAAAGCCGCGCGGTCGAAATCCGCGGTTGCCCCGCACCCTAGGCAGGATCATGGGCCGCATGGCCCATCCTACCCCTGCGCCGCCCCCGTAGGATGGGCCTTCCGGCCCATGATCCGCCCCAGCACCCACGCCATCCCCGCCACCAGCGCCGCGCCCGCCGCCACCAGCACCAGCGCCGTCAGGCCCACCGGCGCGCCCGCCAGCCCCGGCAGCAGCGCCAGCAGCCAGCCGGGCAAGGCCCCGCCCGTCACCACCGGCCCCATCACCACCAGCCACAGCAGGCCCACGACCACCGCACTGCCAGCCACGACACGGCGCATCCGCCCCGGCCCGCGCCGCAGCATCCGCCGCAGCGCCCGCAGCCGCCGCCCCACATCCGCCTGCACCACCGTGATCGCAGGCACCACCAGCAGCACAAGGAACATCCCAAAGCCAAGGCCGAAGACCAGCGTCACCACCGTGGGCTTCAGGAACTCCGCCTGCGACGACCGCTCGAACAGCAGCGGCGCCAGCCCCAGCACCGTCGTCAGCGTGGTCAGCAGGACGGGACGCAACCGATCCGCCACCGCATCCACCACCGCCGGGATCAGCCCGCGCTTCTTGGCATAATCGTCGATGGTCGACACCAGCACGATGGAATCATTCACGATGATCCCCGACATCCCGATGATCCCAACGATCGAGAACATCGACAACGGCACGTCCCAGACCCAATGCCCGAACACCGCCCCCACCAGCGCAAAGGGGATGACCGACATCACCACAACAGGCCGCGCCCAACTGGCGAAAATCCACGCAAGGCACAGATAGATCCCCACCAGCGCCAGCAGGATCGACACCGCCGCACCGCCTAGAAACTCCCGCTCCTGCTCGGCCTGCCCCGAGAACCGCGCCATCACGCCGAAATCCTGCTCCACCCCCGGCACGATCTGCCCGCGCAGTGCCGCCTGAATCTCACTTGCCCGCGCGGGGTCATCCTCGGCCAGATCGCCCGACACCGTCACCACCCGCAGACCGTTCTCGCGCAAGACGGACGAGAACCCCGCCTCCCGCGTGACCGTCACGATATCGGCCAAGGGCACATAGACCGCCCCCTCCGCGCCCTCGGCCCGCATCTGGATGCGGTCCAGGAAATCCGCCGTCAGCTCGCCTTCCGGCAATTCCACCCGGATCGCGGCGGATCGCGGCCCATCCGGATAGGTCGCGGCCTCGATCCCCGCCAGCATCGCCCGCAGATCGCGGGCCAGCCCCTCGATGGAAAAGCCCAGTGCCTGCCCCGTCGGCGTCAGGCTCAGGATCAACTCCTCCTTGTCATAGGCCAGCGTATCCTCCAGCCCCGACACCTCCGGATAGACCGCCAGCCGCGCCTTCAGCGCCTCTGCCGCCGCCTTCAGATCGCCCGCCTCGGCCCCGTAAAGATCGACGCTGATCGCCGCCCCCCCCGGCCCAAAGCGCCCGCCACGAAAGCTCAGCTCCTCCAGCAGCGGATGCCGCCGCACCTCTTCTTCTACCGCTGCGATGAAGGCACCGCTCGAATAGGGCCGCAGGTCGGGGTTTATGATCTCCACCGCGATGCCGCCCAGCAGATCGGGGTCCTTCGTCGCCGCCCCCGACAGCCCGCGCCCCGACCCGCCGCCCACTTCCGCCATGGCGAATTCCACGGGGTTCACCCCATGCTCGGCCGCGAAATCCGCGCCCACCGCCTCCACCGCCCGCTGCAACTCGGCCATCATGGCCAAGGTGTCCTCGCGCGCCGCCCCCGGCAGCATGGCGAAATTCCCGGTCAAGGACGATTGCTCGGGCGCGTTGAAGAACCGGAACGGCACATCGCCCCGCAGAAATAGCGCCGCTTGCGTGGACAAGGCCAGCACCGCCGCCGCCAGCACCGGATAGCGCGCCGCCACCACGCCCCGCATCAGGGGCTTCATCGCCCGCTCCTTGAACCGGTCCAACCAGCGGTTCATGAACCGGCTCGGCGCGTCGTACCACTTCTCCTTCACCGAATCCGCAAGCGCATGGGCCATGTGATTGGGCAGGATCAAAAAACACTCGATCAGAGACGCCACCATCACCGCCATCACCGTCAGCGGGATATCCTGGATCAGGTCGCCGAACCGCCCCCCGATCGCCGCCAGCGCCAGAAAGGCGATCACCGTCGTCAGGGTCGAGGCCAGCACCGGCCCTGACATCCGCACCGCCGCCCGCTCTGCCGCCTGCATCGGGCTTTCCCCCATGTGCCGCACGCGGAAATCGGCATGTTCCCCCACCACGATGGAGTCGTCGACGATCACCCCCAGCACAAGGATCAGCGCGAAGAGCGAGATCATGTTCACCGTCAGCCCGCCCAGATACATCACCCCGATGGCAGCCAGCGTGGCGACCGGAATCCCCGCGGCCACCCACAGCGCGATGCGCCCGTTCAGGAACAAAAACAGCATCAGCACCACAAGGCAGAGCCCCGTCAGCGCATTGTCCAGCATCAGCGTCAGCCGCTCGGTGATCTGATCCGCCCGCGCCCGCACAAGGTCCAGCGTCACGCCTTCGGGCAGACCGGGGCGCATCGCCTCGGCCACCTCGGTCACGCGGGCCTGCATGTCGATGGCATCGCCCTCGGCCCCCCGCTCCACCCGAACCGCCATCGCGGGATTGGCACCCACAAAGGCCGCCCGCCCGCGATCCGCCCCCTCGACCCGGATCGTGGCCACATCGCGGATGCGCAGCACCGTGCCATCCGCCGCCACCCGCAGCGCGATCTCGCCGATCTCTTCCGCCTGCCGCCGCTCTTCGCCCGTGCGCACCCGCGCGGCCCCCGTGGCCACCTCGCCCGCAGGCACCGTTACCACCGCCGCCGCAATCGCATCGGCGATCTGGGCCAGCGTCACATCATGCCGGATCAGGGCGACGGTCGGCACCTCCACCACCATCTGCGGCGCGGCCAGCCCGCTGATCGTGGTCCGTGTCACCCCCGCCGCAAACAGCCGCGCGGTGAACTCATCCGCCAGCCGCGCGAGCTGATCCACCCCCACCGGGCCCGAGATGACGACATCCGTCACCCCGTCCCGCCACGCGCTGCGCCGCACCTCCGGCTCTTCGGCACCTTCGGGCAGGGTCGTCACCGCCTCCACCGCTGCCGCCACATCCTGCGCGGCACGGTCGATATCCACGCCCGGCTCGAACTCGATCTCGATCGACGCCCGCCCTTCGGTGGACCGCGAGGCCGTCGCCGACACCCCCTCCACCGCCATCAGCGCGGGTTCCAGAACCTGCACGATGCCGCGATCCACATCCTCGGCCCCGGCCCCCTCCCAGACGATGTCGACATCGACCTCGGCCAGCACCACATCGGGGAAATACTGCGCGCGGATGTTCATGGCGGCCACCAGCCCGCCCACCAGCATCAGCACCATCAGCAGATTGGCCACCGTCCGGTGGCGCACGAAATAGGACAGTATCCCCCGCCCCATCATCGCGCTCAGCCCCCGTTTCCGGCGGCGGGCCGGGCTTCGATCCGCGCCACCACATCAGCCGGCACCACGTCCTGCCGCAACTGTTCGATCAGCCGCGCCCGCGCCTCTTCCGGCATCCGGTCATTGCCTTCCACCGCCGCGATCAGCGCCGCGCGCCGTTCCTCGGTCAGCGCGACACCCGCCGCCGCCTCCGTCTCCACCCCCGGCCGGACGGGGCGCACCTTGATCCCCGCGCCCAAAAGGGGCGAGCGTTCCGCCACAACCTCGCGCCCCACCAGCGCACCGGGGGCCACGATCACCCGATCCCCCTGCCGCCGCAGCAC
>JACVZW010000027.1:0-16929 GCA_014654775.1 Paracoccaceae bacterium | reverse complement strand
GCCGCCACCAATTCGCCCCGCCCATCCACCAGCCACGCATATTGCGCCGTCGAAAGCCGGAACCGCACCTCCAGCGCCGACGGGTCGATCACCCGCCCCAGCACCTCATTGGCATTGACCTGCCCCCCGGCCACGACGGGCGACACCCCTTCCAGACGCCCGGCAAACTCCGCCCGGATCACCGTGTCGCCCAGAACCCGCTCCGCCTCGCCCAGAGTGATCCGCGCCCGCGCCACCGCGATCACCGCCTGATCCACCGCCGCCTCGGCCTGCGCCAGCGCCGACCGGCTGCCCAGCAGCGCCTGCTCAGCCTGCGCCTCGGCCAGTTCCGCCGTTTCCACCGCCGCCGCCGACCCGGCACCCCGGGCCGCGATGTCGCGCTGCCGCTGCACCGCCTGCGCCCGCAGCGCCAGTTGCGCCTCTGCCTGTGCCAGATCGTCCCGCGCAAGCTCCAGCGCCCGGCCCGCCTCGCGCCCGCCCGCCTCCGCCTCGTCCAAAGCCGCCGCCGCCAGATCGCGCGCCGCCTCCGCCTCCGCCGGGTCCAGCCGCAGCAACACTTCGCCCGCCGCCACCGCCGCCCCTTCGGCGAATGACGGCGACAGTTCCGCCACCCGCCCGCCCACAGGCGCGCGCAATTCCAGCGTCCGCACCGCCCGCACTTCGCCATAGGCCGTGGTCACGGGCACGATCCGCGCCGTCTCCACCCGGATCACATTGGCCGAAATCACCCGCTCCTCGGCAGGCCGCGCCCCGTCGCCGCCCGCCATCCGCTCGCGCAAGGCCCCCGCCACGACGCCCACCGCCAGCGCCAACAGCGCCAGCGTCACCGCCGCCAGAAACAACCCGCTCATCGCGCGTCCGAAGAACCGCATCGAAACCCCTTCCGTCGCCCCAGCAGGGAACCTAACCCCCCAGAGGCCCCACGCCAATGACGCCTGCGTGAAACGTTGCTCGTTCTAACGCCGGGGCCCGCCCGTTCCGTCGCTACTTCCGCCGCCGATGCTCCTCCAGCCGCGGGAAAATCTCGACGAAGTTGCAGGGACGGTGCCGGTAATCCAGCTGCCATTTCAGGATCTCGTCCCACGCATCCCGACACCCGCCGGGGCTGCCCGGCAACGCGAAGAGATAGGTCCCCCCCGCCACACCCCCGCAGGCGCGTGACTGCACCGCGCTCGTCCCGATCTTCTGCATCGACACGATGGTGAAGACCGTGCCGAAGGCCTCGATCTCCTTCTCATAGACGTCGCGATGCGCCTCGACCGTCACATCCCGCCCCGTCAGACCCGTGCCCCCGGTCGTCAGGATCACATCCACCCCCGGATCGGCGATCCACGCCCGAAGCTGCGCCGCGATCTCGGCCCGTTCGTCCCGCACGATCCCCCGCGCGGCCAGCAGGTGCCCCGCCCCGGTCAACCGTTCCACCAGCGTGTCACCGCTGCGATCCTCGGCCGCAGTCCGCGTGTCCGACACCGTCAGCACGGCAATCCGCACCGGGATAAACTCCCGCGTCTCGTCGATCCGGCTCATTTCCCCCTCAACCTCGCCTGTATCTCCAGCAGATCGGCCCATGCCTCGCGCTTCGCCGCCGGGTTGCGCAGCAGATAGGCCGGATGCGTCATCGGCATCACCGGACGGCCCAGCGCTTCGGCCCATGTCCCGCGCAGCCGCAGGATGCCCTTCACCCCCAGCAACGCCGAACAGGGCGTGTTCCCCATCACCACGATCACCTCCGGCGCCGCCAAGTCCACATGCCGCGCCACGAAGGGCCGCATCATGGCAATCTCTTCTGGCGTCGGCTCCCGGTTCCCCGGCGGCCGCCACGGCATCACATTGGTGATATACAGCGCCCGCTCCAGATCGGGATTTTCCCGCGACAGCCCAATCGCCCCGAACATCCGGTCCAAAAGCTGCCCGGCCGCCCCCACGAAAGGCCGCCCCTCAAGGTCCTCCTCCCGCCCCGGCGCCTCGCCAAGGATCAGGACCCGCGCCCCTGCCCGCCCATCGGCAAAGACAAGGTTCCGCGCCCCCTTCTTCACCTCGCAATGCTCATATCCTGCCAGCGCCTCGCGCAGCGCCTCAAGGCTGCCCGCCGCCCCCGCCCGCGCCGCCGCCTCGGCCACCGCCGCATCCGCAACCGCCGCCGCCCGTTCCGCCGCATTCGCCTGCGGGACATAGGGCGCATCCGCCGCCCGCGCAGGCCGCGCAGCCTGGGCAGCAACCGGGGCCGCCGCCGCCACCGCCGCAGCCTTCACCGCCGCCACGGGCAGGTCATAGGCATTCACCGGCACATCACCGATCGCCTCGTCCACGCCCATCTCAAGCTGCCAGTGCAGCGCCGCCAGCGCCGCCTGCCAGCCTTCCGGCGTGCCCGTATCGATGCCCATATCGATGCCAGTGTCGATCTCGATTCCCATGCCCGCAAACCTAGGCCCGCCCCCGCCGCCACGCCACCGCCAAATTTCTTCGAAGAAATTTGCAAATTCGTTCGAACGAATTTGGTCCCCGCCCCACCGCTTGCCCGAACCCCCGCCCCTCCCTATAAGCCCCCTGAACACCGAAGGAGGAACAGATGACCTTCCGCGCCCGCCACCTCCTCGGCATCGAACAGCTCGCCCCCCTCGAAATCACCACCGTCCTCGATCTGGCCGACCGCTACGTCGATCTCAACCGCCGCACGGTGAAACAGTCCGACGTGCTGGCGGGGATGACCCAGATCAACATGTTCTTCGAAAACTCCACCCGCACGCAGGCGAGCTTCGAACTGGCCGGCAAGCGGCTGGGGGCCGACGTCATGAACATGTCCGTCGCCCAGTCCAGCGTGAAAAAGGGCGAGACGCTGATCGACACCGCCATGACGCTCAACGCCATGCATCCCGATCTTCTGGTCGTCCGCCACCCCTCTTCCGGCGCGGTGAACCTCTTGGCCTCCAAGGTCAACTGCGCCGTCCTGAACGCAGGCGATGGCCGCCACGAACACCCGACGCAGGCGCTGCTTGATGCGCTCACCATCCGCCGCGCCAAAGGCCGCATCCAGCGCCTCACCATCGCCATCTGCGGCGACATCGCCCACAGCCGCGTCGCCCGGTCGAACCTCATCCTTCTGGGGAAGATGGAAAACCGCATCCGCCTGATCGGCCCGCCCACCCTGATGCCCGCAGGCTTTGCCGATTTCGGGGCCGAGGTGTTCGACGACATGCGCAAAGGCCTCGAAGGCGCCGATGTGGTGATGATGCTGCGCCTTCAGAAAGAACGCATGGATGGCGGCTTCATCCCGTCGGAACGCGAATACTACCACCGCTACGGGCTGGATGCCGAAAAGCTCTCGCATGCGAAACCCGACGCCATCGTCATGCATCCGGGGCCCATGAACCGCGGCGTGGAAATCGACGGCGACCTCGCCGACGACATCAACCGCTCCGTCATTCAGGAACAGGTGGAAATGGGCGTCGCCGTCCGCATGGCCTGCATGGACCTCCTTGCCCGCAACCTCCGCCTCGAACGCGGGCGCAAGATCGTGGGGACGATGGTGTGACGCCCCCCGCCTTTGCCGACCTTCTGCAACCCGGCGAAACGCTGCTCTGGCAGGGGCGCATCGGCTTCAATGTCACCTCCTCGCCAGTCTTCACAGCCTTCCTCGTGGTCCTCACCGCCTATGTGACCGCCTCCCTTTGGTTCATCCAGTCCGAGGCGGAGTTCTGCGCCGCCTCCCCCGGTCGTGCGGGCTGCGGGCTGATCTACCGCTTGCTTCCCCCCCTCGCCCTCATCCTCACGGGCTTCCAGATCTTTGACATGCTGGAACGCCGCGCCCTCACCTCCGGCCGGGCAGAGGGCGCAGTCCTGCTCACCGACCGCCGCCTGATCCGCGCCTCGACATGGCCGCGCCGCCGCATCCGCGCCTTCGACCACCGCGCCACCCCGCCCCGCCGGGGCACTGGCGGCGTCCTGCGCTTCGGTGCGCTGAAGGGCAGCGTGATCCTCGCCCCCGAAGACGCCGCCACCCTCCGCGACCTGATGCGCAACCCCGGCGAGGCCCGCCGATGACCCCCGATCCGCGCCCCGACCGGACCGCCGACTGGACCGCCCTCCTCGCCCCCTTCCTCCGCCCGGGCGAAACCCTGCTCTGGCAGGGCGCGCCGCGCCCCGGCTTCCACCAGCCCGGCCAGCGCCTGTTTCTCATGGCCTTCGGCCTGCCCTTCCTTCTGGGCGGCCTCGCCCTTTTCGTCGCCGCCCTGCAACCCGCCCCCGCCCCCGGCACCTCCGACTGGGGCTTCGCCCTCTTCCTCGCCGCCATCGCCCTCGTCTTCGCGGGTATCGGCGCCTTCCTCACCCTTGGCCCGGTGATCGAGGCGCGGCACAGGGCCACCCACCTGCGCTATGCCCTCACCGACCGCGCGGCCTATATCCTCAGCCGCTTCGTCACCGACCGCGTGCAGGTCTTCCCCCTCCTGCCCTCTACGCCGATCGACCTTGATCCGGCCCCAAAGGCCACGTCGGATATCGGCACCGTCTGGTTCCACGCCCGGCAGGAACGCGACAGCGACGGCGACCGCACCACGACCAAGGCAGGCTTTGAAAACATCGCCGAGGCGCGGCACGTCTACCACCTGATCCGCCAGATGCAGGAGCAGACCGAATGACCCCCGATCCCGATCGCAAACCCACCAAGGATGAGATGAAGCAAGGCGGCAAGGTCGCCGCCCTCGTGCTGATCTTCCTCGCCCTCTTCACCGTCTACTTCGTGGTGGGCTGATGGAGTTTCGCCCCGATCCCGCCGCCTACCTGCGCGCCCATGCCAAGATGGTGATCGCAGGCAGCATTGCCGCCGGGCTTCTTCTCATTATCTTGGGCAATCCGCACCCTTGGGTCGGCCCCGTGGGCGCGCTCCTCGCCATCGGCCTGCGCGCCGCCTACGTCCGGTCCGAGGCGATGGCCGAAGTCTGGACCCTCACCGACACCCACCTCACAGGCCCCGGCGGCCGCTCCATCCCCCGCGCCCAGATCGTTCAGGCCCGCGCCTTCCTCGGCGCGGTGCAGATCGTCACCCGGACGGGCGACAAGCACCTCCTCCGCTACCTCCCCGATCCCGCCGCCACCGCGCGCGCGATCCATCCCGGACCAAACACATGACCACGCTCCACCTCACCAATGCCCGCATCATCGACCCCGAGGCGGGCACCGTGACCCAAGGCTCCGTCACCCTCGCCAAAGGCGTCATCGCCGCCATCAACGGCCCCAAACCCAAGGGCGCGCAAGAGATCGACTGCGGCGGCAACCACCTCGCCCCCGGCATCGTGGATATCGGCGTCAAGATCGGCGAACCCGGCGAACGCCACCGCGAAAGCTTCCGCTCCGCTGGCCTTGCCGCAGCCGCAGGCGGCGTCACCACCCTGATCGCCCGCCCCGACACCTCGCCCGCCATCGACACGCCCGAAACGCTGGAATTCGTCACCCGCCGCGCGGCCGAGGCCAGCCCCGTCCGCATCCGCCACATGGCCGCCCTCACCAAGGGCCGCGCCGGGCGCGAGATGACCGAGATCGGCTTCCTCCTCGACGCGGGCGCCATCGCCTTCACCGATGCCTTCGCCGTCACCTCTGACGCCAAGGTCCTGTCGCGCGCCTTCACCTATGCCCGCTCGCTCGGCGCCCTCGTCATCGGCCACCCGCAGGACCCCGGCCTCTCGCAAGGCGCCGCCGCCACCTCGGGCAAATTCGCCTCGCTGCGCGGCCTGCCCGCCGTCTCCCCCATCGCCGAACGCATGGGGCTGGAACGCGACCTCGCGCTGGTCGAACTGACGGGCGTCCGCTACCACGCCGATCAGATCACCACCGCCCGCAGCCTGCCCGCCCTCCAGCGCGCCAAGGCCGCAGGCCTCGACGTCACCGCAGGCACCTCCATCCACCACCTCACGCTGAACGAAATCGACCTCGGCGATTACCGCACCTTCTTCAAACTCACGCCCCCCCTCCGCTCCGAAGAAGACCGCCTCGCCATGGTCGAGGCCATAGCCAATGGCACCATCGACTGCATCGCCTCCATGCACACCCCGGCGGATGAGGAATCCAAGCGCCTCCCCTTCGAAGAGGCCGCCCCCGGGGCGGTGGCCCTCGAAACCCTGCTGCCCGCCGCCATGCGCCTTTACCACGCGGGCCATATCGACCTGCCCACCCTCTTCCGCGCCCTCTCGCTCAATCCCGCAAAACGCCTCGGCCTGCCACAGGGCCGCATGGCACCGGGCGCCCCGGCCGACCTCGTCCTCTTCAACCCCGACACCCCCTTCCTGATGGACCGCTTCAAACTGCGGTCAAAGTCCAAGAACACCCCGTTTGACGGACAAAGGATGGAGGGTAAGGTGCTCGCAACCTTCGTGAACGGAATACAGGTCCACGCCGCATGACGATCTTCCTGCCCGAACTCACCTCGCCGCCCCTGATGCTCCTGCTCACGGCGGCGCTGGCCTATCTGTTGGGTTCCATCCCCTTCGGCGTGGTCATCACCCGCGCCATGGGCCTTGGCGACCTGCGCCAGATCGGCTCGGGCAATATCGGCGCGACCAATGTCCTGCGCACCGGGAACAAACCCGCCGCCGCCGCCACCCTGATCCTCGACGCGGCCAAGGGCGGCATCGCCGTCCTCATCGCCCGCGCCCTCTTGGGTGACGATGCGGCACAGGTGGCCGCACTCGCCTCCTTCCTCGGCCACCTTTTCCCGGTCTGGCTGGGGTTCAAGGGCGGCAAGGGCGTGGCCACCTTCCTCGGCATCCTGCTGGCGCTGACATGGCCCATCGGCCTTCTGGCCTGCGCCACATGGGCCGTCACGGCGGCGATCACGCGCATTTCCTCGCTCTCGGCGCTGGCGGCCTCGGCTCTGGCCCCGGGCTACCTCGCCTTTGCCGACTATTCCGACAAGGTCCTTCTCGCCTTCCTCCTCGCCGCCCTCGTCTGGGCCCGCCACACCGCCAACATCCGCCGCATCAAAGCAGGCACCGAACCGAAGATCGGCAAGAAGGGCGCCTGACCCGCCCCTTCTTCCCGCCCTCTTCATCTTGGCGGAAAATACTCTCGGGGGTGAATTGGCACGCCGCAGGCGGGCCAAGAGGGGGCTGAAGGCCCCCTGAACGCGGAGGAGGCGCGGAACGCGGCCTCCGACAGGAAAGGCGTGCGGCGGCACGCCGCGCCGCATCACTCCCGCCGAAAAGGGTTGATCCGCCGCCGCCCTTGATTCACCCTTCCCCCGCCGCCTTCCGCCCTTTCGGAAGGACAAGGCCCAACAAGAACGAGGGAACCGGAATGAATATGATCGAGGCCGTGAAGGCCGCCTTTTCGAACTACGCCACCTTCTCAGGCCGCGCGCGACGGTCGGAATACTGGTGGTTCTTCCTCTTCAACCTCATCGTCGCCGTGGTGCTGGCCCTCGTCATGGGCGGCAGCAACCTCGCCAATTCGCTCTGGTCGCTGGCCACGCTCCTGCCCTCGCTCGCCGTGGGCGCGCGGCGGCTGCATGACATAGACCGTGCGGGATGGTGGCTTCTGATCGGCTTCATCCCGGTGATCGGATGGCTGGTCCTGATCTACTTCTTCGCGACCAAGGGCACGCTCGGCCCCAACCGCTTCGGCGCCGATCCCCTCGCCGCCTGATGCCATAGGGTGGGGGTCAACCCCACCCTACCGAAACGTCACCGCAGCGCGCGCTGCGTGACCACAGTTTGCTGCACAAAAGACGGCACAAAACAGGGCACAGTCACTGCGTCGTCAAAGACTCGCAGCCTGATAAATCGGGGTCAGATCACCGCCCCAATCCCCGTGATACAGCGACAGCCATTTATCCGCCTGCGTCACGCCCGTCTCCACCGCCTCCACCAGCGGCGCAAGATAGCGCTCCTCGCCCAAACCGCGCCCCGCCAGCCCCGCCTGCGACAGCGCGACCGACGCCCGCGCCAAATCGGAAATCCGCACGCCCCCCGCGCTCCCCGCAAGGCCGTGGACAGAGGCCGCGACCCGCAGCCCCTCGCGCGTCTCGGCATCGAAGCCCTTCACCAGATCCCAGCACCCATCCAGCACCGTCTGGTCATACATCAACCCCACCCAAAAGGCGGGCAGCGCCACGATATGCGCCTGATCGCCGCAATCGGCCCCGCGCATCTCGATATAGCGCTTCACCCGCGCCTCGGGGAACACGGTCGTCATGTGATCCGCCCAATCCGATAGCGTCGGCTTCTCGCCCGGCAGCGCAGGCAGCTCCCCCTTCAGGAAATCCCGGAAGGACTGGCCCAAGGCATTGATATACTTACCATCCCGATAGACGAAATACATCGGAACATCCAGAACCCAGTCCACATAGGCCTGAAAGCCGAACCCCTCGTCAAAGGCGAAGGGCAGCATCCCCGTGCGCGAGTCGTCCAAGCCCCGCCAGATGCGCGACCGCCACGACTTGTGCCCGTTCAGCTTGCCCTCGAAAAAGGGCGATGACGCGAACAGCGCCGTCGCCACGGGCTGCAGCGCCAGCGCCACCCGCATCTTCTTCACCATGTCGGCCTCGGAGGCGTAGTCGAGGTTCACCTGCACCGTGCAGGTGCGGTACATCATCTGCGTCCCGTGGGTGCCCACCTTGCCCATGTAATCGGTCATCAACCGATAGCGCCCCTTGGGCATCACCGGCATATCCTCATGCCGCCAGTCGGGCGCAGCCCCGATCCCCATAAAGCGGATGCCCAGCGGCTCGGCCAAGGACCGCACCTCGTCGAGATGGTTCCTTAACTCGGCATCGGTCTCCTTCAGGCTGGCGAAAGCCATCCCCGAAAGCTCGAACTGCCCACCCGGCTCAAGGCTGATATTCGCCCCGTTCCGTGTCAAACCGATAACATTCTCGCCTTCCCGCACCGGTTCCCAGCCGAATTTCGCCTCCAACCCGGCAAACAGCGCGTTAATCGATCGTTCACCATCATAGGGCAGCGGGTGACGCGTGTCGGTCAGCCAACCGAACTTTTCATGCTCGGTCCCGATCTTCCACAAGTCCTTGGTCTTGTTGCCGGATTCCATGAACTCGGCCAGCTGGGCAAAGCTTTCGATCGGCCCGCCGCCGGATTGGGGAATCGACATCTGGAAGGCTCCGCATCTTCGCTTTTCTCAAGGTCCCAACTGGTGCTTTGACTGCACGGTCAAGTCAAGGGGCCGGAAGGTCGGTAAACCCGTCCCGCATCCAACGCCCGCATCAGATGGTCGACATGCCCCGTCCCGGTCGCCGCCAGATCACCTGCGCCACCTCGCCTGCCGCCAGCCCCGTCCCCCCTGCCGGTCCGGCAGGCGCCAACGCCGCCAGCAGCGCCGCCATATCCATCCCCGGCAACGTGGCAAAAACGTCGAACAGCGCCTCTGCCCCCGCCGCCTCCACCGGCACCAACAGCACCTGCCCATCCGCCTGACGCAACCGCCACAACCGCTGCCCGCGCAAGGCAACCAGACGCAACTCCACCAGATCGGGCACCGCGACGAACCCGCCAAGCGCTGGCCCCATATAGGAAATCTGCCCCTCATCCACCTCAACGACACCCGGCGCCTCGCCACCTTGGGCAAAGCGCAACCGCCGCCACGCCTGCACCCCAAGCCCCGCACCGAAAGCCGCGACCAGCAGGCCGAACGGCACCAGCACATAACCGCCCTGCGACGCCGACCACAGCCCGAAGGCCACCACCGCCACAGCAGCGATCACCTCGCGTCCCCGCCACAGCGCTATGCGCAGCTCCGCGCGGATCACCGCCAATCCCCCAAGCTGGCCTGCCACAGCGTCAGCGCCGCCACCGCCGCCGTATCGGCCCGCAGGATGCGCGGGCCAAGGCTCACGGGCAGCACAGCAGGCATCCCCCGCAGCTTGGCCTTCTCCTCCGCCGAAAACCCGCCCTCCGGCCCGATCAGGATGGCCCAAGGCCCCGGCTCCGCCCCCTCCAACCCCTCGCGCGCGCCGACCAGAGACTCATCGCACCACAGGATCCGCCGCCCCGCAGGCCAGCCCGCCAGCAGCCGGTCAAGGCCCACAAGTTCAGCAACTTCAGGCACATAGGTGCCGCCGCACTGCTCCGCCGCCTCCACCGCATGGGCCTGCAACCGATCCTGCCGGATGCGTTCGGAATTCGTGTGCCGCGTCTGCACCGGCAGGATGCGCCGCGCCCCCATCTCCACCGCCTTCTCCACGATGAAATCGGTCCGCGCCTTCTTGATTGGCGCAAAGATCAGCCACAGGTCCGGCGGCATCAGCAGCGCCCGCGTTTGCACCTCACAGACCAGCACACCGCCCCGCTTGCCCGCCTCTGCCACCTCGGCCCGCCACTCCCCATCCCGCCCGTTGAACAGCGTCACCGCCGCGCCCTTGGCCAGCCGCATCACCGAAAACAGGTAATGCGCCTGATCCCCGCTCAGGGCCACGGCTTGCCCCGGGGCAAGGGGCTGCTCTACATAAAGACGAACCTTCGCATCCATGGCGCGCACCCTATGACCCAACCGCCCGTAATTCCAGAGGCCGAACGGCCCGATGGAACCGTCGCCGACGCCCCGCGCGGCAACTGGGTCGATACGCTGGCCCCCGCCGCCACCCGCCCCTATCTGCGTCTCTCCCGCGCCGACCGCCCCATCGGCACATGGCTGCTGCTGATCCCCTGCCTCTGGGCCATCGCGCTGGCCGCCGCCTCCACCGGCGGCTTCACGCTGCTCGACCTCTGGCTTGGCCTGTCCTCCGCCATCGGCGCCTTCCTCATGCGCGGCGCGGGCTGCACCTGGAACGACATCACCGACCGCGACTTCGACGCCGCAGTCGCCCGCACCCGATCCCGCCCCATCCCGTCCGGCCAAGTCACTGTGAAACAGGCCATTTTCTGGATGGTGGCGCAGGCGCTCCTCGCCGCGCTGATCCTCTTCACCTACCACCCTCTCGCCATCGCGCTTGGCGTGGGCTCGCTCGCCCTCGTCGCCATCTACCCCTTCGCCAAACGCTTCACATGGTGGCCGCAAGCCTTTCTCGGCCTCGCCTTCAACTGGGGCGCCCTTCTCCTCTGGGCCGCGCATACAGGCAGCCTCTCGCTCGCCCCCCTGTTCCTCTATGCGGCGGGCTTCGTCTGGACGCTTTTCTACGACACGATCTACGCCCATCAGGACAAAGAGGATGACGCCCTGATCGGCGTCCGCTCCACCGCACGGCTCTTCGGGCAGAACACCGGCAAATGGCTTGCGGCCTTCCTCGTCGCCACCGTCACCCTCATGGCCGCCGCCGCCATCGCGGCCCTGCTGCCCCTCGCCTCGCCCTTCCCCCTCCTCATCGCGCTGATGGGGGCTTGGGCCATGGGGGCGCATATGCTCTGGCAGATGCGGCGGGTGGATATCGACGACCCCGCCACCTGCCTTGCCGTCTTCCGCTCCAACCGCGACGCAGGCCTGATCGCTGCGCTGTTTCTTGCCGCCGCCGCGCTGGCTTGATTGATCCCCGCCCCCCGGCACCGTAAGCACGGTCGGGCACGGATAGAATCCCTAACAGGACCGCCGCGCCCGCTGCCACGGCCCGACCGAAGGAACACGTCCTCCCCATGCGCCTGCCCAAGCCGCGCCTGCCCACCCTGCCCCTTCCCACCGGATGGGCCGCACCGCGCCGCCTGCCGCAGGGCGTCATCGCGCTCGCGGCCTTCGCCGTTGCAGGGATCGCCGCCATCGGCATCGCCACCACGGCAGCCGAGGTGATCGAACGCCGCTCGGTCAAGGCGGTGAACTGGATCATGGCGCAGGAAGGCATCACTTGGGTCACGGCCAGCGCCGATGGCATGCTCGTCACCCTCACCGGCACCGCCCCGAACGAGGCCGCGCGCTTCCGCGCCGTCAACCTTGCCGGCACCATCATCGACAATGACCGCGTCCGCGACGAACTTGCCGTCGCCCCCGTCACCCAGATCGAAGCCCCGCGCTTTTCGGTCGAGATGCTGCGCAACGACGACGGGATCCAGCTGATCGGCCTTCTCCCCGAAGGCCCCGATGAACAGACCCTCGCCCTTGCCGCGGGCGAACTCAGCCGCGGCATCCCCGTGGCCGACATGCTGGAAATCGCCGCCTACACGCCGCCCGACGGCTGGCAGCCCGCCTTCGACTTCGGCCTCGCCGCCCTGAAACTCCTGCCACGCTCCAAGATCTCGGTCGCCGCTGACGCCGTCACCGTCACGGCCATCGCGACAAGCGAGGCGGAAAAGCGCACGCTGGAAAGCGAACTGTCCCGCATGCGGCCCGAAGGCCTGTCCGTCACCATCGACATCTCGGCCCCGCGCCCTGTCCTCACCCCCTTCACTCTGCGCTTCGTCAAAGATGCCGAAGGCGCCCGCTTCGATGCCTGCTCGGCCGATACCGAATCCGCGCGCTCCCGCATCCTCGCCGCCGCCATCGCCGCCGGGCTAGAGGGCAAGGGGTCCTGCACCATCGGCCTTGGCGTCCCCTCCCCCCGCTGGGCCGAGGCCGCCGAGGCCGCCATCACCGCCGTCGCCGCCATCGGCAACGCCACCGTCACCTTCTCGGATGCCGATGTCTCGCTCATCGCCGCCGAAGGCACCGATCAAGCCGTCTTCGACCGCGCCGTGGGCGAACTCAAGGCCGCGCTGCCCGCCGCCTTCTCGCTCGCTGCCAGCCTGCCCCGGCCCACCACCGTCGCCGCAGGCCCCGCCGAATTCACCGCCACCCTCGCCGCCGATGGCAAGGTGGAACTGCGGGGCCGCCTGACCGATGACATGGTCCGCGCCGCCGTCGACAGCTTCGCCAAGGTCGAATTCGGCGCGGGCAAGGTCTACAACGCCACCCGCCTCGACCCCGAACTCCCCGATGGCTGGCCCGTCCGCGTGCTGGCCGGGATCGAGGCGCTTGGGGAACTGGAGGAAGGCTCCCTCCTCGTCCGTCAGGACACGGTCGAGGTTTCCGGCGTCACCGGCTCTCAGAACGCCCGCGGCAGGATCAGCCAGATCCTCTCGGGCAAGCTCGGCCAAGGTCAGACCTTCAAGGTCGCCGTCCGCTATGACGAGGAACGCGATCCCCTCGCCGCCCTGCCCACGCCCGAGGAATGCATGGCCACTCTCGACGCCATCGTTTCCGAACAGAAGATCACCTTCCCGCCGGGCTCTGCCGAAATAGACGGCCCCAACGCCCAACTCATGACCCGCATTGCGGATGCGCTGAACGAATGCACCGCGCTGCCCTTGGAAATCGCGGGCCATACCGACGCGCAGGGGTCCGAAGACGGCAACCGCGCCCTCTCGCAGGCCCGCGCCGATGCCGTGCTTCTGGCGCTGCAGGGCCGCCGGGTCGAGGTGTCGCAGATGCGCGCCGTGGGCTATGGCGAAAGCCGCCCCATCGCCGATAACGACAGCGAAGAGGGGCGCGAAGCCAACCGCCGCATCGAATTCACCTTGATCGGCGCAGCCGCCGCCCCGGCGGTCGCAGCCGCTTCCGGCGGCGCAACATCAGGAACGGCCTCAGGAACGGCGTCGGTGGCCGAGGCCGCCGCCGCGCTTTCCGGCACGACCAAAGGCACGACCACAGGCGCGGACACCCCGGCAGAGGGCACCACCACCCTCGCAGCCCCCCTGCCCCCCGCCGATGCCGCCGCCTGCGTGGCCAACATCACGGCGCTCCTCGCCCGCGACAAGATCACCTTCGATCCCGGCTCCGACGACATTTCGTCGGGGTCCGAAGGCCTTGTCACCGCGCTGGCCGAACTCCTCAAGCAATGCCCCGGCAAACCGATCGAAGTCGCGGGCCATACCGATTCCCAAGGCACCTCGCGCAACAACCTCACCCTCTCCGAAGACCGCGCCAAGGCGGTCCTCGTGGCGCTCAAGGAACGCGGCGTCGATGTCTCTACGATGAAGGCCGTGGGCTATGGCGAAGACAAGCCCATCGCCGACAACGGCACCGACGAGGGGCGCGAGGCCAATCGCCGCATCGAATTCACGCTGATCGGCGCGCCCGCCCCCGCCTCAGCCCCCGCTGCGGAAGGCGCTGCTCAGCCCGCCCCCGACCAGCCGGCACAGGCCGAAGCCCCCGCCGCACCGGCCCCGGCAGCACCCGAAACGACGCCCGCCGCGGCCCCGGCCAGCACACCCGATTTCTCCAACGACACCAGCCCCTCCATCGCCCCGCAGGAAAAGACCTTGCGTCCGTCGCCCCGCCCCGCGAATAACGGCTGAAGCGCAATCGCAGACGCAGGGCCATGAACCGTCAGGAATTCATCACCGCAACCGCCATCATCCTCTTGCTGGCCTTCGCGCTCGGCTGGTTCACCTACTGGCTTCTGCACCGCTTCACCCGCGTCGCAGGCGGCGATGTGGCCGAGATGGACAACCTCGCCCAATCCCTGCACGAGGCCGAAGAGGCCCGCGATCAGGCGCTGATCTATCTGGAAGAACGCGAGGCCGAACTTCTCAACCAGATCGCCCAGACCGAAGCGGAGCTCCGCGCCGCCATGGAAGGCCTGCGCGACGCGCGGCACGAGGCGGAAGAGATGCGCGCCTATATCGAACGCATGCACGCCTCCAACTGACGCGCCACCAAATTTTTTCGAAAAAATTTGCAAAAATCTTCCAAGATTTTTGGTCTAGACCCCGCCGATGCAGGCCTCCACCAGCGCCGATCCCGGATCGGCCAGCGCCTCCACCACATCGAAATGGTGCCGCCCCGGATCGACGGTCCAAGGGCAATCCCATGCCTCCGACAACAGTCGCGCCTGCCATAGGAAGGCAGGCCGTTCCTGCCCGCCCACCCAGACATGGGCCTCCACCCCGGCCGCCCGCGCCAGCCGCGCCGGGCTTTCGCTGGCGCATTCCGGTCCATCCAGCCGCAGCTTCTCCTGCATCTCCGTCTCCATCAGCGGCGCCAACTCTGACAGGGGCGAGATCGGCACCACCCGCCGCAGCCTCGGCACCGCCTGATCCGCGCATCCCATCCGCGCTGCCAGATGCCCGCCCGCTGAATGCCCCGCCACCACCACGGGCACCCCCGGCACGGCCTCTGCCGCCACGGCGCAGGCCCGCGCTATCTCGGCAGTGATCCCGGCGATCCGCGCCTCCGGGGCCAGCGTGTAGGACGGCACCGCACAGGCCCAGCCCCGCGCCACCGCGCCCGCCGACAGATGCGACCATGTCTCGCGCCCAAAGGCCATCCAATACCCCCCATGCACAAAGATCAGCAGCCCCCGCGCCGTCTCCTCCGGCAGGAACAGGTCGAACCGTTCCCGCTCGCCCGGCCCGTAGACCAACCCCAGCCGGGCCCGCCCACCTAGAGAGTTGCGGAACCCAGCCGCCGCCGCTTCCCATCGCGGCGGATAGCCCTCCGCCCCCGCGATGAAGGCGCCATTCGCATAGGCCCGATCCGCCTCCGACCGCCACGCCTGCCCCTTCGCCATCCTTCACGCCCCGATTTGATCAAAAATCCGCGTGCCGCGCCCGGAATCTGCCGCGCCGGAACTGGACAAGCCCCCCCTCGCGGATGCATCCATCCTTAACCCGAAACGCCGGAGGCCCACATGCTCGATTCCGTCACCAATCTCGCGTCGCTCCTGAAGGACCCGACGCTTCTGGTCACCAAGGCCTATGTCGCAGGCCAATGGATCGACGCCGATGACGGCACCCGGTTCGAAGTGACGAACCCCGCCCGTGGCGACGTCATCTGCAGCCTTCCCAACCTTGGCCGCGCAGAAACCGCCCGCGCCATCTCCGCGGCCGAGGTCGCGATGAAGGACTGGGCCGCCCGCACCGGCAAGGAACGCGCCGCCGTCCTGCGGAAGTGGTTCGATCTGATGATGGCCAATCAGGACGACTTGGGCAAAATCCTCACCGCCGAAATGGGCAAGCCGCTGGCCGAAGCAAAGGGTGAGGTCGCTTATGGCGCCTCCTTCATCGAATGGTTCGCGGAAGAGGCCAAGCGCGTCTATGGCGAAACCATCCCCGGCCATCAGCGCGACAAGCGCATCACCGTGATCAAACAGCCGATCGGCGTCGTCGGCTCGATCACGCCGTGGAACTTTCCCAATGCGATGATCGCCCGCAAGGTCGGCCCCGCACTCGCCGCAGGCTGCGGCTTCGTCGCCCGCCCCGCCGCCGAGACCCCGCTTTCGGCCCTCGCGATGGCGCTCCTTGGCGAACGCGCCGGTCTGCCCGCAGGCATCTTCTCGGTCATCACCTCCATCCGCTCCTCCGACATCGGCAAGGAATTCTGCGAAAACCACGCCGTGCGCAAACTCACCTTCACGGGTTCCACCGAAGTGGGCCGCATCCTGCTGCGTCAGGCGGCGGAACAGGTGATGAAATGCTCGATGGAACTGGGCGGCAACGCGCCCTTCATCGTCTTCGACGACGCCGATCTGGATGCCGCCGTCGCGGGCGCGATGATCTCCAAGTTCCGCAATAACGGCCAGACCTGCGTCTGCGCCAACCGCATCTACGTGCAGGCGGGCGTCTATGACGCCTTCGCCAAGAAACTGGGCGAAGCGGTGGCCAAGACCAAGGTCGGCGATGGCCTCTCCGAAGAGGTGACCTTCGGCCCGCTCATCAACGACAAGGCTGTCGTGAAGGTCGAGGAACACATCTCGGACGCGCTGGCCAAAGGCGCCAAGGTCGAAACCGGCGGCAAGCGCCACGCACTGGGCGGGTCCTTCTTTGAACCCACCATCCTGACGGGCGTCACCACCGACATGCTGGTCACGAACGAGGAAACCTTCGGCCCCCTCGCCCCCCTCTTCAAGTTCGAGACGGAGGAAGAGGTCATCGCCATGGCCAATGCCACCATCTTCGGCCTTGCCTCCTACTTCTACGCCCGCGACATCGGGCGCATCACGCGGGTGCAAGAGGCGCTGGAATACGGCATGGTCGGCGTGAACACCGGCCTCATCTCCACCGAAGTCGCCCCCTTCGGCGGGGTCAA
>JACVZW010000026.1 GCA_014654775.1 Paracoccaceae bacterium | reverse complement strand
AAACAGCTCCAAAAATCCCTCTTGCGCATGGGGCGGTTACACATGTTGCATTAGCGGAGCTTCGCGGGCAAGTCGGGTTTGCGAGACGGGCTGGAGGGTTGTGTGATGGCGTGTCGTGATCCGTTCTGGGGACATCGGTTTCCAAAGGACGTGATCCTGCTGGCGGTGCGTTGGTACTGCCGCTACCCGCTGACTTACCGCGACGTGCGCGACATGCTGGCCGAGCGCGGGATCACAGTAGATGCGGCCTCGATCCATCGTTGGGTGCGCAAATTCGGACCCGAGATCCGCAAGCGCGCCCTAAGCCGCCATCGTTCGTGGCGAGGCCTGACTTGGCACGTGGACGAGACCTACATCAGGGTGAACGGCCGCTGGTGCTATCTCTGGTGCGCGGTCGCTCAATTCGGGCAGCTTATCGACTTCCGCCTTACAGCGCGGCGGGATGCCAAGGCTGCAAGGGCTTTCCTGCGTCAGGCGCGGGAGACGGTGCGGCTCTACCAGCCCCTGACGATCATCACCGACAAGGCCCCGACCTATGTAAAGGTGATTGCCGAGATCAATGACCGCCTCGGTCCGGAGGATGCCATTCGCCACGTGACGCGGAAGCATCTGAACAACCGCATCGAGAGCGACCATGCCGCCCTCAAGCGGCTGCTCCGTCCGATGCGCGGTTTCCGAGACCTCGCTTCCGCCAAGGCAACGCTTCAGGGCATCGAAACATTTCGCGCTATCAGAAAGGCAGAGTTCGACGGAGCCACCAAAGGCGTCGCCAACGAAATCGCCTTCGTCCAAAACCTCTTCAAGATCGCGGCGTGAAACCACAGACACCGGCATCGCGCAATAAAAAGGCTTCACACGACAGGGGTCATCGCGAAACGCCCGAAGCGGGCGGCCAAGAGAGCAAAAATCTCGAGGAACAATTGGCTGATGCAACGACATGATCCCACAGGAACATTATCGGGTGAGGCAACACGTGATCTCACCTTGTTTGTCGTGCGGCACAGAACAGCCGCGATGCGCTTCACATGGCCGAACCCGACGGGGAACACGTACCCGTATTCATTGAGCACAGTCCGCACCGCGTTCAGCAATTCCGCGCGCTGGTCAAAGAGGTACGTGCGGCCATGGAACAGGACGGCCTTAGCTTTTTGGTCCCCCGTCTTCGTCGGTCGGTGGAGTTGGAAAACAATATCTGCCCGATCCAACCCGACCATCGTATCTTTCATCTCGCCGCTCGCTCCGCTTCCCCGGCACTGAACACCATGACCTTGGCACATCGCAATGCTGTCAAGGGAGGGCGGCAACCAGTCCATCTTGGGGCGGGTGCACCTCAATGGCCGTGGTTCACCCAAACCCTCAAGCGTATCGCCAACCAATAGCCGAGCGCCGAAATCGACGCCCTCATGCCATGGACCCACAAAGCCTGAACGGCCTATTCTTCCCGCTTACGGGGAAGCCGCCAAGACTGCTTTCTGATTATCCGCACATTCCGCCATCAACGGGCAGGGCGACCCCGGTAATGAAGGATGCTGCGTCAGATGCCAGAAAGAGGGCGGCTTCAGCGACTTCCCAGGCGGTACCCTGACGTTGCATCGGCACCATGGCGGCACGGCGGCGGGCGGTATCGGCATGGTCGACAGTGCCAGTGACGTAGGCCGCCGCATGAGGGGTGTCGATCACACCGGGAAGGACCGTATTGCACCGAATTCCCGCCGCTGCATATTGCACCGCGATCGAGCGCGACATCCGGTTCAGCGCGGCCTTGGAGGCCTCGTAAGAGGTATAGGCGTATGGTGAGTCATGGACAGAGGCCAACGACGAGATGAAGACCATGGCCCCCTTGCCCTGACGCAGCATGGGGGGCAGCACCGCTTGGGCGGCGCGGGCAGCCGCCTTGACGTTGGTATTGAACACACGGTCCCACTCGTCCCAGTCCAAAGCACCGACACCTCCCGGCGTGCTGATCCCGATGTTAAAGTGTAGCACGTCGATGCGGCCAAAAGCCGCCTCTGCCGCTTCTACCATCGCCTCTGCTGCACCGGGGGTGGTCAGGTCACTCACAAAGGGGACGGCGGAATGTCCTTCAGCTGCGATGAGTGCGCAAGTTGCAGCTGCAGCCGTGGCCGCGCGATCAACGCACAACACGCGTCCGCCTTCGCGCGCATAGGCCACAGCCGCAGCCTTGCCGTTACCCCAGCCCTCTGCGACTGACCCCGCGCCGACTACCACCACCGCTTTACCGGCAAAGCGGGCCATGGCACCGGGCCTCAGCCCAGAAACCCCGCAACGACATCGTTGAACTTCTGGGGGTTCTCCATGAACATGAAATGGGCGCCGCCCTCGTCGGCCTCGAAGATGACAGAGCGGCCATGCGGCATCTGCTCTGCCTGCCAGACGACCGAGGACCAAGGCACTAGGCTGACCTTGCCGCCGATGCAGAGCGCGGGAACGGTAATCCGCGCCATCACGTCGCGCCAGTCATTGCCCACATGGTCAATCACCAGTTCCGCCGCTTTGTCGCGGGGCATTTGCAGGTTCAAGGCGATGCTAGCGTTTATGATATCCTTTGGGCACTCGGGGGTGAACATGCCGGTAACGAACCCTGTGGTGACGGAGCCATCAGCATCAGCAGCCAGCGCCAGCGCAGTTCCGTAGGTGGCTTCAGGTGTGAAGATTGCCCCAGTTTGAACACGCGTCTCGTCGTTCAGCACTGGGTTGTTGGACAGCGAGGGGGGTTCGTCGACAAAAACGAACCTTTCAATCCGCTCGGCACCAAAGAGATCGTAAAGACCCCAGAGCACCGAACAGCCCATCGAATGGCCCATCATCACGGCCCCCCGCAGGTCCAGCGCCTCCATCACGTCCTGAACATCCTTTGACAAGCGATAGACGCGATAGCCAAACGCGGCATTCTCGGAGGCGCCATGGCCGCGCAGGTCGATTGCGATAACGCGATGTGTCTTGGAGAAGTGGTTGATCTGGTGGGCCCATTGCGCTGCGGTCTGCGACCAGCCGTGCACCATGACAAAGGGCTTGCCAGCGCCCGCCTCAAGGTAACTCAGCGTCACACCATCATTTGTCTTGATCTGCCGTCTTGTGGCCTTGGTCTCGAACATCCCTGTTACCTCCTGATATCGTGGCTTTATCTGCGCCTTTGACTTACCCTGCCCTCTGGCTTGCCGCTTCCAGAGTACCGTTGGCCGTCTCGCACTCCATATGGGCAAGAAGGGCGTTGATCTCGCCTACCGCGGCGCGCAGGGCGGGCAGAAGGACCGAGCCGATACGCTCTGCCCCCATGCGGTCGTTCACCGCCCCTATCGAGACCGCCGCCACGGGCATTCCAGAGGGGCTGAGTACGGGCATGCCGATGCCGGCCATCTCTTTAATGATCATGCTGTCGTTGTGGGCAAATCCGATCCGGTCATATTCCGTCCGCTTAGCCGCAAGGCGTGCACCATCGATGCCAAACTGGGCCAGCCATGCTGAATTCACTTGCACCAACTTGAGAGCACGATCCTCGGGCAACGCACAATGCAGCGCCAGTGCCCCGGCGCCGACCCCAAGCGGATGCCGGTCTCCCACTGCAATCGACAGAGTGCGGATCGGAAAGGCTCCCAAGACCCGGGCCACACAAAGACTGGCTGTCCCCTCCAGAAGCGACAGGAACACCGTATCCTCGGTCAGTTGCGCGAGCCGCGCCAATGGCATTTGGGCCAGTGCGGTAAGGTCGATGATATTGGCCTTGCGCGATAGCGCCGACAGCGCCTCGCCCATGCGATACCGCCGGTCAAGCGGATCCTGCCAAACGTAGTGAACATCCTGAAGGGCGGCGAGCACGCGGAACACGGTGGTCTTGTTCAACTCAGTCTCGGCCACAAGCTGTGCGAGCGTCGCACCGTCACGGTACCGGGAAAGCGCGTCTAGCACCACCGCGGCTTTAGCGACCGATCCGATATGCGCGTCGCGGCTGTCCATGCCCAGAATGTTCCTAATATCGAAACGCTCCGGATTGTTTATCGGAACAGTGTATTCTATTGTCAAGCGAGGATTGCGCGACCACCTCGACTGACCGGTAAGGAGCAGAGCATGCACATGCAGGCACGGATGGTCGGTTGGGCTCATTCGGTGTTCGGCAAGAGCCAGCATCCAGGGCTGGAGGGGTTGATTGCCGAAGTGGGCGCTGCGGCGCTCGCCCATGCAGGGGTCGATGCCGCAGATGTCGACTGCGTGGTGCTGGGTTCATTCAACGGCGGCTTCGTGCGGCAGGGGTTCGAAGCAGCCCTGATCGGCGTGGCACTGCCCGCGCTGGCGCGAGTACCCGCGTTGCGCTGCGAGAATGCCTGTGCGACTGGGACGGCCGCGCTCTATGCCGGGTGCGACATGATCGAGGCGAGGCGCGCTCGGATCGTGCTGGTGGTTGGGGTGGAGAAGATGACCGCGCTGCCGAGTGCCGAGGTTGGTGATTTGCTGCTAAGAGGCAGCTATTTGCCCGAAGAGGGTGCCGCTGTGGCGGGCTTTGCCGGCATCTTCGGCCAGATCGCCGAAGCTTACTTTGCAAGGCATGGCGATCACGGCGATGCGCTGGCCATGATCGCCGCCAAGAACCATGCCAATGGCATGAATAACCCTTACGCCCACATGCACAAGGATCTAGGGTTCAACTTCTGCAACACTGTTTCCGAACGGAATCCGCGTGTGGCCGGGCCCCTGCGGCGGACGGATTGCGCGCCGGTGTCGGACGGGGCGGCGGCAGTGGTTCTGGCAGAGGCTGGGGTTGCCTCCTGCCTGCACCGGGCAATCGGGTTCCGGGCGCGGGCGCAAGCGAATGACGCCTTTCCCCTGTCGCGTCGCGATCCGATCCGCTTTGACGGTGCGCACCGGGCGTGGCAGGCGGGGCTGGCCGTTGCGGGGATTAGGCTGCAAGATCTGGATCTGGTTGAAACGCATGACTGCTTCTCCATTGCCGAGATGATCGAGTACGAGGCGATGGGCCTGTGCCTGCCCGGTGAAGGTTGGAGGGCTGCTCGCGAAGGCTGGACGGCGCGGGACGGGCTGCTTCCGGTAAACCTGTCGGGCGGGCTGAAGGCGCGAGGCCATCCGGTAGGGGCTACAGGGGTGTCGATGCATATCATGGTGGCGATGCAACTGATGCATGAGGCAGGAGCGATGCAGCATCCGGGAGCAGAACTTGGAGCGGTGTTCAACATGGGCGGGGCGGCAGTGGCGAATTACGTCTCTGTGCTTCAGCGGACAGCGTGATGATCTCAAACGGTGCCAATCTGGCCGGCCTCCTTGTCAACACCGCCCGCCGTCTGCCCGACGCGCCGGGCCTCATCCAAGGCGCGCAGCGGTGGACATGGGCGGAACTCGATGCGCGTATCGGGGCCATGGCGTTTGCTCTGCGCGACCACTGCGGGTTGAGCAGGGGCGACCGGCTGCTGGTGCATGCGCCCAACTGCCCGCAGATGTTCGAGATCGTCTGGGCTTGCTGGCGGTTGGGCGCGGTCTGGGTGCCCTCGAACGTTCGGGGCACGCCCGCCGATCTTGCTTACATGGCTGAATGTAGTGGCGCGCGAGGATTGATCTGCGATGCGTCCTTTCCCGACCATGCCGATGTTGCCGCCCCCAATCTCGCCTTTCGGCTCACCATCGGCGGACATGGCGCATGTGACCTGGAAACGCTGATTGCCGCCTGCCACGGTCAGGATGTTCCGCTATCTCCGGTCGGGCGTGACGATCCGGCCTGGCTCTTCTTCACTTCAGGAAGCACGGGGCGGCCTAAGGCGGCGATGCTGACGCATGGTCAGCTGGGCTTTGTAATCACCAATATGCTGGCAGATCTCATGCCGGGATTGTCAGAACGGGACGCCTCGCTGGTGATCGCGCCCCTGTCGCACGGAGCGGGTCTGCATGCCTTTGTCCAAGTGGCGCGCGGCGCGGTATCTGTGCTGACGGAAGGCAGCGCGTTCGACCCGGCCGAAGCGTGGGCGCTGATTGAGCGGCACAGGATCAGCAACCTATTCACCGTGCCGACCATTCTGAACCGTCTGGTTGATCACCCTGACGCTGCCTGCCGCGATCATGCAAGCCTACGGCATGTGATCTATGCCGGCGCGCCAATGTACCTGACGGATCAGCGCCGCGCACTGGCCTGTCTCGGCCCTGTGCTGGTGCAATACTATGGACTTGGCGAGGTGACGGGATGCATCACCGTGCTGCGCCCCGAGGATCATGGCCTGCCTGAACACGAAGGCAGTTGCGGAATTGCTCGTTGCGGGATGCAGATTGAGATACAGGATCCAACCGGTACCCCCGTGGCCATCGGCCAGACCGGCGAGATCTGCGTGGCGGGTGGCGCCGTGTTTTCCGGCTACCTCGATAACCCCGAGGCCAACGCCAAGGCGTTCCGCAACGGCTGGTTTCGTACCGGCGATCTGGGTCATCTGGACCAGCGCGGCTATCTCTACCTCACAGGTCGAGAAAGCGACATGTATATTTCGGGTGGCAGCAACATCTATCCGCGCGAGATTGAAGAGGCGCTGTTACAGAACCCCGCGGTCGCCGAGGCCTGCGTTTTTGGCTTGCCCGATCCGGAATGGGGCGAAAGCGGCGTGGCGGTTTTGGTGGCGACGCCTGGTGCGACTCCAGACATCTGCGCCGTTCGCACCCGGCTGGCCACGCAGATCGCCCGCTACAAGCTGCCAAGAACGATCGTGCTGTGGGATGCATTGCCACGCTCGGGCTATGGCAAAGTCACCAAGAAGGACGTGCGCGAGGAATACCTGCGCCGGTTGGAGGGAGCAGAATGAGGCGATGCACCCAGCCCGGCCCACCCCGCACCAAGGCCAGTGATACAGCGCCCTGCGCAGCAACACCGGTGCAGGTGCCACTATACCCAGGAACGAACCTGCTGGATGCCACAGCGGCCTGGATGTTGGCCGAAGGCTGTGACGGCGCAATGCTCGCGCTGAAGGATGTGCCAGTTTCCACGCTGCGCTATGTACTCCCGGATGTGTCAACCGATCCGAGGTTCGCAGCCTACTACAGCCCGGACTACACTCTGCAAGGCCCCGGCCTAATCCGATCCGGGCAGATGACGCTTGGCTGGCGCGACGGCGTGCCGTTTGCCCATTGCCACGGTCTCTTCGAGGATGCATCCGGGCATCTGGCCTGTGGCCATCTGCGGGTGGAAAGCTGTGTGCTTGGTGCAGGGGCCGCGCTGACAGGATACGCCCTGAAGGGCGCTACCTTTGAGGCGCAGCCATGTAGAGAAACCAACTTCGTGCTTCTGACGCCGGTGTTGCTATCCACGATCACAGCTAATGCGGCGATCGTGAAGCTCTCGCCCAATCAAGACATCGATGCGGCACTGGCCGCCGCTGCCGCCGCGCATGGTCTTGGGGACGTGAGGGTCCATGGTCTGGGCAGCCTCGTTGGTGCGACGTTTGTCGGCGGGCAAAACCTTGAACGATTTGAGACAGAGTTCTTCTTCGACTGTGCACAGTTGCAAGCGGGAGCGGCTGATCTAAGCATCACAATCGTCGAGGCTGGTGGTCGCCGTCATTCAGGACGCTTGGCTCGAGGGGCGAATACCGTCCTCATAACGGTAGAAGCGCTGCTGGTCAGAAGCCCGGGTTCCGGGTCGGGACCGACTGAATCGCTTTACCTTTGAAGCGAAGCGGGGGGATTGAAGGGGACTCGGGATGCTGATGACCTGATTTCTTGCCCGCTTCGATCCCGCCTTCCGACGCTCGGCCAAGATTGTCCTGGTGTTGATCTCAGCCAAGCCAGGTTTCTGTAGCTGTCCGGGGGGGGGGGCCACATGCTCAAGGGCGATCGACACCCAAAGGTAGGAATTCGGATCGTGCGAACTCGATTGGGAAGATATCGGACAGGTTCACCTTCAAGAAACTTACGAAGTTCGCCTTGAACAATTCATTCAGGCTGATGTGACAGCCTGATACTGGCGATGC
>JACVZW010000025.1 GCA_014654775.1 Paracoccaceae bacterium | reverse complement strand
TCGTCGATCTGCAGGCCAAGACCGCGTGCGGCCCAACCCATATGGGTTTCAAGGATCTGCCCCACGTTCATCCGCGACGGCACCCCCAGCGGGTTCAGCACAAGGTCAACCGGCGTGCCATCGGCAAGGAACGGCATGTCCTCGACCGGCACGACCTTGGAGATGACGCCCTTGTTCCCGTGACGACCGGCCATCTTGTCGCCCGGCTGCAGCTTGCGCTTCACCGCGACAAAAACCTTGACCATCTTCATCACGCCCGGAGGCAGATCGTCGCCCCGGCGCACCTTTTCGACCTTGTCTTCGAACCGGTGTTCCAGCGCGCGCTTCTGTGCCTCGAACTGGTCGTGCAGCGCCTCGACTTCTTTCGCCTCGGCCTCTTCACCCAGCGCAAGCTGCCACCACTGGCCGCGCGACAGCGTGCCCAGCAGTTCGTCATCGATGGTGGACCCGGTCCGGATGCCCTTCGGCCCCTTCACCGCAGTCTTGCCCATGATCAGCGTCTTCAGGCGCGAATAGATGTTGCGCTCAAGGATCGCCAACTCGTCGTCGCGGTCCCGCGCCAGACGTTCCACTTCCTCGCGCTCGATCTGCAGCGCGCGCTCGTCCTTGTCGACGCCGTGCCGGTTGAACACCCGCACTTCCACCACGGTGCCATAGGCCCCCGGCGGCAGGCGCAGCGACGTATCCCGCACGTCCGACGCCTTTTCCCCGAAGATGGCGCGCAGCAGCTTTTCTTCCGGCGTCATCGGGCTTTCGCCCTTGGGGGTGATCTTGCCCACAAGAATGTCGCCCGGCTGAACTTCCGCCCCGATATAGACGATGCCCGCCTCATCAAGGTTGCGCAGCGCCTCTTCGCCCACGTTCGGGATATCCCGCGTGATCTCTTCCGGGCCAAGCTTGGTGTCCCGCGCCGCGACCTCGTATTCCTCGATATGGATCGAGGTGAACACGTCGTCCCGCAGGATACGCTCGGAGATGAGGATGGAGTCCTCGTAGTTGTAACCATTCCACGGCATGAAGGCCACGACGACGTTCCGGCCAAGGGCCAGTTCGCCCATGTCCGTGCAGGGGCCGTCGGCGATCACCTCGCCACGCTCCACCCGGTCACCCACCTTCACCAGCGGGCGCTGGTTGATGCAGGACGACTGGTTCGACCGCTTGAACTTGCGCAGACGATAGATGTCCACGCCCGGCTCGCCCGGTTCCAGAAGTTCCGTCGCGCGCACAACGATACGCGTCGCATCCACCTGATCGATCACGCCCGACCGGCGTGCCATGATCGCGGCACCGGAATCGCGGGCCACCACGGCCTCGATCCCCGTCCCCACGAAGGGCGCATCCGACTGCAGCAGCGGCACGGCCTGACGCTGCATGTTCGACCCCATCAGCGCGCGGTTCGCGTCGTCGTTCTCAAGGAACGGGATCAGCGAGGCCGCGACCGACACCAACTGCTTCGGGCTGACGTCGATCAGGTCGATGGCTTCCGGCGGGTTCAGCATGAATTCCCCGGCCTTCCGGCTGGAGATCAGGTCGTCAAGGAACTTGCCCTGCCCATCCTGGTTCGCGTTGGCCTGCGCCACGGTGTGGCGCATCTCTTCCGTGGCCGACATATAGACGACCTCGTCGGTCACCTTGGCGTCCACGACCTTGCGATAGGGGGTCTCGATGAAGCCGTACTTGTTCACGCGGGCGAAAGTCGCGAGGCTGTTGATCAGACCGATGTTCTGACCTTCCGGCGTCTCAATCGGGCACATCCGGCCATAATGGGTCGGGTGCACGTCGCGCACTTCAAAGCCCGCACGTTCCCGCGTCAGGCCGCCCGGGCCAAGCGCCGACAGGCGGCGCTTGTGGGTGACTTCCGACAGCGGGTTGGTCTGGTCCATGAACTGCGACAGCTGCGACGACCCGAAGAATTCGCGCACGGCCGCCGCGGCAGGCTTCGCGTTGATCAGGTCCTGCGGCATGATCGTGTCGATTTCCACCGACGACATCCGCTCCTTGATCGCGCGCTCCATACGCAGCAGGCCCACGCGATACTGGTTCTCCATCAACTCGCCGACGGACCGCACACGGCGGTTGCCGAGGTGGTCGATATCATCGATTTCGCCCCGCCCGTCGCGCAGATCGCACAGCGCCTTGATGCAGGCGATGATATCCTCGCGGTCCAGCGTGCGTTGGGTGTCAGGCTTCTGCAGGTCCAGACGCATGTTCATCTTGACCCGGCCCACGGCGGACAGGTCATAGCGTTCCTTGTCGAAGAACAGCGTGTCGAACAGCGCGCTTGCCGCTTCCACGGTCGGCGGCTCGCCCGGGCGCATCACGCGATAGATGTCCATCAGCGCGGTGTCGCGGCCCATGTTCTTGTCGGCGGACATGGTGTTGCGCATGTAGGGGCCGACATTGACATTGTCGATGTCCAGCACCGGGATCTCGCCGATCCCCTGATCCAGCAGCAGCTTGACCGTACCGCCCTTCGGCGCGCCGTCCCGGTCGTAATCCATGGTCAGCTCGTCACCGGCTTCGACCCAGATTTCGCCCGTCTCTTCGTTGATGATGTCCTTGGCGACATAGCGGCCGATGATGTGGTCGAACGGAACCAGAAGCTCCGTCACTTTGCCCTCATCCTTCCACTTCTTCACCATCCGCGGCGTGGCCTTGTCGCCCGCCTTCAGGATCACCTCGCCCGTGGCAGCATCCACGAGGTCATAGGTCGGCCGCGTGCCCGAAACGCGGTTCGGGAAGAACTTGGTCACCCAGCCCTTGTTCTTCACATGCTTGAAGGACACGGTGTCATAATAGGCATCCATGATGCCTTCCTGATCCATGCCCAGCGCATAAAGCAGCGTCGTCACCGGCAGCTTGCGGCGGCGGTCGATGCGCGCAAAGACGATGTCCTTGGCATCGAACTCGAAATCCAGCCACGACCCGCGATAGGGAATGATCCGGCAGGTGAAGAGCAGCTTGCCGCTGGAATGCGTCTTGCCCTTGTCGTGGTCAAAGAACACGCCCGGGCTGCGGTGCATCTGGGACACGATGACCCGCTCGGTCCCGTTCACGATGAACGTCCCGTTCGACGTCATCAGGGGCATGTCGCCCATGTAGACATCCTGTTCCTTGATGTCCTTCACCGACCGCGCGCCGGTGGTTTCATCGACATCGAACACGATCAGGCGCAGCGTCACCTTCAGGGGCGCCGCATAGGTCATGTCGCGTTGCTGGCACTCGTCCACGTCATACTTCGGCTTTTCCAGCTCGTATTTCACGAACTCCAGAACCGCCGTCTCGTTGAAGTCCTTGATCGGAAACACCGACTGGAACGTCCCCTGAATCCCTTCGCCGTCCAGCGGCTTGTCCGCATCACCGGACTTCAGGAACAGGTCGTAAGAGGATTTCTGAACCTCGATGAGGTTCGGCATCTCCAGGACTTCGCGGATCTTGCCGTAATAGCGGCGGATGCGTTTCTGGCCAACGTAAGCTTGCGCCATGTGCGTCGTCACCTTTTTCTCGTGTCGCTGGCGCGGGTCCGTCGGGGCCACGAACGCACGCCTCTTGCGATAAGGGGGTCAGATCCCATTCATGCCCCCCGTCCCACCGGAGGGGCTCCCGAATCTGGAACCGCGCCTTGAAAGGGGCACCTTGGCCCGGGGCCGGAAGATGCCCCTTTCAAGACAGGTTCGGCTGGGCCGGGGAATCCCCGACCCAGCCTGAAAACCGATGTCAGGATGCGCGTCGCATCCCGCCCGATTACTTCAGTTCGACCTTGGCGCCAGCCTCTTCGAACTTCTTCTTCATCGCCTCTGCATCGGCCTTGGAGATGCCTTCCTTGACCTTGCCACCGGCTTCGGTCAGGTCCTTGGCTTCCTTCAGGCCCAGACCGGTGATTTCGCGCACGACCTTGATCACGTTGATCTTGTTCGCGCCGGCATCCGTCAGGACGACGTCGAATTCGGTCTTTTCTTCTTCAGCCGGGGCAGCAGCCGCAGCCGGACCAGCCGCCATCATGACAGCGCCGCCAGCGGCGGGCTCGATGCCGTACTTGTCCTTCAGGATGGTCTTCAGTTCCTGAGCCTGCAGGAGGGTCAGGCCGACGATTTCTTCGGCGAGTTTGTTCAGATCAGCCATTTTGCTCATTCCGTAAGGTTAAGATGGGTTCCAACGCGATGGGGTCAACCACGCGGATATGTCGGGGATCAGGCCGCGGCCTTTTCCTCGATCGTCGACAGGATGCTCGCGATGTTCGATGCAGGCGCGCCAATGGCCCCGGCGATGTTCGACGCGGGCGCACCGATGCACGACACGATCTGAGCGATAAGCTCTTCACGCGACGGCATGGAGGCCACGGCTTTCACACCAGCCTGGTCCAGAACCTCGCCGCCCATCGACCCGCCAAGGATGACGAACTTGTCGTTCGTCTTGGCATAGGCCTCGGTCACCTTCGCAGCCGCGACAGGGTCTTCCGAATAGGCAAGCACGGTCATCCCCGTGAGCAGGTCACCCATCTTAGCGCCGGGCTTCCCATCAAGGGCGATCTTGGCGAGCTTGTTCTTGGCAACGCGCACGGACCCGCCAACTTCGCGCATTTTCGCGCGCAGGTCCTGCATCTGTGCAACCGTCATACCCGTGTAGTGGGCAACCACCACAACGCCAGAGCTTTCGAAGATCTGGCCGAGTTCCTCGACCACTTTCTCTTTCTGGGCTCTATCCACAGTTTCACTCCAAGTGTGGGGGTTTCCCCCCGGCTCATGTAACCCCCGCAAGCAGGGGCGTTCGGGTCCATGATGCAGTCCCAAGAGCCATGTCACCGGGCAAGCCCGTGAAATCGTCTCGAACCCCATCTCAGGCAGGAAATTAAGGGACGGGATCCCGTTCCACCCACCGTCTCGGACAAAGCATGCCATCCCCGTGACGAATCACGCAGGCGTGGCATCCGGGGTGCATAGTCCTTCCCCGACGCTTTTCCAAGCCCCTTCCCGCGCCCATCGCCCGGCCGGGATCACGCTTCGGTGTCCTCCTCGACGGCCTCGCCCTGATCCCACCCTTCCGGCAAGGGCTTGCCCCGCTGATACAGCCGCCGCACCCGTCGCCCAAAGATCGGCCAGCGGATCATCTCCTCCAGCCCAAAGCCCAGCTCCCGCTGCGCCAGCCCCGTCTGCCACAGGACAAAGGGCAGCAGGATCTGGTCCCGCCCCGCCACCTCGCAAAAGGCACGGAACCATGCCGCGTTCAGCCGCGCCGTCTCCTCCGATCCCATCTTTTGCACCAGCGCGGTATTGACCCACATTCCCGCCTCAAGCGGAAAGCCAGCCGCTTCGAACCTCGCGCGCACCGCATCGTATTCGGCCTGTGCGATAAACCCCTTGCGCAGGCAAACCCGCGCCTCGCGCCACGCACAGACCCGCTGCGAATGGCGCGCCAGATAGCGCCCCGCCGCCGCCGTCCCGCCCTGCCCGGCCTCGATCCGCGCCACAAGCGCATCGGGCCGCACCATCAGCCGTGCGCGGTTATCGACATAGATCACCCAGTCATATTGCCCTAGAAATACCTCCGGCATCAGCTTGGGCAGGCGCGACGCCTGCTTGGCCGTCAGCCCGTCAAACCCCTCGGGCAGCAGCACCACCCGCCGCCCCGCTGCCTGCAGATCGGCGCGGTCGGTAAAGATGATCCGGTCCCAGTCACCTGCAGGCCCCAGCGCATGTTCATGAAACGGCTCGTGCCGTCCGAAATGGCAGGAAAAGACGGCGATCCGCCCCCGCTCTGGCACAATGCCCCCGGCCTGCCGCGCCGCCTCCGCCTCAAGATACTCCGTCACCATCACGCATCACACCCGCGCATCCCCTGCCTGCCCGCGCAGGCTAATGCGCTCCACGCCAAAAGAAAACGGGCCGCCCCAAAGGACGGCCCGCCAATCTTTCCAAACTGACCCGGGCCAATGGCCCGCAGATCAGCCCTGCGTGGCCGAGGACAGGTCCACCGAAACGCCCGGACCCATGGTCGAGGACAGCGAGACCTTCTTCAGATAGGCACCCTTCGCCCCAGCGGGCTTGGCACGGTTCACCGCATCCACGAAGGCGCGGATGTTCTGGGCCAGCTTCTCGGCATCGAACGACACCTTGCCGACGCCGCCATGCACCACACCGGCCTTCTCGACCTTGAACTGCACTTCGCCGCCCTTGGCCGCTTCGACAGCCGTCTTCACGTCCATCGTCACCGTGCCGACCTTCGGGTTCGGCATCAGGTTGCGCGGGCCAAGGATCTTGCCCAGACGGCCGACCAGCGGCATCAGGTCCGGGGTCGCGATGCAGCGATCAAACTCGATCTTGCCGCCCATGATGGTTTCCATCAGGTCTTCCGCACCCACGATATCCGCACCGGCGGCCTTGGCCTCATCGGCCTTGGCGCCACGGGCGAACACCGCCACGCGCACGGTCTTGCCCGTGCCGTTCGGCAGTTGCACCACGCCGCGCACCATCTGGTCCGCATGGCGGGGATCGACGCCAAGGTTCATCGCGATCTCGACCGTCTCGTCGAACTTCGCCGTGGCGGCCTTCTTGATCAGGGCCACCGCCTCTTCGACAGACACGTTGGACGCGGTGCCGAAAACTTCCTGCGCTGCACGCGCACGCTTACCGAGCTTTGCCATGATCTCAGCCCTTCACTTCGATGCCGCAGGACTTCGCCGAACCGAGGATGATCTGCATCGCAGCTTCCACGGAATTGGCGTTCAGGTCCTTCATCTTCGTCTCAGCGATCTGGCGGATCTGCGCCACGGTCACCGTGCCTGCCACATCACGGCCGGGCTTCGACGACCCCTTGGCGCGGTTGCGCTTGCCCACCGGCGGCAGACCAGCCGCCTGCTTCAGCAGGAAGGACGCAGGCGCCGTCTTCAGCTCAAGGCTGAACGACTTGTCCTGATAGTAGGTGATGATCACCGGCGTCGGGGTGCCCGGCGCGATGTCGGCGGTCTTCGCGTTGAATTCCTTCACGAAGGCCATGATGTTCAGACCGCGCTGACCCAGCGCCGGACCGACCGGGGGCGACGGGTTGGCCTGCTGGGCCTTCACTTGCAGCTTGAGGCTGCCGATTACTTTCTTGGCCATGGGCCATCTCCTTTGTCACAGCATCCGAAGATGCGGTTTAGTGGTCCGGTCCGTCACCCGCAGAGCGGGCGCTCGCCTCCCACGCGCCTCACTCAGATCCCTTTCGAGACCTGCGTGAATTCCAGTTCGACCGGGGTCGCCCGACCGAAGATCGACACCGACACCTTCAGGCGGCTGTGGTCCTCGTCGACCTCCTCCACCATCCCGTCAAAGCCCTCGAAGGGCCCGTCGGTGACCTTCACCTTCTCGCCGATGTCGAAGCGGATCAGGTTGCGCGGCTGCGCCTCCCCTTCCTCGACCCGGTTCAGGATGGCGTTCACTTCCGCGTCCCGCATCGGCATCGGCTTGCCCTGCGGACCAAGGAACCCCGTCACCCGGTTGATCGACGAAATCAGGTGATAGCCGCGATTGCTCATCTCCATCCGCACCAGCACATAGCCGGGCATGAAGCGGCGCTCGCTCGTCACCTTCTTGCCGCGCCGAACCTCGATCACCTCTTCGGTCGGCACCAGCACCTCGTCGATCTCCTCCTGAAGACCGGCGTCGATCACGGCTTGCTTGATCTGCTCGGCCACTTTCTTCTCGAAATTCGAGAGAACGCTCACCGAATACCAGCGCTTCGCCATGCCTCGTCCATCCTGCTTGTTCGGGGCCAAGCCCCGCAAATTCCACTGCTTTCGGGAACAAAAAACAGCGCGCAACACGAATCGCTGCGCGCCTGCTGTCCCTGATCAGGGGCGCAGATACAGGCGCGCCCCCCCGATTTCAAGGCAAATCCGGCGTCAGCCGAACAGCATACCCAGCCCCGAGCGGATCGCCAGATCGACAAGGCTGAAGAAGGTCGCGGTCAGCGCGGCCATGATAAAGACCATGATCGTCGTCAGCAAAACCTCGCGCCGGGTCGGCCAGACCACCTTGCCGACTTCGGTGCGCACCTGCTGCAGGAAGGTGAAGGG
>JACVZW010000024.1 GCA_014654775.1 Paracoccaceae bacterium | reverse complement strand
CCCACGACATCCCGCAGCTTCACCACCATCTCGTTCTGCGCCTTCAGCAGGTCCGCGATCTCGTCATTCCCGCGCATCTCCGGCGTCTTGCGCAGATCGCCCTCCGCGATCGACTCCGCCAGTGCCACGGACTGCTTCAGCCCGCGCGACAGACCCGCCATGATCCAGAATGCCGCCGCCGCCGACACCGCGACCGAGGCCGCGAAGAGCCCGACCATCACCATCTTGGCCGAGGCATATTCCCCGTTGGTCAGGGTCTCGTTCTCCACCGTGATGGCTTGCACCATCGTCCGCAACCCGCCCAAGGACGCCGTGATCTCATCCGCGATCACCGCCAGTTCCGTGTGATAGGCCGTGTTCGCCTGATCCCCGTTTCCAGCCAGTTCCAGCGCGATCACCTCTTTCTGGCGCGTATAGGCGCGCTTGTGGATCGCGTCGAAATCATCCAGCTTGGCCAGGAACTCGGCATCCGTCGACTGCGCCCGAAGCTGTGCAATCAGTTCATCCACCCGTGACGCGCCGGCCTCCACCTTGGCCACCAGATCCGGAATGTGGTTCGCGGGCGCATTGGGCAGTCCGATCAAGATCAGCCCCACGTTCTTCCGCACGTTCAACTTCTCGGTCACCAGATCCTCGATTTCCAGCAATCGAGGGATGTCGCGGGTCACCGTTTCAGCATAGCGGTCGTTCGCGGCACTCAGATAGTTGACGGCCATCCAGGTCGACGCGCCCCAAAGCACGAAGACAAGGGTAAAGGTTGCCGCCAGTTTGGTCTTGATCGTCAGTCTCATTTTTGGGTCTTTCAAAACATCAGGCCATTGGCCGTTGCGCTAGTACGGAAAGGATGTGGTCGAGGTCGGGCATCAGCACGAAACCCTCCCCGCCACGATACAACCCGGTCAGGTATTCCGGCGGCCAGGCGCTTGCGGCGGCTGGAACCGGTTCGATGATCGCTGTTTCGATCGTGGCCACTTCATGCACCGCATCCGCCTCGACAGCGACGACAGCCGCCTCGCCCGCGATGGTCACGTCCAGAACAAGAATGCGGCGGCGGTCATCCGCCTCCGTCTCGGGGATGCGCAGCACCTGCTTCAGATTGGCAAGCGGCACCACCGTCCCCCGCACGTTCAGCACGGCAGGCACAAGCGGCCCCGCCCCCGGCACCCGCGTCACGGGCATGGGATCGAGGATCTCGCGCAGCCGGACCGCCGGGATCGCCAGCACCTGCTTGCCCAAGGACAGCGTTACCACCGTCAGCGACCGATCTTCCTTCAGATGATGGATCGTCATGCCAAAACCTCCTGCCGCACGGCCTGCGCCGCGTCACCTTGCTGCCGCGACATCCCCACGAGATGCCCAACGTCGAGGATCAGCGCGATGGACCCGTTCCCCAGCAGCGTCGCCCCCGACAGGGCGCGCACGCCTGCATGCAGCTTTGACATCTGCTTGATCACCGTCTGGTTGGTGCCGATGATCCGGTCCACCACGATGCCCACCCGCGCCTCGCCGGCGCGCACGATCACAACATTCTGCCCCGCCCCCGGCGTGCCGGCGCAGTCGAACAGCTGGCGCAGTCGCAGGAAGGGAACAAAGCCCCCGCGCACGTCGAGGAAATCCTCGGTCCGGCTGGGTTCCGCCTTCTCGGGCGGGAGTTCCACGATCTCCTGCACATTGGGCATGGGCAGGATGTACTGCTCGCCCGCCACTTCGATCTGCAGCCCTTCGATGATGGCCAAGGTCAGCGGCAGGCGCAGCGTCACGGTCGTGCCACGGCCCAGCGCGGATTCGATCTGGATCGTCCCGCGCAGCGCATCGATGGTCCGGCGGACCACATCCATCCCCACGCCACGCCCCGACAGGTCCGTCACCGCTTCGGCGGTGGAAAAGCCCGGCTCGAAGATCAGCGCGAAGATCTGCGCCTCGGTCATCTGCGTCTCGGGCAAGATCAGCCCCTTGGCGATGGCCTTCTCGCGCAGCTTGGCAGGGTCCATCCCCTTGCCATCGTCGCGCACCTTGATCAGCACCTCGGCGCCTGCATGTTCGGCGACCAGTTCCACCAACCCCTCGCGCGACTTGCCCGCAGCGACCCGGGCCTCGGGCATCTCCATCCCGTGGTCAAGCGCGTTGCGCAGCACATGCACCAGCGGATCGGCCAGCTTCTCGATCACCGTCTTGTCCAGTTCGGTGTCCTCGCCGGTCACGCGGAATTCGACCGGCTTGCCCAGCTTGTCCGACAGATCCAGAACAAGGCGACGGAACCGCCCGACAAGGGACCGCATCGGCACCATGCGCATCGTCATCGTCGCATCGCGCAGGCCACCCGCCAGCCGGGTGATCTGCTCTGCCGTAGCAATCAGCGCCGGGTCGCGCAGGTCGCGCGCCAATTGCGCCAGACGTGCTTCGGCGATGACCAACTCGCCCACCGAATCCATCAGCGCATCCAGGCGCTCGGCCGGAACCCGGATCGTTGCACCCGCCTCCGACTTCGCTTCCGTCTTGGCCTCTGTCTTCGTCTCGGCCTTAGGTTCAACCTTCGCCTCAACCTTGGCGACAGGCCGCTCCACCGGCGCTTTGGGCGACGCAGCCTTGGCCGCAGGGGCCGCCTCAGGCACCGGGACTGCCACCACGTCCACAACTGTCTCGACCGTCTCAGCCGCAACCGCATCCAGCGACCAGTCGGCATCTACGAAGAGGAACACCTCTTCCACCTGCGCTGCCGTCACGCTGGCAGGCAGCACCATCTTCCAGCCAAAAGCGCAGGCCTCCACATCCAGCCGGTCCAGCGGCGGCACATCCGCCAGATCGGCCGCGATCTCCACCGCGCCCAGACCCCGCAGCTCATCCAGCACCAGATCGGGCCGCGCGCCCAGAGCCAGTGCCGCCCCCGTCAGCCGGAAGGTCAGACGCAGCGCGCCATCCCCCGTAGGCCCGGCCTCAGCCGGGGCCATCTCGGCCACCGCCTCCGCGACCGGGGCACCGCCCAAGAGCCCGTGCAGGCCCGACAGGATGGCGACCCGCCGCCCTTCGGGATCGGCCTCGCCCTCCACCAGCCCGGGGATCTCGTCCTTCGCCGCCAAAGCCAGGCGCAGCAGATCGGGCCCGACGGCCAGATGGCCAGACCGGACCTTGTCGAAGACCGTCTCGAATTCATGGATGAAGGCAGAGAGTTCAGTGAACCCGAACATCGCCCCGCTGCCCTTCACCGTGTGCAGGTCGCGGAACACCTGATTGACCAGCCCCATGTCGTCGGGCCGCGATTTCAGGTCCAGAAGCCCCCGCTCAAGGCTTTCCAGCAAGTCACGCACTTCCTCGCGGAAGATCGCCGTCATGTCATCCATCATCAGCCCACAACCTTCTTGATCACGGCCAAAAGCTTGTCCTGCGTGAAAGGCTTCACCATCCAGCCCAGCGCGCCCGCATCGCGCGCCTGCTGCTTCAGCCCTTCCTCGCTGTCGGTCGAAAGCACCACGATCGGCACGCCCTTGCCCTGCGGGTGCTGGCGCAGCGCACGAATGAAGCCCAACCCGTCAAGGTTGGGCATGTTCTGATCGGTGATGATCGCATCGATCGGTTGGGCCAGCGCCTTGGTCAGGCCGTCCTGTCCATCCACTGCCTCCACCACATCATAGCCTGCTTCCTGCAGGGTCATCGCGATCATCCGGCGGATCGACGGTGAATCATCGACGGTCAATACGGTCTTGGGCATCTTGCTGCGCTTTCCTCACTGAGTTCTTGGGCCGCGAAATCCGGCATTCAGGCCAATCGGGCGTGGTCGATCGCCAGCCGGTCCAGCATCGCCGCCAGCACACCGTCTTTGGGCAGGTCGATCTGCAATTTCCGGTCCATCTGGACCGCCGTCGCCCGCGCCGAGACAAGCACCTGCACGATGGCGGAATCCACTGCGGTCAGGCCGGCGGTCTTCAGTCGCAGATCGCCCTTGGCCAGCGCCGCTCCCAGATCGTCGCGCAGCGTGGCAGCAGCCCCCGCGCGCAGATCGCCCGACAGTTCCTTGCTCTTGATCGCCATGGCTTTCCTCCGCCCCGTTTCCGACACCCCGCACATCCACGAGGCGACCTTCACGCATCAGGACGACGCACGCGGGCGGAGTGTTAGCCGCAGGCCCGACCCAACCCAGAAAAGCATTGGCGCAAAGGAACAAGGCCACCCGCGAAAGGTGGCCTTGGTCCATACCTTCGGAGGGAAAGGCGGTTCAGAACCGCAGGCGCCAGCCCAGCGCCGCCACGCGGTCGGTCTGCCCCGCCACATGGCCCGCATTGCGCCGATAGCTCCAACCCAGAACCATCTCGCCGCGCAGGGAAACCGGCAGGCTGTATTCCAGACCGATATCCACCTCGCGCGCCTCGGGCACGAAGGACAGCGCCATCGTGTCAAAGCCCGATGCCGCCACCGCGCCATCCGCCGCCACCGCAGCCGCCTGCATCGTCCCCAGCGTGGGCAGCGTCACCTCCGCCTGCCCCGCCACCGCCCCCAAGGGCGTCTCCACAAAGACCGACAGCCGGTCGCCCCGACGCCAGACCGACCGCTGCGCCAGTTCCATCCCGGCCCGCGCATAGGCCAGCCCCGACACATCGGTCACAAGGCCCCCCGCCGTGGTCGCGATCCGCCCGACCTCGCCCTCAAGCGCCAGTTCGATCCCCGATCCAAGCTCCTGCCGCAGACCCAGCGTCGCTGCCACCGCCTCGGCCGCGCCCGTACCGCCAAGATCGATCCCGAACAGCCCGTCATTGCCCCGCATCGCCGACAGTTCCATCGTCACGCGGCCCGACCCTGTGTCCCAGTTGCGCCCCACCGCCACGCCCGACGCCCTGCCCAGCCCATCGGTCAGTGCCGCCAAATGCCAGCCCGCCTCGCCCTCCATCAGCCGGATGCGCGCCATCCCGTTGACCGAGGCACCATCCGGCCCGGTCAGCAGCCGCCCTTCCGCACCCCTGCTCCATGCCGTCATCCCGGCAGCGGCCACATCCACCGGCGCTGCCGTTGCCACAAAGCCCGCCATCGGGGTGGCGAAACTCCCCGACAACTGGTCGCGGAAGCCAAGGTTCACCCCCGCCAGACCCTGCGCCAGTGCATCCCCCGCAAGCATACCCCCCGCCAGCGACACCTGCTCCAGCGGGATCACCGCCCCGGCAGCCGAGGCCGTCACGGTTTCCCCAATGGGCAGCAGCGCATCCCGCACGTTCAGGAATCCGTGACCGAATTCAAGGTTGTAGCCATGCTCCACGCCCGGCACGAATTCCAGAACATGAGTCGGCGTGAAGAAGGAATTGTCGGCCGAAGCCAGCAGCCGGTTGCGCAGCTGCGCGGGCGTCAGCCCCGGAAAGGCCTGCGCCAGCAGGCCCAGCGCCCCGGTCACCTGCGGCGCGGCATAGGATGTGCCCGATCCCAGCACGTAATCCGTGTTGGTGTCGATATCCGCACCCTGCAGATAGCCCGTCGCCGCCAGACACCAGCGCGCCGCCTCCAGACAGCCGAGCGACCGCCGCGCCACCCCCGTGATCCGATCCGTCACCGGGTCATAGCTGGCCGCCACGTTGATGACCGCCAGCCACCCCTGTTCCAGCCCCGGCGCCTCGGCAGGCAGGCCCGCAAGGAAAGACGAACTCGTCTGCGTCGTGTCGTTGAACTGCGCAAAGACCACCACGCCCTGCGCCGCATAGGCCTGCAGTGCCGTCAGATAGGTGGCGAAATTGGTCCCCATCGACGTGATGCTCGAATTGGCCACCGTCGCGGGCACCCCGCCCGAGGTCACGGTCCATGAATTGTTCACCGCCACCGCGCCCGCGGCCCGCGCGCCATCCATGATCCCGCCCAGCGTCACGTAATTCAGCACCGCGCCCGGCTGATACGAAATCTGCCCGTTGTAGATCTGGGCCTGCGGCGCATAGCCCATCACCGGTGCTGTGCCGCCGGTCCCCCCGGTGCCCGCCATGATCGAGGCGACAAAGGTGCCATGCTCGTCATCGGCCTCATGCACGCTTCCGGGATTGAGAAGTAGCTTGCCCGCCTGCGTCGCGAACTGTTCATGCGTGGACCGGATTGGGCTGTCGATCATGCCCAGCACCACGCCCGCCCCCGTCAGGTCGGGCAGGCCGTCCGGCGTATCGGGCACGCCGTTTGTCACGCCCGACTCCCGGTCGATGGCGCGCACCCAGTCCAGACGGCTCGCCTGCAGGGGCCGCACGTTGCTTAAGCCGTTGACGTTGTAGCTCTGCGCGAAGGGTGCCTGTGCCCGCACCACAGCCAGCCGGTTGCGAAAATCCACCGTCTGCATCTCGGCTGGGGTGATGAAGGCGGCATCCAGTGCCACCTGCATCTGCGTCAGCGCAGGCCCCGTCAGGTTCAACGCAAAGCGCGTCACATCGGCCACGGACCCTGTGCCCCCGCCGCCGCCGCAGGCCGAAAGGAACATCACCGCCACCAGCGCCGTCTTGCGCCCGTGCCGCCGTCCCATCCTCTGTCCTGCTGTCATCAAGTAGCCCCGTCCCGGTTTGCGCTCACCGCGCATCTGCGCAAAAACCGTGCCACTCGTCCGGTCAACACACGCAGCATCCACCCTTCGCAAACCCACCGCAAGGCTTCATACTCTGCCGCGCAGCATGGCTAAAACGTTTTCCCGGATCGACGTTTAGAATGGCACACACGTTGTCCGGACAGTGCCTCATGTCGCCAGTTCAGCCCAGTTCCGCGCATCCCCCCCAGCCCGGCCCCGCTCGGGCTGTCGGGGGCTTACAGCCATGCGCCGCAGGGGCACGGCGGTCCACCACCAGACCCGCCGACTGACCCGACCCGAAGCCGAGGCTCCGCCCGGTTTCGCGCCTGCCGAGACGGACCACCGCAAAAATCCATGTCGACGAAAGGATCACCGATGACCCTCTCCCTGAAGGCCAGATTGGGCGCGATCTTCGCCGTTCTCCTTCTTTTGACCGCCTCGCTCGGGGCGGTTGCGCTTTATCAAATGTCGATCATCAAGGATCAGACGCGCATCATCACCGAAAACTGGCTCCCCAGTGTCGACTCCGCGCACACGATCAACACCGCCACCTCGGATTTCCGGCTGCATCAGTTCGAACATCTGAACGCGCGCACGCCGCAGGAAAAGCAGGCGGTAGAGGCGGAACTCGATTTGCTCGCCTACACCATCAACACAGAAATGGCGGCCTACGAAGGTCTCATACAGTCCCAATCGGGACGCTCGATTTTCGACATGTTGTCAGGCGGCATCAACGAATACCTAGATCAGCACAAAAGGTTTCTCACCATTTCGCGCTCCAACGATCTTGCCGGGGGCAGGACGTTCCTGAACGATCAGGAAGGGCTTTACGACTCCTTCTCCAAGGATGCGTTGGCCCTCGTGAAGCTTAGTGAAGACGGCTCCGCCGATGCCGCTCGGACCGCGAATGAGGTCTATGAATTTGCGTTCATGATCGTTTCTTGCGTCATCGCCGCCGCCCTCCTCATCGGCATCGGCTCGGCCGTCCTCCTCATCCGCAGCATCCTGCGCACGCTGGGCGGCGAACCCGCCTATGCCCGCGACGTTATCCGCCAGATCGCCGCCGGAAACATCGACGTCGCCGTCAAGGTTCGGCCAGGCGATCAGGACAGCCTGCTCGCCGCCACCAGCGCCATGGTCGCCAAGCTGAAAGAGGTCGTCGCCACCATCGTGACCTCCGCCCGCAACGTCGACAGCGGCAGCCAAGAACTGTCCGCCGCCGCCGAACAGCTCAGCCAAGGCTCCACCGAACAGGCCTCCTCTACCGAGGAAGCCTCGGCATCCATCGAACAGCTGGCCGCCACCATCAAGCAGAACGCCGAAAACGCGAGCGAGACCGAAGTCATCGCCCGCACTTCGGCCGAAGATGCCGCTCGCAGCGGGGCTGCCGTCAACAAGGCCGTCACCGCGATGGAAACCATCGCCGAGCGCATCCTCGTGGTGCAGGAAATCGCGCGTCAGACCGACCTGCTCGCCCTTAATGCGGCGGTCGAAGCGGCGCGTGCAGGCGAACATGGCCGCGGCTTCGCCGTCGTCGCCGCCGAGGTGCGCAAACTGGCCGAACGCGCGCAGCAGGCCGCGCAAGACATCTCTGCCCTCTCCGGCGAAACCGTGCGCGCGGCCCAGACCGCGGGTGGCATGCTAGACCGTCTGGTTCCCGACATCCAGCGCACCGCAGACCTGATCCGCGCCATCTCTACCGCCACAGGCGAACAGGATGCCGGGGCCGCGCAGATCAACATGGCGATCCAGCAGCTCGACAAGGTGACCCAACAGAACACCTCCGCCTCCGAACAGATCGCCACGACGGCGGGCGAGCTTGCCGGGCAATCCACCCGCCTGCAGCAGGTCATGGGCTTCTTCAAGCTCGACCATGCGCAGGACACCCCGGACACCGCCCCGGCGGCGGATGTGCAGCAAGCCCCGCAGCGCGCCGCACCCCCGCCCCGCCGCCTCGGCACCGCGGATGCGGGCGGCTTCGCCTTCGATCTTGCCAGTTCGGATGACGAGGAAGACCCCCGCTTCACCCGCCACAAGGCGGCCTGACCTGCCACGCCCACAGGCGGCCCCCGTCCATCGGGGCCGCCTGCCCTAGTTCAGGATCGCAAAGCCCTGCGCAGCGAAGATCGCATCCGCCCCATCGCCTGACAACGCCTCCAGAAAGGCCCGGTCTGCCGCATCCGCCGCCTCCGTCAGCAAAGCCGCCGGATAGACAATCGGCGCGTGGCTTTCCGCCGGAAAGCGGCCAACCACCGTGACATTGTCATCCGCCACCGCGTCCGACGCATAGACGATCCCGAACGGCGCCTCCCCGGTCGAAACAAGCGCCAGCGCCGCCCGCACATTCTCGGACTGCGCGACCGATCCCTCGACCGAGGCCCAGATGCCAAGGCTTTCCAGCGCCGCCTTGCCGTATTGCCCTGCTGGGACAGCCTCCACCATCGCCATCGACAGCCTGCCGTCGCCCAGCATCCCTGCCAGATCGAACCCCGCCGCGATCTCTACAGGCGCGGCCCCCTTGCCATGCGCGATCAGCACCAGCTGGTTGCCCAACAGATCGGCCCGCGTGCCCGCCACAACCAGCCCGGCCCTCTCCACCTCATCCATCCAGTTTTCCGCCGCCGAGATGAAGATATCCGCAGGCGCCCCTTGGATGATCTGCTTGGCCAACTGGCCCGACCCGGCATAGCTGACCGTCACGTCATGCCCCGTCTCCGCCTCGAACTCCGCCGCCACCGCATCCAGCGCGGTCTTGAGCGAGGCCGCCGCGAAGACCACCACCTCCTCGGCAGAGGCAGGCATGGCCAGCGTCGCGGCAAGGACCGAGGCAAGGGAAAGGCGGCGAGTCACGGTATCCTCCAATCGATATTTCCCACTGGAAATATCACCCCGAGGCCCCGCGCCTGACAAGCGTTATTTTCCACCGGATATTTCGCTCGGCGCCCGCCCCCGCAACATCCCCTCCAGCGCCGCCATCGGTTCCGCCGCCGCGCGTTCTGACCGCGCCACCACCTCACGATACAGGCGCAGCACCTCTTCCCCCGTCCCGGTCAGCCGCGCCCCGCCGCCGCCGGGCCCGCCCCGCGCACTTGTCACAAGGGGCTGGGCGAAGGCCGCGTTCATCTCTTCCACAAGCATCCACGCCCGCTTGTAGCTCATATCCATCTGTCGCCCCGCCGCTGCGATCGATCCCGTCGCGCGGATATGATCCAGCAAATCCGCCTTGCCGGGCCCCATCATCGCCCCGTCGAACAGGATGCGCAGCTTCAATGCGGTCATGGCGTCCGTCCCCTGATCAATCCCCCGATATTTCCTGAACCGCCTATCGCTGGCAAGGCATCCGACAACCGCCCCCGATCCGGCATGATGCTTTTGGCCACATTGCCAAGACAACCCTGCCGGGTTCATCCTTGCACGATGTCCGCGCTCAGCGATGCCGCGTCGGACCCGGGGGGAAGCATGCAGTCGACATCCAGCCAGCATGTGACGCGCATCGAAACCGCCATCCGGGCGGGGCTGGCGGCACGTTCCGCCATCGCCGCCTCATGGGCCCGCTCGGCCACGCTCTACCGGCTGGACCCGGCCGAAGCGCGCATGGAACACCGCCTCACCGCCGCCGAGCTTGCCCTCGCGCAGGAAAAGGCCGGTGAACTTCTCCCCACCGCTGCCCCCCATCTCGACCGGCTGTTCCAGACCGTGGGCGCCTTGGGCGCCTGTATCGTGCTGGCCGATGCCGAAGGCGTGGCCATCGACCGGCGTGGCAATACCGGCGATGACCGCGACTTCGCCGCTGCAGGTCTCTGGACCGGGACCGCGTGGTCCGAGGCACGCGCGGGCACCAACGGCATCGGCACCTGCCTCGCCGAGGCACGCCCTGTCACCATCCACCGGGACCAGCATTTCCTCGCCCGCAACATCGGGCTCTCCTGCTCCTCTGCCCCGGTCTTCGGTGCCGATGGTGCCCTCATCGCGGTGATCGACGTCTCCACCGCCCGCGCCGACCTGCCGGAGGCGATCAGCGGCCTGATCGGCGCCACCGTCGCCGATGCCGCCCGCCGTGTGGAGGCCGATCTCTTCAACCTCACCTTCCCCCGCGCCCGGCTCGTGCTCGTGCCCGGCACCGACCGCGGCCTCGGCGCGCTGCTGGCGGTGGATGCGCGGGATCTGGTGATCGGCGCGACCCGCGCCGCGCGCCAGCATCTGAACCTCTCGGGCGACCTCGCCGCCAAACCCCGCCCCCTCTCCGACATCCTCGATCAAGGCACTGCCGACGGGTTTGACCATGCCGAACGCGCGGTCATCGCCCGCGCCCTCGCCCGCAGCGGCGGCAACGTCTCCGCCGCCGCCCGCGCCCTTGGCCTGTCGCGCGCCACGCTCCACCGTCGCCTCGACCGCCACTGACCGCAGGTTCCCCCGCCACCTGTCGCAGCCCTGCGACAGGTCGGCCTCCCGGCCTTCCCCCATGGGGATGACCGACTCGCACATCCCCCCCAGTCTTCCCCAAGGCCGCGAGGAGGCGGCCCTCACCCAGAGGAGGACACCATGAACGAGATGACGAAACCCGAAGCCCTGATCGGCTCGCCCTTCAAGACCCGCTACGACAACTTCATCGGCGGCCGCTTCGTGGCCCCCGTGGCGGGCCGCTATATGGACAACATCACCCCCATCACAGGGGCCAAGGTCTGCGAAGTCGCCCGCTCCGATGCCGCCGATATCGAAAAGGCCCTCGACGCCGCCCATGCCGCGAAAGAGGCCTGGGGCAAGACCAGCGCCGCCCACCGCTCCAACATCCTTCTCAGGATCGCCGACCGGCTGGAAGCCAATCTCAACCTCCTCGCTACCGCCGAAACATGGGATAACGGCAAACCGATCCGCGAGACGGTGAATGCCGACATCCCCCTCTCCATCGACCATTTCCGCTACTTCGCCGGTGTCCTGCGCGCGCAGGAAGGCACGATGTCCGAAATTGACCATGACACCGTCGCCTACCACTTCCACGAACCGCTCGGCGTCGTGGCCCAGATCATCCCGTGGAACTTCTCCATCCTGATGGCGGCATGGAAACTCGCCCCCGCGCTGGCCGCCGGAAATTGCATCGTGATGAAGCCCGCCGAACAGACCCCGGCCGCGATCATGGTTCTGGCCGAACTCATCGCAGACCTGCTGCCCCCCGGCGTGCTGAACATCGTCAACGGCACCGGCGCCGAAGCGGGCGATGCACTCGCCCGCTCCACCCGCATCGCCAAGATCGCCTTTACCGGTTCTACCGCCACCGGCCGCAAGATCATGGAGGCAGCGACCGTCAACCTCATCCCCGTCACACTGGAACTGGGTGGCAAGTCGCCCAACATCTTCTTCTCCGACGTGATGGCCGAAGATGACGCCTTCCTCGACAAAGCCGTCGAGGGCTTCGTCCTCTTCGCCTTCAATCAAGGCGAAGTCTGCACATGCCCCTCGCGCGCCCTGATTCAGGAAGACATCTACGACTGCTTCATGGACCGCTGCATCGCCCGGGTGAAGGCGATCAAGCAGGGCGACCCCCGAGACATGGCCACCATGGTGGGCGCACAGGCCTCCCGCCAGCAGCACGACAAGATCATGTCCTACTTCACCATAGGCCGCGAAGAAGGCGCCGAAGTGCTCGTCGGTGGCGATGCCGCGCATCTCAAGGGTGATCTGGCGCAGGGCTACTACATCCAGCCCACCATCCTGAAGGGCCACAACAAGATGCGCGTCTTCCAGGAAGAAATCTTCGGCCCCGTCGTCTCGGTCACCACCTTCAAGGACGAGGCGGAGGCCCTCGCCATCGCCAATGACACGATGTACGGCCTCGGCGCCGGTGTCTGGACGCGCGACGGCACCCGCGCCTATCGCTTCGGTCGCAGCATCGAAGCGGGTCGCGTCTGGGTGAACAACTACCACGCCTACCCCGCCCACGCGGCCTTCGGCGGCTACAAGCAGTCCGGCATCGGGCGCGAGACGCACAAGATGATGCTCGACCACTACCAGCAGACCAAGAACATGCTGGTCAGCTACAACCCCAACAAGCTCGGCTTCTTCTAAGGCCGTGCCCGGCACCCGAAGGGGGCGCACCCCGCCCCCTTCCCCTGCCCTGCGACGCCTCGGTCGCGCCCCCGTCCCCTAAGGCTTTGACAGGTGCTTCGGGTGGCTTTGGCTGTTCCTCGCGCCTCGCGCGGTTCAGTTGGTCGACAACGGGTTGGACGAGGCAGGCAAGGGCGACGCCTTCTTGCATTGGGATATGGATTTCGACAGGCATGCCCGGGACGAGGCCTCGTGTCCCGAGTTCGTTCCGGTCGCCCTGGCGCAAGCGCTGTCGTGGTCAAGACCTGTATGGGGTCGATGACAGCGGCAGCGGCGAAGGTGTCGAGACGCCGTCGATTTCGGGCGTGAGGTGCTGGTTAAAGAAGGGGACGCGCAGGCGTACCGTTTGTCCCGGCTGGATGGCGTCGGTATCTGTGGTGGAGATGCGAACCCTGCTGATGAGTTCGGTCTCGCTGGGCACGATGGTGGCGCCCGTCTTGCCCCGGGGGTGCCCTCGTCACGCGCTTCGGTTTGGCCTTGCGCCCAAGACTTCAGACGCGAGGGCCGAAGGCGCTTTCAAGGCACTGGCGGAGGGATCAGGACGATCTTGCCGATATGGCGCTTTTCCTGAAAGGCGATCTGCGCCTCGGCGATCCGCTCCAGCGGATAAGTCCCCGCCAGAAGGGGCCGGATTTCGCCCTTCTCGATATAGGACACAAGGTCTGGAAAGACCGGCGCGTCCCAAGCCGTGCAGCCGATCAGCGTGATATCCTTGAGATACATGTCGCGCAGATCCAGGTCCACCACCGGCCCTGCAATCGCCCCTGACGAGGCATAGCGTCCCCCGCGCCGCAGCGCCTTCAACATCCCGCCAAAACCCGTCCCGCCCACATTGTCGATCACCACATCCACGCTCTCTGCCCCAAGGCGGGACACTGGATCATCGCCACGGTCCAGAACCAAGGCCGCGCCCAGCCGACGGATCGTCTCTGCCTTGGCCCCGGTCGAAATGGCGATCACCTCCGCATCCCGGCGCTTGAGCAGTTGGATCAGCGCCGACCCCACGCCCCCCGACGCCCCCGGGATCAGAACCCTCTGCCCGGGCCGAACACCCGCACGCTGGATCATGTTCTCTGCCGTCCCATAGGCGCAGGGGATCGTCGCAAGCTCGGCATCGCTCCAGTCGCAGGCGATGGGAAAGACCTCGCCCTCCGGCACCGTCACATATTGCGCGAAGGCCCCGTCGAAATCCGTCCCAAGCCAGACTGTGTCCATCCCGCCAAAGCCAGCCTTGCGCATGCAGGACCGCACCAGAACCCGCGCCCCGATCACGGCGCTATCCATACCCGGCCCCACCGCCACCACCCGCCCGCAGCAATCGGCCCCTTGGATCAGGGGAAAGGGCGTCGCCCCCGTCCACCCGCCACCCTCCCTGTCCGGGTCCGCCACCGTGGCCTCCGTGCCGCCCTTCACCGACCCGGCATACCAACCCAGCCGCGTGTTGATGTCCGTGTTGTTCACTCCGGCAGCCAGCACCTGCAGAAGAACCTCACCTGCGGCAGGCAGGGGCAGCGGGACCTGTTGGATGGCAAGCCGGTCATACCCACCGGTCCCCGTCGTAACGACGGCCATCATCCGGCCCCCGACGGTGGTTGCAGAAGGTCTCGCCGCAGCCTGCCCCATGTCATCCCCTCTCCATCCAGAACCCGAGTCATTCTAACCCCGGGCACGGCCCGCCGCCTACGCCGTTTTCCCATCGGCGCGGAACAGGTCCGGTACAACGGAAAAGACCCGATCAGGCAACGGCCGCCGGTCAGAGCCTTGATCACGCCATGAACGGATATTCGTTCTCCTTTGCCTCCCAACGACCCTGGTCGACCAGGATCGCTGCGCAGGGCAAATGCGGCCCCACGGGGCAAGCCGCCCTGTGAATGTGCAGATTAAAACGACCGCCCGATCAGGGGCGACCGCGGCCAGAGAGCATGGAGCAGCACTCATTGCGCGAACCCATGGACCTACAGACCAAAATCCGCATTTTATGCAGTTATATCAAAGCTGTGCGCTGGAGATATGGTGGAGCAGAGGGGGATCGAACCCCTGACCTTATCATTGCGAACGATACGCTCTCCCAACTGAGCTACTGCCCCATCCGCGGGCGCGTTCTCGCGCAAAGCCGGTGCCTTGTCAAGCGACCCCGCCCCGCGCCTCAGCCACGCTCCAGCGCCACATGCGACCGGACGAAATCCACGATCTCCGCCGCCGGACGCGCGCCCGCCAGCCGCGCCACCTCGCGCCCGCGCCGGTACAGGATCAAGGCTGGAATCCCCCGGATCGCGGCCCGCTGCGCAACCTCGGGATGCGCTTCCGTATCCAGCTTGGCCAGACGCACGGCAGGGGCAAGCACCTTCGCCGCCTTGGCGAATTCAGGGGCCATCATCCGGCAGGGGCCACACCACGCCGCCCAGTAATCCACCAGCAAGGGCAGATCATCCCCCCGCACCGCCTTGTCATGCGCCGCCGCGTCCAGCGCCATCACCCGGCCATCCACCAGCGCCGCCCCACAGACCCCGCATTTCGGCCCCGCCGTTAGCCGCGCCACCGGCACCCGGTTCATCTGCCCGCACTCCGCACAGCACAGCTTCACCGCCTCCGCCATGGCACCCCCCATCAAATTCAATCTGAAGCATATGTTGGAAGCCCGAGAGACGCTTTCAACCCTTCATCTTGGCCCAAATACTCAAAATTCACCTCCAACCGGGCCGCGCCACCTCAGGGTAAGGGCACCCTGATCCGGATGGCTAAAGGAAATCGCTCTCCACTTCCGTGACGTCGATCCCCAGCGCCTCTAGCCCCGCCTCAAGGTTCTCGGCCAGATGCGGCATCCCCATCAGATACTGGTCCGTGGGGATCGTCGCCTCGGTATAGGCCGTCTCCACCGCCGTCTCGTAATCCTCGGGCTCGAACGCCCCTCGCCCGACCCAAGCGATGGCGGTCAGATGCGCCTTCTCGTCATCGTTCAGGCTGTCGATGAAGGCATGCAGTTCCTCTTCTGCGGCATCCCCCTCGCGGAACTGGTAAATGATATGCACCACCTTTTCCGGGCTGATCTCCAGCATGGCACGACTCCTCGGCTGACACCCCATCGTCGCGCCGCGCGCGCCGCCATGCAAGCCCTAACCAGCCAGCGCAAAGCCCGCCGCATAGGCCAGCGCGCCCGCCAGCGTGGCCAAAACAACCGACCGTCGCCAGACCCAGACCGCACCCACCGCCACCGTCCCGGCGAGCGGGGCCAGCACCGCCCCCGCCTGCACAAAGGGCAGGCTCGACGCCACGAAGAGCGTGGCGATCGCTGCAGGCCCCACCGCCGCAAGAAACCGCGCCAGCATCCCGCCCCCCGGCCCCGCACCCGACCCAAGGCCGAAACGGATGGGCAAGGTCCGGAACCCCCAATTCGCCGCGCCCACGATCAGGGCCAGCGCCAGCACCTCCCAACTCATGCTCCCCTCCGCATCACCCCGGCCAGCGCCCCAGCGACCATCCCGCCGAGGATCCCGGTGGTAGAGGACACGGCCAGCGTGCCCGCCACGCAGGCCAGCCCCGCCACCGCGATCACCGGCACCTGCGGCCGCGTCAGGATCGACAGCAACAGCGCAAGGAACAAGGCAGGCAGCAGGAAAGAGAACCCGGCCTCCACCACCGGCCACCCGGCCAGCGCGCCGCCCCCCGCCAGCGCGCCCGCCAGCGTGCCGCCCACCCAAGCCGCATAGGCGGGCAGACCCAGCCCGAACATCCAAGCCTCCGCAAAGCGCCGCCCCCGCGCCAACTCGCCCAGCGCCGCGCCAAAGACCTCATCCGTCAGACCCCAGCCCCAGGCCCAGGCGTGACGTCTGCCCGCCCCCTCCCCCGCCGCCTTCATCAGCGCGGGCCCATACAGAACATGCCGAAGGTTCATCGCGATCAGCGTCAGCGCCGCCACCGGCAGCGCCGCACCCGAGGTGATCAACGCCAGCGCAAGGAATTGCGACGCCCCCGCATAAATGATCACCGACAGCGCCGTCGCCCCAAGAGGAGAGAGGCCCGCCCCCACAGCCGCCACGCCGAAGGCGAAGGCAATGGGGAAATAGCCCAGCGCGATGGGCATCGCCGCCATTATCCCCGCGCCGAAGGTCTCGCCCTGCCTGTCGCCCAAGATGCCCCCCGCGTCTACCGAAACGCAGGGCTATCCGCGCCACGCGGCCCCGTCAATCGCGACCTCCCCACCGTAGGATGGGCAGTATTGCCCATCCTACCTCGGACAGCTCATGTGCACCCGCGCACCGAACGAAAAAGGACGCACCCAAAGGTGCGCCCATTTGTATGCACAACCGTCTGCACAGTTGGCGGCACAGCCGCCGCGCTACTCCGCCGCCTGCGCGTAGCTCTCCACCGGCGGGCAGATGCAGATCAGGTTGCGGTCGCCATGGACATTGTCCACCCGCCCCACGGGGGGCCAGTACTTGTCCACCCGGAAGGCACCCGGGGGGAAGCAACCCTGCTCGCGCGGGTATTTCCGCGTCCAGTCCGCCACCAAATCCTCCACCGTGTGGGGCGCATGGCGCAGCGGGCTATCCTCGGCGGAAATCTCACCCTTTTCAACGGCGTCGATCTCCGCCCGGATCGCCATCAGCGCGGTGATGAAGCGGTCGATCTCGGCCTTCGTCTCGCTCTCCGTCGGCTCCACCATCAGCGTCCCGGCCACCGGCCAGCTCATCGTCGGCGCGTGGAACCCGTTGTCGATCAACCGTTTGGCGATGTCGTCCACCGTCACGCCGAACTCTGCAAAAGGCCTTGTATCGAGGATGCATTCATGCGCCACCCGCCCCTTGTTTCCCATGAACAGGATCGGATAGGCCCCCTGCAGCCGCGCCGCGATGTAATTGGCGCTCAGGATCGCGACCCGCGTCGCCTGTGTCAGCCCCTCGCCCCCCATCATCAGGCAATAGGCCCATGAAATCAGCAGGATGGAGGCGCTGCCATAGGGCGCCGCCGACACGGGGCCTTCCGCGCCCCCCGTCTCCGGATGCCCCGGCAGGAAAGGCGCAAGATGAGCCTTCACCCCGATCGGCCCCATCCCCGGCCCGCCGCCACCATGCGGGATGGCAAAGGTCTTGTGCAGGTTGAGGTGGCTCACATCCGACCCGATCTCGCCGGGCTTCACCAGCCCGACAAGCGCATTCATGTTCGCACCATCCAGATAGACCTGCCCGCCATGCTCATGCGTGATCGCGCAGATCTCCTTCACCGTCTCCTCGAACACGCCATGGGTCGAGGGGTAGGTGATCATGCAGGCCGCCAGATTTTCCCCTGCCTCTTCCGCACGTTGCCGAAAATCCTCCAGATCCACATCGCCATTCGGGGCCGACTTCACCACCACCACCTGCATCCCGGCCATCTGGGCGGATGCGGGGTTGGTCCCATGCGCCGACACAGGGATCAGGCAGATGTTCCGATGCCCTTCGCCCCGCGCGCGGTGATAGGCCTGAATGGTCAGCAGTCCCGCATATTCCCCCTGCGCGCCGCTGTTGGGCTGCATGGAGAAGGCATCATACCCCGTCACCTCGCACAGCTTGGCCGTCAGATCTTCAATCGCCTCACGATATCCTGCCGCCTGATCCGACGGGGCAAAGGGATGTAGGCTCCCGAACTCCGGCCAAGTGATCGGCATCATCTCCGCAGCCGCGTTCAGCTTCATCGTGCAGGACCCGAGCGGGATCATCGCCCGGTCCAGCGCCAGATCGCGGTCTGACAGGCGGCGCATATAGCGCATCATCTCGGACTCCGCGCGGTTCATGTGGAACACCGGATGGGTAAGGTACTCCGTCTTCCGCACCATCTCTTCGGGGAAGCCAAGCGTCGCCCGATGCGGCGGCACCCCTTCGATGCCAAAGGCCCGCAGCACGCGGATCAGCACCTTCTCATCCGTCGTCTCGTCCAGCGAAATCCCCACCCGATCCGTCCCGATCTTGCGGAAGTTCAGCCCCTCATGCCGCGCAGCGGCAAGGATACCAGCCTGCCCCACGCCCACCTCCACCGTGATCGTGTCGAAGAACGCCTTGGGCGACACCTTCGCCCCCGCCGCCTTCAGCGCCCGCGCAAGGCGGTTGGTCAGGAAATGCACCCGCTCGGCAATCGCGCGCAGCCCCTTCGGCCCATGGAACACCGCGTAGAAAGAGGCCATCACCGCCAGCAGGGCCTGCGCCGTGCAGACATTGGACGTGGCCTTTTCGCGGCGGATATGCTGCTCGCGCGTCTGCAGCGACAGCCGATAGGCCTTGTTCCCCCGCGCATCGATGGACACCCCCACGATCCGCCCCGGCATCGCCCGCTTCATCTCATCCTTGCAGGACATGAAGGCCGCATGCGGCCCACCATACCCCATCGGCACGCCAAAGCGCTGGCTCGACCCGATGGCGATATCCGCCCCCATCGCGCCGGGCTCCTTCAGGATCGTCAGCGCCAATAGGTCCGTCGCCACGATGGCCACCGCCTTCGCGGCATGCAGCGCCGCGATTTCCTTCGTGAAGTCGATGACATGGCCATAAGTGCCGGGATACTGGAAGATCGCGCCGAACACCTGCTCGGGTACCATCTTGGCAGGATCACCCACCACCACCTCGATCCCCAAGGGCAGCGCCCGCGTCCGGATCACCGCGATGGTCTGCGGATGGCAGCCGTGATCGACAAAGAACCCCCGCGCCTTGGACTTGGCCACACGTTCCGCCATCGCCATGGCCTCCGCCGCAGCGGTCGCCTCGTCCAGAAGCGACGCATTGGCCACCGGCAGCCCGGTCAGATCCGCCACCATCGTCTGATAGTTCAACAACGCCTCAAGGCGACCTTGCGCAATCTCCGGCTGATAGGGCGTATAGGCCGTGTACCATGCGGGATTTTCAAGGATGTTCCGCTGGATCGCGGGCGGCGTGACCGTGCCAAAATAGCCCTGACCGATCAGGCTGGTCATCACCTTGTTCTTCGCCCCAACCTCGCGCATCCGCGCCAGAAGCCCATGCTCCGACAGCGGGGCCCAGTTCAGCGGCACCTTCTGCCGGATCGAGGCAGGCACCGTCTGGTCGATCAACTCGTCCAGCGTCTTGACCCCCACCGCCTTCAGCATCTCGGCCATCTCGGCAGGCGAGGGGCCGATATGGCGGCGGTTGGCAAAATCATAAGGGTTGTAATCGACAGGGGTATAGCTCATGGCGCAAACCTCGGATTGGGGGGAAGGCGGGCGCGCCCGCGCCCACCAAATTCCTTCGAAGGAATTTGCAAAAGTTTTCGAAAACTTTTGCCTTTCAACGGCCTGCCGGGATCACCCGATCAGGTCGTTGTATTCGTCCTCGTCCATGAACTGGTCCAGCACATCCAGATCATCGACCTTCATCTTGAAGAACCACGCCGATCCCGTCGGGTCCTCGTTCACCAGTCCGGGATTGTCCACCAGCTTGGCATTCACCGCGACGATCTCGCCATCCACCGGGGCGAGGATGTCCGAGGCGGCCTTCACGCTCTCGATCACCACCACCTCGTCGCCCGCCGCGACCACGGTCTCGGTCTCGGGCAATTCCACGAACACCACATCGCCCAGTTGCGTCGCCGCATGTTCGGTGATCCCGACGACGACCAGGTCGCCCTCGATCCGCAGCCATTCATGTTCTTCGGTATACTTCATCGCGCATCCTCAACGCTTGTAGGTGGTGGGGTGGAACGGCATCTCCGCAACGGTCAGGGGTAAGCGCTTGCCGCGCAACTCCCCCTCGATCACCGTCCCGGTTTTCGCATAAGACGCAGGGACATATCCCATGGCGACGGGGGCTTCGACGCTGGGCCCAAACCCGCCCGAAGTGATCTTGCCCAAGGGCGTGCCGTCCGTCGCGAACAGCTCTACCCCCTCGCGCATCGGCGCGCGGCCCTCGGGGCGCAGGCCCACGCGGCACCGCTCCGGCCCGTCGGCCAGTTCCTGCAGGATGCGCGGGGCACCGGCAAAGCCGCCAGCCCGCGCACCGCCCGCCCGCCGGGCCTTCTGGATCGCCCATGTCAGCCCGGCCTCGACTGGGCTGGTCGTCGTGTCGATGTCATGCCCGTAAAGGCAAAGCCCCGCCTCCAGCCGCAGACTGTCCCGCGCGCCAAGGCCGATGGGGGCAACCCGGTCCTGCCCCAGCAGCGCCCGGACAAATCCCTCCGCCCCCGCCTCGGGCACCGAAACCTCAAACCCGTCCTCGCCGGTATAGCCAGAGCGCGACACCCACAGCGTTGCACCCTGCCACAGGAAAATCCCCACATCCATGAAGCGCATCGCCGCCACGTCCGGCACCAGCGCCGCCAGCGCGGCCTCCGCCCCCGGCCCCTGCAGCGCGATCAGCGCGCGGTCGGCCAGAAACTCCACCTCTGCCACATCCCCCAGATGGGCGCGCAGATGCGCCACATCGGCCTCCTTGCAGGCGGCATTGACCACGACAAAGAGATGGTCGCCGCGATTGGCGAACATCAGATCATCCAGAATGCCGCCCGTTTCGTTGGTGAACAGCCCATAGCGCTGCCGCCCCTCGACCAGCCCCAGCACATCCACCGGCATCAGTGCCTCGAACCCAAGGCACAGCGCCTCCATCCCCCGCTTCGGGCGCAGGATGACCTGCCCCATATGGCTGACGTCAAACAGCCCCGCCGCGCTGCGCGTGTGCAGATGTTCCTTCATCACGCCCGCAGGATATTGCACCGGCATCTCATATCCGGCGAAGGGGACCATCTTCCCCCCCAATTCCACATGCAGGTCATGCAGACCCAATCGCTTCAGGTTGGACAATCGTCCCTCCTCACCCAAGCGCCGGTCTTTTCAACGCGGCACCGTCCGGACAGGCCGATCCCTGTCCCACGATGCCCCCTCTGTCCCTGCCCATGACGGGCGCCTGAGATCGTTATCCCTTCGGCGGGCGCATCCGCGCCACTCTCCAGAGTTCTTCGCCAGCAACGGTCCTGTTGCCTGAGAGTTTACCGGGGCGGTTGCTCCTTCGGCACCGGCTCCCACGGGTTGCCCCGCGCGCCGGATTCTCCCGATGCTGACACCCTTGCCTAACCCGACCCGCCCCCAACAGGCAAGCGGAAACTCGGATGCGACGGAACGGCCACGCAAACCGACATTTCCGGCGCAGCAGGCGTCAGACCTTCGCCCCCGCCGCCACCCGGTCGATCACCCGCAAGGCCAGCGCCACGGCCAGAATGCCAAAGATCACGCCGCCAACGGCCTGCCCCACCAGCACCCCTTCCGCCCCCCACCACAGGCCGAAGGCAAGGGCGAAAGGCACGGTCCCGATGGTGTGCCGCCCCCAATTCACCATGGTGGACTGCATCGCCGCGCCCAGATTGTTGCAGGTGGCATTGGCGACAAAGATCAGCCCATTGAAGAAGAACAGCAAACTCAGCGGCCCGCAGAAAAGATAGATCAGATCGCGCGTCAGCCCCTGCGCCTGGAAGGCATCCGCAATCGGCCCCCGCGCCAGAAACAGCAGCGCCGACATGGCCACGATCACCAGCCCGGCGAACAGGATCGAATCCCAGAAGGCCCGCCGCACCCGGTCCATCTTCCCCGCGCCAAGGTTCTGGCCTAGGATCGGCCCCACGGCACCGGACAGCGCGAAGATGATGCCAAAGGCCACCGGGGTCAGTCGCCCCGCAATCGCCATCCCCGCCACCGCCGCCTCGCCATAGCCCGCCACCATCCGCGTGACGACCGCCTGCCCCACGGGCGTGGCCAGCTGGGTCAGGATCGCAGGCCCCGAAATCGCGAACAAGGGAACCGAGGCCGCCACCACACTCGCCCCCGAGGGCCGCCCAAACCCGCCGTAGTGCCGCCAGATCGGCCACAGCGCCATGCCCGCAATCGCCGCCCGCGACCCCCACCCTGCCAGCGCAGCACCCGTCAGCCCAAGGTCAGCCCATAGGATCAGCACCGGGTCCAGCGCGGCCAGAACGATGGCCCCCCAGACCGTCACCATCATGCTCCGCCGCGCATCGCCATGCGCCCGCAACACCCCCGCCCCGATCATGCCGATCATCAACAAAGGCTGCGACGGGATCAGCACCCGCAGGTAATGCAGCGCCTCCGACGCCGTCTCGCCCGTCGCCCCCAGCAGCGCCACGATCCACGGCAGGCCCGCCCAGACCAGCGCCGCGAACCCCGCCCCGAACGCAGCCCCCAGCAGCAAGCCTTCCGTCGTCCGCTGCCGCGCCAGCGCGACATCCCGCGCCCCGACCGCCCGCGCGACCAGCGCCGACACGCCGACCGACAGGCCAATCCCGAAGGCCGTGGTGAAGAACAGCACCGCCCCGGCATAGCCGATGGCCGCCGTCTTCTCCGGGTCCTGCAGCCAGCTGATATACAGCATGTTGATCAGGTCCACGACGAAGATCGCCATCAACCCGACCGACGAGGTCAGCGACATCACCGCGACATGGCGAAACAGGTTTCCCGTGACGAATTTCGCCGTCACCGGAGGGGCCAGCGGCGCCCGCCCGTCCCCCTCAGCCTCGTCCAAAACCGCCACCCGCGCTCCTCCGAAGGGGTCACCCCCGCACCTCGCCCACAAACGAAGCGGGCGCCCTTTCAAGTAAAAGCGCGACCCGCCCCTTCATCTTGGCCCAAATACTCAAAAAAACTGGGCCAGCCAAAAGCGCGACGCCAGAGGCTCACCCCGCCTTCACCACCTTCAAAAGCGGCATCACCTCAGCCATCTCCGGCCCATTGGCCCGCCCCGTCAGCGCCTTGCGCAACGGCATGTAAAGCGCTTTGCCCTTCCGCCCCGTTGCCGCCTTCACGGCCTCGGTCCATTCGCGCCATGTCGCGTTGGTCCAAGGCCGCACTGGCAGCATTGCCACCGCCTCGCGGATGAACTCCTCATCCCCTGGCTCCACCATCGGCTCGGCACCGTCGCGGAACAGCGCCCACCATTCGCCAAGGTCCGCAAGCACGGTGATATTCCCCTTCGCCACAGCCCAGAAGGCCTCTGCCTCCTCCGCCGGCACGCCCAGCGCCGCGATCCGCTCCGCCACGGCGGCAAAGGGCAGGCTCTGCACATGCGCCCGCGTCAGCGGGAACAGGTCTTCCGCGTCGAACTTCGTCGGTGCCGCCCCGAAGGTGCCCACATCGAACCCGTCGATCAGGTCGTCCATCGACGAGGCAAGCTCCACCGGCTTCGAAGACCCCAGCCGCGCCATCAGCGACATCAGCGCGAGCGGTGCCACCCCCCGCGCCCGCAGGTCGCGCAAGGACAGCACGCCCAGCCGCTTGGACAATTCCTCGCCCTGCGGACCGGTCAGCAGGCTGTGATGGGCGAACTCGGGCGGCGTGCCGCCCAGCGCCTTCATGATCTGGATCTGCGTGGCGGTGTTGGTCACATGGTCCGCGCCCCGCACGATATGCGTGACCCCCATATCCACATCATCCACGGACGAGGCGAAGGTATAAAGCACCTGCCCATCCGCCTTGATCAGCACCGGGTCCGACACCGACGCCGCATCGATCGAGATGTCGCCGATGATCCCGTCGCGCCACTCGATCCGCTCCTGATCCAGCCGGAACCGCCAATACCCCTGGCGCCCCTCGGCCCGGAAGGCGGCCTTCTGCTCTTCGGTCAAGGACAGGGCCGCACGGTCATAGACCGGCGGACGCCCCATGTTCAAAAGCTTCTTCCGCTTCAGGTCCAGCTCGACCGGCGTCTCGAAACACTCGTAGAACCGCCCCGCTGCCTTCAGTTGCTCCGCCGCCTCGGCATAGCGCGCCAGCCGCTTCGACTGCTGCTCCACGCGATCATAGTGGATGCCCAGCCACGCCAGATCTTGCTTCAGCCCGTCAATATACTCCTGCTTCGACCGCTCCTGATCCGTGTCGTCCAGCCGCAGGATGAAGGTCCCCCCCGCCTTGCGGGTGATCAGGTAATTCATCAGCGCGGTGCGCAGATTGCCCACATGGATATATCCAGTGGGCGAGGGCGCGAAACGGGTGGTGACTTTGGACGGCGTGGTCATGGGAAAAACGGGCTCCGTTGGACCCCCGTTCCTCTTTCACAGGCGGGCGCTTTTGTCCATATCTGGGGGGGGCAAGCGAGGGGAAGCCATGACCACAGCCGACAATCCCGATCCGCAGGCCTCCGGCTGGGACGCCTTCACCGCGCCCGACCTCGCGCTCTTCGAACAACTCGCCCATGACGCCGTGGTCAACCTGCCCCAGCCGTGGCGCGACCACGCCACCCGTGTGGCCCTGCGGATCGTCGACTTCCCCCCCGATGACGTGGTCGAGGCGATGGGGATGGAAGACCCCTACGAACTCACAGGCCTCTACGAAGGCACGCCGCTGACCGAGAAATCGGTCATGGAACAGCCCACCCATCCCGATATCGTCTGGCTCTTCCGCCGCCCGATCCTTGAAGAATGGATCGATCGCGGCGATGTGGGTCTGGGCGACCTGATCGCCCATGTCGTCGTCCATGAACTCGCTCATCATTTCGGCTGGTCCGACGAAGACATCGCCCGCATCGATCCATGGTGGGAGTAGGCTGGGGTTCCACCCCACCCCCCCGCACACCTCTTGTGCGCCCGTGCGCATCCCCGACGCAGCCGTGAATGGCCCGCCCCGCCCAAGGCCCTATCCTTCCGGATAGTCAACCTGACGGAGGATGCCATGACGACCCCGACCCTGTCGCGCCGGATGGCGCTGTTTGCCGGTGCCGCCCTTCCCCTCGCCGCCCCCGCGCTTCTCACCGCCCGCCCCGCGCTGGCCGCAGCCCCCCAGCAGGGCGCGATGCACGCGCCCTTTCACCGGGTGAAACTCGGCGGGTTCGAGGTGACCACCGTCCTCGCCGGCACCCGTGCGGGCGACAAGCCGCAAGAAACCTTCGGCATGAACGTGACCCCCGAGGAATTCGCCGCAGCCTCAGCCGCGAACTTCATCCCCGCCGACCGGACCTTCAACTTCTTCACCCCCGTCGTGGCGAACACCGGGACGGAGCTGGTCCTTTTCGACACCGGCCTCTCCGCCGAAGGCACCACCGCCGCCCTCGCCAGCGCTGGGATCACGCCTGACCAGATCGACATCGTCGTCCTCACCCATATGCATGGCGACCACATCGGCGGCCTCTCCGCCGAAGATGGCACTGTCACCTATCCGAACGCCCGCTACGTGACCGGCGCGACCGAACACAACAACTGGTCCACCGCCGCGAATGAAGGGTTCGACGCCAAGGTAAAGCCGCTGAACGACAAGTTCACCTTCCTCGACGATGGCGGCGCGGTCGTTTCGGGCATCACCGCAATGGCCGCCCCGGGCCACACCCCGGGCCATTTCACCTATATGCTGGAAAGCAATGGCGCGCGCATGGCGATCCTCGCCGACACGACGAACCATTACGTCTGGTCGCTGGCCTATCCGGACTGGGAGGTCCGCTTCGATCAGGACAAGGCACAGGCCGCCGCGACCCGCCGCCAGATCCTCGGCATGCTCGCCACCGACCGCATCCCCTTCGCGGGCTATCACATGCCCTTCCCCGCAATTGGCTTCGTCGAAACGAACGGCGACGGCTTCCGCTACGTGCCCGCCAGCTACCAGCTGATGCTCTGATCCGCAGGCGGGAGAGGGGGCCCCTTCCCCCTCCCCCGCACCCCCACCGGACCGACCACGCCCGCCTTGCCCCGCAGGCCCCGTTAGCGCTATCATGCCGCCCACTCCAAGACGAAGGGCCGCATCATGCCTGACACCCCCTCCCCCCGGCAGGCCCCGATCCTGACCCTCACCCTCAACCCCGCACTCGACATGGCCTCTGCCGTGCCGGTGATGGTGCCGGATGAGAAACTGCGCTGCTCCGAACCCCAGCTTGATCCCGGTGGCGGCGGCCTTAATGTCAGCCGCGCCGTGCATGCCTTGGGCGGCGAATCCCTCGCCCTTGTTGCGCTCGGCGGGCTGACGGGCGACCGCCTTGCCGAACTGATCCGCCGCGAAGGGGTCATGTTCCTCGGCATCACCGGCCCGGGCGAGACGCGGCAAAGCCTCACCGTGAACGAAGCCTCCACCGGCCGCCAATACCGCTTCATGCTGCCCGGCCCCGTCTGGCATCAGGAAGATCAGGATCGCGTCTTCATGCTCCTCCGCGCGGCCGGAAAACCGGGCGGTTTCGCCGTCATCTCGGGCAGCCAACCCCCCGGCGTGCCGATGGATTTCCCCGCCCGCCTCGCCGCCGCCATGGCAGGGATGCGCGTCGTGCTGGATACCTCCGGGTCGGCACTGACACAGGCCGTCGACCACCCGATCCCCGACCTCGAAGTCCTCCGCATGGACGGCGAAGAGGCAGAGGCGCTCGCCCGCCGCCCGCTCGAAACCCGCGCCGACACCGCCGATTTCGCGCAATCGCTCGTGGCGCGCGGCGTGGCAAAGAAGGTCATCGTCGCGCGCGGCGCAGACGGCTCCGTCCTTGCCGACGCCACCCAGCGCCTCTTCGCCAAGGCCCCCAAGGTGCAGGTCCGCTCCAAGGTCGGCGCGGGCGACAGTTTCGTGGGCGGCTATGTCCTCGCGCTGGCCCGTGGCCAGTCCGAAGGCGCGGCCCTCGCGCAAGGCGTCGCCGCCGCCGCCGCTGCCGTCATGTCCGATGCGACGGAACTGTGCCGCGCCGAAGACGTGGCCCGCCTTCTGCCCGAGGCAGTGGTCAGCGCCGTCTGATCGCCCGCCCCAGTCGTTCATTTTCCTTGCCGACAAGGCAATCCGTCGTCCATCCTTCACGCAAAGCCGCCAGACTGCGCCCGCAACCACCCGATAGGGGATGTCCGATGCGCCTTCTTTTGCCTTTGCTTTTGCTCTTCCCCCTCTCTGCCACCGCGCAGGAGGAAACGCGCCTCAAGGTCCTCAGCTTCAATATCTGGTATGGCGGCGATCAGGTCAGCTTCGCCAAGGTGGTCGAGGCGATCCGCCTCTCGGACGCCGATATCGTGGGCCTGCAGGAACCCGACGGCCGCACTGCCGAGATTGCCGCCGCTGCAGGCTATCCCTACGTGGACACCCGCCGCCACATCATCTCGCGCTATCCGATCTTTGATTCCGGCGCGGGCGAGACAACGGCGACCGAGGCCCCGCCCTATTCGACCGCAGGCCTCAACCCTGATGCGCTGCATGCGCTGGTGCAGGTCGCCCCCCACCGGGTGGTGGCTGTGGCCAATACGCACCTCACCTCCGATCCCTACGGCCCCGAACTCCTGCGCGACGGCGCGACCCCGGAAGAGGTTCTCGCCAACGAGGCCGACACCCGCCTGCCCGAGGCAGAGGCGCTCATCGTAGGCCTCGCCCCCGTCATCGCGGCGGGAATTCCCCTGATCGTGACGGGCGATTTCAACAGCCCCTCGCATCTCGATGAAAGCGGCGACGGCGTGATCCCATGGCCCGTCTCCAAAGCGATGCAGGCGGCAGGCTTCACCGATGCCTTCCGCGCCGCGAACCCCGACCCGGTGGCGCAACCCGGCCTGACCTGGACCCCGGGCCGCCCCTATCCCTCTATTCCCGAAAACGAGACGTTGGACCGCATCGATTTCGTGTGGATCGCCAATGCCACCGCCACCGCCGCGCTGGTGATGGGCGAGGCTGGCAATCCCCAGAACGGCCTCTCGCTCACCCCTTGGCCCTCGGACCACCGTGCCGTACTGGCCGAGCTATCGCTCACCCCGGCCCCAGCGCCTGCCCGCATCGCCGTCGAACCCCGCCCGCTTCGGATGGGCGACAGCTTCACCCTGCGCGCGCTCCTGCCCGAACGGGGTCTCTGGTCCGGCTATGTCGTCCCCCGAGGCGCGGGCGCGGATGCCGCCATCATTGGCATCGGCGATGTCGACAGCGCCGACCGGCCCACGGTCCGCCTCTCCACGCTCGGCCTCGCCCCCGGCGACTACGATGCGCTGCTCCTTGATGCCGAAGGCAAGGAAATCGCCCGCACCGCCTTCACCCTGCAACCCGAAGGCGCAACCGCGACACTAGAGGTGACCGCCCCCGTCACCCCCGGCAGCGATGTCGCCCTCCGCTTCACCGGCGCGCCGGGGTTCAAGCTCGACTGGGTGGGCATCTACCGAAAGGGCGATCCGTCGGTCTACAACTACCTCGGCTTCGCCTATACGGGCTCGCGTCTTTCAGGCGACCTCACCTTCCCGGCGGAAGAGCTTTACGAGGAACTCACCCCCGGCGATTACGAGGCGCGGCTGATGTTTGACGACCATTACCGCATTATGGCCATCGCCCCCTTCACCGTGACCGCGCCCTAGCCGCGCGGCCCCCACAGGATCACCGCCGCCCCCGCCAGCGCCAGCCTCGCGCCGATCAAGTCCCAGCGATCCGGCCGCGCGCCCGCATCCGGCCCCCGGGGTTTCACCCCGGACCCCAGAGTATTTGGGCCAAGATGAAGCCCGCTTTCTTCATTTTTGAAGACTGCATTCTGGGGGTGATCCGCAAAAGACGGCAAAGGGACAAGGCCACCTGCCCCGCCGCGCCACCCGGGACTAGGCCCCCCCGCTGCCATCCCGCCAGCGCATCACCATCGGATAGCGGCGGTCCAGCCAGAAGGCCTTTTGCGTCAGCCGCACACCGGGCGCGGACTGGAAGCGCTTCCATTCGGACGTGTAGAGCAGCCCCTCCACCCGCTTCACCGTGGCAAGGTCATGCCCCTGCGCCACGATCTCGGCCACAGAAAGCTCCTTCTCGACCAGCCCTTCCAGGATCGCATCCAGCACCGGATAGGGCGGCAGCGAATCCTCGTCCTTCTGGTTGTCGCGCAACTCGGCACTCGGCGGCTTGTCGATGATCCGGGGCGGGATGACCTCGCCCGCAGGCGCCTTCATCCACGGGCGATGGTTCTCGTTCCGCCAGCGGCAAGTGTCGAAGACCCGCGTCTTCCACAGGTCCTTGATCGGGTTATACCCCCCGTTCATGTCGCCATAGATCGTGCAATAGCCCACGGCCACTTCGGACTTATTCCCCGTGGTCAGCAGCATCGCCCCGAACTTGTTCGACAGCGCCATCAGCAACAGACCGCGTAGCCGCGACTGGATGTTCTCTTCCGTGATCCCGGGCTGCGTCCCGGCGAACAAGGGCGCCAGCGCCTCGCCCACCGCCTCCTGCGGCCCGGTGATCGGCACCGTGTCCAACCGGCAACCCAGCCTGCCTGCGCAATCCGCCGCATCCTCAAGCGAGTGGGCCGAGGTGAACCGTGACGGCAGCATCACGCAATGCACATTCTCGGGTCCCAGCGCATCGGCGGCAATCGTCGCCACCAGCGCGGAATCGATCCCCCCCGACAGGCCCAGCACGACCTTGGTGAAACCCGACTTGCCCAGATAATCCCGCAAGCCCACGGTCATCGCATGATAATCGGCCTCGGCCACGGGCGGCACCGACGCCAGCATCCCCGTCGCGGCGACCCACCCCTCCGGCCCCCGTGTGAACTCCACATGGGTCACGCAATCCTCGAACTGCGGCATCTGCACCGCCAAATGCCCGCCGGGGTTCAACACCATCGAACAGCCGTCAAAGACCTGATCGTCCTGCCCCCCGGTCATGTTCAGGTAAACCAGCGGCAGCCCGGTCTCCACGACCCGCGCCACCATCAGGTTCAGCCGCAAGTTGGGCTTGCCCCGGTGATAGGGCGAACCATTGGGCACCAGCAGGATCTCCGCCCCCGTCTCGGCCAGCGTCTCGGCCACGTCGGGATGCCAACTGTCCTCGCAGATCGGCGTCCCGATCCGGACCCCATTCACCACATAGGGCCCATGCACATCGGCAGGGGTGAACAGCCGCTTTTCGTCGAACACCCCGTCATTGGGCAGATGATGCTTCAGCACCGTCGCCGTGACTTGCCCGCCCTGCAGCACGTAATAGGCGTTGTAAAGCCTCCCCTCCCGCAGCGCGGGCCCCCCGATGCCCAGCGCCGGACCATCGGCACAGTCCCGCGCCAAAGCCTCCACCGCCGCCACCGCATCGGCTACGAAGGCGGGCTTCAGGATCAGGTCCTGCGTTTGATATCCGGTGATGAACATCTCGGTCAGCGCGGCCATGTCCGACCCCGCCGCCTTCGCCTGCGTCCACACCGCCCGCGCCTTTGCGGCATTGGCGGCAATCGCCCCCACCGTGGGGTTCAATTGCGCCAGCGTAAGGCGGAAGGTATCGGCCATGCCCGGAAATTCCCTGTACTCTCCGACACGTTCTAGCAGAACCCAGCCCAAGGGAAAGGTGCGCGGCTTGCGGCAAACCGGGGCGGCGGCTAGGCTTTGTCGCGCGGCAGGCAAGGGGCGGGTGCGGGCGATGCGGATCGGACAGGTGATGGTGGCCTTGGTCATGACGGCGGCACTGGCAGGGGCCCTCCCCGCCGCCGCACAAGACGAAGGCGAGGTCATCACCAAGCAATATGATGACGGCTCCGTCTACGAAGGCACGTTCCGCAACGGGCTCCAGCATGGCACCGGCACCTACCGCCTGCCCAACGGCTATGAATACACGGGCGACTGGGTCGACGGCCAGATCACTGGCACCGGCCGCGCCACCTACCCCAACGGCGCCGTCTATGAGGGCGCCTTTCTGAACGGCCAGCCCGAAGGCAAGGGCCGCATCACCTATCCCGACGGCGGCACCTATGACGGCGACTGGGTCGCAGGCGCGATCAACGGCACGGGGACGGCGCGCTATGCCAACGGGTCCACTTATACCGGCCGGTTCAAGGATGGTCGCCATGACGGAGAGGGCCTTCTCGAAGGCCCCGGCGGCTATCGCTATGAAGGCGCATGGGTCGCAGGCCAAAAGGAAGGCCGGGGCAAGGTCACCTATCCCGACGGCGCGGTCTATGACGGCAACCTCAAGGCCGGCCAGCGCGAGGGGACAGGCACCCTCACCCTGCCTGACGGCATGACCTATCAGGGCACATGGGCCGACGGGCAGATCAACGGTCAGGGCAAGCTCACCTATGCCAATGGCGACGTCTACGAGGGTGGCTTCCGCGATGGCGTGAAGGAAGGCACGGGCACGCTCAGCTTCGCCTCGGGCGACGTCTACGAGGGCGCCTTCTCCGCCGATCAGCGCAGCGGGCGCGGCATTTTTCGCAGCAAGGACGGCTATGTGCTGGAAGGCATCTGGTCAGACGGCGCGCTCAACGGTCAGGGCAAGCTCACCTATCCCGACGGCTCGGTCTATGAAGGGGCGCTCCGCGCCGACCGGCCGCAGGGCCAGGGCCGCATCACCTATCCCGATGGCGCGACCTATGACGGCAACTGGTCCGACGGCGCGATCACCGGGCGGGGCAAGGCCACCTATCCCAATGGCGCCGTCTACGAAGGCAACTTCGCCAACGCGCAACCCGACGGCACGGGAACGATGACCCTGTCCGACGGCTATGTCTACACCGGCCAGTGGAAGGCCGGGCAGCGCGAAGGCAAGGGCAAGGCCACCTATCCCGATGGCACCGTCTACGAAGGCGACTTCAAGGCCGGTCTCCGCCACGGCACAGGCAAATTCACCATGCCCGACGGCTTCACCTACGAAGGCCAGTGGCAAGAGGGCGAGATTCACGGTCAGGGCCGCGCCACCTATCCCAGCGGCGATGTCTATGTCGGCCAGTTCGAAAAGGGCAAACGTCAGGGTCCCGGCACGCTCACCTACGCCTCCGGTCAGGTGGCCGAGGGCAACTGGCTGAACGGCATCCTCGTCGCCCCGCCCGAAACCCCCGCCCCTGCGGACGGCGCCACGGCACCGGACACGGCGACCGAGGCCCCGGCAGAACCCGCGCCGCCCGCCGAAGGCAGCGCCCCCGCCACCCCCTGACGGCGCGCTAAAGCTCCATCCCCAGCACCGGCCACAGCGACAGCACCAGAAGCGCTGCCATCCCCCAGTTGAAGGCGCGCAGACGCCGCGGATCATCCAGCCAGCGCCGCAAACCCTGCCCCGCTGCCGCCCAGACCGCGACCGACGGCAGGTTGACCGACGCGAACACCCCCGCCACCGTCGCATAGGCCGCGACCGAAGGCTCCGGCACATAGGCCGCCACCGAGCCCAGCGCCATGGCCCATGCCTTGGGGTTCACCCATTGGAAAGCCGCCGCCTGCAGGAATGTCATCGGCCGCCCCCCGGCCTTCCCCTCCCCCGGCGCACCCGACCGCGCGATCTTCCACGCCAGCCACAGCATGTATCCCACCGCCGCCACCTTCAGTGCAGTCAGCGCCAGCGGATGTGCAAGGAACACTCCCGCCACCCCCAGCCCCACCAGAAAGACCATCACCGCATGTCCGATGGAAATCCCCAGCATATGCGGCACCGTCCGCCTAAGTCCGAAATTCACGCCCGAGGCCAGCAGCATCATGTTGTTCGGCCCCGGCGTGACCGAGGTGACGAAGGCAAAGCCCAGAAGGGCAAGGAAAAGCTCATATGTCATATCGCAATCCATGCCACGAAACCCGCACCGCGGAATTGCAAATGCAGCGTTTTTGATGCACTATGCACAACAAATGACGAAGATTGACACCATCAACGCCCGGATATTGCAGCAACTCCGCCGCGACGGCCGGATCCCCAACCTGATCATCGCCGAACGGGTCGGCCTCTCCCCCTCCGCTTGCCTGCGCCGCGTGCAAGAGATGGAACGTTCGGGCCTCATCAAAGGCTACCGCGCCGTCCTCGACCCGATCCAACTCGGCATCGGCTTCACCGCCTTCGTCACCGTGGGCCTCAACACCCATACCAAGGCGTCGCAAGAGGCCTTCGAACGCGCCGTCTCCCGCGCGCCGCAGGTCACCGAATGCCACAACATCACCGGCACGGTGGAATATCTTCTGCGCGTCGATTGCGCCGATCTCGCCGCCTACAAGCACTGGCATACCGATGTGCTGGGCACCCTGCCGCAGGTGCAATCCATCACCACCTTCGTCGTGATGGGCAGCCCCAAGGACGACCGCGCTTAGGGCAGGCAACAGGCCCTGCGTGCGCCTCTGTGCAGCCACGCACCCTTAACCATTTTTCTTCGCCCTTATCTCTCCAGATTTGTATGTACACTTTGCTGCACAAAAGGCGGCACAAAACAGGGCACAACCGTTTTCGGCCAAATCCTTGAAAACACAGGGCCCTTTCGCTGCGCCGCCCCCTTTCCCCACCCCGGCCCGCAGCCTACCATAAGCCCATGCCGCTGCCCGCCCCCCTCACCGACTGGTTCGCCGCCAAAGGCTGGACGCTGCACCCCCACCAGCAGGCCATGCTGGACCGCAGCGCCAACCCCGCCACCCTCCTCATCGCCCCCACCGGCGGCGGCAAAACGCTCGCAGGTTTCCTGCCCACCTTGGCCGAACTGGGAAAAACGCCCCCGAACGGCCTCCACACCCTCTATATCTCGCCCCTCAAGGCCCTCACCGCCGACATCCGCCGTAACCTCCGCACCCCGGTCGAAGGCGCATCCCTCCCCATCCGGATCGAAGACCGCACCGGCGACACCTCCTACACCCAGCGCCGCCGCCAGCGCGCCGACCCGCCGCATATCCTGCTCACCACGCCCGAAAGCCTCGCCCTGCTCCTCTCTTACGAAGACGCACCCAAGATTTTCTCATCTCTCCAAAGGGTTGTGATCGACGAATTGCACGCGCTGGCCGAATCCAAGCGTGGCGACCAGCTCATGCTGCTCCTCTCCCGCCTCGAGAGCCTAAGCCCCGGCCTGCGCCGTATCGGCCTCTCCGCCACGGTCGAAGACCCGCCTGCGCTGGCCCGCTACATGTCGCCCACCACCTGCGACATCCTGCAGGCCGACCCCGGCCCCGACCCCGACATCGCCATGCTGGAAACCGACGCGCCCCCGCCATGGTCCGGCGGCGGCGGCCGCTACGCCATGCGCGCGATCCTTGACGAAGTCCGCCGCCATCGCACCACGCTCATCTTCCACAACACCCGCGCGCAGGCAGAGCTCTTCTTTCACGATCTCTGGCTACAGAACGACGACGGGCTGCCCATCGGAATCCACCACGGCTCCCTCGCCCGCGAACAGCGCGAACGGGTCGAGGCTGCGATGGCCGAAGGAAAGCTCCGCGCCGTGGTCTGCACCGGCTCGCTCGACCTCGGCATCGACTGGGGCGATGTCGATCTCGTCATTCAGGTTGGCGCGCCGAAGAACGTCAAACGCCTCGTGCAAAGGATCGGCCGTGCCAACCACCGCTATAACGCGCCCTCCAAGGCCCTTATCCTGCCCGCCAACCGCTTTGAAGTGGTCGAATGCCGCGCCGCGCTTGATGCCGTGCGCGACCACACGCTCGACGGCGAACCGCGCGGCCCCGGCCCCCGCGACGTGCTCTGCCAGCACATCCTGATGACGGCGGCCTCCGGGCCGTTCGACGCTAACGATCTCTTTACCGAAGTTAACCGAACCGGACCCTATGCCGCGCTGACAAGACCCCAATTCGACGCCTGCCTCGACTTCTGCGCCACCGGCGGCTACGCCCTGCGCGCCTATGACAAGTGGCAGAGATTGCAGGAAAAAAACGGGCGCTGGCAGTTGCGCGATCCGCGCAGCGCGGCCCTCATCCGCCAGAATCTCGGCACCATCATCGACACGGAAACCCTTAAGGTCCGCTTGAAAAACCGCTTCGGCGGCACCCCGTTGGGCGAGGTCGAGGAAGGCTTCGCCTCCACCCTTACCCCCGGCGACACCTTCCTCATCGGCGGCGAAATCGTCCGCTATGAAGGCCTGCGCGAGATGACCGTCGAGGTGACCCGCCAACCCGGCCGCGACCCGAAAGTGGCCACCTTCAACGGCACGAAATTCGCCACCTCCACCCTGCTGACCCAGAGAATCCTCGAGTTGTTCCAACAGGATAGCTGGCCCGACCTTCCCACTCACACCGCCCAATGGCTCGCCCTGCAACGGGATGTCTCACGCCTTCCGCAGCCCGACCGCCTGCTGGTGGAAAGCTTCCCGCATGACGGTCGCGAACATCTCTGCGTCTATGGCTTCGCAGGCCGCAACGCGATGCAGACCCTCGCCCTACTGGTGACAAAGAGGATGGAAGAACAAGGGCTTGCCCCCTTGGGCTTCGTCGCCACCGATTACGCCACGTTGATCTGGGGCCTCGACCCGGTCACCGACGCCGCCCCCCTCTTCGACCTCGCCAAACTGCGCGAAGGGTTGGAGACATGGCTCGGCGGCAATGCCGTGATGAAACGCACCTTCCGCGCCACGGCCATCATCGCAGGCCTCATCGAACGCTCCCACCAAGGTCGCCGCAAGACGGGCCGTCAGGCCACCTTCTCCTCCGACATCCTCTACGACACGCTTCGCAAATACGACCCCGACCACCTGCTTTTGCAGGTCACGCGAGAAGAGGCCGAACGCGGCCTCGTCGACTTTTCGCGCATCGAAGACATGCTCGCTCGTGTAGAGGGGCGCATCGACCTGATCCGTCTGCCCCGCGTCACCCCCCTCGCCGCGCCACTGTTCCTTGAACCGGGGCGCATCCCGGTCCATGGCACGGGCCGCGAACGCATGGTGGAAGAGGCCGCCCGCCGTCTGATGGAAGAGGCAGGCCTCGCCTGACCCGCTTGCAACGCCTTGCCCGACAAGGCAAACCTCGCCCCATGCATCACGCTTTCACCCTGTCCGGCGAAACCCTCCACGCCCTGCCCTCCGGCGCGCTCTACTGGCCTGCCGCGCGGCTCCTTTGCGTGTCCGACTTGCACTTGGGCAAATCCGAACGCCTCGCCCGCCGTGGCGGCGCGCTCCTGCCGCCCTATGAAACAAGGGAAACCCTCCATCGGCTAGAGGCCGAGATCGACCGCACTGCCCCCGCCACCGTCATCTGCCTTGGTGACAGTTTCGACGATCTCGCCGCCGTCCGTGGGTTGGAGGAAGAGGCCCGCCTCCGCCTCGCCCGCCTGATGGCGGGGCGCGCCTGGACATGGATCGAAGGCAACCATGACGCAGGCCCGGTGGAAATCGGCGGCACCCACCGCGCGCAGATGACGCTGGGCCCGCTGACCTTCCGTCACATCGCCGACAAGGGGGAAACGGCCGAAGTGTCAGGCCATTACCACCCCAAGCTGCGCCTGAAGGGCGCAGCGCGGCCCTGCTTCCTGCTGGATGCCGATCGCCTGATCCTGCCTGCCTTCGGCCTCTACACCGGCGGGCTGTCTGCCGATGATCCCGCGCTTGCGGCGCTGCTGCACCCGCCCGCTCTGGCCATCCTGACCGGCCCGCGCGCCCTGCCCGTGCCCCTGCCCGTCAGATAAGCCCGCGCTCCACCAGCCTGTCGCGGTTGGTGCGGCTGACCGGAATGCGTGGCCCCGCCGTCATGACGAGCGAGACCTTCGCCTCCGACCGATCCACGGCCATCACCTGATCCCACGCCACCCAATGCGACCGGTGCACCTGCGCGCCCACGACAGGCTCCACCTCTTCCACCGCGTCGCCCAGCCGCATCAGCACCGTCCCGCGCCCAGCAACTGTCTGCACATCGACATAATGATCCCGCACCGACAGGGCCACCAGCGGCCCGCGCAAGGCAGGTTCAAGCCGCATCACGATGCGCGGCAAGGGTTCCGCCGCCTCGGCCGGGGCTGTAGCCACAGGCTCGGCCCAAAGGGGCTGCGCCATGGACAAGGGCGCTCCATGCCAGAAATGATGATGCGCCACGATGGCAAGGGTCAGAACGAAGGCCGTCGCCGCGATCTCGGGCAAGCCCGCGTTCAGATAGGGCCCGTCCGACACGGGCAGCACGGACAGCACGTTCATCGCATTGACCGGAAAACCCACGCCGCAGGCCACCAGAACCGCCGTCAGTAGCCCGCCGCGATGAAAATCGCGCAGGCCCAGCACCTGATGCACAAAAGCCCGCGCCCCCGTCCCGATCAGCGCGAACAGCCCGATCCACATCCCCCACAGCATCAGCCGATGGTCGAAGGTGCAGTTCTCGTAACTGCCCATCGGCCCGGTGATGGCCGCTATCAGGGTCGCAAAACCCCACATCGCTGCTGTCCGCTGGTTCAGCAGATCGCGCTTCCATTCAACCCAGAATGCGGACATGTCCCCACAGCCCTCAACCCAAAGAAAGGTTAACAGCGCGGTAGGCTTACGGCAATTCCCCAAAGCGCGGGCGACCGGGTGATTTCCCCCAATCTGCGAATATCCGCCGGACGGCTACCCTCAGGCCGTAAGCCCCTCCGGCTCAGGCAACCCGTTCGCGCGGCAGCAGGCCGTCAGCGTATTCGCCAGCAGGCAAGCGATCGTCATCGGCCCCACGCCGCCCGGCACCGGCGTGATGGCACCCGCGACGGAGGCGGCGCTGTCGTAATGCACGTCCCCCACCAGCTTGGCTTTGCCGTCCCGCTCGATCCGGTTGATGCCCACGTCGATCACCGTCGCCCCGGACTTCACCATGTCACCGGTGATCATCTCCGGCCGCCCCACCGCCGCGACAAGAATGTCGGCCCGGCGGCACACCTCGGCCAGATCCTTCGTGCGGCTATGCGCGATGGTCACGGTGCAGCTGTCGCCCAGCAGCAGCTGCGCCATCGGCTTGCCCACGATGTTCGACCGACCTACGACAACGGCATTCAGCCCCGCCAGCTTGCCGTGATGATCCCGCAGCATCATCAGACAGCCCAGCGGCGTGCAGGGCACCATCGATTTCTGCCCCGTCCCCAGCAGCCCGACATTGCTGATATGGAACCCGTCCACATCCTTGGCCGGATCGATCCGGTTGATCACCAGTTCAGAATTCAGATGCCCCGGCAGCGGCAGCTGCACAAGGATGCCATGCACCGCTGGATCGCCGTTCAGCCTGTCGATCAGCGCCAGCAGCTCCGCCTCGCCCGTCTCGGCCGAAAGGCGATGCTCGAAACTCGCCATGCCCACCTCGATGGTGGAGGCATGCTTGTTGCGCACATAGACTTGGCTTGCCGGGTCTTCGCCCACCAGCACCACGGCCAGCCCCGGCGTGATGCCCTGCTCTTCCTTCAGCCGCGCCACATGCGCTGCCACCCGCGCCCGCACATCCGCCGCAAAGGCCTTGCCGTCGATCACCTTGGCACCCATCGCGCCTATCCCTTCCCTCTGTCCTTGGCGGAGAGGGCGGGTCGTGACCTCACCCTTTCCGCAGATGGTCTTCCTCGCGCTCGATCGACCAGTCGATCAGCTTGCGCCACAGCTTTTCCAACTTGTCCGGCGGCAACCCATGGGCTGCCGCATGACGCCGCACATTGCCCACGACCTGCTCCACCCGATCCTCGATCCGCGCGGGCAGCCCGATCTCTTCCTTGATCGCCGCCGCCCGGTCGATATAGGCGGTCCGCTCCGCGAACAGCGCCACCAGCGCCTCGTCCAGCCTGTCGATCTCGGCCCGGATATCGGCCATCGTGTTGCAGTCTTCCGGCCTTCTCATGCCATCCCGCCCCCTCTCAGGTTGCCCCCCATGTAAGGGGGCGAACCCGAAAGGGCAACGCGACAGATCAGATCAGAACAGCCCCTCGACATGGCCCTGATCGTTCAGGCGGATCACCTCGGCCGACGGCACCTTGGGCAGGCCCGGCATCGTCATGATCTCACCGCAGATCACCACGATGAAGCCCGCCCCCGCCGACAGACGCACTTCGCGCACCGGCACCGAATGTCCGGTCGGCGCGCCGCGCACATTGGGATCTGTGGTGAAGGAATACTGCGTCTTGGCCATGCAGACCGGCAGATGCCCATAGCCCGCCGCTTCCCACGTCTTCAGCTGGTCGCGGATGGACTTGTCGGCAATCACCTCGTCAGCGTGGTAGATGCGCTTGGCGATCGTCTCCACCTTCTGGAACAGCGGCATATCGTCGGGATAAAGCGGCGCAAAGGCCGATGCGCCGGACTCGGCAAGGCTCACCACCTTCTTCGCCAGGTCCTCGATTCCCGCCGACCCATGTGCCCAGTGCTTGCAGAGGATGGCTTCCGCCCCTTGCTCGGCCACATAGGCCTTCACGGCGGCCACCTCGGCATCCGTATCGCTGAAGAAGTGGTTGATCGCCACGACGACCGGCACGCCGAAGGACTTCACATTGGCGATGTGACGGCCAAGGTTCGGGCAGCCCTTCTTGACCGCCTCGACATTCTCGGTCCCGAGATCGGCCTTCGCCACGCCGCCATTCATCTTCATCGCGCGCACGGTCGCCACGATCACGGCGGCGGCGGGCTTCAGCCCCGCCTTGCGGCACTTGATGTCGAAGAACTTCTCGGCCCCAAGGTCCGCGCCAAAGCCCGCTTCGGTGACGACATAGTCGCCCAGCTTCAGCGCCGTCTTCGTCGCGATGACAGAGTTGCAGCCATGCGCGATATTGGCGAAAGGCCCGCCATGCACGAAGGCCGGGTTGTTCTCCAGCGTCTGCACAAGGTTCGGCTGCATCGCGTCCTTCAGCAGCACGGTCATCGCGCCATCGGCCTTGATGTCGCGGCAATAGACCGGCTTCTTGTCGCGGGTATAGGCCACAACGATGTCACCCAACCGCTTCTGCAGGTCTTCAAGGTCATTGGACAGGCAAAGGATCGCCATCACTTCGGACGCCACCGTGATGTCGAACCCGGTCTGGCGCGGGAAGCCGTTCGACACGCCGCCAAGGCTCACCACGATGTCGCGCAGGGCGCGGTCGTTCATGTCCATCACCCGGCGCCACACGATGCGGCGCTCGTCGATGTCGAGGCTGTTGCCCCAGTAGATATGATTGTCGATCATCGCCGACAGCAGGTTGTGCGCCGAGGTGATCGCATGGAAGTCGCCAGTGAAGTGAAGGTTCATTTCCTCCATCGGCACGACCTGCGCATAGCCGCCGCCCGCCGCGCCGCCCTTCATCCCGAAGTTCGGGCCGAGAGACGCTTCGCGGATGCAGACAACCGCCTTCTTGCCGATCCGGTTCAGACCATCGCCCAGACCGACCGTCGTCGTCGTCTTGCCTTCGCCCGCAGGCGTGGGATTGATCGCGGTCACCAGGATCAGCTTGCCATCCGGCTTGCCCGCCAGCGACTTGATGAACTCCTGACCCACTTTCGCCTTGTCATGACCATAGGGCAGCAGATGCTCGGACGGGATGCCGAGCTTCGCCCCGATCTCCATGATCGGCTTCTTCTTCGCTTCGCGCGCAATCTCGATGTCGGTCTTGACGGCCATGTCCCATGCTCCCTTCGCGGGGTTCATCCCCCGTTTCCGACGTGATACCGGGGGAAACGGGCGATGCGAGTGGCTTTTCCGACATTTTTGCCCCCGGATTCGCCACTTGGCGTTTCCGATCGGAAACCGGGGCCCACGCGGCAGGGAATTCGCCTTGGTAAAAATCGTTCACCTTCGGGAAATCACTTTGCCCGCACGGCCTCCAACTGCGCCCAGACGGGCTGATCGGGGACGTGCAGGCGCAGCGCCTCGCCCAGATCGAAGGTGCCCTCCCGCTCCACCCATGCCGTGATGCCGCGCCGTCCTGCCGCCGCGGCCTTGAACGTCGCGCCAAAGCCCGGGTGCCGCTGCTCGATGGGCCGCGCGGGCAACGTGCAGGGGCGGTTCTCAATATCCACGACCAGCGTCGCGCCCCCTGCCGCCTGCAGGCGGCTGCCGGGCGGCACGTGGCTGAAATCCGGGATGCCCTCCACCACCATCGTCGCGCCCACCAGCGCGGGGTCCAGACGCTCCACCCCCATCCGCGCCGCGATCTGGGCCAGTTCCTCAGCCGATAGGATGGAGAATTGCCGCGTGTTCCGGATCACCGTCCCCTTGGGATACTGCGCCGTCACCCGGCTGCAGGAGGGGCGGGTCAACCCGCCATGGGCATCGCCTTCGGGGCCAGCGAAGGTGGCGACCAGCCGCTCCACCGCCTCGGCCTGCAGCGCCGCCTCCCGGTCGCGCACCAGCCCCAGCCAGACGATGCGCGCGGCGAATTCGGTCGGTTTCAGAACAGGCATCAGACCCTCGGTAGTTGAACGCCCCGGAACAGGCGCCTGCATCCTCCTCCGCCGGATCGACCGCCGCAAGACCCCTGCCTCGGACGAAGGCGGGCCACCGCCCAAAGCAAAACCCCGGATCCTGTCAGGGTCCGGGGCTTTAATGGTCGCGCAGGTCAGGGAAGCCTTAGACGATCGGCTCCGGCTCCGGCCCCGCCTTCGGCGTCTTAGGGCGCGTCTTCGGGATTGCTGCGATAGAAGTTGTGCCGCCACCCGAGGCCGGCTTGTCGGCATCGTCATCGCCGCCCAGCGTCTCACCGGCGATCACCTTGCGGATCTCGTCCCCGGTCAGCGTCTCGTATTCCAGAAGGCCCTTCGCCAGCCGCTCGAAATCGTCGGCCTTCTCCAGAAGGATGCGACGCGCGGTTTCATAGCCCTCGTCGATCAGCTTCTTCACCTCGTCCTCGATCAGCTCCTTCGTGTGGGCCGACACCGAGAAACCAGCCGTGTTCCCCTGATAGCCTTCATGCGCCTCGGCATAGTCGATGTTGCCGACCTTATCCGACATGCCCCAGCGCATCACCATCGCACGCGCAAGAGACGAGGCCTGCTGGATATCCCCTGCCGGGCCGGACGAGACGCCTTCTTCACCGTATTTGATGATCTCGGCCGCCTTGCCCGCCATGGTCATGGCGATCTTCTGCTTTCCCTCGTCCTTGTGCATGTTCAGCCGGTCCATCTCGGGCAGGCTGACGACCATGCCAAGGGCACCGCCGCGCGGGATGATGGTCGCCTTATAGACCGGGTCGCACTTGGGCATATTGATGCCCACGATGGCGTGGCCAGCCTCGTGATAGGCGGTCTTTTCCTTCTGGTCGGGCGTCAGCACCATGGACCGACGCTCCGCACCCATCATCACCTTGTCCTTGGCGTTTTCGAAATCCTCCATCGTGACGAACCGCCGCCCCACGCGCGCGGCCATCAACGCCGCCTCGTTGACAAGGTTCATCAGATCGGCGCCCGAGAAACCGGGCGTCCCCCGCGCGATGGTGCGCAGGTCGACATCCGGGCCCAGCGGCACTTTGCGGGCATGCACGCCAAGGATCTTTTCGCGGCCCTTGATATCGGGGTTCGGAACATGGATCTGGCGGTCGAACCGGCCCGGGCGCAGCAGCGCGGGGTCCAGCACGTCCTTGCGGTTGGTCGCGGCGACGATGATCACGCCCTCGTTCGCCTCAAACCCGTCCATCTCCACCAGAAGCTGGTTCAGCGTCTGCTCGCGCTCGTCATTCCCGCCGCCGATACCCACGCCACGGGCACGGCCCACGGCGTCAATCTCGTCGATGAAGACGATGCAGGGCGCGTTCTTCTTCGCCTGTTCAAACATGTCACGGACGCGGGACGCACCCACACCCACGAACATTTCGACGAAATCGGAACCGGAGATGGTGAAGAACGGCACGCCCGCCTCACCCGCGATGGCGCGGGCCAGCAGCGTCTTACCAGTACCCGGAGGGCCGACCAGCAGCGCCCCCTTCGGAATCTTGCCTCCAAGCCGCGAGAATTTCTGCGGATTTCGCAGGAATTCCACGATCTCTTCCAACTCTTCCTTGGCTTCGTCGATGCCCGCGACATCGTCGAATGTCACGCGGCCATGCTTTTCTGTCAGCAGCTTGGCGCGCGACTTGCCAAAGCCCATCGCGCCGCCGCGCCCGCCGCCCTGCATGCGGTTCATGAAGAAGATCCACACCCCGATCAGCACAAGGAAGGGCAGCCAGATGCCCAGCACGGACATGAAGCCCGACTGTTCCTGCGCCTCGGCCTTCACTTCAACGCCCTTGGCGATCAGCCGATCGGTCAGAGTCTCGCCTTCCGGCTTGATCGTCACGTATTGCGATCCGTCCCTTGCCCGCACCAGAACCCGTTCGCCGTCCAGCGTCACGGTCTGCACCTCGCCCGCATCCACGCGGCTGATGAATTCCGAATAGGACAGGGTCCGCGACGACATCGTCGACTGGTTCCCGCTGAACAGGTTGAACAGGGCCAAGATCAGCAGGAACAGAACGACCCAGAATGCGATGTTTCGTGCGTTGCCCACGAAATGTCTCCTCATACCGCCACGGCACCAGAACCGGCCCGTGACCCGTTGCTGTCTAAGATAGAGATAAACCCCCCGGGTTCAATGCGATAAAGGTGCCGCAGAGAGTGGGCCAAATGGCGCAGTGCAAGCCGCGTTCCACCCAGCACCATGCCCCGCCAGCGGGGCCGCCACCAGTACGTCGCCGCGCCAGACCGCCGGCGCGGCCAGCAGCGACAGGCGCGGCACCGCCGCTCCTTCCGCCCCCGCCAATTGGGCCAGCCCGTCGGGCCCCAGCGCACGGATCGTCAAGTCGCTGGAATTCCCTTCGTTTTCCGACCCCGTCAGCCGCCAGCGCCCATCCCAGAGCTGATCCATCGCGCAGACCAGCCCCGCCACCGCCCGCGCCTCGCGCGTGATCCGCAGCCGACCGCGCCCCGGCGTCATCCGGCACCCGCCCAACGTTGCCGCCCGCCCCTCCAGCGCCGCCGCGATGAAACGCTCCAACTCTGCGCCACGTGGGCCATATTCCGCCGAGCCGATCCACATCACCGCCGCCCGCATCAGCCGCCGCCGGATTTCCACGGGCAGTTGCGCAAGCCCCGCGCCCTCAAGGATCACATCCCCCCGGTCCAGCCGCGCGATGCGCGCTGCCGCCTCGGCCACCGCCCCGTCCAGTGCCGCGCGCACATCCGCCATGCGCCCGGCCAGTGCCGCGATCTGCTCCGCTGCGACCCCTGCATCCGCCATGGCTGCCACCGCCCGCCGTGCCCGCACGCGGGCAAAGCGCGCATCCTCGTTGGTCGGGTCCTCTGCCCAGTCTAGGCCCCGCGACAACAGCCAGCCGCGCAGTTCGGCGCGCGAAATCGCCATCAGCGGGCGCAGGAAGGTCATCCCCCCGACCTCGCGCCGCGCGGCCATCGCCGCCAGCCCGTCCACGCCCGCATCCCGCGCCAGCCGCATCAGGAAGGTCTCGGCCACGTCATCCTGCGTGTGGCCCAACGCGACGGCGGCCAGTCCCGCCGCCCGCGCCCAGTCGGCCAGCGCCGCCATCCGCCCTCGCCGTGCTGCATCAGCAAGGTTCCCCCGCCCGTCCCAGCGCCACTCCAGCACCGCATGCGGCACGCCAAGCGCCGCACAGCGCGCCGCGACGTCAGCCGCCTCCGCCCGCGCCTCGGGCCGCAATCCGTGATCCACCGTCGCCACCGCGACCGTACACCCGGCCTCGACCGCCAGATGCAAAAGGGCGACGGAATCCCCGCCGCCCGAAACCGCCAGCCCCAATTTCTGCCGACCCGCGTCGCCCAGCGCCTGCCGGAAGATATGCCCGATGTCCCGGGTCAGGAGCAGCCAAGCCCCGCCATCGCCGACGCGGCCAGTCCAGCCTCCGCCGAACCCGGGAACCGCGTACCCACCTCCTGCAGCGTGACGCAGGCCTCAGGCGTCTGCCCGAGGGCCCCAAGCGCCTGCCCCAGCTTCAACAGAGCCGGTGCCGCCTGCGGCCCCGAAGGCTGACCTGAAAACGCCTCCAGATAGCTCCGCGCCGCGCCCGCCGTATCGCCCTGCTGGCTCAGCGCTTCGCCGCGCAGGTAGTGCGCTTCCTGCGTCAGGGGGCCACCCGGGTAGGATTGGGTAAAGGTCGCAAAGAGGTCTGCAGCGGCGCGAAAGTCACCCTGACCGAGCACCTCCTTGGCCCGGTCGAAATCCGCCTGTTCGCCGATGGCCAGTTCAGGCCCGCCCGCAACCGCGCCGCCCGCCGCCGGATCGGTCGCCACCGGATCGACCGGGGCCACCGCCCCGCCACCCGCCGCACCGCCAAGGGGTGCCGTCTCACCAAGGGCCGCGATATCGCAACCCTCTTCCAACTCGCACAGGCGGAACTCAAGGTCCCCGATCCGGTTGGTCCCGTCGGCCACCACCCGGTTCAGCTTCAGTTCCACCTCTTCGGTCTTGCCCGTCAGCCGCATCAGCGCGGCTTCGATCGCATCCATCCGCTGCAGCGCATCGCCGCCCGCCACGCCCGTCGCCGCCGCGCCGGTGCTGACCAGCTCGGATTTCAGCGTGTTGAACTCGGCCTGAAGCGCTGCGATCTCGGCCCGGATGTCGGCAAGGGTCTGCGCATCCTGCGCAAACCCCGCCACCGGCAGAAAGGCCGTCAGGGCCAGAAGGCGAAGCATGCGCATCGCGTCAGACCCCCGCCCCCATCGACAGCACCGTCACCGCGCGACGGTTCTGCTGATAGCAGGCCTCATCCGAACAGACCTCGATCGGGCGTTCCTTGCCGTAGGACACCGTGCGCATCCGGTTCGGGGCAACGCCTTGCGAGATCAGGAAGTCCTGCACCGCGCTCGCCCGCCGCGCACCCAGCGCAAGGTTGTATTCCCGCGTGCCCTGCTCGTCGGCATGGCCCTCGATGATGATCGCGTAAGTCGCGTTGGCATTCAGCCACTGCGCCTGCCCCTGCAGCACCATCCGCGCCTCGGGCGACAGGGTGGACTGGTCCACCGCAAACAGCACGCGGTCACCCACGGCCTGATTGAAATAGGCGATCGACCGCGGGTCGCTCGGGTCACCAAGGCCCGAGGTGCCGATGCCGCCCGCGCCCACGCCGCCCACGCCACCGGCGCCCCCGGCACCGCCCGCGCCGAAACGGTCAGGATTGTTGCAGGCCGCCAGTCCAAGGACGGCGACCACGAGAAGGGCCTTGGGAAGAAGAGTCATGGATCAGTGTTCCTTTTCGGTGTTCTTGGCTCGATTGGCAGCGACCATATCATCTTCGCGCCGCCATGTGAATCGGCGGCGCAACACTCCTCACGGCAGAAGCGGCGACCATGCAGGGTCCGAGGCCGGTCCATCGGTGGGAATCTGCCGAAGGTTCCGCCCCGAGATGTCGACGCTGAACAGGGCCGCCTGCCCACCCGCCCCCGCGCTTTCACGGGTGAACATGATCACGCGCCCGTTCGGGGCCCAGGTCGGGCCCTCGTCCAGGAACGAGGCCGTCAAAAGCCGCTCCTCGCTGCCATCCGTCCGCATCACGCCGATATGGAACCGCCCGGCATTCTGCTTGGTGAAGGCAATGTAGTCCCCCTGCGGCGACCAGACAGGCGTACCATAGCGCCCCGGCCCGTTGGAGATTCGCCGCCCTTCTCCCCCACTTGCCGGCATCACGTAAAGCTGCTGCGATCCCGTGCGGTCGCTTTCAAAGACGATCTGGCTGCCATCGGGCGAAAAGCTCGGCGCCGTCTCGATGGACGGAGAGTTGGTCAGTTGTCGGATTTGCCCGCCGCCAACATCCAGCGCGTAGATGTCCGAATTCCCGCCCCGTTCAAGGCTGAAGACCACCGTCCGCCCATCCGGTGCGAAACGGGGCGCGAAGGTCATGTTGCCCTCCGTCTGCGCCAAAGCCTGCACCGACATCGACCCCAGATCCATCAGATAGATCCGCGGGAAGCCGGATTCATAGCTCGTGAACAGGATTTGGTTCCCCGTCGGGGAAAAGCGCGGGGCCAGCACGATGGACCCGCCATCGGTCAGATAGGCCACGTTGGCCCCGTCGTAATCCATCACTGCCAGCCGCTTAACCCGCTGGTTCTTTGGCCCGCTTTCAGCGACATAGACGACCCGGCTGTCGAAATAGGGGCCTTCACCAGTGATCCGGCTATAGACCGCATCCGCCACCTTATGCGCCATCCGCCGCCATGTGTCGGGCGTGCCCGCGAATTGCAGCCCCTCGCCCATCTGCTGGCCGCTGAACACATCGAACAGGCGGAACTTCACCACGATCTGATCGCCGGACGCGCTCACCGCGCCCACGATCAAGGCCTGCGCATTGATCGCCTGCCAGTCGGGAAAGGACACAGGCTGATCAAAGCTGGCCACGCGGGCGACATGCGCCTCGGCCGGGATTTCCCGGAACAGCCCCGTCCCCGCCAAATCCGTCGCGATGACACGCGTGATGTTGGCGGCATAATCCGCCGCTGCCCCGTTCTCGGCCACAAAGCCAGGCACGGCAAAGGGCAAGGGTTCGATCACCCCATCCGTGATGGTGATCCTCAGCGGCCCCTGCGACTGGGCCAAAGCGGGGGCACCGACCCCGGCCATCAGGCCCAGAGCAAGTGCAATCACGGGGGTGAGGGTTCTGATCAACGTCATTCCGACCTCATGCTCCTCGGGTCAATCGTTTCCAACATGCCGCGAACGGCCCTTCCTTGCGGACACAACCGCGCGAGCGGCCTGCCCTCCCTGTCTTGTCCATGCGGCGCTCATCGCATCCGCATCCCGTTCGGGTCGAACACAAGTTCCATGTTCTTCCACTGTTCGAATTTCTCGGCCGGCAGCGGAAATCCGCGCGCGCCGCAGCGGATGATCGCCCGCCGCGCCGCCTCGAAGGCCTGCCGCGTCGCCGTATCGGACTCGCCGTTCGAATCGATCAACGTGATCGATCCCGCATCCGGAACCCCGTCCTGCCCGACCGACACCGCCACCGTGACCGTCGTGCGCAGCGCCTCCATCGACAAGGCGCCGACGTTCCAGCACTGCTGCACCGCCACCCGCAGCGCGTCCTGTTCGCCCGCCGTCATGGGCGGCCCGACCGGCAGGTCCGATGCCGTCTCTGCCGAGGCTGTCTCTTCCGAGGCCGTCTCTTCCGCCGCCGAGTCTTCGGCCAGCGCTTCGGCCAGCGCCGCCGCCACCGCATCCTCGGTCGCTGCGTCCTCGGTCACCTCGTCGGCGGGTTCTTCCACCGTCTCCGCCGCCGCTGCGACCTCTTCCTCGACCGGCTCTTCCGCCACCTGCGCAGGCCGAGAACGCGGGCGCAGGGACGAGGTCATCTCCAGCTGCGGCGCATCCTCTTCCGTCTCCACCGCCTCCGTCACGATCTGCGTCGTGGCCTCTTCTGGGGCCGCCGCTTCCTGCTGTTCCTCGACGATCACAGCCTCTTCGGTCGGTTCGTCCGCCACTTCCTCGATCACTTGATCGGCCACCTCCGGCGCATCGACGCTTTCGACCGGCGTTGCCGCCACCCGGTCCACGGGGCGCGGGCGCGGGCGCGAATCCGACAAAGGCACTGGGATCGGCTGTTCGATCTCGGCGATGGGCGCCACGGGGTCGGGCGTCTCAATGGGCTGCGGCACCGCTTCCTGCGGCAGATCCTCGGGCAGCGGCTCTTCCGGCGGGGCAACCGGGGGCGGCTCTTCCGCCGGAGGGGGCGGTTCCTCAGGCTGCACGGGTTCGGGCGGCTCCACCGCTTCGGGCTCGGGCGCAGGCTCGACCGGCTCGGGTTCCGCCGCAGGCTCCATCGGCTCTGCCGCAGGTGGCGGTGCCGCCGCCATCATTGCGTCGAACTCCGCGCTCGACATCAGCGACACTTCGGCCACCTCGATCTCGGGCAGCGTTTCGGCACGGAACAACCAATCCCCCAGGACAACCCAGAGGATCACGCCCGCATGCGCGATACCCGAAATGATCTGGCCCTTTTCCATGCCCCGCCCGGCCGTCAGCCGCCGTTACCATCAAGCGTCGGGCCACCTGCATCGGTGACCAGACCGATATTGTTGAACCCGCCCGCATTCAGCGCGCCCATCACCTCGGCAACCCGTGCATAAGGAATGGACCCATCCGCCCGCAGGAAGATCTTGTCCGAGGTCCGCTCCGCCGCGATCGCTGTCAGCCGCGTGATCAGCTCTTCGGGTGCCGTCTCTGTCGTCTGGATCAGCAGGCGCCCATCCGCCGTCATGGTGATGGCCAACGGCTCCTCCTGCTCTGACGGCAGGGCATTCGCCGCCGTCTCGGGCAGTTCGATCGGCACCCCCACCGTCAGCATCGGCGCCGCCACCATAAAGATGATCAGCAGCACCAGCATCACGTCGATGAACGGCGTGACGTTGATCTCCGACATCGGCCCGCCGCCGCGCCGTCTGCGGCCCCGGCGACCGCCACCACCCCCGCCACTCTTCTGAACCCCTGCCCCCATGGCTCAGGCGTCCAGCTGGCGCGACAGGATGGTCGAAAACTCATCGGCAAAGCTTTCGTACCCGTTCAGGATACGCTCGCTGTCGCTGTTCAGCTTGTTATAGGCCACCACCGCCGGAATGGCCGCGACAAGGCCAATGGCCGTGGCCAGCAGGGCCTCGGCGATCCCCGGCGCCACGACGGCAAGGTTGGTGTTCTGGCTGATGGCGATCTGCTCGAAGCTGTGCTTGATCCCCCAGACCGTGCCGAACAGCCCGATGAAGGGCGCGGTCGATCCGGTGGTGGCAAGGAACCCGAGGCCCTTGTTCAGCGCCTCGTTCTCTCGTGCAATGGCCACGTCCATCGCCCGGTCTATGCGCGCCTGCGCGCCCGCGATCAGCTTGCCGTCCTGCCGATGGCTGCGCCGCCATTCCGTCATCGCCGCCACGAAGATACGCTCACTCGCGCCTTGCGGCTGCGGACCGATCGCTTCGAAAAGCTCGTCCAGCGGTTCGCCCGACCAGAAGGCACGGTCGAATTCCTCCGCCTCGGCACGTGCGCGCCGGAAGGTCAGCACACGCTGGATGATGATGGACCATGACCAGAAACTCATCAGCAGCAAGGTGATCAGCACCAGCTTGTTGGTGAGGGTCGCTTTCATGAAAAGCGCAAGCACAGAGAAATCAATCTCCTGCGCTGCCGCGAGGGTTTCCGTTTCCATTACGCCTGCTCTTGTCCCGGGGCCGTCCTTGGCGCGGCCCATTAGCGGCGATTCTATCCACAATCAAAGGGGAATGCCAACACATCTGCGCGACGCACGCGTGCTGCGCGGCATCCTGCCGCCGCGGCGCAGCATTTCGGCAAGGATCGCGCCCACGGTAGCGGACTCAGCCCGTCTCCAGCCGCGCCCGCACCTCTGGCGGCAGCCGCGCCGGCCCGCCCGCATCCGACAGGCAGACCAGCACGACCTTCGCCGCGAACAGCCGCTCCTCCCCGCGCCAGACCTCCTGCTCCAGTTCAATCCGCGCCCCGCCAAGGGCAAGGAGCCGCGTCGTTACCGTCAGCAGGTCGTCGAACAGCGCAGGCCGCAGATAATCGGCCTCTACCCGCCGCACGGCAAAGACGATCCCCTGATCGCGCTTCAGAGCGCCCTGATCGATGCCAAGGCCACGCACCCATTCGCTCCGCGCCCGCTCGATGAATTTCAGGTAGTTGGCGTAATAGACGATGCCCGCCAGATCGGTGTCCTCGTAATAGACCCGTATCGTCACTTCATGCCTGCCCACCACCCCCTCGCCTTTCCCCGCGCATCCGCAGCACCTTGGCCCCGCAGTGTTGCCCGTATCCGAAGGCCCGGCAACCGCCAATGCCCCGCCCTGCCCGTAGCGGGTCAGGCATCCGCCCTACCCCCGTCCACCCACATCGCCCTGCGCCACCGACACCGCCTTCAGCACCGCGAACACGGCCCGCCCCGGCGCAAGATCCAGCATCCGGGCCGAACGCTGCGTGATCCGTGCCAGCACCGCCTCATCCCCTACCCGGAGCCGCACCATCGCTCCGGGTCCCTCGCCCGTGCGCACCTCCTCCACCACGCCCGCCAGCACCGTCAGTGCCGATATCCCCTTGGGCCGCTCCACCGCCAGCATCACGTCCCGCGCAAGGATGCGCAGCCGCAGCGACGCCCCCAGCGGTGCCGCCACACGCGGCAGGAAGATCGCCCCCCCCGCATGGTCCAACCGCGAGAGTCCGTCCTCTTCTTGCGCCGCCAGCCGCGCGGTGATCACCGCGCCTGCTTCGCGCAGCCCCATCGCCGGAGCAACGCCGGGATCGGCCAGCACCTCGCCCACCGGACCGGCCGTCACCACGCGCCCCGCCTCCAGCAGCACCACGGTCGTGGCCAACCGCGCCACTTCGGCCAGCGAATGGCTGACATAGAGGATGGGCAGCGCCAACTCATCCCGCAGCCGCTCCAGATAGGGCAGGATCTCGGCCTTGCGCGCCTCGTCCAGCGCCGCCAGCGGCTCGTCCATCAGCAGCAGGCGCGGTTGGGACAAGATTGCCCGCCCGATCGCCACGCGCTGCTTCTCGCCCCCCGACAGCGCACCGGGCCGCCGCTCCAACAGCGCCCCGATCCCAAGCAGATCGACGATCCGCCCCAACTCCGCCCCCGGCCCCTTCGGCGCGAACCAGCGACCGTACAGCAGGTTCTGCCGCACCGTCAGATGCGGGAACAGCCGCCCATCCTGAAACACATATCCCATCCGTCGCCGATGCGCGGGCACCATCCGCCCCGCCGCGCTGTCCAGCAGGACCTGACCATCGACGACGATCCGCCCCCGCTCGGGCCGCAGCAGACCTGCCACGGCATTCACCACCGTCGACTTCCCCGATCCTGACCGCCCGAACAGCGCCGTCACGCCCGGCGGAGCCTCGAACCCCACCTCCAGCGCAAAGCCCTCGAACCGATGGAACAGCGCAACCTCCAGCGTCATCGCCCCGCGATCCTCCGCGCCACCGCCCGGCTGACCCATTCCGACAGAAGCAGCGCCCCCATCGCCACAAAGATGGAGATCATCACCAGCCGGAAGGCCTGCGCCTCGCCCCCCGGCACCTGCAGAAAGGCGTAGATGGCCGAGGGCAGCGTCTGCGTCTGGCCCGGAATGTTCGACACGAAGGTGATCGTCGCCCCGAATTCCCCCATGGCCTTGGCAAAGGCCAGGATAGCCCCCGCCACAATCCCCGGCAGGATCAGGGGCAGCGTCACAGTCAGGAACACCCATCCTCGCGACGCGCCCAGCGTGCCCGCCGCCTGTTCCAGCTTCGGGTCCACCGCTTCGATTGCAAGCCGGATCGCCCGCACCATCAGCGGAAAAGCCATCACCGCCGCCGCCAGCGCCGCCCCGGTCCAGCGGAAGGCCAGCACGATCCCGAACCACTGGTCAAGGAACTGGCCGACATATCCCTTCCGCCCGAAGGTGATCAGCAGCAGATACCCCGTCACCACTGGCGGCAAGATCAGCGGCAGATGCACCAACCCATTCAGCAGTTGCCGCCCCCAGAACTCCCACCGCGCCAGCGCATAGGCGACAAAGATGCCCAGAGGCAGGCTCAGAACCGTCGCCCAAAAGGAGACGCGCAGCGACAGCGCCACCGCCTGCCATTCCTCGGCTGTCAGGCTGTCCATCATTTCCGGCCTGGCACCCAACCGCCAAACCGGACCGCCACGCAAGCAAAGGCAGGGACAGGACGGCGCGGCATCATCTCTCCGGGTCGATATGACTGGACAAACATATCACCCGTCCCGGACCGATCAGGCAAGTCCTCTTTCTCGCAAGGTGCCCTGCGACACACCCCTGCGACATCGCCTGATCTACCTCTTTAGGCTAGGTGCCCTCGTGCCGCCATATTCCGGCGCAACCGGGCGCACGGCCTCGGGCCGCCTCCATCCTCTCCGCATTCACGGCAACCAGAGGGAGAGCATCCCGATTCTAACCGCAACCCAGACCGGGTTGGGGTATCCCCCCCCTTCGTATAGGAATGCGGCGGAATTGGTAGATTGTGTCATCCATCGGGCAGGCACTTTCCCACCCCATTGATGCCAAATCAGGGAAAATCAGGGCATTTTGGGGGGTTGCGGCCTGTTTCCGTTCCTCAGAGGGAAACAACGCGCCACATTCAAACCTCCGAGGTTCCCCACTCTTTCCTTTTGGCCGCCTGCCTCTTGCCACTTCATCTTAAGATATCTTGCAACAGACGCAGCACAACCAAAACGGGTTTCAACTGCGAATCACAATTCGGTGGGGGGGCAACTCCCCAAGGTGCCCCGGGTGGGGACGGTGCAGGTGAGAAGGGTTCGACAAGGCAGCAAGGCCGAAGGCCACAATTTCTTCCGCGTAACAAACCAGGAGGATGACGATGACGACCGACACCAAACGCACCGCCCTGCCGGGTATCAATAAGACCGCCGCTGCCAAGGGGGGCGCGTCCCGCCTGCTCCAGCGGATCGAAGATGCGGCGCTCTTCTGCGCCTTCGTGATGGCGCTTTCCCTGATGGCCACCTCGGCAGTCATGGTGGTCTCCGCCTGATATCGCCCAACCAAGGGCCCTGACAGGCCGCCCTCGCGCAACGGTCGGACCCGGCAGACGCCGCAGGTCATCCGTCTGCCTCCGGCACCTGACCGACCAAAGGACTGCACCGACCTTCGATTCACTGCATTTCAATTCGTGGAACATCATGCCGCACAACATGACGCCACCCCTTCTTTTGCCCGACCCGCCCGATGGCCCGTCCATCGGCATCGAATTTCCGGCCGATGGGCCTCGCCCGATCCCGGCCTTCCCCCAGCGCCGCACCGAAGGCCGCAAGCCCCCCCCGGTCGAGGATCTTGCCCTTCTGCTCGTCGTGATCGGCTTCGTCGTCTGGTCGGTCGCCTTTGCCTACCGCATGATCACCTGACCCTTTCTTACTTCCCGTAATGGTTACATTACTCCCAGTCGCCCCGTGGCCCGAAAGGCCCGGGTCGACCTGATCCTTGACCCGGCCACGCCCCAGCGTCGCCGGGTTTTTTTCCAATCTGGAACGGCATTTGCACCACTCCTCCCCCACTCGCAAAAAAAATCGCACGGACTCTAGCAGCGGCGCTAAAACAACCCGGGATTGCATCCGTTCTGGTCTTTGACAAGACAGAGGAGGCGCCATGTCCATTTCCGACACCACCCCCGCCCGAGCCATCTACGCGCCGCGTCGCGCCACCCGCCGGATCGAGATTGACGACGAGGTGATCTCTCCCCGCCGCCTGCAGCAGATCGAGAATGCGACCGTGGTCATGGCCACCGCCCTTGGCAGCAGCGTCGTGTTCTACGCCTTCTTCCAGTACATGTCCTGATCCACCTCGGTGCGGGGGCGGTACCCGTCAAAGGGTCGCCCCGCGCGCCATCAGGAAACAGCGAGGGTCCGGCATGATCACGTGCGGGACGTCGAAAACACAAAGGGCGCAAAGCCGTTCCCGGCCGCGCCCCGTGCTTCATAAGAAATGGTAGGGTCTTAGGCCCGCGCGCGGCGCCGCCCGAACAGACCCGCCGCCAGCATCGCCCCCATCAGAAGCAAGCCGGAGGCCGGCAGCGGAACCGGCGTCGGAGCGGAGGCCCATCTCAGATCGTCCATGCCGAACCCTTCGGACCGGGGCAGACCCCGGAAGGTGACTTCGGTGAAAGGCGTGGAAGACACGATCCCGAAGAACCGCGCCGTCAGACCAGCATCCGAGTTGTTCGTCCGGCCCAGCCACTCTGAAAGAACACCACCCACAAGAAACTCGGACCGCAATCTTCCGGTCAAGCCATTGTTCACACCAGCGAACATCCCGCCAAAGGCGATGACCGCCGTCTTGAACTTGATGGTGAGGGTATCCCCGCCCAGCAGACCCACCTGCAGATTCTCGTTGGTCAGACCCAGTGCATTGACGCCGCCCGATGTCATCACAACGTTGAACGGCCCACCAACGTCACTGTCCAGCGTCGTCGTGAACGCTCCAAAATCTTGCGTTCCCGCAAGGGACCGCGCCGTCTCACCCGCAAACGTCTCCACTTGCAGCGTACCCGCCGCCGTCGCGAAGGCTGTCGCATCGGTATAAGAGGTCGTCGCCGCCGAGGCGGACACAGTCAGCGCAGCACTGACCACAAAAGCAGCAATGAATGACTTCATGATGGCACACCTTGAAAAGAACTTCGGGAACCAGGCAGCACTCACATACCCGCCCCACACTTTCGGTGCAGACCGTCACAAGGTCACGAATGAACCCATACCTTTGGTGAGTCAATCCCTGCGGGACCTTGGTCCAACGCCTGTTCCCTGCAAGTCGGGCCACGTTCCACCACTAGGCGAGCGATTGCCGATGCCCGCTCAACCGTAGCTTCGCAAAGCCGCCTTCAGCGCCACGCTGTCCCGCACGGCCTCCTCAAGCGTCAGCCCCGCCATTGCCGAATCCCACGCATCCCGCAACGACCGAACCCCCGCCGCAGGCCCATCCGGATGGCCCATGATGCCGCCCCCCGCCGCAAAGATCAGATCGGGCCGCCGCAGCGCCGCCCATGTGTCAAAGGCCTGCAGCGCCGTCTGGCCCGATGCGAATACCGGCATAACCGTCGCAGCCGCCCCCTCCGACAGCGGCGCCAGCAGCGACCGCGCCGAGGCGATCACACTTTCATCCGCCTCGCAAAACTTGTTGCGCAGCCCGTTCACATGCATGTGGTCCGCCCCGGCCAGCCGGCACAGCTTGGACCATGCCGCATAGTCGAACCCAAGCGCGGGATGCCGCGACAGATATCCCCAGCCGTTGCGGTGCAGATGGATCGGCAACTGCGCATGCCGCCGCAGCGCCAGAAGCCCCGTCAACCCCACCGAATTGGCGCTTGCCATCACGCAGGTCCCGCCCTCGCGCAGCACCAGATCATGCCGCGCGCGCATCTCGTCCACCTCGCCGGTCAGGTTGAAGGCATACATGACCGTCTTCCCCGACCGCTCGGCATGGGCGCGGATCACAGGCATCACGGCCCGCACGCGATCCTCGAAGGGGCAGACCGCCCCATCCGCCTGCAACTCGTCATCCTTGATGAAATCGATCCCGGCCGCGCAAAGCATGTCCACCATCGCTGCCGTCTCTTCTGCCGACAGTCCGATCGACGGCTTGATGATCGTCCCGATCAACGGCCGCCCCACCACACCCGACAGCGCCCGCGTCCCCTCAATCCCGAAGGCCGGGCGCGCACAACCCGCCACGAACTCCGCCGGAAAACGCAGATCAACCAGCCGCAGCCCCGCCACGCAGTTCAACTCAAACAGGTTGCCCGCTACCGTGGCCAGAACATTGGGCAGGCTAATGCCCGTATTCGCCACCGGCCATGACAGCACCAACCGCGCCCGGCGCAGCGGCCCCGCCGCCGCCCCCGGCAGGGAGGGCGAAGTGATCGGCCCCAGATCCTCCAGCGCCTCCACCCGCGCCGCCGACCGCGCCTTCAACTCCTCCGTCTCGCCCGGCACGGGCCGGAAGGTGCCTGACGATTGCTCGCCCGCGATGACCGCCGCCGCCTTTTCCAAGGTCCATGCCGTCTCCAGCACATACTCCGCCTCGAACCGCGCCATCACACCCCCCTCTCGCCCAACCTCAGGCCCCCGTCACATTCAGATAAACCGCCATCAGCGACCGCGTCGCACAGATGAACAACCGGTTCCGCGCCGGACCGCCAAAGCACAAGTTGGCCGCCACTTCGGGCAGCCTGATCCGCCCGATCAGCACCCCGTCCGGCGCGATGCACTCCACCCCCTCCTCCGCCGCGACCCAGACATTGCCCAGCCGATCGCAGCGCAGCCCATCGTAGAACCCCACTTCTGCGGCATGGAACAGCCGCCCTGCCACCGGGCGCCCGTCCACCATCGTATAGGCCCGGATGCAGGACGGCTCCGCCCCGCTATCCGCCACGTAAAGCACCGCCCCATCGGGAGAAAAGCACAGCCCGTTCGGCTGCACCATGTCCTCAATCACCGCCTCCACCTCGCCCGGCGCGGCCACCCGATAGACCCGCCGCGCGCCGATCTCGCTGTCGGCCCGCGCGCCTTCATATTCGGTGGAAATCCCATAGGTCGGATCGCTGAACCAGATCGCGCCATCTGGCCCCTCGACCAGATCATTGGGCGAATTCAGCCGCTTGCCTTGCCATGTCTCGGCCAACACGGTGCCGCGCCCGTCATGCTCAAATCGCACCACCCGCCGCGCCTCATGCTCGCAGGCCAGCACCCGCCCGGCCCGATCCAGCGTGTGGCCATTGGCAAAACCCGACGGCACGCGGAATGGTCCCACCGCCCCCGTCATCTCGTCCCAGCGCAGCACGCGGTTATTCGGGATGTCGGAAAACAGCAGATGCCGCGCGGCAGGCACGTAGACCGGCCCTTCCAGCCAGCGCCCCCCGGAATACAGCGTATCGACATGCACATTGGGCAGGATCAGCGCGGCAAACCGCGCGTCCCGCACTTCAAACCAGTCGGTGATCATGCACGCTCCCCTGTCAGGTGATGCGCTCGATACTGGCTTTGATCTCGTCCCAGTCAAAGACCCGCTTCCAATCGTCCTTCATCAGGACCGGAATCCCGTATTGGATCGCCTTGTTGCAGGCATCCGAAAAGACCCCCACGCGTTCCTCGAAGATTACCGCGCCAAGTATGTTCATGTGGCCCAACAGGAAATCCCGCGCGCAATCATGGCTGACGCCCGACCGACGCACGCATTCATCCATCGCCTCACGCATGATGGTCATCAACGAGGCCGCCACCGTTTCCGAAAGCCCAGGTTCCAGCATCGCCATCTGCGCCACCGTCACCTCATGGCTGCGCATAACGGGGGCATAGATCGCCTTCGCGATCGCCTCGCCCACCGCGTAATGCTCACGAGGGCCCTGCATCAAGGCACAGACGATGGCCTGCTTGGCCGCGATGCCCCCGAAATGATCGGCCTTACCTTCGGGCGTGACCTCGTCATTATAGATCGGCGGATGGCAGGGATGGGTGACGAAATAGGTGATGTCAGCCCGTTCCGGCAGATGCCCAGCATAGGGCGCGGCAGCATCGAGGATCACCACAATCGTTCCGGGTCGCAGCTTCGGCACCACCTCCGCCGCGACGCGCCCAATATGCGTGTCGGGCACGGCAAGGATCACCGCATCCGCATCCGCCACCGCTGCCTCGGCGGGCAGGCAATCCGCCCCCCATGCCTCCTTCACGCGCTTCTGGCCTTCGGGGCTCACCTCGACATAGGCCATTCGGTAATCGGTCTTCACCAGATTGGCGGAAAGCCGCATCCCCATCTTCCCCCCAGCACCGAACAGGGCGATCTTGGTCATCGGTCAGGTCCTTCCTTGGCAGGGTCCGGTCAACTGGTATGACCACATAACAAGACCACCCGCCTGTCAAGCACCTGGCCCCGGACCCTAGCAGAGCCGAGGAGTGTTTCGCCATCGGACCTCCCGCGCTTAGAAGATGAAGAACGCGTCCTCCGTCAGGTCCAAACCAGCCACCAGCGTCGCGATCTGCACGCGACCCGCTGCCCCTGTTCCGTCGGCATCGAAGTAGAGACGTCCGGTATCCGTCTCGTAAAGGATGCGATGGCTTTCCGTCGTCGCCCGCCCCGGCAGGTTTGCAGCAGAGGCCTCCGCCGCAAGGTCGCCCGCTTCAAGCCCGGTCTTTCCCTGAACCAACGCCGTTACACCGCCCGCACTTCAAATCCACATATACCTCCTCCAAGGATAGTTGACTCCGCTTTTTTGCATATAAAGAAAACTCGGTGCGTACCCAGTAAAGGTGGTTTCCCGTGGACACTTCTCCCCCCCAGCCTGATCCCGCCAAGACTACCGCCAAATCCGGCTTCCGGATGGACGCGTCCCGCAACTTCAAGTCATGGCTGGTCGAAACGCGCGTCTCCCTCGCTGTCTCGACCTATCAGAAGGGCGCACTCTTCCTTGTTGGTATCAAGCCGGACGGCAATCTCAGCCTCTCCACCCATCGCTTCTCGCGCTGCATGGGCGTCTACGCCGATCGCGACAAGATTTGGACCGCCTCCTTGCACCAGCTCTGGCGCTTCGCCAACCATGCCGGCGATCTGGCCCGGGGCGAAGGCGTCGACCGGGTCTATCGGCCGCGCGTGGCCTATGTGACGGGCGATCTCGACATCCATGAAATGGCCGAGGATGCCGAGGGCCGCCTGATCTTCGTCAACACCCTGTTCTCCTGCCTCGCCACGCCGTCGATGGAGCGCAGCTTCACCCCCCTCTGGCAGCCGACCTTCATCTCTAGTCTGGCCGCCGAAGACCGCTGCCACCTCAACGGCCTCGCTATGCGCGACGGCCGCCCCTTCATCGTCAGCGCCGTCGCCGATACCGATGTGGTGCAGGGCTGGCGCGACCATCGCGTGAAAGGCGGCATCCTGATCGACGTCGCCACAAACGAGATCGTGGCCCGCGGCCTGACCATGCCGCACAGCCCGCGCTGGGCCCATGGGCGGCTCTATGTGCTGAACTCCGGCGAAGGCAGCTTCGGCACGGTCGATCTGTCGACCGGCACCTTCACCGAAATCGCCCTCTGCCCCGGCTATGCACGCGGCATGGCAATCGTCGGCAGATACGCCGTCATAGGGCTCAGCCGCGCCCGCGAAGGCGGCAGTTTCGGCGATCTTCCCCTGTCCACCCGCCTCGCCCGCCACCGGATCGAGCCACGCTGCGGCCTGATGATCGTCGATCTCGAAACCGGCAGCGCCGTGGACTGGCTCACCTTCGGCGGCGAGGTGGACGAACTTTTCGACGTCGCAGCCATTCCCGACACCCGCCACCCCGCCATCATGGGCGACCCCCGTCGCGTGGCGCGGCAACTGGTCGACATATAGCGCCGGGGGAAATCCCGCATCCTGCTCCGCCTCTGGCATGCCGCCCACCCGCCGCAAGCGCATAGATCCGCAAGCCCCGCCTCCCTCAATGACCGCTATCAATGACCTCCACCTTCGGTTGCGGATGCTGGGGTCAGGAGGATCGATCATGAACACAACACAGCTTCTGCTTGTCGCGTCCGCACTTGCCACCCAGTCGTTCAGCACGGCTGCCCATGCGCAGGACCCGGCCTTCGGCGCCGTGATCTATGCGGACCATTGCGTCGTCTGCCATGGCCAAACGGGAAGCGGCGACGGAATCGTGGGCGAGCTTTTCGCCAAACGTCCGGCCGACCTACGCCTCCTGTCGAAGGGGAATGACGGCCTCTTTCCGACGGAACGCGTGATCGACGCGATCTACGGACGGGCCAAAATCCCCGGCCATGGCGACAGCAGGATGCCCGTCTGGGGTGACCATTTCATCTCCGAAGCCCTGCACGGCCCCGCGATCGACCCGGCCGATGCCGCCATGATCACGCAGGGCCGCGTGCTTTCTGTGGTTAGCTATCTCCAAGGGCTTCAGGTCGAATAGACCGCCACACCCGCCGGGATGCCACTCCCGCCGACCGTTCGGCCACGGCGCGTGCCTCTACCGCGCCCGATGGATCCGGACATCCCGGTCAAGAGTGCAAGGATTGACCTATCCATATCGCCTTCAGGGCAAGACAAGGTGATGCGCCGACCGCTTCGGGGGGACATTCCCAATCGAGCCATGTTGGCGAAGGTTGTTGTGGCCACCTGCGGACACGATGTTGTCACTTGGCAACCCGTCGGTGGCAAAGAGTCGTTTTAACGTACGGTGAGGGGCCATCGTGCACCCTTGCCGACACGATGGGTGGAAAGCGGTCTGTAACATCTTCAGCACAACTCGCGCATCCAAGAACAAGAGAATCCGTTCAAGCGCCTGCCAAGCTTAGTGTTTGCCGGTTTGATCAAGGGATCAGCGCGTCCCCGACCTGCTTACGGCGAACGGGCACCGGCAGGCCGGCCCCCTTGACCCGAGCTTTACCTGACATTCATACTTGTTGATAATTTGCGTCGCGGATGCAACCCGGGTCCGGCTCAGGGTGGAATTGCACAAGCCCCGTTTCGAAAACGCTTGGTATAGTCGACATGCATCGCGATCCTCAAAGAAGATGTATGCCCGCCAGCGCAAACCAAGCGCGCTATGTGAAGGCCGAATTGGCTGGCGCAGGGACCTACATGATCCCGATGGGTCATCTCGTGAAGGGGGCCACTGATGATCGCCGGTCCGCAAGACGGGCTTTCTCCTTGGCTGACCTTCACAGTAGGTTCGCCATAGTGCTTAGCCCAGAGGCCGTCATTTGAACACAAACACTGCGCTCGTTATGGTCGTAGAGGATGAGGTCCAGATCGCCGAGATCCTGATTGCCTATCTTGAGCGGGCGGGGTTTCGGACCGCGCGCGCGGGGGATGGCGACCTTGCGCTGCAACTGAAACAGTCGCTGCGCCCGGACCTCATTCTTCTTGATCTCAACTTGCCGAAACGTGACGGTTTCGCCGTGCTGTCCAGCCTGCGCCAGGACTCGATGATCCCGGTCATCGTGATCTCGGCACTTGATCAGGATGTCGACAAGCTTACGGCGCTTCGGATCGGTGCGGATGACTATGTGACCAAACCCTTCAACCCGAATGAGGTTGTGGCCCGCGTGACGGCAGTGCTTCGCCGCAGCACAGGCCATCGGGAAGCTGGCCTTGTGCGGATCGGCGCGCTTGAGTTGCGCAGCGAGGCGCATGAGATTTCGGTGGGAGCGGTGCCGCTTTCGCTGACGCCCAGCGAGTATCGGCTTATGGAGTTCCTGATGCGGCGTCCGGGGCGGGTGTTCAGCCGGGGCGATCTGGTCGATGCCTGCCTGCCGGAGTCGGAGGCGCTGGACAGGACCGTGGACAGCCACATTGCCCATATCCGAAGGAAACTTTCCGAAGCCGGGGCCGGGGTCGAACTGACCACGGTGCGTGGCGTCGGCTATCGTCTGGACCCGACATGAAACTCGGCTTGCGCAACTGGCTTCTGGCGGTTGCCGGCGTCGCGGCAATGGCGGCGCTTGTGACGCTGGTTCTGTATTTCATCGGCCTTGAGATGTTGGCGGCACGGGACGCCCGGGACGCCCTTGGCCCAGAGATGCATGATCGGCTGATGGCGGGAGAGGTGGACCCTGAGGCGATCCAGACGCTGGATGAAATCTATCTGTTCTACCTGTCCTACTGGTTCATGGCGCTTGGATTTCTGATCGCCTTCGTCGTTGCGGCGATCATCGGATGGCTGGGCGCAAATCCGCTGTTGCGCCATGTCACCGGACTGAGCAACACGGCAGCCAATGTGCGCGACGGCAACTTGGCGGCGCGGGTTCCCACCTACCGTTCCACCGCCAGCGAGATCGAGCGGTTTTCCCGCGATTTCAACATGCTCATCGCGCGGGTTGAACGGGCCGAGCGTGAAAGCCGCGAGAGCGCGGCGGCGCTGGCGCATGAGCTTCGCACGCCACTCACCGTGATCAACGGGCGGCTGCAGGGGATGCTTGATGGCGTGTTTCCGAGCGATCGGTCCGGCCTTGAACTCTTGCAGCGCCAGGTCGAATTGTTGAACCGACTGGTCGAGGATCTACGGTTCCTGACGCTGTTTGAAGCCGGTCGGATGGCCTTCCATACCAGACTTCTGGCGCTGGACGATCTGATCCGCGAGATCCTTATCGCCTACCCGGATATCCCTGCCGCGCTGACCCCGCTTCAGGTGCAAGGCGACCCGGAGCGACTGACCCAAGCCATCGTGGCGCTGATCGACAATGCGCGGCGCCACGCGGGCGGGGCGGAACGTGTCGAACTGGTTCAGGAGGGCGGCGAGGCCGTTCTGCGGGTCCTTGATCACGGTCCGGGCATTTCAGAGGCGGACGCAGAGCGCATCTTTGATCGGTTCTTCCGGATTGAGGGTTCGGCGGCGGATGGATCGGGTCTTGGGCTTTCGGTGGTGCGCGCGGTGGTGCGTGGTCATGGCGGCACAGTGCATGTCGCGGGCAGGCCGGGCGGCGGCTCGGTCTTCGAAATCCGTCTGGCGGCTCACGACCCGGCCATCTCGACCAAATCTCCATAAAGCCTCCACGAAAGCCGGAATTGCGTTTCGTAGCCTGCGGCCATGTTTAGATTGGCCCAGGCAACCGTATGGCACGACCGCCGCCGCTACGCGCCCATCGCCTTGGTGGTGACGGTCGCGGGGCTGATGCTCATGGCGCAGCTTGCGATAGCGACTGGGGTCTTCCGCGACGCAGCCTCGCCAGTCAACCGATCCGAAGCGGCGCTCTGGGCCGGTCCTGAAGGCGCCGCGACGCTGAATGAAAGCATGGGGCTGGAGGCCGGGCGGGCCTCGGCGCTTTGGGTCATTCCGGAGCTTGTGCGGCTGGAGCCTTATGCGATGGGCTTCGGCAGCCTTGCCGCCCGCCCGCGTGCGGGCGACGAGGTCGCTCTAGAGGCGGCGGATGAGGGCGTGCGTTTCGTCGCGGTCCTATACATCGACAGCGACCGGGATGCGCTGCTCTATTCCCGACACATGCCAGCGGATCTGAGAGTACAGCTGAGCGACCCCGGCACGATCGTCATCGGCAAGGAGGATGCCGGGGTGCTGGGGGTGGAGGTCGGCGGCAAGGTCTGGCTGGACAACCGTCCGCTGCGGGTCGTTGGCACGCTGCCGGGTTTGCAAGGTCTTGGCATGTCGACCGTGCTGGTCGGGCAGGCCGGGCAGACGATGCAGGGGCCGCCCAACTTCTGGCTCATGGGCTTTGCACCCGGCACGTCGGCGGAGCGGATCGCGCAGATCGCGTCGGAGGAGGGTGCCCATCTTCGCCTGTCTTTGCTGCAGCCGGACGCGCTTGCCGATGCGACGATCCGGCAATTCGTGTTCGAATCCGGCGCGGGGTCCATCTTCCTTTACAGCGCGGGTCTGGCCTTTGTGATTGCGGCCATGGTCGTCAATCAGGTGATGCGCGCGGCGGTGATGGGGGCGATCCGGGAATATGCTGCGCTGCGTGCCTTTGGCATCGGCTTCGGTCGCCTGGCATGGCTTGTGCTCATCCAAGGCGGGTTGATCGCCGTCGCCTCGGTCGCCGTGATGCTGGGGCTGACGATGGGGCTGCTTGCCTTTCTGAGGCATATGGACGTGCCATACGCCCTGCCACCTGCACTTGCCGCACTGGTCGTCCTTGCGGTGGTCCTCGTCCTTCTTGCCTCCACGCTTATTGCGTTGCGCCACCTCCGCAACGCCGATCCGGCCAGCCTTTTGCGATGAGGGACCGTATGTCCGGACGCACCATCCTGAGAGGCAGCGCGCTGAGCAAGGGCTTTGGCTCGGGCACCCGGCGTATCGAGGTCGTGCGCAACCTTGACCTTGAGGTTGAGGCCGGGTCCTTCACGCTGATCAAGGGCCCGTCGGGCTGCGGCAAGTCGACCTTGCTGGCCATGCTTGCCGGTCTGACCCAGCCCGATGGCGGAGAGGTTTGGATCGGGGATACAGACGTCTGGGCCCTGCCACGGGGGCAGCGGGATCGGCTGCGACTGAACCGGATGGGCTTTATCTTCCAAGGCGCCGTCCTGTTCCCGGCCCTTGCGGCGCGCGAACAGGTGGCGCTGATCCTGACCGAAATGGGCCGCCCTCGTGGCGAGGCGCTCGCCACCGCTGACGAGGCCCTTGCCGCTGTGGGTCTGGCCGACCGCGCCCATCTGCTGCCCGCGGCCCTGTCCGGCGGCGAGAAGCAGCGGGTCGCGATCGCGATGGGCTTGGCAAAGCGGCCCAGTCTCATCTTCGCCGACGAACCGACCAGTGCACTCGACACCGAAAACGCCGGGGCGGTTGCCCGGCTGCTCACATCCTATGCAGCCGCGGTCGGGGCGGCTGTCCTGTGCGTGACCCATGACGACCGGCTGCAGCCCTTTGCCGACCGCGTCCTCTTCATGCGCGCGGGCCGGATCGAAGCCGAGCAGATCATTAAGGAACCCAAGAGATGCCACTCCTGAGCCGTCTGGCCGTCGTTCTGACCTTGCTCATCCCCTCGCCTCTTGCCGCGCAGCAGGAGGAATGGATCGCCGCCATACGGGGCACGGTCGATATCGAAGGCGGGCTGATGCGGCTTGCCGCCCAGCGAGAGGGTCTGATCGCGGAGGTTCTCGTCAACGAAGGCGACCGGGTCACGGCGGGGCAGGTCCTCGCCCGGATCGACGCCAGCGAGGCGGAGTTGCAGACGCGGACGGCGGAGCTGGAGTTCGAACAGGCGCGGCTTCAGGGCGAGATCGCATCGATGCGGCTGAGGCATGCCGAGGACGAAGTCGCGCGGCTTTCCAGCATGGCCGCGGCCGATGCCATTCCGCGCAAGGACATGGATGCAGCCAATCGCGCGCTGGATCTGGCGCGGGCCGAGGCCGATCAGGCCCGCATCGCGGCGGCTTTGGCGGAAAACCGTCTGGCGGTGGCCCGGCTCGACATCGCCGCGCGCGAGGTCAGGGCGCCCGTTGCAGGCGTGATCCTGCGCCGTTCGGCCCGGGTCGGAGACGCAACGACCACGAACACCGTGACCGAGATGTTCCTGCTTGCCCCCGACGGCGCCCGCGTCTTGAAGGGCCAACTCACCGAACAATTCGTCGGACAGGTCCGGCCCGGACAGGAGGCGTCGCTCATGAGCGAACGCGATGGCGACATCGCGCTGCGTGGCCGCGTGCTTCGGATCGCCCCGATCTTTGGAACGCCCGGTCAGGGGCAGGCGAACCCCGGTCAGACCGAAGCCAATAGCGTCGAGATCGTCATCAGCATCGATGACGAGGCAGCCCGCGACCTGATCCTTGGCGAGCGTCTGGTTGCGAGGATCCGGCCATGATCGCAAGAGGTCTTTCGGCGGTCGTGGTAGCGGCTTTGCTGTCCGGCTGCGCCGCCTTCCCCGAATTCGACGGCAAACCCGTCGCCGCCCTGCGCGCAAGCGACCTGCAGCGTCCTTTGCCGCAGGAACTGGTCATCTCGGCGAAGGATTTCGGGGATTCGGGTCTGCGTCAGATGATCGCCGAGGCGGATGTCAACGGACTTGACCTTGCCGCGGCCCGCGCGCGGGCGATGCTGGCCGACCTGGCCCTTGCGCAGGCTGCCACGACGCGCCTGCCGCAACCGTCTGGCACTGCGGCGCTGACGGACAAGGCGGCGACTGTCACTCTGTCGCTTGGCTTCGAGGTCGATCTGTCCGGTCGCATCGCCTCGGCGCTCCGCACCGCCGAGTTGGAGCATCAGGCCGCAGGGGTCGATCTTCTGATCGCCCGCCGCACGCTTTTGCGAGAGGTCATCCAAGGTTGGGTCACGCTTGGCGAGGCCCGCACCGCAGCAGCGCGCGCCGAGGCGCGCCGCGCGCTGGCGCAGAGGCAGGTCGTGATCGTGGAGGCGCGCCTCGCCGCAGGAGAGATCACGGCGGCCAGTCTGACCGAAGCCCTCCAGCGGGTCGCGGCGGCCGAGGAGGCCGCCGCCCAAGCGCCCGGCCAGATCGCGCTTGCAGAAGCGCGCCTTCGCGCGCTGGGCGTGACGTCGATTCCGGCCCGTATCGATCTTGGCCGCGCCAGCCTACCCAGCATACCGAAAGAGACCGATCTGGGCCTGTCCCAGGGTCGGCCCGAAGTCTGTCTGGCCTTTCTCCAGTTCAAGGCCGCCGACTCGGCGCGTGCCGATGCGCTTTTGGCCAGCAGACCGCGTCTTGTCCTGACCACCTCTGCGACCCAGACGGCACGGAGTCTGGCTGCCCTCTTGTCCGGCAATCTCGCCCCGCTCGCGACCTCGGTCTCGCTTGACGGCGCGCTGTTGGACAACGGGGATGCCCGTCGCAGGGTTGACCGAGCCCGGATCGCGACAGCCCAAGCCGAAATTGCCTGGCTGCAGGCCCAAGCCCGGGGTGAAATCGCCATTCTCGACGCCACGGTCGAGTTGGCCAGCGCAGGCGCCGCCTTGACGGCAGCCCAGAAGGGCCATGCCGCCGCCGAGGCCGAACTGATCCGCAGCAGGGCGCGGAAGGCGGCGGGCGAGGCAGACGAGGGGGGGCTGATCGAAGCGGAACTGGCGGTCCTTGACGCGCAGGCCACAATCGACACGACGCGCGCCCGCGCCATCCGCAGCGCTGTCCTGTGGCAGGATGCGATCGGCCCCGGTCGAACGGACTGTCCATCGGCACAATGACCGCCACCAACCTCAACTTCCGTGATTGGTCCTCGGTGTTCAGCAACGCCATGATGACCACGGGAAAGCTCGATCGGCTCACCCACTGATGCCACATCCTCACGCCCGGCAGTTACAGCTCCCGCTCCAAAGCCAGCTCAGCAACCGCAGCGCAAACCAGAAGCGCATCAAACCGTTCTGTGACCCAAGCTTAAGCCGACTTCCAGGGTCAGAGGTGGCTCACGTCTCGATGGAAATCCCGGCTCAATTCAGGATGGAAATGAACAGATCAGCGATCTAAAGGACGGAAAGAACACTGCCTTGTCCTCGCCAGACAGCGTCAGCACAGGCCGTAACCTTATCCCGTTGGAAGTGCGGCTCTTATCGCCGGCCACTCAGAGCGTGGTTGACGGGACGCAATGCTTCGTAAAGCTGGCGCCAGAGCAGGTAGCGGCTGTCTGCGCGCGCCCGTGCGGCCGGACGCGGGGTGAACGTTCGGTCCGCTCTCACAAGGGCACCGGCCGCCGTGGCGAGATCAGCCCGCGCTCCGACCCCGACCCCCGCCATAACGGCGGCGCCGATGGCCCCCGGATCGCGGCCTTCCACGCGCCCGATGGGTCGGCCCATCACGTCGGCCCTCAGTTGCGCCCATGCATCCGACGCAAAGCCGCCGCCGCCGGCCCGAAGGATCGCCGGCCTTACGCCCGCCGACCGTTCCAACACCTCAAGCGCGTGGCGGGCAGAGAAGGCCACGCCTTCAAGAACGGCCGCTGCCATCTCGGGCGCGCCATGACTGGCGTTCAACCCTGCGAATCCTCCGCGCGAAGCCGCATCCCAGATTGGCGCGCGTTCGCCCTGCAGATGCGGCAGGAACAAGGGCGCGTCCTCGGTCAGGGATTGCGCCATTTCGGCAACCTCCATGGCCGGACGCCCCAACAGCCGGGCGGCCCAGTCAAGAGAGGCCCCCCCCGACTGCGTAGGGGCCGCATGCAGGCGCAGTCCGCGCCACTCCGGAAAGGTGATGATGCCCGACTGCGGGAAAAGTTCGTCCGAAACTATGCCAAGAACATCCGACGTCCCGGACAGATAGAACGCCTCGCCCTCCTGCGCCACGCCAAGACCGATAAGACTGGCCCAGGCATCCATCATGCCCAGCACAACGGGGGTTCCCGCCAAGGGCCAATCGACGCCGATCCGTCCCACCACGGCCAGTGGATCGGCCAGCGGCGCAAGCCGCGCCGCCGCGCCGTCCAGACGCGCGATCAACGGGGCGGCATAGGTGAAAGCGGGGGTGACAAGGCCCACGGAAGAGATCGGGTCCGTCACCACAACCCCAGTCAGTCGTGCCAGAACCCAATCACGGGGCAGAAGGACATGTGCCGTGCGGTCCCAAACATCCGGGCAGGCCGCCTGCATCCACGCCATCCGCGCCAAAGCGTGGCTTGCATCGATCGGGATCGGCGCGCCCAGCAAGGCGATCTTCTCCTCGGTGGACACGCCACGATCCAGCGAGGCGCCTGCATCACCGGCACGGCCATCCTGCCAGACGATGGCGGGATGCAGAACGGCCAGGCGCGCATCGGCGAACACATGCGTGTTGACCTGCGACGTCAGGCAAAGTGCAGCAGCAGTACCGTGCTGGGCGAAATGGGCCAGCGCGCACTGGACGAGGCGAAGCCAGTCTTCGGGATCCTGTTCGACCAGGCCAGGGGCGGGTCTGCTGGTCGGATAGCGGGAGGAAAACTCTGCCACCCGACGCCCCGACAGGTCGATCATCACCGCCTTGACCGAGGTGGTGCCGATGTCGATGCCGATCAGATGCGAGGCGGACATAGTCTCTCCGGGGTGCATGTCCGGAACAGGCTTGCAAAACCTCTGGACGCGGCAAGACTGGCCTGACAATCATTCCGCTGCAAGATCAAGATAACAACGGGGAGAGACCGGAAATGACCGGATTCACGCGGCGCAGTTTCGGGCGCATCGCAGGGTTGACAGTGGCGACGGCATTGGCCGGTTTTGGAACCGCAGCCTTTGCTGAGGGAGAGAAGGTCGCGGTGATCACGCCGTACCTGTCGCAGCCCGGAACGCAGTTCTATGTCGAAGCATTTCAGGCCCGCGCACAGGAAAAGGGCTGGGAGGTGAACGTCATCGACACGGCCGGTGACGTGGCGGCGGTCATCAGCCGGATGGAGGACCTGTCGGCGCAGGGCGTCGATGCGATCGTGCTCAACGTCGATCCGGCGCAGGTGGGCGCGGGACTGGACGCCGCGGTTGCAGCGAACATCCCGGTCTTTGGAATGGATGCCGGTGCCGACCCGCGGATCAAAGCTAACATCACCTCGAACGGTTACGCGATGGCGGCGGAAACCTCGGTCTATGTGGCCAATCGCATCGGTGGTTCTGGCAATGTCGTGATGTTTGTCTTTGACGCCTTCCCGCCCGTTCAGGTGCGCGGCGCGGTGGCGGATGCGGTGTTCAAGAACCATCCCGATATCACGGTCTTGGACCGTGTGACGCCCGATGTCTCGGATGGCGGCATTGCGGACAGTCGCGCCAAGATGGAAGCCATTCTGGCCGCAAATCCCGAACCGGGCAGCATCAAGGCAGTCTGGGCGGCATGGGATCAGCCAGCCCTCGGGGCGCTTCAGGCCATTGAAGCGGCAGGGCGGCAAGGCGAAGGAATTGTGATCACCGGGATCGACGCCAACCCGCAGGCGCGAGACGCCATCGCGGCGGGTGGGAACTTCGAGGCCTCGGTCGCGCAGGATTTTGCGGGCATCGGCGCGACGACGGCCGACACCGTGGCGCGGGTGCTGGGGGGCGAGACGCTCAAATCCAACGTGATCTATGTCCCGACACGGTTGATCACCAGCGCCAACGCCAAGGACTGAGGCCGACGGGGCGGCCTGCGCCGCCCCATTGCCCTGCACCATGCCGGAACTGCGCCTCAGGGGCCTTGTGAAGACCTTCGGTCCGGCGCGTGCGCTGGACGGCGCGGAGTTGTCGCTGCGCGGAGGGGAAGTGCATGCCCTCATGGGCGAGAATGGGGCGGGCAAAAGCACAATGATCCGCATTCTGGCCGGGCTGGACAACGCGGATGCCGGCGAGGTGACACTGAACGGTGCGCCTTTACGGCTGGGATCGCCAGCCATGGCCAAGGCGGCGGGATTGCGTTTTCTCCATCAGGAAAACCACGTGGTTCCAGCGCTGAACGTGGCCGAGAACATGCACTTAGCGCGGCCCTATCCGCAGCGCTTTGGGTTGGTCAACTGGACGGCCCTTCGGCAGGCGGCGACGGATGCCTTGGGGCGACTGGGGGCATCCCATATCGATGCGCGCTCGGAGATGGGATCGTTGGGCGCGGGCGACCAGATGCTGGTGCGGATCGCGGCTACCTTGCTGGCGGATGAGGTTGCACCTTGGGCTTACATCATGGACGAACCAACCGCCGCCTTGACAGGGGCTGAGGCGGCGGCACTGTTCCGGGCCATCGGTGAATTGAAGGCGGCGGGTGCGGCAATCCTTTACGTCTCGCACCGCATGGACGAGGTGATGGCGCTGGCCGACCGCATCACCGTTCTGCGCGACGGAGCGCATGTGGCGACCCGTGACCGCGCCGAAACAACCCGTGACGAGATCATTCGCGACATGACGGGGCGGGATATGGCGACGCTCTTCCCCCAACGCATGGCTTCGTCTGGGTCGCCAGCGCTTGCTGTGCGGGATCTGCGCGCAGCTGGATTGGGGCCAGTGTCCTTCGAGATGGTGGAAGGTGAAATCCTCGGCATTGCCGGGCTGTCAGGATCGGGTCGAGAGGTCTTGTTGCGCGCGCTGATCGGAGCAGTGCCGCGTGCTGGCGATCTTGAACTGCGTGGGGTCCCATTGGCTGCCGATCCGGCGGGAGCCTGGGCGCAAGGGCTGGCATACGTGCCTCCCGAACGGCGGACCGAAGGTGTCATGCCACGCCGCGCTTTGGCCGAGACTGTCACCCTGCCGCATCTGTCGCGGTTGGCTAACTTTGGTTTCTTCCGACAAGGTAGGGCGACACGTCTTGTGCGACGGCTCGCAGAGGACGTGCGGTTGAAGGCGACCGGGCCGAACCAGCCGGTGGCCGAGTTGTCGGGCGGCAATCAACAGAAGGTCCTGTTCGCCCGGGCTCTTGCCGGTGACCCTGCCCTGCTTCTGCTGGACGAGCCGACGCGTGGCGTCGATGTTGGCGCGAAGTTCGATATCTATACGCTGATCCGCGACCTTGCTGCGAAGGGGGCCATGGTCATTATCGTGTCTTCTGACCTGCCCGAACTGATCGGGCTTTCGGACCGGATCGCCGTTCTGAACGCGGGGCGCATCACAGAGACCCTGCCCGCCGCCGGGTTGACCGAGGCCGCCTTGCTGACGGCTTGCTATAAGAGGGAAAGCTGAAACATGGCCTCGTTCTTGCGCCACTACGGATCGTTGATCGGCATGGCGGCGATCGTGCTGTTCTTCTGGATTGCCCTACCTGACACCTTCATGACCCTGCGCAACTGGCTCAATATCAGTCAGCAGCTATCGATGCTGGTCGTGGTGGCCGTGACCATGACGGTGGTCATGGTGATGGGCGATTTCGATCTGTCGGTGGGGGCCATGGCCTCCCTTTCCGGGGTGGTCGCCGCAACGCTCTTCGCGCAAGGGATGCCAGTCCCGGTCGCTTTGGCGGCAGCCTTGGCTGTTGGTTTGCTAGGAGGAATTGCCAATGGCGTTCTGGTCAGTCTGGTCGGCATCCTGCCCTTCGTTGCCACGCTGGCCACTTTGACCATGTTCTCTGGCGCGGCCTTTCTGGTGTCCGACGGCAAGACCATCTTCGGGCGCGACATCCCGCAGGGCTTCTCCGATTTCGCCCGTTCCGGCCTTCCGCTTGGCACATGGGGGGATCATCCCGTTTTGCTGCCGTCGCTGACACTGCTTGCCGTGGCAGTCACCTTTCTGGTCTGGCTTGTGCTGGAACACACGATCTATGGCCGCAGGCTTTACGCGATCGGCGGAAATGTCGCTGCCGCGCGCTTGGCGGGGGTCAAGGTCTCGCATTTGCGGCTGTCGGCTTTCGCCTTCACGGGCGTGGGCGCAGCCCTTGCGGGGATCATGTATGCATCGCGCGTCGCATCGGCCAACCCGGTGCAGGGCGATGGGCTGATGCTGACGGCGATTGCGGCCGTGTTCCTTGGGATGACAGTGACGCGCGACGGCCAGCCAAGGGTGCTGGCCACCGTCGCGGGGGTAGTGACATTGGGGGTGATGGACAACGGGCTGACCCAGTTGCAGGTCGACAGCTATGTGCGGCAGGTCCTTGTGGGCGCGATCATCCTTGTGGCGGTGTCGATCAGCGCGCTGGGACGAAGGGCAGTCCGACTGTGACGAAACCCGACAGCGAGCCGGACGTTTTCTTAAGCTCGCATCGGGTTTCGACCGTCAGCGCCTGCGGAGCCCAGAAAGGCCCCGTGGCAGCAGGATCACAAAGATCGCCAGCACCAGCCCAAGCCCGATCTCGCGCAGCGTGCCGAACTCGCGCAGACCCTCATCGGCGGCCATGAGCAGGGCCGCCCCAAGCAGCGGGCCCCAAACCGTCCCCATGCCCCCCACAACGATCATTGCCAGCAGGAAAAGCAGCATCGACACCGAAAAGACGATCGGACCAACAACCCCGAAATTCGCGGCATAGAAAGCGCCAGCAAGGCCGGTGAAGAAAGCCGACAGACCAAACACCCAGAGCTGATACCGCAACCGCCCCACGCCGCGCGACATCGCATAGCCCGGATTGTCGCGCAGGGCGCGAAAGGCAAGGCCAAGTGGTCCGCGGATCAGGATGATGCAGAAGATCTGCGCCGCAAGCAGCAGACCAAGGCCCACATAGTAGTGCCCGATATAGAACTTTGACCCCAGCAGATCGCGGAAGCCAAGGTCGCCGAAGCGCGAAAAGCCCCGCACGCCACCGAAAAGCGGCAGGCAACCCGAGGGTGGATTTGTAAAGCAGGCGGTGTCGTTGACCACGATCAGATAGATCACCTGCGCAACCGCCAACGTCAGGAGTGCGACATAGGCCCCCTTCAGACGCAAGCAGGCAAAGCCGATCAGCAGGCTTGCCGCCACCGTCACCAGTGCCGCCAGAGGCATCGCCGCCAAAAGAGGGAAGGCCCCGTAATAGGCCAGCATCGCCGTTGCATAGGCGCCGATCGCAAACAGCGCCATCTGTGCCAGCGAAAAGATGCCTGCCACACCCAGCACAAGGTTCCATTGCGTCACGACGATGCCCCAGATGAAGAACAGGGTGATCTGGCTGATGATGTAGCGCGTGCCAAAGACCAGCGGCACCATGGCCAGAAGGGCCGCAAATCCAAGGGCCAGAAGGATATCGCGGCGCCCCGCACTCATAGACGCACCACCTGACGTTTGCCGAAAAGACCGTAAGGCCGCCAGATCAGCACGCCGATCACCAGCCCCAGAAGGATGGCGAAGGCGTATTGCACGCCGAAGAGGTATTGAATGATGGCCTCCAAGAGCCCCAGCAGAAGCGCCGCGATGGCAGCGCCGGGAACATTTCCAAGGCCCGCGACCACGCAAATGACGAAGGCCTTCAGCATCGGATCGGCCCCCATCGTCGGCAACAGTCCGGACAGCGAGGACACCATGATGCCCGACAGGGCCGCCAGCGCGCCCGACAGCATCAGGACCTGCGCATAGACCTGACCGATACGGATACCCATCAGTTGCGCCGCATCGCGGTTCTGCGCGGTCGCCCGGATCGCAAGCCCTGCCCTTGTCCGCCCCAAAAGCCATGCAACGCCGGCAAGCATAGCCAAGGCGATCGTCAGGATAAGCAGGCTTTGCCAAGGCACCACGACGCCACCAAGCGACACGCCGCCCGGAACGTTCAAAGGCTGCGCCTTTGGTTGCGGACCGAAAAGCTGCAGCACCACGCTTTGCAGAACCGAGCCGATGCCGATGGTGGCGATGAAGATCTGCGTCTCGAACATGGGCGAGCCGAGCATGGGCCGCGCGACCAGCAGATAGATGGCAAGCCCCAACCCGCCGCCGACGACCATCGCCGCAAGCATCGCCACGGGCGCGGGCAGGCCGAGTGTCTCCATGGCGTAGAAACACACATAGCCCCCAAAGGCCAAAAGCGCGCCCTGCGACATGTTCAGCATGTTCAGAGCGCTGTAGACCAGTGCCAGACCGATGGTCGAAACGGCATACATCGCGCCGAGTGTCAGTCCAGAGGCAATGACCTGGATGAAGATCTCCACGCTCAGCCTCCCAGATATGCGGCTCGGATTTCGGGGCGCGACAGGAACTCGCTCCCCAACCCATCCCAAGCGATCCGGCCATTGTCCATCAGGTGCATCCGGTCTGCCAATTCGGCGATGCGCATCGCGTTCTCCTCGACGACAAGGATGGTCCGCCCCGAGACGGCGAGGTGCCGCACCACCTCGTAGATCTGGTCGATGACGATAGGCGCCAGACCGAGCGAGGGTTCGTCCAGCATCAGAAGGCGTCCGCCCGCCATCAGCCCGCGCCCGATGCCAACCATCCGCCGCTCACCGCCCGACAGGGTGCTGGCCACCTGATCCTGCCTTTCCCGCAGCTTGGGCAGCAGGCTGAAGACCTCGTCCAGCCGGGTGCGGGCCTCGGCGGCGGCCTTCGGCAGATAGGCCCCAAGCCGGAGGTTCTCGATCACGGTCAGTTCGGGAAACAGCATGTCGCCCTGCGGGACATGGATGATGCCCTCGGCCACGATTTGGTCGGGGCGGAGACGATCGATCCTTGCACCTGCAAAACGGATGCTGCCTGCGCGGGCCCGCAACAGGCCGGAAATGGCACGCAGAGTGGTGCTCTTGCCGTGCCCGTTTGGACCAACCAGCGCAGCAAAGCTGCCCTCACCGATTGTCAGGTTCAGGCCGTGAAGCACCGCCTGCGCCCCATAACCGGCTTCAAGCCCCTCGATCTCCAGCAGACTCATGGTGCGGGCTCGGGCAGAAGGGCGGCAAGCCGGGCCGACGCCCCCTCGCCAAGATAGACATCGACCACCGTGCGATCCCGCGCAAGACCCGCCGCGGGGCCTTCGTAGATGCGTTCGCCATGATGCAGGATCATCACCCGATCCGACAGGGCGACCAGAAACCGCATAACATGTTCGATCAGGATGATCGTCACGCCCTGCGCCTTGATCCGGCGGACGGTCTCCATCATCAGGTCGATCTCGGCATGGGTCAGCCCGCCCACGGGCTCGTCCATCAACAGAAGCTTGGGCCGCGTCGCCATGGCTCCGGCCAACATCAGAAGCTTTCTGTCCAGAACCGGCAAAGCCCCTGCCACGACATCGCCCTTGTCGGCCAACCCGACCAGCGCCAGCGCCTCCTGCGTGGCGGCCTCCGCCTCTGCCGACGGGCGCAGGCCGGGCAGCCCGGAGGCGGCGCGTCCGAAAACGGCGCCGACCTGCACGTTCTCGCGCACGGTCAGGCTGTCGAAACAGGCGTTCAACTGAAAGGTCCGGGCAATCCCCGCATGGCAGATCGCCTCCGGTGCGGCGCGGGTGATGTCGCGTCCGTCCAGCAGAACCCGCCCCGACGTGGCTTCGTTCAGGCCGGACAGCACGTCGAAAAGCGTGGTCTTGCCAGCTCCGTTCGGCCCGCCGATCCCAAGTATCTCCCCCCGGCGGGCGGCAAAGCTCAACTCCTTCACTGCCGCGAGCGCGCCGAACTGCTTCGTCACGCGCTCGCAGACAAGAAGATCGTCGGGTTCCACCAAGGTGATGCTCCGGCCTACTTGATCCAGGGCGGCATCACGAAGGACGCCGTGTTGTAAGGCGGCGGCGCGACAAGAAGGCCGCCCTTCGTCTTGTCCTGAATCTGCAAGAACTGGTGCGGCATGCCAAGCGAGGGATCATTGGTCTGGGTGGGATAGGTATAGGCCGTGTTCTCGGCCGGGTTCATCCGCGTGGTCCCGGTGACGCCGCGCCAAATCAGATTGCGCATGCGGTCGGCCACCTTGCGGTTCTGATCCGCATTGTCAGGCTCGCCCGTGCCGCCGGCCAATGCTGCAGCCGTCGCCCAGAGATAGCAGCCGTCATAGGGCTGCGCGCCCGAGTTATGGCCCGCATTCTCCCCGAACTTGGCCTTGTAGCGCGTTTCGAAGGCGGTGCCGATCTCGTCCTGCAAAGCCCCGACGACAGTCGCATAAAGCACGCCGACCGACGCATCCCCCGCGATCTCGCGGAAGGCCGGGATCGACGGGCCGTATTGCATATAGACCAGCGACGGCGTCGGGTCGGTCGAGAACTGTACCATGAACTGCCCCAGATCGGCGGGCAAGAAATGGGTCACGGCGATGACCGAGGGCGGATCGGCGCGCAGTTTGGCCAGCGTCGGACCCCATTCCGAGATCGGGACGGAAACCGTTTCGAACAGGCTGATCTCCCAGCCATAGCTGGCGGCCTGTTCCTGAATCGCGTTCGCGATATTGGCCGAATAGACGCCCGCCGACAGGATCACCGCCATCTTGTTGTTGGTGCGCGTATACTCCCCGCGTTCCTCCAGCCCCTTCAGGAAGGCAAGGAAGCCGGGTCCGTACCAGTATTCCGCCGGGTCACCCTGAAAGCTGCCGAAATAGCGGTCGGGGTCAACCGACCATTGAAGCTCTCGATGAAGGCGTTCTGGGTGGGCTTTCCGGGCGCGATGTAGTGCCAGTCAAACTTGCGGTCGTCGGCAAAGGTTAGGATCGCGTTCGAGGTGAACTCTGTCCCGTAGCATGTTGGGAATGACGCGCCGTTAAGGGTTATGGCCGCCTGCGCAG
>JACVZW010000023.1 GCA_014654775.1 Paracoccaceae bacterium | reverse complement strand
ATGAAACCATGGACGCCAGAATCTCGCGACCCGAACCAGCTAATGCAACAGTCCCGGGAAAACGATCTGATTATTTCGACCGTGAGGACCTATCTACGGGCTATCGCGCGGATTGGCCGGGAGGACGACAGAAACATCGCTTCGACCGGCTTCGCGGTGTGCCGTCCTGTTTCAGGCGTTGATCCGGCCTTCCTTTTCTATGCGGTTCATTCACAACCCTTCATCGAAGAGGTTGTGGCCCGATCAACCGGAATAAGTTATCCGGCGATCAACCCTTCGACACTGGGAGATATTAAGCTTCCGGTACCTTCGGAGGATGAACAGGCCGCTATCGCCCGCTTCCTTGACTGCGAAACTGGCCTGATTGACGGCCTGATCGAGAAGAAGACCCGGTTCATCGCGCTGCTCAAGGAAAAGCGGGCGGCCGTGATCACCCATGCGGTGACCAAGGGCATCGACCCGGACGCGCCGATGAAGGACTCGGGCGTGGACTGGCTGGGCCGCGTGCCCGCCCATTGGGAGGTGGTCCCGCCAACCGCCCTGTTCACCGAGAGCAAGGAGCGGGCGCGCGATGGCGACCAGATGCTGTCGGCCACCCAGAAATATGGGGTGATCCCGCTGGCGGAATATGAGGCGCTGGAACAGCGTCAGGTCACTATGGCTGTTGTGAACCTGAACATGCGCAAGCATGTCGAGGTCGGTGATTTCGTGATCAGCATGCGCAGCATGGACGGCGGGCTGGAACGCGCCCGCGCGGTCGGCAGCGTCCGGTCATCCTACTCCGTCCTGAAGCCCGGACCGGAAGTCGAGGGGCGGTTCTATGGCGCCTTGATGAAATCCAGCCTATACATTCAGGCCCTGCGCCTGACCTCGAACTTCATCCGTGACGGGCAGGATCTGAACTTCAGTCACGTTCGTAAGGTGAAGCTGCCGAAACCGGGCCTTCTCGAACAAGCGGCCATCGCAGACCACATCGAGACCGAAACCGCCCGTATCGACGGCCTGATCACCCTGACCGAGCGCAGCATCGACCTCCTGCGCGAGAAGCGCGCGGCGCTGATCACCGCCGCCGTCACCGGCAAGATCGACGTGAGGGCGGCGGCATGATTTTTAGCCCGGACCGGTCGGTTTCTTGTTGCTTTGGTAGGACTCCTGTCCTATCTCATGAAGCAACAAGACCCGCCACGCCTCGGACGGAACCTCGGTTTCGCACTGCGCACCCCGGCGGGTTACTTGTTTTGAGGGCATCGCTTTCGCGGCACGGGGGTGCCGCATGAAGTTCGAAAAACCCGCCGTTTCCGTCCCGGATCAGGTCGAACTACTCAAGCGCCGCGGCATGATTGTTGGGGACGAAGCTCAGGCACAGCATTATCTGAACTTCATCTCATACTATCGGCTGAGGGCCTACTGGCTGCCCTTCGAGGTGCCCGCCGCGAACAACGGCGATCACGCCTTCCGCGATGGGACAACCTTCGAGGATGTGCTGACCCTCTACATCTTCGACCGCGAACTGCGATTGCTGGTACTAGACGCCATCGAGCGGGTCGAAGTGGCCCTGCGAGCGCAATGGGCACATCACATGGCCATGAGTCACGGCCCACATGGCTATCTCGAACAGGGCCATTATGCCCATATCGGGCGTCATGCGGATGCCGTAGCGGAGCTCAAGAAAGAGTTTGCCCGCTCACGCGACACGTTCGCGACCCACTATCGCGACAAATACACCTCGCCCACGTTGCCCCCAGTCTGGATGGCGGCAGAGGTCATGTCGTTCGGGTTGCTGTCGAAATTCTACAGCGACCTGAAACTGCGCAGCGACAGAAACGCCATCGCAGCCCCCTTTGCGCTGGACGAAAAGGTGGTCACGTCTTTCGCCCATCATATCAGCCATATCCGCAATATCTGCGCCCACCACGGCAGGCTTTGGAACAAGCGCTTCACTGTGAAAATGACAGTTCCGAAATATCCCGCCAAGCTGCCCGTCGCGATGCGGGATGCCGATCCGCGCTATCTGCACAACACGCTGGTGATGCTCGATTACCTTTTGGCGCTGATCGCACCGGGCAATGAATGGAAAAAGCGTCTTGTTGCGCTGATCGACGGCTGCCCGTTAGCCGATCCTGCCAGCATGGGCTTTTCGGCGGATTTGCGCGCCAGAGCGGTGTGGAAGGTATGACAATGCCGATTGCTGCCCAATGGACGCTGGCGAGACTTCTGAAAGAGGTGGGCGCATGACGACAGGTGAAACCTTTGGGCGGACCATCCAGCTTTTCCTGGTCGACGGAAAACCCACGGGCCTGCGCAAGGCGACGATCCATGGCTGGACCGGCCTGTTGTTCGTCAGCGGCGCCTCGGCCTTCGGCGACCTGACCGCCCGGTCCGAGGTGGACCGGACCGGCGTCTATATCCTGTCTGGCCCGGACCCGGACAAGCCCGGCGTGACCCGGGTCTATATCGGGTCGGGGAACTCCGTGGCGGAGCGGATCGAACAGAGCGCCAAGAAGCGTGACTTCTGGGAAACCGCGATCACCGTCACCACCAGCGACGATGACCTGTCGAAGGGGCATGCCGAATACCTTGAGGCCCGGTTGATCCGCCTGACCGCGCAGGCGGGCCGGGTGACGCTGGACAACGGCACCCAACCCGACACCGATCGCCGCCGCCTGCCCGAGGCGGATGTCGCGAACATGGAGCAGTTCCTGTCGAACCTGAAGATCATCCTGCCGGTGATCGGGCTCGACATGCTCAAGCCCCAGCCTCGGGCCGTGACGCAGGTCGCGAAGCCCGCCGAGGAGCGGACATTCGAAGAGGTCCATTTCGAGATCCGCCACAAGAGCGGCGTCCAGGCGACCGCCGTCGAGGAGGACGGGGAGTTCGTGGTCCTGGAAGGCTCCGAGGCCCTCATCGGGACCGGGTATGTTCAGCAGAGCTATGGCGGCCTGAAGGACAAGATGATCGCGGAAGGGGCGCTGGTGCCCCACGCTGCGGACCGGATGCGCTTCGCCAAGCCCTGGCCGTTCAGCAGCCCCTCTGCCGCGGCGGCGGTGGTGCTGGACCGGAACAGCAACGGGCGGCTGGAGTGGAAGGTCCGGGGATCGAAGCTGAATTATCACGAGTGGCAGCAGGCGCAGGCCGGCGGGTCGGAGGTAACGGAATGAGCGACCTGCATCACGAGAAACACCTCGAGTCCTATATCGTCGAGAAGCTCGCGGCGTCCGGGTGGCTGGTCGGTACGACCGACGCCTATGACGCGGACCGGGCCATGTATCCAGAGGATCTGGAAGCGTGGCTGCGCGCCACCCAGCCCCAGAAATGGGTCCGGCTTCAGGCGATGAACGGGGACAAGACCCTAGCGGTGGTCATGGACCGTCTGGAGGCCGCGCTGGAAAAACAGGGGATGGTTCAGACCCTGCGCCGGGGGTTTTCCATCGCGGGCGCGGGGCATCTGGACCTGTCCGAGGCGGCCCCAGAGGATCAGCGGAACGACCAGGTCCTGCATCGTTACGCGTCGAACCGGCTGCGGGTTGTCCCCCAACTGAAGTATCACCCCGGCCGCGAGCTCGCCATCGACCTCGGCCTGTTCCTGAACGGCCTGCCGCTGGCCACGGTCGAGCTGAAGACGGATTTCACCCAGTCGGTCGAACACGCGAAGGCGCAGTACCGGCGCGACCGGCCCCCGGTCGACCCGATCACGAAACGCAAGCACCCGCTCCTGACCTTCAAGCGGGGCGCCGTGGTCCATTTCGCGATGTCGGACAGCGAAATCTGGATGACCACAAAGCTTGCGGGGGACGACACCTTCTTCCTCCCCTTCAACAAGGGGAATGACGGCAGGGCCGGTAACGCGGCCCGGGCCGATGGGGAATACCCGGTCGCCTATTTCTGGGAGGAGATCTGCCAGCCGGACGCGTTCCTGCGCATCTTCCACAGCTTCGTCTATATCGAGAAGAAGAACGTGGTGGACCTGAAGGGGAACTGGTCGGTTAAGGAGACCCTGATCTTCCCGCGGTTCCACCAGTTCGACGCAGTCAACAAGATGATCGCCGACGCGAAGGCGAAGGGGCCAGGGCACCCCTATCTGTGCGAACACAGCGCCGGGTCCGGCAAGACCTCGACCATCGCTTGGACGGCGCATGACCTGGTGAAACTGCGCCGGGACGACGGGACGCCGATTTTCGACACGGTGATCATCGTGACAGACCGGAACGTCCTGGACGGCCAGTTGCAGGACGCGGTCCAGCAGATCGACCACCAGAAGGGGTTGATCGCGGCGATCGACCGGGAGACCTCTTCGAAGTCGAAGAGTGACCAGCTGAGCGAGGCGATGCTGAAAGGCACGCCGATCATCGTGGTGACCATTCAGACCTTCCCCTTCGCGATGGAGGCGATCCTGACCGAGCGGTCGCTGCGGGACCGGAACTTCGCGGTGATCATCGACGAGGCGCATAACTCCCAGACCGGGAACACGGCGTCCAAACTTCAGGCGACGCTGGCCCTGTCCGCCCGGAAGGACGCGGCGGATATGACGGTCGAGGACATCCTCCTTGAGATCCAGCGGGCTCGGAAACGCCCGGCGAACGTGTCCCATTTCGCCTTCACGGCGACCCCGAAGCATTCGACCATGATGCTCTTCGGGCGCCCGGCGAACCCTTCACGCCCGGCCGGGAACGACAACCTGCCGGTCTCATTCCACAAATACGAGATGCGGCAGGCGATCGAGGAGGGGTTCATTCTCGACGTTCTCCGGGGATACGTTCCCTACAAGACCGCTTTCAACCTCGGCCAGGAGATCGTTGAGGAGAAGAGGGTCGACGGCAAGGCGGCCAAGCGGGCGCTGGCGAAATGGATGACGCTTCACCCGACGAACGTCAGCCAGAAGGTCCGGTTCATCATCGAGCACTTCTCGAAGAACGTGGCCCACCTGCTGGACGGGAAGGCGAAAGCTATGGTCGTCACCAGCTCCCGTGCATCGGCTGTCAGGTACAAGCGGGCCTTCGACGCCTTCATCGCCGCGAACCCCGCCTATGGTAACATCCGGGCCCTGGTCGCCTTTTCGGGGAAACTGACCGGGCACGAGGTGATGCACCCGAATGATGACCTTCTGAAGGGGGACGCGTTTATCGTCGAGGAGGACGCGGAGTTCACCGAGGCGAACATGAACCTGGACGCAGCCGGCAAGGACTTGCGCCACGTCTTCGACCGGCCGGAGTACCGTGTCATGCTGGTGGCGAACAAGTTCCAGACCGGGTTCGACCAGCCGAAGCTGGTCGCGATGTACGTGGACAAGAAGATCGCGAACGCGGTCGAGATCGTTCAGACCTTCTCCCGCCTGAACCGGACCTTTCCCGGGAAGGACCAGACCTTCATCGTGGATTTCATCAACGATCCGGACGTGGTCCGGGCCGCCTTCGCGCAGTATGACCGGGGCGCCCGGATCGAGGAGGTGCAGGACCTCAACGTCATCTATGACCTGAAAGGGTTCCTGGACAATCAGGGGCTCTATAACGACGCGCACGTGCTCGACTTCCAGCGGGCCCGATTTCGGACCGCTGCTGCCGCCACCAGTGGAACGGATGACGAGGCGGCACATAAGGCGATGTTCGCGGCGACCCAGGAGCCCACGGACGCCTATAACCTGCGCCTCGCCGAGTTGCGGGACCTGGCCGGCGCGGCCGAGGACGCTTGGCAGCGCGCCAAAAGCGCCGGTAACGAGGACGGGATGAAGCGCGCGGATCACGAGCGCGAACAGGTCGAGACGGCGATCGTCTCCCTCACGGATTTCAAGGCAGGTCTGGCTCGGTTCGGTCGGCTCTACGCCTATATCGCCCAGCTGGTGGACCTCGGGGACCCGGACCTCGAGACCTTCGCCGCCTTCGCCAAGCTGCTGGCGAACCGGCTGGACGGGATCCCGCCCAACCAGATTGACCTGCATGGGATCGCGCTCACCGGTTACCAGATCGCCGAGCGCGAACCGGCCGGGGGTACAACGGAAACCGAGGAGCCCATTCTCCAGCCCGACAAGGGGGGCGGTGGGGGCGGACGCCCCGGGGCGTTGCCGGTCTACATTCAGGAGCTGATCGAGCGGCTGAACAGCCTCTTCGGCGAGGCGAGCCCGATCGAGGATCAGGTCGCCTTCGTGAACCAGGTGGCGGCTATCACCCGCGAAAATCGGGTGGTCATGGCGCAGATCGAGAAGAACACGAAGGATCAGGCGATGAAGGGGAACCTCCCCGGCGCGGTGCAGGCGGCAGTGGTCCGGGCCATGTCCTCGCACAGCGCGCTCGCCACACTTCTGCTCAGCAAGGACCGGCAGGCGCTGCCGATCCTCGAGGGGGTCATTTACGAGATCCTAAAGCGGGGAGAGGCTCTGGACCTTACATCCAATTAATCCTGAAGGTGTCGCACTGAGGAGAAGGACTGGGAGAAAAGTTCGGCGTTGAAATCATTCATTGAACGTACCCACGCCGCTTCTTCACCGCTGTGAGCTTCATCAACGCAGTAATTGCCTTGCCTTCATCAGGGTGCGTCTCGACCATCATCTGCCCCCGGAAACCGATCCTACCCCACTCGCGCACGAGGCTGGCGCGACCGAAGAGGTCGCGTTGCACGCTCAGCCGATAGAAGCGACGCATGTTGCGCGCTGGATCTATCCGGCGCATCTGCACGTCGGTCGGGAAGACATCAAGCTGGATCGGACTATGGTACATGTAGTGATCCGGTGAAGTTCTCTACACAATATCAGGTGGAAATCTGCGCTTCCATCTCGATTTCCCCGCGAGGAGAAAAGGGGGCTCATGCCCCCTTCTCGAACTTCATGACCGGGATGCCGAGCTTGCGGGCCTTGTCCGCGAGGTTCTCCTGGATGCCATTGCCCGGGAAGACGAGGACGCCCACCGGCAGCACATCGAGCATGGCGTCGTTGCGCTTGAAGGGCGCGGCCTTGGCGTGCTTGGTCCAGTCAGGCTTGAAGGCCACCTGCGTCACCCCGCGGGACTCGGCCCATTTGGCGGCGATGAGCTCTGCGCCCTTGGGGCTGCCACCGTGCAGAAGGACCATGTCGGGATACTTGGTCCGGACCTGGTCGAGCTTGCCCCAGATCAGGCGGTGATCGTTGAAGTCGGTCCCACCGGTGAGGGCGACCTTGGGGCCTGCGGGCAGCATCACCTCGGTTTCCGCGCGGCGCTTGGCGGCGAGGAAGTCCCGGCTGTCGATGAGCGCTGCGGTCATGTGCTGGCGGTTCACCATCGAGCCGGTGCGGGGCCGCCAGGTGGAGCCCGTGTGATGGACGAACTCGGTGGCGGCGTGATCGCGCATCATGTCCATGCAGTTGCGCCGTTCGATGAGCGTCAGGCCTTCGGCCGTCAGGCGCTCGAGTTCCGTCGATTTCACCTCGGAGCCGTCCTGCTCACGCTGGAGGCGGCGCTGCGCCTGTTCATTCTCGTCGAGCGACCGCTCGATCCGGGCCGTAGCGCGGTGGAAGAGGTTGACCTGGCCCCAGAGCACCTCCTCGAGGTCGGGTTCCATGCGGGTGTCTTCCAAGGTCGCGACGAGGGCGTCGAAGATGTCGGCGACGGCGACCGCGAGGCGCTGCCCATCGGGCATCGGGCGCGGATCGGGCTCGTCAAAGGGGCGGTAGCCATAGAGCTGCAGCTCGTCGAGCGCATGGGCGGTCTGGGATGCGGTGTGGGCGGGTTCATACGCGTCGTCGTGGGTGTGGATCGTCATCGGCTTCTTGCCTCCGGGCCTGTCTCGTCCGCGCGTCATCCCGCGCGGCCTTCATGGGCTGCGAAAGCCGTGGGAGGGGACGCCTCTTCACCCCCTCTTTGGGGCCGGAACGCATGTGGAGGAGGACGGGGGGCGGCTGATTTGCCTTTCGCGATGCAAAGCGAGGGCTCGTCCCTCGCGGCGGAAATCAGTCGCCCCCCGTCCTTGAAGGGGCGGCACCTTTGACGGCCGCCTGCCCATCTCTTGAAGGCCGTGTGGGTGAAGGGTGGATGAGTAAGGCCCGGAATTAGGCGAAGGTGATGATCTACACCCGCGACAGGGGTCCATGCCCCTGCCCCGCTATCCCCTGACCGCCCTCTGCGCGACGCGGATCAGCCTGACAGGCGATGCCGATCCTCGGGCCCGATCTGACCTGCAAGATGCTGGCGCAGCGCGTCCGTGCCGTACGCCCGGAGATCATCGTTGAAATCCCCGAGACGCGGTTCCAGCAGCCGCACGGCAATCCCGACCTCGGTTGCTCTGGCGCTCAACCTCTCTGCCGCCCCGCGCCCCGCAGGATCGCGGTCGATGGGGGACTGTTGCATTAGCTGGTTCGGGTCGCGAGATTCTGGCGTCCATGGTTTC
>JACVZW010000022.1 GCA_014654775.1 Paracoccaceae bacterium | reverse complement strand
GTCTCCGACCAGTTCGGCCCGTTCGCGACCCAGAACATTCCGGCCACCGTGAGCGAAGCGCCCTACATCCTGGACGGGCTGTTGATGAACGAGGCCGGGCGGAAGATCACAGAGCAATATGCCGACACCGGCGGCTTCACCGATCACGTCTTTGCCGTGACCTCGCTGCTCGGGTTCCGGTTCATCCCGCGCATCCGCGACCTGCCATCCAGACGGCTCCACCTCTTCGACCCGGCGTCAGCGCCAAACGAATTGCGCAGCCTGATCGGCGGCAAGATCCGCGAGGGCCTTGTCGTCCAGAACTGGCCCGGCGTGCTTCGGTCCGCCGCCACCATGGTGACAGGCGTCATGCCGCCCAGTCAGTTGCTCAAGAAGTTCGCCGCCTATCCGCGCCAGCACGAGCTGGCCCTGGCGCTCCGCGAAATCGGCCGCGTCGAGCGCACCCTCTTTGTCATCGAATGGCTCCTCGACGCCGACATGCAGCGCCGTGCCCAGATTGGCCTGAATAAGGGCGAGGCCCATCACGCCCTGAAAAACGCCCTGCGCATCGGTCGCCAAGGCGAAATCCGCGACCGTACCGCCGAAGGGCAGCACTATCGCATGGCTGGTCTCAACCTGCTCGCCGCCATCATCATCTACTGGAACACCAAGCACCTCGGTCAGGCCGTCGCCGCGCGGCAGCGGGTCGGGTTGAATTGCGATCCCGCTCTGCTCGCGCATATCTCCCCGCTCGGATGGGCCCACATCCTGCTCACCGGTGAATACCGGTGGCGGCGGCAAGCCAGGGCAAAGTTGTGAAGTAATCACCCCTATATCTTGCCACCTTCACGGCCACCAAACGGGCACACCACGTTCATCGCCACAACGAAGGTGGCCACAGGGCTCAAAACCGGGAGTATGGGGCGTTAACGTACGATCCTGCACTCAGCCGTAACAGACCCCTTTTCGCCCCACATCCACTTCCAGCCCGTTTGGACCAGCCTTCACTGAGGTAGAAAGTCCCAGAAGAGCGGCAAGCGCCTGCTGTCCTTCATCCAAGGATGATACATGGCGACCGCTCTGGAATAGACCTTCTGTGACGTGCTCAAGCCATTTTTCCGGAACGCTGGTCTGGTGTTCCTTCTCCATTTCAAGGGTTGCCTCGATGATCCAGGAGGCGCGGGCCATGTCATGCTGAAACCGACGAAATTCCTCGGCCACCTGAAGATCACGGGTATAGAAGTGGCGGAGCCACTGAACGGCCGCGGCGAAAGCGCCAAAAGCGGCTATCGTCAAGCCGAGGGGCTTCAGGATCACTGCCCATATCTGGATGTTCGTGGCGCTTTCGCCAAGCGTCTCAGGGGTCATAGTGTTCAAGGCAAGGTAACCGGCAAACGCCCCGGCGCCCGCGAGAACCAGAAAAACCGCAATACGGGCGAAGGCGACCATCAACCCCTGTGTTGGTTTTCGCGCGGCAAGCTGAAGGTCCTTTTGAAGGTCAGCGAACAGTTTCCGGCGGGCATCCTTATGGCTCTTGATGTCCAGCTGCGCCTCTCTATCAGCCAGAGACGCCTCAAGTTCCTTCAGACGTTGGCGTTCCCCATCGATCTCTTCTTTTGCCCTCTCAAGTATACGATCTCGTTCATCCGTGATCTCTGTCCGCATGCGTTCCCGCTCGGCCTCAAGCAGGCGCTGCTCCTCTGCGCGCTGCTCGGCCAAGGTGGCAAGGGTGCCCTCAACCCCTTGAGTGAACCCTCTAAAGGAGCGATCGATGTTCTCGGCGAAGTTGCTCAACTGTCCGATGGCGCTGCCCGGATCAGCATCGGAGGGAGCTATGAAGCCGTTCAGGACGTCGAAAGCGCTGATGACCGCGGCTCGACCTCGTCCCTCCCGCCACCGATCCTCCCCCGAGCTTCCTTCCCGGCTTACCTGGAGTTGATCCAGTTCGTTTTCAGCGCCCCTGCTCAACACGAACCTGATGGTTGTCGTCTCGTTCGGACGGTTCCGGTCAACAGCTATGGTCGTCTGTAAGCTGAGCCGCGCGGTTTTGATCGTGTAACGCCCGGCCGTTGGTGGCGTTTCCTCCAAATTCAGAACACCAAGAATGGAAATCCCGAAGAATTCCGGGATGATTTTCACCTCTTCGCCGCTCAGGCCGTCAGCTGAGGCAGCCGCCCTCGCGGCCTCAGCCGCACGCATGACAATGTCATGTACAGCGGCATCATCGAGGCGACGGATTCTGAAAATTTCGTTCGACATCTGAAATGCGCCTCACTGGGATAATGATTAGGGTTTCTTTTTCCGGATCGCCTGGCTCTCCGGGTCGTATTCCAGCTCATGCAGGTTCCCGTCCCGGATCGCCTGCACGGCCCGGCTCACGTGCTCGGGCAGCACGTAGAACCACTCCCGCGGGTACACCTTCCGGCCGAACCGGTCCGTGATCCACAGGTCGCGCGGCCGGGCCGGGTCGAAGAACCGGTGGAGGAGCTGTTCCACCTTCCGCCAGGACAGGTTCACCAGGTCATAGGTCGCCACCAGCTCCACCGGGGCCAGGAGGAAGGTCGGGTCGTTGCGCGCGTCCGCGATCCGGCGGCGGACCTCCTGTGTGGTGACCCCGATCTTCAGGAGGATCCCGCTCACCTCCGCGATGGCCGGGTCCTTCGACTTGCTCCGGACCACGTAGACGGTCCCGGTCAGGTCGATCCGGTCCGCCTCCCAGTCCGGGTCCATCGCCCCGAGCCCGTGGCGGTGGATCGCCCGCGCGGTCGGGTCGTCCGCCAGCGCCTTGCGGAAGGAGGAGAGGAGCGGGTCGCTCTCCATCCCGTTCGAGAAGATGATCCGGAGCCGGTGATCCCGCTTGCCGGCCCGCGCGGTCATCTCCGCCTTCTCCGCCACGTAGGTCAGGAGCCCCTTGCGGATGAAGAGGGACCCCTCATCGACCCGGACCTCCTCGTTGAAGTTGATCGGGCGGACCTCTCGGTCCCCCGCCTCGAGCGCGGCTTGGGTCCGCTCGAACATCTCCCGGAACCGGTCGAAGTCGTGGCAGGGATAGAACTCGGCCCTGTGATCCGGGACAAGCCGGTCCTCGGCCGGGGTCACGTGCTTAATCGTGGTGAACGCGTCCGAGACGTCCAGCTCGTCGTCATCGAAGATATCATCGAGCGAGGTCGGGACTTCATCCTCGTCAGGCTCCTCGCGCCAGTCCCGCTCTGGGGGCGCGGACTCCGCGGTCAGAACCAAGGGTCCGCCGGCCAGGAGGCCATTCCGGTCCACGTCCGCCAGGTCCTCCGCCGGCCCCTTGTCTGCGAGGCGCTTCCAGATGACCCCGAGCCGCATCTCATCATGATCTGCCGCCTCCGGGCTCGGGACCCGGCCGGTCCGTTCAAAGAACCCGTTGACCTGTTCCACCAGTTGCGCATCCCGTTCCCGGTCTGGAGTGCGTGCGGCGCGGGGCCGGAGCGTCACGTTCAGGAGGCCCAACTCGTCCTCCTCCGCAAGTATCTCCTCGATAGAACGGTAGCGGGCCATACGTCAGCCCCGCGCCGCGTCTTGGGCGGCGCGCATCCGCTCCGCCTTCTTGGTTCGGATATAGGCGTGTGCCTCGGCCAGCCGGCGTTCCAGGTCGTCGGCGGCGTGCGGGTTGGGCGGCCGCCCCTCCTGCGCCGTGAACCGCTTGATGCGGGGCCAGAGAACCAACGCCTCCTCCTCCGTCATCTGGATGCGTTGTGCCACCATCGCGCTCTGGATCCGCTGGAGGAGCGGGGTATCGAGTGCCTTAGAGGCGACGTCGAACCCCTCCCGGAACGGGTTGATCGAGTCGATGAGGTCGATGTCCAGCTCACGCACGTTGATGAACTTCTTGACCATCCGGATCAGGTTCATCGCGTCCGGGGCGTTCGGCTCCGTGTCCGGCCCGGCCGTGGTCCCGCCCTCATCGGGGTCCGCAGGCCTTTTCTCCACCTCTTCCTGCGCCATGCGGCGCGCGATCGCGGCGATGTTCATCCGGGCCGCCAGGTCTTGGCGGATCGACTCCGTCTCGTCCGAGGTAAGGTTCTCGTATCTCTTCTCGATGATGTCCGTCAGGATCAGCTGGGTCGCCACCTCCGGCGCCACGTCATCCGCCACGGTGCGCCGGTCGATCTGCTGGCACGCCTTGGCGACCAGCTCATGCATGTCGTTCTCGACGATCTCGCGCGCCCGAGCCGTGGGGGGCAGCATAAGGCCGCCGATCCCGATATGGACCCGTCCCTCATTGTCCACCTCGACAGGGAGCCGGGTATCCCCGTCCTCGCGCCGGTAGAACTTGAAGTTCGGTTGCAGGACCTGCTCCATCAGGAGCGCCCCGGAGATGGCCTTCAGCATGTCGTTGACCGCGTCCGTGACCACCCCGGTTTCGACGCCGGGCTCCGCCACCAGGTTTGTGAACTGGGCGTGGCGCTTGCCGGGCGCGTCTCGGGTGGCGCGGCCGATGATCTGCACGATCTCGGTCAGCGAGGACCGATAACCGATGGTCAGGGCGTGTTCACACCAGACCCAGTCGAATCCCTCTTTCGCCATCCCGAGCGCGACGATCAGGTCGACCTTGTCCCGATCCGCGGTGTCATCCCGCTTCCCGTCAGGGCCGGTGATCTCGCGCGTCAAAGACGCTTTCACGCGGTCCCGTTCCAGCCCGTCATCAACCAAATCCGCCACCTTCAACACCCGCCCGTCCGGCAGTCGAACCAGATCGAACCCGGTCTCGGGCTCGCGGCCGATCACCTCGCCCAAGGCGTCAAGGATCGCGCCTACCTCGGACTGCTTGACGTCATAGGCCTCGGCGGAGCCGCGGTGCGGGATGTGGATGATCGTCTTGAGGTCCGGGTTCAACACCTCCGGGATCGCGCTTATATAGGTGTCTCGGTAAAAGCTGTAGGAAATCCCGAGGCTTTTCAGGAACCGGTACCCATCCAGCTGCTCGTAATAGCTGTAGGTGATCGACCGGAACAGTGCCTCATCTTCGGGGCGCAGGACCGGGATGCTGTCGCCCCGGAAATAGGACCCGGTCATCGCCATGATATGCGCCCGGCCCCGGGCAAGCAGGCGGCGCAGGATCTCGCCCAGCCGGTTGTCGTCTCCGGCGCTGACATGGTGGAATTCGTCGATGGCGATCAGGCAGTTGTCGAAGGCAGCCGTCCCCTCGTCTTCTGCGATCTCGTCGAAAGCGAATCGGAAGGTGGCGTGGGTGCAGACCAGAACCCGGTCCCCGGAGGACATGAACTCCCTGACGGCACGCACCTTGCGCGCGGTCGCCCCCTCCTCGGCCCCGTTCAGGCAGAGGTTCCAGCGGGTCTGAACCTCCCAGTCCGCGAAGAACCCCAACGAGGTGAGGTCGGTGGACCGGAACGAGGCCCCGATCGAGGTCTCCGGGACGCAGACGATCACCTTGCCGACCCCTTGGTTCTCCAGCTTGTCGAGCGCCACGAACATCAGCGCGCGGGATTTCCCGGCGGCGGGCGGGGCCTTCAGCAGCAGGAACTGGGCGGCGCGGGCCTCATAGACCCGGGCCTGCATGGGGCGCATCCCCATCGCGTTCGGCGCCTGGGTCTTCCCGGTCTGGCCGTAGGTGACGCGGACGAAATCGGACATCACACACCCCTCGGACGTTCATTGATGACTTGGCTTACCCTGCTGCGTGCAGCGACCCAACGTGACAAGTCAGGAGAGGACCAAGAGATCAGGTCCAGCGCTTCTTGGTATTTTGCGGCCGGGCCCTTGTCGAAAATCGCATTGTGGTGCGCGATCCTGTTGCGCCATCTGCGTAGGCCTTCGACAAGGTCATGCAGATCCTGTCGCTTTTTCTGCCAAGGTGCATGAAGGAAGTTCTTCTGAATTCCCCTCGGAAACAGGAACCGTTCGAACCGAACAGTGGCCATGTGCTGCCAGAATCCCATCGAGAGGGCAGAGACGAGGTGATGGGCGTCCACCGCGCCGCCGTGCTGCTCGCGCTCATCGGCGAGGGCTTTATCGAGTTCACTCCTGTAATGTGGGTCAAGGAGTTGCCGAAAGGTCTGATTCTCATACCAGTGCTCGCCCTTGTACAAGAGCGCAGAGTGGATGGTGTTGCGACTGGTGATCTCCGCGAAGTGCAGCGGAAGATAGAAGGCTTCGCACAGGGCGCAGTTCCACAGATACATGTCAGCGGTGCTTACTGCCCCATCCGCGGCCGCCGGGGCGTAGCGGGCAAGCCTGCGCTCGGAGAGCCCGGCACTTAGCAGATCCTGAACCGGGCGTTCGATGAGGGTGAGTGGTTTTTCTTGAATATTGGGCAGAACAGGCCTATCTTGCAGTACATGAGACGTGGACAGGTTGTCCTGAGGCGCTTCGGCGGGCTCTTGACCCCTGCTACGGACAAGATCGTGGGGCGGGCCTTCGGGCGCCGCCCCTTCTTTTTCGGGGCTCATGTAGCAGCCCCCTTCTTCAGCTTCTTCACCCGGGCCGCGTAGAGCTTGAACAGGTGCTCCAGCCGCTCCGTGTCGTTCCGGAACGGGAGGCCGATATACATGCTCTCCAACAGGTCATCGTTCGCCTTGTGCACGGTGCGCAGGTCGTCCGGCATCTTGTCCGGGTCATAGAGATCGGCGATCGTGGCCGGGTAATGCCCGTAGCGGCAGCGCAGGATCGCCATCGCGGATTTCGTCAGCGCGTCCAGCTGGTCTTCGGTGAATTTCGGGACCGGGAATGTGTTCCAGCCGAGGGTGTTAGAATAGCGGAAGCGGGATTCCAGACGGCCGCAGACCGTCCCGATCCAGACGATGTGGAGGCGAGAGGCGATCAGCGCCATGCACCAGTCGGGGGCGTCGTAGAGGGCGAAGTTCGAGTCCGATGCGATGGTATCATTACCCATCCGTTCAAAAGGAAGGTACGGGCGACGCTCAGATGTTACGCGTGGGACAAAGATCGCGTGGTTTTTCGCGAAGTTCTGGGCCTGTCGAAAACGGTGCGGGTAAGCCGCTGAAGGCCGGGTTTGTGCGGCCGTGCTCGCTGCGCGGAATGCTGCGACGGCATCAAACCGTGCCTTCAGGGGCGGGATCCGGGATGCCACCTCAGCTTGATCATCTGTTACCCATAGGCAATACCGATACGTGCCCTTGATCGTCTCATCAGAACCCATGAACCGCCTGATATATGGCTCGCTCTCTGGGTGATCCCGAAGCAGATTATCGCGCTCCTCGGGGCTTAGGATCAGGTGCCCACCGTCTGTGGGCTTGTTTCCATACTCCATGTAGGGCAGGCCAAAGATCGATCGGGTCTCCTGCTCAACGAACAGGTTTGGCCCGTCCAGCAGGTAGGCGTTGATATTCGCCGCCTGCGCCTCCAAGGGCCCGGTGAAGAGCCGCTTAGGCTGGGTGGATACATTCCGAAGACCGACGATCACGCACATCACCGTAGCGTTCGCCGAGGCGTTATTTCGCCACTTGAACGATGTGTGGGCGAACCCAATTTCCACCCCGCCGGTCAGAACGTATGGCCAGAGAGCCCCAACCGACTGGCCCTGACAGATCGAGTTGGTGGATACCAGCGCGGACCGGGCGTTTCCTCCCCGGATGTAGTTCGCCGCCTTGAATACCCAGCAGGACACGAAATCGATCCGGCGATGAGCGGGCAGGTGCGCGGCGAGGACGTGGTCCATGTCTTCGTTCTGCTCATCTGACCGGGAGTTGTCGCCCAGGAACGGTGGGTTCCCGGCGATGAAAACCTCGCCCCCATCCTCGGGGACCGGGCAGACCGCTTCCCAGTTCAGCCGCAGCGCGTTCCCGCAGACCACGTTCGCCGCATCGCGCAGCGGCAGGTCCGCCGGCTTGCGCCCGAACGCCTGCTGGAAAAGCGCATTCGCCTGATACTCCGCTATGAACAGGGCGAGCTTGGCGGTCTCCACCGCGAAATCGGCCAGATCGATCCCGTAGAAGTTCCGGATCGGCACCACGGACCACATCTCGGTCTGCGCCCCGCCGGTCAGCTCGGCCAGCCGGGTCAGGACCCGGATCTCGCGCTCGCGCAGGGCCCGGTAGGCGACCACCAGAAAGTTCCCGCTTCCACAGGCCGGGTCGAACACCCGGATCTTCGCGATCCTGTCCAGCACCTGCCGCAGGGCGCGCTCCCGTTCCCACGCCTTTTCGATCTCGGCGTCCAGATCATCGAGGAACAGGGGCCCCAGCACCTTCATGATGTTCGGGACCGAGGTGTAGTGCATCCCCAGTTCGGAGCGCAGCTTCGCATCCGCGACCGACTGGATCATGGACCCGAAGATATCCGGGTTGATCCCCTTCCAGTTCTCCGCGCTGACGTCGCGCAGGTAGCGGGCTGAGGGGGGGTCGAACACCGGCGCGTCGATCCCGCCCGCGAAGAGGCCGCCGTTGACGTATTCGAACTCGCGCGCCCAAGCGGGCAGCGCGTCCCGGCTGTTCCGAGGGGTGTTCATCGCGGTGAAGGCACTGATCAGCACCTCACGCATCCCCTCCCCTTTGTCGCCCGCGTGGGTGAAGATGAGGCGGCTGAACTGGTTGTCCGGGAAGATCCCCACATCCTCGGCGAAGAGGCAGAAGATCAGCCGGGTCATCAGCTGGTTCATGTCATGCCGGCGCGCGTCAGTCGCCCAGTCCGGGTTTCGCCGGATCAGCGCGTCATAGAGCTTGGCGAGCTTGCCCGAGACCTTGACGTCAACCGGGTTCTCCTCGGCGGCCCGGTACCGCTCCTTCCCGGCGGCGGGCAAGAAGAAACCAAACCGGTCCCCCAGTTCCGTGAACGCGCAATGCAGCGTGTCGCCAGACTTCGGGTGCTCAGCCGCGATCTCGCCCCCGTCGGTGGCGATCAAGATGGCGGGCTTGTGCTTCAGGGTCCGCTTGTTGGCGCGCAGCGCGTCCAAGGTGACGGCAGCCATCCCGGTCAGAGCGGGAGCGAAATGGAACTTCTGGTGGGACTGTTGCATTAGCACTCCTTTGCGGGCAAGCGGTGTCGGCGAGCAGCTGTG
>JACVZW010000021.1 GCA_014654775.1 Paracoccaceae bacterium | reverse complement strand
CTTGCAAGTGGTCATGAGGGCCGAACGAATGGGGTTCTGGCGTCGATTGTTCTTTTAGGCGAAACAATAGCGACCGCTGGTCCCGTTCAGCCGATGCAAGTTTCAGGATGAATAGCGGCTTTGGCCTAGTGATCCAGACGAAAGGCGGGGTTCTGTAAGACCATCTGACTATGTTGACCAGACCAATTTGCGTTGGGATCTGACGGCGGGACTTTTGGTGCTTCCAAAGGTCCAATCGGCGCAGAAACAGTTCCTCCCTCTGTTTGTGCCCAAAAGCTGGGGCGCAGAGCGAAGATACCGTGTGGCAATTTCTCGGAAATACTCGGAGCGGCGCGCGAAAGCTTTTGGATGGCTCAATTCGGATCGAGCAATGGCTTTCGGATTCCGTAGGTTGACGTTGGGTATCGAGGGGGTGGAACAACAGTTCGGATACTGCGTCGAGCAATCGGCATCTGCTGCGACGCCGCATGAGCCGACATCCGGATTCGAAGTCGAATGAAAGAGAATGCGAATGAGTTGCAGTAGCGTTAAGGACTGCGCCACGAAACCCGGTGCCGGCGCAAGTCGGCGTCGGCACAATTCGGCCAAGTTCAGGATTGGCAGTGCCCTGGGCATTCCAATTGCCAACCGGCGCCCTGATCGGGGGGCGCCGGCGTAAATCTGCCGTTCCAAGCCTGTTCAATTAACGGAATGGCAAGGTCTTGCCGATCCGGTGTTCAGTTATCCAGAAGCGTCAACCGCGCATCGCCGACGGGAATTACCGAAAAGCTGTGGCTTTCGAATAAACCAAAGGCATAAATACTGCGTTCATTGAACAGATAGATGTCGAATCCGGCACGTTTGCAGCCCTTGAGAGAGGGCAGGTTGTCCCCGGCGACAAAGGTCAGGGCGTAGTTCGCACCGAGGTCCCGCCCACGTTCAGAGACCATGTACATCGCTTCGGACATGATCCGCTGGCCACGGTAGGCAGGGGGGATGTAGGCGTTCTCGAGAAGCGCCACGTCCTTGTCGAGCCGGGGGAAACCCCAGAGGTTGGCCTGTATCTTGTCGTTCTGTTCGGCGCCCATCAGCCATTGAAGATAGCAGGGCCGCCCGGTCGTCTCGTCGATTGCGACGTAGGGGGTAGGGATGTCGGCTTTGAGGTGCTTCAGCCGATAATGGACCTCAAGCGCATCGGCGGGGTCGGCCACCTCGTCGCGATGACCGAAGAGCGCCTCTTCGTCGCCGGGTTGGAAAGGGCGGATGCTGAGAGGGATCTTGGCCTTCGGCGGGTCGACCGGCACGGCGAGGGTGCGGCGAAGACCGAAACGGGAGGAATAGGTGTAAGGCCCCTGCCGCAGACGTCTTGCAATTTTCTGGGTGAGGGACGCCCGCTCAGGGACAACGGTCAGGGAACCGGGCATGGGTTCTCTCTCCTACATTAACATTCGTTACTTGCGCGGCCTTTAGTGCGTTGGGTTATGGCGCGTGTCAACTGATCACGCTGTCCTGTGCAGCCGGTCGGCCCGGGACGCCACCGACAGAGAAATGTCTTGCCTTGCTGAAAGGCAGCGGGCTACACGTTGCGCATCAAGCAGGTGCAAGCCACTGAGTATCTTCGGATTAACGTCTCGAAGTCACGCGAAAGCCACAAATGTCCGCTTGAGAATGCGACGCATTTTGCGCGCATGGGTGCCTGTCGGCACGGTCGAAACCGCAGGGGACGTCCTGCAATCATGCGCTTCCGATTGGGCCCGTTGGTAGAGAGCAGGCGATGAAAGATTTGCGCGAGGAAGCTGGTCCTGAGGCCAAGACCGTCAGGGTCGGATCTCGGACAGTGACGTTGCACCGTGATTGGAAGCCGCTCGAGATCGTTTGGCGCGAGCTAGAGGAGACGGGCCGCTGCACTGTGTTCCAGTGCTATGACTGGGTGGCGCCTTGGTACGAGAACACACTGAAGCACAAGGTGGCGCGGCCGCTGATCGTGACAGTGGCCGATCAGGGCGGCGTCGTCTGGATTCTGCCGCTGTGCCAGTATCGGCGGATGGGGCTGCGCTTCATCTCGCTGGCCGATCTGGGAGTGAGCGACTACGCCGGGCCGATCATGGCGCGCGACGACCGGATGTCACCTGCCGAGCAGGCGGAAGTGCTGCTGGCGGTGCGGAAAGTGCTTCCGGGCTGCGATATGGTCCACTTCCAGAAGATGCATGCCGAGATCGAGGGGAAGGCCAACCCACTGCTGCAGTTTGGGCATGTGGTGGCGATGAAGGAACGCTGTTACGGGATCGAGGTGACACGCCCGTGGGGTGAATTGTCCAAGGACATCATGCAGTCGCGCCTGCGGTCCACAATCCGCCAGCAGAGGAAGAAGATACAGGCGCTCGGTCCGTTGAGCCTTGAGCACCATGCCGATGGCGGGGCGATCACCCCGGCGATGAATGTCCTGTGGGAGATGCGGCGCGGGCGGTTCAACCGGATCAACCGGGCCGATACACCGGAGGTTTGGCGCAGCTTCTATTATGATGTGGCGTGCAATCCGGCGCGCAAGCTGGATGTGTCGATCACCATCTTGCGGGTCGGCGACACGCCAGTGGCATGTTCCTACGGTCTGTCGCGGGGCCGGAACTATCTCAGCGTGATGCCCACCTTCGCCGTCGGCGACTGGGAGGGATATCGTCCTGGCATGCTGATGTTCGACGCGATGCTGGAGGCGTTCGGGCAAAGGACCGGTTTCGACGGCTTCTTCGACTTCACCATCGGGGATGAGCCCTACAAGCAGCGGTTCGGCGCGAAGGGGCGCCCGCTGATGGAATGCATGGAGCCACGAAGCCTGCTCGGATTGCTCGCCTATGTCTATTGGCGCTTCAAGGCGTCTCGTCGGCCGAAGGCTGAGGCCGAGGACGACGGCACCGAATAAGGATGTCCCAAGGCTGGCGCAGGGCGGATCAGCCGTCGTTGCGCAGGGCGTAGATCTCGGCGTCATTCTCCGCCGCAGACGTCGTCCCGCGGTCCGAGGTCGGGATCGCCGCGGCGTGCCAGCGATTGGCCTCGTTCTCTAGGTCCATCGACAGCCTCACCTGAGTGCCGCGCCCCGGTCGGCTTGTCACATCAAGCCGCGCGCCGATGCTCTTGGCCCGATTGCGCATCCCAGCCAGACCGAGGGAAACATGCCCCGAAGGACGCGCCTCCTTCGTCACCTGCCTAATGCCAGGCCCTTTGTCCGACACGATCACGTCAAGAATCCCGTCCGTCACTTCGGACATCACCGAAACCCCGCGCCCTTCGGCATGCTTGCGCGCGTTGTGCAGCGCCTCAGACACGATGCGATAGATCGCCGTCCGCGTGTCCGGGTCTAGCGTGACCTCCGCCTCGTCCAGTTCCAGAGCAACCTCCGTCCCGCATTCCGTGCGGAAGTTCAGCACGGCCAGACGCAGCGTTTCCGCAAGATCCAGACCATCCAGCGTCGGCAGAACAAGGCCGGTTGAGATCGACCGCAGATCCGCCAGCGCGGTATCCAGCAATTCGCTCGCCTTCCTTGCCAGCGGCAGCTCCGCCTCTGCGTGGATCAACTGGCTGCGATAGAGCGCAGCAATGCTCAACAGCTGGATCGGCCCGTCATGCAGTTCAGATCCGATCCGGTTCAGCACCGCTTCGCTGATCTGCGCGGCCTGCGTGCGCAGCCGCTCGGATTCGTTGAACAGTTGCCTGTTGCGTTCGGCCAGCTCGTCGGATTTGCGCAGGCTGTCGGCGATCGATCTTTCCTGCGCGCTGATCCTGCGCTGCGCAAAGGCCACCAGAACCGCCAGCCCGGCGATCCCGATCAAGAGCGAGGCAAGGCGGATATAGTCGGTATCCGACAGCATGCGCGAGATGCGCGTCAGCAGCAACTCCACGCTGCAATAGATTTCCCCGACGGCGATCACTTCACCGTTCCGGTTCAAGAGAGGCATGTACACTTCGTAGACGACGGAGCCGAGGGTAACATCGTCGATGTTTTCCGGTGAAACCCCATCCGCACGCGAGATGATCGTCTCACCGCGCACGGCCCGCATCACCGATGGTTCAAGTGCGTCGAGGCTTTCGACAGGACCTGACGAGGAATAGACAAGCGTGCCGTCGATGCCCCATATCTTGACCCGGTTGATGTAGTCTGGGTCGATCTGCGTCATGACCGCATCATGCACCCGCGCTTTCAAGGCGGGCGGTAGATAATCCCGCACTGGTTCCTCGCCCAGAACGGACAGAAGAACCCCGCGCGCCAGCGCCTGCTCGATCTCAAGCGACCCCTCGATCATGCGCTCCGAGATGATGCGGTTTTGCAGCGTCCCGGTGCCGATGGCGAGAACCGTGTAGAGGACCGTGGCAAGAAGCAGGAATTGCGCTGTCAGGCCAAGGGAACGCAGGAAGGCCAGGACCTGCCTCATGCCGCCCTCGCCTGTGACAAGGTGATGATCGACATCACCCTGCGCGTGCCACGGACCGCGCGACGATCCATGTCCCCTCCCCGTTCCGGGTTTCCCGGCCGCGTGGCCTTTGCCCTGTCTCAAGGTTAACCCCTGTTACTTTGGATCATATTCCGCCGCGGAGGGCAAAGGCTTTAGCGGGCGCTTCGGGTTGCTTTGGCTATTCCTCGCGCATGGCGCGGTTCATTTGGTCGACGACGGGTTGCACGAGGTAGGAGAGGACGACGCGTTCTTGGGTCGGGATATAGACTTCGACGGGCATGCCGGGAACGAGGCCCCGCGTTCCGAGGTCGTCGAGGTTGCCGGTCGCCTTGGCGCGTGCGGTGTAGTAGTTGAGGCCCGTGTTGGGGTCGATGACGGCGGCTGCGGCGATGGTGTCGACGACGCCGTCGATTTCCGGGGTGAGGCGCTGGTTGAAGGAGGGGAAGCGCAGGCGCGCCTTCTGTCCCGGCTGGATCGCGTCGATGTCGGTGGTCGAGATTTTGAACTCGATGATGAGTTCGGTTTCGCTGGGCACGATGGTGACGAGCGTCTTGCCGGGTGGGATGACTTCGCCGAGGGTTGAGGCATTGACCTCGTTCACGATGCCTGCGACCGGCGCGCGCAGGATGGCGCGCTCCTTCTTCTGGGTTGCGGCGGCGAGTTGCTGGCGCAGGTCGGTGATCTGGGGTTCAAGCGCGCGCAATTCGCGATGCGCATCGGCCTTCGCGGTTGCCATGAGGCGGTCGCGTTCGAGGGTGATCTCGGTCTGGCGGGTTTCGTTGCGGGCGAGGTTGGCGTTGATCTCGCCCATTTCGCCGCGCATGCGGGTGAGGTCGCGGAGGATTTCGTCGAGGCGGCTCTTCTCGACGGATCCAGCCTTCATCAGCTTGTCGAAGCGGGCGAAGGACTCCTCGACAAGGGCGAGTTCCTCAAGCAGGGACTGGCGGCGTGCGGTCTGGCCTTCGGTATCGAAGCGCAGCTGATCGGCCTGCAGGTCGAGGGCGGTCAGTTCGACGTCGCGGTTGAGGCTGTTTTCCTCCATCAGGCGGCGCTCGCCGTCGAGGATGCGGACGGCCTCGGGATCGGCGGCGTCAAAGGTGGTGGGCAGCACCATCTCGACCCCGTCGCGTTCGGCTGCAAGGCGTGCGGCGCGGGCCTCGGCCTCCATCAGCTGGGCCGAGAGCATGCCGATCCGGGTCTCCAGATCGAAGGTGTCGAGGATCATGACAGGCTGGCCTGCCGTGACCGTATCGCCAGTGGAGACGAGGATCTGGTTCAGCGTGCCGCCATCGACATGCTGCACGTTTTGGACATCGTTTTTAACGAGGACGGAGCCCGAGCCGATCACGGCGGCGTCAAGGCGGGCGGTCGCAGCCCAGAAGCCTATGCCGCCAACAAGGAAGACAGTCAGGGCGGCGGCGGCAATCAGGCGCCCGCGCAGCGAGAAGGCGGCGGTCGGATCGGGGGGATAGGGCAGGTTGGAAGCCATCGACATCATCTTCGTCACTCGGTTCTTGGCGGGGGCCTGCGGGCAGGTCCCCGGGGGAGGGGGGGGGGAGGAGGGGTCGGTCTCCGGCAGGCCCTGGGCGGGGTCTGCCGGGGTCAGGTGTCAGAGAAGCCCGGTCGCGGTATCGGTCGCCAGCAGCGGGTCGGGCTGGGTCACCATGTCGGCGGCAGTAATCACCGGAGTTTCGGCGAGGGTTGCCTCGGGCATGGTGCTGGAGGCCGGGTTGTCGAGGCTGGGGAAGTACTGCTCGATGAAAGCCGCCTTCGACTCCGGGTTGGAGACGATGTCATAGGTGCGTTCCTCGCGGGCCAGATAGGCGGTGTCGAGGTCGGCCCGGGTTTCCCCGCCGCGCAGCTTGTATAGCTCGTGCTGGCTGACCCAGTCGCCGATGGCAAGGTTGGAGATGTCGCGCACCGTGGTGGCGTGGAAGGGGCGCACCACGCTGGCGAGCTGGGCGAAGAGTTCGTGGAAGTTCACGCCGACGATGCCCTCGGCATCACCCTCGCCCGAGCCATTGCCGCCGGTATTGCCGGTAGTGCCGCCGTTATTACCCGCTCCACCGCCAGGGCCGCCGATCGCCGGGGCGCCGGGCACGAAGGGCAGGCCGCCGCGGGCACCGAACATCGAGGGCAGCGCCGCCGTCTCGATTTCGGGCTGATCGACCAGATAAAGCTCGGGCATGTGCAACTCGGGGTTCGCCTCGGGGAAGAAGCGCGACAGATCAAGCTGTCCGGGGCCACGGCCGATGCGGCCCATGTCTGTATCGTCGCCCGGCAGCGAGCCGGTGATCAGCGGCTGGCCGTCCTGAAGCTCGGAGAACTCCACCTGCGGGGCGGCCTCGTCCATGCCGGGATGGCGCGGGGCCGAAACTTGTTCGGCGGCGTTGCGGTCGACCGGTTGGTCGGTCGGGTCGGTGGGCTGGGCTGTGCCGCCGAAGGCGGATTTGACATAGGCCGCCAGGGTAAGCGTCAGCGCCGCGAACATCGCCGCGAAGGGGGCCTCCTTGCGCTCCGCCAGAGTGAAGAGGGCGCGCCCCTTCGCTTTGTTCTGTTCGGCCGACTTGCGGTGCTTGGTCTTGATTTCCATCTCCGCCTCCTTCCTTTGTCCGTTCTACGGGCGCGATCCGCCCTATCAGTCGCTCTAGGTCCGTCTCAGTTCGCGTTCGCAGCCGCGTTCAACTCGCGCTCGGCAGGACCGATGTTGATCTGGTCGCTGCCTGCCACCGTGGTGGGGGCCACCACCTTGCCGTCGCGGTTGCCCAGCACCTCTTCCTTGGTGCCGAAGGCTGCCAGACGCCCGGCATGAACCGCCGCCACCATGTCCACCGCCGCAAGGACGGAGGGACGGTGCGCCACGATCACCGCGATGCCGCCACGTGCCCGGATCGCCTTGATCGTATCGTTCAGCGCCCGTTCCCCAACCGCATCAAGCGAGGCATTGGGTTCGTCCAGAAGCACCACGAACGGATCCTGATAGAGCGCGCGGGCCAGACCGATACGCTGGCGCTGGCCGGCGGAGAGTGCCGTTCCCAACGCGCCCACCTCGGTGTCATAGCCCTCGGGCAGCTGTGCGATCATCTTGTGCACATTCGCCGCCACCGCCGCCTTGTAGACCGCATCGGTCTCACGGCTGGTGTCGAAGCGGCTGATGTTCTCGCGCACGGTGCCGTTGAAGAGGCCCACTTCCTGCGGCAGGTAGCCGATGATCTCGCCCATGCGGGACGGGTCCCATTGCGCCAGATCGACATCGTCATAACGGATGGATCCGCGCAGCACCGGCCAGACACCTGCCAAAGCCCGCAGGAGTGTCGACTTGCCGCCGCCCGAAGGCCCCACGATCGCCAGCGCCTGACCGGCCTGCAGTTCAAAGCTCACCTCCGACAGCAGCACCCGGCCATTGGCGGGCGAGGCCACCGTCAGGTTCTCCACCCGCAGCGACTGCGTGGGCGAGGGCAGCATCACCGGCGTCTTCTCGGCCGACAGCGCCACCAGCGTGTCGCGCAGCTGCGTCCAAGCATGGCGGGCGGCCACGATGCCCTTCCAGTTCCCGATCACCTGATCGATCGGGGCAAGCGCCCGGCCCGAGGCGACCGAGACCGCGATGATCGCCCCGGCCGACAGCTCGCCCTGGATGGTGTAGAAAGCACCAAGGCCCAGCAGCCCCGACTGCAGCAGCATCCGCAGCACCCGCGACATCGCCCCCATCGTCCCGGTGATATCCGAGGCGCGGGTCTGCAGGTCCAGATGCTGCCGGTTGGCAGCGGCAAAGCGTTCCACCGCGCGGCCCGTGGCCCCCATGGCGATCAGCGTCTCGGAGTTGCGCGTGTTCGATTCCGAGATCGTGTTACGCACCACCAGCGCCTTGTGCGCCGACTTGGCCAGATCGCGCGACTTGAACTCCGCCAGCATCGTCAGCAGCGCCAGAACCACCGCGCCCCCCAGCGTCACCGCGCCCAGAACGGGATGCAACAGATAGACGAAGATCAGGAAGACCGGCACGAAAGGCAGATCGAAGATCGCCGCCGGAGCCTGCGAGCCGAGGAAATTGCGCAGCGTGTCCACCGTGCGGCCCCGCTCCAGCGCTTCGGTCGTCGAAAAGCCGTAGCGCGGCATGTCGATGGCAACCTTGTGTGACAAAGGCGCCAGACGCTGGTCCAGACGTGCCCCCATCCGCACCAGGACCTGGCTCCGGATCGTGTCGAACCCGCCCTGAACCAAGTACAGCGCCAGCGCAAGGATCGACAAAAACGCCAGCGTCTGGACCGACCCGGAGGTCAGCGCACGGTCATAGACCTGCAGCATGTAGAAGGAACCCGTCAGCGCAAGAACGCTGATCAGACCCGAAATCCCAAACAACGCCCATCCATACCGTGCGAGGTCCGCATTCAACAACGAACGCGCCTTCTGCATCGCCAAAGGATCTGCACTCGACATCGGATGCGCCATAACTGCCTCTCAAACACTTCTATCCGGGCCATTTTGCCCAAGCTGGACAGGCGATTTCTTGGAAAGCGCGCTGTCCCGATGATCAGAAGCTAGAAAATCCGGGCTGATTCCGTCACGGAACAGGGTCCCGCGATCCGTTGGACCAAGGTCTGAACCTTTCACAACGGAGAAAAAATAAGCCCCCGGCCGGTTTCCCGGCCGGGGGGGTGTGTCATCAGTAGGTGAAGGACGAGCCGTCGAGGGTATGCGCCCCGCGCAGCGTCAGCGAGAAGTC
>JACVZW010000020.1 GCA_014654775.1 Paracoccaceae bacterium | reverse complement strand
ACGGGACCGAGTTTACGTCTAACGCCATCTTGACCTTCGCTGACGATCGCAAGATCGACTGGCACTACATCGCGCCCGGCAAGCCGACCCAAAACGCCTTCATCGAGAGCTTCAACGGTCGACTACGCGACGAGCTTTTGAACGAAACGCTGTTCCCGTCCCTGAGCCACGCCCGCACCACGCTCGCGGCCTGGCGCATGGACTACAACATCGAACGTCCGCATTCACGCCTTGGCTGGCAGACGCCAGCCGAGTTCGCCCAAACCTTCACCCCGCAACGGGGCCTGACGCTGCGCAACCCGCAAAGCTCCGCGCCAGCCCCCGTTGCCCAACCCACACAAACAGGCAAAACTCAAACCCGGAGTCTCGCTCACGCTGGATAAAGATTGGGGGCAACGTCAGCCAAAGGCGAGGGGAAGAAACGGTCGAAAGACCAAATCGAAAGATGTCGGCCTCGGAACCTTGTTAGACCCTTCCAAGTGATTGCATCCAAGTCGCGCTCATCAGCAAGGTCCGCAGTTCCCGCGTGAAGTTTCCCTTGCCTGCCTTGTGATCGTCAAACAGCGCCAAAGCTCCGGACACATTGTAGCGACTGGGGTCCAGCATGCGAATCGTGTCGCGGGCCCAGGATTCAAGCGGCCCCTTGATCCACTCACCGATCGGCATCGTCGGCATGGATTTCTTGCGGAACATCAGCTCGCGGTCGTAGTGCCGCAGGCCGAAATCCTTCAGGTAATGCTTGCTGAAGCCATCGCGGATCTTGTCCGTAACCGGCAGTCGCGCGAAAGCTTCCGAAACGCGGTGGTCCGCAAAAGGCGAACGCCCTTCGATGGAAAGCCCCGCGCCCATCCGGTCCGTCTTGATCAGGTTGTTCCCCGGGCTCAGAGAGGTGCATTCGTAAGCCGCGATCTGGTTGATCGGCTCCAGATGCCGCCAGGGGGCAAGGATTTCTTCAAACACGTCCAAGGGCTGCTTCATGGTAGAGATGAAATCCGCATTCAAAACCCGCGACCGCGTGAGTTCCGGCATGAAGCAGATCATCGAAAAGTAGTCTGCAAGAGGCAGGTTCGATCCCTTTAGGGTCCGGAAGAACGCCTCGTTGTGCGAAAAGCCCGACAGCACCTCGTCCGGCCCGTCACCGTTGAATGCGACAATCACCCCTGCCGCGTGCGCGGCCTCGCACAGCGCGCGGATCAGGAAAAACGAGAAATCGCCATGCGGCTGATCCGCGTGATGCAGCACCTTCTCGATGTTATGCGGAACGATGGTGTGGTCATACTGGATCGGGTGCAGGTCGATCATCTCGAACTGGCTGGCCACCTGCCGCGCAAGGTGGAATTCGCCATACCCCTCTTCCCGGCAGTCCAACCCGAAGGCCAGCATTCGCGGACGGTTCCACTGATGGCGCAGATGCGCTGCAACGACAGAACTGTCCACGCCCCCCGAGAGGAACAGGCATCCCTCCACGTCGAACCGCATCTGCAGGCGGATCGCGTCGTCCAGCAGTTCGGCAAAGGCGTCATGGGACAGCGGCACGCCGTCATTCGCCAGAGGCCACGACCAGTACTTGTGCTTGGTGTAGGAGCCGTCTGGCTTGATCTCCAGATAGCTGCCCGGTTCTAGATGCGACACCCCTTTGAAGCAGGTGCGTGGCGGCGGGCAGTAGTTGAAGCTGTGCATCAGGTTGAGGCCGACATCGTCAATCTCGGTCTTCACGCCCGGTAACGAGAGTACGGTCTTGATCTCGGACCCGAAGGCAAAGCCCCCTCCGGGCAGATGCATCAGGTAGCACGGCTTGATGCCCTGCCGGTCACGCGCGAGGATGCCCTTGTTCAGCTTGGTATCCCACAGGCAGAAGGCGAACATACCGATCAAGTCCTGCAGCATGTCGACGCCCTTTTCGCGCCACAGATGCACCAGCACCTCGGTGTCGCAGCGTGACTTGAACTTGTAGCCCTTGGCGATCAGGTCGATCCGCAGTTCGACGAAGTTGTAGATTTCGCCATTGAACACCACCCAGACCGTATCATCCGTGTTGGACATCGGCTGCCCGCCATTCTCGGGGTCGACGACGGCAAGGCGGGCGTGGCCAAGGGTCGCCGATCCAATCTGAACAACGCCCTGTTCATCTGGGCCCCGGTAGCTGATGCAGTCGATCATCCGGCGCACATCGGCCTTGGTGTAGTTTGGGGCTCCGATAACTCCTGCGATCCCGCACATGCCTTTGGTCCTTTCTGAATTTACAAACGATCCGCAGCGTGGCGGAACCGACGGGGGGCGCGACTCACGCCGTGATTAAGTGAATATTGTGACGGCGCTTGATCTGCCATTGACCTTGGGCAGGCCATAGCCCGTGGTCCGTACCGCGAGATAGGACTTGGCCGCCCACTGTCTTCATCGACTCGCACGTAACCATCGTAGACATGTCTAGGCAAAACCGCGCGCCGCTTGGCCCGACGGCCCCCCGCGCATCCAGCGGAACCACATAATCGACCCTCCATTCCTCCAAGTGCAGCCTTCTCAACCGCTAATCAGTTTGCAATACCCGACACAGCCCTGCCCTCGGGGGCGAGCAACTGCCCGATCGCGCCGTCACCATACGGTAAGGCCGCCATCCACGCAGATGTTCTGCCCCGTTACATAGCTGGCCGCATCCGAGGCGAGATAAACGAAGGTACCCGGTAACTCCTCGGCCCGGGCCATTCGGCCCATCGGCACACGCGCCGCATAGCGCATCTTGAAGGTGTCGTTCTGTCCGCTTTCCACCCCGCCCGGCGTAACGGCATTGACCCGGACATTCCGCGCGCCCCAATAGGCAGCAAGGTACTTCGTCAGGCCCCAGAGTGCTGCCTTGCTCGCGCTGTAGACCGCAGGGGTATTGATGGCTCGCCCTTCGTATATAGAGCCTTCGTAGATCCGCTGATCCGGGGCCACAATCCCATAGATGGAAAGTGTGTTGATGATGCTGCCCTCACCCCGCTCCGCCATCGCGTGACCGAAGACCTGACAGCACTGCATCGCCGCCGTCACGTTAGTCTCGAACACCATTTCCCAGTCCTGCAGCGGAAACTCGTGAAACGGCGCGAAGAAATTCGGGCTCTTCGCGGCAGCGTTGTTGATCAGGACATCGATATCGCCCCAAACCGTACGCAGGTGCTGCTGCAGGTCGCGCAGCGCGGCAAGGTCGGTTATGTCAACCGCATGGGCGGACCAGCGACCCGGTCCGCGTGCGGCATCGGTGCGGCCCTCCCGTTCTAGTTCAGCGGTGAATGCAACCAGAACCTCAGCATTCACGTCGACAATCGCGACCCGCCCGCCATTGTCTAGCAGACTGCGCACGATCCGGCGGCCAAGGATCCCGGCCCCGCCGGTGATTAGGACGGTCTTGTTCCTAAGTTCAGACATGTCCAACCGCCCGCTCAGCCATCAGCAGTTCCACAAGCTTGAAATCCAACTCGCTGTCGATATCGATGGACCGCTCGCGGGGCATCACATGCAAACGCGTCCGCCCGTTCCACAGCCCACGGCTGAGGGACTCGCGATGCCACACATAGATCGACGCGTTCATCGCATAGACCTGCGGCGCGTATTGCCGCCCGCTGACCGGGCCGCCTGCGTCCTTTACCAGCCGCGCCTGTCCCGTGCGATCAAGCTCCACCATATTGAAGTACGGGTTCTTGTCGGAAAGGTATCCGGTGATCACGGCATCCGTCTCACCGTCCATCATCCCAAGGCAGGCCGAGATGTCCTCCATGCTGCGCAACGGCGATGTCGGATCAAGGTCGATGATCGTGGTCAGGCTACGCCCCGCCCCCTCCCACCAGTCAACAAGATGCTCGATGACGGGTATCTTCGGCGCAGTCGACGTCGCCAACTCACTCGGACGCAGGAAAGGCACCTCTGCTCCCGCTGCCCGGGCAATCTCTGCGATCTTTGGGTCATCCGTCGACACCACGACATGATCGATCCCATCATGCGCAATCGCCTGCTCAATGGAATGGGCGATCAGCGGTTTGCCCATCAGAGTGCGAATGTTCTTGCCGGGAACGCCAACCGACCCGCCCCGCGCGCATATGGAACACAAGACCGTCATGTCTCGGCAATCTCCTTGAGCCTTATGGCAAGCCGGCTGCTCTCCAAACCCGAGGCAAGGTCCTGCCGGGACAGCAGCCCTGCTGGCCAGCGCCCCGTTTCCCAAAAGCTTCGGATACCGGCCACGATTTCGAAAAGGGCAGTCGGATAGGTCTTTGCAACATCGAAATCATCGGGATCAGACGTCACAACCTCTACCACTCCGCCCGAACGCTCCACGACAAGGCGCCGTTCTCGCAGATCCCAAATCGCGGTCCCCTCATCGCCGATGACCTCATAGCGGCGTAGCCGTTGGCGAGCAACATAATCAAGGCCTATACTCACCAGTGGCCCACCCGAAAAACCCAGAAGGGCAGTGCAGCAATCCTCGACATCCATCTGCAACCGACTGAACCGACCGATCATCGCGCGGCATTCCTGCGGCGTGCCAAACCACCAGCGACAAATGTCGATCTCATGGATCAGGTCAAACAACACGCCACCACCGAGGGCGCGCTGCGCGCTATAGCTCTCGCGGTAATCCGATTGCGGCCGCCAGTCAGGCAACCATTGTCCGGCAGTCAGATGGGCGCGGACAGGCCGTCCCACAGCGCCGCCTGCGATCAGGCTGCGCAACCGTTCCAGCGAAGGCAGGTAACGGAAATTGAAACCGGACAGACGGGGAACCCCAGGGTCTGCTCCCGCCAGGGCCGCATGGACGGCTTCCACTTCCACGCGACTGATGACGATAGGTTTTTCCACGTAAAGCGGAATGTTCGCACCAATCAGCTTCGGCAACACGTCGACATGATGCGCCGAGGGGGAGGCCACGATGGCGAAGTCGGGCGAAAGGTCCAGTGCCTCATCCAGATCGGTAACGATGCGCGGCGAATACGTCGCGTCGATGCCGCGCGCAACGTGATCTCTGCGCAGGAAGGTATAGGTCCCGTTAGGCGCGAGCTCGCGCAGGTGCCGCAGATGGCGTTGCCCGATCGCTCCCGTTCCGATCAGCAGGGTATGCAATGCTCTGCTCAAATCGTTTCACGGCGGCTTGTTGATAACGCAGTGCAAGGCACCGCCACCACCGTACCTCTCCATGTTTCATTAGTCGCAGCGCTGCGGCCCAGCATGCAGGACGCCGACCGCGCCATCGGCCGTGAAGGCATCTCACGCGGGTTACGGGAAATCACTTCCATCTTGTCCATGCCCTCTCAGCGGCTGTCGATCTGCAAGCGGCGCAGGGCGCGCAGCGGACCTATATTGGCAAGAAGCAACAGCAGTCCCGCCGTCCCCGCAAGCCCGACCCCGCCCCAACGGCCCAGCATATCGGAGTAGTAGGCCATGGCGGCGCCGAAAGGCAAACTTGCGGCGACCGACCGCAGCACGATCCAGCCGATCTTCCGCAGCGTTATCCCGCTCGGCCAGCGCACCCCGAACAGGCAGGCCAGATAGCAGCCCGCCAGAAGCGCGTTGTATATCGTAAGCCCGATGGCAGCGAATGGCAGGTCACAGCCCTGCGCCACGGCCTGCAACAGGGCTACCGCCGCCGCTGTCACCGCAAGGCAGACAAGGGCCCAGACCACCATCTGCCGCACCTGCCCCTGCGCGCTCAGCGCGGCCGCACCCAGCTGCACCACCACCAGAAATGGTAGGCCCAGCATCAACAGCACTGTTAAACCCGCCACCCGCGCAACACCTTCGGCTCCCATGGCGCCATAGCCGTAAACTGCCCCTGTGATCGGGACCGCGAAAACAAAGGCGACACAGGCCGCAACGGTGGCCAGCGCCACCCCCGCCATCAGCGCCGTCATCAACGCCTGATCGAAGGCCCCACGCTCCTCCGGTGCCGTCAGGGAGGCGAGCTTCGGGATCATCACGATCACGACCGGCGCGATCAATATGGCTGAGGGGAGTTCGAACAGCTTTAGCGCGAAGCTGTACAGCGCAAGATTGCCCTCCCCCGTTGCCGCGTAAAGCGTGCGGAACACCACTGGTGCCGCTACCGTCACCCCAAGCCCCAAGACACCGAGCGCGAAGCGCTGCACGAACCCTGCGTCCAGAACGCGGCTTGTATCCGCACCCGGCCTCGGCTTCGCCTGCCGCAGAAAGGGCTTCATGAAGACAAGATGCAAGCCAAACCGAACCACCGAAGCAGCAAGGATGGCCAGCGCAAAACCGATAAGGCCCGGTGAAAGCCCTTGCTGCGCGAGCAGATAGGCGCAGAGCGTGAGGTTGAACAATAGCACCGAAAGGTTTGGCACAGCGAAGCGGCCGATCGAATTCAGGTAGGCAGCCGCAACCCCGATAACAGCGACCATGGGCAGCGCGATCAGGCTCAGCCGGAAGGCCAGCGGCAGATCAGGAAGCTCCCCCTCTGGCAGCGACGGTGCCATCACGGCCATAACCTGATCCGGCATTGCGGCAAGGATAACGGCCAGCACGGCGAAAGCCACACCAACCACGCAGGCCACCCGCCAGACCAGCGCGATCCGCGCCGCACCCTCCGCCTGCTTGATCGCTGGTATCAGAACCGCGTTGAACCCGCCCGCCAGAAGCAACCCCACCATAAGGTCCGGCAGGGTCAGCAGCACTATGGCCGCATCCGCCGTCGCCGTCGGCCCAAAACTGGCCGCCAGAAGCATTTCGCGGACAAACCCGGACAGGCGGCCTAGCAGCAGCACAAAGCTGACCAAGGCCGAGACAAAAAGAACCGATTTCATCCAAGCACCGCAGCCAACCCCTACCTCGGGTATGAAGACCCTTGTAGTCTTCACCCCAAGGCGCGCAAGCGCGAAACCCGGGATATCGCGGTCCACTGATGTACATTCACTATGTATCGGGCAGCCGGGCCGATTTCGGTCTGATGCAGAAAACACTCACCGGCCTCTCCGCCCTGCCGGGCTTGCGCTTGTCGGTGGTAGTGACCGGCCAGCATCTTCTGGCCGAATATGGGAACACGATCCAGGATATTGTCGCCTCGTGCCTGCCCATCGCGGCGCGCATTCCCGTCAGCCTATCCGGCTCCAGCGGAGCCGAGATGGGCCGCGCCCTCGCGACCGAGTTGCTCGGCTTCCTTGACATCTGGAAGACGGATCGCCCCGACCTTGTCATGGTCCTTGGCGACCGGGGCGAGATGCTGGCCGCAACGCTGGCCGCAGTCCATCTGGGCATCCATGTTGCGCATCTGCACGGGGGCGAATTGTCGGGCACGCTTGACGAAAGCTTTCGCCATGCCATTTCCAAGCTGGCGCATTTCCACCTCGTCGCCACCGCCGACTCTGCCGAACGCCTTCGCAGGATGGGCGAAAGCAGCGAACGCATCTGGGTGGTTGGGGCGCCAGGCCTCGTCGGCCTCACGGATGGCGGTGGGCGCCGTGAAGGCTGGCTCGCACGCAACCTGCCGCTTGGCACTGGTCGAACGCATCGCGTTCTCGTCGTCTTCCACCCCGTGGTGCAAGAGGCCACGTCTGCCGCAGACCAGATCTCGTCCCTGCTCCAAACCCTCCGCAGCGAAGGCTGCGCCGCCCTCGTTATGCGTCCGAACTCGGATGCGGGCGGCGCGGCGATCAACCGCCATCTGGACGCACTACAAGCCAAGGATTGGCTGCGGATAGTCGATCACCTTGATCGTGACACCTATCTCGCAGCGCTGGCACAAGCCGATGCGATCATCGGCAACAGCTCATCCGGCATCATCGAAAGCGCCACCTTGGGCACCCCCTGCCTCAACCTCGGATCGCGCCAGAATGGACGCCTGCGCAATTCTAACGTGGTCGATTGCCTCGACTTCGCCGAACCCGCCATAAGGCGTGCGTTGCGGCAGACCCTTGCGCTGCAAGGCCCGTTCGAAAACCTCTACGGCGATGGACGCACCACCGACCGGCTTGCCGCTTTGCTCCCTTCCCTGCCGCTCGACGTCGCGATATTGGCAAAGGGCAACGCGTACTAGAACGTCTGGACAGTGCATGACGGCTCCCTCTGCCGACTTACCGGTTTCAAAGGCTGGCGACGGGCTGATGCGCCTCACAGATGTCGCTCTTGCACTCATACTGCTCCTGCTCGCCACCCTCCCGATGCTCGTGATCGCAGTCCTGATCCTTGCCGATGACGGCCGCCCGGTCCTTTTCCGTCAGACCCGGGTCGGGCGCGGCGCCCGGCACTTCACTATCCTGAAGTTCCGGACCATGACGCATGACCGCAACCGGGCCACCGGCACTGTCACAGGCCCCGTCACCGCCGCAGACAGACAAAGATTCGAAACCACTATCTCGGGCGATCCGCGCATCACCCGTGTGGGCCGCGTGTTGCGGCCCCTGCACATGGACGAACTGCCCCAGATCCTGAACGTGCTCTCGGGCGACATGTCTTTGGTAGGCGTGCGCCCCGACGTGCCGGTTCAGCAGGCCGACTACACCGATCAGGAGTGGATAGACCGCCACGTCCTGCGCCCCGGCATCACCGGTCTGGCCCAGATTGACAGCGGCATCGACAGCATGGCCGCCCGAACCGCATGTGACCTTGTATGGGTGCGCAACCGGTCTTTCGGGCTTTACCTGTCGATCCTCTTCCGCACCTTCTTCAAGGTACTGAAGCGCAATAGCCTGTAGCAAGGGCGGCGGCACATTATCGACCGGTGAGGCGGGATGGTGTCGGCAGCACCCCTCAGCGGACATGCTCCACTGTCAACAATTCGTCGCGCACCACATCGCGCACGAGCGGAAGGCCAATGAACATCTCCAGCCGGTCCGGACTGATCCCCGTGCCGGGGCGCTTTGCCGCAAGATCGTCCTCGCTCAGGACATGGCCCTTGGGCAGAGCCCGCCGAAACGCAAGGCTCTTCCGCGCCACGGCCCGCACGCCTGCCTCCGAAGGCATCGGTCGTTTGACCCCATCGCCCAGTCCTGTCTCGATCGCGCGTAGGGTTGAAACCAACTCTACAAACTGGTCGGGCTCGATCGACGCTGCATGGTCCGGCCCCGCCATGGTGCGGTCAAGAGTAAAGTGCTTCTCCAGCACGGACATGCCCAGAGCCCGGGCCGCAATCGCGGCAAAAGGGCCTATGGTGTGATCAGAGAACCCCACCGGCCGCCCAAACACCTGACTCAGCGCAGGTATCACGCGCAGGTTCTGATCCTCGATCCGCGCCGGATAGTTCGACACGCATTGAAGGATGATCACCTCGTCGCATCCCTCGGCTGCCAGTTGGTCCACCGCCACAGAAATCTCTGTCACGCTGCCCATCCCAGTAGACAACATCACCGGCAGCTTGCTGCGGGCAGCCTGACGCAGCATGGCCAAATTGTTGAGTTCACCTGACGGCCACTTCAGGCAGATCGGACCCAACGAGATGACGGCCTCAAGACTGATCGGATCAAAGGCGGTCGACATGAAGTCCACGCCCACCGAAACGCAATGGCGGCGCAGCGCTTCGAAGGCCGCTATTGGCAGTTCCAGCCGGCGCAGCATATCGGCCTGCGATCCCGCTCCTGTCGTCTCCGACTGGTACTCCGCCTTCTGCGCAGCCGCCGTCACCAGATCATCGGTCCGGAAGGTCTGGAACTTCACCGCATCCGCACCAGCCGCCTTCGCGGCGTCGATCATCTTATGTGCCAGATCGATGTCGCCATTATGGTTCACGCCAATCTCTGCGATAATGTAGCAGGGATCTTCGCTGGAAATCCGGCGCGACCCAAGCGTTGCAAAAGGCACCCCCATCACGACCCCTCCTTCTTTGCCTCGATCAGACGGACGACGTCGTTGATCCGGTCTCGCGTCAAGGCCCTATTCTCCTCCAACGTCGCCGCATCAGCCTCGATGAACCGTTCATGAATGGCACGAAGGGCGGAAACCTCGGCCTCGAAATCCATGATCTCCTGCAGTTCCTGCAACGTCTGCGCACCGCGGTGAAAGGTGCGCGACAAGATGGCCGCATCAGACCCCAAGCGCACATGTTCGCCCAACAGGAACTCCGGACTAACAATCCCCTCACGGGCACGGGCCACTCCCCCGATCCCGAATGGAACCGATGCGGCCCGCATGGCGGCGCAGGCAACTTCCAGACTTCCATCCGCAATCGGTTGAAACATGAAGGAAAGCTTCATGTCGAGGTGAAGGTCATTCAAGCCGATATGAACGCGGGTCAAGGGCAGCGACTCGACCATCCTTGGAAGCGCATCCAATGATGCCTTGGTTTCAATAAGCGGCACAGCCTCGGCGCGGCCCGCCAAGCAGTCCAGAAAACGCGCGACATCATCAACCGTCTGGATCATCGGCAGCATCACGCTGTCGGCGCCTCTTGCAACGGCGTCGTCCACTTCCGCTGCCGTCCCCTCGTGAGGCGGGTTCACCCGGACAAGAAGATGGGCATCCGGCACTGCTTCCCGAAGACGGGAAACGTCAGCAGGCAACTGCCTGCTCTTCCATGTATCAAGGCCCTTCTGACGGTCGTCCTTGCCCATCCATTCAAGATCGACAAACAGCCGGTCCACACCATGCTTCGCAACAAACCGGGCGATTTCAGTGTCGTTTACGATCATCAAGAACTGCATCACGCGCCCTCGATCACACGCAGATCAGGCGTTCTCGCCTGGTCCAGCCAAACCGGATCCCGATCAACGAACAGCCGATACCAAAGCTCCAGCGAATACAGCGCACGCAGCTGACGGTTGAAGTTGTGGGTCCTCGCGACATGCGCTTCGACCATGGACCGCACCCCGTTTATGTCGATGATCCCCCGCGCCTCAAGTCGACCGTCCAGCAGCATCTCCCGGCAATGCCCGGCCAGTGCGTCTCGGAACCACTCACCCACCGGAACCGTGAACATCTGCTTCTTCCGCCACGTCAGCGACGAACCGAGAAGCGGCTCGACAGCCTTCTTCAAAATCCACTTCGTTTCACCACCGTGCAGTTTCAGGTGCCCGGGGACCAAAAATGCGAACTCGGCCATCCGATAGTCAAGGAAGGGCGAACGCACCTCAAGCGAGTTCGCCAGCGCCATCCGATCCGGCTTCACGAGGTTGTTTCCCGGCAGAAGGGTAACCGTTTCCGCAAACAGGACCTGATTGATCCGGTCCATGTGATCAACCTTGCGGATTTCCGACGACAGCGCTCGATACGGATCGGCATCGCCAAATGCCTCAGCAAGCGGCCCCGTCAGAATATCACGCGCCTCATGTCCCTGCAGAAGACCCGATTGCCGCGCAAAGGCGTCTTCCCACCCGTCGCTCAAATGATCGGTCCCTCCTCCCGGAAAGACGTTGAGATACTTGTCGTAGCCGCCGAAAAGCTCGTCACCACCATCGCCGGTCAACACCATCTTCACCTGTCTCGCAGCAGCACGAGACACCTGAAGGGTCGGAATGAAGGAGACGTCGCCGTGCGGCTGGTCACAATGATAGATGAACTGCGGCCACAGGTCCGCTGATGTCGGGGCCGACAGATGCCGTTCATGCAAAGTGCCGAACCGCTTCGCCGCCATGAGCGCGTAGGCACTTTCATCAAAACGCGGATCATCGAAGCCGACGGAAAAGGTGTGCAACCCGTTCGACTTGTAGAGGCTCATGAAGCCGACCACCGACGAACTGTCGAGACCACCCGAAAGGAACGCACCGAATGGTGCGTCCGACCGCATCCGTATGCGCGTCGCATCATCCAGCAGCTGCAGCAGCCCCGCCTGCGCTTCGGCGGGCGACATGTCCGGCTGGGCCGAAATGCGCGCCAGATCCCAGTATCGCGTAATGGACACGCCGGTCGCATCAACCCGCGCCATGTGCCCAGGCGGCAGATGGCGGATGCCTTGGAACACGGTGTCCGGCTGTGGCACGTAGTTCAGGGCAAAGTACTGGGCCAGCGCCCCCATGTCCGGCGGATAGTCATGACCGTTCTGCAAAATAGCTTTGATCTCGGACGCGAACCAAAGCCGTCCCTCTTGCGGCCCCCCTGCAAGGAACAGCGGCTTCACTCCCAACCGGTCACGATAGAGATACAGCCGACCGTTCCGCCCCTCAAAGATGGCAATCGCGAACATCCCGTTCAGCCGGGTGACGAAATCCGGCCCCCATGTCTCGAAGCCACGCAGCAACACTTCGGTGTCTCCACTGGTGTGGAACCGAACGCCCCGCCTCTCCAAGTCACGCCGAAGCTCGATGAAGTTGAAGATTTCGCCATTCTGGACGACGACCGTCTGACCATCATCCGAAACCATCGGCTGGTTGCTGGCCTCACTCAGGTCAAGGATCGAAAGCCTGCAATTGCCTAGAACGGCGGTCTCGTCGGCGTGGTAACCCGTCGCATCGGGGCCACGATGCTGGATGCTGCCCGCCATGGCAGAGATGACCGCCGGATCGACCGGTCCGCGACCAAAACTGAACTGCCCGAAGATTCCACACATGTCGTCTGGCTTCCTATTCTTCTGCAACGATCTGACGGACGGCCTCGATGATCCGGTCTTGATCGGACATCGAAAGCGAACTGCCAGATGGCAGACAGAGCGACCGCAGGAACAGACCCGACGATACGGCCATGTCGGGTGCATGCGGCACAAAGTCCATCCCATGGCAAAGCGGCTGCATATGCATCGGCTTCCATGCTGGTCTCGTCTCGATCCCATGCGACCGAAGCCGCCGCATGAACTGATAGGGGTGCCGCGCGATGCGATCCGGATCAAGGTCGATGACGGTCAGCCAGCGGGTGCCATGCCCCCCCGCCACATCCCCCTGGAACCTTATGCCGGGAACATCGCGGAACCCCTCCTCATACCGCGCAAAGACAGCACGGCGGCTGGCCACCCGGTCGGGCAGATGGCCAAGCTGGGCAATCCCGATCCCGGCAAGGATGTTCGACATCCGATAGTTATAGGCGATCTGGCTATGCTGGTAATGCTCGGCGTTGTCCCGCCCCTGCTGCGAAAGATTGCGCGCCATTTCGATCAAGTCGCCGCGATCCGACACCAGCGCGCCACCGCCCGATGTGGTGATGATCTTGTTTCCGTTGAAGGAATAGACGCTCAGCAGTCCGTGCGACCCGCTGGGACGGTTACGATAGGTGGCTCCAAGGCTTTCTGCCGCATCCTCGATGATCGGCACGCCATAGGTCTCTGCAAGTGCGACGATCGCATCCATATCCGCCGACTGCCCGTAAAGATGCACGACGATGATCGCAGCAGGCAACCTGCCGCGTGCTGCATCCATTTCAAGTCGACGACCAAGCGCGGCAGGCGACATGTTCCAACCCGTCGGCTCTGCATCGATCAAGACGGGTGTCGCACCTTCATAGAGGATCGGCTGCAAAGACGCGATGAAGGTCAGGTCCGACACATAGACACTATCTTCCGCACCTACCCCGAGCACGCGCAAAGCAAGGTGCAATCCGGCACTTCCAGAAGACAAAGCCAGCGCATGACTGCGACTGCTCACTGCCTTCAGGTCTTCCTCGAACCGCGCCAGATGCGGACCGGCGGGCGCGACCCAGTTTTCGTCGAAGGCCTGCTGCACCAGGGCCACTTCCGCCGTTCCCATATGCGGCGGCGAAAGCAGGATCAGGTTCTCAAGCGCGCTTTTCGCCACCACGTCCACAGGCATACCCGCGCTGTCCACGATCACCACCGCATTGATCGAATGGCTGCGCATGGCCTGCAACAGCTCTGCCGAGGACGTGCCCTCGGGGAAGGTGATCGGCTCTTTCGACGGCAGGGCAGCGACCGGCGTATCCAGGGTCGCCCCACCCAGCAAAGCGCGTCGGACATCACCATCCGTCAGTGTCCGGACGAGGCTTCCCGTCTCCGCCGTGACCACGCATAGCTTGATCACAGACCGATCAAGGGACCGCATCGCCTCTCGAATGGTCGTTTCGGCCGCTATGGTTTGCATGAGATTTGCCAATTCCGCCCTCAAGTTCCGCTCGCTCAGAGTCCCTGCATTCCCGATCACCCCGGCGCTTCTACCTGATCCGCCATCTGCGGTTCTGGCTGCAATCCGCGCCGACGCACCTCATACCTTCATCTCCTGCTGGTTGCTATCTCAGACGCTCCGCCCCACCAAGAGCGGTGCCTCTGCGGCATATGGCTGAAGGAAATGGCCTGCACAGCTGGTCAGGGTCAGGCTGGCCAAGAAACAGATATTGGCCGACCTGTTCCTCAAGACGCCAGCATGATGTTCACATCCGGCGGTGCTGCCCGTCGCAGGGCGTCAAGGCGCTCCCTGCCAGTCATGCCCGGCTTGGTTATAGCGATAACAAGCGGATCATTCTGCACCGTCGCTCGCAGCACCGTGGTGGACCATGCTGCACTGCAAGCAAGGATAACGTGACCACCCGCGCCATCTTGCGTCAGCGAGGCCAGCAAATCCGAGAAATGCAGGCTGAAGTCAAATGGCTCGGATGGAAAGAGGACGTCCCCAGCTTCCACCTTCCGGGCAACCAAGCCTTTCACAGCGGACGTCTCCTTCGCCAAGGGTGCCTCCGGAGCACCAATCGGCTGGGACACACCGAACGCGATGACTGGAACGGTCCTCCGGTCATCAGAAAGCCTACGCGACAACCAAAGGGCTGAAGGAAGTGGAGAGATTGCCTCGTCCCCTGCGACAATCACCGCAACCCGCGATCCCCGGGATCGCAAAGCGACCAGAATCTCCGTCGCACCGGGTTCCGCGATGGAGAACGCCCCGCCGCCCGACGCCGTGGTTCGCAAGAACCGCGGCCGACCCGATTGCACTGCGTTGATCGGTGCCCGGACAAACCGCGTCATGGTCGTCCGGGAATGGATACGGCCTGACAGGATCGCCCATAGTCCGGCAATCAGGCCGCCAGCGACCATTCCTGCCGCTCCGAACACGATAGGCGGGGAAATCCCTTGTGATCGCGGGGCCGTCGGCACTCTGGCTGCCTCGATAATGTTCGCTTCCGGCACGGCAACAGCCATACTCGCCTTGGCCTTGAATGCCTCCATCAACAGATCATAACCGGCGCGAGCCATGGCCAATTCCATCTGCAGGTCCCGGATGATGCCCTCGGCCTCACCCGCTTTAAGCGCCGCTGTCAGGGCACGGGATGCCTCATCGCGGCGGATACCGGCCTCGCCGATCGTGCGTGTTGCCTCCTGCATCCATGCGTTTGCACGTCCAGACCCGTCTTGCGGGATAACGCTCACCGCGCGCTCCACGATCGCGTTCGCCAACTTCGCCGCTGCAGATGGGTCCGGATGCCGGACAACAACTTCGATCGCCTTGGAGGTAGCCCTGCTCACCGACACGGAGGCCCGATACATATCGATAAACCGGCTCAGCGCCACCGTCTCCGCCTGCCCATCCCCCGCGCTTGCACCGCCCTCCCCACTCGTCAGGACATCAGCGGAACCCGAGGCACTCACGTCTTCGAATACACCCCCCGCAAAGCGGGAGCCGAGCAAGAGCTCAATCACCTGGTCGTCGAATTGCGGCTGTGCGTCAGGTGTTTTCGACAGAAATGCGCGTGGTTCAGAGATAACGAAAACCGCACGGGCCTCGAAAACAGCAGGACGCTCAAGCATCTTGCCGAAAGCAGCACCGCAGAGAACACAGACGAGAACGATCCAAAGGTGCGACCTCAACCCACACAGCATTTCTGGAAGGTCGATCTCGTCCTGAGAGTCATCTTTGGTGGCCACGATTTACGCCTTTACCGATTTGTCCACACCATAAGGCACGACGCTCGCCCTATCGGTATCCCGGCTCAGGGGTCCACCTGAACAGACAGCCCTTTGCAATGGCATACACAGAGTGTCCTGCTAGCTCACATCAGTCTTCAAGACCATACGGATCACGCAAATTAAGCCAAGTCGGGCCAATAGCTGATCACTGGTCTGTTCGCCCCCCAAACCCGCAGGATCAACCTGCATCCCACCCCGAAATCGCCTTCACCTCCAGAAACTCCTCGATCCCCCAGACGCCGCCCTCGCGTGCCCGGCCGGAGGCTTTCACCCCGCCGAAGGGCGACCCGGCGCCCCGCGATTTGCCGTTCATCTCCACCATGCCCGCCCGCAACTGCCGCGCCAGACGGTTGCGTCGCGCGCCATCCTGCGACTGGACGTAATTCGTCAGGCCATAGGGCGTGTCATTGGCGATGCGCACCGCCTCTTCCTCGGTATCAAACGGGATGATCGACAGGACGGGTCCGAAGATCTCTTCCTTCTCGATGGTCATCCCCGGCTTTACGTCGGCGAATACTGTGGGCCGCACGAAATAACCCTTGTTCATCCCCTCGGGCAGCCCCAGCCCCCCCGACACCAGACGCGCCCCCTCTTCGATGCCCTTCTGGATATAGCCCTGGATCTGGTCCCACTGCCGCTTGTTCACCACCGGGCCGATATGCCGCCCCGCCTCATGCGCAGACCCGACCTTCGTCCCTTCCGCCACCTTCGCGGCAATCTCCACCGCGCGGTCATAGGCCGGGCGCTCCACCAGCATCCGGGTCGGCGCGTTGCAGCTCTGCCCGGAATTGTTGAAGCAGTGCCGCACCCCCCGCTCCACTGCCCGCTCATCCGCATCGGCGAAGATCAGGTTCGCGCCCTTGCCGCCCAGTTCCAGCGTCACGCGCTTCAACGTCTCTGCCGCCGCCTTGGAAATCGCCTTCCCTGCACGCGTCGACCCGGTGAAGGAAATCATCTCCACATCCGGATGCTCCGACAGCCGTGCGCCGACGCCCATCCCGTCGCCGTTCACCAGGTTGAACACCCCCGCCGGAACCCCCGCATCATGCACGAATTCGGCGAAAAGCAGCGACGACAGCGGCGATTCCTCCGACGGTTTCAGCACGCAGGTGCAGCCCGCCAGCAATGCCGGGATCACCTTCAGCGTCACCTGATTCATCGGCCAGTTCCACGGCGTGATCAGCCCCACCACACCGATGGGTTCCAGCGCGATCCGGTCATTGGGCGCATGCGGGCCAAGCGGGCGGATCCACTCGATATGATCGAAGGCCGTCAGGAAGTTCTTCAGATGCCACGGCAGGCAGGGCGCCTGATCGCTGCGCGACATGTCGATGGGGGCTCCCATCTCCATGCTGATGGCCTGCGCCATCTCCTCTTCCCGCTTCTCGTACTGGGCAAGGATCGCCTCGACATAGCGCTTGCGCTCCGCAGGCGGCGTTGCCGCCCAGGCCGGGAAGGCCCGCTTCGCCGCCGCCACCGCCGCATCCGTATCCGCCGCCGACCCCAGCGAGATCACCGCACAGGCCTCTTCCGTGGACGGGTCGATCACCGGGCAATCGCGCGGGGCAAGGGGGGCGGTCCAACGGCCATCGATATAGAAGTCGCGCTTGATCAGCATGGGGTCCTCCAAGGGTTGGCCGAACCAAAGCAGGGCCACCCCCGGCTGGCAAGTGGCCAAGCGACACATCCTGTCGCAGACGGCCATCCACCGCCTCGGAACGCAGGATCGGCGGTGCCGCCACCTTCGGCAAGGACGACCCACCGCCTCCGGCCCCTTTGGGAAATCCTTCCACCGCAGGCCGCCGGGCGGGATGACCTTTCTCTTTTTCGCGCAGGAACCGCCAAGGGGATGAAACCACGTTCCGTTTGGCGTATGTAATCCCCACGGATCAGAGACAGGAGAATGGCCATGGCCGTCCGCATCAACGACACAGCCCCCGACTTCACCGCCGAGTCGACGGCAGGCACCATCCATTTCCACGATTGGCTTGGCGACAGCTACGGCATCGTCTTCAGCCACCCGCGCGACTTCACCCCTGTCTGCACCACGGAATTCGGCGCGGTCGCCCAACTCGCCCCCGAATGGGCCAAGCGGAACACCAAGGTTCTGGGCGTGTCGGTCGACTCAGTCGGTGACCACCAGAAATGGAAGCGGGATATCGAGGCTTTCGGCGGCGCCCCCGCCGATTTCCCGATCATCGACGACAGCTCCCTCTCCGTGGCCAAGGCCTATGACATGCTGCCCGCCGACTACTACCTGCCGACCGAAGGGCGCACGCCCGCGCATTCCGCCACCGTGCGTACCGTCTACATCATCGGGCCGGACAAGAAGGTCCGCCTGACGATGACCTATCCGATGAGCGTGGGCCGCAACTTCGCCGAAATCCTGCGCGCGCTGGACGCGGTGCGGGCCACCGACGGCGTCCCCCTCGCCGCCCCCGCCAACTGGGTGCCGGGTCAGGACATGATCGTCGCGCTGGCGCTGAACAACGAACAGGCGACGGAACGCTTCGGCCCGCTGGACATCAAGCTGCCCTATCTGCGCTTTGCGAAGGTCCCGGCGAAGTAAGCCAGCGCTTCCTCCCCGATCTTCAGCTCGGGGAGGATCGACGGCCCGATAACTACCCTTGGCTTCCCCCCCTTTTTCCCGTCATACGGAATTAAGGAAAGTTAACGGGGGCGGCTATGCAGGGCAGTTGGCGCAGGGTAACCAGTCAGGAATCCGGCGCATTCGCGATCCTCGGCCAACCGCCCTATGGCACCTACGCCCCCAGCGCCCTGCAGCGCGCCCTGATCGGCCTTGCCCAGAAAACCATCCTGCGCCGCGGTGCCTTCCGGTCGCGCATGACCCGGTTCATCCTCGCGCTGGGGCAAGGCAAGCTCGACATCCGCTTCCGGGGCGCGGCCTTCCGCATCCATGGCGAACGGAACCTGATCGAATACGGTCTCCTCCTCGTCCCCGAATACAACCGCGCGGATATCGACTTCCTCCTGATCGACGCGCCAACTGACGCGAATTTCGTCGATATCGGCTGCAACATCGGCCTTTACGCCCTGCCCCTTGCCGCCGCCCGCCCCGAGGGCCGCGTCCTCGGCATCGACGCCAATCCCCGCATGATCGCCCAGATCGGCTGGAACGCGGCCGCCGGGGGGCAGACCAACCTCACCCTCACCCACGCCGCCGTCAGCGACCGCGACGGCAGCGCCGACCTCGTGATCCGCAAGGATGACGTGGCCATCGTGGCTATCGAGGAAAGCGACAGCGGCACCATGCCCGTCCGCACCCTCGCCGCACTGGTGGCAGAGGCCGGGATCACCCGCATCCATGGCCTGAAGATCGACATCGAAGGACACGAAGACCGCGCCCTTGTCCCCTTCCTTGACGGCTGCGCGCCGGACCTGCTGCCCCGCCGCATCGTCATCGAACATCCCGAACCCGATGCCGATTACCCGGGTTGCACCGCCGCCTTCGCCCGCCACGGCTACCGCCTCCAGAGCCGTACCCGGAACAATTCGCTCTACCTCCTCGCGCGCTGATCCGCCCGCGCAGGGACCGCCGCCCGCCGGGCGATTGATCCGGCACGGGAAGCCGCGTAAGTCCGCAAATGACGCCGCAAGATGCGCGAAAAGGCCGGGCATGCAGACACCCCTCGTTCCAGAGCACAGCGCAGCCCTCGCCCGGGTCACGCCCATCATCGTGACCTACAACAGCGCCCATTGCCTGCCCGCGCTGGTCCCGCTCCTCTCCGCCTGCCCGCGTGTGATCCTCTCCGACAACGCCTCAAGCGACAGCAGTGCAGACGAAGGCCGCCGCCTCCTGCCCCATGCCACCGTCCTGCGCCATCCCCGCAACCTGGGCTTCGGGGCGGCGAACAACCGCGCGCTCGATCTTGTCCATACCGATTTCGCGCTGCTCCTGAACCCCGACTGCACCCTCACGCCCAAGGCACTGGCCCAGCTTGTCACCACCGCCGACCAGTTCCCCGAAGCGGCACTGATCGCCCCGCAGATCGTGGATGGCGAAGGGCACGTCGACCTCGGCCACCGCTGGGTGAATGACCTCTGGCCCTCCAAAGGTCCCGCCGCCGATGGCCCCGCCTGTGTGGGCTTCGTCACCGGCGCGGCCATGCTGATCCGCATGTCCGTCGCCGCCCCGCATGGCTTTTTCGACGAACGCTTCTTCCTCTATTACGAGGATGACGATCTCTGCCGCACATGGTTCAACGCTCGCCTGCCCCTCATCATCGACCCGCAGGCGCAGGCCGTCCACCTCTCCCGCCGGTCGGTCAAAGGCAACGCCCCTCTGCGCGGCGAATACTGGCGCGGCTATCACCACGCCCAGTCCAAGCTGATCTACACCGCGAAATACAACGGCCCCGCCAAGGCCCATCGCCTCCGCCATCGGCTCATCTGGCAGACCGCCGCCACCCTCCCCCTCCGCGCGCTGGCCTATTCCCCCCGCCTTCTGGCCCGCATGTGGGGTCGCATGCGCGGCGTGATCGACTGGCAGGGTTAACGATCCCTGTTGACAAGTTCAGTCGCACATCCGACCCAGAACCCCGGAACAAGACGGAGCGGCCCCCCAAAATGATGCGCCTTTGGCATGGCCTCTTCCTCGCGGGAACCGCGCTGCTGCTCGTCGTCCCGAACATCTACCTGGCAGCCCCGCTGCTTCTTTCCCTCGCCGGTTTCTTTCTCGCCCGCCGGGCAAGGGCAACCACGCCGATCTCAGACCCCGCCCTGCGCGCCTCATGGCAGGCGCTGCTCGGCGGCTTCGCGGCCTTCGCCCTGACGGGTCTTCTCCTCAACCTCTACCACGGCGACACCGACCCCGGCGCCTATGAGCGGCTGATCCCCTTCCTCCTCCTGCCCGCCATGGCATGGACGATCCGCGCCGGGGGCTGGCCCGCGCTGCCGTGGATCGCGGCGCTCGGCATCGCGGGCTTTCTGGCCGGGGCCCATGCGGCATGGGAAGTCCTCGCCGATCCCAGCCTGCGCGCCCAAGGCGCTGCCGGGAACCCCATCAAGTTCGGCCACAGCGCCGTCATCCTCGCAGGCTTCTGCGCCATCGCGGCGATCCTTTACCCCTTCCCGAACCGTCCCCTCCTCTGGCGCGCTGGCCTCCTGCTCGCCGCCCTCGCGGCTGCGCAGGCCTCGCTCCTCAGCGGGTCCAAGGGCGGCTGGCCGGTCCTGCTCCTGATCGCCATCGCATGCGCCTACATGATCACCCGCCGCCGCCCCCTCTGGCAGCGCCACAGCCTCGCCGCTGCGGCACTGGCCGCCCTGACCATCGCCGCGCTGCTGGCCCCCGGCCCGCTGGTCCGAGACCGCATCGCCTCCGGCGTCAACGGCGCCATCCACTGGTTCCAGTCGGGCGGAGAGGTGACCGACCGCTCCGTCAGCCTGCGCTTCGAACTCTGGACCCTCGGCTTGCACGTCTTCAGCGAAAACCCGATCCTCGGCGCCGGTGTCGAAGGCAAGGATGCCCGCTGGGCCGACCTCGTCGCCACCGACCCGCGCTATGCCATCATCGCGCCGCTCACCTCTGCCGACAATGACCTGATCGACACCATGGCCAATGGCGGCGTCGTCGGCGGCCTGTCCCTTATCCTTGCCCTGCTCGGCACATGGCTGGCCTTTTGGCGCTGGCGGCATCACCCGGATGCAGCCGTCATGGCCCTGTCACGGATGGGCCTGACCCTCGCGCCCGCTTACCTGTTCTTCGGCCTCTCCGTCTCAGTCTTTGGCATCAGCATCTTCCGCGCCATCCTCGTGGTGCTTGCCGTGACTCTGCTCTCGCTGATCTCCGTGCGCCTGAAGGCCCTCTCGACCCCCTGACCCGGCCCGCCGCTCACCCCGCCCCACAGTCCCGCACCGTCAGCCGCGCGCCCCCGGGCAGATCCGCCGCGAACCTGTCCAGCGCGGCGCGCATCTCCGCCTCCAACTCCCGCCGGATCAGATAGAACCGCACCGTCTCCGACGCGCTGGTCACTTGGCTGGTGACAAGGTCCGCGATCGGACACCACAGCTCCGGCACCTCGCGGAACCAGAGCGGATAAAGCATCGCATAGCTCACCCCGCGCCGTTCGGTGATCTCCTGCAGGCGGTCTGCCGTCCATTGGTTGTTCGCGCTCAGCCGCCGCGCCTCTTCCGACCCCAGCCCCCACAGGTCCAGCACGGTATTTCCATTGCCATAGGCCACAAGGCCAAGGTCGTTCACCGCCACCGGCTGCGGAAAGACCTCCTGCGCGAAGCGGCGCATCTGGAACTGCTGCTGATGGATATTGGCCGAAGCAGCCGCCGTATGCGCGGTCGTCCAGAAATAGGGCGCGGCGATCACCAGCAGAAGGATCGGCAGCGCCAGCTGCGCCGCAGGGGCCCGCATCCATCCCGCCACCACCGGCAGCACCCCGATCAACAGCGCCGCCACCGCATAGACCTCATAGCGCCCGAACCAGCCATATTCGCCCGCCGCCACATGCGCGAACAGGACAAAGGCCACGACCAGCAGAAAGACCCGCCGCCCCCGTCGCTCCGGCCCTTCGGCAGCGGCGGCTGCCGTCAGGACGATCCCGCCAAGGGCCAGCAGAACGCCCCAGCGCATGTTCACCGCCTCCCAGACATGCGCCATCAGCCCCGCGATCAGGCCCGCCGCATTGCCATCCCCCACCTGTGCGGCAATGTCCGACTTCGTCATCACCGAACTGGGAAAGACCGGCAGTCCCAGCGACAGCATCATCCCGGCATAGGCACCCAGCACCAGCAGCACCCCGGCGCCCAGCCCCGCCGCCTCCCTACGGAACCCAAGCACGACCAGCCCCGCCAGACAGGCCAGCGCAAGCGCCAGCCCCTCGAACCGGATCGTCGCGCAAAGCACCGTCCCCACCGCAACCGCGACCAGCGCCCCGCGCTGCCCCGGCTCGACCGCCAGCCGATACAGGCCGGTCAGGGCAAGCACCGTGGCAAAGACATGGATCGAATGCTCCATCCCCGTCAGGGGCAAAGCAAAGGCATTGGTCACAAAGCCGATCGCCGGACCCAGCAGCAGCGCCGCCGCAAGGCTCACCCGTCTGTCCAGGACCGCCCAGACAAAACCGGCGATCATCCACGTTGCGGCCAGTGAAAAGGGGGCAGACAGCGCCAGCGGCGTCCAATCCCCGCCCCCGATCAGCAGGCCGAGGGCCAGCAAGACAGGATAGAGGATGGACGACGACGGCGAGGCATACTCCCCCGCATTGATCCCATAGCCGCCCTCCAGAATGGATTCGGCAAGGGCCAGATGGATATAGGGATCATCCAGTGTGTAGAGGAACACGCCATCCGTCCGCATCAGCGCCGACAGGATCAGCAGAACCATCATCATCAGGTGAAATGCCACGGCATAGGCCTGAAAGGCACGCCCTGCATACGCGTCTGGCTTCATTCTTCCGCCCGCCCACTGACCTGCACACCACGGCATCACCTCAACACAGAGCACCGCGTCCACGCAATTGCTGCCTGCAGACGGCGCCTTGTCGCTCGTCGCCGCGGACCGCACCGCAGCCCGTACGGCCAGCCGCCATGGCGCGGACCGGCCCTCTTCTGTCGCCCCCGCATCTCACACCCCGGCCCCAGCCCGCGCTAGGCTCTCCCCAACGCACCGAGGACAGCCCGCGATGACCCGCAGCCAGCACCCCCACCTCACCTCGCCCATCACCCTGCGCGGCACGACGCTCCGAAACCGCATCGTCTTTGGCGCGCACACCAACAACATGTCCGACATGGGCCTCCCCGGCCCCCGCACGCTGGGCTACATCGCCGAACGCGCCAAGGGCGGCGCAGGCATGATCGTGATGGAACCCGTGCCCGTCCACCGCACGGGCGTCCTCACCCGTGGCAACTACCTGCACGGCACCGACGACATCATCCCCGCCTTCCGCAAGGTGACCGACGCCGCCAAATCCGAAGGCGCCGTCATCCTGCAACAGCTTTACCACATCGGCGCCCATGGCGATTCCGACCTGTCTTTCCAGCCGCATTGGTCCCCCTCCGGCCATGCCAGCTATCATGACAGCGACGGCTCCCACCGCATGACGGAACGGGAAATCGAGGAACTCATCGACGCCTACATCGCCGCCGCCATCCGCTGCCACAAGGCAGGCTTTCAGGGGGTGGAGGTCTGGGCCGCCTACCACTCCCTCCTCGATCAGTTCTGGACCCCGTGGTCCAACACCCGCACCGATCAATGGGGCGGCTCCCTTGAAAACCGCACCCGCTTTTCCCGCCACATCATCGACGGCATCCGCCGCGCCTGCGGCGAGGATTTCATTGTGGGCCTCGCCGTCTCCACCTCCGATGCGCATGACGTCACGCTGTCGGTCGAGGCGCTGGCCGAAATCGTCGCCCTCCACGATGCCACAGGCCAGATCGACTACGTCACCTGCGGCCATGGCGGCTATCTCGATTTCGAACGGCTGATGCCCACTTTCCTATTCGCCGAAAAACTCACCGCCCCCGTGACCGAGGTTCTGAAAGGCGTGGTCAAACACGCCAAGGTCACGTCCGAGGCGCATGTCAGAACCCCCGACAATGCCGAAACCATCATCGCCTCCGGTCAGGCCGACATGGTCTCCATCGTGCGCGGCCAGATCGCCGACCCCCACCTCGCCGCGAAAACGATGGCGGGCCGCAGCGAAGACATCCGCGCCTGCATCTCCTGCAACCAGATGTGCTGGGGCAGGCGGTCCCGCGACTACTGGATCTCCTGCCTCATCAACCCCAGCGCGGGCCGCGAATGGGAATGGGGCGGCGACCGCTTCACCCCCGCCGCCACCCCCCGCCATATCCTGATCGTCGGCGCAGGCCCCGCGGGGTGTGAGGCCGCCCGCGCCACCGCCGAACGCGGCCACCGCGTCGAAATCGCCGAGGCTGCCCCCCAGATCGGCGGCCAGTTCCGCCTCGCAGGAATGCAACCCCGCCGCGCCCAGATCCTTGACCTCCTCGACTGGTACGAAGGCCAGTTCACGCGCCTCGGCGTCACCCTCCACCTCAACACCTTCCTCGACGAGGCCGACATCGCCGCCCACCCCGCCGACACGGTGATCCTCGCCACCGGCTCCCTCCCCGACCCGGACGCGAAACAACGCTGGCTCCCCGCCCTGCCAAAACTCCCCGGGCTGGAAAACGGCAATGTCTGGTCGGCGGAAGATGTCATGCGCCGCGAAGCCCGCCTCGGCGACACCGTCCTCCTCTATGACGAAGGCGGCACCTGGCGCGGCGTGGGCACGGCTTGGGCGATGGCCGAACAGGGGAAAAAGGTCATCCTCGTCACCCCCGACCCCTATATCGGCAAGGAAATCACCCGCACCTCCGCCGACGCCCCCGCCCGCCAGCGCCTCGCCCGCCTCGGCGCGCAGTTCGTGACCGAACATGTCATCACCCGCTGGCACGGCAATGGCGCGACCCTCCGCTCGGGCCTCACGGGCGAGGAAACCACGATCCCCGCCTCCGCCCTCGTCATGGCCACGACGAATATCGCCTTCGACCCCTTCCCCGAAACCTTCCCGGGCAAGGACACCCACCGCATCGGCGATTGCGCCGCCCCGCGCCAAGCCGCGTTCGCCTTCCACGAAGGCCGAAAGCTCGCCCTCACCCTCTGATCTTCATCTTGGCCCAAATACTCACTGCCACGGCCGCCACTCCCACCCCGGTCGCCTGAAGGCGCCCTCCCCTCCCCCGTCCTTCACGGGGGAGGGGCCGGGGGAGGGGGTGCCCCGCCAAGGCTCAATCCCTCAGAACGGGCACTCCGCCGCGAAGTCCACCCATCCCCCGCCCGCCGGATGATGCAGCCCCAACCGCTCCGCATGCAGCATCAGCCGCGGATGCGCCCGCGCCGCGCCCTCCGCATAGATCGGATCGCCAAGGATCGGATGTCCCAGCGACAGCATATGCACGCGCAGCTGATGGCTCCGCCCGGTCAGCGGAAACATCCGCACCCGCGTCTCGCCCGCGCCCCGCGCGATGACCTCCCACTCCGTCACCGCAGGCCGACCTCGTTCGAAATCGACCTTTTGCCGCGGCCGATAGTCCCAATCCGCACAAAGCGGCAGGTCCACGCGGCCCTGCTCCTCGACCATCACGCCCGCCACCCGAGCGATGTAACTCTTCTTCGCCCGCCGCTTCTCGAACTCCTGCCCCAGATAGCCCTGCGCCGCCTTGTCCCGCGCAAAGATCATCACCCCCGACGTGTCGCAATCCAGCCGATGCACCAAAAGCGCCCCCGGCCGGAACGCCTCCAGCCGCGCCATCAGGCAATCCTCCCGCCCCTCCAGCTTCCCCGGAACCGACAACAGCCCCGAAGGCTTGTCCACCACGATGATCCGCGCATCCTCAAACAGGATCACCGGATCGCCCGCAGGCGGGTCATAGCTGAAATCGGCCAGCAGGCTCACACCACCACATGCCCCGCATCACGCAAAGCGCCCGCCAGCGCCGCGATATGCGCAGGCCCCACCTCGCAGCAACCGCCCACGATCGTCGCCCCCTGCGCCACCCAACCCATCGCAAAGGCCACATACCGCTCCGGCGAAAGATCGTGCCGCGCGCAATAGGCGGGCGCCCCCCCGTCCTCCGGCAAAGGCAGGTGCGAGATTTCCGAGAACCCGTTCGCATAGGCCCCGAAGGGCAGGCCCAGCACCTTCAACTCCCCCAAAGCCGCCGCCATCGCCTCGGGCATCGAACAATTTGCCAGCACCGCCGCCGCAGGTGCCGCCTTCAGCACCTCGGCCAACCCCGCGACAGGTTCCCCCGACCGCAGCTTCGTCCCGTCCCGGTCATGCACCGACACCGACAGCCACACGGGCTTGCCCGCCGCCTGCGCCCCGATCAGCGCCCCCCGCGCCAGATCAAGCGACGACATCGTCTCGATCAGCACCACATCCACATGCGGGGCCATGATCCGCGCCTTCTCGGCATATTGCGCCGCCGACACCTCCACCGGCGGCGTCAGGTCGGGCCTGTAGCTTTCGCCCAAAGGCCCCATCGACCCCGCGATGATCCCGCGCCCTGCCCGCGCGCGCGCCTCATGCGCCTCCATCAGCGCGCGCAGATGCAGGGCGTGGAACTGTTCATCCATCCCCACCCGCTGCAGCCGGTCATGCAGGATGTTGTAGGTGTTGGTCGTCGCCACCGACGCTCCGGCGGCGAAATAGTCGTCATGGATCGCGGCCACCAGCCCCGGATGATCGATCATCACCCTTGTGGCCCATAGCTGCGTCGGCTCATCCCCCGACCGCGCCACCAGTTCCTGCCCCATGCCCCCGTCCAGAAGCGTGATCTCGGCCATCCTTCACCCCCATGCCATCCGCAGCGCCAGCGCCAGCAGCATCACCGCCGCGACCCTGTTCATCAATCCCATTCGGGCCGCCAGCCTTTGCCCGGCCAACCCCGCCAAGGCGCCATATCCACAGGTGATCGCCGTCCCCGTCAGGGTGAACAGCGCCCCCAGAACCACGATCTGCGCCCAGACTGGCCCGCGCGCGGCATCGGTGAATTGCGGCAGGAAGGCAAGCACGAAAAGCGCCACCTTGGGGTTCAGCGCATTGGTCACGAAGCCCCGCCACAGCGCCACGCCCGCCTGCATCTCGCCCCGCCCCGCCGCGCCTGCACCGGCCCGCCAACTCGTCCAGGCCAGCCACAGCAGATAGCCCGCCCCCGCGAACTGCAGCACTATCAGCGACGCAGGATGCGCCGCAATCAGCGCGCTCACCCCTACAGCCGCCAGACCGACATGGAACAGGCCGCCGAATCCCACACCCAAGCCCGCCACCGCCCCCACGCGCGGCCCGCCTGCCACACCGCAGGCCGTGGCAAAGATCACATCCGCCCCCGGCGTCAGGTTCAACACGATCCCCGCCGCCAGAAAGGCCAGCAGGTCCGCCAAGGGGATCAGAGAGAACAGCGCGTCCATCCCCCCTGCCTGCCCGCCCGCCGCGCACTTGTCCAGCGCGCAGCACGTTGACAGCCGACCACGGCCCGATCACCCTGCCGCAAAGGAAAGGCCCCCGATGGATTACGACACCCTCCCCGCGCCCGAGATCGGCCATGCGCTCCGCGCTGTGACCGTCAACCTCCTCGTCCGTGACGTGAGCGATCAGGTCGCCTTCCTTACCGCCTGTTTCGGCATGACCGCCCATCAGGCCAGCGCCGATTTCGCTCTGATGCTCCATGCGGGCCAGCCGATCCAGCTGCATGCCGATGCCACCTATGCCGCCCATCCGCTGCATGCGCTCCTGCCCGAAACCCCACCGCGTGGCGCAGGGATCGAGTTGCGCCTGCACGAGGCCGACCCCGATCAGGCCGTGGCCGCCGCCGCCGCCTTCCCGATGGCCACCGTCCTGCAGGCCCCGACCGACAAGCCCAATCACGGCCTGCGCGAGGCCGTCATCCTCTGCCCCAACGGCTACGCCTGGGTCCCCAGCCGCCGCATCTGACCGCTACTCCCAGCCCGGAACCTGCGGCAGACCGTCGTCAATCTCGTAGTAACCGCCCTTCTCGGCCACGAAGATATGCGCGGCCAGCCGCCCGCCTGTCGGCCCGTCCACCGCCCCCGCCTCGACCGAAAATCCCCCATCCGCCGCGCGGAACCACAGGCTGCTGCCGCAACCGGAACAGAAGCCCCGCACCCCGCCGCCCGTCGTGCGATACTCGGCCAGCCCGTCCCGAGCCTGCCACTCCACCTCCCCCTCTTCCACATCGAAAGAGGCCGAATAATGTCCCGAAAGGCTGCGGCACTGGTGGCAATGGCAGGCGGTGATCTCGCCCGCAGGCCCCGGCAGGGTGAACCGGCACGCCCCGCACAGGCAGGACGCCGTCAACCGATCGGGCGCAGGCCCCGCCTCGGGCGGCGGCCCCTCGGGGGAATAGTAATCCCCCGCATCCGACCCATAGATATGCTCCGACACCGTGATCGCCGTCGGCCCCTCCAGCGCGCCGGGTGAGAAGCTGATCGCATGCTCCTCCGGCGTGCCCCAGTCAAAGACCGCATCCGCCTCCGGCAACCAGAACAGCGTCGCCCCGCACTCCCCGCAGAACCCCCGCTGCGCGACCGGGGACGACCGATACCACCGCAGCCCCCGCACCTCCGTCACCCGCCAGCGCGCCACCGGGACCGAGGCCGCCGCCCAATAATGCCCGCTCACCTTGCGGCATTGCGTGCAATGGCAGGCCATCGCGTCACGGATCGGCCCTTCCACCTCAAACCGCACCGCCCCGCAATGACAGGACCCACGCATCTATGCTGCCTCCCGGAACACCTCGGCCAGCAGGGGCACCAGCCAATCCTCATCCGCCTGCGTAAAGGCCGCTGGCGTGTCGCTGTCCAGATCCAGCACCCCCAGCAGCACGCCCGCCCCGTTCCACACCGGCAGCACCAGCTCTGATTTCGTCGAAGACGAACAGGCGATGTGATCGGGGAACGCCTCCACATCCGGCACGTTCTGCACCAGCCCCGTCCGCGCCGCCGCCCCGCAGACCCCGCGCGAGAACGGGATGACCAGACAGCCATGCCCCCCCTGATACGGCCCGATCTTCAGCAATTCCGGCCCCACCACCCGATAGAACCCCGTCCAGTCGCAGAACGGATGCCCGTGATGGATCTCGCAGACCACCGTCGCCATCAGCGCCACCGCATCCGTCTCGCCCGCGCAGAGCGCGCGGATGCGCACCGTGATCCCTTCATAGTCGACCATCTCAATACCCCAGCGCGCAACCATCCTTGCGCGGGTCCGAGGCCCCCACCAGAACCCCATCCGCGCCGATCACGATCGCCTGACACCCCCCGATCGGCTCGTCGGGGATCGACACGTCATGCCCCATCTCCGCCAGCTTGGCCCGCACCGCATCCGAATAGCCGCGCTCCACCTTCATCCCCTCCGGCCCGGTGAAACAGCGCGGCGCATCATTCGCCGCCTGCACCTCCATCCCGTAATCGACAAGGTTCGTCACCAGCCGCGCATGGCCGCAAGGCTGATAGGCCCCGCCCATCACGCCAAAGGGCATGGTCACCCGCCCCCCCTGCCGCAGCATCCCCGGAATGATCGTATGCATCGGCCGCTTGCCCGGCCCCGCCTCGTTCGGATGCCCAGCGGTCAGCGTGAACCCCGCGCCCCGGTTCTGGAAGTTGATCCCGAACTTGTCCGACGCCAGCCCCGACCCGAACCCCCAGAAGATCGAATAGATCAGGCTGACCGCCATCCGGTCCTTGTCGACCACGGTGATATAGATCGTGTCCTTGTGAACCGCCTCCGTCAGGGGCGCCGCCGCCGCCATGGCGCGCCTGGGGTCGATCAGCGCGGCCAGCCGCGCCGCCGTCCCGGGCGCAAGCATATGCTCCAGCCGCGACGTATGATCCGGGTCCGCGATGAACCTGTTGCGCGCATCATAGGCAAGCTTCGTCGCCTCCGCCTCGATATGCGCGCGCTCCGCCCCGAACGGGTCCATGCTGGCCAGATCGAAATGGCTCAGGATGTTCAGCATCAGGATCGCCGTTGCGCCCTGCCCGTTCGGCGGATGCTCCAGCAACTCCACCCCCTTGTAGGTCCCCGCCACCGGCGTGGTGTAGTCGCAGGCCACGCCCGCGAAATCCGCCATCGTATGGCCGCCGCCCAGCGCACGCAGCGAGGCGACCATGTCCTCCGCCACCTCGCCCTCGTAGAACCCCTTGCGCCCCTCTTTCGCGATCCGGCGCAGCACCTCGGCTTGCCCCGGCGCACGGAACACCTCGCCCGCCTTCGGCGCACGGCCATTCACCAGGTAATGCTGCCGCGCCGCACCCTGCAGATGTTCGGCATCCCCCGCCCAGTCAAAGGCCACGCGCGGGGCGACCGGCACGCCCTCCTCGGCATAGCGGATGGCAGGCGCCAGCACCGCATCCAGACCCAGCTTTCCCCAATCCGCCGACAACCGGCAGAAGGCATCCACCGCGCCGGGCAGTGTGACGGCCTCCACCCCATGCAGCGGCACCGCCGTCAGCCCCCGGTCGCGCAATCCTTGCGCCGACAGGCCCGCAGGCGCCCGCCCCGACCCGTTCAACGCGATCACATCCTCGCGCCCCGCGGGTTTCAGCAGGACAAAGCAATCCCCCCCGATCCCGGTCATCTGCGGCTCGCAGATCCCCAGCAGAACTGCCCCGGCAATCGCCGCATCCACGGCGTTTCCGCCCCGCTCCATCACCTCCACGGCCACCTTCGCCGCCAGCGGGTGCGACGTCGCGCAGATCCCGTTGGTGGCGTAAACGGCCGAACGGCCGGGCAAATGGAAATCGCGCATGATGGTTCTCCCTATCCTGTCGGGCTGTCCTGTCGGACGGGCCGGTCAGGCTGTCCTGTCGGGGGAACCTAGGCGGCTTCCGCCCCATTTCCAAGCAGCGTCAGGAAAGCGCGTCCCAAGGGCCGCATCCGCATCGCGCGGCATCGTCCCGGCGGGCTTTCGCCCGTGACGCATAAAAGGCCGACCCCGCCCGCAAGCGCGGGAAGGGCCGATCCGCCATGAAGGGAAGAGAATACCCCCGGTGCCGGGAATGGGTGGGGGCAGAACTCGCGGCACCGGGGGGCAGCTCGCACAACAGCTACGTGAAAGATAACGGCGCCTGCGCGCAAAGGTTTAGCGGCCAATCCCAGATCGCCGTCGCCGCAGCGCAGAACCGCCCCGCTCTGGCCTCTGCGGGCTCTCCGCCGACGGTGCGAGGCCGCCCCCCGCGCCGAAGGCGGACCATCCCGCCGCGCAGCGATCCGCCATCCGCGTCCAGCTTCCACCCGAACGGCCCAACGCCACAGGCCCCGGCATCACCCCGCCCCGCACACCACGCCAGCTTCCGCCGCGCCGCCTTCCGCCCGCACCTCCAGCGTCAGGATGTTCATCCCCCGCTTGCGCCGCAATGCCAGCCTGTCCGTCAGCGCACGGATCAGCGGCAGCCCGAACCCGCCTTCCGCCGCCTGCACCGGCATATCGCGCGCCATCGCTGCAGGCGTCGCCGCGCGGCTGGCCCGGTCGACGATCCGCCAGCCCAGCCCCGGCCGCCCCGGCAGCGGCATCAGCCCAATCCATCCCGGCGCACCGGCATAGCCATGCTCCACCACATTGTTCAGAACCTCGGCCAGAACCAGCAGCGTGCAGTCCCGTGCATCCACGCTCAGCCCTTCCAAGGCGGGGCCGCGTTCCAGCCGCTCCAGCAGCCCCCGCACCGCAGCCGGATTGGCCGCGATCACATGCCGCTCACGCCGCTTCGCCGATGGCATCCGCAACCTCGGCATGAATGGCAAACAGCATGTCCATCCGCGTCAGCCGGAAGACCCGCGCCACCGGCCCCGTCAGCCCCGCCAGATCCAGCGCCTGCCCCGCCCGCAAAAAGCGCCGCGCGGCCACCACCGCGCCCAGCCCGCTTGAATCGATGAACCCCACCCCCGACAGATCCAGCACCACCCGCCCGGGTGCCGCCTCTACCGCGGCCTTCATCCGGTCCTTGAAGGCGACGGCAGCCAGCGCATCCAGCCGCCCCTCTGCCGGGCGGATGACCGTCACCTCGCCCCGCCCTTCAATCTGCAAATCCATGCGAAACCCTCCTTACCACGTGGGCAGAGGATGGCAGCGAAGAATGAACGAAAGGTTGGCGTCAGTTCAGCTGGAACTGCAGCGGATAGCGTCCATCCTCGAAATCACCGAACAGGTCGGGCAGGTCGGGATGGCCCACCGGTTCGCCGGTTTCGTCGGGCAAAAGGTTCTGCTCCGACACATAGGCCACGTAATAGGATTGGTCGTTCTCGGCCAGCAGGTGGTAAAAGGGCTGATCCTTGGCAGGACGGCTGTCCTCGGGGATCGCGTCATACCATTCTTCGGTATTGGAAAAGCGCGGGTCCACATCGAAGATCACGCCCCGGAAGGGGTGCTTGCGATGCCGGACAACCTGCCCGATATGGAATTTGGCCTGCGCGGTGAACATGACATTGCATCCCTTGAATTCTTTTACTAATCCCTCACGCCGCCCCTTGTCCATCCGGCAGGTGCAACAGCGGGGAAACAGTCTGTGAACCTCATCCCGACAGTGCTAGAGATCGTGGCCCCTGTCGGCCTGCTCGGATTGATCGGATTTCTCTGGGTCCGGGCCGGGTTTGACTACCGGATGGAGTTCATCACCCGCCTCTGCATGACGCTTTCCGTCCCCGCGCTCGTCTTCACCGCGCTGATGAAGACCGAGATCGATCCCGCCGCCCTCACCACCCTCTCTATCGCCGCCGCGCTGGCCTATGGCGGGCTGACGCTGGTCTTCTGGGGCCTCGCACGGCTGCTCCGGCTGGATCTGCGCACCTATCTCGCGCCCCTGATCTTTGGCAATACCGGGAATGTGGGCCTCCCCCTCGCCCTCTTCGCCTTCGGGCAGGAAGGGCTCGGCTACGCCATCGTCGTCTTCGCGGTGATGATCCTATGGAGCTTCACCTTCGGCCTCTGGGTCGTGGCGGGCGGCGGGTCGCCCACCCGTCTGGTGAAGGAACCGATCATGGGCGCCACCCTCCTCGGCGCGCTCTTCCTCTGGCAGGGCTGGCACACGCCGCGCTGGCTGACCAACTCGCTCGACCTGATCGGCCAGATCGCCATCCCCCTCATGCTCATCACCCTCGGCGTCGCCGTCGCCCGCCTGAACGCCCGCCACCTCGGCCGCGCCTTCGCCCTCTCGCTCCTGCGCGCGGGCCTCTGCCTCGCCGCCGCCCTTGGCGCGGGCCTCGCCCTGAACCTTCCCCCGGTCGCGCTCGCCGTCCTCATCCTGCAGGTCACCACCCCTGTCGCCGTCACCTCCTACATGATGGCCGCCAAATACGGCGCCGATGCCGATGCCGTCGCGGGCCTTGTGATCGCCTCCACCCTCCTCTCGGTGATCACACTTCCGCTCACTCTCGCCTTTCTGATCTGACGCGCCCCTTTGCCCCATTTCCCCCGGCGCGCTTTTGCCCTATTCTCTCGGCAAAACAAAAACCGTGCGAGGGGCTTATGAGCAGACTTCTCCGCGCGTCGATCCTCTTGATGTTGCTGGCCTCCTGCGGGGGTGGCAACTATTCGGCGCCACGCAATCTCGACAACGCCTGTGCCCTCGCGGCAGAGCGTCCGCAGTATTTCCGCGCCATGAAGAACACCGAGCGGCGCTGGGGCATCCCGATCCATGTCCAGATGGCCACCTTCCATCAGGAATCCAAATTCATCGGCAATGCCCGCACCCCCCACCGCTATGCCCTCGGCATCATCCCGATGGGCCGCCAATCCTCGGCCTATGGCTACAGCCAAGCCCTCGACGGCACATGGGAGGAATATGAAGAGGCCGTCGGCCGCTGGGGCGCGCGCCGCGACCGCATCGACGACGCGGCCGATTTCATGGGCTGGTACATGGACATCTCGACCCAGCGCCTCGGCATCTCCAAATGGGACGCGCAGGCGCAATACCTCGCCTATCACGAAGGCCGCACGGGCTATGCCAACCAATCCTATTTGGGCAAGCCTTGGCTGATGGACGTCTCCGCCAAGGTGGCCGAACGGGCCGAGATGTATCGCGCCCAGCTCACCTCCTGCGGGCGGATCTGACCGCGCATTCCGGGGGCAGGGGCGGGATCACCCGCCCCGCTTCTCCACTTCCATCGTGATGCTGAACAGCGACGCGGGCAGGTCCATCCCCGTCACCATCCGGTCCAGCACGATCGTCGTCCGGTTGCCCAGATCATCCGTGATGATCCACGACGACAGCGCCACGGGATCGCGCGAGAACACCAGTTCGATCGTGCCGTATTCCGGCGACTTCGGATCCTGCGCCACCACCCGCGTGGTGTCCTGCGCCTCATAATGCCCGACCACCATCTCCGCCGTGCCCAGATCCACCCGCTCGGCAAGGATCAGGTTCAAAGGCGTGCGCCGCAAGGGATACTGCTCGGGCGGTTGGTTCGACTTCGCATCGAAAATCGCCACCTGCCCGCCCCCCGCCATGACAAGGCTGCGATCGGGCGGCGCATATTCGAAACGCACCCGCCCCGGACGCCGGATATACAGCCGCCCTTCCGAAATGCTGCCATCCGCATTGATCTGGGTGAAATCCGCTTCGGCCGTGACCAGCCCGTTCAGATAGGCCGAAAGCTCGGCCAAGGGGATCGGCTCCGCCCGCGCAGGCAGGGCCGCAAGCGGGGCGAGGGCAAGCGCAAGGATCGGGGCCATCAGGGCGGTGCGTCTGTTCATGATGGGAATATACGCCCTCCTCCGCGCCCTTGCATCCCCGCCTCCCGCAATGTTGCAAGCTTGTGCCGACCGCGTGATCCCGCAGCCGCCCCTGCACGGGCAGCCCCGCCCGGGAACCGCCCAATTCTTGGGCGATCTACGAAGACAGAAATCCTCTCTAAATCCACTCAGTGCCTTCGTTTCTTCCGCCAATGAAACTTCTTACACAATATTCCACTTCGAAATAATCAATATTCGCATTTTTCTCCCGTCCACTCACCCGCCCCGACCGATGATCGCAAACACCTCCCGCCGCGAATCCGGCATCTTCCGCCCAACTCGAACGCAACCCTCTGGCAAGGCAGGCAAAGATGAAAATCGTGGTTCTCGGCGCAGGCGTGATCGGTGTCACCTCGGCTTGGTATCTGGCCAAGGCGGGGCACGAGGTCACGGTCATCGACCGCCAGCCCGGCCCCTCGCTGGAAACCTCCTTCGCCAATGCGGGCGAAATCTCCCCCGGCTACTCCTCCCCTTGGGCAGCACCGGGCATCCCGCAGAAGGCCATCAAGTGGATGTTCATGAAACACGCGCCGCTGATCATCCAGCCGCGCCCCGATCTGGCGAAACTCGGCTGGATGGCGAAGATGCTCGCCAATTGCACGACCGAGGCCTATCAGACCAACAAGCGCCGCATGGTGCGCCTTGCCGAATACTCGCGCGACTGCCTGATGGAACTGCGCGCCGAAACCGGCATCTCCTATGACGAACGCACCCAAGGCACGCTGCAACTCTTCCGCACCCAGAAACAGGTCGACGGCGCCGCGAAGGATATCGAGGTGCTGCGCGCCGACGGCGTCCCGTTCGAGGTGCTGGACCGCGACGCCTGCCTCGCCGCCGAACCGGGCCTTGCCGCCGCGCGCGACAAGATCGCCGGTGGCCTGCGCCTGCCGGGCGATGAAACCGGCGACTGCTTCAAATTCACCAACGCGCTCTCCACCATGGCCGAAGCCCTTGGCGTGACCTTCCGCTACGGCGTCGGCATCGACGGGCTGGAATCCGACGGCACCCGGATCGCCGCCGTCCGCACCTCCGAAGGCCGCATCACGGCGGATGCCTTCGTGGTGGCCTTGGGCAGCTATTCGCCCTTCCTCGTGTCGCCCTTCGGGATGAAACTCCCGGTCTATCCGGTGAAGGGCTATTCGATCACCGTTCCGATCGTGGACGAAGATCGCGCCCCCGTCTCCACCGTGATGGACGAAACCCACAAGATCGCCATCACCCGTCTGGGCGACCGCATCCGCGTCGGCGGCATGGCCGAGATCGCAGGCTTCGACCTGTCGCTGAACCCCAAACGCCGCGCCACGCTGGAACACTCGGTCGAAGACCTATTCGGCGGCGCGGGCGATCAGTCGCGCGCCACCTTCTGGACGGGCCTGCGTCCGATGACGCCCGATGGCACCCCGGTTGTCGGCCGCTCCACCTTGCCGAACCTCTTCCTGAACACGGGCCACGGCACGCTGGGCTGGACCATGGCCGCAGGCTCGGGCCGCGTGCTGGCCGACATCGTCTCGGGCCGCAAGACGGAGATCGAAAGCGCCGACCTCGGCTATGCCCGCTACCTCAAGCCCCGCGCGACCCGCGCGCAGGGCTTCGGCGCGGCGCAACCCGCCTAAAGCGCGTAGGATGGGCAATATTGCCCATCCTACCTTCTGGCCCCATCCCCCAAAAATCTGGCGCCATCGGCGCCAGGTTTGGTTAACCAATTGCCCCGGCAGCGTGCGCTGCGTGCCCACAGTTTGCTGCACAAAAGGCGGCACAAAACAGGGCACAACCGTTTTCGCCGGAAAATTCCCGATGCGATAAGTTCTATCGCTCCGGATCGCGGTACAGATGCTGCCCGCCCTGCCAGTCGGTGATCCGCCACAGCCCGCCGCTCAGTGGTTCCGCATGGTCCCGCACCAGCGGCACCTTCCCGAAACCGCCAGGAATATCAAGTACATAGGTCGGGATCAGCGTCCCGCTGATCCGCCCCCGCAGCCCCGCCATAAGGGCCTGCCCTTCTGCGATCGTTGTGCGGAAATGCCCCGTCCCCTTCGCCAGATCGCAATGGTGCAGGTAATAGGGCTTCACCCGGCAGGCCATCAACCGCCGGAACAACCCCTCCAGCGCCATCCCGCTATCATTGATACCACGCAGCAGAACCGATTGGGAAAGCAGGGGAATTCCCGCCTCCACCAGCCGCGACAGCGCCGCCTCTGCCGCCGCGCCAATCTCCTGCGCGTGGTTCGTATGGACCACCACCCAGACCCGCGCCCCGCGCAGCGCGGCGACCAGCTCCGCCGTCACCTTCTCGGGCGCCACGACCGGGATGCGGGTATGGATGCGCAGCTGATCGACATGCGCTATCGATGATAGCCTTTCCATCAACCCCTTGATCCTGCGGGCAGAAAGCACCAGCGGATCACCCCCCGTCAGGATCACCTCACGGATCGCCGGGTTAACCGCGATGTAATCGAGGGCTGCCAGAAGATCCTTTTCGGGAAGCGATCCCTCCTCGCCCACCGCCTCGCGGCGAAAGCAGAAACGGCAATAGACCTCACAGGTTTTCGTCACATGCAGGATGACCCGATCCGGATAACGATGCGTCAACCCCTTAACCGGGGAATGCGCCTCATCCCCGATGGGATCGCCCATTTCCTCGTCGCGGATTATCATTTCGGCAGCCTCCGGCACAAACTGCCGCGCCACCGGGTCCCCCGCCCCCAAAACCCGCCCCCGCATGGCGGCGGTCATGCGGATGCGGAATGTGTCCTCTACCGGCGCCAACCCGGGGGCCGCCTCGGGCGCCACAAGCCCCGCCGCCACCATCTCCGCCAGTCCGTTGATCGCCCGCTCTTCGGTCATATCTGCCCCTTCCGCCCGGGCGCGGCACCTAGCAAGCAGGCTGGAAAAGAACAAGGCCGCCCCACGGGCGGCCCTGCATTAACAAACCGTTAACCGCGCCCTCAGGCCTCCGGCACAAGGATCTCGCGCTTGCCCACATGGTTGGCGCGGGTGACGACCCCCTCTTCCTCCATCTGCTCCACCAGACGCGCGGCCTTGTTGTATCCGATGCCCAGCTTCCGCTGGATGTAAGAAGTGGAACACTTCCGATCCCGCGCAACGATGGCCACTGCCTGATCATACAGCGCCTCATCGCTCCCCTCGGCCCCACCGGCACCAAGGCCAAGCACCAGATCAATGTCGTCGGCCTTGTCGTCCTCCGGCCCCTCGACCACGCCCGACATATAGGCCGGGGGGCCGAAGCTCTTGAGGTGATTGACGATTTCCTCGACCTCTTCATCGCTGACGAAGGGGCCGTGAATACGGGTGATCTTTGCACCACCCGCCATGTAAAGCATGTCGCCCATGCCCAGCAGTTGCTCTGCCCCCTGCTCGCCCAGAATGGTGCGGCTGTCGATCTTGGACGTGACCTGGAACGAAATCCGCGTCGGGAAGTTGGCCTTGATCGTCCCGGTGATCACATCCACTGAAGGCCGCTGCGTCGCCATGATCAGGTGGATACCAGACGCCCGCGCCATCTGCGCAAGCCGTTGAATACAGGCTTCGATCTCTTTGCCCGCCACCATCATCAGGTCCGCCATCTCGTCGACGATGACCACGATATAGGGCAGCGCGACGGGGGCGAATTCCTCCGTCTCAAAGACCGGCTCGCCGGTATCCTCGTCGAACCCGGTCTGGATCGTGCGCTTGAACAGCTCGCCCTTCGCCAGCGCCTCGCGCACCCGTCCGTTATAGCCTTCGATGTTCCGCACGCCCATCTTGGACATCTTGCGGTAGCGCTCCTCCATCTCGCCCACCACCCATTTCAGGGCGACGACGGCCTTCTTCGGGTCCGTCACCACGGGCGAAAGGAGATGCGGAATCCCGTCATAGACCGACAGTTCCAGCATCTTCGGGTCGATCATGATCAACCGGCATTCCTCGGGCGTCAGCTTGTAGAGAAGGCTCAGGATCATGGTGTTGATCGCGACCGACTTGCCCGAACCCGTGGTCCCAGCAATCAGAAGGTGGGGCATCTTGGCAAGGTTCGCCACCACCGGCTCCCCCCCGATATCCTTGCCCAACGCCAGCGGCAGCCGCATGTTGCTGTCGCCAAAGTCGCGCGCCGACAGGATTTCCCGCAGCACGACCTTTTCGCGATGCGCATTGGGCAATTCGATCCCGATCACCGTCCGCCCCGGCACGGTGGACACCCGGGCGGACAGCGCCGACATCGACCGCGCGATATCATCCGCCAGCCCGATCACGCGGCTGGCCTTCAACCCCGGCGCAGGTTCCAGTTCGTACATCGTGACCACCGGGCCGGGCCGGACGCTGACGATTTCGCCCTTCACGCCATAGTCATCCAGCACGTTTTCAAGCATCCGCGCGTTCTCTTCCAGCGCCTCGTCCGAAAGCGTGTGGCGCTGCACCGAAGACGGCGCGGCCAGCAGGGACAGCGGAGGCAGTTCGTATTCCGGCTGGATTTCCTCGAATTTCAGGCGCGGCTGCGCCTCGGCCATGGCTTGACGCGACGGCGGGCTGGGCTTCTTGGCCACATGCTGCACCACCGGGCGGCGGTCCGCCGTCAGGGCGCGCGCTGGGGTGGGGGCGTATTCGTCATCCTCTTCGTCCTCCACCTCGGGCATCCAGCCATCGGCGCGGAACATGTTCTCGCCATCCTCCCAATCCTCCTCCATCTCGGGCTCTTGGGGCAGGCTGGTGGGCGCGCGGCTCAGCACCGAAGGCGGCGCGGCCAAGGGCGCATTGGCGGGCACGGCGATGGCAGCCATCTGCGGCGGCGCCACCGGAACAGGGCGCGGCATCGGCGTCAGATCAGCGATCAGGGGCTGCGGTCCCCGGCGCAGCGCCGGTTCACGGCGCTGAACCGCCGCCTGAACCACGTTCACCGGTCCACCCGGATTGCGGATGCGCGACTTGATCGCGTCCGAGATGCGGGCGCGGATACGATCTTCGTCCGGGCGCAGCCCGTCGTCATAATCGGGCTGCATCGGCTCTACCAGTTCCGGCTCTGGGTCCGACAGGCGGCGCATCAGCCCCGGCATCCGGGCCAGAAGGCCCAGCTTTTCCTTGGGTGGCGCATAATGCGGCGCTTCGGCCAAGGGCGCGGCATAACGCGGCTCGGCACGCAGTTGGACCGGGCGGCCCCATTCCGCCGCGCCCTGCGCGGGGGAAACCGACGGCTCGCTCAGCGGACGGCGGACCATCCCGCGCGGTTCAGAAACCATCGGCTCGGGCTGCACGACCGCCGACCGGCGCACCGCCGTCTCGGCCCGCTGCGCCTGTGCCATGCGGCGGCGATCCTGCATCGCCAGCGCGGCCCGCGCCGTGCCCTGCGCGCCCTTGCCAGCAAGGGCCATCGCCTGCGAATAGGCAATCACCGAACCCACCATCAAAAAGCGGCCGATCTGCCGCAACTCCGCCCGGTCGAAACCCGTCACGAAAAGCAGCATCGCGATCACGCCAAGGCCCAAAAGCAGCGACACCAGCTTCAGGCTGAACCCCGTCCCGCCCGGCACGATCCCGATCAGCGCGCCCAGAACCGTGTCGCCGAACAGCCCGCCCAGCCCGAAGGAATGGGCCCAGCCCGCCCCCGGCACCAGCGTGGCCGCATAGACCGAACACATCGCCACCGCGATCACGGCAAAGACGATCCGGCCCAGCGCGCGTTCCGCGCCCCGATGCGTCAGGAACCGCCCGCCCCAGACCAGCAGGATCAGCGGGATGGACCACGCGCCCTTGCCGCCGATGATGATCAGCGTCGAAGACAGCGCAGCCCCGAACCGACCCAGCGCGTTCTTCGCGGGCTCGTCCGTCGCCACCATCCAACCCGGATCCTCGGGCGAATAGGTCCAGAGCATCGCCACAAAGGCCAGCGCCGCCGCCACAAGCACAAGCCCCAAAAGCTCGCGCCCGCGCCGTTCCAGCATCGCCTGCATGTTCTGATCCAGAAGGGGATCTCGCTGCCGTGCCTGATAGGATGCCATGCTGCCGTTCCTCACCCGTAGATGCAGTCGCGAAGCCGGATCAGCCCGCGCTGCATTTCGTCCCTTGGGGCCACCATGGCGACCCGGATATATCCTTTGCCGGGGTTCTGCCCCCCGGCCTCACGCGACAGATAGGCGCCGGGCAAAACCCGCACCCCCGCCTGCGTCCAAAGCTTCAGCGCCGCGCCCTCGCCATCCTCGACCGGAAGCCAGAGGAAGAACCCGCCTTCGGGATTGGAAAACCCCTGCACGCCCGCAAAAACCTCATCCGCGATGCGGAACTTTTCCTGATAAAGCGCGAGGTTGGCCACCACATGCGCCTCGTCCGACCAAGCCCGTTCGCTCACCTTCTGCACCGGCAGGGGCAGGGGCGCCCCGGCAAAGGCGCGCAGCTGGCGGATCCGGGCGATGCCCAGCGCGCCCCCTGCGACGAAACCCGACCGCAGCCCCGGCAGGTTCGACCGTTTCGACAGCGAATGGAAAACGAAGATCCGCTCTGGGTCAGCGCCGATCTCTGCCGCCACTTCCAGCGCGCCGGGGGGCGGCGCATCGCGCCAGATCTCGGAATAGCATTCGTCGGAAAAGACGCGGAAATCATGGGTTTCCGCCAGCCGCAGCAGCCCCGCCAGATAGTCGCGCGACGCAATCGCCCCCTGCGGATTGGCAGGCGAGCACAGATAGGCGATCGCTACCCGGTCCAGCACATCCTTGGGCAGCGCCGCGTAATCTGGCAGGAAGCCCGTCGCCGCCGTCGCGGGCACATAAACGGGCTCCGCCCCCATCGCCAGCGCGGCCACCGCATAGACCTGATAGAAGGGGTTGGGCATCAGGACGACCGGCTTCTTGCCGCCCTTCACCTCAGGGCAAAGCGCCACGGCCGCGTTGAACAGCCCCTCACGCGTGCCGTTCAGGATCATCAGCCGATCCTCGCCAACCGTCACCCCATACCGGCGCGACAGCCAGCCCGAAATGGCCGCCAGCAATTCCGGCGTCCCATCATTCGGGGGATAGACGCCGAAGCCCGCCACATTCTCCGCCAGCACCGGCCCCACGAAATCGGGCATCGGATGGCGTGGTTCGCCGATGGTCATGGCAATCGGCTCGGCCCCCGGCTTGTGGGGGTCAAGCAACTTCCGCAAACGCGGAAATGCGTAATCTGGCAGGCTCGAGAACCGCTCAGGAAACTGCATTCATGCCTCAATACCGGGGTCGTGACGCCCCGTTTCGACGCACGATAGCCAACCGCCGCGCAGCGGTCCAGAAAAACGCAACGCGCCCCGTCACTTGCCCTTCAAAGCTGTGTCTTTTCCGACTCTGCCCCTAGCGCAGTGCCTTTGCCGCCGCCGCCCCCACCCGCAGCAGACGCTCTTCCTGATGCGGCGCGCCAAGAAAGCTGATCCCGCAGGACGGCTGCATCGTGGGCAAGGTAAGGCCGCACAGCCCCATCAGGTTGCCGATGCGGGTATTGCGCAACGCGAGCAGGTTTTCCGTGACGTAATAGGCGTCATCCGTCATCAACCGATCGGCCTGTGGCGGCAGAATGGGCGAGGTTGGCAGGATCACTGCATCAAAGCCTGCGGTCCTTTCCAACCAAGCCTTGCGCAGCACCTCCAGCCGCCGCCAGCCCGCCACGTAATCAGATGCGCTGAACGACGCGCCCGACCGGAATCGTTCCAGAATGCGCGGGAACATCTTCTGCGGCGCGGCCTCGATCCGGTCGCGCCAGATGCCATAGGCCTCGGCGGTGAAGATCAACGCAGCCAGACCCATCGCCTCGGCCACCTCTGGCACCTTACCATGGACGATCTGCGCGCCGCCCGCGCCAAGCCGCGCCACCGCATCCTCGAACCCCTGCGCGGGCCTCTCGCGCAGGTCGTCCAGCGCGACCGTCTCCAGCACCAGAAAGCGCATACCCGACAGGCTCGCCCCACCCAGATCGGTAGGCCGTCCCCCCTCCATCGCTGCCAGCAGCAGCGCGCAATCCTCCACCGTGCGGGCTATCGGGCCAATCGTGTCGAACTTTTCGCACAGCGGCACTGTGCCACCCAGCGGGATGCGCCCCGCCGTCGTCTTCAACCCGACCAGATCATTCCACGCCGCCGGAATCCGCACCGACCCACCGGTATCCGACCCGATCGCCGCCGGGGCCAGCCCATAGGCAACCGACGCCGCCGCACCCGAAGACGACCCGCCCGGAACCGCGCCTTCGTCATTGATGCAAGGGGGCGTGGCCGTGATCGGGTTCAGGCCCAGCCCGGAAAAGGCCAGTTCCGACATATGCGTCTTGCCCAGACAGACGAGACCGCCTTGCGTCGCCACTTCCAAGACTTCGGCATCCCGCTCCGGCACCCGGCCCTTCAAGAGGGCCGACCCGGACTCCGTCGCCACTCCGGCCGTATCGAACAGGTCCTTCCAACTGATCGGCACGCCATCAAGCAAGCCACGGCGAAACCCCTTGCGTGCCCGACCATGGGCCGCCATCGCCTCGGCCCGCGCGCGCGCAGGCGTCAGACGGGCATAGATCCGCTCGGCCAAGGGATGCTTTCCGATCGCCTCCAGATGCTGTTCCGCCAGATCGACCGGGTTGATCCGCCCTGCCCCGATCTCGCGCCCCAGTTCTGCCGCCGTGAGGTTTTGCCAATTCTTGCCCATGCGCGCCTCCCTAACGGCAGGGACGGTAGCGGCAGAGCGGCGCATGGACAATCCTGATGCCACGATCATATTGCCCATCATGAAGTTCGATACCGACATCCTGATCGCAGGCGGCGGCCTGAACGGCCCAGCGCTGGCCCTTGCCCTGGCGCAAGGGGGCTTGCGCGTGACGGTGATCGACGCCCGCCCCGCCCCGGCCCGCGCCGAAGCCGGCTTCGACGGACGGGCCTATGCGCTGGCCATCGCCTCGCGCCGCCTGCTGACCATGATCGGCATCTGGCAAAAGATCGGTGATCTGGCGCAGCCGATCCACCGGATCAAGGCGAGCGATGGTCTGGCAGGCCAAGGTCCCGCGCCCTTCTTCCTGACCTTCGATGCCGCCGAGATCGAAGAAGGTCCGATGGGTTTCCTGCTGGAAGACCGCCATCTCTACGCGGCCTTCCTTGCGGCGATGACGGATCATCCGAATGTGACGCTGCTCTCGGGCGAAACCGTCACCGATCAGGACGTGGCCGCAAACGGCGTCAGCGTGACGCTCGCCAGCGGGCGCAGCCTGTCCGCCCGCCTTCTGGTGGGCTGCGACGGGCGCGGCAGCGGCACGGCGACGCGGGCAGGTGTCCGCCGCGTCGGCTGGGGCTATGGCCAGACCGCGCTTGTCACAGCGATCCGGCACGAAAAGGATCACGGCGGCACCGCGCATCAGTTCTTCATGCCCGAGGGCCCGTTGGCCATCCTGCCTCTGAAGGGCGGCCATCATTCCAGTATCGTCTGGAGTGAGACGGACGAAAACGCCGCCCGCATACAGGCCCTGCCGGACGACCAGTATCTACAGGCACTGCGCCCCCGTTTCGGCGATTTTCTGGGCGAGATCGCCTTGGCAGGCGACCGTTTCACCTATCCGCTGTCCCTGTCGCTGGCAGAACGCTTCATCGCGCCGCGAGTGGCACTGGTGGGCGACGCGGCCCATGGCGTGCATCCCATTGCCGGACAGGGGCTGAACCTCGGCCTGCGCGACGTGGCGGCATTGGCCCAGACCGTGATCGAAGCCCATCGCCGGGGCGAAGATATCGGCAGCCAGACCACGCTAGAGGCCTATCAACGCTGGCGGCGCTTCGATTCCACGACACTCGCGCTGGGGATGGACACGGTCAATCGGCTGTTCTCGAACGACAACCCGATCCTGCGCGCGGGGCGTGACCTTGGCCTTGGGATCGTGAACGCCCTGCCCGGCCTGCGCCGCCGCTTCATCCGTCAGGCGGCGGGGTTGCAAGGTGATCTGCCCCGCCTGCTGGCAGGCAAACCGATCTAGTCCAGCGCGCGCGCTTCGCTGATCAGCATGATTGGGATGCCGTCGCGGATCGGAAAGGCCAGATGCGCCGCCCGCGACACCAGTTCCTGCCGTTCGGCATCATAGGTCAGCACGGCCTGCGTCACGGGGCAGACCAACGCATCCAGCATCCGGCGGTCGAACACCGTCGCCTCTGTCATTGCATCACCTCGTCCGATGACCCGCCCCGCAGGGCGAATTCGATCAGCGTGACCAGCGTTTCCCGCCGCGTCGTCAGCGACGGCGCCTCCAGAAGCGCCTGCTTGTCCTCGGGGCTGAAGGGGCAGAGCATGGACAGCGAATTGATCAGCAGTTCCGTCTCGGCTTCCTTCATGCTGGACCAGTCGGTCGACAGGTTCATGGCCGAGAAGTAGCGGCCAAGCAGCGCCATGAACTCTTCGCGCCGGAAACCTGCATCCTCTTCCGTCGGGCCGAGATCGCGTTGGAACCCGCCCCAATCCACCGAACAGCGGCGATAGGGGGTGAAGCCCGTCACCTCTTCCTTCACGCGAAAGCGCGACATGCCGGCCAAAGTGATCATGTAGCGGCCATCCTCGGTCTCTGAGAAACCGGTCAGCCGCCCAGCGCAACCGATGGCATTCAGCCGCTTTTCGCCCGTTCCGGGCACCTCGCGCGGCTGGATCATGCCGATCAGGCGATGCTTTGTCTTCAGGCAATCCTCGATCATCGCCAGATAGCGGGGTTCGAAGATATGCAGAGGCAGCCGCCCGCGCGGCAAGAGCAGGGCACCGGGCAAGGGAAATACGGGAATGGTTTCGGGCAGGTCGGCGGCGTTCATCATGTGCCTCAGGTAGCCCAGTCAGGCCATCAGGCAAATATCATCGACGAAAGCCGACGGCGTCCTTTCAAAACGATAGGATCGGTAGGCTTCAACGCGTCGAAGATCGTCAGCAACTGCGTCTTCGCCGCCCCCTCATTCCACTCGCGATCCAGCCGGAAAAGATCAAGAAGCACATCGACCGCCTCCTCCACCTTGCCTGCCGCATGCAGCGCCGTGGCCAGATCAAAGCGCGCCTGACGGTCGGTCGGATCGGCCTCCACCGCCGCGCGCAACTCTTGCTCGGGCCCGGCGTTCGCGGCCTGTTTGGCAAGGTCCAGCTGGGCCCGGGCGGCCTCGATCTCTTTTGCCTTCGCCATGGCGGCAGGGGTGGCGTTCAGCATCGCCTCGGCCTGATCGAGTTGCCCCAGCGCCAGATGGCAGCGCACGAGGCCCGCGAAGGCAACTGCATTCTCGGGCTCTTCTCCCAGAATGGCAGCGAAGGTCTCTGCCGCATCCGTTACCTCGCCCGCAGCCAACATCTGTTCAGCCGCTTCCAGCGCCTCTTCCAGACCGCCATCCCCGACCAGCGCGGTCAGCTTATCGATGAATTTCTTGATCTCAGAAGCAGGAATCGCACCCTGAAAGCCATCCACCGGCTGGCCCTGCCAGAAGGCATAGACGGTCGGGATGGACTGGATGCGCAACTGACCGGCAATCATCTGGTTCTTGTCGACATCGACCTTCACCATCTTGACCTTGCCTTTGGCAGCCAGAACCGCCGCCTCCAGAGCGGGGCCCAGCGTCCGGCATGGGCCACACCAAGTGGCCCAGAAGTCCACGATCACCGGCACCTCGCGGCTGGCTTCGATCACGTCCTTCATGAACGTGGCCTCGGTGCCTTCCTTGATCAGGTCACCCTGAGGGGCTGTCTTGTCGTCGATCCCGAACATGGCATTCCTCATCACGCATGTCTTTGCGCCCCTATATGCGCGCGGGGGCAGCAAAGGCCAAGGGGGCAAAGCGGCTTTACCTGCCCCGGCCAAGCCCGTAGCCTGTGCCCGAAACGGCCATCGGAGGCGCAATGCCCGTTCTTCTGACCTTCGGCGACAGCAACACCCATGGCACGCCCCCGATCATCGACCGCGCCGAGTATCGCCGCTTTCCCAAGGGCGTGCGTTGGCCCACCGTCACCCATGCGGTGCTTGGCGCCGATTGGGAACTGGTGGAAGAAGGCCTGCCCGGCCGGACAGCACAATTCGACGATCCGGTGATGGGCGATTACATGAACGCCCGCCCCGCCTTGCGCATGGCGCTGCAATCGCATGGCCCCATCGACGTGATGACCCTGATGCTGGGCACGAATGACGTGAAGACCCGCTTCGCGACCACGCCCGAACAGGTGACGGCGGGTGTCGCAGGGCTTCTCGACGTGGCGATGTCGATGGACTATCAGGCGCGCCATGGCGGGTTCCGCATCCTTCTGATCTGCCCGCCCCCGGTGGTGGAAACCGGACCGATCCGGACCGAGTTCTGGGGTGGTGCAGCCCGGTCACAGGCGCTCGCCCCACTGTACCGCGACCTTGCCGCCTCGCGCGGCATCGGCTTTCTGGACGCAGGGCAGGTGATTTCCGTCAGCCCAATCGATGGTGTCCATTTTGATGAGGCCGCCCATGCAAGCCTAGGGAAGGCTGTGGCAGGGGCGGTGGCGCATCTGATCTGACGACTTTACCCTGTGGTTTGGCTGTGACACGAGTTCTTCATGCAGATCGAAAAGACTGACCTTCCCGATGTGATGATCCTGACGCCGCACCGCTTTGGCGATACGCGCGGCTGGTTCAGCGAAACATGGAATGCCGAACGGCTGCGGGAGGCGGGCATAGATCTGGCCTTCGTGCAGGACAATCATTCCTTTTCGGCGCGCAAGGGCACGTTGCGCGGCCTTCATTACCAATCGCCACCCCGCGCGCAGGATAAACTGGTACGCTGTTCGCGCGGCGCGATCCTTGATGTGGCGGTGGACGGGCGGCGCGGCTCTCCCGCCTATGGGAACTGGGTTGCGGTTGAACTCAGCGCCGAGAACGGCCGTCAACTTCTTGTGCCTAAAGGGTTCCTGCACGGCTTCATCACCCTGACGGACGATTGCGAGGTGCAATACAAGTGCACCGACGTCTATGCGCCCCAGCATGACGGCGCGGTGCGGTGGGATTCCGTTGGGATCGATTGGGGAACTGAAGACGCGCCTGTCCTGTCGGACAAGGATATGGCCGCCCCCGCCTTTGCCGATTGGCAAAGCCCCTTCATCTACGGAGAGACGGCATGAAGATCATGATCACCGGGGGCGCGGGCTTCATCGGCTCGGCCGTTGTGCGGCTGGCTGTGGCACAAGGCCATTCCGTTGTGAATGTCGATGCGCTGACCTATGCCGCCTGCCTTGAAAACGTGGCCTCGGTCGGGAACTCGCCGCGCTATGTCTTTGAACAGGCCGATATCCGCGACCGCGCGGCAATGGACGGCATTTTCGCCCGGCATGAACCTGATGCCGTGATGCATCTGGCCGCCGAAAGCCATGTCGACAGGTCGATCGACGGCCCCGGCACCTTTATCGAGACGAACATCAACGGCACCTTCACCCTGCTGGAGGCCGCGCGCGCCTTCTGGACGCGCAAGGGCAAGCCGGACTCCTTCCGCTTTCACCACATCTCGACGGATGAGGTGTTCGGGTCCCTTGGTCCGACGGGCAAGTTCACAGAAGACACGCCCTACGACCCGCGCAGCCCCTATTCAGCATCCAAGGCGGCGTCCGACCATCTGGTTCGCGCTTGGCATGAAACCTACGGCATGCCGGTCGTGCTGACGAACTGCTCCAACAATTATGGCCCTTTCCACTTCCCCGAGAAGCTGATCCCCGTCGTGATCCTGAACGCCCTGTCGGGCAAGGCGATCCCCGTCTATGGCAAAGGCGAGAACGTGCGTGACTGGCTGTTCGTGGAAGATCACGCCGATGCCTTGCTGACTGTCCTTCAGAAAGGGCAGTTGGGGCGCAGCTACAATATCGGCGGCGAGAACGAGGCCAGGAACATCGACCTCGTCCGCACCATCTGCCGCCTGATGGATGAGATGCATCCGCAAGGCGCCCCGCATGAGCGGTTGATCACCTTCGTCACCGACCGCCCCGGCCATGACCTGCGCTATGCCATCGATCCCACCCGGATGCGTCAGGAACTGGGCTGGCGCCCCTCCGTCACGTTGGAGGAAGGGCTGCGCCGCACCGTCCGCTGGTATCTGGAGAACGAAGCTTGGTGGCGCCCGCTGCTCGCCCGTCAGGGTGTAGGCGAACGGCTGGGGGTCAAGGCGTGAGGCTGCTGGTCTTCGGCCAGACAGGGCAGGTCGCGCGCGAACTGGCCCGCCGCTGCCCAAGTGGCGTTTCATCTGTATTCCTAGGCCGCGATCAGGCCGATCTGGCCGATCCGGCCAGCTGCGCGGATGCTATCGCGCACCATGACTGCGACGCTGTGGTCAACGCCGCCGCTTGGACGGCTGTGGATCGGGCCGAAGGCGAAGAGGCCGCCGCGACCGTCGTCAACGGGGATAGCCCGGGTGCCATGGCGCGGGCCTGCGCCGCAAAGGGCATCCCGCTCCTGCACGTCTCGACTGATTATGTCTTTGACGGGCTTGGAGAGTTTCCTTTTTCCACGGACCATCCGACGGCGCCGCTCAACGCCTATGGCCGGTCCAAACTGGCAGGCGAAGAGGCGATCCGGGCCAGCGCCGCGCAGCATGTGATCCTGAGGACAAGCTGGGTCGTCTCGGCCCATGGGCAGAACTTCGTCAAGACGATGCTGCGGCTTGGGGCCGAACGCGCGGGCCTGAACGTGGTGGCGGACCAGATCGGTGGCCCCACCCCCGCAGCCGCCATCGCCGATGCGCTTTTCGTTATGGCGGAAGCCCTTAGCAAGGGTGCTGCAGGCGGGACCTATCACTTCGCTGGAACACCCGACACAAGCTGGGCTGATTTCGCCCGCGCCATCATGGCCGGGGCCGGTTTGCCCTGCAGGATCACGGACATCCCGTCCTCGGCCTATCCCACCCCTGCCGCGCGGCCTATGAATTCGCGGCTGGACTGTTCCACCTTGACCCGTGACTTCGGCATCCCGCGTCCCGACTGGCGCGCGGGTCTTGCCGATATCCTGAAGGAGCTGCGCACATGACCACACGCAAGGGCATCATCCTCGCCGGCGGGTCGGGCACCCGTCTTTGGCCCATCACCATGGGCGTGTCGAAACAGCTCCTCCCTCTCTATGACAAACCCATGATCTACTACCCGCTTTCGGTCCTGATGCTGGGCGGGATACGTGAGATTGCGATTATCACCACTCCAGAAGATCAGTCGCAATTCCAACGCCTTATGGGTGATGGAAGCCAATGGGGGTTGTCCTTCACATGGATCGTGCAACCCTCGCCTGACGGGCTGGCGCAGGCCTATCTTCTGGCGCGCGATTTCCTGAACGGCGCGCCTTCGGCCATGGTTCTGGGCGACAACATCTTCTTCGGCCACGGCCTGCCCGAAACCCTTGCCGCCGCCGATGCGCAGGGCACGGGCGGCACGGTCTTCGGCTATCGTGTCGTCGATCCCGAACGCTATGGTGTGGTGGATTTCGCGCCCGACGGGACGGTGCGCAGCATTCAGGAAAAGCCTGAGAAGCCCCCGTCCAACTATGCCGTGACGGGTCTCTACTACCTTGACGGCCGCGCGCCCGAGCTTGCCGAAACGATCCGCCCTTCCGCGCGGGGCGAGCTGGAAATCGTTGATCTGCTTGAGAAATATCGCGCAGAGGGTAGCTTGAAAGTAGAGCGGATGGGGCGCGGCTATGCGTGGCTGGACACCGGCACCCATGGCTCGCTGCTTGATGCGGGGAATTTCGTCCGCACCCTGACCGACAGGCAAGGGCTGCAGGTGGGCAGCCCGGATGAGATCGCGTGGCGGTCCGGCTTCATCACCCGCGACGCCCTGCTCAAACGGGCCGAGACCTTCCGCAAGAACGATTACGGGCGCTATCTGCTTGCAATCGCTTCGGAATGATACATGCAAAATACATGATGAATTTCGCCTGACCTGCGTTACCCTGTCGCAGACGGGCCGATGACTCACCCCTTTCGGCCCGCCCTTTGGGAGGAGGGATGACAGGGATGAACAAGCTTATCGCCTTGATTTGCGTGATTTCTTGGTCGGGTTTCTGGGCCTTCGGATATCTGGCGCTTTCGGCCGATATTCAGGACCAGACCCAGATGGTCACCGCCGGTTTCCTGGCTTTTGCCGGGTTCCTGACGGGGATGTTCACCTATATGCGTCTGTCGCGGGACATTCCGTCAAACGGCTGAAATCACGCGTTAATCCGGTCCATCCGGCAGAAACGGCTGTGCCCTGTTTTGTGCCGCTTTTTGTGCAGCATTCTGTGGGCACGCAGCGCACGGTCGGAACGCATTAACCTTAACGCCCCCTTCATCTTGGCGGCAAATACTCTCAAGGGGTGAATGGGCGCGCGGGCACCGCGCGCACAGAGGGGACGGAACGTCCCCTGAACGCGGAGCCGAAGCGCCTCAGCGCGCAGGCGACAGGAAAGGCGTGCGGCGCAGCCGCGCCGATACCTTCACGCGGTTTCGGGGACGGGACGCTTGATCTTCGCCGCAGCGGTCAGCACCAGCGGGCGCAGACCTGCCCCGCCCGCATCGACCACTTCGAAGAAGTGCCGCCGCATCCGGGGTTCCCAGAAATCGTTGATATGGGCGGCGATGCCGGCCACGCCCTCGGCCTCGGGCTTTGATTCGAAGAATTTCGAAATCTGATTGGCCATGTAGATCAGCTTTTCATGCGGGTTAGCGGACATTTGCGCTCTCCGTCAGTCGGTCGGAATGGGTGAAGACCTCGAACCGGTCGGGCCGGGCAAGGGCGATCAGGGTCAGACCCGCCTCTTCGGCAAGGTCCACGGCATGGGCGGTGGGGGCGGATACGGCGATCAGGATCGGCGCGCCAAGGGCGCAGACCTTTTGCACCATATCGATCGACACGCGGCTGGTCAGGACCACCGCGCCTTCGGCATAGCCCGCGCGGATCACATGGCCCGCCAGTTTGTCCAACGCGTTGTGGCGGCCCACATCCTCGCGCGCTGCGACCAGCCCGTCGGGCGTCCAAAAGGCGGCGCAATGGGCGGCGCGGGTGTAATCGTGCAACGGCTGGCGGTCGGTGAGCGAGGCCACCGCCCGCATCACCTGCGCGGGCGTCATCCGCAGGGGCGACGGTGCGATCTGGGCCACGGGGCGCATCGCCTGTTCAATCGAGTCGATCCCGCAGAGGCCGCAGCCCACCGGGCCTGCCATCGTGCGACGGCGGGCGGCGAGACGCTTTTCGGCATCCTCGGCCAGCCAGACCTGCACATCGACACCCTCGCCCGCAGAGACGATATCAACGCTATCGATCTGGTCGGGTGTCGCGATGCCTTCGGTCAGGGCGAAGCCATAGGCGAAATCGGTCAGGTCGGCGGGGGTGGCCATCATCACCGCCTGCGTCGACCCGTTGAAGGACAGCGCGACCGCCACCTCTTCGGGCAGGGGGCGCGACCCCTGCTCGATGCCCTGCGAGCCAAAGCTCAGCCGGGGAAGGCGGCGCGCCGTCTCCATCACTCGGCCGCCAGAATGCGGCGCGACTGGGCGGCCTGCGCTTCGTATTCCTCCTGCCACTCGGTCGGGCCGTTGGACGGGCTGACCTGCACGGCCGTCACCTTGTATTCCGGGCAGTTGGTCGCCCAGTCCGAGAAATCGGTGGTGATGACATTGGCCTGCGTCGTCGGGTGGTGGAAGGTCGTGTAGACCACGCCGGGCGAGACGCGATCCGTGATCTTGGCCCGCAGCGAGGTTTCGCCGGAACGCGAGGCGAGCTTGACGAATTGCCCGTCGCGCACACCACGCAGTTCGGCGTCATGGGGGTGAATCTCCAGCACGTCTTCGTCGTGCCAGATGACGTTGTCGGTGCGCCGGGTCTGTGCGCCGACGTTGTATTGCGACAGGATGCGCCCGGTGGTCAGCAGCAGCGGGAAGCGCGGGCCGGTCTTTTCATCGGTCGCCACATATTCGGTGACGATGAACTTGCCCTTGCCGCGCACGAAGCCGTCGATATGCATCAGCGGCGTGCCTTCGGGGGCCTTTTCGTTGCAGGGCCATTGGACGGAGCCCATTTCCTCCAGCCGCTCATAGCTGACGCCCGCGAAGGAGGGGGTGAGCATGGCGATTTCGTCCATGATCTGGGACGGGTGGGTGTAGTGCCAGTCGGCCCCCATCGCCTGTGCGAAAAGCTGCGTCACTTCCCAATCGGCATAGCCCTGACGGGGGGCCATCACCTTGCGCACGCGGTTGATGCGGCGTTCGGCATTCGTGAAGGTGCCGTCCTTTTCGAGGAAGGAGGAGCCGGGGAAGAAGACATGGGCGTAGTTCGCCGTCTCGTTCAGGAAGAGGTCGTGGACGATGACGCAGTCCATCGCCGCAAGGCCCGCCGCCACGTGTTTCGTGTCGGGGTCGGATTGCAGGATGTCTTCGCCTTGGCAATAAAGGCCCTTGAAGGTGCCTTCCACCGCGGCATCCAGCATGTTGGGGATGCGCAGGCCGGGTTCGTTGTCGATCTTCACGCCCCAGAGGGATTCGAACACCTGGCGCACGGAGTCGTTCTTGACGTGGCGGTAGCCCGGCAGTTCATGCGGGAAGCTGCCCATGTCGCAGGAGCCCTGCACGTTGTTCTGCCCGCGCAGCGGGTTCACGCCCACGCCGGGACGGCCGATATTGCCGGTCAGCATGGCAAGGTTGGCGATGCCGATCACGGTGGTGGAGCCTTGGGAATGTTCCGTCACGCCAAGGCCGTAATAGATCGCCCCATTGCCGCCCTTGGCATAGAGGCGGGCGGCGGCGCGCAGTTCATCCGCCTTCACGCCGGTCAGCAACTGCGTCGCCTCGGGTGAGTGGCGGGGGTCGGAGACGAATTCGGCATAGTCCTGGAATTCGTCCCAGTCGCACCGGTCACGGATGAAGGCCTCGTCAAAGAGGCCTTCGGTGACGATGACATGGGCGATGGCCGTGACCACGGCCACATTGGTGCCCGGCGTCAGCGGCAGGTGATGGGCGGCCTTGATATGGGCGGTGTCGACAAGGTCGATCCGGCGCGGGTCGATCACGATCAGCTTGGCACCAGCGCGCAGGCGTTTCTTCAGGCGCGAGGCGAAGACGGGGTGGCCATCGGTGGGGTTCGCGCCGATCAGGATGACGACATCGGTCTGTTCGACGCTGTCGAAATCCTGCGTGCCGGCAGAGGTGCCGAAGGTCTGACCCAAGCCATAGCCAGTGGGCGAATGGCAGACGCGGGCGCAGGTGTCGGTGTTGTTGTTCTGGAACACCGCGCGGGTCAGTTTCTGGACCAGATAGGCTTCTTCATTCGTGCAGCGCGACGAGGTGATGACGCCCACCGATTGCCGCCCGTGTTGCGCGATGATGCCCTTCATGCGGTTGGCGGCGAAGTCCATCGCCTCGGCCCAAGTGACTTCCTGCCACGGGTCGTTGATGCTGTCGCGGATCATGGGCGACAGGATGCGGTCCTTGTGAGAGGCGTAGCCATAGGCGAAGCGGCCCTTGACGCAGGAATGGCCACGATTGGCCTTGCCGTGCTTGTAGGGGGTCATGCGGACGAGTTCGTCGCCGCGCATCTCCGCCTTGAAGGAACAGCCGACACCGCAATAGGCGCAGGTGGTGATGACGGCACGGTCGGGGGTGCCGATATCGATGACGGATTTTTCCTGCAGGGTGCCGGTCGGGCAGGCCTGCACGCAGGCCCCGCAGGACACGCAGTCGGAGGTGAGCGCCGTGTCGGTCTTGGCCCCAAAGGACACGCGGCTGTCGAAGCCGCGGCCTTCGATCGTCAGGGCGAATGTGCCTTGGATCTCCTCGCAGGCGCGGACGCAGCGCGAGCAGACGATGCATTTCGCCGGGTCATAGGCGAAGTAGGGGTTGCTTTCGTCCTTGGGCAGCCAGTTGGGGTTCTTCTCACCGCTGGTGTTGCGAACCTCGAAATGGTTTTCGCCCTTTTCATAGCGGACGTCGCGCAGGCCCACCGCACCCGCCATGTCCTGCAATTCGCAGTCGCCATTGGCGCCGCAGGTCAGGCAGTCCAGCGGGTGGTCGGAGATGTAGAGCTCCATCACCCCGCGGCGCAGCTGTTTCAGCTTGGCGTTCTGGGTGTGGACCTTGAGGCCGGGGGCGACGGGCGTGGTGCAGGAGGCGGGGGTGCCGTTGCGGCCTTCGATTTCCACGAGGCAGAGGCGGCAGGACCCAAACGCATCAAGGCTGTCGGTGGCGCAGAGCTTGGGCACCGAGATGCCCAGTTCGGCGGCGGCGCGCATGATGGACGTGCCTTCGGGGACCGTCACATCGAAGCCGTCGATGGTGAGGGTGACCATCGCCTTGGATTTCGCGGCGGGCGTGCCGAAATCACGGTCGGGGATGATGAAGTCTTTCATTCGGCGGCCTCTTTCATCGCGGGGGCGAAGTCGTCGGGGAAATGGGTCAGCGCGGACATCACCGGATAGGGGGTGAAGCCGCCAAGCGCGCAGAGCGAGCCGGATTTCATCGTGCTGCAGAGGTCGGTCAGCAGCGGGATGGCGTCGGCATCGCCCTTGGCGATACGGTCTACCGTTTCCACGCCGCGCACCGCGCCGATGCGGCAGGGGGTGCATTTGCCGCAGGACTCAATGGCGCAGAATTCCATCGCGAAGCGCGCCTGTTTCAGCATGTCGGCGGTTTCGTCAAAGATCACCAGCCCGGCATGGCCGATGAGGCCTTCCTTCGCGCCGAATTCCTCATAGCCGAAGGGGGTGTCGAAGAGCGCGCGGGGGAAATAGGCGCCGAGGGGACCGCCGACCTGCACTGCCTTGACCGGGCGGCCCGTGGCGGTGCCGCCGCCGATGTGATCCACGATTTCACCAAGCGTCAGGCCGAAGGCCACTTCGAAGAGCCCGCCGAATTTCACGTTCCCGGCGATTTGCAGCGGAATCGTGCCGCGCGACCGGCCAAGGCCGAAATCCTTGTAGAAAGCCGCGCCGCGTTCAAAGATCACCGGGATGGTGGCCAGCGAGATGACGTTGTTCACCACGGTGGGCTTGCCCATGAAGCCTTGCAGCGCCGGCAGCGGCGGCTTGGCGCGGACGATGCCGCGCTTGCCTTCCAGCGAGTTCAGAAGCGAGGTTTCCTCGCCGCAGACATAGGCACCCGCGCCGGTGCGAATCTCCATGTCGAAGGCCTTGCCCGAGCCGAGGACGGAGGCGCCGAGCAGCCCGGACTTGCGGGCGATGTCGACGGCGGCGGTCATCACCTCGATCGCATCCGGGTATTCGGAGCGGAGATAGACGAAGCCCTTGGTGGCGCCCGTGCCGATGCCCGCGATCACCATGCCTTCGATCAGGGTGAAGGGGTCGCCTTCCATCAGCATGCGGTCGGCGAAGGTGCCAGAGTCGCCTTCGTCGGCGTTGCAGACGATGTATTTGCGGTCGGCCTTCGCCTCGGCCACCGTTTTCCATTTGATGCCAGTGGGGAAGCCCGCGCCGCCTCGCCCGCGCAGGCCAGATTCAGTGACCTCGGCCACGATGGCGGCGCTGTCCATGCCCAGCGCACGGCGCAGGCCTGCAAGGCCGCCGTGGGATTCGTAGTCGGCGAGCGAGAGGGGGTCGATGACCCCGACGCGGGCGAAGGTGAGACGGGTCTGTTTCGCCATCCACGGCAGCGCTTCGGTCAGGCCGAGCGCCTTGGGATGCGCGGCGAGATCGGCAAAGAGCGCGGGGACGTCGGCCACGGTCATCGGGCCGAAGGCGAGGCGACCGGCATCAGTGGCCACCTCAACCAGCGGTTCCAGCCAGACCATCCCGCGCGAGCCGTTGCGGACAAGATCGACGGTCAGGCCGCGCTTGGCGGCCTCGGCCAGAATGGCGGCGGCGACCTCATCCGCACCAAGGCCACGGGCGGCGGCGTCGCGGGGGACGTAGAGTTTCATCAGCGCACCCCTTCGATGATCGCATCGAGGCGGGCTTCGTCCACCCGGCCCACCACCTTGCCATCCACCAGAGCGGCGGGGGCACAGGCGCAGAGGCCAAGGCAGAAGACGGGTTCCAGCGTGATCTGGCCGTCTTTCGTCGTCTGGTGCCAGTCGATGCCAAGACGGTTCTGCGCATGTTGCGCCACACGGTCGCCGCCCATGGCCTGACAGGCCTCGGCCCGGCAGAGTTTCAGGACATGCTTGCCCGCCGGGTCTTCGCGGAAATCGTGGTAGAAGGACATCACGCCATGCACTTCGGCGCGGGTCAGGTTCAGCCGTTTGGCGATGATCGGCAGCGCGTCCCGGGGGACATAGCCATAGGCGGCCTGAATGGCGTGGAGGATCGGCAGAAGCGATCCCTCCATCCCCTCATGCGCGTCGAGGATTTCCCCCACACGCGCGGCGATTTCGGTGCTGGTCTGCGACATCGGCGGCCTTCCTTGGGTGCTGAGTCTGGGGATACGCCGTTTGATAGGGAAATCAATATTGATTTCCCGTTGTTTGATAGGTTTGGTCTATTGAAAGCTGTAGGGTGCGTGCAAGCACGCACCCTACGGAGCGGGTCAGGCGGCAGACTTGGCGAAGCGTTCGGCTTCGGCGATCAGGGCGGCAAGAACCGGGGTCATCGGGTCGCGGCGGGCGGTGATGAGGCCGACGAGGTGTTCCACCTCAGGCGCGACGATGGGGATGGAGCAGAGCTGCCCCCCCGCGATGAACATTTGGGCCAGTTGGCGCGGCACGATAGAGGCCCAGCGCCCGGTCAGGACATGGCTGGTCAGCGCGATGGTGGAATTCGATTCGATCTGCGGCACGACCGCCGCCCCGGCTTCGGCCAGATGCTGGTTCACAATGCGGCGGTTCTGCATGTCGCCCGTCAGCAGACAGAGCGGCTGTTCGGCCACTTCGGACCAAGTCACCTGATCATGGTCGGCCAGCGGGGTGCCGGGGGCGCAGAGGTAGCGATAGAATTCGGCATAGAGCGGGACCTGCGCCACGCGACCCAGTGGTTCATTGTCCAGATAGGTGATGCCCGCATCCAGATCGAGGGATTCGATGCCGGTCAGGATCTCGGCGCTGGTGCGCGACAGGATGGAGACGCGGACATTGGGGTGTTTGGCGGTGAAGGGCGCCGTCAGACCTGCGACCATGGGCAGGGCGGTGGGGATGACGCCGATGCGCAGGTTGCCAGAGAGACCCGCGCGGACGGTGCGCATTTCATCCTTGAGCGCGCGCATATCGCCCACGATGCGGCGGCCCCAGTCCAGCACGCGCTGCCCTTCGGGGGTCAGGCCCTGAAAGCGGGAGCCACGAAAGACAAGTTGGACGCCCAGCTGATCTTCCAACTGCCGGATGGCGGAGGAGAGGGTGGGTTGCGTCACCCCACACACCTCGGCCGCGCGGCCGAAATGGCGTTCGTTGGCAAGGGCGATGAACATTTCCAGCTTGTCGATCATGGGATGACCCTGCCCCCAATCCGCCGCGTTGCGCAAGCGGCCCTTGTCCGCAGGGCCCCGCAGCCTTAGCTGTGGGGCATGAGACGTTTCATCCCCTTCCTGTCGAAACCGGCTGTCGTTCCCGTGATCCGCCTGCAGGGCGCGATCGGCGTGGGATCGCGCGGCCTGAATGACCAGACCATCGCCCCGCTGATCGAGCGGGCCTTTGCCAAGGGCAAGCCTGCGGCGGTGGCGTTGGTCATCAACTCGCCCGGTGGGTCGGCGGTGCAATCGGCGCTGATCGCGGCGCGGGTGCGGCGGTTGGCCGAAGAGAAGAAGGTCCCGGTCCATGCCTTTGTCGAGGATGTGGCAGCGAGCGGGGGCTATTGGCTGGCCTGCGCGGCGGATGACATCTTTGTGGATGCCTCGTCCATCGTGGGATCGATCGGGGTGATCTTCGCCTCGTTCGGCTTCCCGGAACTGATGGCGCGGCAGGGGATTGAGCGGCGGGTGGTGACGGCGGGCAAATCGAAGAGTTTTGCCGACCCGTTCCTGCCGCAAAAGCCCGAGGATGTGGAGCGGTTGAAGCGGTTGCAGGAGCCGATCCATGCCGCCTTCATCGACCATGTGAAGGCGCGGCGGGGGGCGCGGCTGGACCTGACGGCGGACCTGTTCAACGCCGATGTCTGGGTGGGGGCCGAGGCGGCGAAGCTGGGCCTTGTCGATGGCGTGGCGCATCTGCGGCCCAAGCTGATGGAGATCTATGGCGAGAAGGTGCGGCTGGTCCCCTATGGCCAGAAGCGCGGGCTGCTGCAGCGGCTGGGGATGGCGGCAACCGACGGGCTGATGCAGGGGATCGAGGAACGCGCGCTTTGGGCGCGGTTCGGGCTGTGATCCCGTGCTGCTGAAGCTGTTCATCCTGTTTCTGGGCGGCATGGCCGTGATCGGGCTGATCGGAAAATGGCTGTTTCCCGGCGCGATCTCGCGGTCGGTGAAATCAAAAATGGCGCGGGCGAAACCCTCTCGCTGCCGGGCCTGCGGGCGCTATCTCATCGGCAAGGGTGGATGCGACTGCGGGAAGGGCTGAGATGCGGGCATTGGTGACGGGGTCCGGGCGGCGGCTGGGGCGGGCGATGGCGCTCTATCTTGCGGGCCGGGGGTTCGATGTGGCCGTGCATTACGCGGGCAGCAAGGACGAGGCCGAGGCGGTGGTGGCCGAGATCGCCGCGATGGGGCGGCGGGCGGTGTCGCTGGCAGCGGATGTTCTGGTGGAGGATGAGGTGCAGGCGCTGCTGCCACGCGCGGCAGAGGCGCTGGCCGGGCCTTTGACCGTGCTGGTCAACAATGCCTCGATCTTTGAGCATGACGATTTCGTCAGCGCGACCCGGCAAAGCTGGGACCGTCACATCGAGTCGAACCTGCGCGCGCCGTTCGTGCTGACGCAGGCCTTCGCCGCGCAGGTGCCGGAGCCGGAGATCGACGCGGGCGGCGAACCCGTGGCGCAGGGGCTGATCGTGAACATGGTGGATCAGCGGGTCTGGAAGCTGACGCCGGACTTCGCCAGCTATACCATCGCCAAGGCGGGGCTTTGGGCGTTGACCCAGACCTCGGCGCAGGGTTTGGCGCCCCGGGTGCGGGTGAATGCCATCGGACCGGGACCCACGCTGCAGGGCGGGCGACAGACGGCGGAGGCCTTCGCCCGCCAGCGCGCGGCGACGGTGCTGCAGCGCGGCGCAACGCCGTCTGACATCACCGCCGCGCTGGGATACCTTCTCGATGCGCGGGCCGTCACGGGCCAGATGATCGCCGTCGACGGGGGCCAACATCTGGCATGGCAGACGCCGGACGTCTTGGGTGTTGAGTAAGGTTTACAGCCCTTCGACCAGCGGTTGTTACAGAGTTGTCCACTTCTGAGGTTCTGGTTACCAAGACGTTACAAAATCCCTAAGTTTTTCAGGGATTTGCCGTCATCTGGAAAATCTTTTGTTTGTTTTCAATGTCTTGCAAATCTGCCTATTTTTTAGGCAATGCAAGGAAAGCAGCAGAAAACAAGGGAAAATCCGCACTGCCAAAAACTTTCCCGCAGAGTTATCCACAGAAACCGTGGAAAGCTTTCCTCTTGTCCTTCGTCATTTGGCGTTGCAGCCAAGAGAGGGAATCGATGAGTCCGAAATGAAGGTGTAACGGCTTTGTCCGATGGCGTGCAGAGCGGGTGGACGGGGGCGACGCGATACCCTTGGTTGTGCGTCACGCGGTGATCCAGTACTGCCTTCGCAGCCGCGAACCCCGGCCCCATCTGTGACGGATGCTGAACGCGAAATCCGGGGGTAGGTCGGTCCGGAAGGCGCGGGTGTCGAACCGTGCGCGCCCGCTTTGCCATTCGAGGTGAATCGGGCGGACGACTCCGAAAACCGCTTCGGAGATCCTGAGGACGACACGGAAGGAGATGGAGGCGCTGCTGCGGACGCGGAACCTCATCGAGCAGTTGAAGCCGGCCACCCAAGGTGCTGATGTGCGATGACGGGTCTTTCCTGAACATCTTGGTCGGAGAGAAAGATGGCTTTGCTCGGTTGAAGAAGCAGCGCGGCACGTTGCTGGGGCTGCAGCGAGCACCGGGCAGGGCAGACGCCCGATATCGCGAGTGTTGAGTAAGGTTTACAGACCTTCGACCAGCGGTTGTTACAGAGTTGTCCACTTCTGAGTGTAAGGTTACCAAGACGTTACAAAATCCTCAAGTTTTTCAGGGATTTGCTGCCGCAGCGAAAATCTTTTGTTTACCTTCAATAACTTGTTGTTGTGCCTAAAATTTAGGCAAGTCGAAGAATGCCGTGAGAAACAAGGAAAAATGCGCGCTGCCGAAATATTTCCCGCAGAGTTATCCACACAATCAGTGGAAAGCTTTCCTCTTGTCCTTCGCCTTTCGGCGTTGCAGCCAAGGGCGGGAATCGATGACTCCGAAATGAAGGTGTAAACACTTTGTCCGATGGCGTGCAGATCGACGGGGAAGGGGGCGAAACGGCGCCCGTGGCGACGGGTCACGAGGTGATCCAATCGCATTTGCGGACCCTCGATTCCTCGCCCGGCGTCTATCGGATGCTGAATGCGAAATCCGAGGTGCTCTATGTCGGCAAGGCGCGGAACCTGAAGGCGCGGGTGTCGAACTATGCGCGCCCGTCGGGCCATTCGGGGCGGATCGCGCGGATGATTTCGGAAACCGCGTCGATGATGTTCCTGACGACGCGGACCGAGATGGAGGCGCTGCTGCTGGAGCAGAACCTCATCAAGCAGCTGAAGCCGCGCTACAACGTGCTGCTGCGGGACGACAAGAGTTTTCCGAACATCCTGATCGGGAAGGAACATGCCTTTCCTCAGTTGAAAAAGCACCGCGGAAAGCGCAGCGAGAAGGGAAGCTATTTCGGCCCCTTTGCCAGTGCCGGGGCGGTGAACCGGACGCTGAACCAGTTGCAGAAGGTGTTCTTGCTGAGGAACTGTTCGGATGCGATGTTCGAAAGCCGCACGCGGCCCTGCCTTCTGTTCCAGATCAAGCGCTGTTCCGCGCCCTGTGTGGGCCGGGTGACGCCCGAGCAATATGCGGCGCAGGTGTCGGATGCCGAGCGGTTTCTGCAGGGCAAGTCGACCGAGGTGCAGGCGCAACTGGCCAGCCAGATGGCCGAAGCATCGGAGGCGATGGAGTTCGAGCGGGCCGCCGCGCTGCGCGACCGCATCCGGGCGCTGACGCAGGTGCAATCGGCGCAGGGGATCAATCCGCGCGGCGTGCCCGAGGCGGATGTGATCGCGCTGCATCTGGATGGCGGGCAGGCCTGCGTGCAGGTCTTCTTCATCCGCGCCAACCAGAGCTGGGGGAACCGGGACTTCTATCCGCGCACGGGGTCGGGGGCGGAGGAGCCGGAGATACTGGAAGCCTTCGTCACCCAGTTCTATGATGACAAAGAGCCGCCGCGCCTGATCCTTCTGTCGCATCCGGTGGAGAATGAGGATCTGGTGACCGCCGCCCTGTCGGAGCGGGCGGGGCGCAAGGTGGAACTGGCCGTGCCGCAGCGGGGCGAGAAGGCCGAGCTGGTGGAGAATGCGGCGCGCAACGCCAAGGAATCGCTCGCGCGGCGCATGGCCGAAGGGGCGGCGCAGTCCAAGCTGTTGATCGGGCTGGCGGATGCCTTTGACCTTGATGCGCCACCGCGGCGGATCGAGGTCTATGACAACGCCCATATCCAAGGGTCGGATGCGGTGGGCGGGATGATCGTCGCCGGTCCTGACGGGTTCAACAAGGGCCAGTATCGCAAGTTCAATATCAAGGGCGAGGCAGGCAAGGCGGGCGACGACTTCGGCATGATGAAGGAGGTGCTGACCCGGCGCTTTGAGCGGTTGCTGAAGGATGACCCGGAGCGGAAAACCGATGCCTGGCCGGACCTGCTGTTGATCGATGGCGGCGCGGGGCAGGTGTCGGCGGTGGGCGAGATCATGGCCGAGCTGGGGGTGGAGGACATCCCCTTTATCGGCGTGGCCAAGGGGATTGACCGGGATGCCGGGAAGGAAGAGTTCCACCGCCCCGGTGAGCGGCCCTTTGCGTTGCAACGCAATGACCCGGTTCTGTACTTCGTGCAGAGGTTAAGGGACGAGGCGCATCGCTGGGCCAATGGCGCGCATCGGGCGAAACGCGCGAAGGCAGTGAGCGCGACGCCTTTGGACGATGTGCCGGGGGTGGGGGCGGCGCGGAAGCGCGCGTTACTTGCGCATTTCGGCAGTGCGAAGGCGGTGTCGCGGGCCGGGATCGCCGATCTGATGGCGGTGGACGGGATCAGCGAGGCGATGGCGCAGACGATCCACGACTTCTTTCACGACAGGTAGGGTGCGTGCTTTGCACGCACCATCCTTGGGGCGGTGCGTGCAAAGCACGCACCCTACGGGTCACTCTTCTTCGGGCGCGGCGAGGTCGCGCTTGACCTTTTCATCCGAGAAGAGGCGGCGGGTTTCGTCCAGCCTGTCGAAGGTCTCATCCGGGCGGAAGCGCAGGTCGGGGGCGTATTTCAGCGTCATCTCGGCGCTGACGCGACGGCGCAATTCGGCCTTGTTGCGGGCAAGTGCCGCAATCGCATCCTCGACCGGGACGGACCCCATCAGGGGCATCACGTAGACGGTGGCGACCTTGAGGTCCGGGGAGCAGGACACCTCGCCCACCGTGATGGACATGCGGTTCAGGTCGGGGTCGTGAATCTCGGCCCGGTTCAGCACATCCGACAGCGTGCGGCGGATGAGTTCGCCCACGCGAAGCTGGCGTTGCGAGGGGCCGGAGCCTGAGGAGAAGCGCTTGTTCGACATGCGCCCCACATAGGCCCTTTGGCCCGCGCCCGCAACGGCGGGCTTTCGCGGGGGGGCGCTTGCGGCTAAAGGGGCGGAAAGCGTGGAGGATGAGATGGCCGATCTGCCGGGAATCGTGGTGACGGGTGCCTCGGGGCGCATGGGGCAGATGCTGGTGCGCACCATTGCGGCGTCCGACAAGGCGCGGCTGGTGGGATGTGTGGAGCGGGCGGGACATGCCTGGATCGGCCGCGATATCGGCGAGGCGATGGGGGGCGGGCCGCTGGGCGTGGCGGTGACGGATGACCCGCTGGAGGCCTTTGCCAAGGCGCAGGCGGTGATCGACTTCACCGCCCCGGCGGCCACGGTGGAGTTCGCGGCGCTGGCCGCGCAGGCGCGGGCGGTGCATGTGATCGGCACGACGGGGTTGGAGGCCGAGCATCTGGCCAAGATCGACGCCGCTGCCCGGCACGCGGTGGTGGTGCGCGCGGGGAACATGTCGCTTGGCGTCAATCTGCTGGTGCGGCTGACCCAGAAGATCGCCGCCGCCTTGGACGCGGATTGGGATGTGGAGATCGTCGAGGCGCATCATCGGATGAAGGTGGATGCGCCGTCGGGCACGGCGCTGATGCTGGGCCGGGCCGCGGCCGAGGGGCGGGGTGTCGATCTGGACGAGGCGATGGACAGCGGGCGGCACGGGATCACGGGCGCGCGCAAGCGGGGGCAGATCGGATTCGCCGCCGTGCGGGGCGGCGACATCGTGGGCGAGCATGACGTGATCTTTGCCGCCGATGGCGAGCGGGTGATTCTGCGCCATGTGGCGACCGACCGCGCGATCTTTGCCCGCGGCGCCCTGCGCGCGGCCCTTTGGGGGCAGGGCGCGAAGCCCGGACAATATGACATGATGGATGTGTTGGGACTTTAACTCCGCCCTAACCTTCACGTCAGCGTGACATTGACCGTTATTCTGGATGCGGTATTCATCCGGAACAGAGTCCCTGCCGTATGACCTTGGCTTCCATCGGAGCTTTCGCCATGTTGCACGCTGTCTTTCCTGCTGCCCTTCTCGCGCTGGTCGCGCTGCCCGCTTCGGCGGAAAGCTTTTCGCGCATCAGCGACAAGTCGGATTTCATCGAAACCGTCACCGGCAAGGAATTGCGGCTGGGCATGTTCGGCATCTCGCTGCAGGTCGAAGAGGATGGCGAGATCAAGGGGCGCGCCCTTGGCTGGGATGTGACCGGGACATGGGAATGGCAGGACGGCTATTTCTGCCGCGAGATGGATTGGTCGGGCTATCCGATCCCGAAGAATTGCCAATTGGTCGAGGCGCGGGCGGGCGAGGAAATCCGCTTTACCGTCGACAAGGGCGCGGGCGATTCGGCGTCGTTCAAGCTGCGCTGAGGCGGGCGCAACGCGCGTTCTGACGCGCGGCGATCAGAAATCGATCGCCAGACCCTTCTTTTCCCAATCGCCATAGCGCACCGGTTCCGGCCCGTCGCGCCCGCCCAGTTCGGGTGGAAGAACCTGCGCCTTTGCGGCCTTGCGGCGTTCCTCGGCCTCGGCCAGCGCACGCAGGGCTTCGGGCGGCAGATCGGAGCGCGGGCTGTTGTCGGTCATGGGAAGGGTTCCTTGTCGCTGGCTGTTGATATACGCCCCATGCCCAAGGGAACAAGGGGCGCAGGATCTGGGGGCGCAGGGGCCATGGCGGCAGAGGGTTTGGCGGCACGGGCGGCGGCGGTGGGTCTGCTGGGCGCGGTGCTGGGCGAGGGGCGGCTGCTGACGCAGGTGGTGGCCGATCCGCAGGGGCCGCTGGCGGGGTTGCCGCCGGGCGACCGGGCGCGGGCGCAACGGCTGGCGCTGGCGGTGCTGCGGCATGTGGAACCTGCGGACAAGGTGCTGGAGCCGCATCTGCGGAAATCCCCCCCACGGATGGTGCGCGATGCGCTGCGGCTGGCAGTGGTGGAGATGGCGCAAGGGGCTGCGGCGCATGGTGCGGTCAATGCGGCGGTGGAGATCGTACGGCGCGGCAAGCGGACGGGGCATCTGGCGGGGCTGGTGAATGCCGTGCTGCGCAAGGTGCCGGAACAGCCCTTTGACGGGCTGCCCCCGCAGCGGATGCCGCGCTGGCTGCGCCAGCCGCTTGTGCATGCCTATGGGCGCGAAGCGGTGGCCGCGATGGAGGCGGTGCAGGCGGGCGGGCCGCCGCTGGACCTGACCGTCCGGGACGGGGCAGAGGCGCCGGAGGGCGTAGCCCTGCCGACCGGGTCGCTGCGGCTGGAAGAGAAGGGGCAGGTCTCGGCGCTGGCGGGCTATGCGGCGGGGGGCTGGTGGGTGCAGGACGCCGCTGCGGCCCTTGCGGTGCGGTTGTTGGCCCCGAAACCCGGGGAGCGGGTGCTGGACCTTTGCGCCGCGCCGGGGGGAAAGACCCTGCAACTGGCGGCGGCGGGCGCGCGGGTGACGGCGCTGGATCTCTCGGAGCCCCGGATGGGGCGGGTGCGAGAGAACCTTGCCCGCTGCGGGCTGGAGGCAGAGTTGGTGGTGGCGGATGCGCTGGACTGGCAGCCGACAGAGCGTTTTGACGCGGTTCTGCTGGACGCGCCCTGTTCGGCGACGGGGACGATCAGGCGGCATCCCGACCTGCCTTTCGTCAAGGACGGGTCCGAGGTGGCCGGGCTGGTGGAGTTGCAGGCGCAGCTGCTGGACCGCGCGCTGGAGATGGTGAAGCCGGGGGGGAGGGTGGTGTTCTGCACCTGCTCGCTTCTGCCGGAAGAGGGCGAGGGTCAGTTGGCCGCCGCACTGGCGCGGCATCCGGGGCTGACGGTGCAGAGGGTGGACATGCCGGGGGTCGATCCGGCGTGGTGGACAGAAGGCGGCGGGCTGCGCCTACGGCCGGATCACTGGGCCGAAGCGGGCGGGATGGACGGGTTCTTCATGGTGAGGCTGGGCCTGTGAGGGCCAAAATCCTTCGAAGGATTTTGCAAATTTCTTCGAAGAAATTTGGCCCCTATTTCGGCGCGAAGAGGCGGTAATAGGCCCAGTCGGGCAGGAACTGCGACAGCCGGAACACCCAAGCGAAGGGGATCGGGAAGCTGTTGGAGAAGCGGTCGGTCGTCATGTGTTCGAACATGATCTGGGCCGCCTGCCCCGGTTCCATGATTTGCGGCATGTTGAAATCGTTCTTGTCGGTCAGCCGCGTCTTGATGAAGCCGGGATTGCAGAGCTGCACCTCGACCCCCGATCCGCGCAAGTCGCAATACATCGACTCGGCCAGCGACATCGTCCCCGCCTTGGAGGCGCAATAGCCGATAGCCCCGGGCAGGCCACGGAAGCCCGACAGCGACCCGGTGATGACCACATGGCCGCTGCGCCGCTCTACCATCCCCGGCACCACCGCGCCCATGACGCGGGCGCAGCCGGTGAGGTTAATGTTGCACATCGCTTCGACCGCGTCGGCATCCCAGTCCTGCGCCTTCATCGGGGTATAGACCCCGGCGAGGAAGACCACGCCATCCAGATGGCCTGCCTGTTCGGCCGCCTCGCGCACCGAGGCGGTGGAGGCCACATCGCAGGGGATGGGCACGGCGCGACCGGGCAGGCGGGCCACGGCCTCGGCCAGTTTGTCGGGCGAGCGGGCAGAGATCACAAGTTCGGCCCCCGCGCTGCTGAGCCGATGGGCTAGGGCGAGGCCCAGCCCTTCAGAGGCGCCGACAAGCCAGTAGCGTTTGCCGCGAAACTCTCTCATGCCGGGACCCGGCGCATGGTGGCGACAAGCTCGGCCACCGTGATGCCGAACTTGGTGAACTGACTGCGGTTCATGATCGTGCCGTTCTCCATCAGATACATCCAGTCGGTCACGGTCAGGACATGACCGCCTGCCTCTTCATCCAGCTTGATGCGGTAGTTGAGCAGGACTCCCGACCCTTCGGCGCGGCCTTGGCCGGGGCCGACCACGTCATCCGCCTCGGCCCGAATGGTGCCGTCATTGGACAGGAACAGCCGCCATTCGCGATCCTGCATGCGGCCCGAGTCATAGCGGAAGCGTTCCTTGAGGACGCCGGCGTTGCCGTCCCAGACCCCCTCCATTTCAGCGACGAAGCGCGAGGCGACGCGGCCGGTGGGGCCGTAAATCACCCCCTCGCAAAGGATGGGGCCGGACAGATGGGTGCGCAGGTCAAAGCGCGGGCCACGATCCGCCAGATCGGCGGGACGCTGGGTCCGAAAGCCCGTGAAGCGCGATTTCATCGCGACAAGGACGAGAGTGATGAGCGCCCCGAGCAAGAGCGAGAAGAAGGGAGTCATGTCAAACCTCCGGAACCTTGGTGGCAGCCAGAAGCGCGATGGCGAGCACCTTGAGTGCGCAGGGAACCAGCGCGTAAAGGACAGATAGGGCGAAAAGCGCGGAAGGCGCGTTTTCCTGCCCCGGGGTGAATCCCGCCGCCTGCAGCGCCGGAAGAAGGGTCGCGGCGGCAAGGGCGAGAGAGAGTTTCGAGACGAAGGACCATAGGCCGAAGGCGGCGGCTTCGCCGCCTTGTCCAAGCTGGCCCAGACGGCGGGCGAAGAGGGCGGGAAGCAGGACCATGTCAGCCCCCAGAGCCGCGCCGGAGGCGGCACAGATCACCGCGAAGGCCAGCGTGTCGCCTGCCCCAAGGCTGGCCGCCCAGAGGAAGGAAGCGATGGCCAGCGCCATGCCAGCGAGCAGCACCCGCTTTGCGCCATAGGCCTGTGCCCCGCGCGACCAGAGCGGGGTGGACAGCGCAGCGGCAAGGAAAAAGAGCAGAAGGAGCGCGCCTTCCGTGCCGGGGGCGGCAAGGCGGCTTTCCACGAAGAAGAGGAACAGGGTGGAGGTGACGGCCACCGGGGCCGCGTTCAGCAGAGCGATCAGCAGCAGGCGACGTGCCAGCGGGTCGGACAGCGCAGGGCGGAAGGCGGCCAGCGGGTTTTCGAACCCGCCGCCCTGCCCCAGCCACTGGTTGCGCATGGCGAAGGTGGCCAGCAGCGCGAGGCCGACAAACAGCGCGGCGAAGGCGGCGAAGGGGCTGCCCGTCAGGCCCGCGAGGGCAACGGGGGCCACGGCGGCGACGCAGACGCCCGCAAGCGACCCGCCTTCGCGCCAGCCTGCCAGCCGGAGGTGGCCCTGCGGCCCAAGGGCGGCGGCCTTGGCCACGCCTTCGGCATAGAAGGTGATCGTCAGAAAGGAGAAGGCCGAGAAGAGCCCCGTCAGCGTGATCGCGAACCATAGGAGCGGGGCGACGGGCGGGGGGACGGCGAAGAGGCCCAGCATGGACAGCGCCATCACACCTGCCGCCAGCGCGACCCAAAGCCCGCGCCGGGCGCGGCCCGCCTCGGCCAGCCAGCCCAGAACCGGGTCTTGCACCACATCGAAGAGGCGCAGCAGCGCCAGCACGCCGCCCAGCGCGGCGAGGGAGACGCCATAGCTGTCGACATAGTATTTCGGGGCGTGGATATAGATCGGCAGCCCCGCCATCGCGATGAGCGCGGCGAAGAGGCTCCACCCCGCCAAACCTGCCCGGGGCGCGATTGCAGGCAGGGCGGCGGTCATCGGGTGACTTCCTGCGGGGGCGGTGTGGGGCGGTTGCGGAACTTCACGCCTTTGAGCGCGAGTTTAAGCGCCTGCCAGTGGATCAGCGCCAGCACGCGGCGGCTGCCCAAGGGACGGCGAATCGCGGCGCGCAGAATCTCGGCATTCGTCAGGGGGACGCGAGGGCCGATCAGGTTGGTGTAAAGCCCGCCGTCCTGCGAGGTGTAGTCGATCCAGACCCCGATCCTGTCGGGGCGAATGTCGAAGCGGAAATCGTAGCCACCTTCAATGGGCTGGAAGGGCGAGACGTGAAAGATCTTGCGCGCCTTGATCGTGTCGGTCCGGGTGATGGGGGCGTGATCGTCGCGGAAACACAGGTAAGAGTGGCGGTCGCCATAGGTGTTGGACACCTCGGCGATGACGGTGCGCAGATCGCCCGCCGCATCATGGCAGAGCCAGAAGCTGACCGGGTTGAAGACATGACCCAGCACGCGGGGCTGGCCCAGCAGCAGGATGCGGTCCGATCCCGGCAGGTCGTGCGCTGCCAGCACCTCGCGCACCCATGCGGCGCCGCGCCCTTGGCCGGGGGCACCGCCGAAATCGGCGTCATGGATCGCGGTCAGATTCCGGCGGTTGCGGGAAAACAGCGAGGGGCCGCGTGCCGTTTCTGGATCGAGCAGGACGTAATCCACCGTGTAGCGGAAGCTGTTGGCCACCGCGCCCTTGCGACCGTGATAGGTTTCGCCCCGGATCAGATCGACATGCGTATCGCCGGGGGTCATGCCGCAAGCTGCCTTTCCCTTGCTCCGGAACGCATCGCCTCGACCACATCGACCGCCGAGGCGAAGCCATCCTCGTGGAAGCCCGACCGCATCCATGCGCCCGCGAACCATGTGTTGAGCGTGCCGTTCATCGCGCGGATCTTCCCCTGCGCCTCAAGCGCGGCAAGATCATAGACCGGGTGATCGAAGGTCACGACATCATCGATGAGCTTTTCGTTGATCCCGCCGTTCGAGTTGAGGGTGACGAAGATCGGGTCATCCTGCGGGATCGGCTGCAGCGAGTTCATCCAATAGGTCAGGTCGATCTTGCCGCCCGCGCCGCCTTTCGGTTCCACATAGGCCCAAGAGGACCAGCATTTGCGGTTCTTCGGCATGACCGACGGGTCGCGGTGGAGGATGGCCTGATTGGGCTGATAGCGCACCGCCGAAAGGGCGGCGCGTTCGGCCGGCGTGGGATCAGCCAAGAGAGACAGGGTGATGTCGGAATGGGTGGCGAAGACCACGTCGTCGAACATCTCCCACTCGCCGCCGAAGGGACGGATCAGGACGCCGCCGCCTTCCCGCTGTACCCCGGCGACCGCCGCGCCGAGGCGGATGTCCACGCCGCGCGTGGTGAGGCATGTATGCAGACGGCGGACATACTCGATCGACCCGCCCTTCACCGTGTACCACTGGTGCTGGCCTTCATAGCCCATCAGGGCGTGGTTCTCGAAGAAGCGCACAAGGGCATGGGCCGGGAAATCGAGGATGCCCATGGTGGGCGTGGACCAGATCGCGCCCGAGAAGGGGGTGATGTAGTAGTCGCGGAACCAGTCGCCCGTGCCCAGCGTTTCCAGCAGATCGCGGATCGTCATGCCGGGCTTTACCACCTGCGGCGCGTTCTTGTTGAAGCGCATGATGTCGGTCAGCATCCCGAGGAAGCGGGGCGAGACGAGGTTCTTACGCTGGGCAAAGATCGCGTCGAAGGAGGCGAGCCCGTATTCGACGCGGCCGCCATCGAGAGAGGCGCCAAAGCTCATGCTGCTTTCGACGTAAGGCACGTCGAGCTTGTCGAAGAGGCCGAGCAGATTCGGGTAGTTGACCTTGTTGAAGACGATAAAGCCGGTATCGACCGGCTGATCCCCGCGCTTGCCCGCGATCACCGTGCGGGCATGGCCGCCGAGGCGGTTTTCCGCCTCGAACAGGACGACGGAATGTTCGTCGGCCAGAAGATGGGCCGCAGCCATGCCGGAGATGCCCCCCCCGATGACGGCGATACGGCGGGGGGCGGAACCAAGGGTCTCGAACGGCATGAAAGGGGCTACTCCTATTGGTCTTTGTCGTTCTACGGAGGACGGAAGCGATTGGATCAAGGTGTAATTTTTTTTGGACAGTTGAAACTTGACATCGGCTTTCCGCGAAACATTTCGCCAACTGTGATCCAGCGGACAGCATCGGGCGTAACAGTTCCATGATGTTCGATGCACGTCAGGCCGAAAAAACGGATGCGCCATCGTCCGCGCAGCAATATGCTGCGCTGGAACAGAGGGTTAGTGTCCGGAAGGAAGGCTCTGCCGTGCAGGCGGATCAGGTGGAAACGGATTGGGCCGCGCTGGTGCTTTTGGTGCGCGACCATCAGGATAAGGCGGCGTTTGCAGCGCTGTTTCGGCATTTCGCCCCACGGGTGAAGGCCTTCCTGATGAAGTCGGGCGCCGATGCCACGACGGCAGAGGAATGCGCGCAGGATGTCATGGCGACGCTGTGGCAGAAGGCGCACCTCTTCGATCCGGCGCGGGCTTCGGTGGCGACTTGGGTCTTCACCATCGCCCGCAACCGACGGATCGACGCGCTGCGCAAGGCGCGCCGGCCCGAACCGGAAGAACTGCCCTGGGGGCCGGAGCCTGAACCCGATCAGGCCGAGGTCATGGAGGCGCAGCAGGATACTGAACGGTTGGGCACCGCGCTGGCCCAACTGCCCGAGAAGCAGCGCGCCTTGATCGAACGGGCTTTTTACGGCGATCTCTCGCACAGCGAGATTGCTGCCGAAACGGGTCTTCCCCTTGGAACGATCAAGTCGCGCATCAGATTGGCGCTGGAGCGTTTGCGCCAGCAAATGAGTTGAAGGCAAGAGACGGATGAGCATCAGGCACCACCTTACGGACCAGCTTGTGATGGCCTATGCGGCAGGCGAACTGCCCGAGGCCTTCAATCTGGTCGTGGCGACCCATGTGTCCCTTTGCGACGAATGCCGCGCGCGCCTCGCCTCGTTCGAGGCGGTGGGTGGCGCGATGCTGGAAAGCGAAGATGTAGCGGCAATGTCGGATGACAGCCTTGCCGCCTGCATGGACCGGATCAGCGGCCTGTCACAGGCCACCGCACGCCGTCCGCTAAAGCGGGCTGGCATCTTCCCGGCACCCTTGGCCGATTACATCGGCGGCGGGGTCAGCAAGGTGAAGTGGCGGAATCTGGGGATGGGCGTGAAGCAGGCGATCCTGCCCACGGGGAAGGATGCCTCGGCCCGGCTTTTGTACATTCCCGGCGGGCAGGCGGTGCCCGATCACGGGCATCGCGGTCTGGAACTGACGCTGGTGCTGCAGGGGGCGTTCCGCGACGAAACGGATCGTTTTGGTCCCGGCGATATCGAAATCGCAGATGAAGCCATGCAGCATACGCCCGTGGCCGAGGAAGGCGAGGTCTGCATCTGCCTTGCCGCGACCGATGCGCCGTTGAAGTTCAACGCCATCATCCCGCGTCTGGCGCAGCCTTTCCTGCGGATCTGACGCGTTCTGCGGGGCATGGGGAAAAAACATGCGCCGCAGATTGACACTTTAGCAGAATCGACTGTTGCGTTAGGTTGACACTTGCGCCTTTTGCGCAGGCTGGGTGGGCCACGATGCTGCACATGTCCCAAAGTGTTCTGGCCGATCTGGGCAGAAGTGAAGTTTCTCTTCTGGGCGACCGGCTTGCCGAGGCCGAAGAGGGTGAGTTGATCTGCGCCTCTCACATCGAAGAATGGGTCGGGTCGTGGTTCACCGACGGGGAATTGCCACCCCCTGCCCCCCTGCCATCGAGCGAGGTCTAGGTCGCGGGATGGAGCAGCGCTTCCTGATCTCGGCCCGCAACGATCTGGCGGCCCTGCGCGAGCATTACCGCCGCACCTTGCCCCCGGGCCTGCGCCACGGGCAGCGGCATCTGGCGGAGGCGCTGAAGCGGTTGGCGGAAAACCCCGAGGCGGGGATCGCCCTGCCGTCGCCGCAGGGACTGCGGGCGCTGGCGCTGCCGATCATTCCCTTTGTGCTAATCTACCGCATCCGGGGCACGCGCATCGAATTCCTGCGCCTGTGCCGTGTGGGTCAGCCCGACAGGCCGTGAAGCCGCACCACCAGCGCAGGCCCGCCCGTAACCGCGCCTGACAGTCCCGCGCCAAGCAGCAGATCATGCCGCGCCAGTGAACGCGCGCCGAGGCGAAGGGGCGCAAGGGCGAAGACGGCAACCAGACTTTCGCCGACCAGCAGCGGCGCATCCTGCAGCACGGCCACCTCTGGCCGTGGCAGGGTGCGGGCGGTCATCACGTTGAAATCCTCTGACACCCCTGCCGCGGTGCCGGAGGCGGACACTGCCACATCACCCGGAAATGCCACGGGGACCAACGGCTGGCAGTCGAGCGCTATGCCTTCGCCGGTCAGACGAAAGCCGGGGCCGGAGATCACAGTCAGGTTCCGGTCGATGCCGGGAAAGAGCGAGAACGGGCCATCCTCGGCCACCGTCGCCATGGACAGACGGTACACGATCGCACCATCCCGTTCGGCACGGCACAATTCCACCGTCACGCCCTTGCCGTTCTTCCATGGCTGGCGGGTGTAGTCGGACGGTGTCAGATGCCTCATTCGGCGGCCTGCGGGCCGATCAGGGGCGCGCCGGGGGTTCCCAATTCCTCGAAATCGAAGTTGTCGAGGCGGCGGGCGCGTTTGGTGGCCTTTTCGGTGGAGATCTTGATTTCCTCCACATCGCGCTGCGCCTGCCCGAAATGGCGGTCAAGGTTTTCGACCCGTGTCCCCAGCCGTTCCACATCGGCATAGAGAAGCGCGAGTTCCTTGCGGATCGCCCCGGCCTGTTCGCGCATCCGCGCGTCCTTCAGTACCGCGCGCATGGTGTTGAGCGTGGCCATGCAGGTGGTGGGCGACACGATCCAGACCTTTGCGGCAAAGCCTTCGCGCACCACGTCGGGGAAGTTGGCGTGCAACTCGGCATAGACCGCCTCAGAGGGCAGGAACATCAGCGCGCCATCCGCGGTTTCGCCTTCGAGGATGTATTTCTCGGAAATCGCGCGGATATGGGTGCGGACGGCGGTGCGGAGGTTCCTTTGCGCCTCGGCCAGTTGTGCTGCGTTCTCGGCCCGGCGGAGCGCCTCATAGGCCTCCAGCGGGAATTTGGCGTCGATGACGATCGGGCCGGGGGGATTGGGCAGGTGGATCAGGCAATCGGCCCGCCGCCCGTTCGACAGCGTGGCCTGCATGGTGAAGGCATCCGACGGCAGGGCCTTGAGGACGATGTCGTTCAGCTGGATCTCGCCAAAGGCGCCGCGTGTCTGCTTGTTCGACAGGATATCCTGCAGGGACAGAACATTGCCCGACAGTTTTTCGATGTTTGCCTGCGCGCGGTCGATGGTTTCCAGTCGCTGCTGCAACTCTCCCAAGGACCGCGCCGTGCGGGTGGAGGTGCCGTGCAGCGCCTCGGTCATCTGGCGCTGCACATCGGCGAGGCGTTGTTCCATCAGCTTCAGCATCGACGATTGGCTGACGGCTGCCGCCTCGGACACATGATGCAGGCCACCTGCCAGCCGTTCCTGCCCTTCGGACAGGGACTGCACACGGTTCGTCATCCATTCCATCTGCCGCAGCATTGGGCCTGCCATACGGGCGGAGGACGCCGCCGCGCGGAGCGTGAGGAGGAGGACAAGGATCAGCGCCAGCGCGATGCCGCCTACGATCAGGACGGCTTGGTCGTTCCAAGCGTATTCCGTTCCGGCAATCGTGATCATCGGCGACCGAAGAGCCTTTCGATATCGGAGAGTTTCAGTTCCACATAGGTGGGGCGGCCATGGTTGCATTGGCCGGAATGGGGCGTCGCCTCCATCTCGCGCAGGAGGGCGTTCATTTCTTCGGGCCGCATCTGGCGGCCAGAGCGGACGGAGCCATGGCAGGCCATGCGGGACAGCACCGCCTCGATCTTGGCCTGTACGAGCAGGCTGTCGCCTTGGTCGGCCAGTTCATCAAGGATATCGCGGATGAGGTTCGCCGCATTGACCGGGCCAAGAATGGCAGGGGTTTCGCGCACGGCGACAGCGCTGCCGCCGAAGGGTTCGATGGCAAGCCCGAGACGGGATAGCGCCTCGGCGTGGTCCAGCAGGCGGGTGGCGTCGGTGGGCGACAGGTCCACGATTTCGGGGATCAGCAAGGCCTGCGCGGCGATGCCGGTTTCGGCCATCTGGCGTTTCAGGCGTTCATAGACCAGCCGTTCATGCGCGGCATGCTGGTCGACGATGACCATGCCGGTTTCGGTCTGGGCGATGATGTAATTCTCATGCAGTTGCGCGCGGGCGGCGCCGAGGGGGCGTTGAGTCGCCTCTGGTTCCGGGGGCGCGGTGTCGGCGCGGGCGGCGGGGGCCTCGGCAAAGCCGGGTTGCGGCTGCGGGGCCTGAAAGGCGAAGGCGCGCGACAGGCTTGGCTGCGACGGGCGGTCCATCTGGTAGATACGCGCGGGCGCAGGTTCGGGCCGGAAGGCGGCGAGCGTGGCATCGCCGACCGTGCTGCTGGCGCGGTGGCCTGCGCCGGACAGGGCCGTGCGCAGCCCGGTGATGATAAGGGAGCGCGCCGCATCGGGTTCGCGGAAACGGACCTCGGCCTTGGCGGGATGGACGTTCACATCCACCCGTTCGGGATCACAGGTCAGTGTCAGGACGGCCGCCGGGTGGCGGTCGCGGCTGAGGAAGTCGAAATAGGCCACCCGCAGCGCGCCCAGAAGCAGGCGGTCCAGAACGGGGCGGCCATTGACGAAGACGAATTGAGCAACGCTTGACCCCCGCGAATAGGTGGGCAGGGCGGCATAGCCCGTCAGCCGCATCCCATCGCGTTCGACATCGATCTTCAGCGCGTTCTCGACAAACTCCACCCCCAGCACGGCGGCAAGGCGGGCATGCAGGGCATCGAAGAAATCGCCCCCCGTGGGATCGGCGCGGAAGAGGGTGCGGCCTTCGCCCCCGCCCGTCACATCGCGCAGGGTGAAACCGACGGTTGGTTCGGCCATGGCGAGGCGTTTGATCACCTCGGCAATCGCCTGCATCTCGGCCCGGTCAGAGCGCAGGAATTTCAGCCGCGCAGGCGTGGCGAAGAAGAGATCGCGCAGTTCCACCACCGTGCCGCGCGTCAGGGCGGCGGGTTTCACCGCACCCATCCGCCCGCCCGCAACGGTGATCGCCGCCGCCTCGCCCCCCGCCACGCGGGAGGTGATGGTCAGGCGACCCACCGCGCCAAGCGACGGCAGCGCCTCGCCCCGGAAGCCGAAGCTGTGGATGTTCAGCAGATCGGACCCGTCGATCTTGGACGTGGCATGGCGCGACAGGGCAAGGGGCAGGTCATCGCCCGTCATCCCACAGCCGTCATCCGTGACGCGGATCAGCGTCTTGCCGCCATCGGCCACATCGACGGAAATGCGCGTCGCCCCGGCATCCAGCGCGTTCTCCACCAACTCCTTCACGGCAGAGGCGGGACGTTCAACCACCTCGCCCGCCGCGATGCGATTGACCGCCGCCTCATCCAGTTGACGGATCACGGGCCGGCCTTGTGGGCCGGATATCTTGGGTGCGGGTGCGTTCATGCACCCATATGTAGCAGGACGGGGCGGGCGAGGCCACAGATTCGGCGTTAGTCGGTGGTCGTCACACCCTGCGGTTCGCCCACGATGACAAAGCGCAGCGCATCGGGGGTGTAGAGTTCGCGCGCCACGCGCTGCACATCCTCCATCGTGACCGCCTGCACCTTTTCGTTGCGGGTCTTGGGGTAATCGGCGGGCAGGCCCATCATCTGCATCCCCACCATGATGGAGGCGAGCGGGCCGTTGCCATCAAAGCGCAACGGGTAGGCGCCAGTCACGTAGGTCTTGGTCGCCTCCAACTCTGCCTCGGTCAGCCCGCCTTCGGCGACCTTGCGCCATTCGTCGCGGATCACCTCCACCGCCTCGGCCACGCGTTCATTGGCGACGGAGGTCTGGCCCATCATCATCTCGGCCTGATCATAGCCGACAAGCGAGGTCCCGATGCCGTAGGTCAGCCCGCGCTTGGCGCGAACCTCGGTCATGAGGCGGGCGGAAAAGCGGCTGCCCCCCATCGCCTCGTTCAGCAGCAGGGCCGGGAAATAGTCGGGATCGTCGGTCCGCATGCCGCCCTGACCAAAGAGGATCACGGATTGCGGGCCGGGAAAGGGGTCCACCGTGATGCCGCCGGTCAGCGTGAGGTCGGCCTTGCCGGGCAAGGGCGCGCCGGTGGCGGGCAGATCGCCCAGCAGCGTGTCGAGCAGGGCGCCGAGTTCTTCGGCGGAGATGTCGCCCGCAGCGGCGACATAAAGGCGGTCGCGGGCCATGGTGGCGGCATGGGCGGCGACAAGGTCGTCGCGGGTCAGGGCGGGCACGGTTTCCAACGTGCCGTCGCTGTCGCGTTCATAGGGGTGATCCTCGAAAGCCTGTTCGCGGAAGATGCCGCTGGCGATGGACTCGGGGTCCTTTTCATCCGACCGCAGCCCGGCCAGCACCTGCCCGCGCACACGCTCCACCGCCTCGGCATCAAAGCGGGGCTGTTTCAGGGCGCTGCGCAGCAGGGCCACGGCCTGATCGCGGTTCTCGGTCAGGAACTGGGCCGAGACGGCAACCGTGTCGATGTCGGAGCGAAAGCGGAACTGCGCCGCCAGATCGTCGCGCGCCTTGGCGAAGCCTTGGGCATCCAGATCGGCGGCCCCTTCTTCCAAGAGCGCGGTCATCAGGTTGACCGCGCCTTCCTTGCCTGCGGGATCAAGAGACGAGCCGCCGCGAAAGCGGATCTCAAGCGCGGTGAAGGGGATGCCGGGTTCCTGCACCAACCAGGCGGTGATGCCGCCGGGGGAGGTGACGGTCTGGATATCCACCGCCGCACGGGCGGGCAGGGCGCAGAACAGCGCGATGAAGGCAAATGACAACAGGCGCAGGTGACGGGTCATTGGGCGGCCTCCTCGCGCATCAGCCAGCCGGTTACGGCGCGGCGCTTGTCCAGAACCTCTGTCGCGGCGGCGACAACATCTTCGGCCGTCACCGATTTCAGGATATCGGGCCAGTCCTTCACATCCTGCAGCGTCAGACCAGTCGCCAGCCCTTCGCCATAGCGGCGGGCGAGGCCGTCGGAATCGTCGCGCGCGTAGATGTCGGCGGCGCGGACCTGCGTCTTGATCCGCTCCAAATCGGCGGGATCAGGGCCCTTGGCGATGAAATCGGCAATCGCGGCGTCCATCGCCGCCTCGGCATCGGAAAGCGAGGTGTCGGGGGTGGGCACAACGACAAGGCCGAAGGTCGAGTCATCAACGCTGGACCCATCGTAGAAGGCCGCCGTATAAACCGCCTTCTGCTGATCGAATTGCAACGCGCGGGCCAGCACCGATGTCGTGCCGCTGCCGCCCAGAAGTTCAGCCAGCACCGTCAGTGCGGCGGCCTTTTTCTGGTCGCCGGGATCGCGTTCGGGGGCCAGATAGCTGCGCGAGATATAGGGTTCGGACACGCGTGGATCGGTCATCGTCAGCCGCCGTTCGGCCAGTTGCGGGGGTTCTGACACGCGCTGGCGGGGCGCAATCTCGGGCGCGGCGGGGATCGGACCGTAATGCTTTTCGGCCAGGGCGCGCACCTCTTCCGGCGTCACGTCGCCCGCCACCACGAGGATCGCGTTGTTCGGCGCGTAATGGCGGCGGTAGAAATCCAGCGCATCTTCGCGGGTCAGCCCCTCCATCTCATGCCGCCAGCCGATGATCGGGATGCCGTAGGGATGGTTGAGGTATTGCGCCGCCCGCATCTGTTCCGACAGCAGCGCGCCGGGGCTGGTATCGGTGCGCTGATTGCGTTCTTCAAGGATCACCGAACGTTCGGTATCCACCTGATCGGGCGCGATGGCGAGGCCGGTCATCCGGTCGGCTTCGATCTGCATCATCAGATCAAGGCGATCGGCGGCAACGCGTTGGAAATAGGCGGTGTAGTCCCAGCTGGTGAAGGCGTTGTCGCTGCCCCCCTGCGCTTCGACGATATCCGAGAATTCACCGGGGCCGAGGTCATCGGTCCCCTTGAACATCAGATGTTCAAGGAAATGCGCGATGCCGGATTTGCCTTCGGGTTCATCCGCCGCGCCGACGCGGTACCAGACCATCTGCACCACGACCGGGGCGCGGTGATCTTCGATCACCACCACTTCCAAACCGTTGTCGAGGGCGAAACCCGTCACGGCCTGTTCGGCATGCAGAGGGTTTGCGGCGAAAAGGACCATCGCCGAAAGGGCAAGACCGCGTAAATCGGGCATCGGACGCTCCGCTAGGCCCGTGAGACGGGCGTGATCTTCGGCAGGAAGGTGGACCGATGGGGCGGCGGGTTCAACCCGCCCCTACGCGCTTGTTACTCGCCTTCGCCGGGCTGCGGCGGCGGGGCCGAGGGCGTGCGCACGCCCGCCTGACGCCAGCGCCACAATTCGGCATGCTGGTCGAGCGATTGGGCCGCATAGGCACGGTAATAGACATTCACGTTGAAGACCCGCTCCAGCAGGCGCCCGTCGTTTTCGCGGCGGTATTCAAGGTCTTCGGCAGCCAGCGTTTCGCGAATGCCCTGCGTCACGCCATAGCGCGCGGCATGGGCGTAAAGGCCGCCATGCGCACTGTTGACGCCTTGCGTGACGGCAGGGTTGCCGCCGAGCGCGGCAATGGCTTCGGCGTTCGGGTTGCGGTCGGTGCGGTTGCCCGCGCCCGGGGTGGGTTCCGGCAGCGCGGCAAGGTCTTCGGGCATTTCCAGCGGCTTGGGCGGGATGATCCCGAATTCGTCAGGGCCTGCGGTGGTGGACCGGACATTCATCAGCGAAGGCACGGTGTCGCCATTGCCGCATGCCGCAAGCGTCATCACCATCGCCAGAGCGATGGCGGGGAAACGCCGTGGTGCCTGCATGCCTGCCTCCGTCAACCGTCTTGCCCCGTCTTAGCGCATGTCGCGGCGCGCGTCACGGGGTCTTTCCCTTGCCTCGGCCACCGCCCGCTTGCCCGTCATTCGATCCGCCGGTGAAGAAGATCAGACCGATGGCTCCTGCAAAGATCGAGATATCGGCCACGTTGAAGGCATAGGGGTTTTCGATCCCGCAGCAGGACATGTTCAGGAAATCCGCCACAGCGCCATAGATCACGCGGTCGATCACGTTGCCCAACGCGCCGCCCACCAGAAGACCCGCCGAAATCTGCGCCCAGCGCCCCGGTTCCTCGCGCCGAACCCAGAGCCAGACCCAAGCGGAAATGGCCAAGGCGACGGCGATGAGAATCCAGCGCATGAAATCGGCATCATGGGCGAGAAGGCCGAAATTCACCCCCCGGTTCCACGCCATGCGGAAAGTCAGGAAGGGCGGCGCGACCTCGATCACCCCGCGTTCGATCAGGTTCAGGCCATGGACGATGGCGACCTTGCTGACCTGATCCAGCACGAAGATGATGGTGGCGGTGATGGCGGCTGTCTTCATCCCCTGCCCCCGTTCAATGCCGGAAATGACGCATGCCGGTGAAGATCATGGCCAGCCCCGCCGCATCGGCCGCCGCGATCACCTCGTCATCCCGCATGGAACCGCCGGGCTGGATGATGGCGGTCGCCCCGGCCTCGGCCGCCGCAAGCAGGCCATCGGCGAAGGGGAAGAAGGCGTCGGAGGCCACCACCGACCCATGGGTGAGCGGCTGGGACAGACCCAGCGACTCAGCCATGTCCTGCGATTTGCGGGCGGCGATGCGGGTGCTGTCGATCCGGCTCATCTGGCCCGCACCGACGCCCACGGTCGCGCCATCCTTCACATAGATGATTGCGTTGGATTTCACATGCTTCGCCACTTTCCAAGCGAAGAGTAGATCGGCCATCTCGGCCTCGGTCGGGGCGCGTTTCGTGACGACCTTCAGATCGGCGGGCCGCAGGCTGCCCGCGTCGCGGTCCTGCGCAAGAAAGCCGCCCGCCACCTGCTTGAAGGCCAGACCTTTCGATTTCGGATCAGGCAGAGCGGCGGTGGTCAGCAGGCGCAGGTTCTTCTTGGCGGCGAAGATCGCCTTCGCCTCGTCCGACGCGCCGGGGGCGATGACGACTTCAGTGAAGATCTCGGTGATCTTTTCCGCCGTCGCGGCATCCAGCGGATGGTTCAGCGCGACGATGCCGCCGAAGGCCGAGGTGCGGTCGCAGTCATAGGCGCGGGCGTAGGCCTCGGCCAAAGTGGCGCCGGTGGCCACGCCGCAGGGATTGGCGTGCTTGATGATCGCGCAGGCGGGCGCGCCACCGCCGAATTCCGCGACCAGTTCGAAGGCCGCGTCGGTGTCGTTGATGTTGTTGTAGGAGAGTTCCTTGCCCTGCCACTGCCGCGCCGTGGCCACCCCTTCGCGGCGCGAGCCATCCACGTAGAAGGCTGCGCCCTGATGCGGGTTCTCGCCATAGCGCAGGCCTTGGGCCAGTTTGCCCGCAAAGGCGCGATAGCGCGGCGCGGTTTCACCGATCTCGCCAGCAAGCCAGCCGGACACGGCGGCGTCATAGGCGGCGGTGCGGGAATAGGCGGTCAGCGCCATCTTCTGCCGGAAAGCCAGCGTCGTGGCCCCGTCATGCGCGGCAAGTTGGTCCATCAGCGGCTGGTAATCCGCAGGATCGGTGACGACGGTGACGAAACGGTGGTTCTTCGATGCGGCGCGGATCATGGCGGGGCCGCCAATATCGATGTTCTCGATACAGGTGGCGTGATCGGCGCCTTTGGCGACGGTCTCTTCGAACGGGTAGAGGTTCACGATCAGCAGGTCGATGGGTTCGATCCCATGCGCGGCCATGGCCAAAAGGTGTTCGTCATCGTCCCGCAGCGCCAGCAGCGCGCCATGCACATTGGGGTGCAGCGTCTTGACCCGTCCATCCATCATCTCGGGGAAACCGGTCACGTCGGACACGTCGCGCACCTTCAGCCCCGCCGTGCGCAGCATCCCGGAGGTGCCGCCTGTCGAGATCAGTTCCACCCCCCGTGCCGCAAGGGCGCGGGCAAGATCGAGCAGACCGGACTTGTCGGAGACCGAGATCAGCGCGCGTCCGATCGGAACGAGGTTGGTCATTGCAGAACCCCCAAGGCAACAGGTCAGACAGGAACCGCCAACTCCTCGCGGTCGAGGTCGCGGATGGCCAGCGGAGTATCCTGTGCCTTGGCCAAGGTCCAGCCGATCCGCAATTCCACCCCACTGACCGGCGCGGAAAGGACGATCTGCCGCGTGGCGCGGGGCTGCAAACGCCCTTTTTCCAGATAAACCGATGCATCCAGCGCCAGTTTTCCGACGCCGTCATGACGGAAGACCCAGATTTCCCCGGATTTCAGCGCCATGGACACGGCATTGCCGCCCATATCGAGCCGGGCATCCACATCCGGGTGCAGGTGGAAACGGATCGATGCAGCCACGCCTTCGGGGCGCTGGCTGCGCACCGCTTCCAGCCGCCGCTGATCGGATGCGGCATGGACATAGACCATGTCGGTTCCCGTCAGCCGCCGCCCCTGCGCATCAAGCGTCAGGATACGCGAATGAATCAGGCCAAGGCTCGCGCGCCAGCCATCCTGCGCGGCGGAAACGGTCTGGCCATGATGATCGGCGGAATGCTGCAGCGTGATCACCGCAGCCCGCGCGCCAAAATCATCGCTGCCCTTGCCCAGCCGCGACGAAGAGGACCCGTCGATCGACAGCGTGGAATGCGAGGCGGTGGCGCGTCCGGCCAGCGTCCAATCCTCGCCGAAAGGGCGGCCGGAGCCGCAGCTGACGATGAGGGGGCGGCGGCCCGAGGTGAGTTCGAAGCTGAGCGTGGAGGCATGTGCCTCGCCGCCTGCGCGGCCATGCGGCGGGGCGGCGGCGTCTAGGATGACGGTGGATCGCCCCGAGGCCAGCCGAACGAAGCCCATGGCCGGTACGCCATGCACCGCCGCGCCACGCACGCCCGATGCGGCCAGCGCGGCATCGAGCCGCCCTTCGATCCCGCGCCCGCCACCATGAAAGCGCGCCAGCCCGCCATCAGCATGGCGCAGCGCGCGCAGGGTGGGCACGATCCGCCCGATGGCGGTGGCCACATCCAGCGGAACCTCGCGCCCCGCCTCTTCCAGCGCCTGCGCCGCCCAGTTGAGCAGGGTCAGCACTTCCAGCAGTTCTTCGGGGTTGCGGGTGGGGATACCGCCGCCCGCGTCGATCTGGCCGCGACAATCGCGGGCCAGTGCCGCCACCGCTGTCTTGACCAGCTTGGCCTTCCCCTCCAGTGCCAGACCCGCCACGATCAGGCCGGTCAACGCCTCGAATCGCGGCAGGCCGGGGGCGGCGCGCATCCAGCGGCGGGCGAGGTAATGGGTCTGCACCGTGACGGCGCGGAAATAGGTCTTGGACCGGGCTTTGTCCTGCCCCTGCAGCAGGAGGACGGCATGATTGATCCAGCGGATCAGCCGCCGCCCCGTCAGATCGGGTGTCCAGCCCGGCCCCTGCCCGGTGCCGAAGCGGTCGATCCAAGCGTAGGTCCAGTCCTGCGCACGCTTGCGCGCCATGCCGTCGCCCACGGCGGCGAGATCGTCCAGCCAGAGAAAGCCCTGCAATTCGGCGGCGAAGGCCTTATCGGGCGCGGTGATGTCCCAGATGGAACTGGCCGGCGCCTGTACCAGCTTGCCAGCGAAGAGGAAGTTGCCGGCCACAAGCTGCCGCCCGCGCGCAAACAGGCCGATGGAGCGCGGTTCGGGCTGCGACCGGAACGCCGTGGCGACGCGCGCCAGCCCCGCCCGCCAGACGGCGAAGCGGTTGCCCAGCGACCCGGTCGGTCTGTCACCTGTGATGACGGCCATGCCTCGCCTGTATCCTACTGCACGCCCGGTTCCTGCGCCCGAGTCTTGGCAGCCATCCTATCCGCGAGGGGCGGTTTCTGTCACCTCACAAGCGCGCCTGTCAGCGCGCCGATACATGATCGACACGTTCCAGATATTGGGCAAGGCTGCGGATCTGGCCCATCCACTTGTCGATGAGCTTGGGGTCATGCGGCGCGGCATGGACGCCTGCCGCGATCTCGCGCGTCAGCACCGATTCGACGGCGAAAGAGACGGGGACGGACACCAGCCGCGCCATCGCGGTGCCGCGCGCATCGCCCCAGGCATCCATCGCCCATTCCTCGTGCCAGACCACCCGCCCGTCGCGTTCAGCCTTGAGCGAGACGAAGAGGACCACGCGGTCGGGCTCGCCTTCGTCATAGGAATTCTCGGCCCAGAACTGCGCGGCCATCTCGGCCAGACGGGCATCGCCTGCGGGGCCTTCCAGCGTCTCGATCTCGCGGAAGACAGGACCCCAGGCTTCGGCCCAGCCGTTCAGCCGGATCGTGCCGCGCACGAAATCCTTCACCTGCCAGTCGGGATCGAAACGGTAATCCGTCATGAAAGGATAGCTGTCCCGGTTGGGATAAACCTCAAAGCTTTCGGGGCTGGGCAGCGGCGCATCATAGGCGGTGATCGCATCCCAAGGGCGGTTCACCCTGAGTTCGCTGAAATTCCGCAGGGACCGCGAGGGTGACCGCAGCGCCTTGAGCACGCCCAGCGGCGACCAGCTGAACTTGTAGCGGAAGGCGTTCGGGATCTTGGGCACCCCGCCGCAATAGGAGGTGAAAGAGAGGACGTTCTTCGCGTCATAGGCCCCCGACGCGCGATAGCGGGCGACAAGATCATGCGCCATCAGATGGTCGATGCCGGGGTCGAGACCCACTTCGTTCACGGAACACAGGCCCTTGTCGCGGAACTCCGCGTCCAGCGCCCGCATTTCCGGCGCGATGTAGGAAGACGAGACGAAATGCGCCCCCTTGGCCAGACAGGCCTTGGCGATGCTGACATGCTGATCCGCAGGCAGCATGGAGATGGCCACGTCACCCGGGGCGAGCGCGGCGGTCAGCGCCTCAAGACTGTAGGCGCGGATGTCCTGCGTCAGGTCCCCCACCGCCTCGCGCGCCTTTTCTACGGTGCGGTTCCACACCACCACCTTGTGGCCGCCCTCGATCAGCCGCCGCAGCCCCGGCACCGAGGACAGTCCCGTTCCGCACCAATGGATCGTCATCTCTTCATCCTCCCGCGCGGGGCTTTGCCCCGCAAAAATCTTCGAAGATTTTTGCAAATTCCTTCGAAGGAATTTGTCCTATTGCGTCACAGCGTGGCGATATGCCGGTCGTATTCCGCCCTCGCCCGGCCCCAGACACCCGCCGAAAGGTCGGTCAGCGTCAGAAGGCTGGGCAACAGCTGGCCTGCGTAATCCTCGCTGCTTTCCACCGGCAGAAGCGAGGGCAGGTTGTCGATCGCCGTCACGTCCAGCGGCGGCCGATCCGCCACGCGCAGTGCGGGCGCGTCCCAATCCGTCGCGCGGTCATAGACCTTGATGGGCGAGAAGTCAGAGGTCGGGTCGCAGGCGATATCCCCGATCACGGTCAGCTTGCGCGCATCGGTCTTGGCACTGGCCGGCACGAAGACCGGGCAGCCGGGGCGGGCGAGGATGCAGTTGAGAAAAATCTCATGCTCCAGAACCTCTGGGAACGGGCCGCCGCTGGCGGTTTCGGCCATGTCCCATTTGGTGACCGCCACCCCCATCTGGGTGCACAGGTCCGACGCCCCGGTCCCGACGCGACCCAAGGCGCCGATGACGATGGCGCGGGGGCGGGGCATGCCTGCCATCTCGCGCTCCAGATCGGCAATCAGCGCGGCGCGGCCGGGATACTTGGCCACCGGCCCTGCTATGCCGCCGCGTTGCTGCGCCGCCCAGCATTTGAGGGACACGGCCGCCCCGGCAAAGCCCGCCCAATAGCCAAAGGCCGCGACACGCCGCCCGGCCTCGTCCACCAGATATTCCAGATCGTAAAGCGTCCCACCCCCGGCCTTGAACCGCTTCAGCAGTTCGCGCCCGGCAGGCTGGCCCTTATAGGCATGGCCGAACATGATGTGGCGGTGGGCCAGCGGCGTGCCATCCTCGGGCAGCTCCTTCAGGCCGAAGATGATCGCGTCGCGCGGGGCTTGGGGCCACAGGTTTTCGGCCACGATCTCGCATCCCGCCGCGCGGTAGCCGTCGATCGGGATGGCACGGACCGACGACTCTTCGACCGAGACACGCAGCCCCGCCTTGACCAGCGCCGCTGCGCCTTCGGGCGTCAGCCCCACCCGTTCCTCATTGGGGCGCTGTTCCGCCCGGACCCAAAGATGCGTCATGTCTTATCCTTCCGTGGCGCGATAGCCGCGCCGCCCTGCCCGCTTGCGCCAGCGTTCCGCCGCAAGACAGGCCTCGCGCAGGTTGGAAAACCACACCAGCAGCGCCTGCCCGCGCTTGCCGCGCTGGCCCCATTCCCGCAGCACCGAATACTCGCCAAAGAGGTTGTAACTCACCTCCACCCGATAGAACCGGGGCCGGGGGCGGGTGTCGCGCAGCATCAGGTAGTTCAGCACCCGCAGGCTCCGTCTTGCCGTTTCGGTTCACTTAGCAGAACCACGGCCACGCGAAAGGGGATCAGAGGTCGAAGGTCGCGAAGACCGGCACATGGTCCGACGGCTGTTCCCAGCCCCGGCAGGGCCGCAGGATGCGGCTGCCATGCGCGGCCCCCGCGATATCCGGCGTGGCCCAGATGTGATCCAGCCTGCGCCCCTTGTCCGCCGCATCCCAATCCGCCGCGCGATAGGACCACCACGAATAGAGCAGGCCGGATGGGATGTCCTGCCGCGTGATGTCGACCCAAGCCCCGGCATCCTGCGCCGCGCCCAGATGCTCCACCTCGATCGGCGTGTGGCTGACGATCTTCAGAAGCTGCTTGTGCGACCACACGTCATCCTCGCGCGGGGCGATGTTCAGATCGCCGACAAGGATGGATTTCGCGGGGCGCTGCCCGTGGAAATGGTCGCGCAGGTGGGTCAGGTAGTCGAGTTTCTGGCCGAACTTCTCATTCTCGGCCCGATCCGGAATATCGCCGCCCGCAGGGACATAGCAGTTGTGGATCACCACCCCGTTGTCCAGCCGCGCCGCGACATGGCGCGCATGGCCGAGATCTGCGAAATCCTCTGATCCCGCATCCTCAAGCGGCAGCTTGGACAGGATCGCCACGCCGTTATAGCCCTTTTGCCCGCGCGCCACGATATGGGCATAGCCAAGCGCGTGAAACGACTCGAGCGGGATCTTGTCCACCGGGCTTTTGCATTCCTGCAGGCAGAGGATATCGGGCGCCTCTTCCCGCATCAGGCGGGCCACCAGACCTTCGCGCAGGCGGACGGAATTGATGTTCCATGTGGC
>JACVZW010000019.1 GCA_014654775.1 Paracoccaceae bacterium | reverse complement strand
TAGCGTGGCCCCATGCATTGATCCCGGATAGCCCGACCATGACCAATCCCGATTTTCAGGCCCGTCTCGCCCGCCTCCAGCACAGCCGCGACCCCGGCCCCACGCCGTCGGGCCAACGCAAATCCAACCCGCCCCGCACCTATCGTGACCGGCTCGACCGCGCCCTCGCCAGCGCCGCAGCCGCCGGGATCAGCCGCGATGCAGGCTTTCCCCCCGCCATGCGCGCGCTTTCCGCCTTGGGCATCCCGGTCCGGCCACTGCATTTCAAATCCATCCCCTCGCTCTTCTTGTCCGGGGTGGCCCTCGGCCTCGCCATCTTCGGCGGCACGCTTTGGCTCTTCACCTCCGGCCTGATCGACCCGCCCGCGCGCGGCCCCATCGCTGGGCTGGTGGGCCTCGGCTGGCCCGGCGTTTTCGTCACCTCCCTCTGCATCGGTGCGGCCTTCACCATCGCCATCCGCCTGCAGGCAGCCCGCGCCCGCCTGCCCCACTGGCAGGATCTTTGACCCACGCGCAGCCTGCTTGCCAGAAACGGGATTCGCGCGTATCACCGCGCGCATGACCCGCTTCTTCGACATGGCCGATCACGCCCGCCTGCCCTGGCGCTTCACCCGCGAAAGCCGGTCCGTCCTCGCACGACTTATCTGACGCTGCCCACCCGCGTCCCGGCGCAGCCGCGCCACCTCCACAGCCATATCCGAAAGAGATGAGCCATGACCGCTCCGCGCACCCTCTATGACAAGATCTGGGACGATCACGTCGTCCATCAGGCCGAAGACGGCACCTGCCTGCTGTATATCGACCGCCACCTCGTGCATGAGGTGACCTCGCCGCAGGCCTTCGAAGGCCTCCGCATGACGGGCCGCACCGTCCGCGCCCCGGAAAAGACCATCGCCGTGCCGGATCACAACGTCCCCACCACCGCCGGGCGCGACAAGCACATCGACAACGAGGAAAGCCGCATCCAGGTCGAGGCGCTGGACAAAAACGCCAAGGATTTCGGCATCAACTACTACCCGGTCTCCGACATCCGCCAAGGCATCGTCCACATCGTCGGCCCCGAACAGGGCTGGACGCTGCCAGGTATGACCGTGGTCTGCGGTGACAGCCACACCGCCACCCACGGCGCCTTTGGCGCCCTCGCCCACGGCATCGGCACGTCCGAAGTGGAACATGTTCTGGCGACGCAAACGCTGATCCAGAAGAAATCCAAGAACATGAAGGTGGAAATCACCGGGTCCCTCCGCCCCGGCGTCACCGCCAAAGACATCACCCTGTCGGTGATCGGCGCCACCGGCACCGCAGGCGGCACCGGCTATGTCATCGAATATTGCGGCCAAGCCATCCGCGAGCTTTCGATGGAAGGCCGCATGACCGTCTGCAACATGGCCATCGAAGGCGGCGCCCGCGCGGGCCTCATCGCGCCGGATGAAAAGACGTATCAGTATGTCATGGGCCGCCCCCATGCGCCCAAGGGCGCAAAGTGGGAAGCCGCGCTTGCCTATTGGAAAACCCTCTTCACCGATGAAGGCGCGCATTTCGACAAGGTCGTCACGATCAAGGGCGAAGACATCGCCCCCGTCGTGACCTGGGGCACCTCGCCCGAGGATGTTCTGCCCATCACCGGCGTGGTCCCCGCCCCCGAAGACTTCACCGGCGGCAAGGTCGAGGCGGCAAAGCGCTCGCTCGATTACATGGGTCTGACCCCGGGCATGAAGCTGACCGACATCGCCATCGACACGGTCTTCATCGGCTCCTGCACCAATGGCAGGATCGAAGACCTCCGCGCCGCCGCCGCGATCCTGAAGGGTAAGAAGATCAAGGTGAAACGCGCCATGGTCGTCCCCGGCTCCGGCTTGGTCCGCGCGCAGGCGGAAGAGGAAGGCCTCGCCCAGATCTTCATCGATGCAGGGTTTGAATGGCGGCTTGCGGGCTGCTCCATGTGCCTTGCCATGAACCCCGACCAACTCGCCCCCGGCGAACGCTGCGCCGCGACGTCGAACCGCAACTTCGAAGGCCGTCAGGGCCGGGGCGGTCGCACGCATCTCCTCTCGCCCGCAATGGCGGCGGCAGCGGCGATCACCGGTCACCTGACCGATGTGCGCGAGATGATGTCGGAACAGGTGTAAGGAATAAACAGATGGACAAGTTCACCACCCTGACCGGCATCGCGGCGCCCATGCCGCTGGTCAATATCGACACCGACATGATCATCCCGAAACAGTTCCTGAAGACGATCCAACGTTCGGGTCTCGGCAAGAACCTGTTCGACGAGATGCGCTATACGCAGGACGGGCAGGAAATCCCGGATTTCGTGCTGAACCAGCCCGCCTATCGCAGCGCCCAGATCCTCGTCGCGGGCGACAATTTCGGCTGCGGCTCGTCGCGCGAACATGCGCCTTGGGCGCTGCTCGACTTCGGCATCCGCTGCGTGATCTCCACCAGCTTCGCCGACATCTTCTACAACAACTGCTTCAAGAACGGCATCCTGCCGATCGTCTTGCCGCAGGATCAGGTCGATATCCTGATGGCAGACGCCAAGAAGGGCGCCAATGCCCGCGTGACCGTCGATCTTGCGGCGCAGACTGTCACCTCCTCGGATGGCCAGTCCTTCGCCTTCGAAGTCGATCCCTTCCGCAAGCATTGCCTGCTGAACGGGCTGGATGACATCGGCCTGACGCTGGAAAAGGCCGCCGCCATCGACACGTTCGAGAAAAAGGTCGCCACCCTGCGCCCCTGGGCCTGACTAGCGTCCAAGGCCAGCATGACCACAACATATGGGGCCGCCCCTCGGGGCGGCCACTTTCTTACCTGAATCTTGATGCAATTGCGCGACACCTTGTCCGCGAAATGGCCAGAAATCCCACCCATACCGCCAAAGGTGTGTTGTCAGGGTTTTCGAAAGTTGGCACAAATTGGGCAAGATTGAGGCAGTCCGCCACAATGTGCGGGAAATCGTCGGTTCCGTCACTTGGGGAAAACCCGGGGACGTACGACGGGAAGGAAACAGGGCAGTGGCTTCACGGGTCACAGGCGCGGTCTTTCGCGCTTTCATCGTCGCGGCACTCGTTGTCGCGCCCTCCATGCTTGTCCCCGGCCTGTCGGCCGATGCGCAGCAGACCGTGGCCCTTGTCGCGCTCTTTGCCGGGGCGCTCACCTATGTCGAATACCGCGCCGAAGCGCCCGGCCTGATCGAATTCCGCGACGCGCCGCCGTTCAACCGCACCCGCCTTGCGCTGCTGGTCCTCACCCTCTTCGCGCTGTCGATGATCGAACGGGGGCGCGAACTGCCCTCCACGCTCACCGACCTCGTCACCGCCATCGGCACGCTGATCGGGCAGGCGATGGATTTCCCCTATAGCCCCGTCCGCCTTGTGACCGAGGCCTTGGCCGAAACCGCCACCGCGGCCGATGTTGCGGCCGTCCGCACCGCCGCAGGCACCGCCTATCTGACCACCCTGCTTGCCCTTTTCGTCTTCTCCTTCCTGATGCGCCGCAACTGGCCGCGCCCGGGTCGGGCCTTCAACGTCTGGATCAACCTGCCCACCTTCGACCCAACCAGCGTCTCCGACATCGTCGCCCGCCTCGAGCGCGACGCGCGCATTAACATTTCGTTAGGCTTTCTCCTGCCATTCCTGATGCCAGCACTGGTGCATTTCACCCTCGGCGGACTCGATCCCGTCGTGGTGACGGCACCGCACACCTTGATCTGGATGATGGCGGCATGGGCCTTCCTTCCCGCAAGCCTCTTCATGCGCGGCATCGCGATGATGCGCGTGGCGCAGATGATCCGCGACAAGCGTCGCGCCAATGCCGCGCTCGCCGCGGGTGGCGTGCAGCCAGCCTGATCCTCGCCGCGCTGCTGACGGCCAAGCCCTCCGGCGCCGAAACGCTCCGCATCGCGACATGGAATATCGGGCTGGAACGGCCCGGTCCGGGGCTTTTGCTGCAAGATATCGACCGCGGCACCGATCCCCAGATCGCCGCGGCCCTCGCCGTCCTGATCCGCCTTGATGCCGATATCCTCGTCCTTACGGCGGTGGATCACGACCCCGCGCTCCTCGCCCTGCGCGCCCTTGCCCGCCGCCTTGCCGATCAGGGCCTCGTCTACCCCCATCTCCACGCCCCCCGCCCCAACAGCGGCCAGCCCACCGGCCATGACGTGAACGGCAACGGCACCACCCACGACCCCGCCGATGCGCAGGGCTGGGGCCGCTTCCCCGGCGCGGGCGGCAGCGCGATCCTCTCGCGCCTGCCCCTCCTGACCGACCGCGCCACCGACCATTCCGCCGTCCTCTGGCGCGATCTGCCCGGTCACCTGATGCCGCCCACCGACCCCGCCCTCGCCACCGTGCAGCGCCTCGCCTCCCACAGCCACCTGCAACTGCCCGTGGCCCTGCCCAACGGGGAAACCCTCACCCTCCTGATCTGGCACGCCACGCCCCCCGTCTTCGACGGGCCCGAGGATCGCAACGGCCGCCGCAATCATGACGAGGCCGCCTTCTGGCTGCGCCTCCTCGACGGCAGCCTGCCCAGCCCGCCCCCGCAACCGCCCTTCCTCCTGATCGGCGATGCCAATCTCGACCCCGCCGATGGCGACGGCCTCCCCGGCGCGATGACCGCCCTTCTGACGCATCCGATGCTGCAGGACCCAGCCCCGCGCGGCTCCCATGGCCGCAGCGAACCCGCCCACGCCGGGGACCCCGCCCTTGACACCGTGCTGTACCCGGCGCTGGGCGGGCTGCGGCTCGACTACATCCTGCCGTCGCGCGACCTTGCTGTCGCAGCTGCGGGCGTGCTCTGGCCCCCGGCCGAGGATCCCTTTGCCGCCACCCTCGCCGCAGCCTCCCGCCATGCGCCGGTCTGGGTGGATATCGCGCTGCCCGCCCCTGCCCCACCCTGACCGCCGCCCTCCAGCCAGTCCAGCACCGCCTTGCGCCGCGCCTGTGCCACCCGCACTGCCGATCCATCCGCCATCTCAAGCGTCAGATCCCGGCCGTGGCGCTTCGCCCGCAGGATCGCCCGCCGCGCCACCCAATCCGACCGCGACACCTGCATCCCCAATCCCTGCGGCAGCGCCTCCGCCACCGGCCCAAAGGGACCGGGCAGGAAATGCTGCGCCCCCGTCGTGATCACACGGATGTAATTCCCCTCCGCCGTCACCCGGCTCAGCGCCTCCAGCGGTACCCGGGTGCCCTTGATGTCGACCAGCGTCCCCTCCACCGGATCGATCGCCACCTCCTCCGTCGTCATCCGCCGCATGTCCTGCAGAACCCGCCGCATCAGCACCAGAAGGAAGTAATGGGCGAAGATCTGCGCCAGCAGGAAGAACCACGACCACATCGCAAGGAAATGCAGCGGCCGTGGAAAAGGCTTTCCCGGCAGGACATAGGCCAGATAGGAACAGACGACGGCGCTGATCCCCGAAAAGACGATCAGCAGGCGCGTCACATGCATCCTGCGCATTGTCCCGGGCCGCTGCCGCAGGTCGGCCAAAGTGAACCAGCCCAGAGCGGACAACACCCCCACCGCCACTGCCATCACCGTGATGCCCAGCCGCTCGACAAAGGTCATGGCAAGCGTCTCGTTGAACATCGGGATCTGGCTCAAGATCACCGTGAACCCGAAATACAGCACCAGCGTATAGCGGTGCAGCATGCCCCGCGGCAGTTCCATCCGGCGGAACCGCACCCGGTCGCCCGAAAACAGCAGCACCTCCAGCGTCGTCTGCCTGTCCAGCGGCGGAACCCTCATGATCCGCCCCCCTGTCCCAGAGGCGGCCGCGTGCCATCCCGCCCCGCGCCCGGCCTGCCCCGCCGCATCGGCGGCGCCGGGGCCATCCCGGCCGCGCGGCGGCCCTGCGCCACCGCCTCGGCCCAAGCCCTGATCTCGGCCGCCTGCGCCCCGGCCACCAACACCTCCGCGCCATCCGCCGTCTCGATCACCGTGCGCCGCCCCGACCGGCGCACCCCCACCACCGCCCGCGCCGCCACCCAATGCGACCGATGCACCTGCCATCCCGGATGATCCGCCAGCCGCGCCACCCGGGCCGAAAACGGACCGGGCAGCACATGCCGTCCACTCGCCGTGACCACCAAGACGAAATTCCCCTGCGCCTCCAGCCGCAACAGATCGCGCAGCTCCGTCAGCGCCGCCTCCTCTGGCAGGGTGGGCGGCGGGGCCGCTTTCGGGGCCTCCTCTGCGGCAAGGGTCACCGGCGGCAGCTGCGCCGCCCGCTGCTCTGCCCGCAACTGCCCCAAGGCCCGCGGCGCCGGTCCCCGCAGCAGAACCATCGCCGCCGCTTCCAGATAAAGGGCAAAGCCGATCACCAGCATGGTCGACCGCCGCACCGACCATTCCGCTGTCACGCCCATCTCGTTGCCGGTGAACTGCACCGCCAGCATCAGGACCTGCGCCCCCAGCAGCAGCCCCGGCGTCAGCGGCACCCGCATCGGTAACGACAGACGGCGCAGCCCCCAGCACAGCAGCCAGACATAGGCCGAAACCGTCGCCATCATCATGACGATTCCCAACCCGATGGATGGCAGATAGGGCGTATGAAGTGGCCCCGTCGGATTAAAGATCAGAAAGGCCAGAAAGACCGGCACGCTCAGGCCAAGGTAATGCAGCAGCACATAGCGGTGCCGGAACACCCGCCCCAGATCATCGCCCGCCGCAAAGGCCATCTCGGCGAGTAGCAGATGCAAGACGACGCCATTGCCGCCCGCACCCTGCTCCGCCCCGGCCCGACCGACCAGCAGCGACCGCAGTCTCCGCACAGGTCCCAGAAGGGCGGAAAACCCCCAATGCCCCTGGCTCATTCCCCACCACACAAGCAAACACGCACCAGCTACCCGCGGCCAAGATGACACCAAACCGGCCGCGCATCAACCAGACGGCCCAGCACCGTACCACCGCCGCATCGCCCCACCTTGACCGGGCCGGGCCAAGCCGCTAGGCCACCCCGCGACCCTTCCGTCTCATGCAGGAGCGCGCCTTGGCCAATCCCTCCCTTCTCATCCTCGCCGGCGATGGCATCGGCCCCGAAGTCATGGCCGAGGTGAAAAAGATCATCGGCTGGTTCGGCACGCGCCGCGGCATCACCTTCGACGTGACCGAAGACCTCGTCGGCGGCTGCGCCTATGACAAACACGGCACCCCCCTGCATGACGACACCATGGCCAAGGCGCAGGAGGTGGATGCCGTCCTTCTGGGTGCCGTCGGCGGCCCGCAATACGACAATCTCGACTTCTCGGTGAAACCCGAACGCGGGCTCCTCCGCCTGCGCAAGGAGATGGACCTCTACTCCAACCTCCGCCCCGCCCAGTGCTTTGACGCGCTGGCCGACTTCTCCTCGCTGAAGAAAGAGGTCGTGGCAGGCCTCGACATCGTCATCGTCCGCGAACTCACCTCCGGCGTCTATTTCGGCGAACCGCGCGGCATCTTCACCGAAGGCAACGAACGCGTCGGCATCAACACCCAGCGCTACACTGAGTCTGAGATCGCCCGCGTCGCCCGCTCGGCCTTCGAACTCGCCCGCCGCCGCAACAACAAGGTCTGCTCGATGGAGAAGGCCAATGTCATGGAATCGGGCATCCTCTGGCGGCAGGTGGTGCAAGAAGTGCATGACCGCGAATATCCCGACGTGCAGCTGTCGCACATGTATGCCGATGCGGGCGCGATGCAGCTCTGCCGCTGGCCCAAGCAGTTCGACGTCATCGTGACCGACAACCTCTTCGGCGACCTCTTGTCGGACGCCGCCGCGATGTTGACCGGCAGCTTGGGCATGCTGCCCTCGGCCAGCCTCGGCGCGCCGATGGCCAATGGCCGCCCCAAGGCGCTTTACGAACCCGTGCACGGCTCGGCCCCCGACATCGCGGGTCAAGGCAAGGCGAACCCCATCGCCTGCATCCTCTCCTTCGCCATGGCCCTGCGCTACAGCTTCGATCTGGGCGATGAGGCCAAGCGCGTGGAGGCCGCGGTCGAGAAGGTGCTCGCCGATGGCGTCCGCACCGCCGATCTGATGGGCCCCGAAGGCGGCACTCCCGTCTCCACGTCCCAGATGGGCGACGCCGTGCTCGCCGCGCTGGACGCCTCGCTCTGACCGGAAGGATGGGCAGCATTGCCCATCCTACCCGCCGCACCCCGTAGGATGGGCACTCCTGCCCATCTTTCCCGCACGATCCCGTAGGATGGGCAATCCTACCCATCCTGCCCCGCCTTCCGGCACAACCCCGGCTTGCGTCCGCGCCCGTCCCGGTGCATCAGGGTACCGCTGCCCGCCCGCGCCGGACCGAAGGCCCCCATGACCACATCGCAATCCAACCTCAAGGGCGCCGCGCTCTCCCTTGCCGCCTTCGGCATCTACGCCACCCATGACGTGGTGGTGAAGTATCTCGGCGGCACCTTTTCCGCCGTACAGATCATCTTCTTCTCGGGCCTGCTGTCCTTCCCCCTCCTCTCCGTCATGCTGATGGGCGACAAGCGGGACGAAAACCTCGTCCCCCGCCACCCGTGGTGGAGCCTGCTGCGCGCCCTCTCCGCCGTGATCAGCGGCGTGCTTGCCTTCTACGCCTTCTCTACCCTGCCGCTCGCGCAGTGCTACGCGATCTTCTTCTCCATGCCCCTTCTCATCACCGTGATGGCCATCCCCATGCTGGGGGAGCGGGTGGGCATCCATCGTGGCGCGGCGGTCGTCGTCGGGCTGATCGGCGTCCTTGTCGTGCTGCGCCCCGGTCAGGCCGATCTCGAACTTGGCCACCTCGCCGCGATGGCCGCCGCCGTCACGGCGGCGCTTGGCTCCGTCATCGTCCGCAAAATCGGCAAGGACGAACGCTCCGCCGTCCTCATGCTCTACCCCATGCTCGGCAACGTGCTGGCCATGGGCGCGGCGCTGCCCTTCGTCTATGTCCCGATGCAGATCACCGATCTCGGGCTGATGTTCGTCATCGCGCTGTTTTCCTTCCTCGGGGGCCTTCTCGTGATCAAAGCCTACCGCACCGCCCCCGCGATCATCGTTGCCCCCATGCAGTATTCCCAAATCCTCTGGGCCGCCCTCTTCGGCTCGCTCCTCTTCAACGAATCGATTGACCGCGTCACCGCCATCGGGTCGGCCATCATCATCGCCTCGGGCATCTACATCGTCCTGCGCGAAGGCACGCCCTCTGTCTCGGGGAACCGTCCCGTGCTTTCCACCAAAGGCCGCCCCGAAAACGGCGGCATGCCCCGCGTCAGCGTGATGATGCAACGCATGGGCATCCCCGAACGGCAGGATTGACGCGCCCCACCCCTTGCAAAAGCCGCGACAGGGCTGTAACCCCACCCCCACACGGTCGGAGCGTAGCGCAGTCTGGTAGCGCACCTGCTTCGGGAGCAGGGGGTCGGAGGTTCGAATCCTCTCGCTCCGACCAGTGATCGCTCCCCCCAATCCCCCCGACATGCGCCGTCATGCAAACGTCATGACGCCGTCGCCCAACCGTCACGGCTTCTTTGTCGCTGCGTCACAGGCCGTTGTTATGCGGGTCCCGTCATCCACCATGAACCGGGACACCGCCATGAAGACCTTCTTCGCCAAAACTCTGATCGCGCCGGGCCTGATGGCCGCCAGCCTGATGATCGCCAGCCCCTCGGTTGCCGCCGAAACCATCCGCTTCGCCTTCACCGACATCGACGGGATGGAAGCGGTCCAGCGCGAGATGGGCCCCTTCAAAGAGGCCTTCGAAGCCGCCTCCGGCCTGACCGTCGAATTCTTCCCCGTTTCGGGCCGCACCGTGGCGGTCGAGGCGATGGCCGCCGGTCAGGTTGATTTCGTCCTCACCGGCCCGGCTGAATACGTGGTCTTCAACGCCCGCCTCGACGCCCAGCCCGTCGTGACTTGGGTCCGTCCCGATTACTGGTCCTCGGTCGTCGTCCTCGACGGCTCGCCCATACAGTCGCCCGAAGACCTGAAGGGCAGCAAGATCTCCTTCGGCGAGATCGGCTCCACCTCGCAGCATCTCGGCCCGGTCACCCTGCTCGCCGAAGCTGGCCTCACCTATGCCACCGATTACGAGCCCGTCTTCCTGAACCGCAACGTCGCGGTCGAGGCGCTCATCAAGGGTGAAATCGCGGGCATCGGCCTGAACCGTACCCATATCGACTCGATCACCGAAAAGTTCCCGGATCAGAAGTTCCGCGTCCTCGTGAAGGGCGACCAGCTTCCGAATGACGTGCTCCTCGCCTCGGCCGATGTCGCGCCCGAAGTGGTGGAAACCGTCCGCAAGACCTTTGCCGAACAGGGCGACGCGATCCTCGCCGCCGTCACCACGCCGGAAGAGAACGCCAAGTATATCGGCGGCTCGTTCAATGCGACCGTCACGGATGCGGATTACGACGTGGTCCGCCTGATGTACCGCAATATCGGCATCACCGAATTCGCTGAATTCGTCGGCCAGTGATCGGTCGAGTGATCACTCAAGGACCCACGGGCCGATGAACGCTCCTCTCCTTCCGGCCCGCACGGCCACCGGCTCCACGCAAGTGGGGCCGGTGCTGCGCGTGACAAGCCTGCACAAAGCCTATGCTGATGGCCGGGCCATCCTGCAGGGCCTCGACTTCACCGTAGCGCCCGGCCAATCCACCGCGCTGATCGGCGCGAATGGCTCGGGCAAGTCCACGCTTTTGAAATGCCTCGTCCGGCTGACCGAACCCACCTCCGGCGGGATCGAGATGCTCGGTCAGGACATCCGCGCCCTTTCGCCCACCGCACTGCGCCGCTTCCGCGCGCAAGTGGGCATCGTCTGGCAAAAGCACAACCTCGTGCCGCGCCTTTCGGCGCTGTCGAATGTCATCCATGGCGTGCAATCGCGCCTCTCCGGCCCCCGCGCGTGGTTTCAGTCCCTCGCCCCCGCCGATGTGCGGGCCGAGGCGATGGCCTGCCTCGCCCGCGTGGGCCTTGCCGACCGGGCCGAGGCGCGGGTGGACAGCCTTTCCGGCGGCCAGCAGCAGCGCATCGCCATTGCCCGCATGCTGATGCAGCGCCCCGCCTTCATCTTGGCGGACGAACCCGATGCCAGCCTTGATCCCCAGACGGGCGAAGAGGTGATGTCGCTCCTCCTCAATCTCGTGCGCGCCGATGGCCTGTCGCTTCTGGTGATCTCGCACCGCCTTGAACACACGCTCGCCTTCTCCGACCGCATCCTCGGCCTGCAATCGGGGCGCCTCGCGCTCGACCTGCCCACCGCACGCGCCGATGCCGAAGGCCTGCGCCGCTTCTTTGATCACGGGGTCACCGCATGACCACTTACGCCGCCCCGCCCCGGTTCCAGCACCGCAGCCTTGCCGAATATGTGGGCCTCCTTCTGGTGCTCGCGCTGGTGATCTCGTCCATCGCCGCCACCGCCCCCTCGGCACAGGCCTTGGGCAGCGGCATCGCCCGCCTCTTCGCGCCCTCGGGCCTGCTGATGCAGATGTTCCCCCCGGACTTCTCTCGCATCGTGCCGATCGGCTGGAAACTCCTTGAGACGCTGCAGATGGCCGTCGCGGGCTGTGCGCTGGGTCTACTCTTCGCGGTGCCCTTCGCCATCCTCGCCACCGACCGCCTCTCCCCTCACCCGGCCATCCGCTTCGTCGCGCGCTCGCTCATCGCGCTGTTCCGCACGGTGCCCGACCTCGTCTGGGCCATCATCTTCATCATCGTCGTGGGCCTCGGCCCCGCCGCAGGCGTCATGGCCATCATGGTCGACAAGATCGGCTTCGCAGGCCGCTTCTTCGCCGAAGCGATGGAGGAAACCGATCCCGGCCCGCAGGACGCACTCCGCGCCATCGGCGCATCCCGCATGGGGATCATCGTCTCCGCCGTCTTCCCCGCCTGCCTGCCCTCCTTCACCGCCACCTCCCTCTTCGCCCTCGAAAAGGCCGTGCGCGGCTCCGCGGCCTTGGGCCTCGTGGGCGCGGGCGGCATTGGCGTCGACCTCAAGGTCGCCTTCGACTTGTTCAACTACGACGAAGCCCTCGCGATCATCCTCCTCCTTCTGGCCCTCGTGATCGCGGTCGAACAGGGCTCGGGCTGGATCCGCAGGAAGTTGATATGAACGACATGACCACCGACACCGCCCATCTCTACTGGAACAAGGAATGGCAGCGCGCCGACGGCACCTCGCCTTGGGCCATGGCAGAGCCTTGGGTGATGGACCATGCCGCCAGCCTCCCCCCCGGGTCCCGCATCCTCGACCTCGGCGCAGGCATCGGCCGCCACGCGCTCGCCTTCGCCCGCGCGGGCCACCACGTCACGGCCCTAGATGCCGCTGAGGCCGCCACCGCCGCCATCTCCGCCGCCGCTTTCGCCGAAGGCCTGACCATCGCCACCCATCACGGCCCGATGACCGACCTGCCCTTCGACCCCGCCAGCTTTGACCACGTGCTGGCTTGGAACGTCATCTACCACGGCGACGAAACCATCGTCCGCCGCACGATGGCCGAGGTTGCGCGCGTCACCCGCCCCGGCGGTAGCTTCATGGCCACCATGCTCTCCGCCCGCCGCCTGCCCGTCGAACAGGCCAAGGCCCCGGGGCGCGAGATCAGCCGCAACACCTGGGTCTTCGAAGGCGACGGCGACAAGGTCCACCCCCATTACTTCTGCACCGCGCCCGAGCTTCTGTCCCTGATGTGGGGCTTCGAAGTCGTCACCTTTTTCGACCGCCCCCATGAAAAACCCGGCTCGTGGCATTGGCACCTGCTGGCGGAGCGTCTGAAATGATCGCCGAACTGATCGAAGGCGCCAGCCTCCTCCTCGATGACCGGATCGAGACCGGCTCGGTCAGGATCGAGAATGGCCGCATCACAGGCATCGACGTGGCCCGCGACGGCGCAACGGTGATCCCCGCCCGCGGCCTCCTCCTCGCCCCCGCCTTCGTCGACATCCACGGCGATGCCTTCGAACGGCAGGTCATGCCACGCCCCGGCGTCACCGTCCCCATCCCCGGCGCCCTTCTGGAAACCGACCGCCAGTTGGCCGCCAACGGCATCGCCACTGCCTACCATGCCCTCACCCTGTCATGGGAACCGGGCCTGCGCTCCGTCGAAACCGGTTGGCGCATCGTCCGCGCGCTGGAAGAGCTGCGCCCCCGCCTCACCGCAGACAACCGCATCCAATTGCGCTGGGAAACCTTCTGCGCCGAGGCCGAACCCCTCATCGCCCATGTCCTGCAAGGGGCCGACCGCCCCGCGCTGGCCTTTAATGATCACACGACCAGCGCCCTCCTGCACCCCGAAATCCCGATTCACGAACGCCCGTTCGATCACATCCCCGATTATCCGGTGACGGATATCACCAGCCCTGCCTTCGCTGCGAAACTTTCCGAACGCGCAAAGCGGTCGCATATGAGCCCGACCGAATTCGTGGCCCTCATCACCCGCGTCTGGGCCCGCCGCCCGCAGGTCCCGGCGGATATCGACCGCATCGCTGCCATGGCCCAACGCGCGGGTGCGCCGATGCTGTCACATGACGACACGCAGGTCGAAACCCGCGACCATTACCGCGCCTTGGGCGCCCGCGTGGCCGAATTCCCAATGCATGACCGCGTCTTCCACGCCGCCCGCGCGGCGGGCGATGCCATCGTCCTTGGCGCGCCCAATGCGATGCGCGGCGGCAGCCATCTGGGCAGCCCCGGCGCAGCCGAGATGATCGCCCGCGGCCTCTGCGATATCCTCGCCTCAGATTACTACTACCCCGCCATGCTGGGCGCGATGGTCCGCCTCTTCGCAGAAAACATCGCCCCTCTCCCCGCGCTCTGGAAACTCGTCTCCGCCAACCCGGCGCTTGCCATGGGCCTGACGGATCGGGGCCGCATCGCCCCCGGCCTGCGCGCCGACCTCATCCTGATCGACTGGCCCGAAGGCGGCACCCCCGCCCCCCTGCGCACTTGGGTCGCAGGCCGCGCGGGCTATTCCGCCCTGCCCCCCGCTCAACCCAGCGCCCGCCAGCCCCATCCCGAACCCGCCGTCTGACCCCATTCCAGCGACAAAGGCCCGGCCATGTATACCGACTTCCTCCCCGAAGAAGCACCCGCCCCGCAAACCGTCGCCTTCACCTATTCCCACCCCGACCAGCCGCTCTTCCGCCGCACGGCGATCCGCGCGATTGAACGCGCCTCGGGGCGCGCGCGGCTGCAGCGGCTCTATCTCGACTGGGCCTCGCACGGAAAACGCCCCGGTGAATCGGTGTTCGAGGCCGCGCTGCGCCTGCTCGACATCCGCCCGCGCATCCGAGGGGCCGAAAACCTCGACGCCGTCCCGCGCGAGGGTGGGCTGCTGCTCATCGCCAACCACCCCTTCGGCATCGTTGATGGTCTCTCCTTGGGCCGTCTGGGGATGGAGTTGCGCGGCAATGTCCACATCCTCACGAACAGCCTTCTCTGCCGCGTGCCCGAGGTGGACCCCCATCTCCTGCCCGTCGATTTCTCCGGCACGCCCGAGGCGCGCCGCCTGACCAGCGAAACCCGCCGCCGCGCGACCGCGCTCTTGGCGGCTGGCAAAGTCGTGGCAATCTTCCCGGCAGGCGGCATCGCCACCGCCAACCATCCGGTGAAGGGCCACGCGGTCGACAGCCCGTGGCACCCTTTCGTGGGCCGCCTCGCCACCACGCCCGGGGTGACGACGCTTCCACTGCATTTTCCCGGCCAGAACTCGCGCCTCTTCCAGATCGCCAGTCACAGCTCCTATGCCCTGCGCTTGGCGCTGATCTTCTTTGAAACCCGCCGCCGCATGGGCCTGCCCGTGGACATTCGCGTGGGCAGCCCGATCACGGCCGAGGAACTCGCCCCGCTTGACCGCAACGCCATCGCCACCACCCTGCGCCAGCGCACCATGGCCCTCGCCGGGTCCGCCCTGCCCGACCCGGACGAAGTCTTCAACTGGCCCGCCCATATCCGCTGGTAAGTCCGTCACGCGCCCCTTGCGGCGACCCTGCCCCGGCCTCCCATGACGAAGGCGACTGCGGCCTTGACGACGTCAAGACGCCGCACGTCCCTTCACCTTGGCCCGAATACTCACCTGCACCCTCTCCACCCCGCGCCACCTCCGGGGGTCCTCACCCGTAAACCTGCGCCCCGCGCAGCGCCATCCGCCCCCCCAACCAAGGCCCGCTCGTTCACCTTGGCCCAAATACTCACCTGAACCCTCTCCACCCCGCGCCACCGCCGGGGCCCTCACCCGCAAACCTGCCGCCCGCGCCCTGCCATCCACGGCCCCCCCAACCAAGGCCCGCTCGTTCACCTTGGCCCAAATACGCACCTGAACCCTCTCCACCCCGCGCCACCGCCGGGGCCCTCACCCGCAAACCTGCCGCCCGCGCCCTGCCATCCACGGCCCCCCCAACCAAGGCCCGCTCGTTCACCTTGGCCCAAATACGCACCTGAACCCTCTCCACCCCGCGCCACCTGCGGGATCATCACCCGCAAACCTGCCCCCTGCGCGAGTCGCACCAGCACAGATCCCCGATTCGATCCCTAACCTGCGTTAACCTTAACGATCCGCGACACCCCCGTGCGTGGCCACAGTTTGCTGCACAGGTTGCGGCACAACACAGGGCACAGCCGTTTTCCCCCCTCTCGCCCCGTAAACCCAGCGCCCGCCTCGCTTTTTAGGGCTGTTGGAAAACTTTCATGAAACTGAAGCCAATCCGTCACCTCCCCCCGATATCCCCGCCGCAACCAGTGACAAGGGGACTGACAGATGCTGCTCGAAGCCCGCCAGGTGACCCGGATGTTCGGCCAGAAGGCCGCCGTCGACCAAGTCAGCTTCGCGGTCGAGAAACCGGCTTTCATCGGCATCATCGGGCGCTCCGGTGCGGGCAAATCCACCTTCCTGCGGATGATGAACCGCCTCACCGAAGCCACCTCCGGCGAGCTTCTCTTCGAAGGCCGCAACATCCTGTCCCTGCAGGGAAAATCCATGCGCGACTGGCAGGGCCAGTGCGCCATGATCTTCCAGCAGTTCAACCTCGTGCCCCGCGCCGATGTCGTCTCCAACGTCCTGCACGGCACGCTGGCCCGTCGCGGCACGCTCTCCACGATGTTCGGTTTCTGGCCCGATGACGACACGCTGAAGGCGCTGGCCATCCTCGATCGTCTGGGCATCGCCGAACAGGCCGCCAAGCGGGCTGAGGCCCTCTCCGGCGGCCAACAGCAGCGCGTCGCCATCGCCCGCGCCCTGATGCAGGACCCCAAGATCATCCTTGCCGATGAACCCATCGCCAGCCTCGACCCGATGAACGCGCAGCTCGTGATGGACACCCTCCGCCGCATCCACGACGAAGACCGCCGCCTCGTCATCGCCAACCTCCACACCCTCGACACCGCGCGCCGCTACTGCGACCGCGTCATCGGCATGCGTGATGGGCGTGTGGTCTTCGACGGCAGTCCTGACCAGCTCACCACCGGGGTCGCACGCGACATCTACGGTGCGGATGCAAGCTTCAACGAATCCGCGACCTCGACCTCGATCGAAGGGCTCGGACGGCAGGGCGACGACGCCTATGCCCTTGCAATGCTGAACTGATTTCCAACCGCCCCGATTCCCGGGGCTTCCCTCAACGGAGCGTTCCGATGAAAAACCTGCTTGCCATCCTTGCAGCCACCACCACCCTTGCCGGCGCCGTGCAGGCGCAAGAGATCACCGAATTCAACATCGGTATCCTCGGCGGCGAAAACGCCCAGGACCGTCTGACGAACCAGGAATGCTTCCGCGCCAAGATCGAAGAGGCGCTCGGTGTTCCGGTCAAGCTCTTCGCCCCGGCAGACTATGACGGCGTGATTCAGGGCCTGCTCGGCGGCACGCTCGACTACGCCTGGCTCGGCGCCTCGGCCTTCGCCAAGATCCACCTGACCGACCCGAATGCCGTGGAACTGAAGCTGACCAAGCAGAACGTCGACGGCTCGACCGGCTACTACTCCATCGGTTTCGCCCGCGCTGACTCGGGCATCAAGTCGATCGAAGATGCCAAGGGCAAGGTCTTCGCCTTTGCCGACCCGAACTCCACCTCGGGCTATCTGGTGCCCGGCGCCGAACTGATCGCAACCTATGGCAAGCTTGAAGAGTACTTCGCCGAAGTGAAGATGTCGGGCGGCCATGAACAGTCCATCGTCGGCGTCCACAACGGCGATTTCGACGCCGCCGTGTCTTGGGCCGACGGTCTGGGCAACTGGGAAGACGGCTACAACTCGGGCGCCTTCCGCCGCGCCGCCGATGCGGGCCTCGTCGACATGAACAACCTCGTGGAGATCTGGCGCTCCAAGATGATCCCGGAAGGCCCGATGGTCATCCGTTCCGCCCTGCCGCAGGACGTGAAGGACAAGGTCACCACGCTCACCGCCGACCTGTGGGAAACCGATCCGGAATGCGCCTACAACGTCGCCGCTGGCGATGCCAAGGACTTCGTCCCGGTCGATCTCTCCGCCTATGAAGGCGTGCTCGCCGCGCGCAAGCTTCAGGAAGGCATGTAAGCCTTTACACCGCAAAGCCGGGCTGCCCATCGGGCGGCCCGGCCCTTTTTCTGGGGGCCATATGGTAGATATCGCATTCGGGCCGGAACCGGGAAAACGTCCCGATCTTTCCGTTTCAAACACCCGTTATCTAGAGATGGTCCGCCGCAAGCGCATGTATGGCGGCATCCTGCTTGTCTTCTTCATCGCCCTCACCGCCGCCGGATGGATGCTGTCCGAAGAACGCAATGCCGGTGATTTCTGGTCGGGCCTGCCGCAAGTCATCGACTTCCCGGCCGAGGTTCTGACCGAAGCTTGGACGAACCGCGCCAATATCGCCGGTTACGCGTGGGAACATTTCCCTGCCCTCATCGAAACCATCAACATCGCCGCCGTTGCCACCTTGATCGGCGCGCTCGCCGCGATGGCCCTCTCGCTTCTGGCCACACGCGGCCTCGCCCGCTGGCCCCGCCTCATCCCGGTCTTCCGCCGGACAATGGACGGCCTTCGCGCCATTCCGGAAATCGTGATTGCGCTGGTCCTCATCTACATCCTCGGCGGCGGCCCGGTGCCCGCCGTCATCGCGATCGCCCTGCACACCGGAGGGGCGCTGGGCAAGCTCTTCTCCGAAGTGGCCGAAAACGCCGATATGAAGCCGGTCGAAGGGCTCGCCTCTGTCGGAGCGACATGGTCGCAGCGGATGTGGTTGGGCGTCATCCCGCAGGTCGCGCCCAACTGGCTCTCCTACGCCCTCCTCCGGTTCGAGATCAACATCCGCGCCAGCGCCATCCTCGGCTTCGTCGGTGAAGGCGGCATCGGTGCCGACCTCAAGGTCGCGATGCAATGGGGACAGGGCCGCTACGATCAGGTCGTGGCGATCTTCCTTCTCCTCTTCGTCACCATCGTGGTGATCGACCAGATTTCCGACCACTTCCGCCACAAGCTGGTAAAGGGGCACTGACCCATGTCGATGACCATGACCGATCCGGCGCTCGCCCCGTCCATCCTGCAGAGCATGCGCCGCAAGCGCCGCACCGCCCTGGCCGTTCCCGCTGCGATCATCGCCTATCTGATCTATGCCGCCATCAGCTTCGACATCGCAAACCTCGTCCAGCGCGCCCGCTTTGACAATGCCGCGATCCTTCTGTCCGACTTCTGGTCGCACAAGACGCATGTGACGCGCGACAACCGCTCGGGCGATGTCACCGTCGCCATCGAAGGCGAAGGCAAGGGGACCTATCCCGAAGGCATGCTGCCCGACTGGGTTACCATCGCCGATGGCGTGACGACCATCGATCTCGGCGATGGCCATGTCGTCACCTATGACGATGCGGGCGCGCGCTATATTGTTCCGGGCTACGGCCTGATCGACATCCGCTCCGAAGGCGGTCGCCCGGTGATGACCGCGCCGGAACCCATCCCCGACTGGATCAGCGTGTCGCAGAACCGCATCGGGGTCACGACCGATGCCGGACGGTTCAGCTATTCCCGCTCCAAGGTGGAAACCTTCAAGTATCAGCCGGGGTGGGAGCTGTGGTTCTTCACCCTCGACAGCCCCTTCTACGGCAAGTCCTTCGCCGAACTCGTCACCCTCGCCACGGTTGGCGAACGGGTAGACGCCGCCCGGTCCAACATCGGCTACATGGTCAGCGAATTCTGGACCAACCGCATGTGGCGGCATGGCGATGTGGCTTGGGCGATCTTCGAGACGATGCTGATGGCCTTCCTCGGCACCTTCGCCGCCGCCATCGTGGCCCTTCCGCTCTCCTTCATCGCCGCGCGCAATTTCATGCCGCTGGGCATCTTCCGCGGCACCATCCGCCGCATCTTCGACTTCGTCCGCGGCGTGGATGGGCTGATCTGGACGATTATCCTGTCGCGCGCCTTCGGGCCGGGGCCGATGACCGGGGCCATCGCCATCGCCATCACCGATGCGGGCAGCTTCGGTAAGACTTTCTCCGAAGCGCTGGAAAACATCGACGAAAAGCAGGTCGAAGGTATCCGCTCCACCGGGGCGAATGCCACGCAGCGCGCCCGCTTTGGCGTCATGCCGCAACTCATGCCCGTGATCCTTGCGCAGGTGCTCTACTATCTCGAGTCAAACACCCGCAGCGCAACCATCATCGGCGCTATCGTCGGCGGCGGCATCGGCCTGCTGCTGACGCAGGCGATCATCACCCAGAAGGACTGGGAGGAAGTCGCCTATTACATGGTCCTCATCATCCTGATGGTCATGGCGATGGACAGCTTCTCAGGCTGGCTGCGGCGCAAGCTGATCAAGGGCGAATGACGAGATCATGCCAAAGCTTTCCCCTGATGCACCCTTCGTGCATCCCGACTGCCAGATCGTAAACTGCAACTTCGGCGCCTATGTCGAAATAGGCCAAGGCGCGCGGCTGCAGAACACGACCTTCGAGGATTACGCTTATTGCGACCGTCTGGCCGACATCGCCAACACGACCGTCGGCCGCTTTTCCAACATCGCGGCACTGACGCGGATCGGGCCGACTGACCATCCTTTCACCCACGCCGCCCAGCATCATTTCCTCTACCGCTCCAGCTATTACTGGGACGATGCAGAGGATGATCCCAGCTTCTTCGCCGCCCGGGCCGCCAGACGCACCACGCTCGGCGCAGATTGCTGGATCGGCCATGGCGCGATCATCAAACCCGAGGTGACGGTCGGCATCGGTGCCATCGTGGCCTCCGGGGCCGTCGTGACCCGCGACGTATCCCCCTTCGCCATCGTGGCGGGCGTCCCTGCCGCCCCCATCCGCAGCCGCTTTTCGCTGCAGGTGATCGACCGCCTACTCGCGCTCGCGTGGTGGGATTGGGATCACGGGCGCCTGCGTGACGCGCTGACGGATTTCCGCACCCTGAAGGCGGAAGAGTTTCTCGAACGCTACGGCGGCTGATCTATTCCGCCGCCATCCGCGCCGCGCTGGCCGCGCTGGCGAAACGCGCCGCCGCCTCGCCGGACAGATGCGCCACGCGCCCCCCCGCCAGCACCAGTTCGATGGCCCGCGTCTCGTGGTTCACCGCGACAAGATCGGCCCGCAACCCGGCTGCCACCTCGCCCCGATCGGCAAGGCCCAGCACCCGGGCCGGGCCGCTCGACACCAGCCGCCACGCCGCCGCCAGAGGCAAGACCCCCTGATCAACCAGCGCCCAGACCGCCAAAGGCAGCGCCGGGATATGGTAATCCGACACCAGCGCATCGCACAGCCCCTCGCGGATCAGGTCGACCGCCGCGATATTGCCCGCCTGCGACCCGCCGCGCACCACATTGGGCGCGCCCATGACCACCGGATCGCCCGCCGCCCGGGCCGCCGCCGCCGCCCGGCGCGAGGTCGGAAACTCCGCCACCTTCGCCCCGATCATACGGTAAACCTCGCGCGTTTCGGCATCAGGGTCGTCATGGCTGCCATAGGTCACGCCCAGCCGATCAAAGGCCGAGGCCAGCAGGCATAGCGCGCGCGGCACATCCCGCGCCCGCGACCGGGCCGCCTCCATCCGGGTCAGAAGCTGCACTTCCGTCAGCCCCGCCTTGCGCGCCCAATGGGCAAAACCGTCCGGATTGCTGCGATGCATCTGGAACCCTTCCTCCAGATGATCGTTGAAGATCACATAGCCCACGCGGAACCGCTCTACCGCCGCGATCAGGCGCGGGGCCGCATCCACCAGATGCGTCTCGGCCCGGATCTGCACCCGCAGATCGATCACCGCCGTCTCGCGGTGCCACAGCACAGCCTCCATCAGGGCCTCTGCATGGTCCGGACCGCGAAAGCCACCCTCCCAGCTCCAGCTCTGCGCCAGAAAGGCCGTCGTCACACCGTTCGCCGCCGCTTCCCGCTCTGTCGCGGCCAGCGCGGCAGGAAGAGGGAAGGGCGCCGTCGGGCGCGGAAAAACCTGCCGTTCGAACCCGTCGCCATGCAGGTCCACGATCCCGGGCATCAGCCAGTAGCCACTCAGATCCACTTGCGGCAGACCCGCCGCCTCGACGACCTGCCCCAACGCCACCCCGACGGGGCGGCGGGCGAATCCATCCTCGGTCAGGACATCGGCACCGATCAGGGAAAGCGCGGGCAGGAAGGATGGCATGGGGAACACTCACGGGTTGCAATTGGCTGTGGATAACCTGCACCTGCAACGGCGGTGTGACAGGTCATGCCGCGCCCACCGTCAAGGTGACGCGATCACCGGCGAACCAGGTGATGCCATATTCGACGGGCCGCCCCGCACCATCGATATTCACCGCCACGCTGCGCAGCACGGGCTCGCCCTCGCGGATGCGCAGGGCCAGCGCCTGCACGGGCTTTGCCGCCTTGGCGGTGATGCGCGTGCTGTCGCGCGTGTAATCCGCCACCCCGCAGGCTGCCAGCGCCGCCGTGACCGACCCCGTCTCCTCCAGAGCCCGGGGCAGGTTGGGCAGAGGCTCTGCCGGAAAGATCGACCGGAACAAGGCTATGGGCTGGCCATCCGCCATCGACACCCCCTCCACAACATGCACTGCCGCGCCGGGGCCGATCCGCAACTGCGCAGCCTCCTCGGCATCGGCGGGCCGCGTCTCGATCCGTGTCAGCTTGCGTGACGGCGTCATCCCCGCCGCCGTGACCGCCTGATGAAACCGGACCCGCCGCCCGAGCGGATAATCCGCCGCCCGCCCAGTGACGAAGACACCCGCCCCGCGCCGCGCATGCACCAATCCCCGCGCCGCCATATCGGCCAGCGCGTGGCGCACGGTGTGCCGGTTCACCCCGAACCGCGCCGAAAGCTCTGCCTCCGTCGGCAACCGTCCGCCGGGGGGGAAATGCCCCCTCCCGATCTCGGCCTCCAAGGCCGCCGCAATCTCGCGCCACAGCGCCGAACGGGCCATCCGCACCCCTCCTGTCACACAAGTTTCACCAAAGCGTCGTGGTGCCGACTCGCTCGCTGGTGTATTGAATTTGTATAGTTGTATAGGATTATGGACAAGTCCCCGCAGATGTCTAGCCCCGCTCCCGCCCCGATGGCCCGCCCCGACTGGCTCGGCCTGCTCGCCCGGTCCAGACCCGCACATCTGGCCGCGCTGATGCCCGACCCCCTGCCCGACCACCATCTCCTCCGCGCCCCTGAAATCGGCGCGGTGATGCTGCGTGGCCGGGCAGGGGCGACCGGCGCGCCTTTCAATCTGGGCGAGATGACGGTGACGCGCTGTTCCCTCCGCCTGTCCTGCGGCACCGTGGGTCACGGCTATGTGCAGGGCCGCGACCGCAGCCATGCGCTGCGGGCCGCCGCGCTGGATGCGCTGCTGCAGACCGCCGAAGGGGCGGCACTGCAGACCCGCATCCTCACCCTGCTGGCCGCGGCCGAGGCAGAGGCCCGCCAGACCCGCGCCGCCAAGGCCGCCGCCACCAAGGTGGAATTCTTCACCCTCGTCCGTGGAGAAGACGCATGATCGCGCCCGATACCCTGTCCGGCGGCCTCGCCGATCCGGCGACAGATGCCGCCCGAGCCTTCCGCGCCTGCCTAACCGCCCTCTCGCGCCCCGGCACCATCGTCGCGCTGCGCGGGGCGCAACCGCCCGCGCCCCTTTCCATCGCTGCTGGCACGTTGCTGCTGACGCTGCTCGACGGTACCACGCCCATCTTCCTCGCCCCGTCACATGACACGCCCGCTGTGCGCGACTGGATCACCTTCCATTGCGGGGCCCCCTTCGCCCCGGCGGAAGAGGCCGCCTTCGCCCTTGGCACATGGGCCGCGCTGCAGCCCGTCATCCGCTTTGCCATCGGCCAGCCCGACTACCCCGACCGCGCCTGCACTCTGATCATCGAATGCCCGGCGCTGTCGGCCAACGGCCCCCGCCTGCGCGGCCCCGGCATCAAGGACAGTGCGCACCTCTCCCTGCCCGAAACCGCCGCTTTCCAGGCCAATCGCGCGCTCTTCCCGCTGGGCTTCGATGCCTTCCTCACGGCAGGCGACCAGCTCGCCGGTCTGCCCCGGTCCACCATCGTGGAGGATATCTGATGTATGTCGCCGTCAAAGGTGGCGAACGCGCCATCGACAATGCGCATGCCTTTCTTGCCGAGGAACGGCGTGGTGACATGGCGGTCGCCGAGATCGGGACCGACCAAATCCGCGAACAGCTGCGCCTCGCCGTCAACCGCGTGATGGCCGAAGGGTCCTTGTACGACCCCGACCTCGCGGCGCTCGCGATCAAGCAGGCGCGCGGCGATCTGATCGAGGCGGTCTTTCTGATCCGCGCCTACCGCACAACGCTGCCGCGCCTCGGCCATGCCACGCCTGTTGAAACTGCCCAAATGGCCGTCACCCGCCGCATCAGCGCCACCTTCAAGGATGCGCCGGGCGGCCAGATCCTCGGCCCCACCTTCGACTACACCCACCGCCTGCTCGACTTCACTCTGATGGCGAATGGCGAGGCTCCGAACGCCCCGCAAGCCTTGACCAAGGCTTCCCCCGTCCCCCACATCACCACCTTCCTCGGCCGCGACGGGCTGATCGAAGCGGCGCAGCCCGACGACACCCCACCCCCCGACCTCACGCGCGAGCCGATGGAACTGCCCGCCTCCCGCGCCACGCGCCTGCAGGCCATCACGCGCGGTGATGAAGGCTTCATCCTCTCGCTCGCCTATTCCACCCAGCGCGGCTATGGCCGAACCCACGCCTTCGTGGGCGAATTGCGGATCGGGATGGTTGAGGTCGAGATGGACATCCCCGAACTCGGTTTCGCCATCTGCATCGGCGAGGTGGAGTTGACGGAATGCGAAACCGTCAACCAGTTCAAGGGATCGAAGACTGAACCCCCGCAATTCACCCGCGGCTACGGGCTGACCTTCGGCCAGAACGAACGCAAATCCATCGCCATGAGCCTTGTCGACCGCGCCCTGCGCTGGAAGGAACTGGGCGAGGATTTCACCGGCGCCCCCGCGCAGGATGAGGAATTCGTGCTCATGCATGCCGACAATGTGCAGGCGACGGGCTTCCTCGAACACATCAAGCTGCCCCATTACGTCGATTTCCAGAGCGAGTTGGAACTGATCCGCAAGCTAAGGGCCGAGGCGATGGCGCAGAATGAGGCGGCGGAATGAAGGTGGCGACCGGCCCCCTCTCTGCAACCCTCTCACCTAGGGGGCCAGGGGCGCGCGCTGCGCGCTGCTTCCCCGCGGCGCGGCGGCAACGTTCTGTCGAGAGCCGTTTCGGGCTTCATGCTTCCTTAAGAACTCCGCGACTAGCCTCTTCCTTTATTCTCCCTCCCCCAGAATGGGGGAGGGTTGGGGAGGGGGTCGCCACCATGCCCGCCTATCGTTCCGACACCCAACGCCTCCATGCCCGCGCCCAGCGGGCCGAGCTGACCCAGCCGGAAAAGGCCCTCTGGTCCGCCCTCCGCAACCACCGCTTCCATGGCCTCTCGATCCGGCGCAAATCCCCCATCGGCCCGTGGATCGCCGATTTCGTGATCCCCGCCCGCCGCATCGCCATCTGCATCCATCCCGAAACCACAGGCACCGGACAGGATCACCCCCCGCCCAGCGCCCTTGAACGGCTGGGCTACACCGTCCTGCGCCCCTCGGCCGCGGACCTCGCCCCGGACACTCTTCCCCTCTTCCTCCGCCACCTCTCCCGAAAGGTCACCCAATGACCGACCGCGCCTATAACTTCGCCTATCTCGACGAACAGACCAAACGCATGATCCGCCGCGCCATCCTGAAGGGCGTCGCCGTCCCCGGTTATCAGGTCCCCTTTGCCAGCCGCGAAATGCCCATGCCCTATGGTTGGGGCACGGGTGGCGTGCAGGTCACCGCCGCTTGCCTCACGCCCGAAGACCGGCTCAAGGTCATCGACCAGGGCGCGGATGACACCACCAATGCTGTCTCCATCCGCAAGTTCTTCCAGCGCACCGCCGACATCGCCACGACCGAGGCGACATCTGAAGCGACGCTGATCCAGACCCGCCACCGCATTCCTGAACAGGCGCTCACCGAAGACCAGATCCTCGTCTATCAAGTGCCGATCCCCGAACCGCTGCGCTTCCTCGAACCGCGCGAGACAGAGACGCGCAAGATGCACGAGCTAGAAGAATACGGCCTCATGCATGTGAAGCTCTACGAAGACATCGCCCGCCACGGCCATATCGCCACCGCCTACGCCTACCCGGTCAAGGTCGAGGGTCGCTATGTGATGGACCCGTCCCCCATCCCGAAATTCGACAATCCCAAACTTTCTGACAGCCCCGCCCTGCAACTCTTCGGTGCGGGCCGGGAACAGCGCATCTATGCCCTTCCCCCCTATACCCATGTCGTCAGCCTCGATTTCGAAGACCACCCGTTCGAGGCGTCCAAGGCCCCGCATGACTGCGATCTCTGCGGCGCCTCGGACAGCTATCTCGACGAGGTCATCACCGATGACCGGGGCAGCCGCATGTATGTCTGCTCCGACACCGACCATTGCCGCAGCCGTCGCGCAGCGGGCTTCACCGGGCGCCTCGGCACGCCCCTCGCGACAGAGGCCGCAGAATGACCCTCATGCACCCCCTTCCCGTCGCCGCCGACAGCCCCCTTCTCGCTGTCCGCGACCTGACCAAACGCTACGGCAGCCGCATCGGTTGCGCGGACGTCTCCTTCGATCTCTGGCCCGGCGAAGTGCTGGGCATCGTCGGCGAAAGCGGCTCGGGCAAATCCACCCTCCTGTCCTGCCTCGCCGGCCACCTGCGTCCGGATGAGGGCGAGGTGATCTTCGCCACCGCCCAAGGTCCCCGCGACGTGCTGCAGATGGCCGAGGCCGAACGCCGCCGCCTTGCCCGCAGCGACTGGGCCTTCGTCCACCAGAACCCGCGCGACGGGCTGCGCATGGGCGTCACCGCAGGCGGCAATGTCGGCGAACGCCTCATGGCCGTCGGCGCGCGCCACTATGGCGATATCCGCGCCCGCGCGACCGATTGGCTGGGCCGGGTCGAGATTGCCGCCGAACGGATCGACGACCGCCCCTCCGCCTTTTCCGGCGGCATGCAGCAGCGCCTGCAGATCGCGCGCAACCTCGTCACCGGCCCGCGCCTTGTTTTCATGGATGAACCGACCGGCGGCCTTGATGTCAGCGTGCAGGCGCGCCTTCTTGACCTCCTGCGCGGGCTGGTGCGCGAGATGGGGCTTTCTGCCATCATCGTGACCCATGACCTTGCCGTGGTGCGGCTTCTGGCCGACCGGCTTATGGTCATGAAGTCGGGCCGCGTGGTGGAACAGGGCCTGACCGATCAGGTGCTCGACGATCCGCAGCACGCCTATACCCAGCTTCTCGTCTCCTCCGTCCTGCAGGTCTGACCCCATGACCACCCACATGACCCAACCGATGATCCGCGTCTCGCACCTGTCCAAGAACTTCACCCTGCACAATCAGGGCGGCACGGTCCTGCCCGTCATGCGCGGGGCGGACCTGACCGTAAACCCCGGCGAATGCGTCGGCCTGATCGGGGCCTCTGGCGCGGGCAAATCCACCCTGATGCGCATGATCTGGGGCAACTACCTCGCCGCCTCGGGCAGCATCATGGTGGGCGATCTGGACGTCGTTCAGGCCGAACCGCGCCAGATCATCGCACTGCGCCGCGCCACGCTCGGCTATGTCAGCCAGTTCCTGCGCGTCGTCCCCCGCGTGCCCACGCTCGATGTGGTCGCCGAACCGCTGCTCGTCCTTGGCACCCCCGTGATAGAGGCCCGCGCCCGTGCCGCCGATCTGCTGGCGCGCCTCAACATCCCTGAACGGCTCTGGTCGCTCTCGCCCACCACCTTCTCGGGCGGCGAACAGCAGCGCGTCAACATCGCTCGCGGCTTCGCCCATCCCTATCCCGCCCTCCTCCTTGACGAACCCACCGCCAGCCTCGACGCCGCCAACCGCGCCGTCGTCCTGTCGCTGATCCACGAGGCGAAGGCGCGCGGTGCCGCCATCCTCGGCATCTTCCATGACGAAGGCGCGCGGGCGCAGGTCTGCGACCGCTTCGTCGATGTCGGCAGCTTCACGCCAAAGGCGGATGGGGCCGCCGCATGACCATCGGCCGCCTCTTCGCCGTCGTCGGCCCCTCCGGCGCGGGCAAGGACACACTGATCGCCGCCGCCCGCGCCGCGCGGCCCGATCTGGTGATCGTCCGCCGCGTCATCACCCGCCCCTCCGAACTGGGGGGAGAGGAGTTCGACGGCGTCACCGAGGCCGACTTCGCCACCCGCAAGGCGCGGGGCGATTTCGCGCTGGATTGGCGCGCACATGGCCTGCGCTATGGCCTGCCCGCCGCCCAGATCGACCAGCGCCATGCAGGGCGCGACGTCCTTTTCAACGGTTCCCGCGCCGCGCTGGACCCTGCGGCGCAGCTTTTCCCCGACCTGATCGTGATCCGCGTCACCGCGCCGTCCTCGGTGCTGATGGACCGCCTCCTCGCCCGGGGCCGCGAAAGCCGCGAGGATATCGCCGCCCGCCTGCAAAGGCCCAGCTTCGACCTGCCCGCCAACCTGCATGTGATCGACGTGCTGAACGACGGCCCCGTCGCACAGGGCGTGTCCCGCTTTCTGGCCGCGCTTCAGCCGGTCAAGGCGTGACGCGACAGAAGATGGAACCGTCCCGCCCCATCCTCGCCGAAGAGGCACAGGTCCGTGATCTCGAAGGGGCGCGGCAGCACGGGCGCGAAATGCGCCAGCAGCGCCGCCGCCACCGGCCCGGCCACCCGCTCCGCCAGTTGATCGGTCAGCGTGAGATGGAACCGGAATTCTTCCATCACATACGGATATCCCCAGCGCGCCAGCAATTCTCGCTGCCGGGTCGACAGCCGCTCGGGACGCCGCCGCGCGATTTCGGCCTCTGTCAGGGGCGCACGCAGGCCATCTGTCCCCTCCACCACAGCGGCCCCCAGCTCCAGCAGCGCCGCCTCGCATCCGGCGGGCGTCAGGGCAAGAAACCCCTGCAGATTCTCCAGCACCAGCCCGTCACAGGTGACGGGGGCCAGCCGCGCCGCCAAGGCCGCGACCGCCGCCTCTACTGCGGCCCGGTCCAGCCCGTCTGCAGGCCGGAACGGCGCACGGATCGTGCCATGGAACCCGTATTTCCGGGGATCGGCTGTGATGTCGCCAAGCCCCTCGGGCAACCCCTCCAGCACCGGGCCAGAAACGGCCGCCCCGGTGATCGCATTCCAGCCCAACCATTCCGCAGCACGGGTGGCGAAACCGCCCTCTGGGGGCGCGTAATAGACGGCATATCGCTTCATCTGGTCCATGGCCGCCTGCCTAGCCCCGCTTTGTCACACGGATGTGACGCGGCCATGCCACGGCACCCCACCGGACCCAAATCCGCAAGACAGGACCCTGCTGCATCATGACCGACGAAACCCTCCTTTCCAACGCCACTCTGGTCCTGCCCGATGCCACGATCACCGGCACGATCCGCATGGTCGGCGGCACCATCGCCGATATCTCGGAAGGCGCGGGCGTGGCGAAAGGGGCTATCGACTGCGGCGGCGATCTGGTCATGCCGGGTCTTATCGAGTTGCACACCGACAATCTCGAACGCCATATCGAACCCCGGCCCAAGGTCGACTGGCCCCATGCCGCCGCCATCCTCGCCCATGATGCAGAACTCGCCTCGGTCGGCATCACCACCGTCTTCGACGCGCTCCGCGTGGGCTCTGTCATCTCCAACGCCAAGGCGAATTACGGCGAATATGCCCGCGCGCTGGCCGACGAAATCCTCGACCTCCGCGCGGCGCAGGCGCTCAGGATCAACCATTTCCTGCATCTGCGCGCCGAAGTCTGCTCCGAAACCCTGACCGCAGAATTGGAGAAATTCGGCCCAGACGACAGCATCGGCATCGTCAGCCTGATGGATCACACCCCCGGCCAGCGCCAGTTCCGCGACCTGACGCAACTGCGCAAATATGTCTGCGGCAAGCACGGCGTCTCTGAGGCAGAGTTCGAGGATCACGTCGCCGCGCAAAAGGCCCTCTCCGCCCGCAACGGGGCCGAACATGAATCCGCCGCCGTCGATGCCGCGCGCCGCTACGGCGCCGTGCTTGCCAGTCACGACGACACCGAACCCGACCACGTCGCCCGCTCGGCCACCCACGGCGCGCATTTCGCCGAGTTTCCAACAACGGTCGAAGCCGCACGCGCCTGCCGCGATCATGGCATCGCCATCATGATGGGCGCACCGAACCTGATCCGGGGCGGCAGCCATTCCGGCAATGTCGCGGCAGAGGCTCTGGCGAAGGACGGGCTTCTTGACATCCTGTCCTCGGATTACGTGCCCTCCTCCCTCCTGACCGGGGCGCTGCAATTGGGCGATATCTGGGGCGACATGGCGCGCGGCGTGGCCACCGTCACCGCCGCACCGGCCGCCGCCGCAGGCCTGTCTGACCGGGGCCGTCTGGCCATCGGCGCGCAGGCCGATGTGATCCGCGTCACACGCCTCGGCCCCGCCGCCGCTCTGCGCGGCGTCTGGGTCCGGGGCAACCGCGTCTCCTGACGCGCCGCCCTTGGAATAGTTCGGCCCCTGTCACCGTTGTTTCCGGCAAAGCTCTGCCCCCGGCGCTGTGCTTCGCGTCGGGGTGCATTACATTTCGGACAGGGCCGCATCATGACCATTCGCCATTTCACCACCACCGTCCTTGTCGCAAGCCTGCTCTGGCCGCTCATCGACGCGCCCAAGCTTCAGGTTCCGGGGGCCGCCTTCGCGCAGGACGACGATGACAACGGCGGGGACTCCGACGATGACGGCCCCGGCGGTTTCGGAAACGGCGGCGTGTCCGGCGGCGGCACCGCTCCGCGCCGCACGCAGCCCCGGGCCGCCCCGCCCGCGCCGCTGGCCGCACCGGACGAGATCATGGTCACCGACCTGTCTCCCGAAAGCCTCACCCTCCTGCAGGCCGAAGGCTTCACCACCCTCTCGCAGGACGACCTCGCCTCGCTGGGCCGCACCCTGCAGCGCCTGCGCATTCCCTCCGGCCTCACCCTGGAGGCCGCGCGCGACCGCGTCCGCACCCTGCCCGAGGGCGAGGATGCCGACCTCAACCACTTCTACCGCCCCACCAGCGGCGAAGGCACGGACTGCGCCCATGCCAACTGCCCCGCCTTCTCCCTCGTCGGCTGGCCCGACGACCGCGCGCCCGATTGCCGCGTCACCGTGCCCATCGGCATCATCGACACCGGCGTGAACCCCGACCACGACATCATCGCCCCCGCAGTGGTCGAGGTTCTGCGCCTCACCCCGCCCGGCGCCGAAGCCTCGGCCGAGGTGCACGGCACTGCCGTCGCCTCCCTTCTCGTGGGCGCGCCGGGAAGCCGCGTGCCGGGCCTCGTGCCCGAGGCAAAGCTGATCGCCGTCGATGCCTTCATCCGGCAGGGGTCGGACGAACGCGCCGATGCCGCGGCGCTTCTGCGCGGGATCGACCTGCTGGCCCAACGCGGGGTGCGGGTGATGAACCTCTCGCTCTCCGGCCCACCCAATGCCGTGCTGGCCGAGGCGCTGGACACGCTCCAAGGTCCCGAAGGCGTGGTCATCGTCGCTGCTGCGGGCAATGCTGGCCCCGGTGCGCCGCCCGCCTTTCCGGCAGCCTATCCCGGCGTCCTTGCCGTCACCGCCGTCGATGCGCGCGGGCGCATCTACCGCGCCGCCCAGCGCGGCAGCCATCTCGACCTTGCCGCCCCCGGTGTGGACCTGCTCGCCGCCACTTCGATCCGTGGCGCGCGCGGGCAAAGCGGCACCTCCTACGCCGCGCCCTTCGTCACCGCCGCCGCCGCGATCCTTCTGTCGCGCGACCCAACATTGACCCCTGCCGCCATTGCCGACCGGCTGCGTGGCACGGCCCGCGACCTCGGCGCCGTCGGCCCGGATGAGGTGTACGGCGCAGGCCTGCTCAACACGGCCACGCTTTGCGCGCCGCCCGTCCTGCCTCCCGGGGCTGGGGCCGAGGCAGAAGACGCTCTTCCGCAGCCCTGACCCCCCAGTCACCCCGAGTGGTAAGGGGCAACCGCAGCGACCTCCGCCAAACAAGAACGCCGGCCCCGAAGGACCGGCGTTCCCGCCTTGCTGCTCGATCAGATATCAGCTGTTGCCGCCGTTGCTGTCGTCGCCATTGTCGTCATCGCTGTCGTCGTCATTGTCGTCATCGCTGTCGTCATGGCTGTCGCCGCCGTTTCCGCCAGTGCCGTGCAGCAGCACCAGCATGTCGCGCTCCAACTGCTGCAGGTCGAGGAAGACCGGCTGCACCTCCCCGACATCACCGATGGGGGCGGGCACCGACATCGGCGCGATCATCGGCATCGCCGCCTGCGCCGCGATCGGGGTAAGGGCCATCAGAGTGGCGGCCGTGGCAATCTTGATCGGTTTCATCTGCGTGTCTCCTGTCTTGGGGCCTTTCGGCCGTTCCATGCAAAGACAACGCATCACCCCCCGACCTATTCCTTACACCGACCGCCCTCGCGCATCCGTGATCATTGCCAGCTCTCGGCAATGGCCGCCGCCTCTTCTTCGGGCGTCAGAGCAAGGCCCGCGCCGCGCTGGTCCAGAAAGGGCGAAAGCCCCGTCACCATCACCCCATCCGCCGCGATGAAACCGTCTTGCGCCGACTGCGCCGGCAAGGCCTCCTGCAGCACCACCTCGACCTGCCAGCCGGAATGCCCCCCCTGCACGGCAGGCCCCTGACAGACCAGCGCCAGTTCGATCTGACCCGCCTCGCGATCCATCACCTCGACCTCGCGGCAATGGCCGCTCTCCACGGCAAAGCTGGACAGAACCATCATCTCGCGCCCGTCCGGCAGCGCCGCCACCTCGCCCGATGGCAACAGATCCAGCGCCTCGGCCAGCGCCGATCCGCCCATCACCGGACCGATGGCCAGCGTCGGCCCACCCTTGGGCTGCAACAGCACCACCGCCGCCGACAGCGCCGCAGCGACGGCCAGTCCGGCCGCCACACCGACGGGCCTCAGCCGGAAGGGCAGGATCTGCGCCCGCGCCACCGCCCCGTCGATCGTGGCAAGGATGCCATCGGGCACCCGCTCGGCCACCGGGGCGCCATAGGCATCCGCCAGCGCCGCATTGGCGGCGAAAAGATCATCCACATAGGCCTGATCGGCCGGATGATCGGCCAGATGCAGCACAACCGCCGCCGACTCCTCGGGAGACAGCTCGCCATCCACGAAGGCCGCCAGCTCTTCCTTGTCCATCGCCGTCTTCATGCCCGCGCCGCCCCCGTGCCGATCTTCGCACCAATCCCCGGACCAATCCCCGGGCCAATCCCCGTACCAATCATTGCCGCGGCCCCTGCGACAGTCCCAGCCGCGGCAGCAGCGCCTCGCGCGCCCGCGACAGGCGGCTCATCACCGTGCCCACCGGCACATCCAGAACCTCCGCCGCCTCGCGATAGCTCAGCCCTTCGATTGCGACCAGCGCCAGCACACTGCGCTGCGCTTCGGGCAAATCCTCCATCGCCGCCCGCGTGCGGGCCAGCATCATGCGGTCCTCCGGCAGGGCCGCCGCCTTTCCCTCATCGCTCAGGGCCACCGTGTCGGGGTCCACCCGCGCGCCCTGCCGCTTCACCCGGCGATGATCGTCGATCCACAGCGTCTGAATGATGCGATACATCCAGCTGTCCATCCGCGAGCCCTCGCGAAACTGCGCAGCATTGCGCAGCGCCTTCTCGCAGGCAGCCTGCACCAGATCATCCCCATCCTGCCGGTTGCCCGTCAGCGAATAGGCGAAACGGCGCAGCTTCGGCACCAAGGCCACAAGTTCCCGGCGAAAACGGTCGCTCATCGGCTCATCCTTCGGTTGTACTGCCACTCCGACAGGACAACGCAGGAAGGGCAAGCTTTATTCCACTGCCCGCCGTCAGATCGCACGCCAAGCCTTCAGTATGTAGGCCGCCGTCATCAGGTCGAGATGCGCTCCGCCGCCATTCTTGGCGATTGTGATCTCGTCCTCCGACCGCCGCGCATAGATCGCCGGGTCATCATAGTAATCCGCCACGATGTCGGCCTCCGTGATCGCCCCCGATTTCAGCGGATCCATCAGCTCGCCGATATGATGCAGCGTCGTCGCCCGCGCATCGACAAAGACCCGCGCCCGCGCCATCGCCGCATCGTCTACCTCGCGCATGCTCGGCTTGTAGGCCCCGATCAGGTCCAGATGCTGCCCCGGCTGCAACCAGTCCCCCTTGATCAGCGGGGCCGTCGCCATCGTCGCCGTGCAAATCACATCGGCCGCCTTCACCGCCGCCTCCAGATCATCGGCCACCGGCAGACCCATCGCCTCGGCACTCGCCCGGCTGCGGCTCCAGACCGTGAACTCCGCCTCCGGGAAGACCGACCGATAGGCCTCCACCATCGACTGCGCCACCTTCCCCGCACCCACCAACAGGAACCGCCGCGCCTCCTTCCGCGCCAGACGCCGCGCCGCCAGCAGGCTGTCGCCCGCCGTCTTCCATTTGGTCACAAGGTGGAAATCCACCAGCCCGGTCAATTCCCCCGTCACATCATCAAACAGCGTCACCGCCCCGTTTACTGTGGGCTTGCCCCGCGCCACATTCCCCGGGACCACGGTCGCCACTTTCACCAGCGCACCCAGCCCGTCGATCCATGTCGCCCGGTCAAGGATCGTGTCCCCCCCGCGATAGACGAACAGGTCCTTGATATCCGGCTTGGGCAGCCGATGCCCCGCCTCAAAGGCCGCCAGCAGCCCCTCCCATGACAACTTCCGCTCCGCCTCGAAGGGCACGAATTCCACGCTCACAGCCCCGCCTCCGCCTTGTCCAAAAGCCCCGCCTGCACCAGCCGCGCCGCCCAGCCTTCCCAGCCGTCGAACAGATGCGTCTGCCAGCCCCGCGCCGCCGCCGCCGCGATGTTCTCCGCCCGGTCATCAGTAAAGATCAGCCGCCCGGGTGCGATGCCGCTTTCCGCCTCCAGCGCGGCATAGATCGCCGGATCGGGCTTCATCACCCCCATCCGCCCGCTCACCCAAGCGCGGTCGAATTCCGCCAGAAACGGCAACCGCTCCACCGCCGTCTCGAACGTCTCCACCCCGAAATTCGTCAGCGCCAGCACCGGCACACCCCGCGCCCGCAGCGCCCGCAGCAGCCGGATCGACCCGTCGATGGGCGGATGGGCAAGTTCGAACCACCGCTCGCGCCACATCCGGATTTCCGACCCCCAATCGGGATGCGCCACGGCCAGCGCCTCGACGGACGCCGCAAAAGGCGCGCCCAGATCGACGCCCTCATTCATCCCCACCAGATCGACCTCGGCAAACAGCCGCTTGCGCCGCGCCTCCCCGATCACGCCGTCATAGAACCGCTCCGGCTGCCATTCCAGCAGCACATTGCCGATGTCAAAGACCACCGCCTCTGGGATCACCCGTCACATCCTTCTTCCGGCGCACCGTCTCGCGCCACAGCGTATAAAGGCCCGCCCCGCAGATGAGCGCAATCCCGAAGGCCGCCGTCAGGTCCGGATAGGTTCCAAAGATCACCACCCCCCACAGGATGGCCAAAGGCATCGCCGTATATTCAAACGGTGCCACCAGCGCCGCCTCCAGCATCCGGTAGGCCTGCGACACCATCAGCCCGCCAATCGCCACCGACAGGCCCGTCGCCAGAAACCACGGCCAATCCGCGACCGGCGGCCAGACCCACTCCCGGAACAGAAAGGCAAGCGAGGCATCGGACGACCCCGCCAGATGCCCATCGCCGACGACAAGACCCATCGTCGAAGACACCACGATGAACCCGCATTGCACATAGAAGGACAGCGTGATCGCGCTTTCCGTATCCTTCATCCGCCGCGTCATCATGTGGGACGATGCATAGCAAAAGGCCGAAATCAGCACGAGGATCGCCGCAGGCTGGATCACCCCCGCCCCTGGCCGCAGCATGACCACCACGCCCAGCATCCCCACCGCCACTGCCGCCCATCGCCTCGGCCCCACCGCCTCGCCCAGCACGATCACCGATAGCACGGTCACCAGAAGCGGCGAGATAAAGGCAATCGCCACGGCATCCGCCAGTGGCAGCGCGGCAAGGCCAAGGAAATAGCAGACATTCGACACCATCACGAATCCCACCCGGATCAGATGGTCCCGCCCCCGCACCGTCAGAATCTGCCGGAACCCGGTGCCGGACACCTGCATCAACCCCAGCAGGAAGATCATCCCCACCCCTGCGCGGATCAGGATCACCTGATGCAGCGCGTAATCGCCCGACAGGAACTTGATCGCGACGTCGTTGATCGACAGCATCGCGCTGCCGCCAATCGCCAGAAGGATGCCGGTCAGCGTCGCCCGGCTGGAAATCTCGGTCATGATGGGGGCAGGAAACCGCCGCGCCCCGGCCAAGTCTATCCCCGCCGCGACATGGCCGTGGCGCAGATCACCCGCCCGCCACCGCGCCCCGCATCACCCGCTCCAGCGCCTCCAGAAACCGTGACCGGTCCGCCTTGGAAAAGGGCCGCCCACCGCCCTGCCGGAACGGGTCCGCGCTGCGCAGATCGGCCATCAGATCGCGCGTCGCCAGCACATTGCCGATGTTGCGGTCAGTCAGCACCTCGCCATTGTGCTTCACCACCACCGCGCCGCCCGCAATGACCTTGGCCGCCAGCGGGATATCCCCCGTCACCACCACATCGCCCGGCCCGGCTTGATCGGCGATCCACTTATCGGCCTCATCCGGCCCATGGGCGACAAAAACGCTCTCCACCAAGGGGTTTGCACTCGGCCTGATCCCCCCGTTCGACACCACGATCATCCGCACCCGATGCCGCACCGCCACCCGCTCGCATTCCTCCTTCACGGGGCAAGCATCGGCATCGACAAAGAGCCTAGCCATGCAGCGCCTGCGCGTGGAAGGCGACATGCTCTTCCATGAAGGTCGAGACGAAGAAATAGCTGTGGTCATAGCCCTTCTGCATCCGGAACGCGCCGCCCTGCCGCCGCGCCGCCATCGCCTCGGCCAAGGCCTCGGGCTTCAGCAGATCAAGGAACTGGTCCGCTGTTCCCTGATCGATCAGCATCGGCCCGTCGAACCCATAGCGCCGCATCATCAGCGTCGCGTCATAGCCCGCCCAAGCCGCCTCATCCGGCCCCAAATAGGCGGTGAACTGCTTGCGCCCCCAGTCGCTCGCCACCGGATTGGCAATCGGCGCAAAGGCCGAAACCGACCGGAACCGCCCCGGAAAACTCATCGCGATGGTCAAGGCGCCATGCCCGCCCATCGAATGGCCCGTAATGGCCTGCGCGGCCTCGGCCAAGGGGAAGGCGGAAAACAGCACATTGGGCAATTCATCCGTGATGTAATCCCACATCTGGTAATGCTGCGCCCAAGGCTCTTCGGACGCGTTCACATAGAACCCCGCCCCCTGCCCAAGGTCATAGGCCGGATCATTCGGCACCCCCTCCCCGCGCGGGGACGTGTCGGGAAAGACCAGCGCAATCCCTGCCTCGGCGGCCCAGCGCTGCGCGCCCGCCTTCACCATCGCGTTCTCATGCGTGCAGGTCAGCCCCGACAGGAACCACAGCACCGGCACAGGTCCATCCTCGGCCTGCTCGGGCAGGAACAGCCCAAAGGTCATGTCGCAATCGCACAGCCCCGATGGATGCGCGTACACCCCCTGCACGCCGCCGAAGGCCCGGCTTTCCGATACGGTCTTCATCGCTCACCTCGCATTGTCAGGCGGAGACTTTCACGCCCGCAGGGTCTCTGCAACCGGCCCCTTCATCTTGGCCCAAATACTCACCAGCCCGCCATCTGCCAGCCACGCGCAACGGCAGGTTTATGGCCGCCGGGGGGGTCGCGGGGGGGGGGGGCCCCCCCCCCCCCCCCCCCCCCCCCCCCCCGCGCCTCACTGCGTCAGATGGAACTTACCCGCAGGCGACTGGGTAAAGATCTGGCACCCCGTCGCCGTCACGCCCACCGAATGCTCGAACTGCGCCGAAAGCGACTTGTCGCGCGTGATCGCCGTCCAGTCATCGGACAGCACCCGCGTCTCCGGCCGCCCGAGGTTCACCATCGGCTCGATGGTGAAGAACATGCCTTCCTCCAGCACCGGCCCGCTGCCCGGCCGTCCGTAATGCAGCACATTCGGCGGCGCGTGGAACACGCGTCCCAGTCCGTGGCCGCAGAAATCGCGCACCACGCTCATCCGCTGGGCTTCGACATAGCTCTGAATCGCATGCCCGATGTCGCCGAAGGTATTGCCCGGCTTTACCGCCGCGATCCCGCGCAACAGCGCCTCATGCGTCACGTTGATCAGGCGTTGCGCAAAGGGCTTCGCCGTTCCTGCCACATACATCCGGCTCGTATCCCCGAACCAGCCATCCACCACCACCGTCACATCCACATTCAGGATGTCCTGCGCCTGCAGCACATCGCTGCTGCGCCCCGGGATCTTGGCCCCCGGAATGCCATGGCAGACCACATGGTTCACGCTGATGCAGGACGCGTGGCGATAGCCTTTGTAGCCGATCGTCGCCGACACGACGCCGCGCCGCGCCACCTCTTCGGTGATGAAAGCGTCGATCTCGCCCGTCGTCGCCCCCGGCACGACCAGCGGCCCCACCATGTCCAAAATCTCGGCCGCCACGCGCCCTGCTTCGGCCATGCCCGCGAAATCCGCATCCTCATAGATGCGGATACCGTCCTTCGTGATGCGCCCGCGCGTTTCGTCCACTGGCCGAACTTTCCCTTGCATGATCGCCTAGATAGTCAAAGCCGTCCGCAAAGGCCAGACCTGCCCCTTTGAAACGGCCCGCCTCCGCCCTATACCCCTCGCAGTGCTGATGAACGGAGCCGCGACATGCCCAATCCCACCGCAGCCATGCTGGTGATCGGCGATGAAATCCTCTCGGGCCGCACCCGCGATTCGAACATGCACCACCTCGCCCAGCTTCTGACCGACCATGGCATAAGGCTGATGGAGGCCCGCGTCGTGGCCGATGACCACGACGCCATCATCGCCGCCGTCAACGATCTGCGCGCGCGGCATGACCATCTCTTCACCTCCGGCGGCATCGGCCCCACCCATGACGACATCACCGCCGAGGCCATCGCAGCCGCCTTTGGCACCCCCATCACCCACCGCGCCGATGCCATGGCGCTCCTGCAGGCGCATTACGACCGCGCGGGTCTGCCCTTCAACGACGCGCGGCAGCGCATGGCCCGCATCCCCGATGGTGCAACCCTGATCGACAACCCGATCTCCACCGCCCCCGGCTTCACGCTCGGCAATGTCCATGTCATGGCGGGCGTGCCCTCGATCTTCGAGTCGATGCTCGCAGGCGTCCTTCCCACACTGACGGGCGGCGCGCCGCTTCTGTCGCAATCCCACCGCGTCAACCGGGGCGAGGGCGAGATTGCGGGCGATTTCGCCGCCCTCGCCGCCGAATTCCCCGATCTTTCCATGGGCAGCTATCCCTTCAACACCAACGGCGTCTATGGCACGAACCTCGTCATCCGGGGCACCGATCCCGCCCGAATCGACGCGGCCATGACCCGCCTCTGCGCGCTCTTCCCATGACGCCCGACCTGCTTGCACAGGTGGCCGAGGCGACGTGGCCCCCCGCCGCCACCCATCGCCACGGCCCGTGGCTCATCCGCGACGGGCAGGGCGGCGGCCAGCGCGTCTCCGCCGCCTCCCCGGCAGGCGACTGGACGCCCGATGACATCCCGCAGGCCGAAGCCGCGATGGCCGCCCTCGGCCAATCCCCCCTCTTCGTCATCCACCCGCAGGATGCCGCCCTTGACGCCGCCCTCGCCGCCCGGGGCTATTCCCATCACGACCCCGTCGTCGCCTATGCCGCCCCCACCGCCGCGCTGGCCGACCCGCCCCCCGCCTTCCTGACCAGCTTTCCGCATTGGCCCCCCCTCGCGGTGGCCGCGCAACTCTGGGTCGAAGGGGGAATCGGTCCGGGCCGCTTTGCCGTGATGGACCGCGTGCAAGGGCCAAAGACCGCCATCCTCGGGCGCACGGGCGACCGCGCCGCAGGCATCGCCTTCACGGCAATCCACGGCAATATTGCAATGCTTCACGCGCTCGAGGTCGCCCCGGATCAGCGCCGAAAAGGCTGCGCCCACAACATCTTGCGGGCTGCCGCCCTTTGGGCCCACGATCACGGCGCAACGACGCTCGCCCTTCTGGTGACTGAGCGGAACTTGGCCGCACGCGCGCTCTATACTTCCCTGAACTTTGCCGTTGTGGGACAGTATCACTATCGAAAGAAGTGAGCCCCACTCAAAGGCCGAGCAGTTGAATTCACCGCGCCCGCACTTTCCGACACGGCGTCACCGCCGTGCCGCACTGTCCGCCCTGCTGCTGGCACTCCTGCCGCTGCCGGGCATGGTGCAGGCGCTGGACCTGCGCTTTCCCGCCCCCGCCACCGCATCCGGCGAACGGCGCGAGGCGCTCACATCCTACAACGTGCCGACGGGGCCGTGGCAGTCAGGCAGCATCCCCACTGTCGCCGCCGAAGGCGTCTTCGACCAGACCGCATGGAAGGTCGCAGCGCCGGGGATGACCACGCTGCAGATTCTCGCCCCCCTGCGCGACCAGATCACCGCCGCCGGATTCCAGACCGTCTTTGAATGCGAAACCACCGGCTGCGGTGGCTTCGATTTCCGCTATGGCACGGACATCCTGCCCGAACCGCAGATGCATGTGGACCTCGGCGATTTCCGCTTCCTCGCCGCCCGCCGCGACGGCGCGCAGGGGCCCGACTGGTTGACCTTCGTGGTCAGCCGTTCCGCCGATACGGGCTTTGTCCAGCTTACCACCATCGGCCCCGCGCCCATCGGCGCGCCCGACCTGACGGTGTCGACCAAATCGGCCTTCGACCCCTCGGCCTCGTCTGCCCCAGCAGTTGCAGAACCCGCCGCCCAACCGGCCGCCGCGCCGCCGCCCGCGCCGCTGGCCGCCGCCCTCACCGCCGGGCAGCCCTTCGCGCTGGATGACCTCGTCTTCCCCTCCGGCCAATCAGAGCTGGCCACGGGCGATTACGCCTCGCTCCGCGACCTTGCCGCATGGTTGGCCGCCAATCCCGCCGCCACGGTGGAACTCGTCGGCCATACCGATGCCTCGGGTCCACGTGACGCCAACATCGCCCTCTCGCTCGCCCGTGCCGATGCCACCCGTACCGCACTCGTGGCCCTTGGCGTCGATCCCGCGCGCCTTGCCACCCGTGGCGCCGGCCCTGCCGAACCCCGCGCCGATAACGCCACGCCCGAAGGCCGCGCCCAAAACAGACGGGTCGAGGTCATGCTGACCTCGACCCGCTGAACTCCCCCAGGAGTATCGGCCCCCCAACATGGGGGACCGGCGATTGCATCACCAGTTGTCCGGACCCTTGTCCATCAACTGCTTGGCCAGAAAATCGATGAAGGCCCGCACCTTGGGCTGGGTGAACCGCCCCGGCGGATAGACCGCATAGATGCCAAGGCTTTCCGTCGGCAGGCCCGGGATGGCCTCTTCCACCAGCCCCTGCCGCATCGCATCGGCATAAAGGAAGGACGGCAGATAGGCGATGCCCAACCCCGAAATCGCGGCGTTCAGCAACGATTGCCCGTCATTCACCGTCAGCCAGCCGACCGACCGCACCTGACGCTTTTCCCCCGACGGCGCGGTGATCTTCCACACATTGCCATTGGCCTGATTCGAATAGTGCAGCAGCTTGTGCTCGTTCAGATCGTCGATCTTCAACGGCCGCCCATAGCGCTGGAAGTAAGACGGAGAGGCGATCATCCGCTTCGTCGTCTCGGTCAGCTTGCGGGCGCGAAGCGAGGAATCCTCCAGCTCGCCCACCCGGATCGCCATGTCGAAGCCTTCGCTGATTAGCTCCACATAGCGGTTGTTCAACACCATGTTCACCGTGATCTCGGGATATTCCAGCAGGAAATCCCCAAGGATCGGCGACAGCAGGTTCACCCCGAAATCCGTGGCCACGCTGATGCGCAGCAGGCCCGACGGGGCCGATTGCATGGATGTGACAAGGGCATCCGCCTCGCCCGCATCGTTCAGAACGCGGCGGGCGCGGTCATAATAGGCAAGACCAATCTCGGTGGGCGATACCCTGCGCGTCGTCCGGTTAAGAAGACGGGCCCCCAACCGCGCCTCCAGAGCCGAGACATGTTTCGACACAGCGGATTTCGAAATCCCCATCTTCTTGGCCGCATCGGTGAAGCCGCCCTGATCCACAACAGTGGCGAAGGCTTCCATTTCCGTAAGTCGGTCCATTGTTGTCCTCTGGCAAGCTATGAGGTCGTGTCACAGAGGATTGACCGCGAATTCAGGCAGGATCGGGGCGCGGACGGGGCCGATCCGGGGTTTTCATAGGGATCGTTGAAGGCAGGGAAACAGGGCGCCCCGAACCCCTGTTTTCAACCGCCCGTCACAGCCGCGCTGCCAACCTTGCGCCTTGATCGATGGCCCGCTTGGCATCCAGCTCCGCCGCCACATCCGCGCCGCCGATCACATGGGCCGCAATCCCCGCCGCCGCCAGCGCATCGGCCAGCCCCCGCGCCGGTTCCTGCCCGGCACACAGAACCACCGAATCGACCGGGATCAACTCTTCCACCCCGTCGCGCAGCACCACCAGACCCTCGTCGATGATCCGGCGATAGCTCACGCCCCCGATCATCTTCACCCCCTTGGCCGCCAGCGCCGCGCGATGGATCCACCCCGTCGTCTTGCCCAAGCCCCGCCCCGGCTTCTCGGCCTTGCGCTGCAACAGCCAGACCTCGCGCGCGGGCGGCTCCGGCTCAGGCTGAACCAGCCCGCCGCGCACGTCCGCCGGGTCGCCCACACCCCATTCCCGCCGCCACAGCACCGGGTCCAGCGTCGGGGACACCCCGCGATGCACCAGATATTCCGCCACATCGAACCCGATGCCGCCCGCGCCCACGACAGCCACACGCCGCCCCACCGGGGCCCCGTTCAGCACATCGACATAGCCCAGCGCCCGCTCCTGCCCCTCGATCCCCGGATCGCGCGGGGTCACCCCCGTCGCCACCACCACCTCATCGAAGCCGCGCAGGTCATCGACCGATACCTCCGCGCCCAGCCGCAACTCCACCCCCGCCCGCGCGATCCGCGCCGCGAACCAGCGGACAAGCCCGTGGAACTCCTCCTTGCCCGGCACCTGCTTGGCCAGGTTGAGCTGTCCCCCGATCCGGTCCGCCCGGTCGAACAGCACCACGCGATGCCCCCGCTCCGCCGCCACCACCGCCGCCATCAGGCCCGCCGCGCCCGCCCCCACCACGGCCACCGCCTTCGGCACCGCCACCGGGTCATAGGTCAATTCCACCTCATGGCAGGCGCGCGGGTTCACAAGGCAACTCGTTAGCTTGCCGCTGAACGTATGGTCCAGACAGGCCTGATTGCAGGCGATGCAGGGCGCGATCTCCTCGGCCCGCCCCGCCGCCGCCTTGGCCACGAAATCGGCATCCGCGAGGAAGGGCCGCGCCATGCTGACCATGTCGGCCATCCCCTCGGCCAGCAGCTTTTCCGCCACCTCCGGCGCGTTGATCCGGTTCGACGTGATCACGGGGATCGACACCTCCCCCCGCAGCCGCCCGGTCAGATGGGCAAAGGCCGCGCGCGGCACGCTCGTCGCAATCGTTGGCACCCGCGCCTCATGCCAGCCGATGCCCGTATTCAGGATCGTGGCCCCCGCCGCCTCCACCGCGCGGGCCAGAGCCGCCACCTCGTCCCAAGTGCTGCCATCCGGCACCAGATCGATCAGGCTGATGCGGTAGATCAGGATGAAATCCGCCCCCACCGCCGCGCGCACCCGGCGCACCACCTCCACCGGCAGACGCATGCGGTTCTCATAGCTCCCGCCCCAGTCATCCGTTCGGCGGTTGGTATGGGCGACAAGGAACTGGTTCAGGAAATACCCCTCGCTCCCCATCACCTCCACGCCGTCATATCCCGCCTCGCGCGCCCGCACGGCGGCCGTCACGATATCGGCGATCTGCTTCTCGATCCCCGCCGCATCCAACTCGCGCGGCGCAAAGGGCGAGATCGGCGACCGGATCGCACTCGGCGCCACGCAATCCTTGCCATAGGCATAACGCCCCGCATGCAGGATCTGCATCGCGATCCGCCCGCCCGCCTCCTGCACCCGCGCCGTCACCACCCGGTGATTGGCAATGTCCTGCGCCGAATACAGCCCCGCCGCCCCCGGAAAGACCCCACCTTCGGCATTGGGGGCCATCCCCCCCGTCACCATCAGCCCCACGCCACCCCGCGCCCGCGCGGCATAGAACTCGGCCACCCGGTTCCAGTCCCCGCGCTCCTCTAGGCCCGTATGCATCGACCCCATCAGCACGCGGTTCGGCAGAACCACATGCCCAAGGTCAAGCGGCGACAGAAGATGTGGGTATTCGGTCATGTCAGGGTCCTCCGGTCCGCGACACTGCCGCAGCCCCGCGCCCCTGTCACGCACCCAAGTCACGGCGGACGCGACGTCATGGGCAAGGTCGCGCGCAAAATGCCGGCACCGCCCAAAGTCCCGACGCCCCTGCCGTCTTCATCTTGGCAAAAATACTCAAAGGCCGACGCCCGCCAAGGGCATCATCGGATCAGAACCCGCGCCGGTCCTACCCCATCGTCTCCACGCAATGCCGCCGGAAGGCCCGCTTCAGCATGTCCAGCTCCGCCCGCAGCAGATCGATCTCCGCCCGCAGATCATCCTCCATCGCCACCCCGGTGATGATGGTGAAATGCTGCAGCGTCTCTCCCGTCACCTTGTCGCGGATCAGGAAGGTCTGCACCCCCTCGGCCAGCACCTCCACCGGCACCGGCACCCGCACCGCCCATTCGCCGGGCCGGTCGGCAATCGCCGTCACCTGCAGCCCCGGCACCTCTGCCTCCTGATGCCGCACCTCCAGCGCGGGGCTCGCCGTGCCCGACAGCACGCCTTCCCAGACACCCGCCTTGATCCGCGTCCGTGTCAGCTTCACCCCGTCCATCACCGCCCCCTCACAGTTCCGCCCGCGGTCGGCGGCTGACCGTTACATCTCGCAGGATGATCTGGTTCATCTCCGGCCCTTCAAAGATCAGGTCGATCCACAGCTTCTCGATCCGCTTCTCGTTGATCTTCGTATAGGTCAGGTCGAACTCAACCATCACCTCTTCCTCACCCAGCGGCAGTTCCAGCACGATCTGCTCGACATTCGGCCCGTGCTTCACGTTCAACCGCGCAAAGATCTCCAGCGGCTTTTCCAGTTCCACGATCACGTCCAGCCGGATCAGATGGCGCAGCTTCAAGCCCCGCGCCGCCTCGTCCGGCAGGTCGATCACCAGCGACAGGAACGATCCGTCAAAGCGGAACACGTCCATCCGGAACCCGAACGGGGCCACATCGCTTTCCCGCGCATTGCGGATCTGCCGCACGGTCAGCTCGCTCACCCGGCAGTCGTGAAAGACCGTCGCCCCCTCGCAGAACACCATCCGGTTTGGAACCGAGGCCTGCCCCGGCACTGGCATCGGCCCGCGCCACAGGTCCGGCCGCCAAGCCCAATCCGTGCCCAGCGGCTTGCGGAAAGCGTTCGACCCGATCACCGGCAAGGCCAGCCGATGCTCCGCCTGATGGATCACCCGGTCCAGATGCCGCCGCATCGCCCGCGCCCGCCCGCGCCAGCCGCGCAGGCTTTCCAGATCGGCCGTCGGCGCCGCATCGGCAAGCTCTTCCCACCGCCGCAGCACACGCCGCTGCAGCAGCCTGTCAAGAACCCCGCCCAGTTTCTCCACCATATCCGTCCCGAACACCATCACAGCAAACCGCGCCACGGGCGCGACCACCCTATCTATTGCGTGAATACCCGCGCCACGCCACTCCATTTCGCGTCAAAAGCGATGTTTCCCGCCATCACCGCCAGCCTCATCCCGCCGCGCCCGCATTGGCCCTGCGCAATGCCGCCACCGCCGCCTCGACCAACCCGCGCCCCTTGCCCTCGGGCAGCGCCTGCCCGTCCGGGTTAGAGGCAGACACCGTCACCAACCGCCCCCTTATGCCGGTCACCGCGCGCCAGTAATCCCCCACTGCGCGATCCCGCACATGCAGCAGGAAGGCCTCTCCCGACCCCACCGCCTGCAAAACCGCGACATCACCCGCCCGACCGCGCCGGCTCAGTGCCGCCCGCCCCTCGGCCGAGGTGAAATAGGCCGCAAGCTCCGCCCCCCCCGCCGCCATCGCCCCCGCCGACCCCGCCGGACCGACCGACAGCGTCAGCACCGCAGGCTCCGCCCCGCTCTCCGCCGAACAGCGCCCCATCAGGACGACCGCGCCATCCCCACTCCGCCGCCCCGCCCCGGGCGCAAGGCAATAGCCCGGAGGGGCCGCCGCCACGATGGCCCCGTCCAGCAGCGAAACGGTGCGAATCCCCCCGCCCGTCGCCACACAGCCCGCCAGCAGCACCAGCACAGGCAGCACCCGCCAGACCGGACGCCGCCCCTTTGATCCCCCCGCAACCGTCATCCCCACACTCCCCGATCACAGCCCCGCACCCGCGTCTCGTCTGGATAGCGTCGACACCGCGCCCCGTCCACCATCCGCCGCCAGACCCGCCGCCGCAGAACGGCCCCATTGCATCCAAGACGCCGAACCGCTTCACTGCCCGGCGCAGACCGCAGGACATCATGACCGATCACAGCCCCCAGCAGACCGCCGCCCTCGCCGCCGCCCTTGCAGGCCAGCCCGACCTCTACACCGCCCTGCGCCACGCCGTCGCGGGCATCGGGACAGCCCCACCCATCCCCGACCTGATCGCCGCCTGCGACCCGACCACCGCCGCCCGCCTTGCCGCTGTGGATGCTGGCCTCCTTGCCGCCATCGCCCGCAAGGCCGTCACCGGCACCGCCATCCCCGCGGCAGCCGCCCTCCGCACCGCGCTCGCCGATGCCGACCTCCACCCCCTCTTCCTCCCCGATCCCGCCACGGGCGCCACCATGGCCTTGCCCACCACGGGCACGCGCGCCGATATGCCTGCTTTCTCCGACCCCGCCTTCGATCCGTGGTTCGCTGCGCATCAGGCGGTGGGCATCCGCTACGGCCTCGGCCTTTACGGCGAAAACCGCACCGTTTACGCCACGCCCCAGTTCGCCGATGCAGCCAGCCCCGAACGCCGCACCATCCATCTGGGCATCGACGTCTTCGCCCCCGCCGGAACGCCTGTCCACGCCCCCCTTCCGGGCCGGGTGAAACACCTCACCTACAATGCCGACCCGCTCGACTACGGCCACACGCTGATCCTTGAACATGATCTCGGCGGCACGCGCGTCTTCACCCTCTACGGCCATCTCGCCGCCACCCTTCCCGGCCTCCACCCGACCGGCAGGGTCGCGGCAGGCCAGATCATCGCCCATCTGGGCGACTGGCCCGAAAACGGGGGCTGGGCCCCGCATCTCCATGTCCAGATCATCACGGACCTGCTGGCCACCTCTGGCAACTTCTTCGGCGTCGGCCATGCCAGCCTGATGGATGTCTGGCACGACATCAGCCCCGACGCCAACCTCCTGATGCGCCTGCCCACATCCAGCTTCACGGCCTGACCCATGCCCCTGATCCGCCCCGCCAGCCAAGCCGACCGCACCCTCTGGCAACCGCTTTTCGACGCCTATGCCGCCTTCTACAACACCGCCCTTACCGACCAGACGCGCGACAGCGTCTGGAATTGGATCCACGACCCCGAAAACCCCTTCTGGTGCGACCTCGCGCTCGCCGAAGAGGGCACTCCCCTCGGCTTCGTTCAATATCAGCTCATGCACCGCTCGCTGGGTGGGTCCATGGTCTGCTACCTCTCCGACCTCTTCACCACGCCCGAGGCGCGCGGCCAAGGCATCGGCCGCGCCCTGATCGACCATGTCCGCAGCTTCACCCGCGACCGAGGCCTGCCCAACGTCCGCTGGCTCACCGCCGAAGACAACACCACCGCCCGCGCGCTCTACGATACCTATGCCCCCCGCACCCCCTTTATCCTCTATTCCCTCCCCACGACCTGATCCTTCATCTTGGCCCAAATACTCTCAGGGGGTGAATGGGCCGCAAGGCCCAGAGGGGGCGGAACGCCCCTTCACGCGGAGGCGGAGCGCGGAACGCGCGCAGCCGACAGGAAAGGCCTGCGGCGGTACGCCGCTCCGCAAAGTCACTAGGGGCGGCACGCCGCTTCGTCGGATCACCGCCCGCCGCCCATCCCAGCCCGGAGCGATTGCATTTCCCACCCCCCCGGCTTATCTCTGCCACCCATCCGCCGGACCCGCGCATAAAGGCCAAGCCCGCATGAACTGGATCTCCAACTACGTCCGCCCCAAGATCAACTCGCTCTTCTCCCGCCGGGAAGTGCCGGAAAATCTTTGGACGAAGTGCCCCGAATGCGGGACGATGCTCTTCCACCGCGAACTCGCCGCCAATCTGAACGTCTGCACCTCCTGCGATCATCACATGGCGATCAGCCCGCGCGACCGATTCAACGCCCTCTTCGACGGCGGCATCTTCACCGAGGTAAAGGTCCCCGAACCCGTCACCGACCCGCTGCAGTTCCGCGACCAAAAGAAATATCCCGAACGCCTCAAGGCCGCCCAGAAATCCACGGGCGAGAAAGAGGCGATGCTGGTGGCCGAAGGCGAGATTGCCAAGACCCCCATCGTCGCCGTCGCGCAGGATTTCTCCTTCATGGCCGGATCGATGGGCATGTATGTGGGCAACGCCATCCTCGCTGCCGCAGACCGCGCGGTAAAGATGAAACGCCCCCTCGTCCTCTTCTCCGCCGCAGGCGGCGCGCGGATGCAAGAAGGCATCCTCTCGCTGATGCAGATGCCCCGCACCACCGTGGCCGTGCAGATGCTGAAAGAGGCGCGGCTTCCCTACATCGTCGTCCTCACCCATCCGACCACGGGCGGGGTGACGGCCTCCTACGCCATGCTGGGCGACGTGCAGATCGCCGAACCCAACGCGCTGATCTGTTTCGCAGGTCCGCGCGTCATCGAACAGACGATCCGCGAGAAACTGCCCGAAGGCTTCCAGCGCGCCGAATACCTGCTGGATCACGGCATGCTGGACCGCGTCACCCACCGCAAAGCCTTGCGCGAAGAACTGGTGACCATCCTCCGCATGCTCACGAACCAGCCCCCGGCGATCAAGGGTGAACTGACCGCGCAACCCGCCGAAGGCTGACGTGACCACGCTTCCCTCAGACGCCATCCTCGACCGGATGATGACCCTGCACCCCAAGGTCATCGACCTTACCCTCGACCGCGTCCACCGCCTCCTCGGCCTTCTGGGCAACCCCGAACAGTCGATCCCGCCCGCGATCCACATCGCAGGCACCAACGGCAAGGGCAGCACGCAGGCCATGATCCGCGCCGGGCTGGAACAGGCGGGCAACCGCGTCCACGCCTATACCTCTCCCCATCTCGCGCGCTTCCATGAACGCATCCGTCTTGCGGGGGCGCTGATCAGCGAACCCGCCCTCGCCGCCCTCCTCGACGAATGCGTCGAAAAGAACGGCCCGGATGAAATCACCTTTTTCGAAATCACCACCTGCGCCGCCTTCCTCGCCTTCGCCCGCACGCCCGCCGACTGGACACTGCTGGAAGTGGGCCTTGGCGGCCGCCTCGACGCCACCAACGTTATCACACCGCGCCTGTCGATCATCACGCCCGTCTCGATGGACCACGAATCCTTCCTCGGCGACACGCTGGCCAAGATCGCTGGCGAAAAGGCCGGGATCATCAAGCGCGGCATCCCCGTCATCCTCGGCCCCCAAAGCGACGACGGCCTGCAGGTGATGGAGGCAACCGCCGCCCGCCTCGGCGCGCCCCTCCTCGCCTATGGCCAGCACTGGACGGCGTGGGAAGACCGCGGCCGCCTTATCTATCAGGATGAGAACGGCCTGCTCGACCTGCCTCTGCCCAACCTGCCGGGGCCGCATCAGATCCAGAATGCCGGTGCTGCGATCACCGCGCTGCGCTTCCTTGGCCATGACGAAGCTGCCTGCGAGGCTGCCGTCACCCGCGCCGAATGGCCCGCCCGCATGCAGCGCCTGCGCCACGGCCCGCTCATTGACGCCGCCCCAAAGGCCGAGCTTTGGCTTGACGGCGGCCACAACCCCGCCGGCGGCGAGGCCGTCGCCGCGACCCTCGCCCGCATGCCTGCCCGCGACACTTATCTGATTTGCGGCATGCTCAACACCAAGGACGTGACGGGCTACATGCGCCCCCTTGCCCCCCATGTCGCGCGCCTCCACGCCGTCTCTATCCCCGGCGAGAAGAACACCCTCCCGGCCGAAGCGACCCGCGACGCCGCCCGCAGCGCGGGCATCGACGCCACCACCGCCCCCTCCGTGGCCGAGGCCGTATCCACCATCGCCGCGATCAACCCCGAAGCCCGAATCCTCATCTGCGGCTCGCTCTACCTCGCCGGATCGATCCTGCGGGAGAATGGCTAAGGCCCTCGCGCGGCCCCTCTGCCGCGATGTCCCGGCATGTCACGCCCGCCCCATCGCCACGCCCAACTTGCGCCAGAATCTGCGCCATGCTTGGAACCAAATTGTTCTTTGGTTCTTGCACATGGCCGCCTTTTCCTCCGCTCCGCCCCAGACAAGGGCCCGTCTGGCCGTCTTCATCGACGGCGACCATATCCCCCCGTCCTTCCGGCTTCCCTTGATGGCCGAGGCCGTCCGTCACGGCCATGTCGTCTCGACCCAGCTTTTCTGTGACCTCTCCTTGCGTCCCGATTGGGCCGCGGAAACCGGGATTGACGTCACGCACTGCAAAGGCCGCCCCGGCAAAAACAGCGCCGACATCTCGCTCTGCATCGCCGCGCTCGACCTTGCCTATCGCGGTCTGGCCAGCGCCTTCCTCATCGCATCGAATGACCGGGATTTCGAACCGCTGATCCGCCACCTGCACCGGATGGGTCTCTCTGCCAGCCAGATGAAGTCACCGGCTCACCCGCCCACGCCCCAGCCCGCCGAACCCAAGCCCGCCAAGACACCCGCCAGAACGCCGCTTCTTGACATGGTCTGCGCCGCGATCAAGGCGCAGGGTGAGGCCGATGGTCTTGCCATTGCCGCGCTCAATCCCTTGCTCCATCGTCAGGGTGTCAGCATTTCAAAAGAACCGGAAAAAACATGGCGCGCATGGCTTCTGGCGCGGCCATCACATTTCATTTGCGATCCGAAAGGCCCGCAGGCCAAGGTCCGCCTCAAGGGCCTCCCCCTCGCACCCCATAGCGCGCCATGAACATCGCTACCGCGCCCTCCACCACCCGTGCTACGTCGCGCGGGGCGGCCTCAGAGATGCCGAAGATGGCCTTGTCATGCAGATCGGCCTTGCACAGTTGCGCGAACTGGTCCGCCGCAAGATCCAGATCGTCGATCCGCACCTCGCCCCGCGCCGACGCCTTGGCCAGAAACCGCACCAGCCGCGCCCGCACCAGTTCCGGCCCGCTTTCATAAAAGGCCGTCCCCAGCGCGGGAAACCGGTCGCTCTCGGCCACGCACATCCGGAACATGCGCTGACCGAAATCCGACTGGGCAAAGGCCACGATCCGCTCGCCCGCCAGATGCAGCGCCTCCGCCACCGGCACATCGTCCCCGATCAACGCCTCCGCCTCATCCGCCGCGCGGCGGCATTCGGCCTTGGCCACCTCAAGGAACAAGAGCCGCTTGTCAGGGAAATAGCTGTAGAGCGTGGCCTTGCTCACCCCCGCCGCGCGGGCGATGTCATCGACCGAGGCCCCCTCGAACCCGTCGCGCAGAAAGATGTCGCGTGCGCCCGCCAGCACCTGATCGAACTTGCGCCCGCGCCGGATCGTCTGGCCTTCGTCGCCCATCCATCCACCCCTTCAAGACCGCGACCATAGCCCGCGCCCCTCACCCCCGTCAAACCCGCCGCCGCGCCGTCACCGCGCCACCGCCCTGCGCCGCGATCCGCAGCGTGGCGGCCTCCAACCCCTCGATCCGCACATCCATGCTGTGGCCATTGGCATGGATGATCCGCGCGCCATCCACCATCAGCGCCACATGCCCCTTCCAGAACACCAGATCGCCCCGCCGCAGCGCCGCCCCGTCCGCCACCTCCGCCCCGAGGCCCGCCTGCATGTCGCTGTCCCCCGGACAGGCTCGCCCGCAGGCCAGAAAGGCCGCCTGAACCAGTCCCGAACAATCGATCCCCGCCGCGCTGTTCCCGCCCCAAAGATAGGGCGCCCCTAGAAACAACTCCGCCACCGCGACCGGATCGTGGAACAGATCGCCCCTCCGCCGCAGATGCATGGCGGGAACGTATCCCCCCGCCACCTCGGCCCATTTCGCATCGCCCCCGGTCACCGCCAACCGCGCCCCGAAGGGCAGCGCCCGCAACTCCCGCGCCTGCACGCGGGGTTCTGGGTAAAGATGCGTGCCCCGCACCGCCACCCAATGCGTCGCCCCCACCTCTGGCCCCACCTCCGCCTCAGTCAGCCAGCCGCAATAGCCGTCCTTCCCCATCTGCACGAAGACATGGCCCGCCCGCCGCTCCACCACCACCAGCGGTTCACCGAAGGCAACCTGCCGATCCCGCGCCCCTCCCGGCGCGGCGCAAAGATCGGCCAGCGGCACCGCCACCGCCCCCACCTCGCCCGCCACAAATTCCTCCGCCGTCACGCGCCCCCGCAGCGCCTCCAGCGCCACGCGGCCCGAAAAGGGCGTCACCCGCCGATCCATCACGCCACCGCTCACAGGCCCAGCATGCCCGGCAACCCGCAGAGGATCGCCCGCGCCCCCTGCCCGACCCCGCCCTTGGGCCGCGCAGGCGCCTCGCTCGGCGTATGGCCATAGATGTCGAAATGCATGTAACGCGGATGATCCGCGAACCGCCGCAGGAACAACGCCGCCGTGATCGACCCGGCAAACCCAAAGCCCGGCGCATTGTCCAGATCGGCAATCCCCGGCTCGATCACGCTTTCATAGGCGTCATGGAAGGGCAGCCGCCAGACCGGATCGCAGCCCTCCGCCGCCCCCGCCTCCAGCGCCGCCACCAGCCCCGCATCGTCGCAGTAATAGGGCGCAAGGTCCGGCCCCACCGCCACCCGCGCCGCCCCCGTCAGCGTCGCCATCGACACCAGCAGGTCGCACTCCTCCTCCGCCGCCCAAGACAGCGCATCGCCAAGGATCAACCGCCCCTCGGCATCGGTGTCGTTCACCTCCACCGTCAACCCCTTGCGGCTGGTCAGAATATCCTTCGGCTTCAGCGCATTGCCGGAAACCACATTCTCCACCGCCGGCACGATCACCCGCAGGCGAACGGGCAGTCCCAATTCCATGATCATCTGCGCCAGCCCCATCACTGTGGCCGCCCCGCCCATGTCCTTCTTCATCAGGTTCATGCCGCTCGACGGCTTCAGGTTCAGACCCCCGGTGTCAAAACAGACCCCCTTGCCCACCAGCGTCAGCGCAGGCCCCGCCTCGCCCCAGCGCATCTCCATAATGCGCGGCACGCGCGGGCTGGCCCGCCCCACCGCATGCACCATGGGAAAGTTCTGCTCCAGCAACTCCTCTCCCCGCACGACCGACACCGCCGCGCCATGCCGCCCCGCCAGCGCCACGAATTCCGCCTCAAGCTCGCCGGGCCCCATATCCTGCGCGGGCGTGTTGATCAGATCGCGCGTCAGGAACTCCCCCCGCGCCATCGCCACGATCCGCGCCGCATCCACCCCCGCCGGGCAGACCAGCCGCGCCTCCGCCGCCTTTCCCTTACGATAGCGGCCAAAGCGATAGGCCGACAGCAACCAGCCCAGCGCCACTTCCGCCCGCTCGGCCCGCGTCAAGTCTCCCTCAATCCGCCAATCGCCCGCTGGCAGGCCCGCTGCCGCCTTCACCACACCGAACCGCATCCGCCGCCGGGCTGAAGCCGTGCCTTGACCCACGACCGCCCCCGCCACAGCGCCCTCCGGCCCCGGCAGCAGGCGCAGCTCACCCAATTCGCCCTTGAACCCCGTCGCCGCCAGCCAGCCCGCCGCTGCGGCCCCCAGCCGCGCGCCCAGATCGGCCACGCCCTCCGGCGTCACCACATGCAAGGGCAGCGCCGCCGCTCCGGCATCGGCAAAGACAGGGTTCAGCAAAGGGTATTCGGCATCGGCCATGGGACAGGCTCCTTCGGATCGCGTTCCCGCGACCCTACACCCCGCCCCGCGCCCTGCAACCCCCGGACGCAGACCCGAAGGATCAGTTCCGCACCAGCGACTGCTCCGCCACCCGCATCAGACGCGCCCAGACGGCGGCAAAGGCCGTCGCATCCCCGCGCAACAGGACACTCCGCGCATCCGCCGCGACATGGGCTAGGCTTACCATGCCCACACCCGCCGCCAGCGCTTCCATCCGCTTCAGCCCGCGCGGCAGCGACCCAAGCTCGTGCCGATCCACCTGCGCCGCCATCACCGTCACGGCGATGGCCAATTCGCCCACCGCCCGCGACACCAGCTTGGCCCCCGGATCCGGCCCGAGCCGGTCAAAGATCGCAAGGATCGCCGCCTCGTTCTCGTCCACCCGCTCACGCAGGTTCAACTGCACCACACTCTCGGACATGCCACCCCCAGGAACCTGTCACCCCGGGCGAAAGCATGAATCGTGCCACTGAACGAAAGGTTTTCGCCCTCGCAAATAAACACTCGAATTTTCCTATACTTCGTCCTAGGAAGGCCGCGACGTCCTACACAGGGATGCATGCATGCATCTGGCCCGCCCCCTTCCCGCCTATCTGATCAGCCGCTTCCACGGCTGGCGGGCGACCACCTATCAGGACAACAAGGCATGGTATCGCCGCCTCGCCGCCAGCGGCCAGCACCCCCGCGCCATGGTCATCTCCTGCTGCGACAGCCGCGTCCACGTCACCTCCATCTTTGGCGCCGATGAGGGCGAGTTCTTCATCCACCGCAACGTCGCCAACCTCGTGCCGCCCTACAACCCGGACGGCGAATATCACGGCACCTCGGCGGCGGTGGAATATGCCGTCACCTCGCTCGGCGTCGCGCATATCGTGGTGCTGGGTCATTCCAACTGCGGCGGCGTCAAAGGCTGCCACGACATGTGCTCCGGCCATGCCCCCGCGCTGGAAGAGAGATCCTCCTTCGTCGGCCGCTGGATGGACATCCTGCGCCCCGGCTATGAACGCGTGCGCGCCACACAGGCCGAAGACCCCCTCCGCGCGCTCGAAAAGGAAGCCGTCCTCGTCAGCCTTGAAAACCTGATGACCTTCCCCTTCGTCCGCGCGGCGGTCGAGGATGACCGCCTCACCCTCCATGGCCTCTGGACGGATACGGGCGAAGGCGGGCTGGAACAATACGATCCCGCCCGCGCGGGCTTCGTCCTCGTCTAGGGTCGTCCCCGTCTTGGTTCGTCCGGGTTCGCAACGACAAGGCCAACCAGACGGCGCGCACCCGCCCCTTCACCTTGGCCCAAATCCTCAGGCACCGGCGCCACCCCGCGCCACCCTCTGGAAAAAGTCAGGCCGCCTTTCCGCAGCGCAGCATCTTCACAGCGCCGTGATCGGCACTATGTTGGGGATCAGCCAACAGGGGAACCTTTCATGCAAGACATCCTGACGCTGGCAGGGGCAAACCTGCTGACGCCGATGATCCTGTGCTTTGCACTGGGCCTCGCCGCCGCGCTGGCCCGGTCCGAACTTTCGGTCCCCGAAGCCGCCGCCAAGGCGCTCTCGATCTACCTGCTCTTCGCCATCGGCTTCAAAGGCGGCGTCTCGGTGGCCGATCACGGGCTCGACGGCAGCCTGATCGCTGCGCTGATCGCCGGGGTGATCCTCTCCTTCGCCCTGCCCTTCTTAGCCTTCGCGCTCTTGAAAACCCTCACCCGCATGTCGGTCACCGATGCCGCCGCTGTGGCCGCGCATTACGGCTCCATCTCCATCGTGACCTTCGTCACCGCCACCTCCGTCCTGCAATCGCAAGGCATCGCCGCCGAAGGCTATATGGTCGCCGTCGCCGCCGCGATGGAGGCACCGGCCATCATCTCCGCCCTCTTCATCGTCTCCCGCGCGGGCGGCAAAGCCGAAGGTATGGATGCCGAACTTTGGCGCGAGATTCTGCTGAACGGCTCCATCGTCCTCCTGATCGGCGCCTTCGCCATCGGCCTGATCACCGGGGCCGACGGCATGGCGCGGATCGAAAGCTTCATCGTCTCACCCTTCCAAGGCGTGCTCTGCCTCTTCCTGCTGGACATGGGCCTCGTCGCCGGGCGCGGCCTGCGCGGCGCGCGCGGCGTCCTCACCGCCGGAACGCTGGCCTTCGGGATCCTGATGCCCGTCCTCGGCGCCGCCGCAGGCCTTGCCGCCGCACTTCTCCTCGGCCTCTCGCCCGGCGGCACCGCGCTGATGATGACGCTCTGCGCCTCCGCCTCCTACATCGCCGTGCCGGCCGCCATGCGCGTGGCCCTGCCCGAGGCGAACCCCTCGATCTACCTTACCCTGTCCCTCGGGATCACCTTCCCCTTCAACCTCACCCTCGGCATCCCGGCCTATGTCGCCGTGGCCACCGCCCTTACCGGAGGCTGACATGCAAACCCATCAGGCCAAGCGCGTGGAGATCATCATCGAAGCGCCGATGGAAAACCGCCTGACCGACGCCCTCACCCGCGCGGGTGTTACGGGCTTCACCGTCCTGCCCGTCCTTGGCGGCTCCGGTCGCTCGGGCCGCTGGACTCGCGAAGGCCAAGTCGGCCGCGCTGGCATGGTCGCCGTCATCTGCCTCATCCGCCCAGAACGGCTCGACACCCTGCTCGAGGCGGCCTTCACCGTGGTCGAACGCCATATCGGCGTGGTCAGCGTCACCGACACGCAGGTCCTGCGGGCCGAACGCTTCTGATCCCCGCCATCGGCCCCGGACAGGACCGCCTGCCTTCATCTTGGCGGCAAATACTCTCAGGGGGTGAATGGCCGTGCGGGAACCGCGCGGACAGAGGGGGCTGAAAGCCCCCTGAACCCGGAGGAGGCGCGCATGCGCCGACGACAGGAAAGGAATGCGGCGGCACGCCGCTCCGCCTGATCACCGATGGATGACAACCGATCGCAGGCCGCCGCCAAACGCACAACGCCCGGCGCTGGCAGGCGACCGGGCGTCGGTGTGATCCCACAGCTTATGGCGATCAGGCCGCCATCTGCACCTGTGCCGCCCGCATGGCCTTCCGCGACCGGATCATCACGGCCTGCGCCGCGAAATCGTCGCGGAACAGGTCCTGCAACTCGGCCCGGGCCAAGCCGCGCGGTGCGGAGGCACCCTCCTCCTCGATGGAAGACCCGCGGATCGTTTCAACAAGATTCCGGAACATATGACAGCCCCCTGTCTGGCATTCTCTACATGCCCCGAATGAAGGGCATCAGGGGCCGAGTCTCAATCAGACTTGGGCCTTGGTCGGTCTGCCAAGGCGTATGACACCAATACCATAGCCTGTGGCCTGCCCCCTTCGTCCGTCGCGAAAACAGACATTTCTGTTAGATCAAAACGGCTCTTTCGGCAGCCGGATCGCCCACCTCATCCCCGCCGCGGCCCCACCGACCGCCCCGCGCGCAGCCCGGGATCGGACGGCGATTCGACCCCGCGCAGGGCGCAAGCGCCGGACCCAAACGAAAAGGTCCCGCCAAGGCGGGACCCCCTCACGTCACCAAAAACCGATCAGCCCTTCTTCAGGCAGCGGTTCCCCAGCACTTCGGCGATCTGCACCGCATTCAGCGCGGCCCCCTTGCGCAGGTTGTCGGACACGCACCACAGGTTCAGCCCGTTCTCGATCGTGCTGTCCTGCCGGATGCGGCTCACATAGGTGGCATATTCGCCCACGCATTCGATGGGCGTGATGTAGCCGCCCGCCTCGCGCTTATCCACCACCAGCACGCCGGGGGCTTCCCGCAGGATGTCGGTCGCCTCTTCCCAGTCGAGGAAATCCTCGAACTCGATGTTGATGGCTTCCGAATGGCCCACGAAGACCGGCACCCGCACGCAGGTCGCCGTGACCTTGATCTTGGGATCAAGGATCTTCTTCGTCTCCGCCACCATCTTCCACTCTTCCTTGGTCTCGCCCGAGTCCAGGAACACGTCGATATGCGGGATCACGTTAAAGGCGATCTGCTTGGGGTAAACCTTCGGCTCCACTTCCTGACCCGGCACGAAGATGCCCTTGGTCTGGTTCCAAAGCTCGTCCATCGCCTCCTTGCCGGTGCCCGACACGGATTGATAGGTCGCAACCACCACCCGCTTGATCCGCGCGCGGTCATGCAACGGCTTCAGCGCCACCACCATCTGCGCGGTGGAACAGTTCGGATTGGCGATGATGTTCTTGTTCTTGTAGCGGACCACGTCATCCGCATTCACTTCCGGCACGATCAGCGGGATCTCCGGGTCATAGCGATACAGCGACGAGTTATCGATCACCACGCAACCCGACGCCGCCGCCTTGGGCGCATAGACCTTCGTCGCGTCCGACCCGATGGCGAACAGCGCGATGTCCCAGCCCGTGAAATCGAACGTGTCGAGGTCCTGAGTCTTCAAAGTTCGGTCGCCGAAGCTGACTTCCGTGCCCAGCGATTTGCGCGACGCCAGCGCCGCGATCTCGTCGACCGGAAACTCGCGTTCCGCGAGGATGTTCAGCATTTCCTTGCCAACGTTGCCCGTGGCACCGACGACTACGACCTTGTAGCCCATCATGGATCTCCTTTTCCTGCCCCCCCCCATCGGGGGACGGGGCCGCATACCCCAAGCAGGCCAAGGGGAAAAGCGGATTCCGCCGCGCAAGCCCATTCCGTCAGTCGGTGCGGTCGCGCGAGAACAGATAGACCACCATCCCCGCCGCCAGCGTGATGGCGAAAAAGGCGAAGATGCCCTGATAGGGCGCCGCCGCCGCCCCCCCGTCCAGCGCCGTATGGATGCGTCCCGTGGCCCCCTGCGCGATCCCCACCGCCCCGATCCCGAACAGGTTCAACAGCGTCACCCCCCGCCCCACCAGATGCGGCGGAAAGAATGCCCGCCCATGCGCCATGACCATCGGGAAGGACGCGCCGAAAAAGCCCAGGCCCGCCAGCAGCCCCAGCGTCAGCCAGCCCCCCGCCTCGGGCATCACCCACAGACCGATCAGGCAGACCAGCACCCCGAGGTTCCCCCCAAAGATCAACCATTTCCGCGTCCCCAGCACCCGATCCAGCGGCCCATAGGCAAAATTCCCCAGAACCATCGCCCCGCCCATCACCAAGGTGGCCACCCCGATCGCCGCCGCATCGGCCCCAAAGACATCGGCGTAATAGGGCCCCACCCACAGCCCCCGCAGCCCCGCCGCAGGCGCATAGCAGACCGCCATCATGATCAGCACGGGCCAAAGCGCGGGCATCCGCAGCAAGTCCAGCAGCGACCCTTTCCCCGCCCCCTCCACCTTCGGCGGATCGCGCACCAACAGGCCCAGCGCCAGCGCCACCGCCAGCGTCACCCCCGCCAGCCCCCACAGCGTCTGCCGCCAGCCAAAGGCCTCCACCGCCGCCGCCAAAGGCAGGCTCGACGCGATGTTGCCCATCGACCCCACCCCGATCATCACCCCCGCCAGTGTGCCAAAGACCGCCGCCGAATAGGTCCGCGCAAAGATGTAATAGGACGCCATCAGCACCGGCGCGCAGCCCACCCCGATCAAAGCCATGGCCAGCGTCACCGCCCCCGGCCCCTGCGCCATCGCAAAGACCGCCGCGCCCCCCGCACCGCCTGCCCCGAGCAGCACCGCCGCCGTCCGCCGCGGCCCCACCCGGTCCAGCGCCGATCCCACCGGAATCTGCATCGCCGCAAAGACAAGAAACCAAAGCCCCGACGCCGCCGCCAGATCCTCTGCCCCCGCCCCGATCTCCACCTCCAGAACCGGGGCCAGCACGGCCAGAAACGCGCGATAAAACTGGCTCAGCACATAGGCGGCGACCAAAGCCGCGATACCCGCGATCATTACGATAACTCCCCTATCCCGGCGCGCACCCTGCCAATCCGGTCGCACAACCGCAACCCCACGCCCTTGCCAGCCCACCCCTCGAAAGCGCATCCTCCCGCCATCCAGTCAGGAGTTGCCCATGTTCCGTGCCCCCGCCACCGCCCTTGCCCTCCTCCTCCTCGCCTCGCCCGCACCCGCGAATGACGGCTTCGGCGGGATCTCAGCCACCGGCCTCCACTTCGCCCAGACCGATGCCATCGCCATGGAAAGCGAAGACCTTTTCATCGGCCTCGACCGCATCCGCGTCACCTACACCTTCCGCAACCTCACCGACCGCGACGTGACGGGCGAGGTGATCTTCCCCCTCCCGCCCATCTCGCTTCAGGCGCTGATGACCTCGGATTTCAACATCCACGAGGGCGACCGCGAAAACCTCGTGAACTTCACAGCCAGCGTGAACGGCCAGCCCATCCCGGTCACCATCGACCGCATCGCCGTGATCGAACCGCCATGGGACGAGGCGCGCCCCCTCTCCGCCCAATACGACACGCCCGGAACGGACGTCACCGCCGCGATCCGCGCCGCCAACCTGCCCATGACCATCGATATCAAAAGCCTGACAGATGCCCTCTTCATCAAGACGCCCGAAGAACGCGCGCAACTGACCGCCGCAGGCCTTGCCGAATTCTACGATGGCGACCCCGCGCAAGGCATGCCCGCCGAGGTTTGGCCCCTCTGGTCCATCGTCCTGCGCCACCACTGGACGCAGACCTTCCCCGCAGGCCAGACCCTGACCATCGCCCATGAATACGAAAACCGCCCGCCCGGCGGCCTCTTCTACTGGCAGCACCCGGCGGAAGAGGGCTGGGCCACCGACTACGCCACCCGCTACTGCATCGACGACAGCACCTCGCGCGGGCTGGCCAAACGCCTTGCCCCCAGCGATGGCATCGGCGTGGCCTATAACCTCGCCTACGTGCTGCGCACCGCAAATTCCTGGGCGGGCCCCATTGGCGACTTCCGCCTCACGCTCGACAAGGGCGCGGCGGAAAACATCATCTCCCTCTGCGCCGACGGGGTGGAAAAGACAGGTCCCACGACGTTCGAAATCCGCAAGCAGGACTTCACCCCCGACAGCGACCTCGAAATCCTGATCGTCACCCCGCCGCCGGGTTAGGCGGCGGCAGCGACCGGCCCCCGGTTCTCGCGCACCGGCAGATGGACGATGGCCGAGAACGCCCCCACCCCCACGCCGATCCACCAGACCAGCGTATAACCGCCGGTGATGTCATACATCATGCCCCCCAGCCAAACGCCAAGGAACCCGCCGATCTGGTGGCTCAGGAACACCACGCCATAAAGCGTCCCCATGTAGCGCAGCCCATAAAGATGCGCGACAAGGCCCGAGGTCAAAGGCACCGTCGCCAGCCACAGCGCCCCCATGACGGCGGAAAAGATCAGCACGCTTTCCGGCGTGATCGGCAACAGGATGAACACCGCCGCAGCGATGGTGCGACCCGTATAGATGCCCGCCAGCAGATATTTCTTCGTATACCGCTTGCCCAACCACCCGGCGAGGATCGTCCCCGCGATATTGAACAGCCCGATGGTGGCAATCGACACCGCGCCCAGCGCGGATGTCGTCGTGATCCCCATCCCCGCGATCATCCCGCCCGGATCGATCGGCCCGCACAGCTCCGTCACAAAGGCCGGGAAATGCGCGGTGATGAAGGCCAGCTGATAGCCGCAGGAAAAGAACCCAAGGAAAATCAGCGTATAGGACGGGTCCTTGAAGGCGCGCTTCAGCACCACCCCCATGCTCTCTTCCAATTCCGCCTTGCTCGCCACCTTGGGTGACCGGATGAAGGGCAGCGCGAACAGCGATGACAGGATCACCACGGCAAAGATCAGGAACACCTCCTGCCAGCTATAGGATTGCAGCAGAAACTCCGCCACCGGCGCGCCGATCACCTGCCCCGCCGACCCCGCCGCCGTGGCGATGCCCAACGCCATCGACCGGTTCTCGGCACTCGCCGCCCGCCCCACGATGGCCAGCACCACGCCGAACCCCGTCCCGGCGATCCCGAAGCCGACGAGGATTTCCAAAAGCTGCATCTGCCCCGGCGTGATCGCCCATGCCGACAGGACCAGCCCGGCGGCATACATCAACGCCCCCGCGACGATGGCCTTGCGGTCCCCGAACCGCTCGGCCACCGCCCCGAACAGCGGTTGCCCGATCCCCCAGGCCAGGTTCTGCACCGCAATCGCCAACGAAAACTCCGCCCGCGCCCAGCCGAACTCCTCGGCAATCGGGATCTGAAACACCCCGAAACTCGCCCGGATGGCAAAGCCCAGCATCAGGATGAAACATCCCGCGATCAGAACCGGGGTCATCAGGGGGGCGCTGCGCGTCATGCGGGATACCTCGCTCTTGCCCAAACCTTCTCTGCCCGCCGCGACCATAGGTCAAATGCAGATTTGTTATGCAGACAATCCGCCCCCCGCATCGCGCCGCGCCCGCCCCTTCATCTTGGCCCAAATACTCACAGCAACGACCCGGACCACACGCCAGGCCGATGATCGCGCGCCGCACCGTAGGATGGGCCATCCGGCCCATCCCGCGCTGTGGTCACCTCCCCCCAACCGCGTTCAAGGATTGCTTAATTCTTCCTCACACCCCCGCCCTTTGCGTGCCCACAGTTTGCTGCACAAAAGGCGGCACAAAACAGGGCACAGCCGTTTTCGCCCTTCCCCCTGTCCAAAGCCCCCCCAAGCCGCTATCGCTGATGGCAGGATTTATCCACAGGGGGGCGCATGGCGGGGCAGGATTGGTGGAAAGGGGCCGTCACCTATCAGGTCTATCCCCGCAGTTTTCAGGACACAAATGGCGACGGGATCGGCGATCTTCCGGGCATCACCGCCCGCCTTCCCCATATCGCAGACCTCGGCGTCGATGCCATTTGGCTGTCGCCCATCTTCACCTCTCCCATGCGCGACATGGGCTATGATGTCAGTGATTACACCGATATCGACCCCACCTTCGGCACCCTTCAAGACTTCGATGCGCTGATCCAGCGCGCCCATGATCTTGGTCTAAAAATCATTATAGACCAAGTGCTTAGCCATTGCTCCGACCAGCACCCCTTCTTCACCGAAAGCCGCGCCAGCCGCGACAACCCGCGCGCCGACTGGTTCGTCTGGGCCGACCCCCGCAAGGACGGCACGCCCCCCACCAACTGGCTCTCCGTCTTCGGTGGAAGTGCGTGGACATGGGACGCACGGCGCAAGCAGTACTATCTTCACAACTTCCTGTCAGAACAGCCCGACTTCAACTTCCACAATCCGGCCGTGCAGGACTGGCACCTCGCCAACATGCGCTTCTGGCTCGACCGCGGGGTGGACGGCTTCCGCTTCGACACCGCCAATTATTTCTTCCACGATCCGCAATTCCGCGACAATCCTGCCGATTTCCGCGAAAAAACACGCCCCGACGGCAATCCCTACGAAATGCAGTACCACCTCTTCGACAAGAACCGCCCCGAAACGACAGGCTGGATGGAACGCATCCGCAGCCTGCTCGACAGCTACGACTCGCGCGCTTCGGTCGGGGAAGTCGGCGACAGCCACCACGCCATCCGCCTGATGGGCGAATACACCGGCCCCTCCCGCCTCCACCAATGCTATAGTTTTGAGATGATGGGGCCCGACTACGCCCCCGCCGCCTTCCGCCGCAAGATCGAGGATTTCTTCGCAGGCGCCCCGAACGGCTGGCCCATGTGGGCCTTCTCCAACCATGACGTGCCCCGCCATGTCAGCCGCTGGTCGCGCCACGGCACGTCGCCTGACGCCATCGCCAAGCAGGCCGCCGCCCTGATCCTGTCTTTCGAAGGCTCCATCTGCCTTTGGCAGGGCGAAGAGCTGGGCCAGACCGACACGGACCTCGCCTTCCACGAACTGACCGATCCGCAAGGTATCGCCTTCTGGCCCGAACCCGTGGGGCGCGACAACACCCGCACGCCGATGGTCTGGGACGGCACGGCCCATGGCGGCTTCACCACCGGCACTCCCTGGCTGCCCGTGAAACCCCCGCAACTCGCCCGCAACGCCGCCGCTCAGGCGCAGGACCCGGAGTCGGTCCTGAACTTCTACAAGTTAATGCTTCGTTACCGCCACGAGCGCCCCGAATTGCGCACCGGACGCACCCGCTTCCTCGACCTACCCGATCCGGTCCTCGGCTTCACCCGTGGCGACGGACTGGCCTGCGTCTTCAACCTGTCTCCTGCTGAAACCATCATAAGGATCAATGGTTTGGCAGCACTCACAGGCCCCTCTCTCGCCGCCACACTCGACGGCGACACCCTGACGCTTGGCCCCAATGGCGTGGCCTTCGCCACGACCTCCGGGCTGGTGGAGGCGCGCTAAAGCGCCTCCCAATGCACCCCGGCGGGCGGGATCACCACGCCCCCCCATTCCACCGGAACGGGGTTGTAGTTGAACCAGAAGCGATGCGTGTCGGTGTCCCGCCGCCGCAGCCCCTCAGGCAGAACCTCGACCGAAATCCCCTGCGCCTCGCACAAGGCCATCAGCATCCGGTCCAGCGCCGCATCCTCCGGCCATCCGCCCAGATAATGCAGGCCCCCCGCCCGGATCAGCGCAGGCCAGCCATCGCTCGCCCGCTCCAACACCTCGGCCCCTGTCTCGATTTTCTCCCGCCAGTGCAACAGGTTACCCCCACCGTCCAGCGGCACGGGCACATCCGGCGGCAGGCTTTCTACCCGCGCCACCACCGCCTTCAGCCCCGGCAGATTGGGCGGCAGCGGCACGGGCGTCGCAAACTCCACGGTCTTGGCATTGCTGCGCGGCCCGATCAGCGCCGCGCCCGTGAACCGCTCCAGCGCCCCGAGGAAGGCCCCCGACAGCGTCGCCACCCCCGGCGCCAGAACCAACTTGTAATCCGACAGGTCCGCCACATCAGGCGGCAGAATATCCACGTTCAACCCCAGCCGCCGCAGCCCGCGATAAAAGGCAAAGACCAGCCGGAAATAGTCGAAATCCCGCCCCTGCGGCTGCGTCTGCCACGCCCAGGCGCTGGCATAGTCAAACACCACCGCCGCCTCCGCCCGCGCTGTGCCAACCTCCGGCATCGCGGCCAGTTCCTGCGCCACTTTCCCTGCCTCTTCAAAGGCTTGCGCCGGGGCAGAATCCGGCCTCAACAGCCCGGCATGCATCTGCTCCTGCGCGAAAGGCGCTTGCCGCCAGCGGAAATAGCACACCGCCTCCGCCCCATGGGCAAAGGCCTCCCACGCCCAAAGCCGCGCCATCCCCGGCAGCGGATCGGCGTTCCACGGGGCCCAGTTCACCGGACCCGGCTGCTGCTCCATGATCCACCACCGCCCCCGCCCCACGGCGCGGTACAGGTCGTGGTGAAAGGCCTGAAAATCCGGGTCCCCCTGCCGCACAAAGCGCCGCTTGTGCTCCGCCGTCACCTCCAGCCGATCCGACAGGAAGCCAAGCGGATAGGCATCCCAAGACGCGATATCCAGATCCGCCCCCACCGCGAAATGGTCGAATTCCGTGATCCTTCCCATATAGTTATGGGCAATCGGCGCGTCCGAGAATTTGCGGATGATCTCGGTCTGGATACGGTTGTAGGCCGCCACCTCGTCACTCGCGAACCGCCGGAAGGCCATCACATGCGACGGGTTCGCCTCGGTCACCGTCAGGTTGGGTAGGGCGATCTCGTCAAAGCTGGAATACTCCATCGACCAGAACACGTTGCCCCAAGCCCGGTTCAAAGCCTGCGGGCTTTGGTACCTCTGCGCCAGCCATTCCCGGAAGGCGTGCTTTGCGGCCTCCGAATAGCTCAGCACCGTGTCATGGCAGCCATATTCATTGTCCGTCTGCCATGCCGCCACATGAGGATTGCGCCCATAGCGCTGCGCCAGTTCCGTGACGATCCGCGCCGACTCCTGCCTGTATCCACGATGGGAAAAGCAGTAATGCCGCCGCGACCCGAACCCCCTCGCACGCCCCTGCGCATCCACCGCCAGCATGTCGGGATGGCGGTCCAGCATCCATCGCGGCGGCGTCGCCGTCGGCGTGCCCAGCACCACTTTCAACCCCGCCTTGCCCAGCGTGTCGATGGCCCGATCCAGCCAATCCCAGTCAAACCGCCCCGGCTCCGGTTCCATCCGGCTCCACGCGAATTCGCCGATCCGGACCCAAGTCAGGCCCAGCGCCGCCATGCGGGCGGCATCCTCGGCCCATTTCTCTTCCGGCCAATGTTCGGGATAGTAGCAGACGCCAAGCGTACGTTTCACAAGATCACCTGTGGTTCAGGCAGTCCACGGCCAAGGCCTTGAACCGCAAAGGTCTTTCCTGCTTCCGAATCGGCGGCCAGCGCCGCCGCATCCATGCCCTCGCGGGCCGAGGTGCAGAACAATGTCGCAAGCCCCTCTCCCCCGAAAGCCGGGCAAGAGGTCTGCGTCGCCCCCATCGGCACCGCCTTTAGGAAGCGCCCGTCAGGGCCATAGCAAGCGACCCGCCCCGCCCCCCATTGCGCATTCCACAGGTTGCCCTCGGCATCCACCACCGCACCATCCGGCAAGATGCCCTCGGCACTCATGTCGATGAAGGTTTCGGGTTCACCCACAGGCCAGCCATCCGCATCCAGCGCCACCTTCTGGATGCGGTGGGTCAGCGTGTCCGAGAAATACGCGAACGTGCCGTCAGGGCTGAAACAGATCGAATTCGGGATCGTCAGCCCCGTGAAGATGCGCCGCATCTCGCCCCGGTACCACCGCCAGATCGACCCGCGCCCGGGGTCATCCCCGCCCCGCTTGCCCATCGTCCCGATCCAGAACCCGCCCTGCCTGTCTGCCCGCCCGTCATTCGACCGCGTGCCGGGATCATCGGCCTCCAGCTCTGCAACCGTCTCAATTTCCTCGGTTTCCAGATCGAACAGGAACAGGTCCCGCTCCCCCGCGATCAGCAGCACATCCCGGCTGACCCACCCGGCGGCCGAGACAAGCTCCACAAACGACCAAGTCCGCGCCGCGCCATCCTCGACCGAGTGCAGCTTTTTCCCAAGGATATCAAACCAGAAGACCTGCCGCCGCAGCGGATGCCAGAAGGCCCCTTCGCCCAACTCGCAGACACGACCATCAAAGATCATCCCACCGCCTCGTCATAGGCCGCCACGATCCGCGCCGCCCGCCCGGCCACCTCGGCGACCGAAAGCCCCGGCGTGTAAAGCGCGGTCCCGATGCCGAAACCATTGGCCCCGGCCTTGATCCATTGGGAAAAGTTCTCCGCCCCCGCCCCGCCCACGGCATAGACCTGACAGCCCTTCGGCAGCACGGCGCGAATGGCCTTTACCCCATCCGGCCCGATCAGGCTGGCGGGAAAGATCTTCAACCCGTCCGCCCCGGCCTTCAGCGCGGCGAAACACTCCGTCGGCGTCATCACCCCCGGCCAGCTTTGCAGCCCCCGCGCCTTGGTCGCGGCAATCACCTCAGGGTCGCAATTCGGCGACACGATCAGCCGTCCCCCGGCATCCGCCACCTCACCCACATCCGCCACGGTCAGCACCGTGCCCGCCCCGATGATGGCATGGCTGCCCAGCGCCTTGGCCATCGCCGCGATGGAGGTCATCGGATGCGGGCTGTTCAGCGGCACCTCGATCGAGGTGATCCCCGCCGTCACCAGCGCTTCCGCCACAGGCACAGCCTCCTCCGGGGTGATCCCCCGCAGGATGGCGATGATCTTCCGTTCCGTCATGCGTTCACCTTCGCCCGCGTCACAGCCAGCCCCGCCAGTACGGCGTCACCGCCCTTCACCAAACGCGATTCGACCCCAAGCGCCTTCAGCGCGCGGGCATAGGAGGCCGAAATCCCCTCGGACCCGACGATCACCACCGCCTGACCCAGCCAATAGGGCCGCGCCGCCGCCAGTTCCATCCCGATCAGCAGCCCCGACAGCCGCGCCCGCGCCGCCGCCACCGGAAGCCCCGAGATCAGCCCCTCGGCCCGGATGCCGAACAGTTTCGCCCCAATCCGCTCGGGCCGCGACAGGGCGTCAGACACGCCCGCATCAAAGGCCGCCTCATCCCATCCCTCGCCTTGCATGCCATGTCGCAGGACCGAGGCCTGCGACAGCAGCGCGAACATCTCGCCCGTCAGATAGGTCTGGAAACTGACCACTTCCCCCGCGCTCAGATGCGCCCATTTCGAATGGGTGCCGGGAAGGCAGATCACACCGTCGAAACCGGGCATCAGGGCCAGCGCCCCCGCGATCTGCGTTTCCTCGCCCCGCATCACATCGGCGGGCTGGGCCTGCTTCAACCCCGGCACAAGCCGCACCCGGATGCGCGCGTCCCGTGTCGGCGCGGTCACCAGACTGCCCGGATCAAGTGGCGCGCAGGGGACAGCGCGGTAAGGCGCCTCGTGCCAGCCCTGACGGCTGCCGACCATCCCGCAGGCCACCACCTCGGTCACCCGCCCCTCGGCCAGCCATGGCGCGATCAGGCGCAACAGGGCGGGTTCAAAGCCGTCCTTGTCCAGCTTGCCCATCCCGTCGTCTGACATCACCTGCGCAACCACGCCCCCCCGCCCCATGGCGAAGGCGCGCAGGTTGGTCGTGCCCCAGTCGACCGCGATCCATTCCACCGTCATCGTTCCGCCTTCCCTCAGGACCGCCCGTCAGAGCCGCTCGCCTTCCACAACCCACATCGTCGCTGGCCAAGCCACGGGCAGCAACACGCCCCGCTGCATCAACGCCTGCCCCGACAGAGTCAACGGCCCAGACTTGATCGCATTCGGCCCCCGCGATTGCGGCGGCGCATCCTCCGGATTCACCAAACGCAGCCGATACTTCGCACCCGGTTCCAGCCCCGTCAGGCGCAACGGACGCGGGAGGATCTGCACGCTCGTCGCCTCTTGCCCCGCGAACAGCACGAAACGCCCACCATCCACGGCGACCTGCACCTCTGCCACAACCGCCGGGTCGTCGCTGTCCAGCCTGTGGATTGTCCCCGCCATCATCCAGTCGCGGTTGGCCTTCCACCATGCCGTCACGGATCTAAGCACCGCCGCCTCGTCCTCTGTCAGCGTCCGCAGGTCCATCTCGAACCCGAAATGCCGCTGCGCCGCGACCCATGCGCGGAAGGACATGGGCAGCACCCGCCCCGCCGTATGGCTGCGCCGCGCGCCGACATGGCTGCCCGTCACCGAAGCGGGCAGGAACAGCGCCGCGTCCTGCTGCATCCGCAACCGTTCTATGCCGTCGATGGAATCCGACAGCCAGACACGCTGGGTATGGGCAAGGATACCGGCATCAATGCGCCCGCCACCCGAGGCACAGCTTTCGATCTCCACCCCCGGGTGGGATTTCCGCAGCGCAGCCAGCAGTTCATATATCCCGCGCGTCTGTGCGGCATCGACCACCGGCAGCAGGCGGTTGTGATCCCACTTGATGTAGTCGATCGGATATTCGGCCAGAATCTCTGACACCGCGTTGAAGAGATATTCCCGCACCTCCGGCTTCGACAGGTCCAGTACCATCTGATTGCGCCCGGCCACCTGATCCGCGGGGCCCAGTCGCCAATCGGGATGGGCGCGCATCAGGTTGCTGTCGGGGTTCACCATCTCGGGCTCGAACCAGAGCCCAAAGGTCATGCCAAGCTTGTGGACATGGGCGATCAGCGGATGCAGGCCATCGGGCCATTTGCGGCGGTCCACCGTCCAGTCGCCCAGACTGGTAGTGTCGTCATCCCGCCGCCCGAACCAACCATCATCCAGAACGAACCGTTCCGCCCCCATGTCGGCGGCACGGTCTGCAATGGCCGCAAGGTCGGAAAGGTTGTGGTTGAAGTAGATCGCTTCCCAGCAGTTGTAATGCACCGGGCGCGGGCGTGCCGGATCGGGCCAAGTCACCACCCGGTCGCGGATATCGCGCTGGAAGGTGGCGCCGATGCCGTTCAATCCGGCACCGGACCAAAGCGCCAGCAGCTCTGCCGTCTGGAAATGCTGCCCCGGCTGCGTCTCCGCCCCCCAAGCATGGCCGAACTGCACCTGACGGCGACCATCGGGCAACTCCTCGGCCACCATCCGATGCCCGCCCGACCAGCCATAGTGCAGCGCCCAGACCGCGCCCCGCGTGTTGGTCGTTCCGGCCCCGGCAAGGATCGCATAGGGCGGATGCTCATGGCCGGACCGGCCCGTCCGCGCCTCTCGCAAGCGAATACCCGGGCTCCAGGCAACACGGTTCAGATGGAACTCGCGCGTCCATTTGCCGTGAAGATCGATGATCTCGCCCTCTTGCGGGGCGGGCAGTACAGGTGCCGCCAACCAGTGCAGGCGCACAGGATGCTTGGCGTCCAGCAGGGTCTTCAGACCGATCACGCCGGTTTCATGGACGCGCAGCTCATGCGTCAGGCGCAGCCCTTCGGCCACGCTGACCAAACGCAAGTGACCGGGCTCTTCCTCGACCCGTTCAAAGGTGAAGGCAGGCAGCAAGGGCGTACCGTCCGCCGCCGAAAGCACCAGCCCGGGCTGCCCTTGGAAGGCCCGCCCACCCTCGGGACAGAGCGAGAGCGCAGGCAGCGCATCCAGCATCCCACCCGTCAGGTCATTCCGTGCGGCGACCGCCAGTTGCGCCAGATCCTCATCCTCGGGCAGGCGCGCGCCCCACCAGATCACCTCGGGGATGCCGCCCAATGTCGTCAGGGCGATGGTTTGGGCTTGATCTCCCGTCCCGGCATCCAGCCTGAATTCCGTCACTTCACCGCCCCCAGCGTGAGGCCCGCGATGAAATGCTTCTGCATCAGGAAGAACATCAGCACGGGCGGAAGCGCGGCGAGAATCGATCCAGCAGACACCAGATGCCACTGTGCGATCCATTGACCGTTCAATGAGGAGAGCCCTGCCGTGATCGGCTGGCTGTCAACGCCTTGCGTCAGCACGGTCGCCCAGAAGAAATCGTTCCAGATGAAGGTGAAGACCAGAACACTCAGCGCCGCGATGGCGGGGCGCATCAGGGGCAAGACGATGAACCAGAAGATGCGCCACTCGGCAACGCCTTCGACCCGCGCCGCCTCGATCAGTTCATAGGGCAGGGCCTTGATGAAGTTCCGCATGAACAGCGTGCAGAACCCCGTCTGGAAGGCAATGTGGAACAGCGCCAGACCATACCATGTGTCGTACATCCCAAGGTTCAGCGTCATGTCACGCACCGGAACCATCAGGATTTGGAACGGCACGAAGTTCCCGGCCACGAACATGAAGAAAACAAGGATGTTGCCCCGGAAGCCGTACACCGCCAGCGCAAAGCCCGTCATCAGCGACAGGCCCACGGCCCCGATGACCGTAGGGATCGTGACCCAGAGCGAGTTGACCATGTACTGCCCGATGGGCGTTTCGGTGAAGATGTAGATGTAGTTTTCCCAAGCGATGCCCGACGGCATGCCGAAGTAGTTGCCTTGCGCCAGATCCGATGCCGGGCGCAGCGAGGTCAGCGCCACGCCAAGCAAGGGAAACAGCCAGATCAAGAGGGCCACCGGCAGGGCAAGGGTGTACAGCCACTGCACGCCGGGGCTGGATTGCTGAATGGGGCGGGGAAACATCTCAGCGCTCCTTCTCGTCGCGCCACATCTTCCAGATGAAGCCCGAAATGAAGATCATCATGATGGCGAAGAGGACGACGGCGATGGCGGCGCCATAGCCCATGCGGAACCCAAATTCGCCCAGCGCCATCTCGAACATGTAGTAGGACAGCACGCGCGACGATCCGAAGGGTCCGCCGGTCGTCATGATCGACACAAGGTCGAAGCTGCGCAGCGCCCCGATGACAGTGACGATCACTGCGATGAAGGTGGCGGGCCGCAGTTGCGGCAGGACCACGTACCACAGCATGCGCCAGCCCTTGGCACCGTCCAACCGCGCGGCCTCGATCTGATCCGGGGCGACGTTGTTGAGGCCGGTCAGGTACAGGATCATCACATAGGCAATCTGGGGCCAGAGGCCTGCGACGATGATGCCGTAGGTGACCAGATCAGGGTCGGCAAGGATGGCGGTGCCCTGACCCATGACCGCTTCGGTCAACAGGTAGAACAGCCCGAAATTCGGTGCGTAAAACCATGCGAAGATCAGGCCCACGACGACTTGGCTAATGACAAAGGGAAAGAAGAACAGCGATTTGTAAAGCCGGATGCCCGTGACCGTCTGGTTCAAGAAGATCGCGATGAACAGACCGATAGGCAGGGCCGCCATATACAGGACCAGCCACTTCAGGTTGTTCCAGAGCGAGGTTTCGAAGGCCGGATCGGTCATCAGTTCGGCATAGTTGCCCATGCCGACGAAGGTGCCGGTGAATTCGCCGTCCTGATTGTAGAGGCCGTTCCAGTCGTAGAAAGACAGCGTGATGCTCTCAACGATGGGCCAGAGCACATAGACTGCGAACATGAACAGCCCCGGCGTCAGGAACAACCACGGCGCTAGGGTTCGCTGGTTCCAACGCCGGACCGTACGATGATCCGGGGGCGCCGAAGCCATCTGTGTTGCCTGTGCCATCTCTCTCCCCCCACCGGAACAGAAAACGGGCGCCCCCCGGATCAGGGGACGCCCGCGTTGTCAGATCACTGCGGGTAGAGACGCAGACGGGTCTGCTCCAGCCGTTCGAGGATCGCTTCAAGCTGGTCGGGCTGGACGAGGAACTGCTGGAACCCCTCCATCCCGGCCTTGGCGTATTCGGCATCCGCGTCGCGGTCCCAGAACTGGGCGATGCCGCCCGTCGCGGTGGACAGTGCCTGGAAGCCCGCCGTCAGGAACGGATCGGCCGGATCGACCGTCGCGTCTTTGTTGGTGGGCAACTGGCCAACGGCCGCGTTCCACTTGGACTGCGCTTCGGCGCTGGCGATATAGGCCAGGAACGTCTTCGCATCATCGGGGTTCTTCGCCCCGCTGGTCAGGTGGATCGTGTCGGTCGGCGCTTCTTCGGCGCGGGCGATGCCGGGCGTGATTTCCGGGAACACCATGAAGCCGAGGTTGTCATTCGTCATCCCGCCTTCCTTGAAGACGCCGACAGCGAAGTTACCCATGACATAATGGGCCGCCTTGTTCTGCACGAAGATCGCAGCGGCATCCTGCCAGTCGATCGCGGCATGGTTCGCGGTGACATAGGGCTGCAGCTTCGCGAATTCAGCGAAGACGGCGCGGGTTTCGGGCGAGGTCCACGAAATCCTGCCTGCGGCGAGATCGCTGTGGAACTGATAGCCGTTGGTGCGCAGGCTCAGATAGTCGAAGATACCCGCCACGGGCCACAGCGCGCTGGAACCGGTGGTCACGCAGTCGATCTCGGCCGCCTTGAACTTTTCGCAGTTGGCAAGGAACTGTTCCCAGGTCACGCCACCTTCGCCCGGAAGCTCCACGCCAGCAGCGGCATAGGCGTCGCGGTTATAGTAGATGCCCCACTGGTAGTAGGTGTAGGGGATTGCATATTGCTTGCCATCGATCGTGGACGACAGGACCGAAGAGGCCAGCGACTCATTCAGCCCGTTGTTTGCCCAGACGTCCGAGATATCGGCGAAGAGGCCAGCCTCGACGAAGGGGCGCATGCGGTTCGCAGCGTACCAGTTGGCCAGATCCGGGGGATCGGCGGTCAGGAAGTTGCGGATCGCGTTCTTGTAGGCTTCGTGGTCGAAGTTGGTCAGTTGGACGTCGATCTCGGGGTTTGCGGCCTCGAAGTCTGCGATGAGGGCTTCGGCAGCCGCCAACGGGATCGGATCGTAGTCTGCATTCCAGGTGACGACGCGCTTGTCCTGCGCAATGGCAGATGTCGACATGAGCAACGCCGCCACCAGCGCCAACGCGCCCGCTTTTCTATGGACCATGGTTTCCTCCCGTTTGGTTCCATTATGTGAAACTTAGTCTTGAATATTGAAAACTATGGTGCGTATCGTCTAGGCTGTCAACTGGAACGCGAGGTCGAGTGATGTCGGCAGATCAGGGCGACGGGACAGTCGGAAAGGCGCTTGACGTGCTCGACCTTGTGGCGGGCGCGGGGCGGCCCGTTCGCTTTACCGAACTGCTTGCGACGGCAGCCTATCCCAAGGCCACCCTCTATCGCCTGATCCAAACCCTGACGCATCAGGGCATGCTGTCTTACGACGCGGACCGTCAGACCTATGCGCTTGGCGTCAGGCTTTTGCGCCTTGCCCATGCGGCCTGGGCGACGTCTTCACTGGCACCGATTGCGCGGCCCTATCTTGATGAATTGGCAGCCGAAACCGGCGAAACGATCCATCTTGCGCAGCTTGACAATGGACAGGTGCTTTATGTCGATAAGCGCAACGCGACCAAGCCGGTGGAGATGTTCGCACAGGCCGGCAAGGTGGGCCCGGCCTATTGCACCGGGGTCGGCAAGGCGATGCTTGCCTTCCTGCCGGATGAGGCACTGGAACGCGCCCTCCAACGCCAGAGCTTTCACAGCTTCACGCCCCAGACGCTGGATACGCCCGAAAGCCTGAAGGCGGAGTTGCTGGCGATTCGCGCCCGCGGCCATGCCTTCGACCGAGAGGAACATGAACCGGGAATCATCTGCTGCGCCGTTCCGATCTTGACCCGCACCGGGCGGGTGATCGGTGCGCTGTCGGTCACATCGACAACGGCGCGCACCTCGCTGACCGAGCTTGAGGCAGGGGCGGGGCGCATCAAGGACACCGCGGCACGTATCGCGGCCGAGGCGGAAAGCTGGCGCTTTCCGGAACAGGGATAATCAGGGAGGGGAAAGCATGTCTGGGGTCACGCTGCAGAAAGTCGTCAAGCGATTTGGCGAAGCACAGGTCATCCATGGGGTGGACCTGACGATCGAGGACGGGGAGTTCTGCGTCTTCGTCGGCCCTTCAGGCTGCGGCAAGTCCACGCTGCTGCGCATGGTGGCAGGGCTGGAAGAGACATCGGAAGGCACGATCCGCATTGGCAACCGTGACGTCACCATGGCCGACCCGTCGGAGCGTGGGGTGGCGATGGTGTTCCAGACCTATGCCCTGTACCCCCATATGACCGTGGCGGAGAACATGGGTTTCGGGCTGAAGATGACCGGCCACCCAAAGGCCGAGATTGACCGCAAGGTGGCCGAGGCCGCGCGCATCCTCAAACTGGACGAGCTTTTGTCCCGCAAGCCCAAAGCCCTGTCGGGCGGTCAGCGCCAGCGCGTTGCCATCGGACGAGCCATTGTGCGGGGGCCGGAAGTCTTTCTTTTCGACGAGCCGCTGTCGAACCTTGACGCCGAGTTGCGGGTGGAGATGCGGGTGGAAATCGCCCGCCTGCACCGCGAAATCGGGGCCACGATGATCTACGTCACCCATGATCAGGTGGAAGCGATGACGCTGGCCGACAAGATCGTCGTGCTGCGCAAGGGCAAGGTAGAGCAGGTGGGCAAGCCCTTGGAACTCTATCATAATCCGGACAACCGCTTTGTGGCGGGCTTCATCGGCAGTCCGGCGATGAACTTTGTCGCCGGCAAGGTGGAAGGGGTCGGCAGCGTGGCCGCACCGGGGCTTTCGGCATCGGTTGCCGCTGGGGTCGCCCTGCCGGGGGCGGGTGCCAAGGTGGAAGTCGGCCTTCGCCCGCAGCATCTGCGGGTGACTGAGGGCAGCACGCATCGCGTAGAGATGACCGAGGCGCTGGGGGGTGTGAGCTATATCCACGTCACTGCCGCCAGCGGCGAAAAGCTGGTGATCGAATCGAAAGGCGACGTGATTCCGGCCATCGGCACGCAGGTGGGCATCGGTTTCGATGCTGGTGACGCGCTCTTCTTCAACGAGACCGGGCTGCGCCTGCGCTGAGCATCACGCGCCGAGGTGTGGCTCGCCCCGCGCCTCGGCCAGTTTCATCTGACGCTGGCGTTCGCGGAAGCGGTCGCGGTCGGCGGGGGTGTACTCGTCCTTGCAAGCGGGGCAGCAGACGCCTTCCTCATAGGCCGGATCGCCGCGCCCTTCGGCCGTGACGGGACGGCGGCAAGCGCCGCAGGAGGACAGGGTGCCGGGAACCAGCCCGTGGCCGACCGAAACGCGCTGATCAAAGACGAAACACTCGCCCTGCCACATCGATTGATCCTGCGGGACATCCTCGAGGTATTTCAGGATACCTCCCTTCAGGTGATAGACGTTCTCAACCCCTTGCTGAAGAAGGAAATTCGTTGACTTCTCGCAGCGGATACCCCCCGTGCAGAACATGGCGATCCGCTTGTTGTGGAAGCGGTCCCTGTTCGCCTCCCACCAGTGGGGAAATTGGCTGAAACTGCGGGTGCCGGGATCGATGGCACCCTCGAAGGTGCCGATGGCAACTTCGTAATCGTTGCGCGTGTCGATCACTGCCACATCAGGGGCCGAGATCAGAGCGTTCCATTCGGCGGGCGAGACATAACTGCCGACGCCCGCCTGCGGGTCGACGTCGGGTTGCCCCATGGTGACGATCTCGCGCTTCAGCTTCACCTTCATCTTTCCGAAAGGCATCGTCGGGGCGTGGCTTTCCTTCCAGTCGAGATCGGTGCAGCCGGGAAGGGCGCGGATATGGGCGAGGACGGCATCGATCCCACGCCGTGGTCCGGCGATGGTGCCGTTGATCCCCTCGCCCGCAAGGAGGAGCGACCCCTTCACACCTTGGGTGAGGCAAAGGTCAAGGAGCGGCCCGCGCAGGGCGGCCGGGTCGGGAAAGCGGGTGAAATGATAGAGCGCGGCGACGATCAGCATGGGTCGGGGATGCACCCGTTTCCCTTCGGATTCAAGCTGTTCCCATTGACGTCGCTGCAGGGGTTTCCTAGGCAAGTGCATTGACCCTGCCGAGAGGCCCGTGATGCGCCCCGCCGACGAAGCCCTAATTGTCATCGACATCCAGAATGATTTCTGTCCAGGCGGCGCGCTTGCGGTGGCGGAAGGCGATGAAATCATCAATCGTGTCAATGGGTTGATGGATGATTTCCAAACCGTGATCCTGACGCAGGACTGGCACCCGGCCGACCATTCTTCTTTCGCGTCCAATCACCCGGGCCACGCCCCTTTTGAAACCTTAACAATGTCTTACGGCCCGCAAACGCTCTGGCCCGATCATTGCGTGCAGGGCACGACAGGGGCGGCGTTTCACAGCGATTTGCGCACCGATCCGGCCGATCTGATCATCCGGAAGGGGTTTCGCGTCGCGATCGATAGCTACTCCGCCTTTTTCGAGAATGACCGTAGCACGACGACGGGCCTGAATGGTTACCTGAGCGCGCGGGGGATCACAGCTGTCACCTTTGTCGGTCTGGCCACGGATTTCTGCGTGGCCTATTCGGCGCTGGATGCGGCACGGCTGGGCCTGCGGGCGCGGGTTCTGCTGGGGGCCTGCCGGGGGATCGACCTTGGCGGATCACTGGCACGGATGAGCGAAGAGATGCGCGCGGCGGGCGTCGCGCTGGAGGAGTGACGTGGTCGATATCGCCACCCGGGTTCACAACCACAACTGGAAGATCGATCCGATCGTTCGGTCCCTGATCGACACCGATTTTTACAAGCTGCTCATGTGCCAGTCGATCTTCCGGAACAAGCCGGAGACGACCGTCACCTTCTCGCTGATCAACCGAAGCGCCTCGGTTCGTCTGGCCGATCTGATCGACGAGGGCGAGCTGCGTGAGCAACTGGATCACGTGCGGTCGCTGTCGCTGTCGCGCGGAGAGAGCACATGGCTGCGCGGGAACATGTTCTATGGCAAGCGCCAGATGTTCCGCCCCGATTTCATGGAATGGTTCGAGGCACTTAGGCTGCCGCCCTACCATCTGGAAAAACGCGACGGCCAGTATGAACTGACCTTCGAAGGGTCTTGGCCCGAGGTGATGCTGTGGGAGATCCCGGCATTGGCAGTGCTGATGGAATTGCGGTCGCGTGCCGTTTTGAAGGGAATGGGCAAGTTCGAATTGCAGATCCTCTATGCGCGCGCCATGACGCGGCTGTGGGAGAAGGTCGAGCGGCTAAAGTCTCTGGAAACGCTGAAGATCGCGGATTTCGGGACGCGCAGGAGGCATTCATTCCTTTGGCAGGACTGGTGCGTTCAGGCGATGCAGGAAGGGTTGGGCGAGACATTCATCGGCACCTCGAACTGCCGGATCGCGATGAAGCGCGATATCGAAGCGATCGGGACCAATGCACATGAATTGCCCATGGTCTATTCGGCCTTGGCGGAAAGCGATGCGGAACTGGCGCAGGCCCCCTATCAGGTGCTTGCCGACTGGCATGAAGAGCATGACGGCAACCTTCGGATCATCCTGCCGGATACCTATGGGACGGAAGGATTCCTGCGGAATGCGCCTGACTGGTTAACGACTTGGACCGGTATCCGCATCGATTCCGGTGACCCCGCGCAGGGGGCGGAAACAGCGATCCGCTGGTGGAAAGCACGGGGAGAAGATCCGACCCAGAAACTGGTGATCTTTTCCGACGGGCTGGATGTCGAAAAGATCGAGGAACTGCATCGGCAGTTTCACGGGCGGGTCAAGGTGTCGTTCGGGTGGGGCACGATGTTGACTAATGATTTCCGGGGCTTGGCAGGGGATCGGCTGGCGCCGTTCAGCCTTGTCTGCAAGGCAGTTTCGGCCAATGGGCGGCCTACGGTGAAGCTATCGGACAACCCCAACAAGGCGATGGGACCACAGGCCGAGATCGAGCGGTACAAGCGCGTCTTCGGGGTGGGGGCTCAGGCGGCGGTGGAGGTGGTGGTCTAGCCGAGGAGGCGGCGGATGATCAGGTCGGCGCGGGCGAGGTGGCTTTGGTGGATGGGATCGTCCGGCGCAAGGCGCGGGATTGTCCAGCCGACCGACGCGAGGATACGGGCCATCGTGAAAACCTCTACCATTTCAACGTCTTGCGTGCCGTATCCTGCCATCAACGCGTCGCGAAGGTCGTCGCGGGCGGGTTCGTATTGATTCTGCGACAGAACCGTGCCCAGATCGTAGAGGCGGAAGCCAAAACCGCTGTCATCGAAGTCGATGAGGGCGATATCCCCTTGGGACACCAGCACATTTTCGCGCAGCACATCGGCATGGATCAGACCGAAGCTGCCGCCTTCGGCGGCGTGGCGGGCGATCATCGCCTGTGCCGTGTTTCGTGCCGCACATTGTGCCGAAAGCTGTGCAGGCGTCGCGTGGGGATGTTCCCAGAAACGGCCCCAGAGCGGGGCCTCGCCCATCAGGCCGTCAAGATCCCAGGCGGGGCGGGTGAAGCTTTCTGGCCTTATCAGCCGATCGCTGGACTCATGCAGGGTGCGCAGCAGCTTCCCAATTCGGATGTGAAGGTCGATCTGCTGTGCGACGGGTTGGGCCAGCGGACGGCCCGCCGCGCCGAGCGGTGCGCCCTCCAGCCAACGGATGGCCGAGGCGTGGCGGCCATCGGCAAGCGTTGCGAGCAGGTCGCCATCGGGAAGCGGCAAGGGGGCGGGGACGGGCAGGCCGAGGGCCGACAGCGCATCGCACCACCAGAGTTCAGAGCGGATCGCCGCCGCGTCTTGATAGCCCGCGCGGTGCAGGCGGAGGGCGGCACGGCTGCCGTCGGGCAGGGCCATTTCATAAACGGCATTCTCGCGCGCGCCGATCAGTCGGGTGGGCCTACCGCGCCAGAGGGCGGCGGCCGCGGTGGCGCGGGTGTCAGTCATCCTCACCCTCGACCTTGCCGCGAAGGGATTTCACCTCGCCCCGCACCGATTTGGCGGCGAGGCGGCGGCGCTGGCTGCCAAGCGTGGGCTTGGTCGCGATGCGGCGTTTGGGTGCCACCAGCGCCTGCCGGATCAGATCGGCCAGCCTCTCGCGTGCGATTTCGCGGTTGCGGGCCTGACTGCGGGTTTCGTCAACCTGCAGGACGATGGCGCCTTCGGTCGTCCAGCGCCGCCCGGCCAGACGTTTCAGCCGCGCCTTCACCGGGGCGGGAAGATGAGGGGAACGCTCCGCCTCGAAGCGGAGTTCGACGGCGGTGGAGACCTTGTTGACGTTCTGACCGCCGGGGCCGGAAGAGCGGACGAATTGCTCCGTCAGTTCCCAGTCGGCGAGGGCGATGGTGTCGGTGATGCGCAGCATGGCACGTTGAGAGCGGTCGCAGTTCATAAGAGAAAGGGTCGCCGTGACGGCGACCCTTTCCGAGATCCAAGGAGATGGGCCAGTTAGGTTTCAAGCCCAATCAGGTAGACTGTCGACTGAGGGGCTGCCCTCAGAAAACGATCCCCCTGACTGTCCCGACACCTCTCTCCAATGTAGCTCTAGACACTGGATCACCTCCTTTCAATGGGTTTCAGATAGGGGGAGGGTGACACAGATTTTGTGTTCGTCAACAGATTTCACGCAACCCTTGCTGCAAAACGATAGATCGCAAAGCGAAACGGCAACAAAGCGATCAGATCGACGGCGATCTTCACAAGCCAGTCCGCAACCCCCAAGGAAACCCAGAATGGGACTTGTGGCCCGATGCCCAGAAGGGCCATCGGCTGTGCCGCCCAGGACACGTCATTGGCGGGTTCCAGAACGGTGAGCGTGGTGGAAAAGGCGATGGAAAAGAAAATCGCCGTGTCGATGGATGACCCTGCGAAGGTGGAGATGAAGGGAGCTTGCCACCAAGCCCGGTGGCGCAGGCGGTCGAAGATCAGCACGTCGATCAGTTGCGCCGTCAGGAAGGCGATGCCGGAGCCGAGCGCCACGCGCATCGTCACGAGAGGGCCGAATTCGCCCATGATCTGGGTACCGACGGCCGAACAGGCCAGCCCGGTGGCAAAGCCCGCATAGACCACACGGCGGGCGGCGGCGGCGCCTTCCAGCCGGTTGACGATATCGGAGACAAGGAAGGCCAGCGGATAGGTGAAGGCCCCCCAGGTGAGCCAGGTTCCGATGGGATACTGCACGAGGATGTTGGAGGCCACGACAACGATGGTCATGGCGAGAACGCCGAAAAGCGAGATGCGGGTCATGTCTGGTTTTCCGTTTTGACAAGGTCGCGGAGACTTGGCCCCCCGGTCATCGGAGGACGGGGGTGCCCTACGCCCCGCGCGACTGTCTGTCAATCGGTGGATGGGGACGGGATGCGGTACTCGACGATCTCGGTCGTCTGGAAGAAGTAGAAATTGTCATCCGAGATCATGGTCAGGCGCAGCGCGCCGTCCGGCCCGCGCCAGACCGAAAGGCTTTCCAGATTGTCGTGCTGGCCCACGCTGCTTTGGAATTCGGTGCGTTCTTCGGACAGGCCAGTTTCGGACAGGGCGAAGCTGCGCACACGGGAGGCAAAGCCCGTGACCCCATGGAATTCGCGTTCGAGAAGGTAGAAGCGTCCATCAGGGCCGATATCGGCCCCCACGGCGAGGAAGCCGCCGTCGCGGCGCAGACCAAAGGGTTGATCCCACGTCCCGTTGCGGTACCGCCAGACAGGGAAGGGACGGGTCAGTTCGCCCGACCGTTCCGGCAGGGTGTAGAGGGTGCCATCGGGGCCGACGGCGAGCGCTTCGAGCGCGGAGTTGCGCTGCATCCGGGCGAATTCGCGCGGGGTGATCAGGTTGCGGGCAGGGCCGTCGAGCCCGTCATAGCGCAGGACGCGCGGGATCTGTTCGAAGGAGATGTAGAAGCCGCCATCCGGACCCTGCGCCAGCCCTTCGGCATCCTGACGGCCGGACGCGAGCGGAGCTTCGAAGCGGCCACGCAGAAAGCGCAGCGGGCGGGCATCGATCGCGGTGATCCGGCCTTCGGCATCGCGGGTGAGGGTGCCTTGGGTCCACCAGCCCTTGTCGGTGACAGCGGCAAAGGAAGTGCCATCTTCGGACAGTTCTATGCCAGAGAAGCCGCCGAATTCGTCATGCTCCATTTGCCACGGAATGGCCGACACGAAGCCTGCTGGATAGGGTTGGCTGGCGCTGCCTTGAAGGCCGAGAACCAGAAACAGCCCCGCCGTCAGGGCGAGGACAGGACGTTTCGGCATTGTCTGGGCAGATCGGCAAGGGTGTAGTCGCGCGCGCCGCGCGGACGGGGGGCGGGTTCGGCGTTCGGGTCGGGCTTTGGGTTGAGATATTCGTCCGAGACCCACCACATCAGGGTTTCGTCACAGCCGTCGCCGCCATTCGACAGTTCCTCGACAGGCGGCGTCTGGGTTTCGCAGTGCCGCGCGCCACGCGGGCATTTCAGGCGGATGTGGAAATGGGTGTCATGGCCGGGGACAGGGCGAATCTTTTGCAGCCAGTCGCGATCGGCGCGGGTGGCGGTCTTGCACATCTCAATCTTCACCGCAGCGGCGACGAAGATGCGGTCTACGCGGGCATCCGAGGCGGCGGCGCGCATGAGGGCGTGGTGGGACGGGGTCCAGTTGTCGGTCACGCTGCGCTGATCGGCGGATCGGACGGGGATAGAGGAGATATCCTCGCGCTCCTGCCGCGACAGGTCGAGGCGGCGGGGGGGCAGCATCCAAACATCGGCATCCAGCCCGATCTGGTGAGAGGCGTGGCCGCTGGTCATTGGGCCGCCGCGGGGCTGGCTGATGTCGCCGATGTAGAGGCCTGCCCAGCCGATCTGGGTGGCGGCGCGGCTGAGATCGACAAGAAAATCGATCATTATCGGATGGCCCCAGTTGCGGTTGCGCGACAAGCGCATGGCCTGCCATGTGGGGCCGGTTTCAGGTAGCGCGATCAGGCCGTCGGCGCAGCCCTTGGCATAGCTGCCATAGGGCATCGGGCGGCTGTCGGTCGGCGTGTTGGCCGCGCCAAACAGCTGGTTCGCCTTGGTTTCCGCCTGTGCGGGCAGCGCGAGCGCCGCCGCGAGCACCAATCCTGCCAATCGTCCGATCATCACGCCTGTTCGCCCTTTGCCCGGACGAAGAATAGCAGAACAAGGCCGATCAGGAACATCACGATCAGCGGCGAGATGCCGATGCGCTGCGATCCGCTGAACGCGGTGGCGAATGCGATCAGGGCGGGGGAGATGAAGGAGGCGACCTTGCCGGAAAGAGCGAAGAGGCCGAAGGCTTCGGTCGCGCGGTCGGGGGTGGTGTGGCGGACCATCATCGTGCGCGAGGCCGCCTGCAGCGCCCCGCCCGCCGCACCGATCAGCGCCCCGCAGGCGAAGAAGATGTCGTCGGAGGCGGAGGAGGCGGGGTCGAGGGGGATGCCCCAGAGGCTGTCGCGCGTCATGCCGACGATGATGATACAGACGAAGATAAGGACGACGATGCAGACGGCGATCACCGGTTTGGGGCCGAAGCGGCGGTCGGCCTTGCCGCCGATCCATGAGGCGACCATGGCCGTAAGGGCGCCCACGACACCGAAGACACCGATCTGGACAATCTCCCATCCCAGCACGCCGGAGGCGTAGACGCCGCCGAAACCATAAAGCGCGTTCAGCGCGTCCCGGTAGAAGAGCGACGAGGCGAGGTAGGCCGAGAGGCTGCCGCGATAGCGCAGCGAGGCGAGAAGCTCGCGCAGGCTGGCGAAGGCGCGGCCGAGGTTGAGGGGGCGGCGTTCGGTGCGGGGTTCGCGGACCCAGACGAAGAAGGGGATCATGAAGACCGCATACCAGATCGCGGTGAAGGGGCCGACGGCGCGGGTGCCTTCGCGCGCTTCGGGGTCGAGGCCGAAGAGCGGGTCGAGGCCGATCAGGGTTTTGCCCGTGGCGCTGTTTTCGGCGAAGAAGAGCAGCATGATGGCCAGCGCCAACACCCCGCCGAGATAGCCGAAAGCAAAGCCGGAGCCGGAGATCGCACCCATGTCGTCACGATCCGACAGGCTGGGCATCAGCGCATTGGTGAAGATGGTGGCGAATTCCATCCCGATGAAGCCAAGTCCGAAGAAAGCCACTGCCCAAAAGAGGTTGTCGCCGCCCGGGGCGATGAACCAGAGCGCGAAAGAGCCTGCGATGTAGAAGGCCGAGAAGAACCAGACCCAGATCAGGCGTCGCCCGGTGCTATCGGCAATGGCCCCGAGGAAGGGGGCGAGGATGGCAATGAGGACGGAGGCGATGGCCAGACCGGCGCCCCAATAGGCCTGCGCGGCGGCACCCGCCGCCTCGGCATCCATGCCTTCGGCCATGTAATTGCCACGCGCGATCTCGGCGAAATAGGGGCCGAAGATGAAGGTCAGAAGCAGCGTGTTGTAGGGCTGGCTGGCCCAGTCGAAGAACCACCAGCCCCAGATGCGCTTTTTCGCGCTGACCGTGCCTGCCATGACTGCCCCCTGCCCCATCGGCCTTTTGGCGCGATTGAATCGCGAAACGGGCCTTGGCGCAAGCGCGGCGTTCAGCGGGTGGGGGGCCAGGGGCGGCGATCTTCGGCCGCGATCCAGGCCTGCACGAAATCCGGCAGAGCCGGGCTGTCCACTGGCTGCTCCAGCGCGGCCAGAACGCGGGCGGGGGCGACGATGCCGTCCGGCGAGGTCACGGCAGAGCGGATGACCTGATGGCTGGTGCAGTCATCGCCCTTCCACATCGACTGTTCGATGTAGAGAAAGCGGTGATCCCAGCCGATGCAGCGGCTGTGGATGGTGACAGGATCGAAGGCGCGGACGCGGCGGCGGTAACGGACGGTGTTGCCTGCCACGGTCAGGCCCCAGCGATTGGCCAGCAGCACCTGCTTTAGCCCGGTGCGGATGCCCAAGGGGATGCGCCCCAGATCATAGAGCGTGAGAGTGCGGCCATTGTTCAACTCCACCCATGGATCCAGGTCCCAAGGCCAGCAGCGATGGGTACTGACATGGGTGCCGAGCAGCGGAAGCGCGGGGGCGTTGCGGAACTTCCACAACTCTTTCGCCATGCGGAGGAAGGGATACATCGGACATCTCCTGTTGCGTCCCGGTTGCCCTTTGGACGGCGGGAGGTCAAGCCGTGACGTTGCGCCTTATCCGAACGCAAGATTTCCGGGGGATCGCGGCGTGTAGGGCGTTGCGAAATGGCCCTTCTCCCGCTAGGTCTGACACAAGCCCTAGTATGCGGAGGCCGCCGAATGACCTCGATCCTGCAGATCCTGCTTCTGATCCTTGATATCGCGCAGTGGATCATCCTTGCCCATATCATCATGAGCTGGCTGATCAACTTCCAGGTCCTGAACCTGCGCCAGCCTCTGGTGGCGCAGATCTGGGACGGGTTGAACCGCATCCTCGAACCCGTCTATTCGCGGGTACGGTCGGTTCTGCCCAATCTGGGCGGGATCGATCTGGCACCGCTGGTCGTGCTGATCGGGGTCTATGCGCTGCGGATCGTGCTGATCAACAACGCCGCCGCCTTCATGTGAGATCATCACTTCTAAACACCGCTGCGGCAGGCTGGCCCTGCCCCGCCCTGATTCAGGCCCCCTGCCGCCAATGACCGATCCCGAAACGCTGCTGCGCTCCGTCTTCGGCTTTCCGGGCTTTCGCCCCGGTCAGGCCGAGATCGTGGACGCGGTGCTGGCCGGGCGCAACACGCTGGCCATCATGCCTACCGGGGGCGGGAAATCGCTGTGCTTCCAGTTACCGGCGCTGTGCCGTGAAGGGGTGACGGTCGTCATCTCTCCCCTCATCGCACTGATGCGGGATCAGGTACGGGCCTTGCGCGCTGCGGGTGTGGAAGCAGGGGCACTCACCTCCGGCAATACGGAGGGCGAGACGGAAGAGGTGTTCGCGGCGATGGATCAGGGGCGGCTGAAGCTGCTTTACATCGCGCCGGAACGGCTGGCATCGGCTGCGACGTTGCCGATGCTGCGGCGGATCGGGACGCAGCTGATCGCGGTGGACGAGGCGCATTGCGTCAGCCAGTGGGGGCATGACTTCCGGCCCGACTATCTGCGGATCGGCGAGGTGCGGCGGGCCTTGGGCGTGCCCTTGGCGGCATTCACGGCGACAGCAGATGAAGAGACGCGGGGCGAGATCGTTACGCGCCTGTTTGACGGGGTGGCACCGGAAACCTTTCTGCGCGGGTTCGACCGGCCGAATATCCATCTGGCCTTTGCGGTAAAGGACAATCCGCGCACCCAGATCCTGCGCTTTGCCGCCGCGCGGAAGGGACAGTCGGGCATCGTCTATTGCGCGACGCGGGCGAAGACCGAGACTTTGGCGCAGGCCTTGGGCGAGGCGGGGCATGCGGCCTGTTTCTATCATGGCGGGATGGACCCCGAGGCGCGACGGCAGGTCGAGGCGCGGTTCCAGCGCGAGGATGGGCTGATCGTTGTGGCAACGATCGCCTTCGGGATGGGGATCGACAAGCCGGATATCCGCTGGGTGGCGCATGCCGACCTGCCGAAGTCGATCGAGGGCTACTATCAGGAGATCGGGCGCGCGGGCCGCGACGGGGCGGCGGCGGAGACGATGACGCTGTACGGTCCCGATGACATCCGGCTGCGGCGGTCGCAGATCGACGAAGGGCTGGCGCCGCCGGACCGGAAGGCCGCTGATCACGCGCGGCTGAACGCGCTTTTGGGTCTGGCCGAGGCGGTTGGGTGCCGGCGGCAGGTTCTGTTGGGCTATTTCGGCGAGGCGGCGGAACCTTGCGGGAATTGCGATATCTGCGACCGGCCGGCGATGGTGTTCGACGCGACGGAGGCGGTGCGCAAGGCGCTGTCGGCGATCCTGCGGACGGGGGAATGGTTTGGGTCGGGGCATCTGATCGACATCCTGACCGGGCAAGCGACCGACAAGGTGCGCGAGCGGGGGCATGATAAGCTGCCCACCTTCGCCGTGGGGCGGGAGATGACCAAGGCGGCATGGGGTGCGGTGTTCCGGCAGATGATGGGGCGCGATCTGGTGCGGCCCGATCCAGAGCGGCACGGCGCGCTGCGGATGACCGAGGCCGCGCGACCGATCCTGCGGGGCGAGGCGTCGATCACGCTGCGCAAGGATACGGTCGATGCAGCGCGGCCCACGGTTGCGGTGAAGGCGCTGGTGTCGGACGAGGATGCGCCGCTTCTGTCTGCGCTGAAGGCCAAGCGGCGGGCGCTGGCCGAGGCGGCGGGGGTGCCGGCCTATGTGATCTTCCCCGACCGGACGCTGATCGAGATGGCCGAGAAGCGGCCCGCCACGATGGATACGATGGCGGGGATCACCGGGGTGGGGGCGAAGAAGCTGGAAAGCTATGGCGCGGCCTTTCTGGAGGTGATCTGCGGGGCGGCGGAGGTGTTGCATCCGCAGCGGATGCGGTTGGCGGGTCGCGAGGCGGGGCCGGTCTTCGACCGGCTGGCCGATGTGCAGGTGACGTTGTCGCGGGGCGAAGACGGGACGGGGAAGTATCTGTCGGTGACGCATTCCACCCTGCGGCTTATTGCGGAGCGGCGGCCGTCGACGCTGTCGGAACTGGAACGGATTCAGGGAATGGGAGAGCAAAAGGTCGAACGCTTCGGCGAGGCCTTTCTTGCGGTCTTGCGCGAGGCGTGAGGGGGCCTATTTCCGGTGCGAAGGAGTTTGCCATGCTGTGCGTGATTTCCCCTGCGAAACGTCTGGACGAGGCGCGGCGCGACCTGCCTGGTGGCCTCGCGCCAACGGAGCCGTCCTTTGCTGCAGATGCGGTGAAGCTGGCGCGGATCGCGCGGGGGCTTTCGGTGGCGGAATTGCGGACGCTGATGGGTATTTCGGAGCCTTTGGCCAAGCTGAATGCCGAGCGGTTCCGGGCGTTTCAGGCAAAGCCTGCGGCAGAGGTTCTGAAACCGGCAGCCTTCTGCTTTGACGGTGATACCTATGCGGGGCTGGAGGCGAAGACGCTGGACGTGGATGCGCTGCGCTGGGCGCAGGGGCGGTTGCGGATTCTGTCGGGGCTTTACGGGCTGTTGCGGCCGCTGGACCTGATCCAGCCCTATCGGTTGGAAATGGGCAGCCGGCTGGCAAACCCCAAGGGGGCCGATCTCTATGCCTTCTGGGGCGGGCGGATCGCGAAGGCCCTGAATGCGGCGGCGGAGGAGGCGGGGACGGCCATTCTCGTGAACTGTGCCTCGCAAGAGTATTTCGGGGCGGTCGATCCGAAGGCCCTGAAGCTGCGGGTGATCACGCCGGTCTTTCTGGAAGGCGCGGGCGAGGGTGCGAAGGTGGTGTCCTTTTTCGCAAAGAAGGCACGGGGGGCGATGGCGCGCTTCATCGCCGAGCACCGGTTGACCGATCCCGACGATCTGCGCGCCTTCGGCACCGGGGGTTATGCTTTCGATGCGGCGGCGAGCAGCGGCGACAGGCTGGTCTTCCGGCGCGACGAGGCGGCGGTGGCCTAGGCCGCGCTTGCCCGATCTTCGTGCCAGTCTGCAAAGCGAGCCAGCACGTCGAGGATCGCGGAGCGCCGCAGCGGTTTCGTCAGGTGGTGATCCATTCCGGCGGCGCGGATGCGGGTTCCGTCCTCTTCCATGGCATGGGCCGTGAGGGCGACGATGGGGACATGGGCGAGGCCCGCTTCCGCCTCGCGGATGCTGCGGGCGGCGGCGCAGCCATCCATGACGGGCATGGAGATATCCATGAAGATCAGGTCGGGGTGGAAACTGCGCCAGAGATCCACAGCCTGACGCCCGTCTTCGGCAAAGCGCAGGTCGATGTTGAGGTCGCGCAGCATCTTCGCAAGCACGAGTTGGTTCGTGCGGTTGTCTTCGGCGGCAAGGATGCGGAGTTGCGCGCGGGGGGCCGGTGTTGCCGCCATCTGCGGCAACCGCGCCCCTGTCATCCGCATGAGGCCCGCGAAGAGATCGGCGCGCAGGACGGGCTTGGCCAGAACCGCCTGAGCGAGGCCCTGCTCCACCGCCGCCTCGGCCCGCGCCATGGCATCGGGCGCGGCCATCAGCAGGGCGGGGGCCGAATGACCCTGCGCGCGCAGGTCGGATAGCAGGGCGAGCCCGTCTTCCGCCCCCGGATCGGCGTCGATGAGCAGAAGATCGACCGCCTCACCCGGAACGGGCGCGAAGCCGGGGCGGTGGTGACGGACGGCGATGCCCAATTGGTGCAACTGCCGTTCGAGGATCGCGCGGTTGAGGGGATGCGCCTCGGCCAGAAGGATGTGGTGCAGGGCGGTGGGCAAGCCCGGAGCCGCCGTCGCCTCGGCCACCGGAAGGGCGAGGGCGAAGCCGAAGCATGACCCCTGCCCCGGTTCGGAATCCACCCAGAGCGTGCCTTCCATCCGCTCGACAAGGCGGCGGGTGATCGCAAGGCCCAGACCCGTGCCCTGATAGCGGCGGTCCTCGGCGCTTTCGACCTGATTGAATTCACCGAAGATGTGATCGACATGTTCGGGCGCGATGCCGATGCCGGTGTCTTCGACCGTGATGTGCAACCGGGCCTGACCGCCGTCTTCCACGGTTCCCACGACACGGACGAGGACGTGGCCGGTTTCGGTGAACTTCACCGCATTTCCCATCAGATTGGTGAGCACCTGCCGCAGGCGACCGGCATCGCCCACGAGGCGGGTCGGAAGGAACATGTCGTAATCGACCAGAAGGTCGATTCCCTTGGCGCGGGCCTGCGGTTGCAGGAGGATCGCGGTTTCGTGGATCAGCCGTTCCAAGTCGAAGGGCGCGTTGCGCAGGGCTATGCGGCCCGCCTCGATCTTGGACCAATCGAGGATGTCGTTGATGATGGCAAGCAGCGCCTCGCCCGACGAGCGTATGGTTTCTGCAAAGAGGCGCTGATCTTCCGTCAGGTCAGTGCCGCAGAGCAATTCGGCCATGCCGACGACG
>JACVZW010000018.1 GCA_014654775.1 Paracoccaceae bacterium | reverse complement strand
TCTGTCCGGGGAAAGGGTAACCTCGGTCATCAAAAGATTTGTGCAACAGAGCCCGCAATCATGGAAACGAACGCTCCGAGCACATTCACGTCAAATGAGGTGAAATCGTCTTTAGTAGTACGAATGCGGCCAAAAAATTGACTATCATAAACGAAATCCTCATAAGCAAACTCAATCAATCGCGCCTTTACTCTATGGTCCTTGATTTCTGCAAAGCCGGTCGGAGCCTTCGCCAGATCAATGACCGCTCTCGGCAGCTTCGACATTTTCACTTTGCTGAAATGGTTAAACTTTCGACCGTCAAAGTTGAATCCCTCATACCTTCCAACCCCAGGAATTTTAACCGAAGTCAGTTCAATCGGACCAGCCTCGGCAATCAACGCCTCTCCAAAAAAGGACGGATTCGGAACAACAAGCAAGTCACCCACGCGTACTTCTTTAAAATACGAATTTACGATTCCATCAATTTGCGCGTGTCCCGGGTTCTTTTTCTTTTCACGAAAGTCCTCTATTTCTTTTGAAGGCATTCCGCCCCGACTGGAAATGCTTGATCTGAGCCAGCTAGCCAGCGCCCGAGAACGCTTGATCTTCGCTTCAACGTCAGTGTCAGCGTCCAGTCCATTCGACAAGTCTAGTTCGAGATTCGGTAGATCCGGGCCGATTGCCTGTGCTTGCATCACGCTAGTAAACATATGCCCATTCTTGCCGGCGCGGGCCAGAAAGACTCTAGTATCACTCGCAACAATCTTTGTATTCAAATCGATCTTAAAGTTGGCCAACTTGCGCCCCCAAATACCAAAACGTACAACACCAACGTTAGTGTAGCTTTTTGCAGGTAGCAACAGTCAGGTCGGAGAGCTTCTGACTCACCCCCCTATCTTTCCCTCCACAAAAGGCGCATACCCCCTGTAGCCCTCCGAACACGGGGGGCGTGACGGGCCGGGTGGCCCGGGGGATTGGCCGCGCTAGGGCCCTTCTCCCCCTCTGCCCCGGCCCGAATGTCCGGAAAGGACAGACCGATGGGCGTTTCCACCCCCAAGACCCCCTTCAACCTCGCCGAATTCCTGTCGCAGAAGGCCCCTCCCGGATCGCGCCGCAAACCGGCATGGAACCGCCCCCGCGCCGCCGCCCCCGCCAATGACGACGCGACCGAGACGGAGACCGAAGAGTCTCGTTCTGCGACCAAGGAAGAGTGACGCGCGCCCACCCGAAGACCCCGCCCCGGACATGATCCGGGGCCTCCACCATCGCCCCGCCCCCGGGCCACCGGAGGCGCAGCTATGGCCAAACGGTCAGAACGCCCCCCGCTGAGGCGTTGCGCGAAGCCCGCTGTCACCGTGCGCTGCGTGCCCACAGTTTGCTGCACAAAAGGCGGCACAAAACAGGGCACAACCGATAATCAGCCTGCCGCCCGTTCCACCGCCGCCACGATCGTGCCCACAACCTCGTCCAGCAGGGCGGAATCCTCGCATTCCGCCATCACCCGAACCAAGGGCTCCGTTCCCGATTTGCGAATGAGGATTCGGCCCTTCCCGGTCACCTTTTCCTCCATCGCCGCGATCACGCCCTGCACCGCCGGATCGTTCAGCGGCACCTTGCCCTCGCCGTAGCGGACATTCTTAAGCATCTGGGGAACCGTGATAAATTGCCGGGAAAGCCGCTCCGCGCTCTCCCCCGTCCGCGCCATCTCGGCCAGGAATTGCAGCCCGGCCACCAGCCCGTCTCCGGTCGTGGCATAGTCGGTCATGACGATATGGCCCGACTGCTCGCCTCCCAGATTGAAACCGCCCTCGCGCATCCGCTCCACCACATAGCGGTCCCCCACCGCCGTCCGCTCCAACCGCAGCCCCGCCTGCTCCAACCGCCGCTCCAAACCCAGATTCGACATAACCGTCGCCACCAAAGCCCCCCCCCTCAACCGCCCCTCCGCCGCCCACCGCAGCGCCATCAGCGCCATGATCTGATCGCCGTCCGCGACTTTTCCGTGGGAATCCAGGATCATAACCCGGTCGGCATCCCCGTCGAGGCAAATGCCCACATCCGCCCCATGGGCCACCACAGCCTCCGCCGCCGTCTCCACATGGGTCGATCCGCAGCGGTCGTTGATGTTGGTCCCGTTGGGCGAAACCCCCACCGGAATGACCTCCGCCCCCAGTTCCCACAGCACCTCCGGCGCGGCCTTGTAGGCCGCCCCGTTGGCGCAATCGATGACCACCTTGATCCCATCCAGCCGCAATCCAGCCGGGAACGTCGTCTTGACGAACTCCTGATAGCGCCCGCGCCCATCGTCGATCCGCTTCGCCCGCCCGATCTTCTCGGGCCGCGCCAGCACGATCTCCTCCTCAAGGATCGCCTCGATCTCTGCCTCCGCCTCATCCGAAAGCTTGAACCCATCCGGCCCGAAGAACTTGATTCCATTGTCATAATGCGGGTTGTGCGAGGCGCTGATCATCACCCCCAGATCGGCCCGCATCGACCGCGTCAGAAACCCGACCGCAGGCGTTGGCACCGGCCCCAGCAGCAGCACGTTCATCCCCGTCGAGGTCAGCCCCGCCGTCAACGCGTTCTCCAGCATATAGCCCGACAGCCGCGTGTCCTTGCCGATCACCACCCGATGCGCTGCGCTGTCGTCGCGGCGGAAATACCGCCCCGCCGCAGCTCCCAAACGCAGCGCCATCTCCGCCGTCATCGGGTAGGTGTTGGCCTTCCCCCGCACGCCGTCGGTCCCGAACAGTTTCCGCGTCATTCCCCCACTCCCTTCACCGCCTGCCACAGCCGCAAGGCCTGCCGCGTCTCCACCACATCATGCACCCGCAGCACCTGCGCGCCCTGCGCAACCCCCGCCAGCGCCACCGCCAGCGATCCCGCAACCCGCCGTTCCGCCACGCTTTCCCGCCCGATCACCCCGATGAACCGCTTGCGCGACGCGCCCAGCAGCACCGGCACGCCCAGATCATGAAAGAGCGACAGCCGCCGGATCAGCGCAAGGTTATGCTCGGCTGTCTTGCCAAAGCCGATGCCGGGATCGACCATGATCCGGTCGCGCGCGATCCCCGCCGCCTCGGCCGCAGCGATCCGCGCCTTCAGGAAATCGTAAACATCCAAAAGCACATCCTCATAACGCGGGTCGTCCTGCATCGTCGCGGGCGTGCCCACCGAATGCATCAGGATGATAGGCGCGCCAGACCCCGCCACGACCGACGCCATTTCAGGATCAAACCCCATGGCCGCCACATCGTTCACGATCCCCGCACCCGCCGCCAGCGCCGCGCGCGCGACGTCGGCCTTCCGCGTGTCGATAGAGATCGGGCAGCCAAGCCCCCCCTCCCGCAGCGCGGCGATCACGGGCGCGGTGCGCGCCACCTCTTCGGCGACCTCCACCTCGGCGGCACCGGGGCGCGTGCTCTCGCCCCCGATGTCCAGCACATCCGCCGCTTCCGCCATGGCCTGCGCCTGCGCCAGTGCGGCCTCGGGCGCAAGGAACCTGCCCCCGTCGGAAAAGGAATCTGGCGTCACATTGAGAATGCCCATCACCTGCGGGCGATCCATCGCCAGCCCGCCGAAGGCGGCGCGCGGCGCGCTCAGCCGGTCGCGCACCTCGGCGGGAAGCTGCGCCACTGCCACCCGGCGGGGCGCAGCTTCCCGGCACAGCACTTCCACCTCGGCAAACCAGCACCCGCCGCCGGCAAGGGGCAGCGCCCCGTCCGGGCGGGAAGGATCGTCGCATGCGATGGGGCGGTAATACTCCATGCGCCCTGCCTAGGCGCAGCGCCGCGCCCGTGCAAGCCCCGGCCCGGTTAGCCGCGTTCCACCGGCACGCGGCTTCCTGCCGGGACTGCAACATCCCCGTGAACGACGATGCCCTGCGCCGCCATCACCTCGGCCAGCCACAGCGCCAGCGCCACGGGATCGCGGCTCTGCGGCCCGTCCACCGCATCCAGCACCAGCTTGGACGGCGCCCAGACGATCATCTGCCCGCGCTTGACGGCCCAGTCGATCTCGGTCCGCGTCGCCACCACCACGCAGCGGTCATCCCGCGCGGCAAGGGTCCATGCGTTCTGCTCGATGGCCAGCAAGTCGATCCGCCGCTGCGTTGGCTTGTGGCCTGTCTGTGGCCGCGCCTCATCCGGCAGCCCCACCGTCAGGATCACCGGCACGCCCCGCGCCTGCAGCGCGTCCAGCCGCGCCGACAGGTCCCCCGAATGAATCGCCACATTGTCGAGGAACACGACCAGCGGATGCACCGCCGCCTCGACCCCATCCGTGCCCACCGCCCGAAGCGGGGCCTCGGCGCGGCTGCGCACGATCTCCACCCCCAGCTTGCCGGGGCCACGATCCAGCTTTTCCACCCGCACGAAGGCACGCATCGCCTGCGGCTCGGCCAGAATGCGTTCTGCCACCCGCTCGGCCAGCGTCTCCAGCAGGTTCAACCGTTCGGCGGCCAGTTCCGCGGCGATGGCCTCGGTGATCCGGTCATAGCTCAGGATCTTGTCCACATCGTCATCCAAGGGCTGCGGCTGCGGGCGCACCTCCACAACCACGTTGAACTGGATGCGCTGGCGCGTCCCCCGCTCCTGCTGGAAGGCGCCGATCTCCACCTCCACCACATGGTCGCGGAGCGAGATCCGGTCACGCGGGTCGGCACTGGCCGAGGCGACCGCCCGCTCTTCGGGATGCGCGAAGGCAAGGCGGATGTCGCTGGTCATGGTCTCGCCTCCTCCGGCGCGCAAAGAAACAGGGGCAGGATAGCCCCTGCCCCTGACACTTCCATGTCCGATCCCGGCAGAATGCGCAACCAAGGCGACTCGTGCCGCGCGCGCTCAGGGCTGCTTGTAGAAGAGATGCGCCCCGATGGCCGCCGTCTGCGGAAAGCGCCGCGCCCAGCCGGGATTGACCCAGCGGGTATGGAAATGCGTGGCCCCCATCGTCAGGGCGCGCGGCGCACCATCCATCATCACCCGCGCGATGCGCTCGGCCCGCCACATAGCGCCACGGTCGCGCATCGTGTCGGCGCGCCCGTCGCAGACATAGCTGAACTGGCAGCCGCCGCCGCCGCGCTGCTGCGTCACCCCGCAGATGCTGTTCGGGTAATCCGGGCTGTCCACGCGGTTCAGGATCACCTCCGCCACCGCGAACTGGCCGCGCAGAGTCTCGCCCCGCGCCTCGAAATAGATCGCCGTGCTCAGGCATTCCCACTGTGCGTCGCCCTGCGGCGCGGGCAGCGTCGCCAGCCACGCATCATCATAGCGGATCACGGTCGGCACCGCCGCCTGCGCCGAGGTCTTCGGGGCGGGCGTGGTCTTCGTCTCAACCTTCGGCCCGACCGCAAGCTCGGTCAGGCGTTGCCCCGGAAGGGCGGCGAGGGCCAGCTTCTCGGCCCCCAGCAGCGTGCTCATCGTGCCGCCAAGTGCGGCTGTCGGATCGTTCGATTGGCTCACCGTCACATCGGCGAAGGCCGCTCCATTCAGGACGGCAGCGGCAAATGCCGCCGCGATCCAGCCTGTGTGCAAGCGCATGGTCTCGAGTGCCCCGGTTGTTTCGATCATGCCCACGGCAGCAGCACCGCGGGCGAGGGGCGGGGGTAAACGACTCAGGGGCGCCGAGTCCACCAATGTGGCAGAATTGCAACCGAATCTTGTCCCCTTTCGGCGGATATCCGCCGAAAAGAGTTAACGCGATAGCGCAGCTTTCGCTCGCAACCACATGATCTTGAATCACTTTTCAGGCGAGCCAACTCGCGTCATAGGAGTCTCCCTGCGATCCTGCAAGGCAAGATGCGCCGCCGCGAGTCGGGCCAGCGGCACCCGGTAGGGCGAGCAAGAGACATAGTCAAAACCCGCCTTCCGGCAAAAGGCGATGGACTCCGGGTTCCCCCCATGTTCGCCGCAGATCGACAGGACGAGGTCCTCCCGCGTCCGCCGCCCCCGCTCCGCCCCGATCAGCAAAAGCTCTCCGACCCCATCCACATCAAGGATGTGGAACGGGTCCTCGGGGAACACCCCTTGCTGCACATAGGTGTTCATGAACCGCCCCGCATCGTCGCGCGACAGGCCATAGGTCATCTGCGTCAGGTCATTCGTCCCAAAGGACAGGAAGGAGGCATGCTGCGCGATCTCCCCCGCCCGCAGGGCGGCGCGCGGCGTCTCCACCATCACGCCTAGCTTGTAGGCGAAATCCGCCCCCGCCTTGGTGCGTACCTTTGCCGCCACCGCATCGACACGGGTCTTTACCAGTTCCACCTCGCGCCGGGCGCTGACCAGCGGGATCATGATCTCGGGCACCACTGCCGCACCCCGCCGCCCCACCTCGACCGTCGCCTCAAAGATGGCCTGCGCCTGCATGTCATAGATTTCCGGCAGCACGACCCCCAGCCGCACCCCCCGCATCCCCAGCATCGGGTTGAACTCGGCCAGCGCCTCGGCCCGCCGCGTCACCTCCGACAGGGGTCGGTCGAGTGCCTCGGCCAATTCCCGCAGCCCCTCGCGCGATTGGGGCAGGAACTCGTGCAAGGGCGGGTCGAACAGCCGGATGCAGACGGGCAGACCCTGCATGATATCGAACAGCTGCACGAAATCGTCCCGCTGCATCGGCAAAAGCCGCGCCAGCGCCGCCGCCCGGTCCTTCGATGTGTCGGCGAAGATCATCTCGCGCATCACGATCAGGCGGTCTTCCTCGAAGAACATGTGTTCCGTCCGGCACAGCCCGATTCCCTGCGCCTCGAACTGCCGCGCCGTCGCCGCATCCTGCGGCGTGTCCGCATTGGCCCGGATGCCGATATCGCGATACTGATCCGCCCAGCCCAGCAATTTGCGGAAACTGTCGTCCAGCGCAGGGGCCAGCATATCGGCCGCCCCCGCCAGCGCCTCGCCCGTGGTGCCGTCCACGGTGATGATGTCGCCCTCGCGGAACACCCGTCCATCGGGTGCCGTCAGCTTCTTATCCTTCGAATCCAGCTTCAGGTCCGACGCCCCCACGATGCAGGGCAGCCCCAGCCCGCGCCCGATCACGGCGGCATGCGACGTCATCCCCCCCCGCTCGGTCAGCACGCCCACGGCGGAATGCATCCCCCGGATATCCTCGGGCGCCGTCTCGCGCCGCACCAGGATGCAAGGCTCCCCCCGCGCCGCGCTCGCCTGCGCGGCCTGAGACGAGAACACGATCCGCCCCGTCGCCGCCCCGGGCGAGGCCGCAATCCCCTTCACGAAGACATCGCGCGGCCCCCTCGGGTCCACCTGCGGGTGCAACAGCTCCGACAGCGCGCGCGGTTCCACCCGCAGCACGGCATCGGCCTCGGAAATCACCCCATCCTCGGCCAAGGCAACGGCCACCTTCAGCCCCGCCCGCGCGGACCGTGGGACCTTCACCGCATCCAGCACCGACAGATGCCCGTCCTCGATGGTGAATTCGATCTGCATCTCCTCGCGCAGCTTCACCCGGCAGGCCGCGCCGAAGCGCAAAAGGTCTGCGAAAAGCCCCGGCGCCAGTTCCTCGAGCGACGGACCGCGCGGATCGCGGGTGAGGTAAATCGCCTCCGTCCGCTTCAGCGCGTCGCGGCCTTGGCTCTGCCCCAGATAGCGCCCCGTCACCTGTCCCAACCCCGTCACCGGATCGACGAACTGGATCACGCCCGACCCGGACACGCCCTTCCCGATGCCCTGCGCCATCTCCTGCACGACAAGGCCCAGCCCCGCATCCTCGGGCGCGCCCTTGGCCTGCCGCAGCAGCCGCGCCGTGGTCCCTTCCCAGGCCCGCGCCATGGACCGCAGTACCTCGGCCAGTTGCCGCGCCGGTGCCTGCGGGAATTCCTCCTCCATCTCCAGCTCATAGACCCGCAGCGCATCGCGCAGCGCCTCGGACGAGGCGGCGCGATTGTCGAACATGTCGGGGTCCAGCCGCGCCACATGCGTCGCATAGGCCTGCACAAAGCGCAGATAGAGCGCATCTGCCGCCGCCTGCCCGTGCCGTTCCGCCAGCATCGCATGGCGCGCGGCATTCATGCCCACGTTCAGGATGGTGGCAGGCCCGCCCCAATCGGGGTTTACTGGGCTGGGCCGGACGGAGATCAGCGTGTCAGCCCCGAAATGCGCGAGGATCGCCTCCACATCCACCGGATGCCCCGCCGCGATGGCGCGGATCGTGGCGGCGGGCAGGGCCACCGTCTCGGGCACCGGCAGGTCCAGACGGACAAGGCGCTGCAGGCACTTGGCCCGCCAGCCATGCGCCGTGGTCTGGATGCGCGCCGAAGGCGTGATCTCGGCGAAATCGGGAAGCACGTCCATCTTCTGCACTGCGGCGACCTTTCCTTTGCACATGCAGGATACGACATGCAGGCTGTCAATCAAGCCTTACAATGCCCGGAATTTGTGCAGCGTAGGGTGGGCAGTATTGCCCATCCTACATCTTCAAACGGCATGCTTTGTAGGATGGGCAATCTGCCCATCCTCCCCGAGGCTCAGCCTTCGACCTTCGTCAGATCCGCCACGCCCGCACAGATCGCCCGGATGCGGTGCAGAAGGTTCAACCGGTTCCGCCGCACCACTTGATTGTCTGTATTGATCTGAACGGCGGTGAAGAAGGCATCAATCGGCGCGCGGAGTTGGGCCATGGCCCCCATGGCGGCGGCGAAATCCTCGGCCTTCATCGCGGGGCCGATGGCCTGCTCCGCCGCATCCAGCGCATTGAACAGACCGCGCTCCTCGTCCGTCTCGGCAAATTTCGGGTCCGCGCCGAAGGAATACTCCACCCCATCCTTCGTCTCTGCTTGCGTTAGGATGTTGTTCGCCCGCTTGAACCCCTGCAGCAGGTTCGTCCCGTCCTCCGAGGCGAGGAAGCCCTGCAACGCCTGCGCCCGCTTCACCAGCAGCGTCAGGTCATCATTGCCGGGCATGGCGAGGCAGGCGTCGATGACGTCATGCCGGATGCCTTGATCGCGGAGGAAGACCTTCAGCCGGTCGTGGAAGAAGGCGAGGAGGTCGGCAATGCAGTTTTCTCCCATAACCTTGAAACTGCTAAGCATCCCATCTTTTCTTAGGTATAGTCTGCCGTTGTCACTCATCCCAGACAATTCACCGTCCGCATTAATTGTAACACCAATGAAAGGCCCAACTTTCTGTAGGTCTGCTACGCTGATTAAATCACCGATTAGGTCAACATCTTCTGATAGCAAATGGCTCCAAAGATACTGCGTTGGGAAACGGAATGGCTTCCCATCCCGTTTTAGGTACATTGGATAAACCTCTTTAGTTCCTTGACTTTTTACGTCCGGTATCGCGCCATAGAAACTGCGAGTGTACAGGTCCAAGAGCCTTCGGTAGTGGGAGGCGACGATTTCGTGGAGGTCGCCCCGCACCCCATTCACCAGCACCAACCGGATCACCCCCAACGCCGCCCGACGCAGCGCAAACGGGTCCTTGCTCCCCGTCGGCTTTTCATCAATCGCCCAGAACCCGGTCAACGTGTCGATCTTGTCGGCCAGCGCCACCGCCACCGACACAGGCTCAACCGGCACCGCATCCGATGGGCCCAGTGGCGAATAGTGATCCCGGCACGCATCCGCCACCGCCGCAGGCATCCCCGCCTCCAGCGCGTAATAACGCCCCATCACCCCCTGCAATTCGGCGAACTCGCCCACCATCCCCGACCGCAGGTCAAGCTTGGCCACCCGCGCCGCCTGTTCGGCCAGCCCGGCATCCGCCCCCACCAAAGGCGCAATCTCCCGCGCCAGCGCGGCGATCCGGTCGATCCGCTCCGCCTGCGACCCCAGCTTGTTGTGGAAGGTCACGGACTTAAGGCCCTCGGCCCACTCGCCCATCCCGCCCTTTGCCACCCGCAGGTCATTCTCCCAGAAGAAGCGCGCATCCGACAGCCGCGCCGCCAGCACCTTCTGGTTGCCCTTCAGGATCGCTGCCCCGCCATCCGCCGCCTCGATATTGGCGACCGTGATGAACCGCTCGATCCGCCCCGTCTTGGGGTTCTTCACGGAAAAGAACTTCTGATGCTCTTTCATCGAGGTCTGCAGAACCTCCGGCGGCAGGCCAAGGAAATCCTCCCCGATCTGCCCCATCAGAACGACGGGCCATTCCACCAGCCCGGCCACCTCGGCCAGCAGCCCGCGATCCTCTACCACCTCCAGCCCGGCGGCAAAGGCCATGTTGGTGGCCTCCTGCCAGATCTGCGCCTCACGCTCGGCGGCATCCAGCATCACCTTGGCGCGGGCCAGCTTCACCCGGTAATCCTCGAAGGATGACACGGCAAAACGCCCCGACCCCATGAAGCGGTGGCCCTCCGTCGTGTTCCCCGCCACGATCCCGTCGACGTCCAAGGGCACGACCCGCGCGCCTGCCTCATCCACCATCAGGCAGAGGATCGATTGCAAAGGCCGCACCCAGCGCAAGGAACCCGACCCCCAGCGCATCGATTTCGGCCACGGGAAATTGCGGATCACCCCTTCCAGCACCTCGGCCACGATCTCATCCGCCTTGCGCCCGGGTTTTTCGACCACCGCGAAATAGACCTGCGCCTTCTTGTCGTCGCGCACCTCCAACTGGTCCTTTGTCAGCCCCGTGGACCGCAGGAACCCCTCCAGCGCCGCCGCAGGCGCATCGGTCCGCGGCCCCTTCCGCTCTTCCCGCACCGCCCGGCTTTCCGCCGTCAGTTCCTCCACCGACAGGACCAGACGGCGCGGCGTCGAAAAGGCCCCGGCGCCTGCATAGGTCAGCCCCGCCTCCACCAGCCCGTCGGTGACCAGCTTCTTCAGGTCCGCCGCCGCCTTCCCCTGCATCCGCGCAGGGATTTCCTCGGAAAAGAGTTCGATGAGCAGGTCGGGCATGGCTCAGATCCAGTCAAGATTGACGCGGGTGATGGGGAAACGCGCCGCCATCCGCGCGCGCAAGGCGGCGAAACGGGGGGCGAGATGGGCAAACTTCTTCTCATGGGTCTCGGCCACCAGAAGCTGGACGTGATCGAAGAGGTCCGTCCCCTCCATCGCCTCCAGCAGGTCCAGTTCCGCCCCTTCGATATCGATCTTCACAAAGGCCACGCGGCCATGTTCGGCCACCAGCCCCTGCAGAAAGGCGGGAAAGTCGATGACGGTGACATCCACCCCAAGGGCATCCGCCATCCGCCGCCCGCCCGCCACGATGCTGGACGAGACGGAGGCGCCGTCCGGATTGGCCTCCCAGCCTTCGGCGCGTTGCAACCGAAAGGTCCCCGCACTGGCCCCCACGGCGGCCTGATGGCAGGTCACATTGGCCCGCCCGGCCATCCCGACCTGCAGCTTGGCAAAGGTGTATGGGTCAGGCTCAAAGGCATGCACGCGCGCCCCGGTATCGGCAAGGATCTCCGTCACCGCGCCCATATTCGCCCCGCAATCCACCACCACATCGCGCGGCCCCAGCATCGAGGCAATGCCCTGCAACATCCCCTTGGCATAGGCACGCCGCCCATCATTGCCGGGATGCTTGAAGGCCCGGTCGCGGGATCGTTCGATGGCCGTCCGGGGGCGCGGGGCGAGGTCTGACATGGATAACCTCAGGGACTGGTACTGGCAGGCGCACAGTCGCCCGCGCCCGACCGGCCGCTGAAGGCCGTCTCGCCGCAGGCGTTCAACTGGTGCCAGGCAAAGGCCCGGCCATCGGGAAAGACCGCGACCACGCGGTCCACCCCGGGATGGATATTGGCTTCCGACAGGAAGGCGATGGCCTCGCCCTTCTCCAGCGCCGCGCCGATGGCCTGCGCATCAAAGCAATCGAACCAGCCCGGCGCGACATTGGGCACCGCCTCGGGATACATCCGATAGGTCTCGGTCAGCATGGCCTGCGTCATCGGCGTGCGGAAACAGGCGCGGAACCGGATCGGGCTGCTGTCGCTGTCGATCCCCGTCACCTCTTCGGCGATGATCGGTTCGGCCACCCCGCCCTCGATCAGGGTCAGGCGGATTTCCGTCCCCGGCTCGAAGGCCACCTCCTCGTAGAAGGCATAGACCTGCAGCCAGTACATCGCGATCCCCGCGACCGCCCCGATCAGCACGATAAGCCCCCCGACGATCTTGCCATTCACGCCGCCGCCCCCCCAGAAGCGCCGCCAGCTTCGGTGGTCACGAAGGCATCGGCGCATTTCTTCGCCAAGGCCCGCACCCGCCCGATATAGGCCTGTCGCTCTGTGACCGAGATCACGCCCCGCGCGTCCAGCAGGTTGAACAGATGCGAGGCCTTGATGCACTGGTCATAAGCGGGGTGCGCCATCACGATGCGCTTGCCGTTCTTCGGGTCCACCGCATCAAAAGCCAGCAGCCGCTCGCATTCGGCCTCGGCATCCTTGAAATGCTGGAACAGCATCTCGGTCGTCGCCCCGTCGAAGTTATGGCGGCTGTATTCCTCTTCGGTCTGGCGGAAAATGTCGCCGTATTTCAAAGGGATGGGGGATTGCGGATCGTTGAAGGGCATCTCCATCACATGGTCGATCCCCAGCACATACATCGCCAACCGCTCCAACCCATAGGTCAGTTCGCCCGATACCGGGCGGCAGTCATGGCCGCCGACCTGCTGGAAATAGGTGAACTGGCTCACTTCCATCCCGTCGCACCACACCTCCCAGCCAAGGCCCCAAGCGCCCAGCGTGGGGCTTTCCCAGTCATCCTCGACAAAGCGGATGTCATGCAGGCCCGGGTCCAACCCGATCGCCCGCAGCGAACCAAGGTAAAGCTCCTGCAGATCGGGGGGCGAAGGTTTGATGATGACCTGATACTGGTAGTAATGCTGCAAGCGGTTCGGGTTCTCGCCATAGCGCCCGTCGGTCGGGCGACGCGAGGGCTGCACATAGGCCGCAGCCCATGCCTTCGATCCCAGCGCGCGCAGCGTGGTGGCCGGGTGGAAGGTCCCTGCCCCCACCTCCATGTCATAGGGCTGCAGCACGGCGCAGCCCTTGCTGGCCCAATAGCCTTGCAACCGCAGGATGATCTCCTGAAAGCTGCGGGGAAGCGTCGCGCTGTCAGCCATGACCGGGCCCTCTTGAAAACCGCCCCCTCCATAGGCAAGAGGCTGACAGGGGTCAATCCTTGCAAACCCGTCCCGGAAAGCGCGTGCATCCGGACGGGGCTCTGCTAGGCTCCGGCCCGCCTTGCATATGGAATTCTGGCATGCTCCGATTGGTTTTTGCTGTTCTGACCCTTGGTCTGTTTCTACTCTCTCCGGGTCAGGCAGATGCCCAGCAATCCGGGCAGGTCTATCTCCAGATCGAGGCCAAGCCGACCGAGGCCGAAGCCCGCTACCGCGCCGAAGCTTGGACCGCGCTTTTCGACGATGTGAACGGCTTTGTCCTGACCTCCGGCTGGCATGTCATTGCGCTCGGTCCCTTCGAGCGCGCCGATGCCGTGGCGCGGCTCGACAGTCTGAAGCGGGAAAACCTCATCCCCCGCGACAGTTTTGTCAATGACGCGGCCAGCTACCGCGCCCGCTTTTGGCCGCCAGAAGGCAACGCCCCCCCCGCAGCCATCAGCGAAGAAACGGCCACCGCCCCTGAAACCCCGCCAGAACCCGCGCCCCAACCCACCCAGCCCGATGAAACACCCGAAGAGGCGCGCGCCTCTGAGGAACTTCTGACGCAGCAGGAACGCGAACTCATCCAGATCGCGCTGGAATGGTTCGGCTTCTACGACAGCGCCATCGACGGTGCCTTCGGACGCGGCACCCGCGCCTCCATGACAGCATGGCAAGAAGCCAATGGCTTCGAAGCAACCGGGGTGCTCACCACGCTTCAGCGCGGCACGCTGGTCGCCAACTTCCAGTCCGAACAAGCGGCACTCGGCCTTGAGACCGTCACAGAACCCGAAGCCGGGGTCGAAGTGATCCTGCCCACCGCTCTCGTGGCCTTCGACCATTACGAACCGCCCTTCGTGCATTTCACCGCCAAGGACGGCTCGGATGACTTGCGCATCACGCTGATCTCTCTGCCCGGCGATCAGGCAGCGCTCTATGCGCTCTACGACACGCTGCAGACCCTGACGATCATGCCCACCACCGGCCCGCGCGAACGTGGCGAACGCAGTTTCACCCTGCGCGGCGAAAGCGGCACCATCATCTCGCAGGCCTATGCGGAACTGTCGCGCGGCCTGGTCAAGGGCTGGATCGTCACCTGGAACCCCGCCGCTGACCTGCCCATGGACCGCATCCTTCCCGCCGTCGAGGCCAGCTTCCGCCCCGTGGGTGACCGCGCCCTCGATCCCGGCATCGTGCCGATGGACGGGGCGACCAAGGCGGGCCTCCTCGCCGGGCTCGAGGTGCGCAAGCCGCGCCTCTCCGCCTCGGGCTTCTTCGTCGATGGCGCAGGCCGCGTCCTGACCCATGCCGCCGCCGTCGCGCAATGCGCCCGCGTGACGCTCGACACCACGACCGAAGCCAGCGTCACCTTCACCGATCCCACCACGGGGATCGCGCTCCTCACCCCAGCCAGCCCCGTCGCGCCCCCTGCCACGGCGGAATTCCAACTCGCGCCCGACCGTATCGGGGCCGAGATCGCCGTCGCAGGCTACAGCTATGGCGAGGTGCTGCCTGCCCCCGTCCTAACCTTCGGCACGCTGGCCGCCGCCGAAGGGCTGCAGGGCGAACAGGGCTTGAAGCGGCTCGCCTTGACCGCCCTTCCCGGCGATGCGGGCGGCCCGGTGGTCGACAATACCGGGGCCGTCCTCGGCCTGCTCCTGCCTGCGACGGACGATCCCGCCCGCATCCTGCCCGACGGCGTCTCCTTCGCCGCCACCGGCCCCGCCATCGCCACGGCGCTGGCCGCGCAGGGCGTCACGCTCGCGCAATCCGCGCGCCAAGGCGCGCTGCCGCCCGAAGACCTCGCCCGCCAGACGGCGCGGATGACGGTCCTTGTGTCCTGCTGGGACTGATCACCCCCGCCAGAAACGCGGCAGGATCAGGACAAAGACGGCCACCAGTTCCAGCCGCCCCAGCAGCATGCCGAAGATCATGATGGCCTTCGCCCCCGCCGGAAATTCCAGCAGCGCGCCGGTCGGGTGCACCTCTGGCCCGAAGGCGGGGCCCACATTGGCAATCGCCGTCCAAGCCGCCGTCACCGCCGTTTTCACCTCCAGCCCCGCCAGCGACAGCGCCACCGCCAGCAGGCCAAAGCTCAGCATGAACAGCGTGAAGAAGGCGATGACCGCATTCAGCACATCCTCCTCCACGGCCCGCCCGCCATAGCGCAGCCGCGCCACAAGGTTCGGCTCGAACAGCCGCCGCACCTGCAGCTTTGCCGCCTCCAGCAGGATCAGCCAACGGAAGACCTTGACCGAACAACCCGTGGACGAGGTGCAGCCGCCGATCAGCCCGGTGACGAACAGCACCGCAAAAGGAAAGGCCCCCCAGCCCGACAGATCGGCGCTGGTAAACCCCGTCCCCGAAAAAATCGACACCACGTTGAAGGCGGATTCGCGCAGAACCACCTCCAGTGGGAGGTCATGCGTCAGCACCTCGTAAAGCACGATCACCCCGATCGCATAGGCATTCCACCGCAGATAGGCCCGCACTTGCCGGTCCTTCCAGAGGGGCTGCCACTCCCCCTGCCAAGCCTGGATAAAGCGGATGAAGGGCAGGCTGCCCAGCAGCATGAAGACGATGGCCGCATATTCAAGCGGCCCTGCGAACTTCGCGAAGGACTGGTCCGAGGTCGAAAATCCCCCCGTCGATACCGTCGACAGCGCATGCGCCACCGCGTCGAACCCGCTCATCCCCAGCACCGCATAGGTCAGGGCGCAGGCCACCGTGATCACCACATAGATCTGCACCAATGCAGCCGAGATATCGAGAGCGCGCGGCAGCACCTTGCCCAGCGTGTCGAACCCTTCCGACCGGAAGAACTGCATCCCGCCCACCTTCATCACCGGCAGGAACAGCATGGCCACGATGACGATGCCAAGGCCCCCCAGCCAGTGCAGCATCACCCGCCACAGGTTCACCCCCATCGGCAGATCATCCAGCCCGACAAAGACCGTGGCCCCCGTGGTGGTAAGCCCCGATGTCGACTCAAAGATCGCGTCCAGCCAGCCGACACCAGGCGATCCAAGGACGAAAGGCAGCGCCCCGAAGAGGCAGGCCGACACCCATGTCAGAACCGTCATCAGAAAGACCTGCGGCACAGTCAGCGGCGCGCTCAGGGCATTCGCCGTGGCAAGCGCCACCGCACCCCCAGCCAAAACGCAGATGATCCCGGCCTGCAGAAATGACCACCAATTCTCATCCCCCGCCGTCCAGTCGAGAAGCAGGGGAAACCCCATCATCCCGCCCAGCGCGACGATCACCAGACCGCAGACATGGGCGACGGGTCTCAAATCGATCATCGGGCGAAAGTGTGGTCTGCCCCGGCCACTGTCAACACAGGGACGGATCAGAGATGGTATTACGTAATTTACGTAATATCATCTCTGCCAGAAGCGCGGCAGGACCAGCACGAAGATCGCCAGCAGACCAAGACGCCCCATCAGCATGGCAAGCGTCATGATCCACTTCGCCGCATCGGGAAAATCGACGAAGGTTCCCGTCCGCTCAACCAAAGGCCCGAATCCGTATCCGATATTCCCCAGCGACGTCCAAACCGCGAACAGCGACGAGGTGATGTCCACTCCCGTCAGCGTCATCGCCACCGTCAGCACACCCAGCGTCAGGATGAACCCGGCCACATAGAGCATCAGCGCATCCAGAACATCCGACCCCACCGTCCGGCCGTCGTATTTCACCGGACTCACCCGCCCCGGCGTCACGATCTGGCGCACCTGTTGGACCAGCGCCGCCCACATCAGTTGCACCCGAAACACCGTAAGGCCCGAGGCACTCGACCCCGAACAGGCCCCGATGATCCCGATCACGAAGGCCACGATCAACATGTACCCGTCCCACAGCGGGAAGGACCCCGAAAAGAAGCCGGTCGAGGACATGATAGAGGTCAGGTTGAACAGACTTTCGCGGAAGACATCCTCGAACTCCATGTCCGAGGTCCACCAGCGCCACAGCGTGACGGTACCTACGGCGAAACCGAGCACCTTCACATAGGCGCGCACCTGACTGTCCTGCCACAGAGGCCGCGAATCCCCATTCACCAGTTGGACGTAGCGCACATAGGGCAGCGACCCGAGGAACATGTACAGCGCCCCGAAATACTCCCCTGCCCCGGCATATTCGTTGAAGGACGCATCGCGCGGCGAAAAGCCCCCCGTGGCGATGGCCGCCATCGCATGCACCGTCGCATCCAGCGCATTCATCCCGATGGCCGCGAAGGTCAGCCCCGCGATCACGATCAGGCCCAGATAGACCCCCAGCAACTGCTTGGCGAGGTCCGTCGCCCGCGGCACCGCCTTGCCGAAGGTGTCGAAACCTTCGGTGCGGAAGAACTGCATGCCCCCAACCCGCATCACGGGAAGGAATATCATCGCCACGAAGGCGATCCCCAACCCCCCCGCCGCATTCAGCAGCCCCCGCCACAGGTTCATCCCCGCAGGCATCGCATCAAGGCCATAAATCACCGTCGCGCCCGTGGTGGTGATGCCCGAGACGGCTTCGAAATAGGCCTCAGTGAAATGCAGGTTGGGCACGCCCAGCATGAAGGGCAGCGCCGCAAAGATCGGCAGGCCGAACCAAATCACCGCCGTCAGAAGATAGGCTTGCCTTATGTCGAAGGACCCACCCAAGCCGTTGACCGTCGCCAACGCGATCAGCCCGCCGATCCCACCGGTGATGAGCGCCGAAAGCAAAAGCGCCGTGGCATTGTCATCCCCGGCACTCCAGTCAATGGCGGCAGGCCCCAGCATCAGGATCGCCAGCACGATCAGGATGCGCCCGAAGACATAGGCGATGGGCCGGAAATCAACCATGGTGGGGCAAGTGCTACAGCCCTTGCCCGCCCCCGGTCAACGCTGACGCATTGGTTCAGCCGATGTGATACAGCGTCTGGAACAGCCGCGGATCAAGACTGTCCTGTGCGAAGGTCGGGCCTTCGGTCAGAACGCTCACTGCGTCATGGCTGTGCAGGCTTTCCTGATGGCTGGCCACGATGCGGAAATCCCCGATCCGCCCATCACCCTTCAGCGCCTGACAGAAAGACCGCGCCGCATCCTCCACAAAGATGGGGTTCGCCGCGTTCAACTCGGCAAAGGCCTGCTCGTCCTCGCGCTTCACCATCACCTGCGTCTCGGTCGGCACCGCCTCGCGCGCCAGATCGATCAGATCCTCAAACCACAGCCGCTTGCCGGGCTTCACCTCCACCGAGATGCGCGCCACCGACCGCTGCGAATGCGGCGTCGCCAACTGCCCCCGCGTGCGGCGGGCATGTTCCGACAGTTCCAGCGAACAGGGGCAAGTGGAGGAATAGACGAAATCCAGATGCATGATCTTCTTGCGCACCCCGGCCACATCGACCAGTTCCAGCGCGATGTCATAATACTGCCAGCCCGACAGACCCGACCGCAGCGATCCCACCTTCACCGGGAAGGAGAACCGCATCTGGATGCGCGCGTCAAAGCTTTCGAGGTCGCGCTTGTAATCCTCCAGCGCATGCTCAATCACCGCAAAGCTGAAATCGCGCTCTGCATGGGCATAGAAGGACCGCATAATGCGGCTCATGTTGATGCCCTTCTTCTCGGCCTCAAGGCTGACCGTGCCGGTCACGCTGGTCTCCAGCGTCAGATCGCCGTTGTCGCGGGTGCGATAGCGGATCGGCAGGCGGAAATTGGAAATCCCCACATGCTGGATCAGCGCCTTCTCGCCCCGGATCAGGCTCGCAGGCCCGTTCTGCAGGTCGGGCAGACTGTCCTTATAGGCCTCATCCACCACGAAATCCGAAGGATAGGACCGCGACAGCGCCGGATAGCCCTCGCCCGGAATCAGATAAGCGACCGAGGAATCCAGACCCGCGATCTCGGCATCCGAGGCCTTCCCCGCCCAGCGCTTCAGCACGGCCAGCGCGGCCTCTGCCTCTTCACGAGACGGCTGACGATCGAGTTCGGGGGTATGGATGTTCATGGTCTGGCCTTTCGGTTCGGGCGGGCTTTCGCCGGCCGTCAATGTCAGCAGGTATACGCAACAAATCACCCTTCGGATCACCCTGCGCGGGGCTTAGAACCCTATGCAGACCGTGAATATAGGGAGTCTGCCATCACAATGAAATGACGACGCACGCACAGATTATGGCCTTTTCCGACATTGACCCTACCCTTTCGGGCACTAGCCGAGCCTTTGCGGCGTCACGCCTGCGCAAGGGCCTGCCGCAAGTCGGCGATCAGGTCGCTCGCATCCTCCAGCCCCACCGACAGGCGGATCAGGCCCGGCGTGATGCCCAGCTTGTCCTTCTGCTCCTGCGGCAGGCGCTGATGGGTGGTCGTCGCGGGGTGGGTGGCGATGGTCTTGGCATCGCCCAGATTGTTGGAAATCTTGGCAATCTCCAGCGCGTTCATGAAACGGAACGCCGCCTCCTTGCCGCCCTTGACCTCGAACGTGACAAGCGTCCCGCCCGACCCCATCTGCGCCATGGCCAAGGCGTGCTGCGGATGGCTTGCCAGCCCCGGATAGATGACCTTGGTCACCCGCGCGTCACCTTCCAGCGCCTGCGCCACCTCCAGCGCCGCATCCGCCATCGCCCGACAGCGCAAATCCAGCGTCGCCATCCCGTTCAGATGCATCCACGCCGTGAACGGGCTCATCGACCCGCCCGTATGCTTCATGTAGGGCTCAAGCACCTTGCGGATCCACTCCTTCGACCCGCAGACCACGCCGCCCAGCGCGCGCCCCTGCCCGTCGATATGCTTGGTGGTCGAATAGACCACCACATCCGCCCCCTGCTCCACCGCGCGCGAAAAGATCGGCGTGGCAAAGACATTGTCCACGATCACCACCGCACCCACGGCATGCGCAATCTCGCTGACGGAACGGATATCCACCAGTTCCAGCGTCGGGTTGGACATCGACTCGAAGAACACCGCCTTCGTCCCCGGCACCACCGCCGCGCGCCACTGGTCCAGATCGGCCCCGTCCACGAAGGTGACTTTCACGCCATAACGCGTCAGCACCTCTTCCAGAATGTAAAGGCAGGACCCGAACAGAGCGCGGGACGACACGACATGATCCCCCGCGCGCAGCATTGACACCAGCGCGCCATTGACCGCCGCCATGCCCGATGCCGTGGCAAAGGCGTCCTCCGTCCCCTCCAACCCGGCGATGCGCTCTTCGAACATCCGCGTGGTGGGGTTGCCATAGCGGGCATAGATGAACTCATCCTCCCCCGCCTTCACAAAGCGCGCCTCGGCGCTTTCGGCGCTCTCATAGGCAAAGCCTTGGGTCAGGAAGATCGCCTCCGCCATCTCGCCATATTGGCTGCGGCGGGTTCCCTCATGCACCAGCTTCGTGCGCGTCTTCCAGTCGGTCATCGTCTGCGGCCCCCGGCCAAGAAAAAGCCCCGGCAAACCCAGAGGTGCCGGGGCATCATCCCCTCACCTCTTTAGCGGTTTGTTTAACGTGGCCCGCAATCCGGTAACAAAGCGCCACACCCGCCCGATACGCCTGCGCCGCGAAAAGGTCAACGCCCCGCCTCCCTGACAAATCAACCCGCGCAGCCACGCACAGACCAGTGGCGCATTTTGCGCCTCATTTTGCACCTTGCTCCGGCCCGCCACAGCCGCAACATCAGACAGGACCGGAACAGGAGCCCCCATGACAGCCCCCATCCAACTGCACTACTGGGCCACGCCCAACGGCAAGAAGATCACCATCGCCCTCGAAGAGATGGGCCTTCCCTATGACATCCACTACGTCAACATCGGCGCGGGCGACCAGTTCAAGCCTGACTTCCTTGCCATAGCCCCCAACAACCGGATGCCCGCCATCACCGATCCCGAAGGACCGGATGGCGAGCCGATCTCGATCTTCGAGTCCGGCGCGATCCTGCAATACCTCGTCCGCAAGACGGGCAAGTTCGGCGGCTCCAACGCCCGCGAACAGGCGGCCGTGGAACAATGGCTGATGTGGCAGATGGGCGGCGTCGGCCCGATGGCAGGTCAGGCGCATCACTTCCTGAAATACGCCCCCAGCATGGACCCGCCCCACGACCTGCCCTATGCCAAGGACCGCTACCGCCGCGAGGTGGGCCGCCTCTACGGCGTCCTCGACAAGCAGCTTGCCAAGACCCGCTATGCCGCTGGCGATTTCCTCTCCATCGCCGATTTCGCCATCTGGCCTTGGGCCATGGGCTGGCAGGGGCAGGAACAGACGCTGGACGACAAACCCCATTTCAAACGCTGGCTGGACGAACTCGCCGCCCGCCCCGCCTTTGAAAAAGGCGCCGCCGTCGGAATGGACCGCCGCTCCGACACCACCACCGACAAAAAGGCGCAAGAGATCCTCTTCAAGCGCTGAAACCCAAGTTTGCTTGAGAAAATCCAGAAGGGCGGCACGCAGAACGCCGCCCTTTTTCGCGCAGAACGCGAATTCCCTTGCTATTGCCCCGAAAAGGGCGCAGGGGTTGGGAGCTTTATTCGATCTTTCGACCTTCTGTCCTCCCTCGGGCTGTCAGACGCGACCTTGACACGACCCTGAGCCAAGCCATCGCAGTTCCGCGGGTGGCACCCAAGACAGGAGATCTCACGATGGCCAACGGCACCGTGAAATGGTTCAACGCAACCAAAGGCTTCGGCTTCATCGCCCCGGAAGGCGGCCAGAAGGACGTTTTCGTCCACATCACCGCGCTGGAGCGTGCGGGCATCCGTGCCCTGAACGACGGTCAGGCCGTCACCTTCGATCTGGAGCGTGACCGCAACGGCCGCGAATCCGCGACGAACCTCGCTCTGGCATAAGCCACGAGCACAGAATGCAGAAAAGGGCGGCCCCCGGGGCCGCCCTTTTCCATTTCGCGTAGGGTGCGTGAGTCACGCACCCCTCCCTACCCCTAGGGTGCGCGATCCACGCACGCATCCCGGCGCAGGGTCACACCCCCGGGATCACTCCTTCTTCTCTTCCTCAATCCCATAGCGGCTCAACAGCCCGCCCTGCGTCATGAAGAACAGGAACAAGGCCGCCGTCAGCCCGAAGGTCTTGAAATTCACCCAAGCCTCGGTCGACATCAGCCGCCACACCGCCTCATTGGCCACCGCCAGCGCAAAGAAGAACAACATCAGCCGCTTCGTCAGGATCATCCATCCCTCGGCCTGCATCGGCAGCGCCTCTTCCATCACCACGCGCAAATAGCTCTGCCCCCGCAGCAGCCCGATCCCCAGCACGCCCCCGAACAGGATGTAGATCATCGTCGGCTTCATCTTGAAGAACCGCTCGTCATTCAGCCAGACCGACAGCCCGCCGAACAGGATCACCAGAACCACCGTGGCGATCTGCATCTTCGACAGCTTGCCCGTCAGTCCCCACAGAATCCCCGTCGTCAGCATCATCAGCGGAATGAACAGCGCGGTCACCACGATGAACCCGCCATACTCGGCCCCGCCGATGGTAAAGACCTCATCCTTCAGCATCACATATCCGGCGAAGAACAGGGCAATCGGCCCCAGTTCCAGCGCCAGCTTCACCCCCGGATGCAGTTTCTTTTCGGCCATCGCCTTACCCCGCCCATTCCATCACCACGGCACCTGCCGCGATCAATCCCATCAAGGCGGCGCGCACCGCGCCCACCTTCTCGCCCAGAACCCACCAGCCGATCAAGGCGGCGAATACGGTCGATGTCTCACGCAGCACCGCCGCCTCACCCACCTTGTCCAGCCGCGTGGCCAGCATGATCGACCCGAAGGACAGATAGGCGACAAAGGCCCCCATCACACCCCGCCGCAGCAAGGGCACCGCCTCGGCCCGGCGCAGCCGCAGCAGCCGCCGCGCCATGATCGCGGGAAACAGCGCCCCATCGATCATGAAGAACCACGCCAGAAAGGTAAACGGGTCCGCCGTCGCCCGGATGCCATAGGCGTCATAGGTCGTGTACAGCGCGACGAAGGCCCCCGTCACCACCGCCAGCCCCAGCGCGGGCACCAATGTCTCGCGGTCCACCTCTACGTGACGCAGGTTCCACGCGGCCAACCCGAAGATACCCGCCATCAGGATCGCGACGCCCGCCCATTGCCCCGCGCCGTACGTCTCGCCGAAGACGATCCCCGCCCCGATCACCGCGAAGAACGGCCCCGTCCCCCGCACCACCGGATAGACCACCGTATAGGCCCCCCGGTCATAGGCCATCGCCTGCAACAGCTTGTAGGCCGCATGGATGACAAAGGCCCCGGCAAAGATCGCCCACATATGCGGCTCGGGCCACGGCACCACGAACAGCGCGAAAGGAATGGCGATCACCCCATAGCACAGGTCGATCACCGCCCGCGACATCCACGGATCATGCCGCCCCTTCTGCAGCGCCCCGAACAGCGCGTGCAGCACCGCCGCCAACAGGGCCAGCGCCAGCGCCAAATCCCGCCCCGCCGCCGTCCCCTCCAGCGAGATCAGCCAGCCGCTCACTCCTGCCCGACCAGCGCCTTCGCGAAGTCTTCGGGGTCAAAGGGGGCGAGATCATCGATCTGCTCACCCACCCCGATCGCATGGATGGGCAGACCGAACCGGTCCGCAAGCGCCACCAGCACGCCGCCCTTGGCCGTGCCGTCCAGCTTCGTCATCACCAGCCCGGTCACATCCGCGATCTTGCGGAAAATCTCCACTTGGCTCAGCGCGTTCTGCCCCGTCGTCGCATCCAGCACCAAAAGCGTGTTATGCGGTGCGGTTGCATCCACCTTGCGGATGACGCGCACGATCTTGGCCAATTCCTCCATCAGGTCGGCCCGGTTCTGCAACCGCCCCGCCGTGTCGATCAACAGCAGGTCCGCCCCCTGCTCCTGCGCCTTGGTCAGCGCATCGAAGGCCAGCGAGGCCGGGTCCGATCCTTCCGGCGCGGTCAGCACGGGCACCCCCGCCCGCTGCCCCCAGATCTGCAACTGCTCCACCGCCGCCGCGCGGAAGGTGTCGCCCGCCGCGATCACCACCGATTTCCCCGCCGCCTTGAACTGGGACGCGAGCTTGCCGATCGTCGTCGTCTTGCCCGACCCGTTCACCCCCACCACCAGCACGACCTGCGGCCGCTTGGGGTAGATGGGCAAGGGCCGCGCCACCGGGTCCATGATCCGCGCCACCTCACCCGCCAAGGCCGCCTTCAACTCGCGGGTCGAGATGCGCTTGCCGAACCGCCCCTCGGCGATGTTGGCTGTCACGCGCGTCGCCGTCTCAACCCCCATATCGGCCTGAATCAGCACCTCTTCGAGGCTCTCCAGCATCGCATCATCGACCAACCGCCGCGGTTCCTCCGCCGCCGCTCCGCCGCCGAACAGGCGTCCCAGAAGGCCCGGCTTGCCAACATCAGGCTCCGCCCGCGCGTCTGCCGCAGCCTCCCTGCGCGCCTCCGGTTCCGCCTCGGGCTGTTGGGCGGCAGTCGGCGCAGCCGCCGGCCCGCCCTCCTCGGCGACCAGCGCCTCCAGCCCCTCGCCGATCTTGTCGGAAGACCGGAACATCCGGTCGCGCAGTTTTTTGAAGAAGGACATGCCGCCCCTTTCCGCCAATGGCCTTTCCGTCACCTAATCCCTTCCGCCCTTGAACGGAAGGCCCGACGAAAGCCCCCGCGCCGTCCTCCACCCAGCACCTCTGCCCCTCTCCCGCCTTCCCTCGAAACTCGCCACGCCCTCCTGTCCCTCAGCTTGGCAAAAGGGCGCGCGTCCAACACCCAGACCTCGCCCTTGCCGGATCACCTTCCCGTCGCGCCGCGCCGCGCGTCACGCGGGTTCTCCTGCACACGCCCTGCCCCTCACCTTGGCCCAAATACTCAAATCCCATGCCTCCCCCCTGTGCATCGCCCGGTCAACACTCGCCCCCCCTGAAACCCACCCCACCCCTTCCCCGGAAACCGCGACAAAGCCCCGCATGACGCGCCGCGCCGCCGATGATACCTTCCTGCCGTCATGAGTAGCACCCCGTCCCCCCTCCCCATGGCCGCCTTCGCCGCGGCGACCCTCGTGCCCCTGCCCCTTCTCGCCTTGGGCAGCGTCCATGGCGGTGCGTGGCTCTGGGCCGGGCTTCTCTACATGGCCCTTCTTTCGATCCTGCTCGACCAACTCCTTCCCCTCGTGGAAGGCGACGCCGCCGAGGGGGCCGAATTCCCTGCCGCAGATGCGCTTCTGGCCGTCCTTGGCCTCATCGCCCTTGCCCTGCCGCCATTGGCCCTTCTTGGTGCCGTGAACCCCGTCCTGTCGCTCCCGGAAAAGGCCGCCCTTGTCTTCGCCACCGGCCTCTGGCTCGGCCAGATCGCTCATCCCACCGCGCATGAGCTGATCCACCGCGCCCGCCGCGCGCAGGTCCGACTCGGCATCGCGGTCTATGCCTGGATGCTGATTGGCCACCACGCCTCCAGCCACCGCCTCGTCCATCACCGCCATGTCGCCACGCCTGCTGATCCCGCCTCGGCCCCCAAGGGCCGCGGCTTCTGGCGCTATCTGCCCCGCGCCGCCTTCGGTGGCTTCCGCGCCGGGCTCAGGGCCGAAAACGACCTGCGCCGCCGCAGCGCGCACCCCGGCCCGCACCCCTACTTCATTTATGCCCTGATCTCGGCCACGGCCCTCGCCCTCGCTGCCAGCCTCGCCGGACCGACAGGTGTCGCGCTCTGGTTGCTGATCGCCGCCCATGCCCAGCTTCAGATCCATCTGTCGGACTATGTCCAGCATTACGGCCTCACCCGCGCCACCCTGCCCGATGGGCGTCCAGAGCCGGTGAATGCAAGCCACTCCTGGAACACGGCGCATTGGTTCTCCTCCGCCCTCCTCCTCAACGCGCCGCGCCATTCTGACCACCACGCCCATCCCGCGCGCCCCTACCCGGCCCTGCGCCTGCCCGAAGATGCCCCCCGCTTGCCCTGGCCCTTGCCTCTGGCCGCCGCCATCGCCCTGATCCCGCCGCTCTGGCACCGGCTGATGAAACCCCATCTCGCCCGCCTCGCCCCCCGCCCCACTGACCCGTCGGCGTGACTGGCCAAATCCCTTCCGATCTGGCATGGTCGCCCCGGATCAAGGATACCGCCCATGCACCGCCCCGCCCGCCTTGCCCTAGCCGTTCTGCTCGCCCTCGCCGGGCCAGCCATTCTGGGCCCCGGGTTCGTCGGTCCGACCTTCGCGGAAAGCACGCAGACCATCGCCAATGCCCCCCTCACGGCTGCGGAGTTTGAGGCTTATGCCACAGGCAAGACCCTCTCCTACGCACAGGACGGCGTGGTCTGGGGGTCCGAACAGTATCTTCCGGACCGCAAGGTGGTCTGGGCCTTCACCGAGGATGATTGCCAATACGGCCACTGGTTCGAAGATCAGGGCAATATCTGCTTCGTCTATGACAACGACCCCGAGGCGCAATGCTGGCGCTTCTTCCGCGAGGCCACCGGCCTGCGCGCCATCTTCATGGGCGGGGACGGGGGCACCTCGTTGTCGGAAGTGGCACAAAGCACCACGCCGCTAAACTGCCCCGGACCCGACGTCGGCGTCTGACCCACCAAATTTCTTCGAAGAAATTTGCAAAAATCTTCGAAGATTTTTGGTCGCCGCAGGCGACTTCGCCCCCTAGACCGGCAAAGGCTCAGAACAGGCTTCCCTGCTCCGGCCCCTCGCCCGGCTTCTTTGGCTTCGGCCGCGTCCCGACTGTCAGCCGCCCATCCGCGAATTCGATCTCGATTGCCGCCGCCCGCTCCGCCGCCACCTTCGAGGTGACGACCGCCCCATCGCCCCGCACCACCGCAAAGCCGCGCCGCAGAGTCTCGGCATAGCCCATCGTCATCCGCGTGCGATCCAGCGCTTCCAACCGCTGCGCCAAGGCGGCAAGCCGCGCCGCCGGGGCCGCCTCCAGCCGCGCCACCAGCGGCATCAGCTTGCCGCGCCCCTCGCGCACCCCACGCTCCGCATCCCCGATCACCCGCGCCAGCGACGGCGCCAGCCGCCCTGCCAGCGCCTCCAGCCGCGCGGCCACCCGCTCCCGACGCCGTTCGGCCATAACCTCCAGCCGCGCCGCCCGTTCGCCCAGATCGCGCCGCCGATGCGCCACCAGCCCCAACAGCAGCTCCGGCCGCACCAACCCCGCCCGCGCCTCAAACACCCGCCGCTTCTTCGCCGCCGCCATCCCCAGCCCCGCGCCCAGCCGCCCGGCCCAAAGGTCCAGCCGCTGCGCCGGCCCCTGCGTCAAGGCCTCCGCTCGTGGCAAGGCGCGGCCCAGATCGCGCAGCCGCTGCCCGCGCAGGCCGACGCCCGCCACCACCGCCCGCATCGCCCGCGCGCCAAACCCGTCCACCGCCGCCAAGAGTTCCATACGCACCGGCACCGCCATCTCGGCCGCCGCCGTGGGCGTGGGCGCGCGGCGGTCGGCGGCGAAATCGATCAGCGTCGTATCCGTCTCATGCCCCACAGCGGAAATCAGCGGGATGCGCGACGCCGCCGCCGCCCGCACCACGATCTCCTCGTTGAAGCCCCACAGATCCTCCAGCGACCCGCCACCCCGCGCCACGATGATCAGGTCCGGGCGCGGCACCGGCCCCCCGGGTTCAATCGCATTGAAGCCCCGGATCGCCGCTGCCACCTCCGGCGCGCAGGCCTGCCCCTGCACGGCGACGGGCCAGATCAGCACATGGCGCGGAAAGCGGTCGCGAAGCCGATGCAGGATATCCCGGATCACCGCCCCGGATGGCGAGGTCACCACCCCGATCACCCCCGGCAGATAGGGGATCGGCTTCTTGCGGTCTGCATCGAACAGCCCCTCGGCGGCCAGCGCCGCCCGCCGCTTCTCCAGCATCGCCATCAGGGCACCTGCCCCCGCAGGCGCCACATCCTCGACGATCAGCTGGTATTTCGACTGGCCCGGAAAGGTGGTCATCCGGCCCGTGGCCACGACCTCCATCCCCTCTTCCGGGCGCACCTGCATCCGTGCCACCTGCCCCTTCCAGCTGATGGCGGCGATCACGCTGCGATCATCCTTCAGATCGAAGTAAAGATGCCCGGACGCGGGCCGCGACACCCGCCCCACCTCGCCCCGCACCCGGACAAGGCCAAACTCCCCCTCGATCACCCGCTTCACGGCACCCGAAAGCTCCGACACGGTGTATTCCGGCTGATTGCCCTGCTGTGCCGGGGTGTCCTCGAACAAGTCACTCACGCGCTGTCGCCTCCAGATCCTGCATCCGCCCCACCGTCGCTGCTCGCGGGCGGGGACGCCCCGTGCCGCCGCCGATACAGCACGTAGCTGAACACGACCAGCGCAGCGCCGATTGCCCCCAGCCAAAAGCGCGACGTGGCCAATCCGACCATAACCAGCCCCAGTCCAGAGAGCTCAACTACCCGCAGAACCCATCCCGGGCTTGGCCGCCGCCTCGGTACCGCATCGGAATCACGTCCGGTTGAAACGCCGACCTCAGGTTCCATGTCTTGCCTCCCTGACACCAGAACCCTATGACGCCCGAAGCAAAAGGCCAAGCGGGAGCGCAGCCATGAACATCCTCATCCTCGGCTCCGGTGGCCGCGAACACTCCCTCGCCTGGGCGGTCAAGCAGAACCCAAAGACCGACCGCCTCATCGTCGCCCCCGGCAATGCGGGCGTCGCCCTTCTGGCGGAATGCGCCGATATCGACATCCTCTCCGGCGCGACCGTCGTCACCTTCTGCGAAGAAAACGCCATCGACTTCGTCGTTATCGGCCCCGAAGCCCCCCTCGCCGCTGGCGTGGCCGATGCCACCCGCGCGGCGGGCATCCTGACCTTCGGCCCCTCCGCCGCCGCCGCCAAACTCGAAGCCTCCAAATCCTTCACCAAGGAAATCTGCGACGCCTGCGCCGCCCCCACCGCCGCCTATGCCCGCTTCACCGAAGCCGCCCCCGCCCGCGCCTATGTCACAGCCCAAGGCGCCCCCATCGTGGTCAAGGCCGACGGCCTCGCCGCAGGAAAGGGCGTCATCGTCGCCATGACCACGGACGAAGCCCTTGCCGCCATCGACGACATGTTCGGCGGCGAATTCGGTGCCGCCGGGGCCGAAGTGGTGATCGAGGAGTTCATGTCCGGAGAAGAGGCCTCCTTCTTCATCCTCACCGACGGCACCAACGCCCTGCCCATCGGCACCGCGCAGGACCACAAGCGCGTGGGCGACGGCGATACCGGCCCCAATACGGGCGGCATGGGGGCCTATTCCCCCGCCCCCGTCCTGACCGATGCCATCGCGCAGCAGGCGATGGACGAGATCGTCCTTCCCACCATCCGCGAAATGGCCCGGCGCGGCACGCCTTACCAAGGCGTGCTCTATGCCGGGCTGATGATCGAACAGGGCCGCGCCCGCCTTGTGGAATACAACGCCCGCTTCGGTGATCCGGAATGTCAGGTCCTGATGATGCGCCTTGGCGCACAGGCGCTCGACCTCCTCCTCGCCACTGCCGAAGGGCGGCTGGATCAGGCGCAGGTCCATTGGGCGGATGACTATGCCCTGACCGTCGTCATGGCGAGCAAGGGCTATCCCGGCGCCTACGCCAAGGGCAGCGTGATCGGCGGCCTCGACGGCCTTCCCGAAACCTCCTCCCAGATGGTCTTCCACGCGGGCACCACCGCCAAGGATGGCCAGATCACCGCCAGCGGAGGCCGCGTCCTCAACGTCACCACCCGCGGCGCGACCCTCGCCGAAGCGCAACAGAAAGCCTATGCCATGGTCGATGCCATCGACTGGCCCGAGGGCTTCTGCCGCCGCGACATCGGCTGGCGCGCGCTCTAGAACAGGCTCAACTGGTCCCCTGCCCGCGCCGGAGGCCGGAACAGATCGCAGCGAAGCGGCGGCAAGGCCTCTTCCAGCCCAAGCCGCGCCACCGCCTTGGCAAAGCGCGCCGCGATCAACTCGGCAAACAGCCCCTCGCCCCGCATCCGCCTGCCCCAGTCGGCATCGTACTCCTTGCCGCCCCGCGCCTCGCGCACCCGTGCCATCACCTTGGCCGCCCGCCCCGGTTCCGCCCGTGCCAGCCAGTCGCGCCAAAGCCCTGCCACCTCCAGCGGCAGGCGCAGCATGACCCACGTCGCCCCCACCGCCCCTGCGTCCTTCGCCGCCGCTAAAATCCCCTCCAGCTCGTGATCCGTCAGCCCCGGCACCACCGGGGCCACCATCACCCGCACCGGCACCCCCGCCGCCGCCAGCCGCCGGATGACCTCCAACCGCCGCGCAGGCAGGGCCGCCCGCGGTTCCATCCGGCGCGACAGGCCCGCATCCAGCGACGTCACCGACACCCCCACCCGCAGCAGGCCCTTCGCCGCCATCGGCGCCAACAGATCGAGATCCCGTTCGATCAGCGTCCCCTTGGTGGTGATCGCCAGCGGATGGTCGCACCCCGCCAACACCTCCACCACCTCGCGCATCACGCGGAACTCCGCCTCGCAGGGCTGATAGGGATCGGTATTCGTCCCGATGGCGATGGGCGCGACCCGATACCGCTTCGCCCGCAACTCCCGCGCCAGCACCTCCCCGATCCCCGGCCGCGCGATCAGCTTGGTTTCGAAATCCAGCCCCGGCGACAGGTTCAGAAAGGCGTGAGTCGGCCGCGCGAAGCAGTAGATGCAGCCATGCTCGCAGCCACGATAGGGGTTCACCGACCGGTCAAAGGGCAGGTCCGGCGACCGGTTGTAACTCAGCGCCGACCGCGCCCGCTCCAGCCGCACCTCGGTGCGGACCAGCCGCTCCTCCCCCGCCTCCCAGCCATCGGCGACGGCCTCCACGACATGCGCCTCGAACCGCCCCGCCGCATTGGACAGGGTCCCTCGCGCCCGCAGCCGCCGCCCCGGCAATATCCCGTCACCCTCCGCCATACCGCCAAACTAGAACATACCAAGAACATTTGTCACTCACAATTCGCTTGCGACCCCTTGCTGTCGGCTTTCATCCGGGGCATGTCGTAATCCGAAAAGTCCGCATGACGCTTTCAGCCCATGCAGACTGCGCATAGTTATCCCGAAGGGACCGACCCAATGGCCGACGAAGACGAGATCATCCTTTCCGAACTCTCCGACGACGAACTCGTCCTGCAGATGCATGACGACCTCTATGACGGCCTGAAGGAAGAGATCGAGGAAGGCGTCAACATCCTCATCGAACGCGGCTGGGCGCCCTATGACGTGCTCACCAAGGCGCTCGTCGCGGGCATGACCATCGTCGGCAACGACTTCCGCGACGGCATTCTCTTCGTGCCCGAAGTGCTGCTCTCCGCGAATGCGATGAAGGCCGGCATGTTCATCCTCAAGCCGCTTCTGGCCGAAACCGGCGCGCCGCGCATGGGCAAGATGGTCATCGGCACCGTGAAGGGCGACATCCACGACATCGGCAAGAACCTCGTCGCCATGATGATGGAAGGCGCAGGCTTCGAAGTGGTCGACCTCGGCATCAACAACGCCGTCGAAAAGTATCTCGAGGCGCTGGAACGCGAACAGCCCGACATCCTCGGCATGTCGGCGCTCCTGACCACGACCATGCCCTATATGAAAGTCGTGATCGACACGATGAAGGAAAAGGGCCTGCGCGACGACTACATCGTCCTCGTCGGCGGCGCGCCGCTGAATGAGGAATTCGGCCGCGCCATTGGGGCCGATGCCTATTGCCGCGATGCGGCCGTGGCGGTGGAAACCGCCAAGCAGTTCGTCGCGCGCAAGCACAACCAACTCGGCGCCTGACGCGCCTCCCCCTCCCCCGCTCGGCGGGGGAGGGCCGACCGGGACCCATCCCCGATCACCCTTCCGCGACAGGGACTTGGCAAGCGCCGCGCGCCGCGCCATCTTCACCGGGAAAGGATGTCGCCCATGATGCCCCTTACCCATTTCCTGATGCTGATCGCTTTCGTCATCCTTGCGGCGGGGGCGACCGTCAGCCTTGCCGTCTGGGCCGACCTGCCGCTCGTCGCCCTCGGCCTTGCCGCGCTGGCGGGCAGCCTCATCCTCGGCGCGCGCCAGTGGCGCTAATGCCGGACCCGGTGGCGCTGCCTGACGACGACACGCTCACCGAACAGGGGCTCTCCCCCGCCGCTCATGATGGGCCATCGGGACGCATCCTGCTCATCGCTTGCGGGGCGCTGGCTCATGAAATCCTCGCGCTGAAACGGGCGAACGGCTGGAACCATCTCGATCTGCAATGCCTGCCCGCCAACCTCCACCTCTGGCCCGACCGCATCCCTGCCGCGGTGGAGGCCGCGGTCACCCAGCACCGCGCCGACTACGACCGCCTTTTCATTGTCTATGCTGATTGCGGCACAGGCGGCCTCCTGCAGCAAAAGTGCAAAGAACTCGGCGTCGAAATGGTCGAAGGCCCGCATTGCTATTCGTTCTTTGAAGGCAACGCCGCCTTCGCCGCCAAGGCGGAAGAGGAATTCACCGCCTTCTACCTGACCGATTTCCTCGTCCGGCAATTCGATGCCTTCGTCTGGCGGCCCATGGGCCTCGACCGGCACCCCGAGTTGCGTGACATGTATTTCGGCAATTACACCAAGCTGGTCTATCAGGCCCAGACCAACGACCCCGCGCTGGATACCAAGGCCCGTGCCTGCGCCGATCGACTCGGCCTTGCCTATGAACGCCGCTTCACAGGCTATGGCGACCTCACCCCCGCTCTTGCCGCGCTCAGCCCGCAGAACGCCCCCTGAAAAAGACGAAAGCCGCCCCGAACCGAGGCGGCCACTTGTCATCCGTAGGGTGCGTGCTCGCACGCACCACGTCCAGAAGGCCCTCAGGCCCCCATATTGCGGAACATCCCGCGATCGACCTGCCGCTGGCGGAACTCAAGGTCCACGCGATTGGCCGCACCGTTCAGGTATTCCCGCTCCAGCTCTTCCGCGCTGGGAAGGTGGAAGGCCCGGACGAATTTCTTCACTTGCTCGAACATGGCACTGTCTCCTTTTCTTCCGATGCCCGAAAGATAGGATGCCGCAGCGCAGCATAGTAGATGCCGCAGCGCAAAAGCCGCCATGCATCAGACGCAAGGCTCATCACTAAAACGCATAGGAATACATCCGTCGCGCGTGCAATCCGCTTAGGCGGACAGCAGCGCCCGCGCCGCCTGCCGCGCCGCATCGGTGACGGTGTCGCCCGCCAACATGCGCGCCACTTCCTCCACCCGCTCGGCCTCGGACAAGGGCGTCACGGTGGACAGCGTTACGTCCCCCGCCACCCGCTTCTCCACCCGCCAATGCGCGCCCCCCAGCGCCGCCACCTGCGGCGAATGGGTCACGACCAGAACCTGACACCCCTCCGCCAGCGCCTTCAACCGCCGCCCCACCGCATCCGCCGTGGCCCCACCCACGCCCCGGTCGATCTCGTCGAAGATCATCGTCAGCCCCGGCGCATTCCCCGTCAGGCACACCTTCAGCGCCAGCAGGAACCGGCTCAACTCCCCGCCCGACGCGATCCGGTTCAACGGCCCCGACGGCGCGCCCGGATTGGTGGCCACGGTAAAGGTCACCGCATCCACCCCGTCCGGCCCCGGCTCACCCGCCGCGACCTCGGTCGCAAAAACCGCCCGCTCCATCTTCAACGGCGCCAGTTCCGCCGCCATCGCCGCATCCAGCCGCACCGCCGCCGCGCTGCGCGCCGCGCTCAGGCGGCCCGCCTCCGCCGCAAAGGCGGCTTCGGCCTGCACCACTGCCTTGGCCTTGGCGGCAATCCCCGCCTCGCCACTGTCCAAGGCCGCCAGCCGCGCCCGCAAATCGCCCGCCAACACGCCCAACTCATCCGCCAGCACGCCATGCTTGCGCGCCATCGCCCGGATCGCGAACAGCCGCTCCTCCAGCGCCTCCAGTTCCGACGGATTGAAGTCCAGCGCCGCAAGGCACTCCTCCACCCCCTGCTGCGCCTCACCCAACTCGATCAGCGCCCGGTCCAGCGCCGCCAGCGCCCCCTCCAGCCGCCCCTCGGCCCGCTCCGCCGCCCCGTCCAGCCAGCGGACAGCGTCCCGCATCATCCCCTCCGCGCCCTGATCGGACAGCGCCTGATGCGCCCGCGCGATGTCGGCGCGGATCTTCTCCGCCCCCTGCATCATCCGGCGGCGGGCATCCAGCGTCGCCTCCTCCCCCGGCTCCGGGTTCAACCGATCCAACTCCGCCACCGCATGGCGCAAGAAGTCCTCTTCCTTCCGCGCCGCCGCCAAAGCCTCTTCTGCCGCCGCCAGATCGGCCCGCGCCACCGCCTGCGCCCGCCACGCCGCACGGACAGCGCTCAGATCCACCCCAGCAAAGGCATCCAGCAGCGCCCGATGCCCGCGCGGGTTCAACAACCCCCGGTCATCATGCTGCCCATGCAGTTCCACCAGCGTCTCCGACAGGTCCCGCAACACCTCGCCCGACACACGGCGATCATTGACCCAGGCCGTCTTGCGCCCATCCACCGTGTTGATCCGGCGCAGGATGACCTCGCCTTCCTCCACCTCGATCCCGGCCTCCTCCAGCACGGCGCGCCCCGCATGGCCCGGCGGCAGATCGAAGACCGCCGTCACGCTGCCCTGCGCCGCCCCCTGCCGCACCAGTTCCGCCCGGCCCCGCCAGCCCAGCACAAAGCCCAGCGCATCCAGCAGGATCGACTTGCCCGCCCCCGTCTCGCCGGTCAGCACGTTCAGACCCGGCCGGAACTCAAGGTCCAGCCGGTCGATGATCAGCACATCCCGGATTTCGAGCGTCCGCAGCACGCGCCAGCCGTAGGATGGGCGATCCGCCCATCCCCCCCAAAGGTTACAACCATTCGCCCTTGATCATCTGGCGATAGACCGCCCGCAGCCAGCTGTCGCCCACCGCCTCAGGGTTCAGACCCCGGCCCTGCAGCAGACGGAAGCTGTCGTCATAGAAAGGCGACGACTGGTAGTTATACCCAAGGATCGCCCCCGCCGTCTGCGCTTCTTGCGTGAAGCCCAGCGCCAGATAGGCCTCCACCAAACGGTGCAGCGCCTCGGCCGTATGCGTCGTGGTCTGGAAATCCTGCACCACGCTGCGGAACCGGTTGATCGCCGCCGTGTAGTTGCCGCGCTTCAGGTAATAGCGCCCGATTTCCATCTCCTTGCCCGCCAGATGGTCGAAGGCCAGCTCGAATTTCAGCATGGCCGACCGCGCATAGTCGCTGTCGGGATAGGTCTCGATCACATCGCGCATGCCCTGTAGCGCTTGGAAGGTCACGCCCTGATCGCGGCCCACATCGTCGATCTGGTCGTAATAGCTCAGCGCCATCAGATACAGCGCATAGGGCGCATCCTCGTCGCCGGGATAGAAGTCCAAATAGCGTTGCGCCGCCGCCCGCGCCTCTTCGTATTTCTTCGCCTTGTGATAGCTGAAGGCCTGCATGATCAGCGCGCGCTTGGCCACTTGCGAATAGGGATAAAGCCGCTCCACCTCTTGGAAGTAGCGGATGGCATCATCCGGGCGGCGCGACGCTTCCAGCCGCAATTCGCCCATCTGAAAGATCTCTTCCGCGGTATAGCTGTCCAGCGGCCGCTCCTGCTGTCCGCCGCATGCCGCAAGACCGAAGCCAAGCAGCATCACGCCCAGGAATCGCGCGCCCGACTTCACGACTGCCATCTTCCGCCTACCCCACGTCAGTCCTTGACCGCCGCAGGTCAGCCCGCAGCGCCGGTGTTCTTGCAGTCGTCCTAGCACAGAAAAATCCGGGGCGCAAAACGGCTTTCGCGTCCCCGCGCGGGGTCAGGCGCGGCTCGGCAAATCCGCCGCATGCACGCCGATGCCCGGCAGCATACGCCCCGCCGAACCACCCACATCCACCACGCACCACGCCGTGCTGTCGGCGAACAGCGCCCGCAGCAGCCGATTGGTCAGCGCATGCCCTGCCCGCATGCCCGTGTACCGCCCAAGGATCGGCGCTCCGGCCAGCGCCAGATCCCCCATCGCGTCCAGCATCTTGTGCCGCACGGGCTCATCCTCGTGCCGCAACCCGCCGGGGCTCAGCACCCGGTCGCCTTCAAAGACGACCGCATTCTCGTAGGTCCCGCCCAGCGCAAGGCCATTGGCCCGCATCGCATCCACATCCACCTGACGGCAGAAGGTGCGGCTGTCCGAGAGTTCCCGCACGAAGGCCCCGTTGGCAAGGTTCAGCCGCTTTGCCTGCCGACCGATGGCCGGCACGTCGAAGTCGATCTCGAAACTCATCTCCAGCGTCTCGGCCGGTTCCAGCCGCGCGACAGCCTCGCCATCCCGCACCTCGACCGCGCGCAGCACGCGGATCGCCCGCACCGGGGCATCCTGCGCCACCGTGCCTGCGGCAAGGAAGGCCTCCACGAACGGCACGGCCGATCCGTCAAGGATCGGCACTTCCGGCCCGTCGATCTCGATCAGCGCATTGTGGATCGCGCACCCCGCAAGGGCCGCCATCACATGCTCGATGGTGGATACAGACACGCCCGCATCATTGGCGATCAGGGTGCACAGCTTCGACGGCACCACGGCATCCCACTGCGCGGGCACCCGCGCCTCCGCCTCGGCCATATCCGTCCGCAGAAAGACGATCCCATGCCCCGACGGCGCAGGTTTCACGACCATGCGCACCGGCGTGCCGCCATGCAGGCCCAGCCCTGTAAAGGTCACGGACGAGGTAAGGGTGTGTTGCAAGTCAGGTCTTTCCCGGTCGTTCTTCCGCCTGTCGGACAGGTCCGGCCATGCGTGGCGAAGCCCCCACGGTTTCGCGTCTTTTAGCTAATTTGCTGCACTTGCGAACTCAACTCACTCTTTGTGACGAAGTGTGACAGCAGGCCTCATGACCCAAGTCATTGATGAAAAAGGAAAAGCCCGGATGTTTCCATCCGGGCCTCCGCGTTTGTTACAGCCTGTATCAGTTGGCTTGACGCCGCAGGAAGGCCGGAATCTCGATCCGCTCCTGATCCGCGCTCATCTCCGGCTCGTCATCATAGCCCTGAACTTGCGGCTGGGCGCGCTGCGGCTGCGGCTCGGAATGGCCGCCTCCGGCCATGCGATTGATCAGCGACCCGATGCCAAAGCGCGGACGCGGGGCCTCGGCGGCGGGCTTCGGCGCTGGGGCCGAAACGCGCGGCTGTGCAGCCATCGGACGCTGCGCGGGGGCTGCGCCCGGCGCTTTGCTGACGGCGGCTTGCAGACGCGCGATGGCCTCGGGCGACGGGGTTCCCGGCGCACGCGGACGCGGGGCGACGAAGGCCGCCGCATCCTGATCCATTGCCGGGGCCTGCGGGCGCGGCTGCGCTGCGGCGGGCTGCGGACGATAGGCCGGGGGCGGCACATCATCCATCATCTCGTCTTCCGGCATCGCCTCGAAGGCCGGGGCGGCGTCGAACAGCGACGGCGCTGCCTGCGGGGCCGGGGCCATCGCGACAGGTTCCATCATCATCGGCGCGGGTTCCGGGGCCGGCTGCGGCGCGGGCTGCGCCACCGGCGCCACGGCCTGCACCGGCTGCGGCACCTCGCGGCGCGGTTCCGGCGCATGGGCCAGCGGGGCCGCCATCGACCGGCGCGCCACCGGCGCTTCCTGCTTGGCCGACTTCGTCACGTCGATGCCAGTCGCCACGACCGACACACGGATCGCGCCGCCCATATTCTCGTCCAGCGTCGACCCCACGATGATATTCGCGTCCGGGTCCACCTTCTCGCGGATGATGTTGGCCGCTTCGTCCAGTTCGAACAGGGTCAGGTCATAGCCGCCGGTGATGTTGATCAGCACGCCCTTCGCGCCGTTCAGCGAAATCTCGTCCAACAGCGGGTTGGCAATCGCCTTCTCGGCCGCCTGCACCGCGCGATCTTCGCCCGTTGCCTCGCCCGTGCCCATCATGGCCTTGCCCATCTCGTCCATCACCGCGCGCACGTCGGCGAAGTCGAGGTTGATCAGGCCCGGCCGCACCATCAGATCGGTCACACCCTTCACGCCCTGATACAGAACGTCATCGGCCATCGCGAAGGCCTCGGTGAAGGTGGTCCGCTCATTGGCCAGACGGAACAGGTTCTGGTTCGGGATGATGATCAGCGTATCCACAACCTTCTGAAGGGACTCGATCCCCTCCTCGGCCTGCTTCATCCGCTTGGCCCCTTCGAACTGGAAGGGCTTGGTCACCACACCCACCGTCAGCACGCCCAATTCGCGCGCCGCCTGCGCGATGATCGGCGCCGCACCCGTCCCGGTGCCGCCGCCCATCCCCGCGGTGATAAAGCACATATGTGCGCCTGCCAGATGATCCACGATCTCCTCGATCGTCTCTTCCGCAGCCGCAGCCCCGACCGTCGGCCGCGCTCCCGCGCCAAGACCCTCGGTGACCTTCAGACCCATCTGGATGCGCGCATGCGCTCGGCTGTGCTTCAGCGCCTGCGCATCCGTGTTGGCCACAACGAACTCGACCCCTTCCAGGTTCTTGTCGATCATGTTGTTCACGGCGTTACCACCAGCACCACCCACACCGAACACGGTGATACGCGGCTTCAGCTCATCCTGCTGCGAGGTCATCATGAGATTCAGGGTCATTGCCACTCCGCCTGCTGTTCGTTGTGCCGCCGTTTTTTGCCGTCCGGCTGTTATTCGCGCCTGTCCCGGGCGCAGGAATCCAAATTTATCCACGATTCTATCCACAAGGCCGCCTCAGGTCACGCGAAAAACGCAAAAACGCTACAAAATATGGGATATCGACCGCGTCAATAAGCGGGATTTCGCCACAGACACAGCATCTTGCAGTTACCAGTTGTCCTTGAACCATTTGAAGGCCCGCTTCAACGAACGCGCCGGATAGCGCTCACTCGGAATTTCGAAGTCCCACCACTCGTCCTGCGGATGGGCGGCGAACAGACACAGCCCCACCGCGCTGGCAAAGGCCGCGCCCGTGGCAGCTTGCGGCAGGCCCTGCACCCGCAGCGGACGGCCCAGCCGCACCTGCTGGCCAAGGATGCGCGCTGCCAACCCGTCAAGGCCGGGGATCTGGCTTCCGCCCCCGGTCAACACGATCTGCTGGCTCGGCAGATGATCGAACCCCGCCGCATCCAGCCGCGCCCGCGCCTCTTCGAGGATCTCTTCCACCCGTGGCCGCATGATGCCGATCAGCTCGGTCCGGCTGATCTGACGGCGATCCTTCTCCCAATCGCCGCTTTCCCCGCCGATCTCGATCATCTCGCGGTCGTCCATGCTGGTGGCGTGGATGCCGCCATGCTTGGTCTTGATCTTCTCGGCAACCGCCAGCGGGATCTGCAGCCCCTTGGAAATGTCCGAGGTCACATGATCCCCGCCCATCCGCACGCTGTCGGCATAGATCATGTGCTTTTTCATAAAGATCGAGATGCCGGTCGACCCGCCGCCCATGTCGATGCAGGCCGCGCCCAGTTCCTGCTCATCCTCCACCAGCGAGGAAATCCCCGACACATAGGCCGAAGACGCGATCCCCGCGAGTTCGAGGTCACAGCGCTTGATGCAGTACAGCAGGTTCTGCACCACCGATCCATCCACCGACAGAAGATGCATGTCGCAGGCCAGCCGGTTGCCGATCTGCCCGCGCGGATCGCCCAGACCCGTGCGATGATCCAGCGCGAAATTCACCGGCTGCGCATGGAGCACCTCGCGTCCCGGCCCAAGGTCGGGCACATCGCAGGCCGCCAGCACGCGCGCCACATCCTGCTCAGTCACCACGGAATCCTGCAGGTCCCACTCCCCCGCCAGCCCATAGCTGCGCGGCTCCGCCCCGCTGAAACAGGCGATCACATGATCCACCCGCACATTGGCCATCTTCTGCGCCGCCTGCACCGCCGTGCGGATCGCGCGCTCCGTCTCGTTCATCACCGAAATCTCGCCGAAGCGCACGCCGCGCGACCGCGTCGTCGCCGCTCCGATCACCCGGAACGAGGACTGCCCCGCCATCGGCCCCACGCCATCCACTTCGCGCAGCCGCTCTGGCCCGTCGAACCGCAGGATCAGACAGGCGATCTTGGTGGTGCCGACATCCAGCACCGCCACCACGCCGCGCTGCATCGCCGCCCGCCGCATATGCCGCATCGCCCGCTGGGATTCGTAAAGGCCTGTCATAGTTCACTCCCGCTCACATCAATGCCCATCGCCTTGCGGTGCTCATTCAGCGCAAATGGCGCCAGCCGCAGGGTGGGTCTTTTGTCATTTCTCAGATCGACGCTCAGCACGTCGCGCGCCAACAGGTCTTCTGCCCGGTCCAGCGCGATCAGCCGCTCCATCGCCGCCACGGCATCCGTCTCGGGCAGCAGGATGCGCTGGTTGCGATCAAGGATCAGGTCCCAGCGCCGCTCGCCCATCCGCACCAACCCTCGCACACGCGGCAGGATCGGCTGCGCCGCCGCAAACAGTTCCAGCGCCTCGCCCGTGGCCAGATCGGCCCCCTCGCCCGCAATCAGCGGCAGGTCCGGCCGATCCGTCCGCGCCGCAAGCCCCGCCACGCGATGGCCCGCTTCGTCCAGCATCTCCAGCCGGTCGCCCACGCGCCACAGCACGACGGGCATCCGCTCGGTGATCTGCACCTGCAGCACCCCGCCCGACCGCACCCGCAATTCGGCCCGCGCGACGGCATCCAGCTCTTCCACACGCGCCTGCACCGCCGCCAGATCGATGTCGAAGGACGACAGCGGCAGCTTGATCCCCAGCCGCGACCGGATCGCCTCGGCCAGTTCCGACGAGGCCCCATCGACCGAGACCAGCTTCACCATGAATTCCGGGCGGTTCTGGAACTTCTCCTTCAACTCGGTAAAGCTGCCCACCAGCGCCGCGCGGCGCCCCTCGTCCCCGGCATAAAGACCAACCGCCGCCGAGATCAGGAACACCGGCAGCCCCACCCGCGCGAGCACGCGGAAATAGGGCGTCAGCCACAGCCGCTGCATCCGATATTGCCAGCGCGTCGGCGCCGGATCGCGGCGCCCCTGCCGTTCATAGACACGCGGCTCGGGCCTCAGCGATTGCATGACGCGTCCTCCACGATCCAACGGCACAGATCCGCAAAACTCATCCCGACCTGCGCCGCATGTTCCGGGCTCAGCGAGGTGGGCGTCATCCCCGGCTGGGTGTTCGTCTCCAGAAGGATCAGCCCAGCCAGACCCCGCGCCTCGTCCCAGCGGAAATCCGTCCGGCTCAGCCCCCGGCAGCCCAGCGCCCGATGCGCCCGCAGCGCATAGTCGAGGCAGGCTTCGGTGATCTCCTCCGGCAGTTCGGCAGGCACCACATGGCGGCTGCCGCCCGGCTTGTATTTGGCGTCATAGTCGTACCAGCCATCGGTGATGATATCGGTCACGCAGAGCGCCCGGTCCCCCAGCACGCTGACGGTCAATTCCCGCCCCGGTACATAGGCCTCCACCATCACCGTGGCGGGCATCTCGGCCGACAGGCGCGGCGCGTTCGATCCGGGATGCACGATATAGACCCCGACGGAAGACCCTTCCGCCACCGGCTTCACGACATAGGGCGCAGGCATCACATGCCCCGCCTCTACCGCCTCGCGGGCCACCACCACACTCTCCACGATGGGCAACCCCGCCGCGCGATAGGCTTCCTTGGCCTTCTGCTTGTCCATCGCCAGGCTTGATGCCAGCACACCCGAATGCGTGTAGGGAAGGCGCATCCATTCCAGCATCCCCTGCACGCAGCCATCCTCGCCCCAGCGGCCATGCAGGGCGTTGAAACAGACATCAGGGGAAATCTCGGTAAGGCGCGCAGCCAGATCGAGGCCGCAATCGACCTCCACCGCCTCATATCCCGCCTCACGCAATGCCTTGGCGCATTCGCGCCCTGAAACGAGAGAGACCTCCCGCTCTGCGGAAAGCCCACCCTTCAACACCGCCACAAGGGGGACGCTTCTGCCCGAACCGCCCGCCATTTCGCCTCAAACCCCGGGTCTGTCGCCCGGATTATCTTTATTCTGCCGCCGGTTCACCGACGCGCATGATTTCCCATTCTAGCGTGATCCCGCTGTGTTGGAAAACCCTTTTTCGCACCTCTTCGCCCAATCCTTCCAGATCGGCCGCCGTGGCCCCACCCGCGTTGATCAGGAAGTTGGAATGCATCTCACTCATCTGCGCGCCGCCCCGCCGCGCGCCGCGCATCCCGGCCTCGTCGATCACCTTCCACGCCTTCAATTCATGCGTGTCATCCGCCTTGCCAGTCGATGACCGCCCCAGCGGATTGCGGAAGGTGGACCCGGCCGACCGCTCCTTCGTCGGCTGGCTCGCATCACGCTTGGCGATCTGATCGGCCATCTTCGCCTCCAGCGCGGCAGGCTCACCCGGCCCCGCCCGGAAGGTGGCCTCCACGATCACCCACCCCTCGGGCAGCGTCGATTGCCGATAGCGCAGCTCCAGCGCCGCCGCCGGGATCGTCACGACATCCCCCGCCCGCGTCACCGCCCGGACCTCCACCAGATGATCCGCCACATAGGACCCGTAGCAGCCCGCATTCATCCGCACCGCGCCGCCGATGCTGCCGGGGATCGTGCGCAGGAAGGTCAGGTCCAGCCCCGCCTCCGCCGCCCGCCGGGCCACATGCGCATCCAGCGCCGCCGCCCCTGCCGTGACGGTATCCCCGTCAACCGAAATGGAATTGAACCCCCGCCCCAGCCGGATCACCACCGCCCGTATCCCGCCATCCCGCACGATCAGGTTCGACCCGACCCCCATCGGGAACACCGTCACGGACGGATCAAGATCCCGCAGGAACCCCGCCAGATCGGCCTCATCCGCAGGCTGGAACAGCATATCCGCCGGACCGCCCACCCGCAGCCATGTCAGATCGGCCAAGGGGCGACCCGCACTCAGCGTGCCGCGGGTCTCAGGGATACCGCGCTCGGACCTCACCTTCAGGCACTCCCTTCCCGCTCGGGCAAACACCGCTCCTCTGCCCGACCGGACCCGCGCCTCACGCCTTCCGGATACCGAGCGCCCCTCCGATAAGCGCAGACACGGCCGCAGGCAAGAACCCGAACAGCCCGATGAGGCTCGATCCAAGAGCCGCGGTGTCCGACCCGTTGGCCTGCATGTCGTAAATCCCAATGACCGCCAAGGCACCGCTGACCCCCAGCACCGTCATCCATCCCGCCGTAACATTGCTGATCGCATCCGCCACGAAGAACATCAGCACGCCCGGCACGATCACAGCCAGCACGATAAAGAGGATTTCCACGCCATATCCCCAGCTAGGGTCGCGCGCCCGATGCACGCAACGGGGTGTCCGGGCAACTGCCAGACAGTCCGTCAACACACCGACATGACGTTCACGCATCACTCCGCAGGCTCGGCACCCTTCCGCCGCAGCCAGCGCACCAGATAAATCACCGGCCAGCGCAACACACTCGCGCCCGCCGCCAACACCACCATGCCCCAGATCGGGCCCGCCGTCCACGTCACCCAGCCAAGGATCGGGATGCCCACGATGATCAGCGCGAAGGCCCGCCGCCAATGGTGATCCCGGCTCGGCAGCATCGCCGCCACATTCGCCACGATCAGCCAGGCAAAGGCCGCCCCCAGCGCCCAGTTCATGCCGCAGCCCCCATCAGACGGCCGGGCAGGTTGTTCGCCCATGCGCTGATCGTGCCCGCGCCCAGACAGACGACCATGTCGCCGGGCCGCGCCTGTTCCTTCACCAGCCGCGCCAGATCGGCCTCGTCCGTGATCCCCCGCGCATGCCTGTGCCCATGCGCAATAAGGCCTGAAATCAGGTCATCCCGGCTCGCCCCCGGAATGGGGTCCTCGCCCGCCGCATAGACCTCGGCAATCGCCACCACATCCGCCTCGTTGAAGCAGGTGCAGAACTCCTCGAACAGATTGCTCAGTCGCGTATAGCGATGCGGCTGATGCACCGCGATGATCCGCGCGCCGGGATTGCCCGCCACCGCCTGCCGCGCCGCCTTCAGCACGGCCGCGATCTCCACCGGATGGTGGCCGTAATCGTCGATGATGGTGACGCCGTTCACCTCGCCCACCCGGGTAAAGCGCCGGTTCACCCCGCCGAAACCCGCCAAAGCCTCGCGGATCTCGTCCTTTTTCATCCCCAGATGCCGCGCCACGGCAATCGCCGACAGGGCGTTCGACACGTTATGGTCCCCCGGCATCGGCAACGTGCAGCCCTCGATCATCGCGCCCTCCCCTTCATTCTGAAGAAGAACGTCGAACATCGCCTTTCCATTCCGATAGGACAGGTTCACCGCCCGCACATCGGCCTGCGCGTTGAAGCCGAAGGTCACGATCCGCCGATCGGTCACCTTGCCCACCAGTGCCTGCACCTCGGGATGATCGGTGCAGCAGACGGCCAGCCCGTAGAAGGGAATGTTCGACACGAAATCAAGGAACCCCTTCCGCAGCGCATCGAAAGATCCCCAATGCTCCATATGCTCGGGGTCGATATTGGTGACGATGGCGATGGTCGCGGGCAGGCGGTTGAAGGACCCGTCGCTCTCATCCGCCTCCACCACCATCCACTCACCCGCCCCGGCCCGCGCATTCGATCCATAGGCATGGATCACGCCGCCATTGATGACCGTGGGATCAAAGCCGCCCTTGTCCAACAGCGTCGCCACCATCGTCGTGGTCGTGGTCTTCCCATGCGTCCCGGCAATCGCGATGTTCGACTTCAGCCGCATCAACTCGGCCAGCATCTCGGCCCGCCGCACCACCGGCAGCTTGCGCCGCCGCGCCTCTTCCAACTCCGGGTTGCCCTTCTTGATGGCGGAAGAGATCACCACCACCGCCGCCTCGCCGATATTCTCGGCCCGCTGGCCTTCGAAGAACACCGCGCCAAGGCCCACCAGCCGGTCCGTGATCTTGCTCGCCTTGCTGTCCGACCCCTGCACCCGATAGCCCAGCGTCATCAGCACTTCGGCGATCCCCGACATCCCGATCCCGCCGATCCCCACGAAATGGATCGGACCCAACTCCATGGGAAGCTTCGTCGCCGCGTTCATGTTGAAATTCCCTTCGCCAAATCCTCGACCAGCGCCACCAGCCGCTCGGTCGCATCGGGGCGGCCCTGCCCCAGCGCATGCTGCGCCATCGCCACCGCCGCATCGGGCGAGGCCAGAATGGCCCCCACTTGCGCGGCCAAGGCGGCAGGGTCAAGCAGCTTTTCCGGGATCAGCACCGCTGCCCCTGCGTCAACCAGCCCGCGCGCATTGGCCGTCTGATGATCCCCCGTCGCCGCCGCAAAGGGGATCAGGACCGATGGCCGGCCAATCACGCTGATATCCGCGACCGAGGATGCCCCCGACCGGCTGACCACCAGTTGCGCCTCCGACAGCCTGCGCGGGATGTCGCGGAAGAAGGGCTCCACCTCCGCCATGATGCCCGCCGCCTCATAGGCCGCGACGACCCGCGCCATATCCTCTTCCCGCGCCTGCTGCGCCACGCGCAGATAGCGCTTGATCCCGTCCGGCAGCGCCGCCACCGCCGCTGGCACCACATCCGACAGCACCTTCGCGCCCTGCGACCCGCCGATCACCAAAAGGCTCATCGGATAATCGCCCGGCGGGATATACCCCGCCGCCGCCCGGTCCAGCACCGCCGCCCGCACGGGGTTTCCGGTATGGATGCCCTCCACGCCCTCGGGCAGGTCGGTGGGCCATGTCCCGCAGGCCACCTTGTCCACCCGCCGCGCAAAAAGACGGTTCACCCGCCCCAACACGCCGTTCTGTTCATGGATCATCCTTGGCCGCCGCAGCACCCATGCCGCCGCCAGCGCCGGGATCGTGGGATAGCCGCCAAAGCCCACCACCACCGCAGGCCTGTCCCGCAGCATCCCCCAGACCGCCGACAGAACACCGCCAAAAATCCGGAACGGCACCGCCAACTTGGCCACCGCGCCCCCACGGGCAAAGGTGGCCGACGCCACCTCCTCCACCTGCACCACATGGGGAAAACCGCCCGCATAGCGCGCGCCCCGCGCATCCGTCGACAGCTTCACCCGCCAGCCCTTGCGCACCATCGCCTCGGCCAAGGCCTGAGCGGGGAACATGTGCCCCCCCGTTCCCCCCGCCGCGATCAACAGCAAGGGCCCCGCCATCAGCGCCCGCTCCGCCCGAAGATATCGCCCATCGTGCCCTGCGGTCGCATCCGCGTCATCGCCAGCAGCGCCCCCACCGTGATCCCCGCCGCGATGACCGACGACCCGCCATAGCTCACGAAGGGCAACGTCATCCCCTTCGCGGGCAAAAGCCGCACCGCGACCCCCATATTGATCATCGCCTGCACGCCAAAAATGCAGGCCAGCCCCGTCCCCGCCAGCCGGATGAACGGGTCCCGCTCCTTCGTCAGCCGCATCAGCGACCGCACCACGATCGTGGTGTAAAGCGCGATGATCAGCAGGACGAGGACCAGCCCATATTCCTCAGCCGCAACCGCAATGATGAAGTCCGTATGCGCATCGGGCAGCGACCACTTCACTTGCCCCGCGCCCACACCCACCCCGAAGAACCCGCCCTCCTGAATGGCATTGGTGGCATAGCCCAGCTGCGTGCGCGGATCGAGGTCCGGCGTCAGGAACCCGTCGATCCGCCGCGCGAAATGCTCGCTGCTCTCATAGGCGGCAAAGCCCCCGACCGCGACCATGCCCACCACAATGGCAATCAGGGTCATTGGCGCGCCCGCCACGAAATAGACCACGCCCCAGCCAAACAGCACCAGCGCCGCCTGCCCGAAATCCGGCTGCATCGCCAGCAGCGCCACGATCACCATGCAGATCAGGAAACTCACCGATTTTCCCGGCGGCCCGTTCAGATCAAAGCTCGCCGCCATCAGCCACGCGACCACAAGGATGAAGGCAGGCTTCAGAAACTCCGACGGCTGCACCGACGCGAAACCAAGCGAGAACCACCGCACCGCCCCCTTGCCGAAATCCGTCCCCACAAAGGGCAACGCACACAGCGCAAGGAAAGCCAGCACAAAGCCAAGGATGCCCAACCGCCGCACCATCGCGGGGCTCATCATCGACACGCCCACCATCACGGCCAGCGCGACGCCGCCAAAGAAGGCCTGCCGCTGCACATAGAAGAAGGGTTCCAACCCGTTCCTGCTCGCCAGCGGCACGCTCGCCGCAAGTCCCAGCAGCAAGCCGATCCCGAACAGGATCAGCACACAGGTCATCGACCATTTGTCGATCGTCCGCCACCAACGGGGAAGAACAGGCTCCGTCACCCGTGAGGGCATGGAGCCATAGACCATCTCAGTCATGGTTGAACCGCCTGTCGCCTGCACCGCTCGATGCCCGTTTTTCCGGGCTTACGGAAAAGTCTAGCCGACTTTCCCGCGCGAGGCCAGTGCAAAGGCGGCCCCCGCCCCCCCGACGACGCAGGGCAGGCGGGGTCAGACGGCAGGGCACCCGGTCGTCCGCGCCACGCCGCAAGCGGTCGCCTTCTCCACCGCCCGCTCCGGCGCAGGCGTGGCATGTTCGGACCCATCCAAGGCTCACAGGATCGTCGCACACCTCCCTCACGCGCAGGCCCATATCACCCGGGCCAGCGACGCAAAGCGAGAGCCCGCCAGCAGCCCGGGCTTGACGTTCCACGTCACAGGCCAACGGTCTTCAGCCGCCAACAGACGTCACCCGTCGGTCACAAAACCGTGGCACGACGCGCGAAGGCGCTACTCTCGGGACACTCCGCTATGCCAGTTCAAAGGATTACGGTCGAACTGACCGATTGCGCCGCGATGCATGACGCCATCGCCTTGATTGCCCCCCTCGGGATCGACACGGAATTCCAGAGGTTTCAAGCATTCGAGGCGCCGAAAGACTGGGGCGTGACCATCGTTGCCGAACCGCGCTCCGGGCAACGGGCGGCTGTGCTAGAGCCGCCTGCACCAAAGTCCCGCGCACGGCTATCGCATATCTTCACGTCAAGCGGTTCGGCACTTCCCGCCGACGCATATCGTCCGGAAGGCACCGCAGTCACCACCGCAGCCGCCGCCTTGGCCAACGCGGCGCGCAGCATCGCCGCGCGAGCGGGCGGCGGTCTGCCGGGGATCGCGGCCATTGTTGCCGATACGAATGCACGGTTCGAATATGGCGAAATCCCCATCGAAGAGCGCTGATATCATGACCATGATGCCGTGCCCATCGTCGCCTGCATGGTCGGGAATTGTATAGATATCAACACTTACCTGACGGCATCGTTTCGGGCCGCGCATTACGAAGCCGCATACCTCACATGCTATTTCTTCGATGACAAACCTGACGGCATCGCCAGTGGCATGCATTGCTGGGTGCGAACCCGCCATGAAGCTGTGATCCAAGATTGGGACATCACCCATTTCAAGAAGGCAGGTCGCTCCGACATCACGGCCATGATGAACCCGGTGCCCGGACGACGGTTCGCACTCGCCTACGGGCGCGACCATGTCTATCCGTGGCGCGGCATCGACATCCGATTGCCCACCCCGTCACGTCCCATGTGGGTGCGCAAAGACGGAACCGCGATTTTGGGGGTAACCACCGGTCGTGCGCTTGGCGTGATCCCATAGGTTCTGTCATTTCCAATCGACTGATTTGGGCCGTTTTCGGCCCGTCGCGACGGCAGGCGATGAATTGCACGGTCAAGCGGGGCAACGGACGACTGACGGCAGCCTCCACAATCATCGCGGCCAGAGCGGCAAGGACATGCGGCAGACCATTCCTTTCCCCCCGCGCTGCGATGGCCGCAGATCGCCCGCCAACCATCTGCAATCACGCTGAATCTGCCCGCCACCCTCCAAGGCCGAAACGACCAGAAGCCGGGGCTGACTAACGAGAGGGGTGGGCCGGTCGTATTAGGACAAAGGTAGGTATTGGGTCGGCAAGATGCGCAGCACCCACCAAGATTGGGCGCGCATTCCATATGGAGAGACACGGTGAACGTTTACCACTGCTTGATCGAGCTTAGAACCGAGGCCCGCGCGCTGTCCTTCGCGCATTCCGTCGGGCTTTGGCTCGACCATCTCGTCGATCTCCAACTGGTCTCTGGCTGGCGTCTGATGCGCCGCAAGTTCGGACTTGCCTCCGGTCGGCACACCGACTTCGTCCTAGAGATCGAAATCAAGGGTCTGGCCGCGTTGGATGATGCCTTCACCGCGCTCGCAGATGCCGATGCCGATGCGGTGGAGCTCTACGAAAAGATGCATGCCATGATCGCAAGCGTCGAGATCGGCCTCTACCGCCCCTATCCCGATCCCTCGCAACGCGAGCGCATCGCGCTCATCTGACCTGCGCCCGGCAGGTCGATGCCCGGAACGGCGCCGGGACATGGGTCCCCTGCCGCCTCTGGACTGCAGGTCAAGGCCTTTGCCCCGCCCGTCTTCCTTCGGCCCGGGGCCGCCGAACCGGCCTTCAAGCGGACGCTGTCCCCGCACGAATGTCGCATCGATCAGCGAGGCGGCCGCGAAAGCCGTCCTGAGCCGCCGCCCCAAGGTCACGGCACCGAAGGCCCAGCCGCAGGAAAGCCCCCTCCGCGACACAGCCCCGAAGCGCAGTCCCACGGGGGGCACCCATCGCCATCCCCCTGCGACTCACCCCATTCCGTTAACCTTAACGCCCCGTAAGCCCGCCGTGCGTGGCCACAGTTTGCTGCACAAGTCGCGGCACAACATCCGGCACAGCCGTTTCGGGCGAAAACCCCGAATTTATCCAGCGTCCGCAGGGCCTTGGCCCAGAACCGCCGCCACCCGCGCCATGAAATCCTCGCCGCGCTTTTCGAAATTCGGATACTGGTCGAAACTCGCCGCCGCCGGGGCCAGCAGCACCACCTCCCCCGCCTGCGCCTCTTCCGCCGCCCGCGCCACGGCCCGCTCCATCGTCTCGCAGATCTCGTGCGGCAAGTCCCCGATCTGCAAAGCAAAATCCCGCGCCGAATGGCCGATGAGATAGGCCTTCACCACCGATCCCAGCAGCGGCTGCAAAGCGGCGATGCCACCCTCCTTGCCCATGCCCCCGGCAATCCAGCGTATCTTTTCAAAGGCTTGCAGCGCCTTGGCCGCAGAGTCCACATTCGTGGCCTTGCTGTCATTGACGAACCGCACCCCACCCCGCTCGCCGACCAACTGGCTGCGATGCGGCAGGCCCGCGAAACTGCGCAACGCCGCTTCGATCTCCTTCGGCCCAAGCCCCAACGTGCGGCAGGCCGCATAGGCCGCGCAGGCATTCTGATGGTTATGCGCCCCGGGCAAGCCCTTGATTTCCCGCAGGTCTATCGCCGCCACCTGCCGCCCCTTGCGCCACTCCGCCAGAAACCCCTTGCGCGCGAAGACCGACCAGCCGAACCCCTCCAGCTTGGTGCCCGAAGACACCCGGATCACCCGGTCATCCTCCGCCCCTTGGGCCATCTGATCGGCCAGAAACCGCCCCTCCGCCTCATCCACGCCCACCACGGCCCGGTCAGGGCCCCCTTCCGCGAACAGCCGCCGCTTGGCCGCGAAATAGCCCCCCATGCCGCCATGCCGATCCAGATGATCGGGAGAAAGGTTCGTGAAAACAGCAACATCCGGGGTCAAAGCGCGGGCCAGCTCGGTCTGGTACGAGGACAGTTCCAGCACCACCACCTCGCCATCCTGCGCCGGATCAAGGTCAAGGACCCCCCGCCCGATATTCCCCGCCATCTGCACCGGCCGCCCCGCCTCATCAAGGATATGCCGGATCAAGGCCGTCGTCGTGGATTTCCCGTTCGACCCCGTCACCGCCACCACCCGCGGCGCCTGATCGAAGCCGTCCCAATCCTTCGTCGCATAGCTGCGGAAGAACAGCCCGATGTCATTGTCCACCGGCACGCCCGCCTCCATCGCCCGCGCGATCACCTTGTGTGGGGCGGGATAAAGATGCGGGATGCCGGGGCTCGTCACCAAAAGCGCCACGCCCTCCAGCGCGCCATGCCGTGTCAGATCGACGGTCGCGAACCCTTCCGCCTCGGCCTTCCCCCGCGCTTCCGGACTGTCATCCCAAAGCAGGGCCTCCGCCCCCCCGGCCAGCAGCGCCCGCGCCGTGGCCAGCCCCGACCGGCCCAGGCCCAGCACTGCCACCTTCCGCCCTTGATAGCCCTGAACCGGGATCATCACATGCCTCCGCCCATTCCTCCTCTTGGGATAGGAGAAAGCCGCGCAAAGGAAAACCCCACCCCGCCGCCGTCTGACCCAGACCCCGGCATTCGACCCGGTCTTCGCCCCGCCCTTGCTTTATCTTGGCCCAAATACTCCGGGGGTCCGGGGGCAGCGCCCCCGGCGGACTCCGCCCCGCACAACGCCTTCCGCTTGCGCCCCGCCCCGTTCCGGTATCTCCTGCCGCCATGCCGAACACCCTTCCCCCCTTCGCCCAGAGGATGGATCAGGTCCGCCCCTCCGCCATCCGCGACCTGCTCGCGCTGGGGGCAGATCCTGCGATCCTCTCCTTCGGCGGCGGCTATCCCGACGCCACCCTCTTCCCCAAGGATCTGCTGCAGGGCGTCTTCCGCGATGCCATCGCCGATCCCTCGGGCGATCCGCTGCAATACGCCCCTTCCGACGGCCTGCCCCGCCTGCGCGCCCAGATCGCCGCGCTGATGACGCAGGATGGCACCCCCACCCGCCCCGAAGACGTGCTGATCCTGCAAGGCTCCCAGCAGGGCCTCGACTTCGCGGCCAAGATGCTCGTCAACCCCGGCGAGACGATCCTCGTCGAAGACCCCACCTTCCTTGGCGCGCTCATCGCCTTCGCCCCCAGTCAACCCCGCTACAAGGCCATCCCGATGGACACGGACGGGATGGACATGGACGCACTCGACACCACGCTCAAGGCCACGCCGGATGCCCGCCTCCTCTACACCGTGCCGGATTTCCAGAACCCGACCGGTGCGACCCTCTCCCTGCCCCGCCGCCGGCGCCTGATCGAACTGGCCAATCGCCACGACCTGATCGTGCTGGAGGACACGCCCTACCGCCATATCCGCTTCGCAGGCGACAGCCTGCCCACGCTGAAATCCCTCGATACCGAGGGCCGCGTCATCCACCTTGGCAGTTTCTCCAAGATCCTCGTCCCCGCGCTGCGGCTCGGCTGGGCCATCGCGGCCCCGCCGCTGCTGGAAAAACTCTCCCTCCTCAAGGTCGCGGCAGACACCCAGACCTCCACCCTCAACATGGCCGCCACCTCCCTCTTTCTGGACCGGCACAACCTCTGGGCACATGTCGCCACCCTCCGCACCGCCTATGCCCGGAAGAAAGAGGTGATGCTCGACGCCATCCGCCAGCATTTCCCGCAGGACATCACCACCACCGATCCGCAGGGCGGCCTCTTCACTTGGGCGCGCTTTCCCGACGGCTTTGATGCCACCGCCTTCCTGCGCGACCATGCGCTGCCCAAGGCCCGCGTGGCCTATGTGCCGGGCGGCAGTTTCTTCGCCACGCAAGCCCGCGAAAACCATGCCCGCATCAACTTCTCCGCCCAATCCGAAGACCGCATCCGTCAGGGCATCACCGCCCTCGGCGCCTGTTTGAGAAAGCATATGTGATGCCCGTCACCCTCCACCGCAGCGACCTTCCCCCCGCCCCCGACCTGTCGGCATGGGCCGCGATGCCCGTCGCCGTCGCGGTGGACACGGTCCCGGGCGCATGTCAGATCGACCCCGACATCCGCCCCCTCCGCCCATCCGGTCGGCAGCCCCGCCTCATGGGCCGCGCCGTCACAGTCGATTGCCACGCCCCTGATTTCGGCGCAGTGCTGCACGCGCTCGATCTTGTGCAAAGGGGCGAGGTGCTGGTCATCGCCGCGCGCGGGCATCGCGATCACGCGATGATCGGCGACATCCTGTCCGGCCATCTGCGCGGCAAGGGTGCAGCGGGCGTCATCGTCGACGGCGCGATCCGGGATGTGGGCACCCTTGGGCAATGGGACGATTTCGCCGCCTTTGCCCGCCACATCACCCCGCGTGGGCCGACCGGGGCCGAGACGGGATCCGTGAACGGCCCCGTCCCCTTCGGCGGCATCACGGTTCATCCCGGCGATCTGATCCTTGGCGATGATGACGGTCTGGTCTGCCTGCCCCCTGCAACATGGGAAGCAGGCCTAGCCCCCGCCCGCGCCAAGCTCGCCCTCGAAGACCGCTGGACCGAGGCGCTGCAGACCAGCAGCGCCGCGCAGGCCTTCGGCCTGCCCGCGCCCTTCCGGGGGCGCGGCACGCCGTAGGATGGGCAATACTGCCCATCCTACCCGGCAGCCGTCCCCGTAGGATGGGCCATCCGGCCCATCCTTCCGAAGCTCACCGAACCTTCAGCGTCGCCAACCCGATCAGCGCAAGGATCAGCGAGATGATCCAGAACCGGATCACGATCTGCGGCTCGGCCCAGCCCTTCTTTTCGAAATGGTGGTGGATCGGTGCCATCAGGAAGACGCGCTTCCCCGTCCGCTTGAAATAGGCGACCTGGATGATCACGCTCATCGCCTCCACCACGAACAGCCCGCCCACGATGGCCAGCACGATCTCATGCTTGGTGCAGACCGCGATGGCCCCCAGCGCGCCGCCCAAAGCCAGCGACCCGGTATCCCCCATGAACACCGCCGCAGGTGGCGCATTGTACCACAGGAACCCCATGCCGCCGCCGAACAGCGCCGCGCAGAAGATCAGCAATTCCCCGGTGCCGGGCACGAAATGCACGCCCAGATACTCGGTGTAATTGGCGTTCCCCACCACATAGGCGATCACCCCGAAGGTGCCTGCCGCGATCATTACCGGCATGATCGCCAGCCCGTCCAGACCATCCGTCAGGTTCACCGCATTGGCGGCCCCCACGATCACCACCATCCCGAAAGGGATGAAGAACCACCACAGGTTCAGAAGCAGGTCCTTGAAGAAGGGAAAGGCCAGTTGATTGGTGAGCGCGCCGGGATGGAAGCTCGACGCCGCATAGGTCGCCAGCGCCGCAATCACCAGCCCCGCGCCGAACCGCACCCGCCCCGACACGCCCTTGGTGTTCTGCTTGGTCACCTTCGCATAGTCGTCGGCGAACCCGATCAGCCCGAAGGCCAGCGTCACCAGCAGCACGATCCAGACATAAGGGTTGTCCCATCGCGCCCAGAGCAGCGTCGACACCACCAGCGCCGAGAGGATCAAAAGCCCCCCCATCGTCGGCGTGCCCGCCTTGGCGAAATGGCCCGCCGGACCGTCATCGCGGATCGGCTGGCCCTTCTTTTGCTTCCTGCGCAAAAGATCGATCAGCGGCCGCCCAAAGACGAAACCGAAGATCAGCGCCGTCAGGAAGGCCCCCCCGGCCCGCACCGTCTGATAGCGGAACAGGTTGAAGAAATCGCCCCCGTCGGAAAAGGCGGTCAGCCAGTAGAACATTACTCGGTCCCCTCGTTCTTCGGCGCCACCGCCTGCCCCAGTTTGCGCAAGCCGTCAACAACCAGACTCACCTTGGACCCCTTCGATCCCTTCACCAGCACGATATCCCCGGCATCGATCAGCGCCCGGGCGCGTGGCGCCAACTCTGCCGCCGTCTCGACCCAATCGCCCCGTTGCGCCCGCGGCAAAGCCTGCCACAGCGCGCGCATCCGTGGCCCGACGCAATGGATCACCGCGATCTTCTCCAGCCCCGGATGCCGCGCGATGGCGGCGTGCAGCGCCCCCTCTTGCGGTCCCAGTTCCAGCATGTCGCCCAGCACCGCGATCCGCCGCCCCGCCGCCAGCCGCCCGATCCCGTTTTCCGGCACCGCCGCGATCAGCACATCCAGCGCCGCCGCCATGCTGGCCGGATTGGCGTTGAAGGCATCGTCGATCAGGTCGAACCCCGTCTCCTCCAACGCATCCATCACGATCCGCTCGCGCGTGCCCCGCCCTGCAGGCGGCGACCAGCGACCGATATCGCAGGCGGCAATGGCCGGGTCACAACCCAGCGCCTCGGCCACCGCCAGCGCGCCAAGGGCATTGGCCGCGAAATGCCGCCCCGGCGACAGCACCTTGAAAAGCAGCGCCTCGCCCCGCCGCGTGGCGCGCACCACCGTCGCCTCGTCCGATAGGCTGACCGACAGGATGCGCCATTCCGCCGCCTCAACCGCGCCAAAGCCCACCACCCGCGCACCCACCGCAAGGGCCTTCGCGCGCAGGATCGGCGCGGTGTCGATATCGGCGTTCAGAACAGCCACGCCGCCTGCCCGCAGCCCGTCAAGGATCGACGCCTTCTCCCGCGCGATCCCTTCCACGCTGTCGAAGGCCTCCAGATGCGCGGGCGCGACCGTCGTGATCATCGCCACATCCAGATCGGCCATCCGCGCCAAGGGCGCGATCTCGCCGGGATGGTTCATCCCGATCTCGATCACCGCGAATTCCGTGTCCTCCGGCATCCGGGCCAGCGTCAGGGGCACGCCCCAATGGTTGTTGTAGCTGGCCTCGGCCGCATGCACGCGCCCCTGCCCGCCCAGAACCGCGCGCAGCATCTCTTTGGTCGAGGTTTTGCCGACCGACCCGGTGATCCCCACCACGCGCGCCTTCGTCCGCGCCCGCGCTGCCCGACCCAGATCTTCCAGCGCCCGCAGCACATCGGGCACGATCAGCAGCGGCGCGTCCTCGGACACACCCTCCGGCACACGGGACACCAAGGCCGCCGCCGCGCCCTTGGCCAACGCCGCCGCCACGAAATCATGCCCGTCGCGCAGGTCCTTCAGCGCCACGAACAGATCCCCCGGCCGCAGGGTGCGCGTGTCGATTGATACCCCCGTCGCGGCAAAGGGTTTGGTCACCCGCCCGCCCGTTGCCCCCGCCGCATCCTCGGACCGCCAAAGCACCATCATATCACCCCGTCCAGCGCCGCCACAGCGATGCTTGCCTGTTCCACGTCGTCAAAGGGGTAGACATCGCCCTTGATGATCTGCCCCGTCTCATGCCCCTTGCCCGCGATCAGCAACGCATCGCCCGGCCCCAAAGCATCCACGCCGCGCAGGATGGCCTCTGCCCGGTCGCCCACCTCATTGGCCTCCGGACAGGCGGCCATGATCTCGGCCCGGATCGCCGCCGGCTCCTCGCTGCGCGGATTGTCGTCGGTGACATAAAGCACATCGGCGAACTCCCGCGCCGCCGCCCCCATCAGGGGCCGCTTCGTGCGATCCCGGTCCCCGCCCGCGCCAAGGACGATGATGATCCGCCCCATCACATGGGGCCGCAGCGCGCGCAAAGCCGTCGCAATCGCATCCGGCGTATGGGCATAATCCACGAAGACCGCCGCCCCATTCCGGCGCGTCGCGGCCAGTTGCATGCGCCCGCGCACCCCCGTCAACTTGCCCAGCACGGCAAAGACCTCGGCCGGGGCCTCCCCCGCCGCGATCACAAGCCCGGCGGCCAGCGCCACATTCTCCGCCTGAAACCCGCCGATCAGCGCCAGCTTCACCTGATGCGCCTGCACGCCTTGCCAGACAAAGCGCACCTCCTGCCCCGTCGCCTCGGCCCTCTGCCCGGTGATCCGCAGATCGCAACCCGCGCCATGGCCCACGGTGATCACCCGCTGCCCCCGCGCCGCCGCCACCTCGGCCATCCGCGCGCCGTGAGGGTCGTTCAGGTTCACCACCGCCACGGCCTCGGGCGGCAGGACGCGGCCAAACAACTCCGCCTTGGCGGCGAAATAGGCCTCCATCGTGCCGTGATAATCCAGATGATCCTGCGTGAAATTGGTGAAACCAGCCGCCGCCAGCCGCACCCCATCCATCCGCCGCTGATCAAGCCCGTGCGAAGATGCCTCCATCGCCGCATGGGTGACCCCCGCCGCGGCCGCCTGCGCCAGCATCGCATTCAGGGTGATCGCATCGGGTGTGGTATGCGACGACGGCGCAGACCACGCCCCCTCCACCCCGGTCGTGCCGATATTGATGGCCTCATGGCCCAGCGCGGCCCAAATCTGCCGGGTGAATGTCGCGACGGATGTCTTCCCGTTCGTCCCGGTCACCGCCACCATCGTGGCGGGCTGCGCCCCGAACCACAGCGCCGCCGCCCCCGACAGGGCCTCCCGCGCATCTTCGGCCAGCACCAGCGCCGCATCCGATCCGGCCAGAGCCTCGCCCGCCAGACGCGCGCCTTCGGCGTCGGTCAAAACCGCCGCCGCCCCCATCCGCAGCGCGGGCCCGATGAATTCGGCCCCATGCATCCGCGCGCCGGGCAGCGCGGCAAACAGAAAGCCGGGCTTCACCGCCCGGCTGTCCACCGTCACGCCCGCGATCAAGGGGTCCACCCCGCCCCGCGCCGTCAGACCGAGTTCCGACAGTTTCCGCACCCCGGCCATCCCCGCGCCCCCGTCTCAGTTCGAGACGGCTGTTAGCTCATCGACCGGAGGCGGTTCAACCACCGGTCGCAACCCCATCAGCGGCGCGGTGCGGCGGATGATCTCGCCCGCCACCGGCACCGCCGTCCAGCCCGCTGTGCGGCGCGGCTCGCTGCCCGATGTCTCCACCGGCTCGTCCAGCGTCACCACCAGCACGTATTTCGGATCATCGGCGGGAAAGAGACTCGCGAAGGTGTTCACCACCTTGTCGGTGTCATAGCCGCCCTGCGCATTGGGCTTTTCCGCCGTCCCGGTCTTGCCCGCCACCTGATAGCCCGGCACATCACTCAGGGTCGCGGTGCCCTGCGCCACCACGCTGCGCAGCATGTTCACCGAATCCCGCGCCGTCTCTTCCGACATGACGCGCGGCCCGTTCTGCGGCACACCGCCCTGCAGCAGCGTCGGCGTCACCATCACCCCGCCATTGGCAATCGCCGCATAGGCCACCGCCAGATGCATCGGGCTGGCCGAAATGCCGTGCCCATAGCTCGTCGTGATCGTCGTGATGTCGGGCCATCGCTTGGGCACGATGGGCCGCGCCCCCGGCGCCTCCACCAACTCGATCGTGGTGGGCTGGAAGAACCCCAGCGACTGGAAAAACGCCGCCTGCCGCTCCGCCCCGATCATAAGGGCAAGATTGGCCGTGCCGACGTTCGACGACTTCACGATGACATCCTCGACCGACAGCAGCGGCCCGTAATTCTTGTTCTGGAATTCCTTGATGGTGAACCGGCCCCAGCGCTTGGGCGCATTGGCATCCACCATCGTCTCCATCTCCACCAGCCCAAGGTTCAACGCATTGGCCACGGTGAAAATCTTGAAGGTCGACCCCAGTTCATACACACCCTGCACAGCCCGGTTAAAGAGCGGGCTGTCACCCGGATCGCCCTTCACCAGCGGATTGGGCCGGTCATTCGGATCGAACGCGGGCAGCGAGGCCAGCGACAGGATCTCCCCCGTCCGCACATCCATCAGGATCGCCGCCGCGCCCTTGGCGTTCAGCATGGTCTTGCCCGTGGCCAGCACCTCTTCGATCGTCGCCTGCAGCGTCAGATCGATGGACAGCGCAAGGGGCGTGCCCGATTGCGCCGGATCGCGCAGCCGCGCATCCAGCGCCTTCTCGATCCCCGCCGTCCCGATCACCTCGGCGCTCGACACGCCCTCCGCCCCGAAACTCGCCCCGCCCAGCACATGCGCGGCCAACTGCCCGTTGGGATAAAGCCGCATCTCGCGCGGCCCGAACAACAGGCCCGGATCGCCGATCTCATGGACCCGCTGCATCTGCTCGGGGCTCATAACCCGGCGGATCCACAAGAAGGACCGCCCGTCGGTCAACCGCCGCTCCAGCGCGACGGGATCGATTTCGGGGAAGATCTTCGCCAATTCCCGCGCCACCCGGCCCGGATCGACCATGTCCTTAGGCTGCGCATAAAGCGAATAGGTCTGCATGTTGGTCGCCAGAATGCGCCCGTTGCGATCCGTGATATCGGCCCGCGTCGCCACAATTTCCGCCCCCGCCGCCGCCGTGCGCGGCTCCATCGGCTCGGTCGCGGCCAAAAGCCCCATCCGCGCCCCGATGGTGGCAAAGGCCGCCAGAAAACCAAGGCTCAGGAACAACAGCCGCACCTCGGCCCGGGCGCGAGATTTGTCGCGGATCTCCTCATGGCGCAGGCGCAGGTTCTCGCGCTCGATCGTGTCGGGATTCTCGCCCTTCTGACGGGCGGACAGGATACGGGCCAGCGGGCGCAGGGGCGTGCGGATCATGGGAATTGTCCGTCAACAGAAGAGGCGGCATTCCCCGCCCCGGTCTCGGAATCCGTCTGGCCGGTCACCGCGACCGGCGCATCGATATCGGGAAAGCCTTCCATCCCCGGCAGGATGGTCGGCGCCGGATAGGACACCTGCGCCGCCGCCCCAAACTGCACGGGTTCCAGCGGCAACAGCCCCAACCGGTCGAAATTCAGCGTCGCCAACTCGCGCAACCGCTCGGGCCGGTTCAAATAGGCCCATTCGGCCCGCTGCAGCGTCAGCGCCTCGCGCAAGCTGGCGATCTCGTTCTGCAACTGGGTCATCTCCCGCAGCGCGGCCTGCGTGGCGTAATTCTCGCGATAGGCCCAGAAGGCCAGACCCATCACGACAAGGAACGAGAGGACAAAGAACACAGGGCGCATCAGCGGCGTCCTTTCTTGGGCTGAAACTCTGGCAGGCCCAGCGCGGCGGGCGCGATCCGGGCTGCGGGAACATGGGTCCGCCGCGCCACGCGCAGCTTGGCGCTGCGGGCGCGCGGATTGGCGGCCAACTCGCCCTCATCGGGCGCGACCGCCTTTTTGGTGATCATCTCGAACCGCGCCGATTGGTCGGCGCGCGCCGGGGCGTAGCGGTTGGCATTGGCCTCCGCCCCGCTCGCGATCTGGAAGAACCGCTTCACGATCCGGTCCTCAAGGGAATGGAACGTCACCACCGCCAGCCGCCCGCCGGGCTTCAGCGCACGCTCGGCGGCCTGCAACCCTTCGGCCAGACTGTCAAACTCCGTATTCACCGCGATGCGGATCGCCTGAAAGCTCCGCGTCGCGGGATGGCTCTGCCCCGGCTTCGGGCGCGGCAGGCATTTCGCCACGATCTCGGCCAACCGCAGCGTGGTGGTGATCGGCGCCACCGAGCGCGCCTCCACGATCGCCCGCGCGATCCGGCGCGAGGCCCGCTCTTCGCCGTAATGATACAGGATATCCGCCAGCAGCCCTTCCGCCGCCCCGTTCACCAGATCGGCGGCACTTTCGCCCTCTTGGCTCATCCGCATGTCGAGGGGTCCGTCCTTCTGAAAGGAAAACCCCCGCTCTGCCCGGTCCAACTGCATCGACGACACGCCAAGGTCCAGCACGACCCCGTCCAGCGGCCCGCCTGCATGCACGTCCAGTTCCGCGAAATTCCCCGCCACCAGCCGCAGCCGGTCGCCATACTCTCCCGCCCAAGACCCTGCCATCTGCAACGCCAGCGGGTCCCGATCCACCCCTGTCACCCGCGAAGCACCCGCCTCCAGCAAACCCCGCGCATAACCGCCCGCACCGAATGTGCCGTCCAGCCAGTCGCCCTCCACCGGGGCGACAGCCGCCAGAAGCGGGCCAAGCAGCACCGGGATGTGGGGGATGCGACCGATCTCCTGATCGCGGACTTCCAAGGCTCAGACCTCCGGCGCGTCGCCGCCCAAAAGCGACAGGATGTCCATATCCGCAGGCAGTGCCGCCAGATCCTCTTCCGCCGCGCGCAGGATCTCGGCCTCATATGTCTCGGGCTTCCAGATCTGGAACGTGTCCAGCGCCCCGGCAAAGACCGCCTCGCCCGCGTCGCTCGCGGACAGCCCGGTTTTTTCCCGCACCTTCGGCGGCAGGACGATCCGCCCGTCGTCATCGATCTCGACCGTGACGGACAGGGTGATGACATTGCGCTCCAGCAGGCGGCGCTGGGGCGACCCCAACGGCAGCTTGCGGATCATCGCCTCAAGGCGCTGCGCGCCCGCGACGGTATAGCAATCGGCGTATTTGCGGCGCTCGTCGCCATAGACGATCACGATGCGCTTGCGGATGCTGTCCGGGTCTCCGGCCTCCAGAACACGGCGAAAGGCCGCCGGGATCGACACCCGCGCCTTACCGTCCACCTTCTGGGTGAACTCGCCTCTGAACGCCTCCGACATGGGCCTTCCGGCCTCCTTCGCGCAGCTTCTTGCCCTGCTCCGTCAGGCCCCTGTCCGGCAAACCCGGACCCTGAAACGGAAACGGCGGATCGAGCTGCTGCCACTGCTCGATCCGCCGCCTGTCCCATCGCTGGGCGTCCAGCTACGCGCGCCACCTGGGGGAGATGTCTGCTCGCTCGCGCGCCGGATCTCTGGTTTCGATGAAGGCGGGTGCCTGTATGAAGCCTGCTTTCGCCTGTTCGGGGTCTTGAGCCGCCCCTGCTTTCGTTTTGCCCGCTCTCATCTTCGTGTCCCTTATGTGCCATGGGAAATCGTCCCATGCAACGGGAAAATGAGGGAGACTTTGGGCATATCTTGTTCAAACCCATATCCCAACACAGCATCTGGTAAAGTTATCCACAGCCAACCCGCCACAAATAGGCGGTTATGCCTCAAACAATCACAACATATAGTGATCGTCAGTGAGTGGCCCGATTTCCCACCCGATCCCAACTTTTTTGCACAGACCCCCAGAGAGACCGAGATACAGGTCAAAAAGGGGCCGGAATCCGGCGCAGAAGCCCCCGATTCAGGCCAGCGGACGGGCTTCTCCCACGATTTCCCATGCAATTGATTCGTCGGAAAGGGCTGTCCCAACCCATCCCATCCCGTCCCATCCGGCGGGGCGGATGGATAGGCCACCCGGCGGGTCATACCCGTTCTGCCGGGTCGCGGGATCACCGCGCGCCGCTGCCTACCCCATCCGGGGGGCCGATCCGCTCTGTCCGAAGGTCAGTTCTGCAGCGGATGGCAGATCGGATTGCCCGCCGCGTCAAAACCGGCGACCACGCATTCCGATCCATCCGACAGGATCAGCACCGTGCCGATGGCGATGGCCGCCGCGCGGCCGCTCCCGCCACGCTTTTTCTTCTCGATGTCCTGCGGCGCGATGATCGCGGCTAGGTCGGGGATCGGCGGCAGGTCAATGCTCATGGTCGGGTCCTCTTGCCCTGCCCCTGTCGCACAGGGGCGATGACAGACTGAGAAGGATGTGGGAAGCCATGCGCGCCCCGTCCAGCCCCCCGATCGGTCATCCACCGGCCGCCGCCGGCCTTCTGTGCATACGCGCACCATTAACCAAAATCAGGCACCCCACTCTGCCCAAATTTGTATGTACACTTTGCTGCACAAAAGGCGGCACAGATCTCGGCACACCTGTTGTGGGCCAACCCCTTGCGCCGAAACGCAAATCTTACGCCATTCCGCCCGCGATCAGCCCCTTCGCCAGCCGCGCATAGGCCTCGGCTTCCGGTGCATCGGTCGCCGCGATCGGCACGCCCGCATCCCCCGCCTGCCGCACCGAAAGCGCCAAAGGCAATTCGCCAAGGAAGGGCAGGCCCAGCTTGGCCGCCTCCGCCTTCACCCCGCCATGACCAAAGATCTGCGTCTCATGTCCACAGTTCGGGCAGCAGAAGGTCGACATGTTCTCGATCAGCCCCAGCACCGGCACCTTCAATTTGCTGAACATATCCAGCGCTTTACGCGCATCCAAAAGGGCCACGTCCTGCGGCGTCGATACCACCAGCGCCCCGGTCAGTTGCGTTCTTTGCGCCAAGGTCAGCTGGATATCCCCCGTCCCCGGCGGCAGGTCGATGATCAGGATATCCAGCTTCCCCCAAGCCACCTGCCCCAAAAGCTGCTGCAACGCCCCCATGATCATCGGGCCCCGCCAGATGACCGCCTCATCCTCCTTCAGCATCAGGCCAATCGACATCATCGTGACGCCATGTGCCTGCAAAGGCTCGATAATCTTCCCATCCGGGCTGGCGGGGCGCTTCGACACCCCCATCATCCGCGGCTGGCTCGGCCCATAGATATCGGCATCCAGAAGGCCCACCTTCCGCCCCTGCCGCGCCAGCGCCACCGCCAGATTGGACGAGACGGTCGACTTCCCCACGCCCCCCTTGCCAGAGGCGACCGCGATAATCCGGTCCACCCCCGACACCTTCTGCGGCCCGCCCTGCTGGGGCGTCGGATGCTGCCCGATCTTCAACGTGGGCGGCGCTGCAGGCTTGGCCGCCGGACCATGCGCCGTCATCACCACCTGCACCGTCTCGACACCCGCCAACCGCTTCACCGCCGCCTCCGCCGCGCCCTGCACAGGACCCAGCGCGCGGGCCGCCTCGGGGCTTTCCGCCTCGATGACAAAGCGCACCACCCCCCCGTCAACGGTCAGCGCGCGAATCAGATCGCGTGACACCAGATCGCCCCCACCGGGCAAAGCGACCCCGGAAAGCGCCCGCAGGATTTCCTCTTTGGTAACCGTCATTCGTTCTACTCCTGCCCAAGGTTTCGGCAAACCTCGTCATCTTTTCGGCACTCGACAAGGCCGAGTTGACCATTTGCTCAGGTTTTCATCGAAACCCATGAAATCAATGACATTTCTGTGACTGTCAGCCATGCGATTGCTGCATGGCAGCATTGCAGACCGCGTCTATTGTGCAGGTGCAGCATTTGCCCCATGTTTCCGGTAACAGCGCGACAGAACGTTGTCCTGAGAACAGATGTAACAAACTGAGGCTGATCGAAATGGCTTATGTCAACTCCTCCCGCGCCGCGTCCTTCTCGCTGGCTGACCGCATCTCGGGCGTCTTCGCCCAGTTCAAGCTGCAGATCGCCCGCCGCGCCGTGTACAACCAGACCGTCCGCGAGCTGGTGCAGCTTTCCGACCGCGAGCTTGCCGATCTCGGCATCGCCCGCACCGACATCCCCGCCGTGGCCCGCGAAGCGGCCTTCGGCAAATAAGGTTTCTTGCTGAACCCCACCTCCTCCCGGGGTTCATAGCAAAAGCGGCGGCGCTTCTCCTCCTCCCTGGCGCCGCCGCACTTTGATCCAGAAGCAGCCGCGCTGCGTATGCTTCTCTGACAGGTCCGACGTCCCCCTCCTCCTCCCTGGGGACATGCGGAAAAGCGGCGATCCCCTCCTCCTCCCTGGGATCGCCGCACCCTTCTTCCGGGGCGCAACCGCTCCAACGATGTGCGACAGGCCCTCCTCCTCCTCCCTGAGGGCCATCGGACCAGCGGCGATCTCCACCTCCTCCCGGGGATCGCCGCGACCCTTTCCGGGGCAAAACTGCCCCGACGGCGTGCGACAGGCCCTCCTCCTCCTCCCTGAGGGCCATCGGACCAGCGGCGATCCCCACCTCCTCCCGGGGATCGCCGCGCCCCGCCCGCCGGTAACAGGTTTCGGACTCGGCCTCTTCTCCTCCCTCGGCCGGGCCGGGAAAGCGACCGGCCTCTCCTCCTCCCTTGGCCGGGACGCAAGAACGCGGCGGCGCCCTCCTCCCTCGGGCGTCGCCGTTTTTCATCTCAAGCCCCCGCTTGCATCCCCCGCGCCCCCCGCCGATAGTCCGCGCCAACCGCTCCCACCCGGCAGGCCCGATGCGCCCCTCCCTGATTTCCGCTGCCCTCGTCGCCGCACTCGTGGGCTACGGTTCCACCATCGCCCTCGTCCTCGCCGCCGCGCAAGCGCTGGGGGCGACGGCAGACCAGACGGCAAGCTGGGTGATGGGCGTCTGCTTTGCCAAGGCGACAGGCAGCGCGCTGCTCTCCACTCTCTACCGCGTGCCGGTCGTGCTGGCCTGGTCCACCCCCGGCGCGGCGCTGATCGCCGCCTCCTCGGGCTATGGCATGGCCGAAGGCGTGGCGGCCTTCCTGCTGGCGGGTCTTCTGATCGCGGCCACGGGCCTGATCCGCCCCCTTGGCACGCTGGTCGCAAAGATCCCCGACGGCATCGCCGCCGCCATGCTGGCGGGCGTCCTTCTGCCCTTCGTCCTGAAAGGCGCGGGCGCGGCACAGGCCGCGCCCTTTCTGGTGGCCCCGATGGTCGGGCTCTTCGCCCTCGTCCGGCTGAAGAACCCCGCCATGGCCGTCCTTGCCGCGCTGGCTGCAGGCCTTGCCACCGCCTTCGCCAGCGGCGCCGCGACCCTGCCACCCCTGCCGCCAATCCCGCCCACACCCACCTTCATCGCACCCGAGTTTCACTGGGCGGCGCTGATCGGCCTTGGCCTGCCGCTCTACCTCGTCACCATGGCCTCGCAAAACCTGCCCGGCTTCGCCACGATGCGCGCGGCGGGGTATGAACCACCCGTGGCCCCCGCCCTGACAGTGACAGGCCTGATCTCGGCCAGCACCGCCCTGATCGGCGCGCATACGGTGAACATGGCCGCCATCACGGCCGCCATCTGCATGGGGGACGACGTGCATCCCGATCGGGCGCAGCGCTGGAAGGTGGGCCTCGCCTATGCCGGGGTCTGGGTGATCCTCGGCCTGACGGGGCCGGTGGTCATCGCGATCCTTGCCGCACTTCCCCCCGCCCTGATGACCGCATTGGTGGCGTTGGCGCTGCTCGGGCCGCTGATGGGCGCACTGACAGGGGCCTTCGCTACACCCGACCAGCGCTTTGCCGCCACGATGACCCTTGCCGTCACGGGCGCGGGCGTGGCCTTCGCAGGGATCGGGGCGGCCTTCTGGGGGCTGCTGGCGGGCCTCACGATCTGGGTCCTCGAACGCCGGGCGGCCTAGCCTTCCCAAGGCCGGGACCCGCATCCCTCAGAACGGCACCTCATCCGCGTCATCCGCATCGACGACGAACCCCGCCACGACCTTCTTGATCCCGGCCTTGGAGAAATCAATCTCCAGCTTGTCACCCTCAATGCCGATCACGATCCCATACCCGAATTTGCGGTGGAACACCCGGTCCCCCTCGCTGAAAGCCGACAGCGCGGTGGCATCAATCACCACCCCGCGCGCCTCGCGTGGCTGCGACACGCCCCGCGTTTGCACGCGGTCCTGCATCCGCTTCCACCCGGGCGAGTTGTAGACGTCCGCCTTCGACACCCGCTCATCCATGCTTGACGACACCGCAAAGGGAGCCGCCGCCCCAAAGCCCCCGCCATAAAGCCCCGGCGGCGTCAGCACCTCGACATGGGCCTGCGGCAATTCGTCGATGAAGCGGCTCGGCAACTGGCTCTGCCATTGGCCATAGACCCGGCGGTTCGACGCAAAGGAAATCGTGCACAACTCCTCGGCCCGCGTGATGCCCACATAGGCCAGCCGCCGCTCCTCTTCCAACCCTTTCAGCCCGCTCTCATCCATGCTGCGCTGGCTGGGGAACAGCCCATCCTCCCAGCCCGGCAGGAAGACGATGGGAAACTCCAACCCCTTGGCGGCGTGCAGCGTCATGATGCTGACCTTCTCGCCCGCCTCCTCCGTCTCGTTGTCCATGATCAGCGCGACATGTTCGAGGAAGCCTTGCAGATTGTCGAACTGCTCCAAGGCCTTGACCAGTTCCTTCAGGTTCTCAAGCCGCCCGGGCGCCTCGGGCGTCTTGTCGTTCTGCCACATCTCCGTATAGCCCGACTCCTCAAGGATCATCTCGGCCAACAACATGTGGTTGCCGTCCAAGATGTCGTAATCGCGCTTGCAAACGGAGATAACTGAGTCCAACCGCGCCAAACTCATCTTTATACTTGCAACGGATGGATCGCCCTCTTCTAGGCTCGCCAACTCCTCCATCAAGCTATCGCGTTCTGCCTTGAGCGCAGAAAGTCGGGTACCGAGCCGATCAAGCTCTATTGAATTACCCTCATTCACCACAAACCAATGCCAGCGGTCGATCCCTTCCACAAAGGCGCGCAACTGCCCCGCGCCCTTGCCGCCGATCCCGCCATTGGCCACCAGCTCCCGCGCGCCCTCGTGCAGGGAAACGCCCGCCAGCCGCGCCGCGCGCTGGATATCCGCCTGCGCCTTGTCGCCAAGGCCGCGCTTGGGAACATTCACCACCCGCTCGAACGCAAGATCATCCTCGGGCGACACGGCCAGCCGGAAATAGGCCATCGCGTCCCGGATTTCCTGCCGCTCATAGAACCGTGGCCCCCCGATCACCCGGTAGGGCAACCCGATCGTCAGGAAACGGTCCTCGAAGGCCCGCATCTGATGCGACGCCCGCACAAGGATCGCCTGCCCGTCCAGTCCCACCGGATCAAGCCCCCGCCCCCCGCGCATCAGTGCCTCGATCTCTTCCCCGATCCAGCGCGCCTCTTCCTCACCATCCCAATGGCCGATCAGGCGGACCTTCTCGCCCTCCTTCAGATCGGTCCACAGCGTCTTGCCCAGCCGTCCGGCATTCCCCGCGATCACGCCCGACGCGGCGGCAAGGATATGCGGCGTCGACCGGTAATTCTGCTCCAGCCGCACCACATGCGCGCCGGGGAAATCCTGCTCGAACCGCAGGATGTTGCCCACCTCCGCGCCACGCCAGCCATAGATCGACTGGTCGTCATCCCCCACGCAGCAGATGTTGCGATGCGCCTGCGCCAACAGCCGCAGCCACAGGTACTGGCAGACGTTGGTGTCCTGATACTCGTCGACAAGGATATAGCGGAACCAGCGCTGATACTGCGCCAGCACATCGGGATGGGATTGGAAGATCACCACGCAATGCAGCAGCAGATCGCCGAAATCGCAGGCATTCAGCGTCCGCAGCCGTTCCTGATACTGGGCATAAAGCTCCGTCCCGCGATTGGCATAGCCGCCCGCCTCGCTTGACGGCACCCGCTCCGGCGTCAGGGCGCGGTTCTTCCAGCCGTCGATCATCCCCGCCAGCATCCGCGCGGGCCAGCGCTTTTCGTCGATATTCGCCGCCACGATCAGCTGCTTCAGCAACCGGATCTGGTCATCCGTATCCAGAATGGTGAAGTTCGACTTCAACCCCGCCAGTTCCGCATGCCGCCGCAGGATCTTGACCGACAGCGAATGGAAGGTGCCCATCCATGGCATCCCCTCCGCCACTTCGCCCAGCATCCGGCCCACACGCAGCTTCATCTCGCGCGCCGCCTTGTTGGTGAAGGTCACGGCGAGGATCTCGTTCGGCCGCGCCTTGCCCATACGCAACAGATGCACAATCCGCGCCGTCAACGCCTTGGTTTTGCCAGTCCCCGCCCCTGCCAGCATCAGGACGGGGCCGTCCAGCGCCTCCACTGCCTCGCGCTGCGCGGGGTTCAGATCATCCAAGTAAGGCGCAGGCCGCGCGGCCATCATGGCCCGCTGCGACAGCGGCACCACCGCCGCCTCTGCCCCCTGATCCTCATCCCATCCGTTCATGCGCGAGACCCTAGCGTCATCGGCGGCAAAGGAAAAGGTTCCGCAAATGTTCCGGCGCAACTTTTCCCCGCAACCACCCCATCCGCTTTGCAGCCGCAAATCCGCGCCTGCATATTTCGCAAAATTTGCACATTCAGCCGGTTCCTGCCCTTGCGCTGCATTGCAGCAGGCCTAGGATGACGCCGTCTACACCGGTTCCCGCACCCGGAGATGACGGAAAAGCCCGCCTGACCTTCCGACTGCCGGAGAGACCGATGCCAGAATTCCGCAAGATCCTCGTCGCCAACCGGGGCGAGATCGCCATTCGCGTTATGCGCGCCGCCAATGAGATGGGGAAGAAGACCGTCGCCGTCTTCGCCGAGGAGGACAAGTTGTCCCTCCACCGCTTCAAGGCGGATGAGGCCTATCGCATCGGCGAGGGCCTCTCGCCGGTGGGCGCCTATCTTTCGATCGCGGAAATCATCCGCGTGGCCAAGATGTCGGGGGCGGATGCGATCCATCCGGGCTATGGCCTCCTGTCCGAGAACCCCGATTTCGTCGAAGCCTGCGATCAGGCGGGCATCACCTTCATCGGCCCCCGCGCCGAAACCATGCGCGCGCTTGGCGACAAGGCCTCCGCCCGCCGCGTGGCGGTCGAGGCGGGCGTCCCTGTCATCCCGGCCACCGAAGTGCTGGGCGAAGACATGGCGCTGATCAAGAAGCAGGCCGCCGAAGTGGGCTATCCCTTGATGCTCAAGGCGTCTTGGGGCGGCGGCGGGCGCGGCATGCGCCCGATCCTGTCGGAAGATGAGTTGGAATTGAAGGTCCGCGAAGGCCGGCGCGAGGCTGAGGCCGCCTTCGGCAATGGCGAAGGCTATCTGGAAAAGATGATCCAGCGCGCCCGCCATGTCGAGGTGCAGATCCTCGGCGACAAGCAGGGCAATGTCTGGCACCTGTGGGAGCGGGACTGCACTGTCCAGCGCCGCAACCAGAAAGTCGTCGAACGCGCCCCCGCCCCTTACCTGACGCAGGCCCAGCGCGAAGAGGTCTGCGACATGGCCAAGCGCATCACCCAGCATGTCGATTACGAATGCGCGGGCACCGTCGAATTCCTGATGGATATGGATTCGGGCAAATTCTACTTCATCGAAGTGAACCCCCGCGTGCAGGTCGAACATACCGTGACCGAAGAGGTGACGGGGATCGACATCGTGCAGGCGCAGATCCTGATCGAAGAAGGCAAGTCGTTGTCCGAAGCCACCGGCGTGGCCTCGCAGGCGGATGTGAAACTGAACGGCCATGCCGTGCAATGCCGGGTCACGACCGAGGACCCGCTGAACAACTTCATCCCGGATTATGGGCGGCTCACCGCCTACCGCTCCGCCACCGGGAACGGCATCCGCCTTGACGGCGGCACGGCCTATGCGGGCGGCGTCATCACCCGCTATTACGACTCGCTGCTGGTGAAGGTCACGGCCCATGCCCAGACGCCGGAAAAGGCCATCGCGCGGATGGACCGCGCCCTGCGCGAATTCCGCATCCGGGGGGTGGCGACGAATATCGAATTCGTCATCAACCTGCTCAAACACCCGACCTTCCTTGACGACAGCTACACGACCAAGTTCATCGACACGACGCCCGAGCTTTTCGCCTTCAAGAAACGCCGCGATCGGGCGACCAAAATCCTCACCTATATCGCCGACATCACCGTGAACGGGCATCCCGAAACGGTGGCCCGCCCGCGCCCCCCGGCCGAGGCGAAGATGCCCAAACCGCCCCGGCTCCTGACCGAAACGCCTGCCACCGGCACCCGCAACCTGCTGGAACAGAAGGGCCCGCAGGCCGTGGCCGACTGGATGAAAGCGCAGAAGAAGCTTCTGGTCACCGACACCACGATGCGGGACGGTCACCAATCGCTTTTGGCCACGCGCATGCGGTCCATCGACATGGTGCGCGTGGCGCCCGCCTATGCCGCGAACCTGCCGCAGCTCTTTTCCGTGGAATGCTGGGGCGGGGCCACCTTCGACGTGGCCTACCGCTTCCTTCAGGAATGCCCGTGGCAGCGCCTGCGCGACCTCCGCGCCGCCATGCCCAATGTCATGACGCAAATGCTGCTGCGCGCCTCCAACGGCGTTGGCTACACCAATTATCCCGACAACGTGGTCCGGGCCTTCGTGTTGCAGGCCGCCAAGTCAGGGGTGGACGTCTTCCGCGTCTTCGACAGCCTCAACTGGGTCGAGAACATGCGCGTCGCGATGGACGCGGTGATCGAGGCGAACAAGGTCTGCGAAGGATCAATCTGCTACACCGGCGACATCCTCGACCCGAACCGCGCCAAGTACGACATCAAGTACTATGTCGATCGCGCCAAAGAACTGAAGTCGGCGGGCGCCCATGTGCTCGGCCTGAAGGACATGGCGGGGCTCCTTAAGCCAGCCGCGGCCCGGGTGCTGGTCAAGACACTGAAGCAGGAAATCGGGCTTCCCATCCATTTCCACACCCATGACACGGCAGGGGGCGGCGTGGCCACCATCCTCGCCGCTTGCGAGGCTGGGGTGGATGCGATCGACTCCGCGATGGATGCCTTCTCGGGCGGCACCTCGCAGCCCTGCCTCGGCGCGATCGTCGAGGCGCTGCGCCACACCGACCGCGACACCGGGCTCGACATCAAGGCGATCCGCGACATCTCCAACTACTGGGAACATGTCCGCGTGCAATATGCCGCCTTCGAATCCGGCCTTCCTGCCCCCGCCTCTGAAGTTTACCTGCACGAAATGCCGGGGGGTCAGTTCACCAACCTCAAGGCGCAGGCCCGCTCGCTCGGGCTCGAAGAGCGTTGGCCCGAAGTGGCGCAGGCCTATGCCGATGCCAACCAGATGTTCGGTGACATCGTGAAGGTGACGCCCTCGTCCAAGGTGGTGGGCGATATGGCGCTGATGATGGTGGCCCAAGGCCTGACCCGTGCTCAGGTCGAAGACCCGAACACCGACGTGGCCTTCCCCGATTCAGTCGTCGACATGCTCAAGGGCAATCTCGGCCAACCCCATGGCGGCTGGCCCGACGGCATCCTGAAGAAGGTGCTCAAGGGCGAGACGCCGCTGACCGAACGCCCCGGCAAGACCCTGCCCCCCGTCGATCTGGAAGAGACGCGGGCAAAGCTTTCCGCCGAACTCGGCGGCAAGTCGGTCGATGACGAGGATCTCAACGGCTATCTGATGTATCCCAAGGTTTTCCTCGATTACATGGGCCGTCACCGCCTCTACGGCCCTGTCCGCGCCCTGCCCACCAGGATCTTCTTCTACGGCATGGAACCGGGCGAAGAGATCACGGCCGAGATCGACCCCGGCAAGCAGCTGGAAATCCGCCTGCAGGCCGTGGGCGAGACGACCGAGGATGGCGAGGTCAAGGTCTTCTTCGAACTGAACGGCCAGCCCCGCGTGATCCGCGTCCCGAACCGCGCCGTGAAGGCGAAGACGGCGGCGCGGCCCAAGGCCGCCGAGGGCAACCCCGCCCATATCGGCGCGCCGATGCCCGGCTCCATCGCGTCCGTCGCGGTCAGCGTCGGCTCGAAGGTCCGTGCGGGCGATCTCTTGCTGACAATCGAGGCGATGAAGATGGAAACCGGCCTGCATGCCGACCGCGAGGCGGTGGTGAAGGCACTCCATGTCAACGCGGGCAGCCAGATCGAAGCCAAGGACCTGCTGATCGAACTGGAATGACCGGGGATGGGCCGACGGCCCATCCTACCCGCCACCGCCCCGTAGGATGGGCAATCCTGCCCATCCCCCCCTCACCCCGTAGGATGGGCAATCCTGCCCATCCACCCCGGCATCGTGCTGTCCCAACTTTTCCGCGCCACTGCGCACTTTACCCCTTGAACCCCACGCGCGGCTTTTATAGATCACCCCTCGTCCAACCGGCGCGGGCGTAGCTCAGGGGTAGAGCATAACCTTGCCAAGGTTAGGGTCGTGAGTTCGAATCTCATCGCCCGCTCCAGTCGGACCAAAGGCAGAAGGCCGCCCCTCGGGGCGGCCTTGCGCATTTCTGCCCATCCGTTTTTCTCCTTGCGCCCATCCCCGCCCCGGACTATCACCCGCCCCACGGAGTGCGGGCGTAGCTCAGGGGTAGAGCATAACCTTGCCAAGGTTAGGGTCGTGAGTTCGAATCTCATCGCCCGCTCCAGTCTTCAAAACTGTGGGAATGTCACCAACAGGTCCAAAGGCCAGCCCAAGGGACATAAGAAAACACGGGCTGTTCCCCCTGTCTCCCCGCAGTGTCGTCTGGATCATTCCACCCGCAGCTTGGCGCTGCCATGGGTGCCGTCGTCGCGGTTGAAGGCCATCACCGCGACGCCCTCCTCGACCGACATCAACGCCTCGCCCTCCACATCATCCGAACAAGTCAGCGGAAAGCCAACGGCCGCCCCGTCCCGCGCAGGATGGGCGTAATGCCCCTCGCAGACCCAGCCATGCACGCTTTCCACCCGAACCGACAGCCCTGCGCCCGAGGCGGCAGGCTCCATGGCGACCACGCCCCAGCGTGACACCAGTTCGGCCGCCCCTGCCGGACCAATGCCCAGAGCGACAGCTGCGCCAAGGCACAGCACCCCAAAATATTGCTTCATCCCGTCATCCTCTGCTCGGCGGCCCGGGCAATGCCTCTCCCGGGTGGTCTGGGGCTGATGCCCTCTGTTTGTGGCACCAGCAGGGCATGACCATGCTCCGCGCGTCAAGCAGGGCCTGCGCCCTCAGTGAAGGGTGGCGGAAATCCGCCCTGCGCCCGCGCCCGGGGCCATCAGTCCTGACGGCATCGCCTCCCAGCTTCCTACGTGCATCAGGGGGGCATGCGCATCCAGCCGCAGCCGCACCGTCCGCAGCAGCCGCGACGCCGAGGCCCCGATCAGCGGCGCCTGCACCACCGGGCCGACCGCAACCTCCGGCGCCGGCAGACCCAGCGCCCGATAGGCCGCCCACATCGGACCGCGTGCCGCCTGCAGTCCGGCCTGTAGGTCGGCCATCTCCACCCGCTGTCCGCGCTCCAGCACCGTCACGAAATCCCCCGCCCCGGCATAGGCCATGCGGAAGCGGACTCCCTTCATCTGCTGCACGATCATCGCCGCCGTCTCGGACAGGAAATCGCAATACTCCATCCGGTCCAGATGAGCATAGGCCCAAGGCGCGTTGCGCAGCCGGAAACCCAGCGCAACCGTCCCCGGCAGCCCCGCCCAGCCAAGGCCCAGCAGGTGGTTCTCCAGCGCCAGATAATCCATCAGCGCCACGTCGGATCCCGGCAGCACCGGGTCCTCGAATCGGAAGGAGAAATCCGCCTGATCCCGCAGGCTGCCCATGTCCGCCGCCATCGCCGCGGACTTGGCCCGCTCGTCCAGAACCTGCGCCACCATCGACAGCCGCGCCCCGAGTTCCATCTTGTCCAAAGGCTTGTGCAGGAATTCGTTCGCCCCCGCCGCCAAGGCCCCCTTCACCCGATCCCGCGCGGTGACCGAGGAAATCATGATGATGGGGGTCGCCCGATGCAGCTCCGTCGCCCGCAGCGCCGCGCAGAGCGTGGTGCCGTCCATCCCGGGCATCTCCATGTCCAAAAGCAGCACATCCGCCAGCAGCGTGCCCTCGGCTGCCAACTTTGCCACCCGCTCCGGATCGCCGAAGGTGGTCACCGAGATCGGATCAAGCTCTCGCAGATATTCGCCAAGGATCGACAAGAAGATTGGATCATCATCAACACATACAATGCGCATCGGGGCCTCCTGTCCCGGCTGAATTCCGGGCTCATACGAAAGAGGTAGACGGCATACGAAAGTCCCGTTTGAGGCGAGTCCGTAAAAAAATCTGTCCGCCATCGAAATTCGCACCACATACAATCAAAGCATGAATTTTGCGGGCGCCTCGCGCCTATCCGCTCACATTCTTGCGAATGCTTCTCATTCCCGTTGACTTCTGCGAATGGTTCGCACATCCTCTGCTCATGACAAAGTGTTCACCCACCCCTGCACCGTATCGAAAGCCGATTGCCATGATCGACCGCCGTTCCTTGCTTGGATGCCTTGCCCTCGCGCCCTTCGCGGGCAGCCCCGCCTTCGCGGCCAGCGCCGCCCCGACCATCGTCACCACCACGGGCATGATTGCCGATGCCGCACGGCGTCTGTCCGGTGGGCAGGTGCAGGCCCTCATGGGGCCCGGGATGGACCCGCACGGTCACCGCCCGACCCGCACCGATATCCTCGCCCTGTCGCGGGCCGATGTCATCCTCTGGCATGGCCTCAACCTTGAGGCGCAGTTCACCGAGGTGATGGAAGATCTCGCCCGCAAGACCACGGTCAAGGCCGTGGCCGAAACGCTCGCCCAGGACCAGCTGATCGCCGATCCCGAATATGCGGATCGCCCCGATCCCCATGTCTGGTTCGACCCGCGCCTGTGGTCCGACGTGGTCCGCGCCGTCGATGCCGCTCTGACAAGCGCCGGGGTGGATACTGGCGACAACGCGACCACCTATCTGCAGGAAATCGCCCAGCTTGACGTCTACGCCCGCAAGGCCCTCGGCAGCGTGCAGGAAAGCCGGCGCATCCTCGTCACCGCCCATGACGCCTTCGGCTATTTCGGCCGCGCCTATGACTGGCGGGTCGAAGGGATCCAAGGCATCTCGACCGACTCCGAAGCGGGCCTCGCCCGGATCGAGGAACTGGTCACCCTCCTCGTCGACAATCAGATCCCGGCGGTCTTCGTCGAAAGCTCCGTCTCCGACCGCGCGATCCGCGCCCTCATCGAAGGGGCCGGGGCGCGGGGCCATTACGTCACCATCGGTGCCGAACTCTTCTCCGATGCGATGGGGCCGGAGGGAACCTATGAAGGCACCTATCCGGGCATGATCGATCACAACATCACCGCCATTGCCCGCGCACTCGGTGGGGATGCCCCCGAACGCGGCATGGCCGGACGTCTTAACGCAGGAACTTAACACAGGCACATGATGGCGGGCCCAACCCCAATCCCCATGCCGGAAACGGCGCTCGCCATCTCAGGCCTGACCGTGGCCTACGGTTCAGTCCCGGTAGTCGCCACGGTCAGTGCCCGGTTTCCGAAGGGGTCGATGACAGCCGTCATGGGCCCCAACGGTGCCGGAAAATCCACGCTGCTGAAAGCTGCGCTCGGCCTTATCCCCGCCGTCACGGGCGAGGTGCGCGCCTTCGGCGATCCTGTCGCCCGCTCCATGCCCCGCATCGCCTATGTGCCTCAGCGCGCCGCCGTTGATTGGGAATTTCCCGCCCGCGTCATCGATGTGGTGCAGATGGGCCTCTACCGCCGCACGGGGCTCTTTGGCCGCCTCACCCCCGGTCTGCGCTCCGAAGCCATGGCCCAGCTTGACCGCCTCGGCATGGCCGATTTCGCCACCCGCCAGATCGGCGCGCTTTCGGGCGGCCAGCAGCAGCGCGTCTTCCTAGCCCGCGCATTGGCGCAAGGCGCCGATCTCGTCATCCTCGACGAACCCTTCGCAGGCGTCGATGCGGCGACCGAGGCTGCGATCATCTCCGTCCTGCACGGCCTGCGCGCCGAGGGCCGCACGATTATCGCCGTGCATCACGATCTTTCCACTGTGACCGCCTATTTCGACCGCGTCCTCCTGATGAATCGCCGCGCCATCGCCGAAGGCCCGACCGCTAGCACCTTCCGCCGCGCCGCCGTGGCCGAGGCCTATGGTCATCAGCTTCTCACCGCCATCCCCGCCTGACGCCCCGCGAAGGAACCGGCCCCCGGCCAGACCATGCTCGACGCCGTCCTGAATGCGCTGATCCTGAATGCCGGCTATAACGCTGCGCTCGTAGGACTGGGCGCGGCCCTTCTCGGGCTAGCAGCCGGCTGCACCGGGGCTTTCGTCACGCTCCGCCGCCGCGCGCTCACCTCCGATGCGATGGCCCATGCCACCCTGCCCGGCATCGCCGTGGCCTTCCTCCTCATGGCCGCCGCCGGGGGCGACGGGCGCAACCTCGCGGGTCTCATGATCGGCGCAGGCCTCTCCGCCGTCTTGGGGCTGGCATGGCTCGACAGCCTGTCACGCACCCGCCTGCCCGAGGATGCGGCCATCGGCGCGACACTGGCCAGCTTTTACGGTGCAGGCATCGTCCTGATGACGGTGATCCAGAATCTCGCGCTTGGCCGCCCCGCAGGGCTTGATTCCGTCCTCCTCGGCTCCACTGCCGGGATGCTGCGAGGGGATGCGATCACGCTCGCGATTGGCGCCGCTCTGACGCTGGGCCTCCTCCTGCTGCTGCGCCGCCCTCTGATCATGACGGCCTTTGACCCCGGCCATGCCCGGCTCATGGGGGTGAACACCGATCTCACGGACCGCGCGCTGCTTCTCCTCACCCTCGCCTGCGTGCTTCTTGGCCTGCATGTGGTTGGGCTGATCCTGATCGTGGCGCTTCTGATCATCCCGGCGCTCGCCGCCCGCCTCTGGTCCGACCGGATGGAGACGGTGGCGCTTCTGGCCGGGGCCATCGGGGCTGTGGCGGGCTATTTGGGCGCGGCGCTCTCGGTCGCGCTGCCCGATCTGCCCACCGGCCCCGCCATCGTCCTGATCACCTTCACAGCCTTCGCACTGTCGGCCCTGATCGCGCCTCGCAAGGGCATCCTCGCCCAGACCGTCGCCCGCGCCCGCCTGCGCCGTGCCGCCATTTCGGGGCGGCGCTGATGGGGTCCGAATTCGTCCCGCTGACCCTGCCCCCCCTCGTCATCGCAACGCTGGCGGCGCTGGCCTGTGCCGCCCCCGGCAATTTCCTGCTGCTGCGCCGTCAGGCGCTTCTGGGCGACGCCATCTCGCATGTCGTCCTGCCCGGCCTCGTCGCGGCCTTCCTCCTTACCGGGTCCGCCGCGCCCCCTGTGATGCTGGCAGGCGCCCTCGCCGCCGCCGCGCTCTCGGCCCTGATGATCGAAGCGATCCGCCGCACCACCAGCGCCGATCCCGGCGCGGCGATGGGGGCGACCTTCACCACCATGTTCGCGGCAGGGGTCCTGCTCCTTGAACTCTCAGGCGCCTCCGCCACCCACCTCGACGTGGAACATGCCCTTTACGGCTCGCTCGAGGCGTTGATCTGGATCGATGCCACCGACTGGTCCTCGCTTCTAGACCCTGCCGCGCTGGCGGGCCTGCCGCCAGAATTGCCGCAACTGGCGCTGATCTGCGCCGCCGTCCTCGGCCTCATCGCCGCGCTCTGGCGGCCCCTCGTCATCGCCACCTTCGACGAAGGCTTCGCCGCCACTCAAGGCATCCCCGTCCGCCTGCTGTCGGCCGCGCTGACAGGCCTCACGGCGCTGGCCGCCGTCGCCGCCTTTTCGGCCGTGGGGTCGATCCTGACCATTGCCATGCTCGTCTGCCCCCCCGCCACGGCGCGGCTGATGACCGACAGCCTGCCGCGCCAGATGGGGCTGTCCCTCCTGATCGCCGCTACCGCCGCCGTCTTGGGCACGCTGGCCGCAGGCTACCTGCCGCTGCTGATGGGCCTGCCCTTTGCCGTCTCGGCCGCAGGCAGCATCGCTGCCCTCTCCGGCCTCTTCCTCGCACTGGCCGCTGCCTTCGGCCCGCGCCGCCTGCCACTCTCCCGCGCGGCCTGAACACCCCCCGCTTCCCAAAGCCCGCCCCAGCCCATATAAGGCCCCGACACGTCAGGGAGCCCGCCGATGCGCAAGGCCGAGATCCATCGCCAGACCGCCGAAACCGAAATCGCCGTCACCGTCGCCCTCGACGGGACGGGGACCTATGACAATCACACCGGCGTCGGCTTCTTCGACCACATGCTCGATCAGCTTTCGCGCCATTCCCTGATCGACCTCACGGTCAAGGCCGATGGCGACCTGCACATCGACGACCACCACACGGTCGAAGATTGCGGCATCGCCTTGGGCCAAGCCCTCACGCGCGCCTTGGGCGACAAGCGCGGCATTCGGCGCTACGGCCATTTCGTCCTCGCCATGGACGACGCGCAGGTCAATTGCGCGCTCGATCTGTCGGGGCGGCCGTTCCTCGTCTGGAATCTGCCCTTCCCAACCCAGAAAATCGGTAGCTTCGACACCGAACTGGTGCGCGAGTTCTTTCAGGCGCTGGCGACGCATGGCGGGATCACGCTGCATGTGGACCTCGTCCATGGCGTGAACAGCCACCATATCGCCGAAGCCGCTTTCAAGGCCGTGGCCCGCGCCCTGCGTATGGCGGTCGAACGCGATCCCCGGTTGGGCGACGCGCTGCCCTCCACCAAGGGCGCCCTCTGACCACAGGCGGCGCGAAGAATTTTCACGAAAATTCTTCGCCCCCCCACCGCCCCGAAGAATTTTCATCCGAAAATTCTTCTCTCCACTCCCGAAGAATTTTCATCCGAAAATTCTTCGCCCCCGCCGGAGCCACGCGATGCCCCTGACCGTTCTCGTCGATTATGACAGCGGCAATCTCCATTCCGCCGAAAAGGCCTTCCAGCGCATGGCGGCAGAGGTGGACGGGGGCGACATCCTTGTGTCCTCCCGGCCCGAGGATGTCGCCCGCGCCGACCGGATCGTCCTGCCCGGCGACGGGGCCTTCCCCGCCTGCCGCCGCGCGTTGGGCAGCTATGGCGGCCTCTTCGAAGCGATCTCGGACGGCGTCGCGCAGGGCAAACCCTTTCTCGGCATCTGCGTCGGCATGCAGATGCTGGCCACATGGGGCCGCGAATACGAAGACACGCCGGGTTTCGACTGGATCGGGGGCGAGGTGCAGCGCATCACCCCGGCCGACCCCGCGCTGAAAGTGCCGCATATGGGCTGGAACGACCTCATCCTCGACCGTCCTCACCCTGTTCTGGCAGGGATCAGCACGGGCGATCACGCCTATTTCGTCCACAGCTACCAGTTCCGTGTCGCGGACCCGGCCCATCTTTTGGCCCATGTGGACTATGGCGGGGCGATCACCGCCATCATCGGGCGCGACACGATTCTCGGCACCCAGTTCCACCCCGAGAAATCGCAGGCCATGGGCCTGCGCCTGATCGGCAACTTCCTGCGCTGGGCCCCCTAGGGCCCTGGCCCGGCAGCCTGCCCGCGTCAAACCGCGAGAACGAGTCGATGGGCCAAGGTGAAACCGCCAGCGCCTTTGCCGGCGCCCCAGCCTGAATCGTTGCACGCAGGGCGCACGAAGCGCATCCTGTGGCCGTGCCTTGCCGGTAAACAGGTGTGCCCATGTCCCTTCCCCGCGTGCTTCCGCTTCTCCTGCTGCTGACGGCCTGTGCCTCGCCATCGCCGGAATTCTTCGGAGCGACCGGAACGGAGGTGACGGTCGACGGTCGCGCCTTCACCGTCCTGCGCCGCGAAAGCCGCGTGCAGGTCATCCGCCACGGCTATGCAGGCCCGCGCGAACGCCGCGCAATCCCCGAACAGATGCTGCGCGCGGTCGAACAGGCCACCGGCTGCCCTGCTCGGATCGAAAGCTTTCAGGGCGACAGCGGCGAAAGACGGGGCCGGATCGCCTGCTGATCCATTCCGCACCGCAGATGAAAAAGGGCGCGGACACCGTCCGCGCCCTTTTCAACGGGTCGTCTAAGTCACTTCACCCGCGTCCAGGTGCCGCCATCCCGGCAGATGCCCAGAACGCACCCCTTGACCGAAAGCCCGTCGCCCGACAGCTCCATCTTGGAGTTGTAGGTCTTGTCCCGATCCGGCGACCAGACCTTGCCATCCTCATAGGCGCCATCACCTGCGGCCATCATGTCCCAGACGATCTGTTTGCCCACATTGGGGCTCTCGACCTCGGCCCCAGTATTGTCAAAGGCCCGGATCAGCGTGCCGCAGAAAGCCGGCCCGCAGGGCTTGATCTCGATATGGCCGAAATTGCCGTTGTCATCCGGCTTCGTCATCCAGACCCCTTCCACCGGGTCCGAGGCATGGGCCGCTCCCGCCAGTCCCAGACCCAGCACGGCCGCAATCATCATCCGCTTCATCAGGCAACTCCTCCCAGATACGCCTCTCCGTCGCATCATCGCGAAGCCTGCGCGCCGATCAAGCCTGACGTTGGGTCGCGCGCCCCCGATGGCCCCCTTGCCCTGCCCGCCGCCCCGTGCCAAAGCCCCCGCAACCCGGATGACCGCGACCCAGACGGAGGCCAGACCATGATCCTCTACCCCGCCATCGACCTGAAGGACGGCCAATGCGTCCGCCTTCTGCGCGGCGAGATGTCCGCCGCCACCGTCTTTGGCGACGACCCTGCCGCGCAGGCCGCGAAGTTCGAAGCGGCGGGCTGCGACTGGCTGCATCTGGTGGACCTCAACGGTGCTTTCGCGGGCACCCCCGTCAATGGCGCAGCGGTGGAGGCGATCCTCGCCCGCGTCACCGTTCCGGCCCAGCTCGGTGGCGGCATCCGCGACATGGCCACCATCGCGATGTGGCTGGAAAAGGGTCTGGCCCGCGTCATCCTTGGCACGGTCGCGGTGGAGAACCCCGCGCTGGTGCGCGAGGCCGCGCGCGCCTTCCCCGGTCGCGTCGCCGTCGGCATCGATGCCCGCAAGGGCCGCGTTGCCACCAAGGGCTGGGCCGAGGAGACAGAGGTGATGGCCACCGACCTTGCCCGCAGTTTTGAGGATGCAGGGGTCGCGGCCCTCATCTACACCGATATCGACCGCGACGGCGCCATGCAGGGACCCAATCTCGAGGCGACCGAAGCATTGGCCCGCGCCGTCACCATCCCCGTCATCGCCTCGGGTGGCGTCAGTCGGATGGAAGATCTCATCGCGCTGCGCGACACGGGCGTCATCGCGGGCGCCATCTCTGGCCGCGCCCTCTATGACGGCGCGATCGACCTTGCCTCGGCCCTGACAGCGCTCAAGGCCTGACCGGACAGTCCGTCCCGGGCGCGCCCCGGGAACCCGGCCCTTCCCCGAACAGCCCTTCCGCAGCGCGAGACAATCCGGCCCAAAGCCGCTATCCTGCGCGCATGCGCGTCGCCTATGCCGTCCTTGGTGCCCTTCTGCTGTTCTGCCTGCTGCCCGTCCTTCTGGCCGTGGCAGCCGTGCTTCTTGCCCGCGCGGCGGGCTGCATCCCGGATGGCGGGACCTTCGACACCTGCCGCCTCCTCGGCGTCGACTGGGCCGAGGCACTCACCACTTCGCTCACGCTTCATTGGCTCGGCCTCGTCACCCTCCCCATAGCCGCCGCGCTGGCGGTCCTGCTGCTCTTCCTCGCGCTGGTCGACCTGCTCCGCCGCCTGCGGCGCTGAACGTCACCCCCGCGCCGCCCGCCAGAAAAGCCACAGCCACAGACCCAGTCCCGCCGCCCCTGTCCCGAGAGCCACGGGCCCGTTCACCCCGACCCCGCCGAAAGCCGCCCATCCCGGCACCACCAACAGCGCCGTCAGAGCCGGGGCCAGCACGACCAGAAGACAGCGCCGCCATGGCGCGGGCGCCCCAAAGACCGCACCGCCGCCTTGCCCCAGCCGTCCCATGGCCCAGACGGTCACCGCCACCATCCCCGGCCCGGCAAGACGCAGGGGCGACGGAGACAGCACCGTCCCCACCACCCATAGCGCTGCCATCACCCCCGGTGCCAGCCACAGCCACCACCGCCCCCAGCGCAAGATCGGCAGCCGCGACAGTACGCCCAGCGCCACTCCGGCCCCAAACCCCGCCAGCCCGAGATAGACAAACAGCCCCGCCGGGCCCGCCAGCGGCTTCCCCTCCAGCGGCCAGTAAAGCCCCCAGACCGCCCCAAACAGTCCCAGCGCCAGCAGCCCCGCCACCTGCCGCGCCAAGGCCCCGCGCGCCAGCGCCAGCCCGCCCCCCAGCACGCAAAGTCCGGAAATCAGCGCGTGCCATGCCAAAGGCGTCCAGACCAGTTGCAGCGGAAAGGCCTCATACATCGTGCCCACCACCGCGCCCTCGATCTGGAACCCCAACAGCGCCCCGCCCAGAAAGGCCGCCCGCCACCCCCGAAGCCCCGACCAGATCACCGCAGACAGCGCCGCCCCTGCCGCCACGGAATAGGCCAGCCACATGAACCCAAGGTCCATAAGCCGCAGGTCGGGCGCGGGCGTCGTCCAAAACAGGTTCTCGCTCGCCCAGACCGCGATCCAGCCCAGAGACAGCGATGCCACCAGATAGCTTACGGCTTCCCGCATCGCGGCACCCCAGCAACCCACTGGCCCTTTCTGCCCCGCACGGGTAGAAGGCCGCAACCTTTCCGGTGACGCCCATGCTCAAGACCCGCATCATCCCCTGCCTCGACGTCGCCGATGGCCGCGTGGTCAAAGGCGTGAATTTCGTCGACCTCCGCGATGCCGGCGACCCGGTGGAGGCCGCGCGCGCCTATGACGCCGCAGGCGCGGATGAGCTTTGCTTCCTCGACATCCACGCCACACATGAAAACCGCGGCACGATGTTCGACCTCGTCACCCGCACGGCGGAACAATGCTTCATGCCCCTCACCGTGGGCGGCGGCGTCCGCACGCCCGAGGATGTCCGCGCCCTTCTCCTCGCAGGCGCCGACAAGGTCAGCTTCAACTCCGCCGCCGTCGCCGACCCCGACGTGGTCGCGCGCAGCGCCGACCGCTTCGGCAGCCAGTGCATCGTCGTCGCCATTGATGCCAAGACCGTTGCCCCCGGAAAATGGGAGATTTTCACCCATGGCGGGCGCAAACCCACGGGCATTGATGCCGTGGACTTCGCCCGCACCGTTGCCGCCAAAGGCGCAGGGGAAATCCTCCTCACCTCCATGGATCGTGACGGCACGCGGGCGGGCTTCAACCTGCCCCTCACCCGCGCCATCGTGGATGCCGTCCCCATCCCCGTCATCGCCTCCGGCGGCGTCGGCACGCTCGATCACCTTGTCGAAGGCGTCACCATTGGCGGGGCCTCCGCCGTCCTCGCCGCCTCCATCTTCCACTTCGGCGACTACACCATCCGGCAGGCCAAGGAGCACATGGCCGCAGCCGGCATCCCGATGAGGCTGACATGACCGCCCTTCACCGCCTCGCCACCACAATCGCTGCCCGCAAGGGGGCTGATCCCGAAACCTCGTGGACGGCCAAACTCCTGTCCAAAGGCCCCGAGAAATGCGCCGAGAAGTTCGGCGAAGAGGCCATCGAAGCGGTGATCGAAGCGGTCAAGGGCGACCGCGAGAAACTGACCTATGAGGCGGCAGATGTCCTCTACCACCTCCTCGTCATGCTCGCCGCCCGCGACGTGACGCTGGAGGATGTGCTGGCCGAACTTGACCGCCGCGACGGCACCTCCGGCATCGCCGAAAAGGCCGCGCGGGGCTGAACGGCGGGAGACGGCTCTGCCGGGAAAGGGTCACCCGATGTCCCCGGCTTACGGCGTCAAGGATTGGGCGCGTCGCCTGAAGCGCGATGTCGTGGCGCTCTGGCTGGCCGCCCGCGACCCGCGCACCCCGCCTCTGGCCAAGATCATCGCCGCCGCCGTCGCGGCCTACGCGCTCAGCCCGATAGACCTCATTCCCGACGCAATCCCCGTCCTCGGCCTTATCGACGATCTGCTGATCGTCCCCTTGGGCATCCTGCTGGCCATCCGCCTGATACCGCCCGATCTCATGACCGAATTCCGCGCCCGCGCCGATCAGCGCGCGCGCCCCATCAGCCGCGCCGGCGCCATCGTCATCATCGCCCTATGGATCGCGGCATTGGCGGCCACGGGCTGGGCCATCGCCCGCTGGCTGTCCATCGGCGCGTAAGGCGGCCCCTCGCACCACAGCGGCGACAAAGGACGCCCCCAACGGAAATCGCACCAGTTTCCACCGCCAAATCCGCAGAAGACCTCTCCCCCCAAGGTGCTGCCCGGGAATATCCATGGTTGGGCAGGGGGCCGTCATCACCGCCCCCCGCCGCCGGTTCACAGCAGAAAGTCCGACCGATCCAGTTGCGACAACTGCATGTCGGCAAGGGTGATCGAGGCATTCGACGGCAGGCTCAGCACCACATCGGACCCCACCTGCCGCGCCCCGTTCAGGATGCCGGTCAAGGCGCGCGCGCTGAACCCGTCCAACTCGATCCGGTCCACCCCATTTGTGAAATCGGTGATCCGGTCGTTGCCATCCCCGCGGCGGAACTCGAAGATATCCGCCCCGGCCCCGCCGGTCAGCAGATCGTTGCCCCGACCACCGTCCAAGGTGTCATTGCCCGCCCCGCCATCCAGAACGTCGTTCCCGCGACCACCATCGATGTCGTCGCGGCCATCCTCGCCCAGCAGGCTGTCATTGCCGTCGTCGCCATCCATGTCGTCATTGCCCGCCCCGCCGCGCAATTGATCATTGCCGCGCCGACCGTCCATGTCGTCATTCCCGGCCGTGCCGATCAGCACATCCGCCCCGTTCGTGCCATCAATCTCGCGCCCGGGCACCGGACCGATGGGCGGCGTTACGGGTGGCGGCACTGTCCCGGGCCCCGACTCAAGGTCGCGGAAATCGGACAGGTCCAGATCGGACAGGCGGAACGCCTGCAAGGTGATGCTCCTGTCGGCGGCAAGCGTCAGCACCACGTCATTGCCCACCTGCTGCGCCGCGCTGATCAGCGCCTCTGCCCCGGTCCGACTCAGACCGTCGATCTCGATCCGGTCCTGCCCATTGGCGAAATCGGTGATCACGTCGCGCCCGCTGCCGCGATAGAATTCAAAGACATCCGCCCCGGCACCGCCCGTCAGCAGGTCATTGCCCGCACCGCCGTTCAAGAGGTCGTTCCCCACCCCGCCCGACAGGCTGTCATCGCCAAGCTCGCCATCCAGATCATCGGCGCCGTCGCCGCCATCGATCAGATCGTTGCCCGCGCCGCCATCAATTTCGTCATTCCCGCCCAGACCGAAGAGGCGATCATTGCCAGCCCCCCCGTCGATCTCGTCATTCCCGGCGGTTCCGTTCCGTACCATCCCCGCCGCCGCACCCGTCACTCGTGACATATCGCCTCCTGAACTCGTTCCCGCACTCCGCGAGGCCAGAGGCATGGCGACAAGGCCACTCCACGGGCGACGCAGTCCGTCATGGCGGTGCGTCACTCCGTCGGATCAGGACGGGGGCAAGGCCCCCCGGCAAGCCCTTTCAGGCCTGATCAAACCACAAACACTCGCACACGCTGTCTGTGCACATGGGGGCCCACGAAACCGCAAACAACACACTTTCTTGTTGTATCACGGAAACGTCAGAATGCGATGCAGACAGCACGCGCCCGCTTACATCCCCAATCTGGGCATCTCGATCGCCGGGCAGCGATCCATCACCGCCGCCACGCCCCGCGCCTCGGCCCGCGCCGCCGCAGCCGCATCTTCCACGCCCAGCTGCATCCACACCGCCTTCAGCCCCGGCAGCACTGCCAGCGCCTCATCCACCACCGCGCCCGCCTCTTCGCTGCGCCGGAAGATATCCACCATATCCACCGGTTCCCCGATCTCGGACAGGGACGCCCGCACCACCTCGCCCAGCGCCTCCACCCCCGCCTGCCCCGGATTGACCGGGATCACCCGGAACCCCTTGCCCTTCAGAAAGGCCGCGACCCGATGGCTCGGCCGTTCGGCTTTCGGCGACCAGCCCACCAGCGCGATGGTGCGCACCTCGGTCAGAATGCGGCGGATATCGTCATCGGTCATGGCTCAACCCCAAAGAAAAAGGCGCCCGGGCCTCTGCGGCCGGGCGCCAAGTCGCGGAACGAGGGACAGTGAACGAGACGCGGGTGTTCCGAACCCGCTCCCTACCCTGTGACATAGATGGCGCAGTCCCGGATTTAAGACCTGTTCCCAGATTCGTGAACACGTCCCCCTCTTGGCCCATCTAGCGCTGCGACGCCGCATAAAGCCCGACCGCCGCCGCGTTCGACACGTTCAGCGACCCAAAGCCCCCCGCATAGGGGATACGCGCGATCATATCACAGGTCTCGCGCGTCTTGTCGCGCAGCCCCGGCCCTTCGGCCCCCAGCACAAGGCCCACGGGCCGCGTGCCAACCGACGCGATGGCCTCGGCCAAGGGCAGGGTCCCATCGCCATCAAGGCCGATCAGAACAAACCCCATCTCCTTCAACTCAACCATCGCATCGGCCAGATTCGTCACCCGCAGATAGGGCTGCCGCTCCAGCGCCCCGCTCGCCGTCTTGGCCAGCGCCCCCGTCTCGGGTGCCGAATGATGCCGCGGCGCGATCACTGCCCGCGCACCGAACACCTCCGCCGACCGCAGCACCGCCCCCACATTATGCGGGTCCGTCACCCGATCCAGCAGCACGACCAAGGGTGCCCCTGCGCCGGAAATCGCCACATCCGCCAGCTTGCCCCAGTTCAATGGCCGCGCCTCCAGCGCCGCGCCCTGATGCACCGACCCCTCGTCGATGGGCACGTCGAACTTGCGCGGATCGACGATCTCCGCCTCCATCCCGCTTTCGGCAATCGCCGCCTCCAGCCGGTCATGGGCGTTCTTCGTCACCACCAGCCGCAGCTTCTCGCGCGCCGGATTGACCAGCGCGTCCCGCACCGCATGGATACCGAACAGCCAGACCGTCTCCTTCGCCTCGGCCCGCTTCGCGCGCTCCTTGTCGATCACCCATGTGGGTTTCTTGGCCCCGCTCTTCATACCCGCATCCCCTTCTCGCATCCCCGCATCCATGTCCCCCGAACCGCCCCGGATGCAAGCGCGTTTTCCCGCCGCTTTCCTCCTTGACGCCCCTGCCCCCCTCGGCTATCCCCCGCCTCGCGTCGGGCGACGAGCTGCAAGGTGCGGCAGCGGACTGTAACTCCGCCGGGGAGACCCATGCCTGGTTCGATTCCAGGGTCGCCCACCACTCCCACACAAAAACCTCAGGGCCGCACCACCGTCAGGTCACAGCCGTTGCTGTCGATGCCCTGAAACGACCGCCCGCCCGGATCGGCCACGAGCAATGCCTCGGTCGGCAACTGCCCATCCCAAGCCGTCTGTACCCGCAGGTTCGACCGCTCCATCTGCGCCGCAAACTGCCCGCGCTCGCCCAGAGTGTTGGTGACGGTTCCGAAATACTCCCCCCGCGCGCGCTCCTCCACCTCGGCCTGCGCCTCGATGGTGATCGCGCCGAAATGGCTCTGCGGCGGGCACTCCGCCGTGATCCGCCACGCCCCCTCGATCGACGGGACGCAGCCCACGACCATCGCCCCGACCACAGCACCAGCAGTTACTCCGACCGCCCCACGCCAGACGCCCATGCCCGTCCCTCCCCAACCACGCCGCCCCGATGGGCCGCAGCATCGGCCAAAGCCTCTCACACAGGGCCCCAGAGGTGCAATTCCCCTGTCGCCCCGCACCCGATCCTCTGCTACTTCTGCCCCATGATGACCACAGACGCCTCCTTCCGCTTCACCCATGCCATCACCCGCCGCCCTGCGGCCTCCATCACCCATGGCCTGCGCGCCGTCGATACCGGCACGCCCGACCTCGCCACGATGGAGGCGCATCACGCGGCTTATATCGCCACCCTCCGCGCCACTGGCGCGACGGTGATCGAACTCCCCGCGCTGGACGCCTTCCCCGACTCCGTCTTCGTAGAAGACACCGCCCTCTGCCTGCCCCAAGGCGCCATCATCATGCGCCCCGGCGCCCCCACCCGTCTGGGCGAGGCGGCGGAAATGGAACCCCATCTCCGCGCCCTCTACACCACCCTCGCCCGCATCGAAGGCCCCGGCACCATCGAAGGCGGCGATATCCTCGTGACGGGCCGCGAAATCCTCGTCGGTCAATCCGCCCGCACCGATGCCGCGGGCATCGCAGAACTGCGCGCCATCGTCACCGGCTGGGGCCATGCCCTGCGCGAAGTGCACACCCCCCCCGGCGTGCTGCACTTCAAGACCGACTGCTCGCTTCTGGACGCCGATACGATCCTCTCCACCGAACGCCTCTCCGCCTCCGGCTGCTTCGACGGCTACCGCCTCATCCACACCGCCCCGGGCGAAGAGGCCGCCGCCAACACGATCCGCTTCAACGATGTCGTCCTGATGCCCGCAGGCTTCCCCGGCACGAAGTCCCGGATCGAGGCCGCAGGCTTCACCGTGGCCGAGATCGGCAATTCCGAATGCGCCAAGCTCGACGGCGGCATGTCCTGCCTTTCCCTCCGTTTCACCCCCTCCTGACCATCGAAAGCGTTCCGAGTTGCCCGCGTTCAACATCCTCTGCATCGGTCAGGCCGGACGGCTGCAATACGAAGCCGTCCTCCTCGCTGCCTCCCTGCGCAAGCACGCGCCAGGCTTCCAAGGCCGCCTCTTGATCGCCACCCCCCGCCCCGGCCCGCTCTGGGGCAAGGAAAACCCCCAGATCACCGATCCCGCCACGCTGACGCTCCTCAAGGATCTTGGGGCCGAAATCCTCCCCTTCGACAGCCGCGCCTTTGGCGCCCGCTACCCCCATGGCAACAAGATCGAGGCGCTGGCGCACATCCCCGACGAACCCTTCCTTTTTCTCGACACCGACACGATCATCACGGGCGACATCGCCACCCTGACGCCCGACTTCACCAGACCTTCCGCTTCGATGAAGCGCGAAGGCACTTGGCCGCAGATCGAACTCTACGGTCCGGGCTACTCCGAAATCTGGGGCAGCCTCTACCGCCGCTTCGGCCTCGACTTCGACAGCAGCCTCGACCTCTCCCAGCCCGACGAATACTGGCAGCGCTACCTCTATTTCAACGCAGGCTGGTTCTTCCATGACAGCCCCCGCCGCTTCGGCGCGCTCTTCCTGAAATATGCCACCGAAATCGCCCGGGACCCCGGCCCTCAACTCGCCTGCCAATCCCTCGACCCTTGGCTCGATCAGGTGGCGCTGCCCCTCGTGATCCATGCCTTGGGCGGTGGCCGCCCGGGGCCTGATCTTGCCGGGCTGGATGGCCCCCTCACCTGCCACTGGCGCATCCTGCCGCTTTTCTTCGCCCGCGAAAGCGACGCCGCCGTCGCCGCGATGCAAGCCGCCGCCGCCGACCCCAAGGTAGCGGCGATCCTCACCCAATACCCGCCCTTCAAGAAAATGCTCTACAAGGGACAGGGGGCAGAGGTGCGCGCCCTCTTCGACCGCGCCAACCTGCCGCGCAAGGAACAGGCCATCCGCAACGCGATCAAACGCGCGGGCCTCTGGGTGCGCTAGCCACCCTCCCCTGCCACCCCCCGTTAAGGTTAACGCCCCGCCCCTCCCATCTTCTGTCCAAAAAATATCCTCGGGGGTGAATTGGCGCGCAGCGCCAAGAGGGGGCAGACAGCCCCCTGCCCGGCCTGCCACAGGCGCGCCGCCTCAGACGGCCTCCCCGGCCTCCATTCGCGC
>JACVZW010000017.1 GCA_014654775.1 Paracoccaceae bacterium | reverse complement strand
CGTGACCAATGGTCCCGATGTTCACGTGCGGTTTATTCCGTTCAAACTTTGCCTTGCCCATCAGGGTCTCTCCTCATGCGTGTGTCGGTGCCGGTGGGGTCGAACCCCACCCTACGGGGCGGTAGGGCGGGGTTCACCCCGCCACACCGGTTAAGCGTATTTCTTCTGGATTTCCTGGCTCAGGTTTTCCGGAACGGTGTCGTAATGGTCGAACTCCATCGAGAACACCGCCCGGCCCGAGGTCATGGACCGCAGTTGGTTGATGTAGCCGAACATGTTCGCCAGCGGAACCATCGCGGCGATGACATTCGCGTTGCCGCGGCTGTCCTGCCCGTTGATCATCCCCCGACGCGAGGTCAGGTCACCGATCACGCCGCCCGTGTATTCCTCGGGCGTCACGACTTCGACCTTCATGATCGGTTCCAGCAGCTTCGCGCCGGCCTTCTTGAGGCCTTCGCGCATCGCTGCCCGCGACGCGATTTCAAAGGCGAGGACCGAGGAGTCCACGTCGTGGAATGCACCGTCGATCAGCTGCACCTTGAAGTCGATCACCGGGAAGCCCGCAAGCGGACCGGAATCCATCACCGACTTGATGCCCTTTTCGACACCCGGGATGTATTCCTTCGGCACCGCACCGCCGACGATCTTCGACTCGAACGAATAGCCTTCGCCCGGTTCGGTCGGCGAGATGATCAGCTTCACGCGCGCGAACTGGCCGGTACCGCCGGTCTGCTTCTTGTGCGTGTAGTCGATCTCATGCTCGCGCGAGATCGTCTCACGATAAGCCACCTGCGGCGCACCGATATTCGCCTCGACCTTGAACTCGCGACGCATGCGGTCAACGAGGATGTCGAGGTGAAGTTCGCCCATGCCCTTCATGATGGTCTGACCGCTTTCAAGGTCGGTCTCCACCCGGAAGGACGGGTCTTCGGCAGCCAGACGCGCCAGAGCGATGCCCATCTTCTCTTGGTCGGCCTTGGTCTTCGGTTCCACCGCGATCTCGATCACCGGGACCGGGAAGGTCATGGTTTCCAGAACGACGGGGGCCGCCGGATCACACAGGGTATCCCCGGTGGTGGTCTCTTTCAGACCGCCGAGCGCGATGATGTCGCCCGCGAAGGCTTCGGTGATTTCCTCACGCTCGATGGCGTGCATCATCATCATCCGGCCGACACGTTCTTTGCGCTGCTTGGTCGCGTTAAGCATCGCATCGCCCTTGGCCAACTTGCCCGAATAGATCCGGGTGAAGGTCAGCGATCCGACGAAGGGGTCGTTCATGATCTTGAACGCAAGGCCCGAGAAGGGCTGCGCATCTTCCGCCGACCGCGCGATGTTGCGGGTTTCCGTCTCGTCGCCCGGCGCAAAGCCCATATAGGCCGGCACGTCCAGCGGCGAAGGCAGATAGTCGATCACGGCGTTCAGCAGCGGCTGCACACCCTTATTCTTGAAGGCAGAGCCCGCAAAGACCGGGATGAAGTCGATGGCCAGCGTCGCCTTGCGGATCAGCGCGCGCAGCGTGTCCGGATCGGGTTCGTTGCCTTCCAGATAGGCTTCCATCGCGGTGTCATCCTGACCAACCGCGGTTTCCACCAGATTCATCCGCCACTCGTCCGCTTCGGCCTTCAGGCTGTCGCGGATCGGCTGACGCACCCAGGACGCGCCCAGATCTTCGCCCTCATAGACCCATTCTTCCATGGTCACGAGGTCGATGATGCCTTCCAGCTTGTCTTCGGCACCGATCGGCAGGGCCACCGGCACGGCATTCGCGCCGGTCCGGTCCTTGATCATGCGCACGCACTTGAAGAAGTCCGCGCCGGTCTTGTCCATCTTGTTGACGAATACGATCCGCGGAACCTTGTAGCGGTCAGCCTGACGCCACACGGTTTCGGTCTGCGGTTCCACACCGGCGTTGCCGTCCAGCAGAACCACCGCACCGTCCAGAACGGCCAGCGAACGCTCCACCTCGATGGTAAAGTCGACGTGGCCGGGGGTGTCGATGATGTTGAAGCGGAACTTCTTCGACTTGTCGGACGTGTCCTGACCCGGATCGGTCTGACGGTTCCAGAACGTGGTCGTGGCAGCCGAAGTGATGGTGATGCCGCGTTCCTGTTCCTGCTCCATCCAGTCCATGGTAGCGGCGCCGTCATGGACTTCGCCGATCTTATGGGACTTGCCGGTGTAGTACAGGATACGTTCCGAGGTCGTGGTCTTGCCCGCGTCGATATGGGCAATGATCCCGAAGTTGCGGTAACGATCGAGCGGATATTCGCGTGCCATGGTGATCCCTTACCAGCGATAATGGCTGAACGCTTTGTTCGCGTCGGCCATCTTGTGGGTGTCTTCACGCTTCTTCACGGCGGTGCCGCGGTTGTTCACCGCATCGGCCAGTTCGGCGGCAAGCCGTTCTTCCATCGTGTTCTCGTTGCGCTTGCGCGCGGCGGTGATCAGCCAGCGGATCGCCAGCGCTTCGCGACGCTCGGTCCGCACTTCGACGGGCACCTGATAGGTGGCACCACCGACGCGGCGCGACCGGACTTCGACCGACGGCTTCACGTTGTCCAGCGCCTCGTGGAAGGCTTGGATCGGTTCGCGCTTCAGGCGCGACTGGACGCGCTCAAGCGCGCCGTAGACAATCGATTCAGCGACGGATTTCTTCCCGTCGAGCATCAGGTTGTTCATGAACTTGGTCAGCACGCGATCGCCATATTTGGCGTCGGGCAGGATTTCGCGCTTTTCTGCGGCGTGACGGCGGGACATCTCTCAGCTCCTCACTTCGGACGCTTCGCGCCGTACTTCGAACGACGCTGACGACGATCTTTGACGCCCTGGGTATCCAGAACACCGCGCAGGATGTGGTAGCGCACACCGGGAAGGTCTTTCACGCGGCCGCCACGGATCAGGACGACAGAGTGTTCCTGAAGGTTGTGCTTTTCGCCGGGAATGTAGCTGATCACCTCGAAACCGTTGGTCAGGCGCACCTTGGCGACCTTCCGCATAGCGGAGTTCGGCTTCTTCGGGGTGGTGGTGTAGACGCGGGTGCAGACACCACGCTTCTGCGGGCAGGATTCCAAGTGCTGCGACTTGGACCTTCTGACTTTCGCTTCCCGCGGCTTGCGGATCAGCTGTTGGATCGTCGGCATTCAACTACCTCGATTTGCCCGTCCTGGGCTGTTGTCAATACTCGCGCCGATCTCGACGCGCTGCTTCTCGACTGATGCCCTGCGCGGATCGCAAAACACCAAAACCGCATGCGCCCCCGTCCGGGGACGACGCGGTGGAATTCCAGAGGATCGGGGCACTGGGCCCGGATCATGACCACTCACTTTTCGATATCTCATGGCCGACTCCCAAAGGGGTCAGCGCACGATGTAGCGGGCGTATAGGGGGAGTCGCAGGGGATGTCAACGCCCGCCGGGGCGCCCGGCGGGCCCGCCTATCCCTGCGCCGCCTTTACCTTCCGCTCGCGCCACAGGGTGAAGATGCCCGACCCCACCACCAACCCTGCCCCCAGCAGCGTCAGCCCGTCGGGCAGTGTCCCAAAGGCCAGCCAGCCCAGCAGGATCGCCCAGAGAAGCGCGGTATAGCGGAACGGGGCGACAAAGCCGATATCCCCCACCCGCATCACCATGATGACGAACATATAGCCCGCCACCAGACAGCCCGCCGCCATCACGATCAGCCCGATCTCGGCAGGCGTCGGCATCACCCAGCCCGACAGCGGCGACAGAACCAGCGCGGTCGCCGTCACCGCCGCCGATCCCATCACCGCCACGCTGGCGGACGGCACGTCGCGCGGCAGCGACCGCGTCGTCAGGTCCCGCACCACCACGCAGGCGACCGAGGCCAACCCCATCAGCGACCAAATGTCAAACCCCGCAGGCCCCGGCCGAATGATGATCAGCACACCGAGAAACCCCACAAGGATCGCCGACAGCCGCCGCCACCCCACCCGCTCGCCCAGAAACAGCGCGGCAGCCAGCGTCACCGCCAAGGGAAGCGATTGCAGGATCGCCGACAGGTTCGCCAAGGGCATATGGATCAGCGCCGCCAGAAACAGCAACGTGGACGCCACCTCCGCCACCGACCGCAGCCCCACGATCCGCCCCACGCCGGGCGGAAAGCGCAGCCGCAGCCCCCCCGTCAGATGCCCGATCAGCATCAGCGGCCCCAGCGTCAGCAGCCCCCGCATCGCAATCGCCTGCCACAGCGGCAGATGCTGCATCACCGCCTTCATCGCCGTATCGTTCAGCGTGAAGGCCGCCATCGCCACGTTCATGTAGATCGCGCCGCGTAGATTGTCGGACAGGGGCATCAGCCGGTCACCGCACCCCCGCCAGCGCTGCCTCGAAGGCAGGCAGGTCGATCCCGAAACGCCGCTTCAACAGCGGTGCCCAGCGGTCGCGCGGCAGATCCCAAGCCGGGGGTTCCTTCGGGATATGGCTGTCATTCCCGCCATGCGACCCGCGCAGGAACATCACCTCGTCGGGCAGGGTCAGCGTCGGCATGTTTCTCCATAGCTTGTGATGCGGATGGTCAAGGATACGCTGCTCCGCATCCACCTTGGTTAACACCGCCAGCGCCGGTGTCCAGAGCAGCGCCCGCCGCGGCGTCACCACCGGCCCGGCCTCCGTCGCCTCCAGCACCACCCCGCGCGAGAAGTCGATCGCCACATTGCCATGCCGGAAGAACAGCGACCGCAGCGCCCCAGCCTCGGCCCGCACCCGCTCCACGAAATCGACGGCCACCGCATCATCGTCATCCAACCGGAACTCGGCCACCAGCTCCGCCCCCGGATCGACATGCGCCCGCACGGCATCGGCGCAAATGCGGCGATGCTGCCCGGGCGGCGCCGCCACGATCCGCACCTGCGGCACATCCGCGACCATCCGCTCCAGCCGAGACCGCCACGGATCGGGCAGGTCCTCGCCCACCATCAGAACGAAGACGAAATCCGCGTCCCGCTGCGCCCGGATCGACGGCAGCGTCACATGCTCGAACCAGACCGTCCGCTCATCCAGCCGCGCCGGATCATAAAGCATCGCCCGCCGCGCCTCGAGGCTCACATGCTCCACCTGAAAGCCGCCCAGACTCGGAACCGAAAACCGGCACAGTCCTAGGACCTGCATCCCGGCCCCTATCGCTTCGTCCATCCCGGCCTCCCTCGCACGCACATACCCGCAGCCTAGCAGCCGTCTGCGGCGGTTCAATGCGAAAGGGCCGCCGCGTCACCGCGACGGCCCCTTCCCGTTCTCATCCAGCGATCAATCGCGGCTGTCGAAATCCGCCAGCCCCGTATCCACCTCGCCCAGATCGACCACCTCCATCGGAGCGGCCAGCACGGCGGCATGCTCTGCCTCCGACCGGCGGGCATCGATGACGTTCTGGTCCCGATCCGACGCGATCTTCTTCACGCGGCTCGTCGCCCCGCCCGTCCCTGCCGGGATCAGACGGCCCACGATGACGTTCTCCTTCAGGCCGACCAGCTTGTCCCGCTTGCCCTGCACCGAAGCCTCGGTCAGCACACGCGTCGTTTCTTGGAACGACGCCGCCGAGATGAAGCTGCGGGTCTGCAAGCTGGCCTTGGTGATGCCCAGAAGAACCGGCTCGGCCTTCGCCTCGCGCAGACCACGGGCCCGCGCCTTGACGTTTTCCTCTTCCAGTTCGATGCGCTCCACCTGCTCCCCCTTCAGCAGCGTGGTATCGCCGCTGTCGAGGATTTCCAGCTTCTGCAGCATCTGGCGCACGATCACTTCGATATGCTTGTCGTTGATCTTCACGCCCTGCAGCCGATAGACGTCCTGCACTTCGTCGATCATGTAGTTCGCCAGCGCCTCGACACCCATGATGCGCAGGATGTCATGCGGCGCGGGGTTGCCGTCCATGATGTAGTCGCCCTTTTGCACGAAGTCGCCTTCCTGCACCGGGATGTGCTTGCCTTTCGGGATCATGTACTCGATCGGCGTCAGCGTCTCGTCCACCGGTTCCACCGTGATGCGGCGCTTGGACTTGTAGTCCTTGCCGAACCGCACATAGCCATCGGTTTCCGCGATGATCGCATGGTCCTTCGGACGGCGCGCCTCGAACAGTTCCGCCACGCGGGGAAGACCCCCGGTGATGTCCTTGGTCTTGGCCCCTTCGCGCGGGATACGCGCCACCACGTCGCCCGGCCGCACGTCCTGCTGGTCTTCGACCGACAGGATCGCATCCACCGACATCGGATAGGTGATCGGGTTGCCGTTGTCGGCCCGCACCGGTTCCCCCGTCGCCGGGTCCATGATGATGATCTCGGGCTTCAGGTCATTGCCCTTGGGCGCCGACCGCCAGTCCGACACGATCTTCTGCGTCATGCCCGTGGCTTCGTCCGTCTCTTCCCGCACCGACAGGCCGGACACGAGGTCAACGAACTTCGCCACACCGCCCTTTTCGGCGATGATCGGCAGAGTGTAGGGGTCCCATTCGAACAGCTTGGTCCCACGCTTCACCGCCTGACCTTCAACGACATGGACCTTCGCGCCATAGCCCACTTTGTGGACTGCACGCTCCGCTCCGACCTCGTCGATGATGGCGATCGACATGTTCCGCCCCATCACGATCTGTTCCTTGGCAACATTCGTCAGAAGGTTACCATTGCGGAACTCGATCTTGCCCTCTTGGCTGGCCTCAAGGAAGGACTGCTGTCCGCCCTGCGCGATGCCACCGATGTGGAAGGTCCGCATCGTCAGCTGCGTGCCCGGTTCCCCGATCGACTGGGCGGCGATGATCCCCACCGCTTCGCCGATGTTCACCAGCGTGCCACGGGCAAGGTCGCGGCCATAGCACATGGCGCAGACGCCCTCTTCCGCCTCGCAGGTCAGCGGGCTGCGGATGCGCGCAACCTGCACGCCCGCCTGGTCGATCGCATCGGCGCGACGCTCGTCAATCACCTCGCCACGCGCCACGATCACCTCGTCGCCACCGGGGACAAGGATATCGTCCGCCGCCACACGACCCAGCACCCGCTCGGCCAGCGACTGCACCACTTCGCCGTCGTTCACCGCGGCTTCCGCCGTGATCGCCCGCTCGGTGCCGCAATCATGCACCCGCACGATGCAATCCTGCGCCACGTCCACCAGACGCCGCGTCAGATAGCCCGAGTTCGCGGTCTTCAGCGCCGTGTCGGCCAGACCTTTCCGCGCCCCGTGGGTGGAGTTGAAGTATTCAAGAACGGTCAGACCTTCCTTGAAGTTCGAGATGATCGGCGTCTCGATGATCTCGCCCGACGGCTTGGCCATCAGGCCGCGCATCCCGCCCAGCTGCTTCATCTGCGCAGGCGAACCCCGCGCACCCGAATGCGACATCATGTAGACAGAGTTCGGCTCCTTCTCGGCGCCCGCGTCATCCACGCGAACGGCCGAGATTTCGGCCATCATCTCGCCCGCAACCTTGTCCGAACACTTCGACCACGCATCGACAACCTTGTTGTACTTCTCACCTTGGGTGATCAGGCCGTCCATGTACTGCTGTTCGAATTCCTTCACCTGATCGCGAACCTCGTTCACGATGCTCCACTTGGTTTCCGGAATAAGCATGTCGTCCTTGCCGAACGAGATGCCCGCCTTGAACGCTTCGCGGAAGCCCAGACCCATGATCTGGTCGCAGAAAATGACCGATTCCTTCTGCCCGCAATAGCGGTAGACGGTGTCGATCACGGCCTGCACGTCCTTCTTCCGCAGCAGGCGGTTCGCCAGTTCGAACGGCGCCTTGGCGTTCAACGGCAGCAGGTTGCCCAGACGCAGACGACCGGGGGTCGTCTTGTAGCGCTTCCAGACTTCGTTGCCTTCGTCGTCGATCTGGCGGATGCGCGCGGTGATGGACGCGTGCAGATGCACCTCGCCCGCCGCCAGCGCATGTTCCACCTCGTCGATATCGGCGAAGATCTTGCCTTCACCGATCATGCCCTTGCGTTCCATGGTCACGTAGTAAAGACCCAGAACCATGTCCTGCGACGGAACGATGATCGGCGCGCCGTTCGCGGGCGACAGCACGTTGTTCGTCGACATCATCAGAACGCGCGCTTCCAACTGCGCTTCCAGCGACAGCGGCACGTGAACCGCCATCTGGTCGCCGTCGAAGTCCGCGTTGAAGGCAGAACAGACCAACGGGTGCAACTGGATCGCCTTGCCTTCGATCAGGATCGGCTCGAACGCCTGAATGCCCAGACGGTGCAGCGTCGGCGCGCGGTTCAGCAGCACGGGATGTTCGCGGATGACCTCATCCAGAATATCCCAAACCTCCGGACGCTCCTTCTCGACCAGCTTCTTCGCCTGCTTGACGGTAGAGGACAGCCCCTTCGCCTCAAGCCGCGAATAGATGAACGGCTTGAACAGCTCCAGCGCCATCTTCTTCGGCAGGCCGCACTGGTGCAACTTCAGTTCCGGCCCGGTCACGATGACCGAACGGCCCGAAAAGTCCACGCGCTTGCCCAGCAGGTTCTGGCGGAACCGGCCCTGCTTGCCCTTCAGCATGTCGGACAGCGATTTCAGCGGGCGCTTGTTGGTGCCCGTGATCACGCGGCCGCGGCGACCGTTGTCAAACAGCGCGTCCACCGCTTCCTGCAGCATCCGCTTTTCGTTGCGCACGATGATATCGGGCGCACGCAGTTCGATCAGGCGCTTCAGACGGTTGTTCCGGTTGATGACCCGGCGATACAGGTCGTTCAGGTCGGACGTCGCGAACCGGCCCCCGTCCAGCGGCACCAGCGGGCGCAGTTCCGGCGGGATCACCGGCAGCACGGTCAGAACCATCCATTCCGGACGGTTGCCTGATTCAAGGAAGGACTCGACGATCTTCAGCCGCTTGATGATCTTCTTCGGCTTCAACTCGCCAGTGGCTTCCTTCAGCTCTTCGCGCAGCGTGTCGGCGGTCTGTTCCAGATCGATCGCCGCCAGCATCTCGCGGATCGCCTCGGCCCCGATATTGGCCGTGAAGGCATCCGCGCCATACTGATCCTGCGCATCAAGGAATTCTTCCTCGGTCAGAAGCTGGCCATAGGTCAGGTCCGTCAGACCGGGTTCGATCACGACGTAGTTTTCGAAGTACAGGATGCGTTCCAGATCGCGCAGCGTCATGTCCAGCATCAGGCCGATACGGCTGGGCAGCGATTTCAGGAACCAGATATGCGCCACAGGCGCGGCCAGTTCGATATGGCCCATCCGCTCGCGCCGCACCTTTTGCAGCGTCACTTCGACACCGCATTTCTCGCAGACGACGCCGCGATACTTCATGCGCTTGTACTTGCCGCAGAGGCATTCGTAATCCTTGATCGGCCCGAAGATGCGGGCACAGAACAGGCCGTCGCGCTCGGGCTTGAAGGTCCGGTAGTTGATCGTTTCCGGCTTCTTGATCTCGCCATAGGACCAAGACAGGATCCGCTCCGGCGACGCCAGAGAGATCTTGATCTCGTCGAAGGTCTTGATCGGGGCAACCGGGTTGAACGGGTTGTTGGTCAGTTCCTGGTTCATTTCAATTCCCTAAGGTGAGGGCTGCGGGGGAGGGAGGTGCGTGCAAGCACGCACCCTACGGTTTCGCGGTAGGGTGCGTGCTTGCACGCACCCCGCCGGTCAAAACCGGTCACTCCTCCTCCGCATCCAGGAGTTCCATGTTCAGGCCGAGGCCGCGAACTTCCTTGACGAGCACGTTAAAGCTCTCGGGAACGCCCGCTTCGAAATTGTCCTCGCCCTTGACGATCGACTCGTAGACCTTGGTCCGGCCGGCCACGTCGTCCGACTTCACCGTCAGCATCTCCTGCAGGGTATAGGCGGCGCCATAGGCCTCGAGTGCCCAGACCTCCATCTCCCCAAGACGCTGACCGCCGAACTGCGCCTTCCCGCCCAGCGGCTGCTGGGTGACAAGCGAGTACGGCCCCGTCGAACGGGCGTGCAGCTTGTCGTCGACAAGGTGGTGCAGCTTCAGCATGTACTTCACGCCGAC
>JACVZW010000016.1 GCA_014654775.1 Paracoccaceae bacterium | reverse complement strand
GCTACCACGCTGGATTCACGAGATGAATCCCTCACAGGATTTGTGCAACAAAGCCCATCCACACGACCAAGGCGATGGCCGATGTCGTTCTGTCGGCCAGCCCTCCGGGTGCGGTCACGATTGACCTCTTTCTGGCCGATGGCGACTTTGACCCGCTTGACCCGCAAGAGGTGCGCCTTGCCCTGGCCGACCCCGCTGCCGGAATAGGCCCGCTGACCATTCAGGCGACCCGGCAAGAGCCGGGGCACTGGATCACCCCGCCCGTCACCCTGCCAAGCCCCGGCCCCTGGCAGGTCAAGCTGATGCTGCTGATCACCGATTTCGAGCAGGTCACCCTGTCGGGCGATCTGGTGGCGGAAGGACCAACGGAATGACCCAACCTCAGCCGCCCCGCCCCGGAGAGGTCTTGCTGGACCTTGACCCGGCGACAGTCGAAGGGCCGACGCTTGCCTTCATCGAGCGCATCGGGTCGCGCTGGTCGAAGGGCAATAGCCCTAAGAACCTGCGTGAGGCGCGGGCGGCGGGGGGCCGCTTCACGGTTCAGATCGACCCGCCCTATCACGCGGGCCTGCTGGGCCTATCGGTGGGGGATGCCATCGTGGTCCTCTATTGGATGGACGCCGCCCGCCGCGATCTGATCGTGCAATCCCCCGCGCATCGCGATGGACCGACAGGCACCTTCGCCCTGCGATCGCCTGCGCGCCCGAACCCGATTGCTTTGGCCGTCACACGCCTTTTGGCCATCCAGGCGGACAGCGGGACCCTTACCATCGATGCCATCGACGCCTTCGACGGCACGCCTGTCCTGGACATCAAACCGTGGTTGGCTTCGGTCGATATTCCCCCTGGCTTCCGGGCGTGAAGCATCTTGCCCGGCTCAGGGTGGTCAGGCCCGGCCCAACTGGGCCATCACGTCCCTTGCCGCCCGCAGCCCCTCAAGATGGGCACCGCTGACCGAGCATTGCTGCCCGACATGGCTGGCCTCGCCCGCGAAATGAACCCGTTCGGCATGAGCACGGCCAAGCACCTTGCGCTGGCTGTGCCCTCCCGGCATAGCACCTGCGTAAGAGCCGCGCACATAGGGCTCTTGCCGCCATGCGGTTGCATGTCCCTTGACGAAATCCCGCTTGATGGCTGACCCGAAGATGCCGCTCAGCGTCTCAAGCGCATGGTCGATTGCTGCCTCTGGCCCGGCTGCCTGCAGCGCGCGGGAAAAACTGCCCGAGGTCTCGAAAGTTGTCAGGTTCGTGCCTGAGATATTGCACAGAAACCCGCCCCCGAGCGCGACGCCGGTTGCGCCCGGCTGCATCTGGTAGGTCAGCCAGGTGTCCGGCTGCACCGGCACCACGCCGGGTCGGAACAACAAGGCGGCATGATTGTAATCGCCCATGGTAACACGCTCGAACGCCGCTCGGCGGTCTGCCTCGAGCGGCGGGTCGAACCGGATCACATCCTCGGCCAGAACGCCGACCGAGGCCGTGACGATGACCGCCCGCGCCGTGATCTCGCCCGAACGGGTCTTGACCCGCACACCCCTCGGCAAGGCCTCGATATCGGTGACGGGCGTGGACAGCCTGAACGGCAGCCCCTCAGCCGTTCGGGCAACAAGATGACCAAAGCCCTCGCGGCAGAACCAGTCGCCGCCGCCTTCCCATGTGGCCATGTCCCGCAACGACGTGTCTGGCAGATCGCGGCCGATCGACAGGGCGAACATCATGGCAGCCGTAAAGGACCAAGGGCCTTTATCCACAAAGAGGTCGGCCAGCGAGCGGTCGGTCGGCCTGCCGGTCGCCCTTTCGGTTTCAGCATCGTCCTGCGCGGCCTGCTTAATCGCGTCGTACAAGGTGTCGACGTCATCCCAAAGGATCGCCGGGTCCGGCAACCCATGCGTCACCCCGTTCTCAGGGGCCGGATAAAGGTCAAGTCCAAGCGCAAGTCCCGGGGCTTTGAGCGCGTTCACATGTTCGTTGTGAAGCCAATGCGCGCCCATGTCGAAGGGAACACCGAAGATCGCCGTATCGGTATGGGCACGCCCGCCGATGCGGTCTGCGGCCTCGACGCAAATCACCTTCAGGCCCGCCGCGTGCAGCGCGCCGGTGGCCGCGATGCCTGCCGCACCGGCACCAACGACGACGGCATCGTAGTCAAGCACTGTACCTTTGGTTGCCATAATGCACCCTCTGATCTGTAACTCCGGTCCGTGTAGAACAGGAAAGCATCCAGTGCGATAGACCGGGAAACGGGACCAGACACCGAAAGAGCAAACCAACAATCCCGACAGAGCTTCGCCCTGCTAGCCGTGCACCAGCGGTCGTGTCTTCAGGACCTCAAGGCTGTCCAGCAGCACATCGCGTGGTAAATCGCGCCCGATGATGACCACGCGGCTTTTGCGGTCTGCGCCGGTCCATCGGGCAAGGCGGATGGGTGGGTCGATGATGTGCTGCACGCCGTGGATCACGAAGGGTGTGTCGAAACCATCGGCCCAGATCACAGCCTTCAGGCGCAGGATGTCGGGGCCCCGGGCGGCAATCAGGGTTTCCATCCAGATGTCCAGCATGATCGGGTTTATGGGTTCGTCAAAGACCATCGAGACCGAGGTTATCCGGTCATCGTGACGCGCCGCCGGGGCGATGACGCTCATCAGGCTTGTGGCCGGTGCGGGGGGTATGGCGAACAGGCCGTAACTGGGGCCAGTATTGGCCAAATGGGCGAAAGGCTTGGTCAAGGCGGGTAGCGGCAGACGGGACAGCGCATAGGCGGGCGCGTTGACCCAAGCCTCCGCCTCGGGCAGGGCGCCGTTCATGTCGGGCGCGCCGTGGCCGAACAGGTCAGCGATGGGAGCCGCGCCTTGGTTTGCGGTGACGATCTTTGCGCCCGGTGCCAGAGCCGCCAGACGGGTGCGGAACTTCGCCACATGTGAGGGCGTCACAAGGTCGGTCTTCGAGATCACCAGCACGTCGGCCATGGCCACTTGGCTGACGTTTTCAAACCCGGCGTCCAGTGTGGCGGGGCCGTTCACGGCGTCACAGACGGTGACGACGCCATCCAGCCGCAGCGCCGCACCAAGGCCGGGGGTCACGATCAGCGTGTGCAGGATTGGCGCAGGGTCGGCGAGGCCGGTGGTTTCGATCACGATACGGTCGAAGTCCAGCTTGCCCGCGGCGCGCTTTTCAAACAGCCCCTCTAGCGCCTGCACCAGATCGCCGCGCACCGTGCAGCACATGCAGCCCGAGGAAAGCAGCACCGTTTCTTCGGTCGTCTCGATGATCAGGTCGTGGTCAAGGCCCACATCGCCGAACTCGTTCACCACCACAGCGATGCGGCCTGCCGAGGCATCGCGCAGAAGCGCGTTCAGAAGCGTGGTCTTTCCGGCACCGAGGTAGCCGGTGATCAGGGTCAGCGGGATGCGTTGTGTCATGTTGCTTGCGCTATGTTATACTATAACGTATATCCGCCAGTGATCCCCCGAAAGCAACCCCCGATGACCGTGACCTTTGCCCCCCGCATTTCAGTTCAGGACGTGGAAGTAGGGCACGCCCTGTCCCCGCGCTTTCCGATGGACGGGCTGATGCCTTGCGTGACGACCGATGCGGACGACGGCGCGGTTCTGATGATCGGCTGGATGAACGCCGAGGCGCTGCGCCTTACGATCCAAACCGGCGAGGCGCACTACTTCAGCCGAACCCGGCAGGCGGTCTGGCACAAGGGGGCGACCTCGGGCCTTGTGCAGCGCGTCGTCGAGATGCGGATCGACGACGATCAGGATGCGCTGTGGCTGTCGGTCAAGGTGGCGGGGTCGGGGGCCTCCTGCCATGTGGGATACCGGTCCTGTTTCTACCGCGCGGTGCCTTTCGGGGATCAGGCCGGTGCGCCGCTGCGGTTCGTCGAAGCGGCCAAGCGGTTCGATCCAGTCGCCGTCTATGGCGATGCGCCCAACCCGACGGTGCTGTGATGGGGCAGGGCGCAGACCATCTGACCTCAAATCAGGCGCAGGTGCTGGACCATCTGCGCGCGGCCAATGCGCCGATGACCGCCTATCAGCTTCTGGGCCGGATGCAGAATGATCGGGGTGCGGTGGCCCCGCCGACGGTCTATCGCGCGTTGAAGGCGCTGGAAGAGGCGGGCCTGATCCGCCGGATCGAGACCCTTCGCGCCTGGGCTCCGGTCGCGACAGTACGCCCGGGCGTTGTGGTGATCTGCGACGATTGTGGCACGGTGCGTGGTGTCGAGGCGCCGGGCCTTCTGGAAAGCCTGCATGAACGTTTGGTCGCCGAGGGATTTGCCGAGGCCCGCAAGACAATCGAAGTGCATGGCCGTTGCGGTGACTGCGCGGAGGATCGGGCATGAAGCGCGATCTTCTTTTGTCCGGGGCCTTGGTTCGGCTGGTGTTCGCGCTTGGTCTTTCGGGGCTCTTGTGGCTGGGCCTTTGGCTGGTGGCGGGCTGAGCCATGGCATTGCGTGTGCGCGACCTGACGCTTGGCTATGACCGCCATCCCGCGGTGCATCACCTTGACCTTGAACTGGCGGAGGGCAGCCTGACCGCGATTGTCGGACCGAATGGGGCGGGCAAATCCACCTTCCTGAAAGGCGTGATGGGTGAGTTGCCGCCGCTGGAGGGGAAGATCGAGCGCGGGGCGGCACGGGTGGCCTATCTGCCGCAACTCTCCGAGGTAGACCGCAGTTTCCCGCTGTCGGTGAAGGCTTTCGTCGCCATGGGCCTTTGGCATCGCACGGGGGCTTTTGGCGGGCTGTCGCGCGCCGACCTTTCTCGCGTGGGTGAGGCGCTGGCCGCCGTCGGCCTGACCGGGTTTGAACGCCGCCCAATCTCGGCCCTTTCCGGCGGGCAGGTGCAGCGGGTGATGTTCGCGCGGCTTCTGTTGCAGGATGCCGACCTGATCCTTCTGGACGAGCCCTTCACGGCGCTGGACGCCAAGACTGCCGCCGATCTTCTGGCCGTCGTTCAGCGCTGGCATGGCGAGGGGCGCACGGTTTTGGCGGTGCTGCATGATATCGAGGCCGTGCGGCGCCATTTCCCCGAAACGCTGCTTCTGGCGCGCGAGAAGGTGGCGCATGGCCCGACCGACACCGTCCTGACGGCCGAGAACCTGTTCCGCGCGCGCCAGATGTCCGAAGCCTTCGATGACGACGCGAATGTCTGCGCCCGGCTCGCCGAACAGCCCGCCAAGCGGGGGGCCGCATGAGCTGGCTGATCGACCCTTTCGCCGACTTCGCCTTCATGCAGCGCGCGCTTCTGGGGTGCCTTGCGATCTCGCTCGGGGCCACGCCGGTGGGGGTGTTCCTGCTCTTGCGACGGATGAGCCTGACGGGCGATGCCATGGCCCATGCGATCCTGCCGGGGGCGGCGGTGGGCTATCTTGTGGCCGGGCTGAACCTGGGCGCGATGACCATCGGCGGGGTCGCCGCCGGGCTGGTTGTCGCGGTGCTGACTGGGGCGGTCGCGCGCTTCACGGCGCTGCGCGAGGATGCCTCGCTGGCCGCCTTCTACCTGATCTCGTTGGCCCTGGGCGTGCTTCTCGTCTCGCTCAAGGGGTCAAACGTGGACCTGATGCATGTCCTGTTCGGCACCGTGCTGGCGCTGGACGATGCCGCGCTGACGCTGCTGTGCGCGATTGCCACGGTCACGCTTGTCGCGCTGGCACTGGTCTATCGCCCACTGGTTCTGGAATGTGCCGATCCGCGCTTCCTGCGGTCGGTCAGCCGGTGGAGCGGGCCAGTGCATTTCCTGTTCCTGGGCCTTGTGGTCCTCAATCTGGTCGCAGGGTTTCAGGCGCTTGGCACGCTGATGGCGGTGGGAATCATGATCCTGCCCGCCGCCGCCGCCCGGTTCTGGGCAACCTCCATCGGCGGGATGCTGGCGGTGGCCGCATGTGTCGCGGCAATCTCGTCGGTCGCGGGGCTCTTGGCCTCCTACCATGCAGGGCTGCCGTCCGGCCCGGCAATCATCCTGGCTGCTGGAACCCTCTACCTCCTCTCCCTCGTGTTCGGTCCCTCGGGCAGCCTTGCCGCCCGCTTCTGGCCGCGCGCCCATCTTGAAGCCTGAAAGGATATCCCCATGCTGACCCGTCGTCTGCTGCTCGCCTCAGCCGCCGCGATTGCCTTTGCCGCGCCCGCTTTCGCACAGGACAAACTGAACGTCATCGCCTCCTTCTCGATCCTGGGCGACGTCGTGCAGAATGTCGGCGGCGACAGGGTGGAGGTGACAACGCTCGTCGGCCCGGATGGCGATGCGCATGTGTTCCAGCCAGCACCTGCCGATGCCCAGGCTGTGGCGGGTGCCGATGTGATCGTCGCCAATGGTCTTGGGTTCGAAGGCTGGATGGACCGGCTGGTCGAAGCTTCGGGCACCAAGGCCGCGATCATCACGGCGTCGGAAGGCGTGACGCCCATCGCCTTTGGCGAAGAGGGGCATGACCACGGCCACGCCGAAGGCGAAGCGCACGACCACGACCATGAGCATGCCGAAGGCGAGGCGCACGATCACGACCACGCCAAGGAAGAGGCCGGTCACGATCATGGGCATGACGGCCACGACCACGGTGCAGAGGACCCGCATGCCTGGCAAAGCGTGATCAATGTGGCGCTTTATGTCGGCAACATCGAGCGCGGCCTTGCCGCCGCCGACCCGGACGGGGCTGAGACCTACGCGGCGAATGCCGCCGCCTATCTGGCCGAACTCGACGCGCTGGATGCCGAGATCAAGGCGGCCGTCGCCGCGCTGCCGGAAAACCGCCGCACCATCGTAACCTCGCACGACGCCTTCGGCTATTTCGCCGCTGCCTACGGGCTGACCTTCGTCGCGCCGCAGGGCGTATCGACGGAGGCCGAGGCCAGCGCTCAGGACGTGGCTGCGCTGATCACCCAGATCCGCGATGCGGGCATCGCGGCGGTCTTCGTCGAGAACATTGCCGACCCCCGTCTCCTGGACCAGATCGCCTCTGAAACGGGCGCGAAGATCGGTGGCACGCTTTATTCCGACGCGCTGTCCGGCCCCGAAGGCCCCGCCGGGACCTATCTGACGATGATGCGTCACAACATCGGCCAGCTGACCGGGGCCCTGTCGCAATGACGCTGGATGTCGCCATCGTCGGGGGCAGCTTTGCCGGCCTGACCGCCGCGCTGCAACTGGGCCGCGCCAGCCGGACGGTGACCGTGTTCGACACGGGCCGTCCGCGCAACGCGGCCTCGCCAGCCGCGCATGGCGTGCCCGGCTGGGACGGCCGCCCGCCGTTCGAGATATTGGCTGCGATCCGCAAGGATGCAGCGGCCTATCCGACGGTCAGCTTCGCAGATCATGCGGTGACCGGCTTGTCGGGCGAGGCCGATGCGTTCCGTTTGACGACAGCGGGTGGTGAGGTCACGGCCCGCCGCGTCATCCTTGCCTGCGGGGTGACCGACCGGCTGCCAGATATCCAAGGGCTGGCCGAGGGCTGGGGCAAGTGGGCGCTCCATTGCCCCTACTGCCACGGCTATGAGGTGAAGGGGCGACCGCTCGCGATCCTCGGAAAGGGGCCGATGGCGCTCCACATGGCGCGGATGCTGCGCACCGACTGGTCCGCCGATGTGACCCTGATCGCGCAGGACGACCTTGGCCCAGACTCCGAGGACGAAGCGCGCGCCTTGGACGTGACATTGCGGCGGTCGCATTTGGTTCAGGCGGTCGCCGAAGGCGATGGCGCGCAGCTGACCCTGGCCGATGGCAGCGACCTTTTCACTGCGGGTCTGTTCCTGCACGGTGAAACCAGCTTCGCCGCGCCTTTCATCGCCGACCTGGGCCTGACCACGCGCCCCGGCCCGACCGGCCCCTACCTTGCCACCAGCGATTTCAAGGTAACCAGCCGCGCTGGCATCTTTGCGGCAGGCGACATCACGCGGCCCGCCGGTGTCGTAACGCCTGCCCTCGCTGACGGCGTCATCGCTGGAACGGCTGCACATCAATCCCTGCTCTGGCCCGAGCGCTTCCCCCCCAACACGGAGTCCCGACCATGAACGCACAAGTTCCCGTTACCGTCCTGACCGGCTTTCTGGGTGCCGGAAAGACCACGCTCTTGAACCGAATCCTGACCGAACCGCATGGCAAGAAATACGCCGTCATCATCAACGAATTCGGCGAAACCGGGATTGATAACGAACTGGTCATCGACGCCGATGAAGAGATCTTCGAGATGAACAACGGCTGCATCTGCTGCACCGTGCGGGGCGATCTGATCCGCATTCTGGCAGGCCTGATGAAGCGCAAGGACTTCGACGGTATCCTGATTGAAACCACCGGCATGGCCGATCCCGCGCCTGTCGCGCAGACCTTCTATGTCGATCAGGACGTGGCCGAGAAGACGCGGCTTGACGCCATCGTTACCGTGGTCGATGCGGTTAATCTGTCCACCCATCTGGATGAGGCACATGAGGCGGCCGAGCAGATCGCCTTTGCCGACATCATCCTGCTGAACAAGGTCGATCTGGTCGATGCCGCCGGTCTTGCGACCGCCGAGGCGCGGATCAAGGCGATCAATCCCTATGCGAAGATCGTGAAGACCGAGAAATGCGGCGTGGCGCTGGATCAGGTGCTGGGTCTTGATGCTTTCAGCCTGGAACGGGTGCTGGAGATCGAGCCGGATTTCCTCGACGAAAGCCACACGCACGAGCATGAGGAAGATATCACCTCGGTCTCGCTGGCCTCGGACACACCGCTTGACGAACGCAAGTTCCAGACCTGGTTCGGCAAGCTTCTGCGCGAGCAGGGGCAGGATATCCTGCGGTCCAAGGGTATTCTGGACTTCAAGGGTCAGGACGAGCGGTTCGTCGTCCATGCCGTCCACATGCTGACCGACGGCGCGCCGCTTGGTCCCTGGCCCAAGGGCAAGCCGCGGGCGTCGAAGCTGGTGTTCATCGGGCGCGATCTGGACAAGATGGGTCTGGCCGAGGGCTTTGCCGCCTGCAAGGCTGCCTGATGCCGGTGCTTGAACGACACGACCTCCTCGCCCCAACCCGGATCGAAAAGGGAGGGCGCAGGTTCGATTTCGACGCCGTTCCCGTGGCGGTTGCGACGGTCGGCGACACCGCGTTCACCGCCTGGGGGGATGGGGTTATCCGCGCCTTCCGCCCGGGCGCGGAGCCCGAAGCACTGCCGGTCCACAAGGGCGCGGTGCTGTCGATGGTGGCCGAGTCTTCGGGCATGATCCTGACCGGGGGCGACGATGGCCGCTTCTGCCGCGTCGGTCCCGATGGCGTGACTGAGATCGCCAGCCACCCCCGCAAATGGGTGGACCATGTCGCGGCTGGCGCGGGCGGGGTCTTTGCCTGTTCGGCGGGTCGCGTGGTGCATCTGTGGGACGGCGCGCGGCGCGAGGTGCTTGAAGCCCCCTCGACCGTCGGCGGCCTTGCCTTTGACCGCAAGGGCGGGCGGCTGGTCGTGGCACATTACGGCGGCGTCACGATCTGGGCGCGGGAAAGGCGCGGCTGGAAACCCACAAGCCTGAAGTGGGCAGGCAGCCATACCGCTGTCTGCTTCAGCCCCGATGACCGCTTCGTGATGACCCGGATGCAGGAAAACGCGCTGCATGGCTGGCGCCTGCGCGACAAGGCCGACCTGCGGATGTCGGGCTATCCGACCAAGGTCAAGGGCTGGGCCTGGGCCGGGAAACTCCCATGGCTGGCCACCACCGGCGCGGACGAGGCGATCCTGTGGCCCTTTGACGGGGCGCAGGGGCCAATGGGGCGGGGGCCGATGCAACTGGCCTGGGGCGGGCGCGGCTATGTGACCGCAATCTGCGCCCTGCCGGGGCATGAGGCGGTGCTGGCGGGCTATTCCTCGGGGGCCGTCATCTTCTCCGAGATCGACCAGATCGCCGAACCCCGCGCCGTCAAACGCCCGACCGGGGCGCCGGTGACGCTTCTGGCCGTCACGTCGCTGACCGGTTGGCTGCTGGCCGCCGACGAACAGGGCGGGGTCCTCTGGGCACCCTTGGGGGCAAACTGATGCTGGGTCTGTTCAACCGCCGCCCCCGCCCGGATGCCGAGGCCGTTGCCCGCCTGAAGGTCTGGGTTGCCGACCTTATGTCGCTGGGCGACAGGGATCACATCGCCATTGCCGAACTTGCCTGTCATGAGCCCGGCTGCCCCGACCTTGAAACCGTGGTGACTGTCACCCTTGCCGACCGCCGCCGCTTTGTCCTGCGCTTTCCTTCCTCGGTCGCCGAAATCACGGAAACGCAAGTGCAATCATTGAGATCGGCTTTGTTGCACAAATCCTGTGAGGGATTCATCTCGTGAATCCAGCGTGGTAG
>JACVZW010000015.1 GCA_014654775.1 Paracoccaceae bacterium | reverse complement strand
GATGCTCGATCTCCCGATGCGGAGACCAAACGGACAAGAGGCCCCCTCTTCCTTTACCGGCGAAGGGGCCTGAAGGGTCAGACAATCATGGATTAAAGAGCCGCGGCAGCGTCAGCCGGGGGGTGGCAGGTAGCGCGCCACGAGCCCGAGGATCGTGGCCGCAGCGATGATCAGACCGCCCAACCTGATCGTCATGCGCTGCTCGGTTTGGAGAAGGCGGTTGTCGAGATACTCGCGCGTCACGAGATGATCATCCTTGGATGTATCGCGCAGGATATCGATCAAGGCCTCGACCTTGGTTTCTTCGAAGCCAGCCTGCTTCAGCTTTGTGGCCGCTCTGTGGGTATCGAAATACTGCGTCATCGTCATGCCGGGCTCATCAGTGATGAACATAGGCCAGATCGGTCAGCGTTTCCAGAAGGTTCCGGCGCGGTCACGACCGCGGTCGAACACATCCTTTCTGCCCGCATCCGATGCTGCGCCTGCCAGTCGGCAAGACCGAGGATCGTCTGGCCGGCCGCCACCTCGCGCCGCCAGAGCGCGTCATCGGTTTCGCCGGGATCGACCTCGACATCCGGCAGGATCACGCCATTGACCATCCACGGCTCGATCGGCAGGTGCTTCAGCCAATCCGCGACCGTCGGGATGCAGCGGCAATCCTCCCGGACATGCTGTTCCGCGATGAAGCGGACCGGCACCTCCCGACCGGCGCTGTTGGTGATCGAGAGGCCGAAGACCGCCTCACTTTCCCATATCCCAAGGGCATGGTGACGAAGGGCTCTATGGCCCGGCAGGGCGAGGTGTTGCTTGGTACAGTCGAACCAACTGTGAAGGGCAATGTAATCCGCTGCCACTCCTCCGAACTTGCGGGCCGAGCTTTGGGCGTGATGGAGGGAATGCGCCATGATCACACCCCCTCATGGCTGTAGCTGTTGACATCGACAAACCGCTCGCTGTGCTCGATCGCGATCTGGTCCGTGGCAAGGTCCCAGATGATGTCGCCATAGCCACCCTCGTTGTTCTCGAACCCCGGATGCAGCGCATAGACCGTGCTCCAGAGCATGTCCTGCAGTCTGGTCATGATGGCATCGGGCAGCCGGGACGGCGGCTCGTCCAGCGGCACCTCACTCTCCAGAGGCACAGCCTCGGCCGCGGCCGGACGTTCAGACTCCGGAAGTTCGGGCAGCAGCGTCACCTGCTCGATGTTGCCGCTGTCGCCATAGGCGTCGTAATGGGCCTCGACACGGTCGATCCCGGCGGCGCGCAAAGAACCGAGCAGGTCCGTGCGGATTTTGCGAACCTCTGCGGCGCGCTCGGCCTGCATCCGCGCCATCTCCGCAAAGAGTGTGGCCATGTCGAAGGCGGGTGGGGGTTTGACGTGATCCATCAGGGGGGTCTCCTTGTCCCGTGCTCGATCCCCAAAGCGGGGATCAGCAGGACAGAAGGCCTCCTCTTCCTTTCTCGAGCCTCGACATCAAGGCCCAGGCCTGGCCTCGCTCGATCAGACCTCCACAGCTTGCGCGGCCCAGGCCGGCCGACGACCGCGTCCCGACCATGTGATCGTGGGATCATCAGGATGATGGAACCTGGGCTTCTGAGGCGTCCGCGTCTTTTTGTCGGAGTCCACTACGAGTTCCGATAGCGTGTCCGTCGTCGAATGATTTGGAACAGGCGGCCTGATTTTGGAGCGGAGAGCTGGGGCTCATCGGGTTCAGGTTATGCTGCTTGACGCTGGTGGTTCAAGCGGCGGTTTTGGATGGTCTGCTGTTTGATGCGCCTCCTTTCAGCCAGGATGGTTTCGTCGCGCCCGAAGTAGACGTCAGCCGGGGTCAGGTTGCCGATGCTCTCGTGGTAGCGGTGGTTGTTGTAGTGCTCGATGAAGGCGGCGATGGCAGCCTCAAGCTGGCCTTCGAGGAAGTAGTTTTCGAGCAGGATGCGGTTCTTGAGGGTCTGGTGCCATCGTTCGATCTTGCCCTGGGTCTGGGGATGCATCGGGGCGCCGCGGACATGTTTCATGCCTTTATCCTCGAGGTATCTGGCCAGACCCTCTGCGATGTAGGACGAGCCGTTATCGCTGAGAAGCCGGGGTTTGTGCAGAACTTTTGCGCTGCTGCAGCCGGACGCGGTCAGGGCGATGTCGAGCGTGTCGGTGACATCCTCGGCCCGCATGTTGCCACAGAGCTTCCAGCCGACGACGTAGCGCGAGTAGTCATCGAGGATCGTAGAAAGGTAAAACCAGCCCCAGCCGATGACCTTGAGGTAGGTGAAGTCGGTTTGCCACATCTGGTTTGGCGCCGTCGTCTTGTCCTTGAACTCATCTGCCGCCTTGATGACGATATAGGCCGGGCTGGTGATGAGGTCGTGCGCTTTGAGCAGGCGGTATACGGAAGCCTCTGACACAAAATACTTTTCTGTGTCAGTGAACCGGACTGCCAATTCGCGCGGCGACAGCTCCGGCTCTTCCAGCGCCAAGTCCACGATCTGGTCCCGCACGGCCTCAGGGATGCGGTTCCAGACCCGGGAAGGCCGTGAAGGGCGGTCTTCCAACCCCTCCGGCCCGTGTTCGACGAAGCGGTCATACCACCGGTAGAACGTGGTGGGCGGGATGCCGATCTTGGCAAGGGTGCGCCGGACCGACAGATGCGACTGCTCCACCAGCCGGATGATCTCAAGCTTCTCAGCGGCGGGATACCTCATTCGCCTTCTCCCCCAGCCCCGGTCATGTTTTTTTGAGCAGGCGGTTTTCGAGGCTCAGATCGGCCACCAGTTCCTTCAGCGCCAAAGCCTCGGCGCGCAGGCCCTTCACTTCGCCGGTGTTGGCCTGACGAGAAGTATCACCGGCCAGCCGCTTCTTGCCGGCCTCAAGAAACTCCTTTGACCAACTATAATACAGGCTCTGAGCTATGCCTTCCTTGCGGCAAAGCTCAGCAATGCTATCCTCGCCACGAAGGCCGGACAGAACGATCCGGATCTTCTCCTCGGACGAATGCAACTTGCGCGTCGCGCGCCGGATGTCTTTCACGACCTGCTCGGCAGGGGCCTTGGTCGTCACCGGTTTCTTCATCATCTTCAACTCCAACTGGGGTCAAGATGAGCCACAAACCCTCCGCTACGCAATCACGCCAAACTGTTCCGTGGGTGGTGATGCCGGACAGACGAAGATGACCCCCATGTTTTGTCCACTCCCCACGATATCTGACGGCGCTTTGGCATCCTCTCGCCCCCCGAACCTGAAGAGCCACGGCTCGAACTTACCGTTCGGCTTCTACCGGGCCGGCGCCAAACCAGACGCGGCGAGTTCGACCAGTAGCGCCGTCAGATGCTGCCGTGACACCCCCATCTTCTCAGCGAGGTGAGCCAGCGTGAACGCAGCCGTTCCGCGCTCCAGCCGGTTGTAGCCATCCTTCCAAGCGATCCCGTCGAGGATGATCGTCGCAAGCTTGTGCGCTGCCGTGGAGAGTGGAGTTTCGGTAAAGGGCAGGGGAGGCGATGATGCTGGCCGAGGCCGGGCAGGTCGTCGAAGCGATGCGATTGTGCGTCGAGGAGCGGATGAACATCCTGATTTCTAGCGCGACATCCACCGGCAAGACGACCTTCGCGCGGTCGCTCTTATCGATGGTGGACCCGGCGGAGCGGATATTCACCATCGAGGATGCCTATGAGCTGTTCCCCCGTCAGGAGAACGCGGTGGCGCTCAAGGCGGATCGCAGTGCCCAAGGCGAACGGAGGCCTGCGCGGCTGCTGGAAGCGTCGCTCCGTATGCGTCCGCATAGGATCATCCTAGGAGAGTTGCGTGGTGAAGAAAGTCGCACTTTCCTTGAAGCGATCAACACCGGCCACGGCGGATCGTTTACGACCATCCATGCTTACACAGCGAGAAAAGCCGTCGACCGCCTCGCGATCATGGTGATGGCCGCCGGGCTGGGCATGGGGTTCGAGGAGGTGAAACGGTACTGCGAGGGAAGTGTGGATCTGGTGGTGCAGCTTTCGCTGCAGGGCGGGCGGCGCGGGGTGGCGGAGATTGTGTGTCTGTGAGGGTCGCGCAGGGGAGGAAGCGGACGGAAGCCGTGCAGTTCCGTGACCGCGTCCCAAAAGCAGCCTTTCGATGGATGAAGTGGGTCAGACGTCGAACCTTCTCCGGGGTGGAATGTAGAATGGTATCGTAGTTCTCTACCGTGGGGTCCATTGGTCGCGGCGTGAGGGGCGTCGGAGAAGGAAATCCATCCTAGCGCAAGCCCTCCTCCTGGCTTTGCCCCGGCTTGGCCGCACCCAAGACATGCGCCGGGTGAACAAATATGAGCACTGTATGAACTCTCAAACCTGAAGTATTATCGTGTTAACGATACTCGCGCGCCATCCTGTATCGAACAGCGCCCCAAGACTCCGCGTCTGGTTGGCGGAACTTTTCGTCAGACCTTGGGCGAAGAAGCCCGTTCTTTTCCCCGCGCGCAACGCCCCGTGATCCGTCCGTCCAGCCGCCCTGCGAGCGCAGGGCTCAAGGCGGGAAGGCTCAGGCGCCGCCGTCGGGTTCCGCCGCGCCTTGCCCCGCCACCTGCCGGTCGCGGTACGCGGCGGGGGTAATGCCCGTCGCCTCGCGGAAGGCGCTGTAGAAGGCCGAGCGCGAGTTGTATCCGGCATCGACGCCCACCTGGGCGATGATCGCTTCCGGATCCCCGAGCAGGCGCTTGGCCTCTTCCACCCGCCATCGGTTGACATAGTCGAAGAAGGTGCATTTCAGGTGCCGCGAAAAGGTCTGCGACAGGTGCCCCTCGCTGACGCCCAGCGTCGCCGCCAGCCGCGCAAGCGACAGGTTGGGCGTCAGGTGCATTCGTTCGCCCGCGAAGACCGCCTCGATCCGGCGGGCGATCTGGGCCATCCGCTCGTCGCCGAGCAGCGATTTCGCGTAGCGGAGCTGCGCCGCAGCGTCCTCGTCGACGGCGATGCGCCGCTTTTCGCCGTGGGTCAGCTGGAAGACGGGGTTCTGATGGACCGACCACGACGCAAACAGCACCCCGAGCACCGAGGACAGCAGCGCAAAGAACAGTTCGGGAACATCCAGCAGGCCAAGGTTTCCGGTAAGCGCCACGGGAATGTGCAGCATCAAGAGCGCGATAATGGCTCGCAGCCAGATCAGGTCGCGGCCACCGGTATCGGCAAAGACAAGTTTCAGCCGCCGCGGCAGGCTGAGCAGGGTCAGGATGATGGCGGCCGAATAGGCCGTGACATGCACCAGCCACGCAAACAGCAGGACAAGACCGCTCAACCCGAAAAGCAGCCCCGACAGGCCCGCCTGCGCGCCAAGGTCAATCCCCGCCCTGCCGCCATAGGCGATCACCGCCCAGAGCGCATGGGCAAGCAACGCCATCGGCACCAGAAAATGCACGACCTCGCGGCGGCGCAGGGGGCGGGGCACGTCGGACGACAGGTCGCGCGCATAGACCCATGCGGTCACGAATACCCCCGCAGACGCCGCCCCTGACAGCGACATGACCCAGAGCGGTGCCTCGGCGCTTGCGGCATCGACCGCGTTGCACAGCGCCGTCAGCACCAGCAGCAGCGCGGTCGCCGCCCCCGCTGCAAAACTTACGGCCGCGCGCCACCTGCGCCCGAGCGACAGCGCCGCCACGACGGATGCGCCGGCTGTCATGCCGTAGAGCACAAGAGAAACGACGTCTTCCATTCTCGCCCCGAACCACGGCCGATCCCGGGTCTTGTCCGTCCCAGCAGGGCAGGACATCGGGCGTGTCCTTCCGACTTGGCTGAGGGCGCAAGACACCCGCCGAGAAAGCTAAGGGCTTTCCACCTCCTCCATCAAGCGGAAAGCAAATGACGATGTCCAACCCCTTCACGGCGGCCCGATCCCGCCGGATCCTCGGCCTTCTTCTGGCCACGACGCTGGCCTGTTCCGGTGCCAAGGCCGATCCCGTCGCCAACATGTTCGTCTTTGGCGACAGCAACGCCGATGTCGGCTCGCAAGGCCCCCAGCGGCGGCCCACGAATGCCGGCAGCATGTGGAGCGAGACCGTCGCCCGCGCCTTCAACTTTCAGAACCGCCATGCGCGTGAATTCAGGATCAACGCCACCGAGGACGGCATCGACATCCTCGCCACGGGTGGCGAGAACTATGCGGTGAACGGCGGCACGGCCCTGACCTTCGATTGCTGCGTCAGCTTCGGCCAGCAGGTCGATTTCTTCGCCGCCGACCGTGGCCGCTTTGCCAGCAACGATCTGGTCTTCACGTGGTTCACGCGGAACGACATCACGACCGCCCTGCCCGACGGGCTGCCCTACAGCGCGCAGTCCTACACCGATGCCTACATCACCCAGATCGAGCGGCTGCGCGGCCTAGGCGCGCGCAACATCGTGGCCTTCGGAGCCGAAGTCGGGCTCATTCCTGAACAGTTCGCGCTCGACATCGGGACCCCACCGGAAATGATCGCGCTTCTGCGCCAGGAAACTCTGCTGGCCGAGGCCGCGCTCTGGCCACGTCTGGCGCAGAACGACGTGTTCATCATCGACATGAACAGGCTGGGCGATGACATCATCGCCGATCCCGGACGGTACGGATTTACCGCCACGACCGATGGCTACCAGCAGATGAGCAACCTCAACCCGCCGGAATCCCAGACCCTGCCCAATGACGGGAACGTCTTCACGCTGGATGGCCACTACACCTCGGCCATGCAGGATGTGATCGCCGACTACACGCTGGCGCAGCTTCGTGCGGGCGACCAGATCCGCAGCCTGCTTCTGCAGTCCTCGGACAGCTACCGTCGGGCGTCGCAGTCCCTGTCGGCCGCACGGTCCGCAAACCGTGGCGAGGGATGGCAGATCTACGGCGCGCCCTTCGGCGGGCTGTCCAGCCACGCGCGGGGCAATGCCATCTCGCCCGAGGCAAACCTTACCTTCAACGGGGCGACCTTCGGGGTGGGCTACACCTTCCAGAACGGAACGGCGGTCGATGCGGGCCTGTCGATGTTCCGCGGTGCCACCACCTTCGGGGCGGCATCCGGTTCGGCCAAGTCGCGCTCGACGCTCTTCGAGATCAGCCTGCTGCACCCGCTGTCCGAAGGGCTAGCGCTGACGGCACACGGTTCGGCCGGACGCACCACCTTTGACCGGATCGAACGGAAGGCGCGCCTCGGCGCGTTGGCCGAGGCGCGGGGCCTCGGGTCCGCCAAAGGGGCGCATTATTCGGCGGGTCTGGGCATGGAAGCCGCGCGGACCCTGGGCAACTGGTCGGTGCGCGCAAGCGCGGGGGTGAGCTACGAGAAGATGTCGATCGACGGCTATGCCGAAGCGCCCGGCGTTCTGGCCCTGCATTTCGGCGATGCGGAAAGCGCGGGCTTTATCGGCAATCTGGGTGCCGAGGTGATCTACGGTGCCGAGACCGAGATGTTCCGGCCCTTCTCGACCCTGTCGCTCAGCCACGACTTTTCGGGCCGCGACATGACGGTGAAGGCCGGTCCGACCGCCGACACCATCGTGTCGCGCCCCGTGGGGGGCGCGGGCGGCACGATGGCGAGCCTCGAACTCGGGGTCAAGGTGAAGCTCGGCGCGGCGGTGTCGGGCAGCGCCAGTGTCTACGGCTCGCTCCAGCCGGGCAGCGACAGGGGGCTTTCCGCCTCGGGGCTGCGCCTTGCGCTGGTGAGCCGCTTCTAGTCAGGACTCGTTCTCGGATCATAGCCAGAACATGACTGTTGCAGCGAGAGCGACGGCGGAGAGGAAGACCTTAGGGCATCTGTCGTAGCGCGTTGCGACGCGTCGCCAGTCCTTGAGGCGCCCGAACATTATCTCGATGCGGTTGCGACGTTTGTAGCGTCGTTTGTCGTGCTTGATTGGCTTGCCGCGCGACCTCCTGCCCGGAATAGATGGCTTTATCCCCTTGTCTTTCAACGCTTCTCGGAACCAGTCAGCGTCACAACCGCGGTCGGCCAGCAGCCCCTCCGCCTTTGGCAAGCTGCCCAGCAGGGCCGCCGCGCCGGTGTAATCGCTGACCTGGCCTGCGGTCATGAAGAACCGGATCGGACGGCCATCGGCATTGGTGACAGCATGCAGCTTGGTGTTCATGCCGCCCTTGGTTCGGCCGATCAGACGGCCCCTCTGGTCGCTTGCCCCCCTTTCGCCCGCAGGCTGGTCGCCGAGCGGTGTGCCTTCAAGTAGGTCGCATCGATCATCACCGTCTTCGGAACAGCGGCCTCGGAGGCCAGACCATCCATCATCCGGGCGAATACCCCCTTGTCACTCTACCGCTTCCAGCGGTTATAGAGGGTCGTCGGTGGGCCATATTCCTTCGGCGCATCGCACCACCGCAAGCCATTACGATTGATCAAGATTATGCCGCTCAACACCCGCCGGTCATTGACCCGCGGCTTACCGTGGCTCTTGGGAACGAAGGGCTGCAGCCGCGCCTTCTGCGCCTCGGTCAGCCAGAATAGGTTGCTCATCGTTCAGTCTCCTTGCGGAGCCTGATGGCGTGGATGCCCCCTCCCACCTAGGTGCCAACATGCGAATGTTAGCCCCAACAGGAGCCAAGAGAGGAGAACTGCCATGTCTGAAGTTGCCATCATCGGCCTTGATCTTGCCAAAAGGGTTTTTCAACTGCACGGAGCCATGGCCGATGGATCGGTGGCGTTCCGCCGGAAGTTGCCGAGAGCTCGCGTGTTGGATTTCCTCGCGTCCCAACAGCGCTGTGTTGTCGCGATGGAGGCTTGCGCCAGCGCCCATAGCTGGGGGCGGGAGATCGCCAGGCTTGGTCACAAGGTTCGGCTGATCCCACCGATTTATGTGAAGCCCTTCGTGAAGCGGCAAAAGAACGATGCCGCCGATGCTGAGGCCATTGCCGAAGCGGCATCGCGCCCGACGATGCGCTTTGTCGCAGTGAAGTCCGAAGAACAGCAGGCACGTGCCATGTTATTCCGAACCCGGGACCTGCTCGTGCGTCAGAGAACCCAGCTGATCAACGCGCTGCGCGGCCATCTTGCCGAACATGGTGTCGTTGCACCGACCGGGGCAGCCTATCTCAATCGTTTGGCCACCGCGATCAGCGACGAAAAGACAGACCTGCCGGAACCCGTTCGCCAAATGGGCACGCTCTATCTTGAACAGATCGAGGCCTTGAGCGCGCGTGTAAACGACCTTGATCGGCAAATGCGGAAGGTCGCCACCGAAGCCGACAACACGCGCAGGCTACAAACCATGCCGGGGGTTGGGCCGATCACCGCAATGGCAATCGAGACCTTCGCACCGCCTATGACCATCTTTCGCCGATCTCGGGACTTCGCCGCATGGCTCGGTCTCGTGCCGCGGCAACATTCCACCGGCGGCAAGCAGCGGCTCGGCGCGACATCAAAAATGGGCCAGCGCGACATCCGTCGGCTGCTTATCACCGGAGCAATGGCCGTCGTGCAACATGCAAGCCGCAAGGGAGCGCCGGACGGCAGCTGGCTAGGCCGAATGCTGGCCAAGAAGCCGCGCATGCTTGTGGCCATCGCCCTCGCCAACAAGATGGCGCGTGGCCTCTGGGCCATGATGACCACAAACAAAGATTTCAAGAATCCGGCGGCGGCACCAGCCTGAGCGCAGGCCGCGTCGGACACCTGGGGGTGTGAGGAGCTCGACGAACAGTAAGGGCAATCGATCGGCAAGGTCGGGAGCAGACAAAGCAGGGTGATTCAAAGGGCGAAGAAGCCCGAGAGCTTGATGTGCCTCTGCTCCGCGTATCGCCATACCGGCCAGCGGCCATGATCAGCGCCGCACCTTCAGGCCTGACACATGAAAGCATCCGATCACATGCTCAAGCCGTTCAAAAAAGCCTTGCACCAACGGGGGCATCCACACATGAATCATGCTGCAAGAGCAAGATCAATGGGTCCTTCTCTATTCGGCGGGTTTGGGTCAAGAATCTTCGAGCTATCTCCATCACGCTGGCGTTTGATGTCGATCGCGGGCTCTCGCTTCTCTTCGGGATCGGCACGTCGGCCCTCCCATCATGGGATCAGAAGAGTGGGGCGGTCCAATCTGTCTCGCGTCCTGACAGCAGACTTGCTGTCGACCCTGGACCCATTGCGAACTCGCCTCACCCGTCGTCCCGCGAAGGACATCTTCCCACCGACGGTGGTTCTCTTCTCCTTTCAGGTCTCGATCAAATCTCGGCTGCACCCTCGCGCGACCAGCGAAACTCGCTGCCGTCGACCTATATTCTGTGCATGATGACAGCGATGCGACGAGCCAAGGCAACGACCGCCTTCTTAAAGCCTCCCCGCCTTGCGACCTTCATGGCCCAGGCTTTCAGACGCGCCATCGTGCGCGCCGCATCATTGGCGCAGGCTGCGGCCAACTGGATGTTCGACACCGCATCAGCCCCGCCGAGGCCGTCGCCCGCTACAAAGGCCTCGCCAACATCGAGCGCGGGTTTCGCGTCCTCAAATCCGACATCGAAATCGCGCCGGTCCACCATCGCCTGCCGGACCGCATCCGCGCCCACGCGCTCATCTGCTTTCTCGCGCTCACCCTCTACCGCGTCATGCGTGCGCATTCCGGGCTCATCCGGCCAGGGATTCCGATTTGATCCGGCCACCGATTCCGGGGCATCCTACGATCTTGCCCGGTGGCTCTACCGCCAGCTTGAGGCGGAATACGACCACCTCACCTCGGACG
>JACVZW010000014.1 GCA_014654775.1 Paracoccaceae bacterium | reverse complement strand
AAAGAACAATCGACGCCAGAACCCCATTCGTTCGGCCCTCATGACCACTTGCAAGCGGTTACGGATCGGTGATGGCGCGTCCTAGAAATGCCGCAGTTCGTAAACCGAATCGGTGCTTAGCAAAGTCATCTTATCGGGAGGCCAAAGTCGGGGACTTTACACTTAATCAACACTTCGCAATCTATAGCGAATCTGTGTCGCATCTTTTACCCGTCTAGGTTGTATTTTGCCGCCAAGATTTAATGTTGGTTAACAAGACGTGTTGGCGCCTCACCACATTTCGGCCATATTCTGGCCACGACTTCCGGGTCGTCCTTCTCCTCCTCGCAGACAGCCCGGAAGCCGATCCAACCATTTGTGTAACAGGGAGCTAAAGGTCTTGAAATGAAACAACATTATGCTCCAGCGGCTCGTAGGAACGTGATGAGGATCTCAACTTCGCAACAATCGATCGGCTACCGGGAGGATGTCTGCGGGGGGTCCATAAAGAGAGCGTTCGACATCGTCCTTGCCCTCATTGCGATCGTGCTTCTCTCGCCACTTTTGATTGGATTGGCGATTGCAGTTAAACTCGCCGATGGTGGACCTGCATTCTTCGGTCAGACGCGAATTGGCGCACATGGTCGGCCCTTCCGGATCTGGAAATTCAGAAGCATGGTGCCGGATGCTCCAGCCCGTCTTCGCGAATATCTGGAAAGCAATCCGCTCGCCGCTCAGGAATGGAAGCTTTATCGTAAACTGAAATGCGATCCGCGTATTACGCCCCTGGGCCGTACTTTGCGCAAATACAGCGTGGATGAATTGCCGCAGCTTTTTAACATTCTCATGGGCGATATGAGTTTTGTTGGCCCGCGCCCTGTCGATCAATCGGAATGCGCGCTTTATGGAAATTCCTTCACGCATTATTTGCGCTGCCGTCCGGGTTTGACCGGTCTTTGGCAAGTCAGCGGCCGCAGTGATACGTCGTTTGATCGCCGCGTTACCTTTGATCGCTATTATGTGATGCGCTGGAGCCTTCTTCTCGATTTCGTGCTCATCCTAAAGACGGTTCCTGTCGCCATTTCCGGCCGGGGCTCATATTAACCTTCGCCATTTCGAAGATTTAAGTTACGAAAAAGGAACCTAGCGGATGCCGCTGCGCAAATGGATTATTGGTGCATTTTTCGGTCTGGGTGGACTGCCGGGCGCGGCATCGGCGGAAAGCTACACCATTGCACCCGGCGACGTACTCAGCCTGCGCGTGATCGAGTGGGAGCCGATCGAGAACCGTGCGGTCGAATGGGAGGCCATGCAGACCGAGCTTCTGGTCGATGCGCAGGGCATGGTGACCGTGCCCTTTCTCGGCCAGATCACCGCCTCCTCCCTCTCCACAGCCGATCTGTCGGCAGTCATCGCTGAAGGGCTGAAGGAACGTCTGGCCGTCTCCTCCTCGCTCGATGCCATGGTGCAGGTCACATCCTACCGACCGGTCTTCGTCTCGGGCTCCGTGCGCACTCCGGGCGAATACCCGTTCCGTCCCGGCGTGACTGCGGCACAGCTTGTGGCCCAAGCGGGCGGCGGCGCGATGATGCAAGGGGTCGGAACCATTGACCCGCGTGAAATCCTGTCACGCGAAGGCGACATGCAGGTTCTTAGGCAGGAAGCGGAACGCCTTGCCATCCGGCGTGCCATGCTACAGGCGGCCATCAACGGGCTGGACGAACTTGTGGTTCCAGCACGCCCCGACGGCGGCGCATGGTCCGAAGAGTTGATCCAAAGTGAGAATGAGGTCCTGCGTCTGCGCAAGGAACGTCGCACCCGCGAACTGGCGGCGCTGGACAACCAGATCGTCCTGCTGGGGAACGAGATTGAGGCCCTTATCGACCGCTCTGAGGCGCTGGAGCGGCTGGTCGAAAGCTCCCGCCGCGAGAAGGACAACACCCAGGCGCTCGCCGAGCGCGGGCTTGCTGTCGATGCGCGCGTCACCGAGAGCGAACAGGCTCTAGCGCTCGCCGAAGCGCAGCTCCTCGAAGTCTCCACCGCCATGCTGCGCGCCCGTCAGGCCGTGACGCAGGCCGAGGCCGAACAACTTGCCCTCCGCGACCGCGAATTGATCGAGGACACCCGCGAACTGCAGCAGATCGAGGAAGAGCTGGAACGCGTCCTGACGACCCTAGACACGCAGCAGAGCCTCTCGGCCCTTGAAACCGGTCTCGTCCTCGGCACTGGCGCCGACGAAGACGACGCGACGATTCCCGAACCCACCGTGACAATCCTTCGCGGCCAGGGCGAAGATGCGGTCCGCTTGTCCGGGCTGGAAACGCCGCTTCTGCCGGGCGATGTCGTGACGGTCACCCTGCCCAGATCGGCGACTCGGTGGTTCGGCACCCAGAGCGGCACCGCGAGCCAATGAAGCAGATCGCTGGCGATACTGCCTCCGGCAGCCCTGCCGCAGCGCCCGCATTGCGGCCGCATGTGACAATGGCACGTGGCAAACGCGCTATGCTGGGACTCGGCTGGTCGGCCCTCAACACTGGGTCGGCGGTCCTGATCTCAATCCTTGTATTCGTCGTCACCTCCCGGCTGATGGGTCCGGAAGAATTCGGCATCGTCGCGCTGGCCATCTCGATCATCGCCCTGATCGGCTGCCTCACCCCGGGCGGCTTCGGCGAGGCCATCATCCAGCGGGCCGAGATCAATGACGCACATCTCGACACGGTGTTTTGGATCTGCATGGGCACCGGCTTTGTGGTCTTCGTGCCGACAGTCGTGTTTGCGGGTGCCATGGCAAACTGGATCGGCGAACCCATCCTCGCGCTGCTGCTTCCCTTTCTGGCCGTGAAGATCCTGATTGATCTCGCTGCCGTGGTGCCGCAGGCCTTGGTCATCCGCGCCATGCAGTTCAAATACGTGGCCGCCCGCACTGCCATCGGCAACAGCGTTGGCGGCGTGGTCTGCGTCGCCATGGCTTTGCAGGGCTACGGGCTTTGGGCGCTGGCGGCCGCGCCGGTGATCACCTCCGTCGTCTCCCTTGTGATTCTAGCCCGGTCGGCGCGGTGGCGCCCGGGCTTCCAGGTCCGACTCTCGGCGCTCCGCGACCTGCTCCGCTTCGGTCTCTACGCCTCGGGTGCCAATGCCCTATACCTGCTCAACGCTGACCGGCTCGTCCTCGGTCTGGTTGCCGGTCCCGCCACGCTCGGGCTCTATTACCTCGGCCGCAAACTCTATGACCTGCTGAGCAGTCTGATTTCGGGCGCCCTCTGGCCGGTCACCACCGTCTTCTTCGCGTCCACGCAGAAGGAAACCGGCTCCCATGTGCGCGCCTTCCGGAACGTGCTCCGCGGGGCGGCCATCATCACCTTCCCCGTGTTCGGGGGTCTGTATGCGGTGGCCGACAGCGCGGTGCCGATGCTGCTGGGCAGCCATTGGGAACCGGCGCTTCCGGCCGTCAAGGCCTTCGCCATCCTCGGGATTTTCAGCGGGCTCATGCTGCCCGCCGCCGCGCTGGCCAACGGGCTGGGCCGGTCTGATCTGAACTTCACGCTCGACACGGTCCGCAACCTGCTGGCCGTCGGGGCGATCCTGCTTGCCGTTCAGGCCGGGCTGCAGGCGATCATGACGATGCTCATCGTCGCTCATGCCTTAGTCCTTCCCGCCAGCTTCCTCGTTGCGCGCAAACTGACCGGCATCCGGCTCACCAGCTACGCTGAAGCCCTGTCCGTGCCGCTCCTTTCGGCGCTCGTCATGCTGGCCGCCATCAACGCCGTGCCGTGGATGCTGCCCGCCGCCACCGCTTGGACCGTTCTCTTTCTGCAAATCGGCTTCGGCGCCGTGGTCTACATCATCGTCACTCTCGGTCTTTCGGGCAGAGAAATCACCGAGTTGCGCAAAACCTTCGCCAAGGAGGCCGAGCATGAATGACAGGCCTCCCCTCCCGATCCCGGGCGTCCCCGTCACGGTATCGCCGTCCACCGACCTTGTCTCGGTCGTCATGGCCAACCGGAACGGCGAGCTTTACCTTGAGCGGTCGATGCGTTCGGTCCTGGGCCAGACCCATCGCCACATCGAACTGATCGTCAGCGATGACGGTTCCACCGATGGCAGCCGCGCCATCATCCGCCGCCTGGCCGCCGAAGATTCCCGAATCCGCCTGATCGAGTCGCCGGTAGGGACCGGCCCGGGGGCCGCCCGCAACCGGGCGATCGCGCAGGCCGCGGGCGACTGGATCTCGATCTGCGACTCAGACGACATCCTCCATCCGGAGCGGCTGGAACGGCTGCTCAAAAACGCTGTCGCTCTCAAGGCGGATCTGATTGCCGACGACCTGATCTATTTCGGGGAAGACCCGCTCGAACGCCACCAGACCCTGCTGCAAAGCCTCGACCTTCAGGCGCCGCAGGAAATCGACGCGCTCGCGCTGATCACCTGCCGCCTGCTCGGCCAGTCGGATCTGTCCTTTGGCTATCTTAAGCCGATGATCCGCAGCTCTGCCCTCCGCTCCATCCGCTACAACGAAGAGCTGCGCGTCGACGAGGACTACGATCTGTACCTCCGTCTGCTGATTGCGGGGCACAAGTTCATGGTCATCCCCGACGGCTTGTATCTCTACCGTCGGCACCCAAAATCGACCTCCCACCGAGCCAGCACGGCAAGCCTCGAACGCATGGTAAAGGTGCAGACGGATTTCCTTCGGACCCTGCCCCCCGGCAGCGAAACGCTGGCGCAGGCCATTGCGGCGCGGACCCGCAGCCACCTGCGGGAACTCCACTACACCCGCCTGCTCGACGCCCTGAAACAGAAGAGATGGTTGCTCGCCATGGGACGGCTGATCCGTCATCCGCAGCATGTCTTCTCTCTTTGGCACAGCCTGTCTGAACGCCTCCGCCGGAAACAGCTCAACCAGAGCCTCGTCCGGGGTCATCTGAACCTCGTTCTCTGTGCCAAGGGCCGCGCTGCAGAAGCCGAAACGCCGGGCTTCACCACTTTTGAAGTGCCCGATTACACCGAGGCGCCCTGGTCGCCCTCGGCCGCGCCGATCTGGGCAAAGCTCTCGCAACTGGCCTGCGAAAACGATCTCAACCTTCTCGCGGCCGACCGGGCTGGCGCTTTCGCGCTGGGTCTGGTCCCGGACTATGCTTCTGCGGAACTGCGTGTTCCGCAACCGTCCACCCGCATTCTCGCCCCCGAGGCGGATGGCTCGACCATTGTGATCTCGACCCGCAAAGCGGGGGGATGGCCATGACCCGTATCCTCTATCTCGGCCATGACCTCGACGACCCGGCGATCTGGCGCCGCACCGGGATGCTGCGGGCCGGAGGGGCCAGCGTCGATCTCGCCGGTTTCCAGCGTTCCACCGCGCCGCTCCGCGAACCGGCCACCGTGCTGGGCCAGACCCATAACGGGCGCTTTCTGCATCGCGCCCTCAGCGCCCTGCGGTCCCGGATGAAGGCCGACGAATTGGCCCGCGGTCCTGCGCCCGATGTCATCCTCGCGCGCAACCTCGAAATGCTGCCGCTGGCGCGCCGGATCCGGGAACGGTTCCGCGCCAGCCCCCCGCGTCTGGTCTACGAGGTTCTCGACATCCACCGTCTGCTGATCGGGCCCGGCCTTCTTCCGTCGGCGCTGCGGCGGATGGAACGCCACCTCTGCCGCGATGTGGACAAGGTGCTGATCTCCTCCCCCCGCTTCGATCAGGAACACTTCCGTCGCTACGGCCAGACCACCGCCCCCACCGTTCTGGTGGAGAACAAGATCTGGGATCCAAAGGCGGCAGACATGGCACCGCAGGCCATGCGCCGCCTGCGCCAACCCGGCGATGCCATCGTCATCGGCTGGTTCGGCATCCTGCGCTGTGCCGCCTCGCTCCGGCTGCTCGACACGGTTTGCCGACAAGCGCAGGGACGGGTGCGCGTTGTCCTGCGTGGCCGCCCCGCGCTGGACGCCCTACCCGACTTCCAACAGATCGTGGAGGCTAACCCCTACATCATGTTTCAGGGCGCCTACCGCTACCCTGAAGACCTTCCCCGCATCTATGGCGAGGTCGATATCGCTTGGCTTGTGGACCGCTACGAAGCAGGTGCCAATTCTGACTGGCTTCTCCCCAATCGACTTTATGAAAGCTGCGCGCACGGGGCCATCCCGCTTGCCCTGCAGGGCACGGAAACCGCGGCCTATCTGAAACGGCACGGGCTGGGTCTGGCCACGCCCGACCTGCAACCCGACACGCTCGCCGCACTTTTCGCCCGTCTGGATGACGCCGCGCTGGACACCGCCCGCGCCGCCATCTCTGCAACAAATCCCGCCGACTGGCGCAGCACGCGCGACGAATGCACCCGCCTCGTCGCCCAGCTTGCGGACGCCGGACCCGCACCGCATCAACTCGCCCCTCTGGCCACACCCAAATCTGTGGAGAATGCCGGATGAACCTCGTCCCATCGGAATTCACCGCGCAGAGCAGCGCAAAAGCCGCGACCGCACCGGCCATGGGTGGCGTGGCCATCCTTATCCCCACCCTGAATGAAGCGCGGCACATCCTCGGCGTGATCAACGCCCTAGCCGGCAGTGCGGAAAAGCTCGGCGCGCAGATCGTGGTCATCGACGGCGGCTCGACCGACGGTATGGTCGATCTGGTGCAGGCCGAAGCCGCACGGCGCCCCAGCGTGATCCTCCTGCACAACCCCAAGCGCCTGCAATCGGCAGCCATCAACCTCGCTGTCGAACGCTTCGGCGACACGCTTGAATGGATCATCCGGGTCGATGCCCATGCTGGCTACCCCGAAGACTATTGCGACGTCCTCCTCGCCGAGGCACAGCGCACCGGCGCGGACAGCGTCGTCGTCCGGATGCATGCAACCGGGACAGGTCCCCTCCAAACCCTCATCGCTGCCGCTCAGAACTCGCTTTTCGGAAATGGCGGCTCTGCCCATCGGGGCGCTGGCGAAGGGCGCTTCGTGGATCACGGCCACCACGCCTTGATGCGCGTCGCAGCCTTTCGCGCGGTCGGCGGCTATGACGAAAGCTTTAGCCATAACGAAGACGCGGAACTCGACCAGCGCCTTGGTCAGCAGGGTTTCCGCATCTGGCTCACCGCCGCGACGCGCATGGACTATTTCCCGCGCGACACCCTGCGCGGATTGGCGAAACAGTATTTCCGCTTTGGTCACGGCCGCATGGCCACTGCCCGCAAACATCCGGGCAGCCTGCACAAACGCCATGCAATCCTGATCAGCCTCGCCCCCCTGCTGGTGCTTGCGGCGCTGTCGCCCCTATTCCCCCCGCTTGCGCTGCCGTTCGGCCTATGGCTGGCGGCCTGTTTGCTGGCCGGTGTCGCGACAGCCCTGCGCGCACGCTCTGCTAGCATCGCCCTTTGCGGCATTCCTGGGGCGGTGATGCAGATGTCCTGGTCGCTCGGTTTCTGGACAGGGCTTTTGGGGGGCAGCCGGACAGGCGGCAAGAGATCTGGTCCCGGATCAAGGCAGGGCGCGATGACGGGTCATGGAGGATAAAGCGATTGCTCGTGCGTTTTAATGATAGTGATTCTTCGATCATCCCGGGTCAGAGCCGGACCCACGGTCCGGCACAAAAGGGGATTAGGATCAATTTCCACGCCATCCTGCCGGCCCTGATCCGGCAGCGTCTCATCTTGGGCGCCTCTGTGGGTGTGGCCATCTTCCTGGGCCTTCTCTATGCCCTGACCGCGCCTCGGGTCTATACCGCAGCGACGCAGGTGCTGATTGGCAACGACGTTGCCGGGCTGTCCAACGGCTTCAACCGCCCCGCCGACATCGCCCAGAACGAGGTGATGCTGGAAAGCGCGCTGCGCGTCTTGCAATCCCAGACCCTTGCACTCGCCGTGGTCAATGAACTGAACCTCCATCAGAACGAAGCCTTCCTCGAACCGGCCGCGTCCCTTCCGGGCCGCGCGATCCAGACCGTGCGCTCGGTGATCTCAGCGATCATTCCTGGCGGTTCGGACCCCGAGGTCGATCCAGCAGCGGCTGACCTGCGCCAGCGACTGGAAGCGGCAGAGACCCTGCGCGAAAACATCGAAGTCCGCCGCGAAGGCCGCAGCTCGGTCTTCATGCTGCGCTACGCTTCCTCTGACCCGCAACTCGTCGCCGCCGTGGTGAACGCCTATGGCGAGGCCTTTGTCGCCGACCAACTGATCGGCAATGTCGAAGCCTCCGCCCGCGTGCTCGACTGGCTGCAAGAACGCCTCTTCGTCATTCAGGACAATTCGACCAAGGCCGCCCTTCGGGCAGAGGAGTACCGCGCCCGCAGCGGTCTGGAAACCATCGAAGGGGAACCGATCACCGTCCAGATGATCGCCCAGCTCAAGGCCGATGTCGCCAATGCGACGGTTGAACTGGCGCGCCTCCGCGCCATGAGCAGCGTCTATGACGATCTTCGCAATCAGGATCTGGACCAGTTCATCCAGTCCGGCGCCGCCGGCGCACGCGTACCGGATGCGGAATTCTCCGCCGGGCAGGAACGGCTGCTGACCCTGCAACAGCGCCTCGACGAGGCGGAACGCAACTACGGCCCCGACCATGTCGAGGTCACCCAACTGCGCGACCGCATCGCCATGGAGGGCCGCGCCCTCCAGCGCGAGATGCAGCGCCTGCATGATACCACGATCAATGCCTCGCGCGCTCTCGAAACCGAAATCGCCATGCTCAACAGCAGCATCGACGACATCGCAAACGAGAACCTCGAACTGGCGACGTCCCGCGTTGAACTCCGCGCGTTGGAAAAGCAGGCAGAAATCTACGAAGCACTGAACGAAACATACCTCCTCCGCCTCAAGGACCTTGAACAGACCCAGACTTTCCCGGTCACCAATGTCCGCGTCCTGTCGATGGCCGAAGTGCCGAAGGACCCGATCGCGCCCCGCAAGAAGATGATTCTGGCTGCCATGATCGTGCTGGGAACCATGGTCGGTGTCGCCCTCGCGCTTTGGCGCGAAAGGGTGGAAGGCGCCATCCGCACGCGCGAGGAACTGCTGCAGATCAGCGGACTACCCTTCCTCGGCTACCTGCCGATGCTGGCCCCCGCCGAACTGGATGGCCCGACCGAACCCGACGCCACGCGCAAGGCTTCGCGCAGAACGATGGAAACCCGGTTCAGCTTTAAGCACAGCTTCGCCGCGCTTAAGAACCCCCGCTCGCACTTCACCGAAGTCCTGCGGAACATCCGTATTGCCCTGGATTCGTCGTCCGACGGCAAGTCGGGTCAGGTGTTCGGCGTCGTGTCCATTCGCCCCGGCGAAGGCAAATCGACCATCTCTCGCAACCTTGCCGCCGTGGCGGCCGTGGCTGGCCGGTCGGTTCTGCTGATCGACGGTGATGTCCGCACCGCCTCGCTCAGCCGGGGCCTGCAGCAATCCATGGGCCTCGGCCTGCGCGAGATGCTGTCCGGCCGCGCCGCCTGGGAGGCGGCCCTGCGCCGCGAGATGAACACCGGGCTGCACTTCCTGCCCTTCACGGCCGGGGCATCCGAGGCAAATGCGGACGACCTCCTCGGAATGCCGGAATTCCGCAACCTGATCAACGAAGCCCGCCTGCGCTATGACCTGACGATCATCGACCTCGCCCCGCTCGGCCCGGTCTCCGACGCGCGCGCCCTCGTTCCGGCGTTGGACGGTCTGATCATGGTGCTGGAATGGGGCAAGGTATCGCCCGACACTCTGACCGAAATCCTCTCTGTGGACCCTGCCCTTCACGAAAAGCTTATCGGCATCGCATTGAACAAGACCGATATGTCCGCTCTGGCGAAGTACAGCCGCAAGGAACCATCGGAAGGGTATTATCATGGGTATGGCCAAAGTGACACCTGACCCCCGGAAAGCCGCAGGACCGGCCCGCCGGATGCGGCGGTCGGTGGGAGTTGCGCTTGGGCTCTTCTCCGTGCTCGCGGCCGGTACAGCCACGGCCTCCGATCCGGTCGGGACAACCTTCCGCGAGGATTTCCTCTCCTTCGATCCGGCCCGCTGGTACATCTCCGACGGCTGGAGCAACGGCGACCACCAGAACTGCCAATGGTCCGCCTCGGCGGTGGAACATCTGCCGGGCCGGGTGATCCTCGAATTCCTTGAGGACCCGACTCCGACCCACACCTACCGCTGCGGCGAAATCCAGACCACGGCGCGGTTCGGCTATGGCACCTTCGAAGCCAAGATCAAGACGGATGATGGCAGCGGCCTGAACGCAGCCTTCTTCACCTATATCGGCCCAGTCCATGGCGAGCGCCATGACGAGATCGACTTCGAGATGCTGACGGCCAATGTCAACGAGGTGACGATCAACACCTATGTCGACGGCAAGCCGCATCATGGCGACGTCCATCCCGTGGCGAAACCGACGAACGAGAAGTTCTATGTCTACTCCTTCATCTGGGAACCCGGCCGCCTGCGCTGGTTCGTGGACGGGGAGCTGATCAAGGACGTGCAGGACCCGGTTCTGCCAGAGCGCCCACAGAAGATCTATTTCAGCCTCTGGGGCACCGAGACGCTGAACGACTGGATGGGCCCCTTCGATCCGCCCGCCCGGCCCAAGCAGATGGAAATCGACTGGGTGGCCTTCACCACCCTTGGAGAGCCCTGCCAGTTCGACGAGTCGGTCCTGTGCAAGATCGCGGTGGATTAGAATGGCCACGGCGGTTCAGAACAAGGGCTTCGGCACCGCATCGACTCCGGGCATCAACATCTGCCCGAACACGGTGCTCAGCGTCCTTATTCTGGCGTCGCTCGTCTTCGTCTCCCTCTTCGGCCGCAACAGCGTGCTGATCTTCCTTGGCGCAGGGCTGATCCTGCATTTGCGCCGTCCGGAACTTGCCTTGGAGGAAATCCGTCACTTCTGGTGGCTTTATCTTCTACCCTTCTGGTGCATGGCCAGCGTGCTGTGGTCCGATCACCCTGACCTTTCGCTCCGGCACGGCCTTCAGCTTGCGATCACCTTCATGATCGCCATCACCGTCGCCAACCGCTTGTCCCCCATCATCTTCCTCCGCGTGCTTTTCGCGGCGCTGATGCTGGCGGGGGTGGCCAGCCTCCTTTTCGGCAACACGCGGGAAGACGGCATCTGGCTCGGCATCTTCCACAGCAAGAACTACTACGCCTTCACCATGGTTGCCCTGGTGCTTGCCTCGCTCGCCCTGCTCATTGACCGTCGGGAAGCGCTGCTCTGGCGTCTGGGCGGGGCCACCGGCACGCTTCTCGGCCTGCCGCAGATCGTCAAGGCCGAGTCGATCGGGGCCGTCATCGCCGTGGTTTTCGTGCTATCCGCAGCGGTGGTGATCCTTGCCACCCAAGCCTTTGCTCCCGCCCGCCGCCTTAAGGTGCTGGGCATCTTCACGGTCCTGGCCCTGCTCGCGGTGCTGACCTCTATCTATTTCATGGACACCGTCCTCGCCATTGTGATCGAGATCACCGGCAAGGACCCCTCGCTCACCGGCCGCACGGATCTCTGGATGTACGCAGTGAACGAAATCTCGCGCAGTCCGATGCTGGGAACCGGTTACCGGGCCTTCTGGGTGGAGGGCAATCCGCTCGCCGAACAGATCTGGGCCGAGTTCTATATCGCCTCAAAGTCCGGCTTCAACTTCCACAACATGTTCCTGTCGAACGCTGTAGACATCGGCCTGATCGGCGTCGCGATAAGCCTGAGCCTCATGATCCCGGCCTTCGTGCTGTGCATCATCTGGTCGCTCAAGGTCGGCGGCGCGCCCGCGCTCTTTTGCTTCATGGCGGCCACGTTCGTCATCGTCCTGTCGATGGTCGAAGTGCCGGTCTTTTTCGAATTCGACGCCCTTACGGTGATCTTGGTAGGGTCTCTGGTCTACGGCCTGCGCGCCGCACGAGAGATTTCTCAGACCGCCGATGCGCAGACCGCGTGACGGGAGGCCGATCATGCAAAAGCGCCACGCAACCGCTTCGGTCACGCCCCACACCTTGGATGATTTCGGAAGCTTGGTGATCCGACGAAGATCAGGCGTTCGGTCCGGCAGAGTGCTTGACCGCGTTGTCAGCCACCTCGCCCTTCTGCGAAAACACGGAGGTCTCCCCGCCTTCTTGCCTGCATGTGGTCTGCCTCTGGCCCGAGGCGCGCGCCGTCGTGACCAGCAGGCCGACATAGAGAAGCTGCGCCACCACCAGCGTCGCAAACCACATCAGGACCGCAGCGATCACCGTGCCACCAAGGGCCAAGGTGCCGATGGCAACGGCGGTCGCCGTGGCAAACATCCCGACGAGGAAGGAAGAAAGCTTCATTGGCGACTCATGTTGTTATTCGCAAACGCGCGGTCATCTGCAAGCCACGGTCGGGTCCGCTGGTTTCTCTGTCAAGCTAACAGCGGCCACCCCACGCAGCAATCAATACGCCCGAACTGTGGCAGAATTGAGCCCAACCCCGACCAAAGACTGCATTTATCGTCCAAAATCAATGGCTACCGGGGTGTTCCGACGGGCAGAAACCGCCCCGAAGACTCCCAGTCCGTTCATTGGAAGGGGCTTGAACAGCGATGAAGGACACCTCCACGATGGAATCATTGGCCACCTCCCGGCTGGTCGCCTTTGGAATCTGCACCTTCCGACGACCGATCCTTACCCGCACCCTGCAAAGCCTCGCCCAGCAGGATCCCGGTCCCGGTTTCCGCTGCTGCATCATCGTGGCCGACAATGATGACCAGCCCTCCGCCCAGCCGGTCGTCGAACAGGCCGCAGCCGACCTGCCCTTCCCTGTCCATTACGTCCACGCCCCATCGCGTAACATCTCCATCGCGCGCAACGCGCTGCTCGAAAAGGCCACCGCCCTTGGGGCCGAATTCCTTGCGATGATCGACGACGATGAGATCGCCTCGCCCGACTGGGCGCGCTGTCTCTTGTCCAAGATCACCGGATCGGGGGCCGACGCCGTGCTTGGCCCGGTCCTCGCGCTCTACCGCCCCGAGGCCCCGGCATGGCTGCACAAAGCCCGCATCCATGATGTTGTCCCCGTGGTTCTGTCCGACGGCCGGATTCACACCGGATATACCGGCAACCTGATCCTGCGGCTCGACAGCGCCCCGGTCCGGGGTCGCCGCTTCGATCTCGCTTTCGGCCGCACCGGGGGCGAGGATGACGTCTTCCTCAGCGGCCTCGTCCGCGACGGCGGGCGGATCGACTACGCGCCAGAAGCCATCGCCCGCGAAGACGTCCCCGCCCCGCGTGAAAAGCTAAGCTTCCTGATGCGCCGCAGCTTCCGCTCTGGTCAGACCTTCGGCAGGATCAATGCCCCCAAGTCCCTGCCCGGCCGCACTATGGTGGCGGTGAAGGCCGCCGCGAAGATCATCTTCCTCGCGCTTTCCGCCGCAGTCATGGCGCTCTCCCCTTCCCGCCGCAACCGCGCCCTTATGCGCGCTTCGCTCCATGCTGGGGTCTGCTCGCAGCTCTTCGGCCGCAAGATCCTCGAACTCTACAACTCCTGACGGACCGGAAGGCCAGACGATGATGCCCCCAGTCACGATGCCCGCCCCGATACCGGCCCGAGCCGACGGGGGCAGCCGTGCGTAAACGTTCCCTCGCAGGCCGGATCTCCTTCGCCGCCGCCACGCGCTGGACGCCGCGCCCTTTGGCGGCGCAGCCGTCGCGCGGCTTCCTCAGCATCACCTTCGACGACGTCCCGCGCTCGGCCTGGATTGAAGGCGGCGCCATCCTCGCCCGCCACAGCCTGCGCGGCACCTACTACCTCAGCGGTGATCTCTGCGGAAAAACCTTCGAAGGCCGCGAACAGTACCATCGCGACGACGTGGCCGACATCGCCGCTGCCGGGCACGAGATCGGCTCGCACCTGTTCCACCACCTCAGCACCCTTACCCTGAGCCACAGCCGCATGCAGGAAGAGATCACAGCAAACGACGCCTTCCTCGCCAATCTCCTTGGCTCGGCCTTCCGCCCGCGCAGCTTTGCTTATCCCTATGGCGAGGTTTCCCTCACCGCCAAGCGACTCTGCAGCCGGCACTTCGGCACATCGCGCAGCGTGCAGGGAGGATTGAACGGCGCCGGGGCCGATCGCGACCAACTCCGCATCCTCGCCATCGACAACCTTTTCGCTAAGGACGTCGACTGGCGTACCATCTTCCGCACCGTGGCGCGCGACAATCTCTGGGCCATCATCCTCGCCCATGGGGTCGATGAGTCCGACCATGAATTCAGTTGCCCGCCTGCACGGCTTGACGGTGCCATCCGCCACGCCCTTGACGCGGGGCTGACCATCCTACCGGTGGCCGAGGTCATGGATCACCTGACCGCGACGCCCTGATCCCCGATATACGGGCGCAGGAAGGCCCAGCAGGCCGCCCGCGCCTCTTCCTCTGAAAGCAGGGCCGGTTCCACGCAGCGTTGCACGCCGAACCCGTCGATCAGGCAGATGAAGGCTGTGGCCACGGTTTCGGCATCGATCTGACGACCATTCGCATGGGCCGCCTCTGACAGCGCGAGCATGATCGAAGCACGATAGTCGCCGTAAAGCTGGCGGTGGGTATCGCGCAGGACGGGGTTAATGGCGATCTCGCCCCAGAGCGTGAGCCAGATTTTCAAGACCTCGCGGCCAAACAGGGCGGGCGAGACCAGCGCCTCAATCATCGCCTCGATCCGCGACAGACCGGGGCGCGGGGTTGCCATCACTGTCAGCCAGTCATGGTACATGCGGCTGTAGACGGCGGCCAGCAGACCGTCCATCGACCCGAAATGATGGGTGATGAGGCCGCGCGACACCCCCGCCTCGGCCACCACCTTGTCCACGGTGAAATCGCGGATGCCGCCGCGCGCGATGCAGGCGCAGGCGGCATCCTCCAGCAAGCTGCGCCGCTCTGCCGGAGAGAGGCGCAGCTTCGGCTTCTGTTTGTCGGCCAATCCTTGGGTTTCCTTCGGCGAAACGGGGGGCGGATCACGTCATCCGGAAGGCTACCGGGTCGGGATGGCCATCGGCAAGGATCACCGGCACGAGGTTCGAGTCATGGAGTGCGAGATAAGGTTCGAAGCAGATGAAGATGAACCCGCCCGAGTCCTCCATCAGATCCTCCATCCGGTTGAACATGGCGCGGCGCTTGTCCGGGTCCTGTTCGGTCATCGAGGCCTGATAGAGGTCCTCGTATTCCGCGTTGTCGAAGAAGGACCAGTTGTAAATGCCGATCTGTTCAGGGCGGAACCAGACAAGGTTTTCGGTGGGGTCGATGCCGCCCGCGAAGTTCATCAGGACAAGTTCGATGGACTTGTAATCCTCGCCCGCCGTCTTGTCGCCAAGGGCCCAGTAGGCCGCATCTTCGGTAGGCTGGATGTTCACGGTGATGCCCGCCTCGGCCAGATTCGCCTGAATGATCTGAGCGATGGTCTGGCTGGTGCCGTCGGTCAGGGCGTAGAGGTTCAGTTCGAGCCCTTCAGCCCCGGCTTCGGCGAGCAGGGCCTGCGCCTTTGCCACGTCGCGGGTGGCAATGCGGTTGGAGGCGCGCGCATATCCAGAGGTCGGCGGGACGACCCCGGTAGAGCGGGGGACAAGGCCGTCATAGGCGCCAGCAAGCACCGCTTCGCCATCATAGGCATATTGGATCGCCTGCCGGACCCTTATGTCCTTGAGCGGTTCGGCGTTCATGTTGATGGTCAGCCAAGCATAGCGGGTGGAGGCCGCTTCGATCAGTGTCGCGCCTTCGGGCATCGCGCCCTTGAGCTGCGCCGCCGCCCCGACCGCCACGCGGGTGAAATCGAAGGCGTCCGCCTCATAGGCCAATTGGGCGGCCTGATCATCGGTGACGATGTAGAACTCGACCCGTGCGAAGGCGGGTTTCTCGCCGGTCCAGGCGGGATTGGCGACCAGCGTGATCTTCTGGTTCTGTTCCCAGCTGTCCACGAGGTAGGGGCCGCATTGCGCCGGAATCTCGGTCGTATAGCTGCCCCCGGCGGCCTCTACTGCCTTTTGGCAGACGATGTGGCCGCCGTAATAGGGCAGCGCGATCACCATGAAGGGGGCGAAGGCTTCGGTCAGGTGGATGATGCCGTTGCGGTCATCGATGACCTCCACCTCCTTCAGTTTTTCGAACTGGTAGGCCCAAGCGCTTTCCGATCCGGCGATACGTTCGAAGGAAAACTTCACATCCGCTGCGGTGACAGGGCCGTAATCGCCCGTCCATGTCAGCCCCTCGCGCAGGGTGAAGGCCAGCCGCGTGCCATCCAGCCATTCGATCTTTTCGGCTGCCCAAGGCCGCACGGGATTGCCTTCGCGCATGTCGCCAAGGCGGACCAGCGTCACATTGGTGCAGCGCGGGATGATATCGTCCAATTCACCGATGATCCCGAATGGATCAAGCACCTGGAAATCGGCGGTGACGCGCAGGCGCAGGGTGTCGCCTTCTGCCGCCCAGGCAAAGCGCGGCAAGGTCGCGGCAGCGGCAAGGCCTGCGCCTGCGGTCTTCAGAAAACCACGTCTATCGGTGTTCCACAGCATGTTTCACTCCCTGTTGGTTTTGTTGTTGATCGGCGAAATGGCAGCGCGCCTGCCGTCCCGCGCCAAGCGGGGCAAGGGCGGGTGCGGTGTGGCGGCAAATGTCGCGCGCCACTGGGCAGCGGGTATGGAACTCGCAGCCTGACGGGCGGCGCAGGATCGAGGGCACCTCGCCCCGGATGGCGAGGTCCGTCCGGCGTTGGCGCGGGTCAGGCCGGGGTTCGGCGGCGATCAGGCTTGCGGTATAGGGGTGGGCAGGGGCGGCGAAGACCTGTGCCGTCGGCCCCTCTTCCACAATGCGCCCGAGATAGAGGACGACGACCCGATCGGCGACGTGGCGCACCAGCGCAAGGTTGTGGGTGATGATCAGATAGGCCAGCCCCATTTCGGCCCGCAGATCGGACATGAGGTTCAGCACCTCGGCCTGAACCGACACGTCCAGCCCCGCCGTGGGTTCATCGGCGATCACCAACCGGGGCCGCAAGGCCAAGGCCCGCGCCACGCCCACCCGCCGCGCCTGCCCCCCTGACAGTTCATGCGGATAGCGGCGGGCTATGGCGGGCGGCAGGCCGACCTTCGCCAGAAGATCGCGCGCCGTCCCCTCGGGATCGGGCAGCGGCTGGCCGTGGATGCGAAACGGCTCTGTCACCAGATAGCCGACCGTCAGGCGGGGTGAGAGTGAGGCGGTGGCATCCTGAAACATCATCGCCGCATCGCGACGGAGGCGGGCCAGACCTGCCGCGCCTTCCACGACCTGTCCGTCGAAGGCGACCGTCCCGCCCGTCACATGCTGCAACCCCATCACCGCGCGGGCGAGCGTTGTCTTGCCCGACCCGCTTTCGCCGACCAGTGCCACGCTTTCCCCCCGCGCGACGGAGAGGTCGACATCCAGCAGGATCGGAAGCCGCGCGCGGGAGAAAAACCCGCCAAGCGGCAAGGCCACCGAGAGGTTCCGCAACTCCAGCACCCCGGTCATGCCTTGCTCCTGTGGCAAAGCACCGACCGCCCCGCCGCGCGATGCCGCGGCACGGGGGAGGCACAGGTGGCATCGGTCATGGCGCAGCGCGCGGCAAAGGCGCAACCGGGCGGCAAGGCAGAGAGATCGGGGATGCGCCCGCCGATGGTGGGCAGATGACCGATCCCCGGCTGTACCACCGCCGGATCGCAGGACAGAAGCGCCCGCGTGTAGGGATGGCGCGGATCGTGAAACAGGGCATCGACGGCGGCCTCTTCCACCACCTCGCCCGCATACATCACCGCGACACGGTCGCAGAGTTCAGCGATCACCCCCAGATGATGCGTCACGATCACGATCGCGCCGTCGAAGCTTGTCCGCAGGTCGCGCAGCAGATGGATGATCTGCGCCTCCATCGTCACGTCCAGCGCGGTGGTCGGTTCATCGGCGATCAGGACGTCGGGTTGCATCAGAAGGGCCGCAGCGATGGCCACGCGCTGCCGCATCCCGCCAGAAAGCTCGTGCGGGTAGCGGCCGAGGCAGCGCGCGGGGTCGGGAATGCCCACCTTCTCCAGCATCGCGGCAATATCGGCGCGGTTGTGGCGCGCGGCATCATGCGCGCCGATGAAATCCGCCAGTTGCCGCCCAATGGTCAGCACCGGGTTGAAGGCGGTCATCGGGTCCTGAAACACCATGGCGACAGACTGCCCGCGCAGCCGCCGCTGTTCATCGACAGGCAGGCGCAGCATGTCGGCCCCGTTTAGGCGGATCACACCGCCGTCCACGCTTGCCCCGGCAGGCAGCAGCCCGATCATCGCGGCGGCCAGCGTGGACTTGCCGCAGCCGCTTTCGCCCATGATTCCCAACACCTCGCCGCGACCGACGGAGAGCGACACATCGCGCACCGCGCGCAGGCGCCCGCCGGGGATGCGATAGCTGACCGACAGATCTTCGACCGACAGCACGCTCATCCCCACCGCCTTCCCGCACCGCGGGGGTCGAGGACGTCGCGCAGCCCTTCGCCGAGGAAGGTGAAACCGAGCGTCGCCAGAACCAGCGGGATGCCTGCCACGATCACCACATGGGGGGCTTGGCGCAGGGCATTGTATCCCTCTGACAGGATGTTGCCCCATGAGGGCGAGGGCGGTTTGACGCCAAGGTTCAGATAGCTGAGCCCGGCTTCAAGCATGATCACCACCGGGATATCCATGCAGATCAGGATGACCAGCGGTCCCACCACATTGGGCAGCAGGTGGCGGAAGATGATCCGCCCCGTTCCGGCCCCCATCGCCTTTTCGGCAAGGATGTAATCAGCCCCAGACAGGGCCAAAGTCTGGGTCCGTATCAGCCGCGCATAGGCGGGGAAGGACACCAGTACGATGACGATGATCAGCGTCGTCGTGCCGGGGCCAAGGACGGTGATCACCGCCAGGGCAAAGAATATCATCGGCAGCGACGACATGCTGTCGAAGACCAGAACGAGGATACTGTCCAGCCAGCGCGGCCCATAGCCTGCGATCAGCCCCAGAACCAAGCCGATGGCGCCCGCAATCCCGACGGAGGTGATGGCGATGCCCAGTGCAAGCCGCGCGCCCCAGATGATGCGGGACAGAAGGTCCCGCCCCAGATGATCCGTCCCCGCCCAATGCGCGGCGGATGGGGGTTGAAACTTCGCCTTCACGTCCAGCGCGATCGGATCGTAGGGCGCGATCCACGGCGCAAGCAGCGCCATGAGGAGGAAGATCGTCACCAGCACCAACCCGGCCAGACCCATCGGATCGGCCAGCAGCGCGCGCCCGATGCCGCGCCGCGCGGGGGCTGAGGCGTCAGCCGCGGAGGACATCGCGCACCCTCGGATCCAGCCGCGCGATCAGCAGATCGGCGGCGGTGACAACCAGCAGGTAGAAGCCCGTCATGAACAGCACGGTGCCCATGACGACGGGATAGTTCCGCTTTTCCACCGCCCCGGTGATCAATGTGCCGATGCCGGGGCGGGAAAAGACGCTTTCGACGAAAACCGCGCTCGACAGGATCGACCCAAAGCCCACGGCGAGGATGGAGATCGTCGGCACGATGGCCACGCGCAGCGCGTGGCGGAAGACGATGTCGCGTTCGCGCATCCCGAAGGCGCGGGCGGTGCGGATATGGGGGGCCTCCATCACCTCTAGCATCGAGGCGCGGATCAGGCGGGCGAGATATCCGACCCAGCCGATCCCAACGGCAAAGGCGGGCAGGATCAGCGCGCGGATCTGGCTGCCGAGATCGCCCGCCTCCCCTGCACCGATGGCGGGAAGCCAGTTCAGCCAGACCGCAAAGACGATCAGCGCATAGATCGCCACCACGAAGGAGGGGACCGAGATCACGCTGACCGACAGCACACCGAGCAGGCGGTCGGCCCAGCTGTCGCGCCAGACCACCGCCGCACAGCCCAAGAGGATGCCCATCACCAAGGCCCAACCCAGCGCCACGACGCCAAGGATCAGGGTGTTGGGAAACACCTCCAGTATCTGCTCCAGCACCGGGCGTTTCGACCAGACATCGATGCCCAGATCGCCCTGCAGCACATTGCCGAAGAAGTAGAGGATCTGCGTCAGGATCGGCTGGTCCAGCCCCATACGTTCGCGCAGCGCCTCTTTCAATTCGGGCGTCGCGCGGGGGCCGAGGGCGAGAGAGGCCGGATCACCCGGCACGAGGAAGACCATGCCATACATGGCCGTCATGACCACGATCAGGATCAGGACCGAAAGCCCCAGTCGCCGGATCGCATAGGCCAGCATCAGCCCGCATACCCCCTGCTACATGTGGTCACGCGCTATCCTTTCGTTCCAGTCGCGGGCGAAGACCTGCTTTCCGTTCTCGGTGATCCTTAGGCACATGCTGACGATGAAATGGGTGGCATCGCAGGTCAGCGTGCCTTCGCTTTCATGGCGGATGGTGGTGTCGGCGCGCGTGATCTCGACCGAATAGCGCGTTTCACAGCGCGCGCTGAGCGGATCGCCGTCGGTGATGCGATAGCGGGCAAGGCCGGTGCCGCGATGAGTCTGTCCGATGGCGGGCATTTCGGTCGCGTAGGTCCAGCGGGGGAAATCGACGACCGTCTCCCCCGTCAGAAGATCGCGGTGGACCGTGCGGCGGATCACGGGAAGGGCGGGGTCCACGGGCAGGTCATGCTGCAGGTCGCTGTCGGCGCGTTCGGCCGGAAGGAAGGGGCGCAGGGCGGCATCTTCGGGGCGCGGCGGGCGGACAGGCAGGACGAGGGCGCTGTCACCGAGGCGGATCGACAGCGTGGCCAGTTCGGGCGAGGGCCAGGCAATGGGCCAGTAGACGGTGGAGATCGATACCGCGACACGATGGCCCGCCGGGAAGCGGTGGCCGATATCGTCAAGGTCCACCGTGGCGGTTGTCACTTCGCCGGGGATCAAGGCCTGCGGAGTGCCGTGCCCGAAGCGATGGCAGAGGTTCAGGTGCCCGATGGCGACGCGAGTCGAGGCGCCGTTCGGCGCCACGTCATTCACCCGCACCGACACAAGCGCCTGCGGCTTGTCGCTGGAAAAGGTGAGATGCAGCTGCGGCGCGCCGAGGATGTCGATGGCCTCGGCCAGTGGTTCGGTCAAGAAGACCAGCGATCCGCCGTCATCTTCGCGCTGATCGGGGGCCCATTCGGCATCGTCGCCATAGCGCCCCACCTCGCCTGCGGCGAGTCCAACCCAGAGGGGCGAGGAGATGCTGGCCACGCCCTGCCCTTCCGCGCCCAGACGGTTGTTCGCGCCCAAGGGCATCCGACGCTGTTCGATCCGGGGGGAGGGCCAGTGATCCTCGGCCACCCAGCGGCCGGGCCGTTCGGTGTAGCAGGTTTTTGGCGGGACACTGTCCTGCACCCAAGCGCGCAGCAGGGGTTCGTCCATAATCCCGGTGTCGCGCCCCTTCATCCAGTGGTCGCACCAGCGCAGCACCTCTTGCAGCCAGCCGATGGCCGGTTCCACCGTTACATCATGCGGATAGGAATGCGCCCAAGGCCCGATCAGCCCGCGCCGGGGGCCGGACAGGCCCGCCAGCAGACGCGGCACCGCTTCGGAATAGTTGTCGGCCCAGCCGGAAACAGCATAGACGGGGATGGTGATGCGGCTGAAATCCTCGCAGACCGACCCCTGTTGCCAATAGGCGTCGCGCGACTGGTGGCGCAGCCAAGTCAGAATCCAAGGGCTGTTGGCCTGCATCCGCGCCTGCCACATCTCCCGCCAAGCCTCGCCCACGATGGCGGGATCGGGGGGCAGGTCTTGATGGGCGAACATGGTGGAGGACCAGTCGAAATTGTCCTTCGATAGGCAGCCGCCGACCCAATGGATATCGGTGGCATAGCGGTCATCCGTCGACCCGACGGTAATGATGGTCTTCAGCGCGGGCGGCTGGCGGGCGGCGATCTGCAGGCCGTTGAACCCGCCCCAGCTGATACCAATCATCGCGATCTGCCCATCGCACCAGTCCTGACGCGACAGCCAGTCGATGGCGGCGACGCCATCCTCCTGTTCCTGAACGGAGTATTCGTCGTCGATGACCCCCTCGCTGTCGCCCGTCCCACGGATATCCAGCCGCAAGCACGCATAGCCGTGGCGGGCGAGGTAGCGATGCATCTTCTCATCCCGCGCCCGCGTTCCGTCGCGCTTGCGATAGGGCAGGTATTCAAGGATCAGCGGCACCCTGCCCGCCCCCTCGGGCAGCCAGAGCCGCCCGGCAAGCCGCACGCCATCGGGCATGGGGACCCAGATGTTCTCGATCTCCTTCACACCGAAGGGATATTCCGTCCGAACCTGTGCCCCCCTGCCCTTTGCCATCAGTTCATCGGTGCCCCGCCTTCGGCCTTGCGCCGTTCGACATAGGCAGAGAGCGCCTCATCGATTGCGGCATCAAGGGGTGGATCCTCGGCCTGTGCCAGAAGCTCTTTCCAGACCGTATTTGCCCGGGCGCTGGCCTCTATGCCACCGCGCTGCAGCCAGTTGGGATAATTGTCCCAGTTCGACACCATCGGCGCGTGGAAGGCGCGTTCATAGCGTGCCATCGTATGGGCGGTGCCGAAGAAATGCCCGCCTGCCCCTGCTTCCAGTATCGCGTCAAGCGCAAGGTCAGCTTCGGTCGTGGGCAACGGCTCAAACCAGGCATCCATCATCTGAAGCATTTCGGCATCGAGGATCAGCTTCTCGAAACTCGCTGTCAGCCCGCCATGCAGCCAGCCCGCCGCATGTTCCAGAAGGTGCGCGCCCCCAGTCAATGCCCCCCAGAGCGCCATCTGTGATTCATAGGCTGCCTGTGCATCCACAGCATTCGCCGCCGTGACGTTCGATGACCGGAACGGTACGCCGATATGCCGCGCCAACTGTCCGCTGGCCTGCGCCGCCTTGGCATATTCGGGCGTGCCGAAAGCGGGCGATCCCGACCGCATGTCGACGTTGGAGGTGAAGCCGCCATACATCACCGGAACACCGGGGCGGACGATCTGGGTCAGGACGATGCCCGCCAGCGCCTCGGCATGCTGCAAGACCAGCGCGCCGGCCAGCGTCACAGGGGCCATCGCCCCGGCCAGCGTGAAGGGGGTGATGACATTGACCTGCCCGTGGGCGGCCATGGCGATCAGGCCTTCGGCCATGGGCACGTCAAGTTGAAGGGGAGAATTGGTGTTGATGATCCCAAGCAACACAGGCCGATCACGCAGCCCTTCAACCGTGGTGCCGAGCATGAGCGCCGCCATCTCGATCCCGTCCATCGTACGGGCGTGGCCCAGCGTCTGAGTCTGCCAGCTTTTATCCAGATGCCGGATCTGGGCGTGGTAGATGTCGAGGTGGCGCGTGTTGGCGGGCAGGTCCAGCGGTTCGAAGGGGCAGCCGCCTTCCTGATGGATGACGTTGAGTGCCTGCACCAGCCGCAGAAAGTCGCTGAGTTCGGAAGATGTGCCGTCGCGGCGGCCTTTGTCGTTGCACATCACATAGGCGGGCCCGCCGACCGAGGCATAAACGCAATGCCCGCCGCCGAGGCGGAGGGATTTGGCGGGGTCGCGCGCTTCCAGCGTGAAGGCAGGCGGGACGGTGGTCAGCCGTTCCTCCACCAGCGCGGGGTCGAGGCGGACGGTTTCACCTTCGACTCGCGCGCCCGCCTTGGCGAAAAGGGCGCGCGCCGGGGGATGGAGGACGCGCATCCCCTGCCGTGCCAGCACGTCGAGTGCGGCGTGATGGATCGCCGCCACCTGATCGTCGGAAATCACGCGCATCCAATCGATGCGCCGTTCCACCTGACCGAAGGGCCGCTGCGGTACCCCGCCCGAGGGGCGACCGGCCTGACGCCTACGCCCCTCGATGCGGGTCATTCGGCGGCCTCCGGAAGCTGGAAGTCGCGGGGCGCAAAGGGCGCGTCGCGGCGGGGCTGTATCGCGGCTGCAGGAAGCCCAAGTTCGCGGGCGGTCTTGTGGCCCTGATAGACGGCATGGACGATGGCCCCGGGTGCGTTGGCATCGCCCGTCAGATGCAGGGTGCCGGGTTTGACATCGGCAACAAGGCTGTCATAGAGCGCGCTGCCGCCTTGCCGGAAGCCCACGATCACCAACGAGCGCGCGGCGATGTTGCGCATTTCACCGCTGAAAATCTGCGACAGTTGCAGGGTTTCGCCGTCGAAGCCTGTCACCACCTCCAGCGTCCGGAGGGCGATGCCTTTCTTGGCGAAGGACTGGTGGACGAGGGGCTGTTCGTTGGTCATGAAGCCCCAAGCGGCGGCCGCGCCTGCGGTGGTGATGTAGGTGACCGCCCTGCCCTGCCCCGCCAGATGTTCTGCAATGGCGGAGCCGAGATAGTAGTTGTCATAGTCGAAGACGGCGACGGGACCTTCGGGCACCAGCCCTGCGGCGATGTCATCCGGCGTGTAGACGCGCGGCGCATCCAAGGGGCCGGAGGGCAGTTCATTCGCCCCGCACAGATACGGCAGCCAGCGCGCGCCTGTGGCGATGACAGTGTGATCGGCCCCGAAATCGCGGACATCCTGCACCGACAGGTCACTTTCGGGATAGAGCGTCACGTTGGGCATCTTCTGCAACTGGCCCATGCGGTAATCGACCACCCGGTGCCACTGGTTCAACCCGGGCAGGCGGCTTTCCCAGCGCAGGCGGCCGCCGAAGTCGCGCGCCTTGTCGGCCAATGCCACGTCATGTCCCCGGCGGGCCAGCGTCAGCGCCGCCTCAAGCCCTGCGGGCCCTGCCCCAACGACCAGAACCTGCCCATTGCCGTCGCGGCGGACGATCTCGGGGTGCCAGCCGCGCCGCCACTCCTCGCCCGCCGTGGGGTTCTGGGTGCAGCGGACCCAGACGCCGTCATGCCAGCTGGAGATGCAGAGATTGCAGCCGATGCATTCGCGGATGTCTTCCACCCGCCCTTCCTCGATCTTCTTGGGGAGGAAGGGGTCGGCGATGGAGGGGCGCGCGCCGCCGATCAGATCGAGCACGCCGCGTTTAACCATCGACACCATCGTGTCCGGGCTGGTGAAGCGGCCGACGCCGACCACGGGCTTGTCTGTGATGGTCTTGAGGAAGTCGACCACCGGTTCGTGGCTGCCTTCGGGCGTGTAGCGGCTGGCGGCGCAGTCAGTGGCGGAATAGTCCATCTTCACGTCGAAGAGATCGGGCGCGTCCTTTAGGTGGCCGATCACCTCATGCGCTTCGGACGGGGCGACCTCGGAAGGGCGCGACCGGAGTTCCTGCATCGAGATGCGCAGCGCCACGGCACAGCGGCCATGCGTTGCCTCGCGCACGGCGTCGATCAACTGTTCGACGAGGCGGACACGGTTGCGGACCGAGCCGCCGTAATCGTCGGTGCGGTGATTGTAGTCGGACAGAAGGAACTGGTAGGGCAGATAGCCCATGCCCGCATAGACATAGAGGATGTCGAACCCTGCCCGTTCCGCCATCACGGCTGCCTCGGCATGCCAGCGGATCAGATCGCGGATATCTTGCGCGTCCATCACCCGGGGCCGGGACGAGGACATGAATCCCACATGCGTGGCCATCCACGGAATGCCCGACGGCGACAGGGGCGCGTGGCGCGTGGTGCGGTTCACCGCGGCGGCGCCGCCATGCCAAAGTTCGATCGCGGCAAGCGACCCGTGGCGGTGGGCGGCTTCGGTCATCAGGGCATGGGAGCGCAGATCGGCCTCGTCCCACAGCGTGGCGCAGGGGAAGGGGCTGTCATCCGAGGTGGTGTGAATGGAACAAGCGCCGGTCGAGACGACGGCCCATCCGCCTTCGGCCTTTGTCTCACGGAAGGCGGCGCGGACATGGGGGGCGGCATTGGTCATGCCGGAGGCGTGGGGCACCTGAAAGAACCGATTGCGCGCGACCTTGGGCCCGATCTTCACCGGCTGAAACAGGATGTCGAAGCGGGGGTCGCGGGGCATGTGCCCTCCGAGGACGATTCCTTGCTGAACGGTTGTATAGTATCAGCGCGCCGCCATCTGGCAACAGAATCCTTAACCGGGCCTATTCCGCGCTGACCTTGACCATGCGGATGGACCCGTCCTGCCGCCGGGCTGCGGCCAGAAGGCGGATGAGGTGATGGGTCGTCACATAGGCCGCGTGGAAGCGGGACGGGGCGGCGAGGTCGAGGCAGCCGCCCGACAGGCCCACCTGCGCCAGTTGGCGGAACCACATGTTGAAGGCGGCGGGTTCTTCGCTGGCGAGGCGGGACTGAATGCGTTCCCACAGCGTCGCATCTTCGGGCAAAGCGGCGGGGGCCGTTCCCGGGAAGGCCACGACGTTGGGGGCGGGCTGGTCCGGTGCGGGCTGGGGGCCTGCCATTCGGTCGATGAAATCAGGGCCGACGGCATCCCATGCAGGGCGGGTGCTGGCGAGGATCGCGGCAAGGTCCAGACCGTGGATCGCCACCCTGCCCCGCACCGCCGCGCGCTTCTGCACCAGCCAGCCGAGCGCGCGCAGCTTGGCCATTTCGCGTTTGACGGTGCGTTCGTCGACGGACCAAAGCGCGGCAAGGTCGCGCTGGCCGATGGACAGTTCATCCGTCTGCCAGTTGTAGCGGGCGACGATGGCGGTGATGAAGCGCAGGACAAGGCGTTGGAAGTGCTTGTCGCCCCGGCAGGCATGGACGCCGAGCGCGGTGATCAGATCGTATTTGCGTGAGGCCGCCTGTCTGCCGACAGGCCGGACGATCTGCATCCCTGTTGCTCCTGTATCGCCGGGATCATGTGCCCCGGTTGCCGTTCTGCCCGGTCCGTAACCCGTTTCCCGGTGTTCTTTCGGACTGTGGGGTGATTTGCGTCCTGTTCATCGATTCTGTCAAGCGAAAGCACGAGATCGGCTTTCTTGCCCGCTGACTTGATCCGAAAAATCCGGTTCAAATGGTAATGGGGGACGTGCAGGATGACCCCCAATCCGCAGATGATGTCACCCCAATGGGCGGTGTGGTCTTTTATCTGTCCCCCCAAGATGGGGTGCGCCCGGGGCTCAAGACGGGGCTATCGGTGCGAATCGGTTCACGTGCGGATCGGCCTTTGGGCACAGGGACGCAGGGCTGTCGCGCGGCTTTGGACGCCGATCCATGAATTCAGGATAATCACGTTTGCGCAGAACGCAAATTCAACGTAATTTCGCGAACGGCAGGAATTAACAATGAGGCATCCATGTTCACCCATCGCGATCTGCAGGAGTTGCGCGACACCTCGCTGAAGATGCAGGGCTGGATCCGCAAGCAGACCTTTTCTCCGCAGATGGAAAAGACGCTGCGGCGGTTCTCCAGCTGGGAGGTTTCGGAACTGATCCTGAAGGTGAACCAGTCCACCTTTCGCGGCCGACTGGCGACTGACCCGTCGTTGCCGGATGGCGAGGTGGAGGAGGACGGGCGTCAGCGCTGGTTCAGTCTGGACGAGATCAATGAGATGCGGCGGAAGATGAAGGTCAACCGCAAGCCGATGACGCCGCACCGCCCGGCGGGGAAGCGGGCGATCCGGGTGGCGGTGGCGAATTTTAAGGGCGGTGCGGGCAAGTCCACCGTGGCGCTGCATTTCGCCCATGCGGCGGCCTTGGATGGCTATCGCGTGCTGTGCGTGGATTTCGACCCGCAGGCCACGCTGAGCCATTCGATGGGCCTGTCGGATGTGAACGAGGAACACACCGTCTGGGGCATCATGGCGCGCGATCTGGTGCGCGAGACGGAGCGGATGAACCGCGCGGCGCAAGGCGCAGAGAGTGGCGCCGCCCTGCCCCGCCGCAAGCTGCCCGCCAGCATCACCGACATGGGGCTGGGCGATCTGCGCGCCACGGATTTCATCAAGCCGACCTGCTGGAGCACGATCGACCTTGTGCCGTCCTGCGCCAATGCGGCCTTTGTGGAGTTCGCCTCCGCGCAATATCGGCACATGAATCCCGACTGGTCGTTCTTTGCGGCTGTGTCGCGCTGGTTGGATCAGCTGCCGGATGATGCCTATGACATGATCATCTTCGACTGCCCGCCTGCCATCGGATACCAGTCGATGAACGCGGTCTTTGCGGCGGATGTCCTCTATATCCCGTCCGGCCCCGGCTATTGGGAATATGACTCCACCACCTCCTTCATCGGGCAATTGGCCGAGGCGCTGGAGGATCTTTCGGCGGGGTTCGAAGGCCATTTCCCCGCGGGGAAGATGCCCCTTCCGAAGGCCTTTCTCGATATCCGCTTTCTGCTGACGCGATATGAGCCGGGCAATGATCTGCACCGGGCGATGTATGACGCGTTCAAGAAGGTGTTCGGGGATCGCGTGACGGCGAACCCCATCGAACATACGCGGGCGGTGGAACAGTCGGGGCGGTTCCTCGCCTCGATCTACGAGATCGACTACCGCGACATGACGCGCGAGACGTGGCGGCGCGCGCGGACGACTTTCGACAAGGCCTATGAGGAGTTTCGCGGCAATGTCTGTGCCGCCTGGGATCGGCTGGAGGAGCGCGCATGACGAAGAAGCGGCGGATGTTCGACATCGACCTTCCCGAGGATGACACCCCGGCGCCCGAAGTGAAATCGTCGGGCGAGGGGTTGCGGCGCGGGCCGATGGCGACCGCGATTGGCGAGAATGCCGAGTCTCTGCGCCAGAGGCAGGCGGCGGAAAGCGCGATCCGGGCCGAGAATGATGCGTTGGCGCATGAATTCGTGCGGCTGAAGAAACTGGGTCTGGTGGTGGATATGATCCCGCTGGAGCAGGTGCATGCGGGCAAGCTGATCCGGGATCGGTCGCGTCGGTTGGATGACGATCTGTTTGAATTGAAAGCCTCTATCCGGGCGGTGGGCCTGTCGAACCCGATCCGGGTCGAGCAGGTGGGCGAGGGGCGGTATGAGCTGGTGCAGGGCTGGCGGCGGCTGTCGGCCTATCGGGAATTGCTGGCCGAGACGGGGGATGAGGCCTATGCGCGTATCCCCGCCGGATTGATGGCCAAGGGCGAGACGCTGGACAGCCTGTACCGCCGGATGGTGGACGAGAACATGGTCCGCAAGGACATCAGTTTCGCCGAGATGGCGCAGCTGGCCCTTGCCTATGCCGATGACGAGGCGACGGGGTGCCGCGATCTGGATGAGGCGGTGAACCTGCTGTTCGCCTCGGCCAATCCGCAGAAGCGCAGCTATGTCCGGCGCTTTGCGTTTTTGATGACGGCGCTGGAGACGGTGCTGGCGCATCCCGAGGCGATCCCGCGCGCGCTTGGCCTGTCCTTGGCAAGCCGGATCGATGACGGGCCCGAGGCGGTGGCGGCCCTGGTGCGGATGCTTGGCCCCGGGGTGCGGACGGCGGAGGAGGAGTTGACGATCCTGCGTCGCTTTGTCGATGGCGAGGCCACGGCGCGATCCGCGCCGCCCAAGGCCGCCGATCCGCGCGGAAAGACGGTGCTGCGGATGCCGACGGCGGCGGGCGTGGTGAAGTGCACGGCGGCGGCGGGGAAGGTGGAGTTGCGGCTGGACCGCGACTTTTCCACGCTGGATCGGCGGCGGCTGGAAGAGGCGGTGAAGGCGTTTTTCGCGGCGCTGGACTAGGGGCGGGGGCTTTGCTGCGTGAAAGGGCGTTTCCCTGCGGGGAAGCGCCCTTTTTCAATGGTTTGGCCGAAAACGGCTGTGCCCTGTTTTGTGCCGTATTCTGTGCAGCAAACTGTGGGCACGCAGCGCACGGTCGCAACGCCCTTGGGGGGGCGATTTCCCCGCGGGGAAATCCGGTGTTGAGCGGCTCTCAGTGATCGAAAAGGCCTGCCGCCGGATTGTCGGCGACATCCACATCGGCATAGTATTTCTGCGCCTGCGCCGCCGAGCGGTGCAGGGACAATCGCATTGCCGCCTGTAGCGGCGCGCCGTCCAGCGCGGCCTGTGTCAGGAAGCCGGAGCGGAGGCCGTGGGGCGAGGCGAAGCCTTCGGGCAGGCCGGCGGTGGTGACCAGACGGCGGAGGATCTGGGCCACGGCATCGGCGGTGAGGCGGCGCTGGAGGAGCGTTTCCTGCGCGGTGATCTTGCGGAAGAGCGGGCCGGAGGTGAGCGCGGCGGCATCGACCCATGCGACCACAGCCCGGGCGGCGGTGCCCGTCAGGACAAGGCGGGGTGTCTTGCCTTTGGCGGTGGTCTTGGTGCCCAGAAGCCGCAACCAGACAATGCCGCGCGCGTCGAATTCGGTCAGGTCGAGGTCCTCGACATTGAAGGAGACGATCTCGGATCGTCGCCGTCCGCCTGAACTCCATCCAAGAAGAAGGATCGCGCGGTCGCGCAACCCGCGCAGGCCGGGTTCGCTGGCATCGAGCAGTTGCTTCAAGACATCGCGCGTCACTGGGTTCTGCGACTTGGGCGCAGGGGGGCGGGCGGCGGCCTTGCGGGCCTTGGTGCGGGCCTGTTTGACCAAGGGCGCGTCGAAGGGGCTGGGCAGGTCGCGCATCCGGTGCAGCGCGCGCCATGTGGCGATACGGCGGTCGAGGGTGGACGGGGCAGGGCAGTCGAGCGAGCGGCGCTGGCCAAAGGCGATGAGCGCCTCGGCAACCTGACGGGACGGGTCGGTGGCGGAGGTGCGGGTGAAATCGCGGGAATGGTCGAGGATGAAGCGCAGCGCGACATCGGGCGCTTCGGGCCAGTCCAGCGCGCCCCCGAAGGAGAGACGCTTCCACGCCGCGATGTAGGCGAGGTCGGTTTCATAGGCGCGGCGTGTGTTGTCCGGCGTCCCACGGCGGAACAGGTCTTCCAGCGCAGCCTCGTCGGCGGGCGTCAGACGCGACAGGGTAGGGGGTGCGGATGGGTGGTGCGGTAGGGTCATTTCAGGGCGTGCCGGCCATGTTTCGCGGGGGAAGGAGGCCATATTCCGCGGGATTAGACAAGACATGATAACTGCACCTTATCGCGTGTTGTTCGGCACCACCGAAAACACTTGGGTGCTGTGCAAAATTATCTGATAATGCGCATTATGGCGCGCATCCCAAAGTTTAACTTGGAAGAACTGTCTTTGCCCCCGTCGCTCTACGATGCGGCGGAGCAGGAGGAGGACTGGTTTCTTCCGGAGGACCCTGCGCCTGAGGTCGCGCCGCCTACGGGACGACGCGCGGGACGCGGCAGTCTCTTCGATCCTGAGGAATGGCTTAAGGCCCAAGGCACGCTGAGCGGTGACCTTGCCGCCGCCTGCCTTGCTTTTGGCAGGCTTGACGCCCGTCTTGCCATGGCAGGGGAGGGGATGGGTTTGCGTCTGGCTTTGCAGGAGGTCGCCGATCTTGGCTGGCTTTCTGGGTCGCGGATCGGGCTGGAGCGGCTTGCACTCTTTTTCTCCCTCCGCATCGGCGCGGGCGATGATGCCGCAATCCTTGGCCAATTCGCTTGGGGCGTTCGGCGCCTGACAGGCGCGGGCAAGGTGCAAGGGCAGGGGGGATGGGCGGCAGGTCTCTCGGCGTTCTTCGGCTTTGAGGGTGATGCTGTCCTCGATCTGGCAGAAACGATGATGGGAACCGAGGCGCTCCATCCGATCACGCAGGCGGCCTTTCTGTTCCACGCCTGGAAGATGGCGGGTGCCGAACGTGGCGCACGGGATATCGAAGGCGGCGTGGCGGCAGCCCGCCTTGCCGGTGAGACGCTCGGCCGTGGGGCGCTGTTCCTGCCGCTCGCCTTGGGCAGCGGCACTGCGTTGCGAGGGCAGGGGGCGATTGCGGCGCGGCTGGCGGCCTTTTACCGCGGGGCAGAGCAGGCGTCGCTTTCGGCGCTTATGCTGATCGATCGGATGGCGGATTGGGAAGAGCGCTCGGTCGAGGTGCTGAAGGATTGCTCGGGCCGGACGCCCGGCGAATTGGTCAAGGTCTTTGCGCGCTGGCCCATGGTGTCAGCGCCGATGGCGGATGAGCATACCCGCGCCAGCCGTGCCGCCGTCCAGAGGAACCTTGACCTGCTGGTCGCGCGGGGACTGATCCGCGAGATCACGGGGCAAGGGCGGTATCGCATTTGGACGGCGGCCGTTTAGATCATCACGCGAAGGAATCGACCGTACGGGACTGATTCAGAAACAGAATTGGACCTGAGAGCGGGTGACAGCCAGACTCGTGCCATGAGCCAGTCTGTTCATCTTCTGCGATACGATCCCGCCCGGAACATGGCGCGGTTCTACAGTCTGGAGCTTTGCCGAACGCTCTTTGGTGAGGTGGTCCTGATCCGGCGCTGGGGGCGGATTGGGACCAAGGGGCGCTGGCAAGAAACGGTGCTTGTTCAGCAGTCAGAGGGGGAAGTCATGCTGCGCATTTGGCAGCAGAGGAAGGAGCGGAGAGGGTACCGACCAGCGTAGAGGCATGGTTTGTGGGGGTCGTAACCGTCTTTTGCTCGGTGCCCTTGGAGGCAAGTCCCCCCACCGCTTTCAACGGTTCTCGAGTGTCATCGGTGGGGCAGAAAAAGGCATCTCTAAATTAAATCATTTCCCTCCCGTTTCACTTCATTCCGGGGCCGCTTGCGGTTTTCGGGGCGACTCCTGTGGAGGACTGTTCCGGCAGTTCCATCGGGGCGGATCAGTGAAACAGCGGAGGTCATCTGTATTGAACGTCCTGTTCGAAAGCCCGACAGTCCCTGCCGCCCGTGCCCTGCTTGATACCGCGCCCGAGGATGTTTTCGACAATTTCACGCGGCTGGCCTCGCGCCTGATGAAGGCGCCCGTGTCGCTGGTGTCGATCATCGATTTCGAAGGGGAGCGGCAATTCTTCAAAAGCCAGTGCGGCTTGCCACAGCCCTGGGCGGTGACGCGGCAGACGCCGCTTGACCAATCCTTTTGCCGCTTGGTGGTGGAAGGGCGCAAGCCGCTGAGCGTGACGAATGCGCGCGAGGACAGCCGGGTGATGGGCAATCCGGTGATCGATCTGCTGGGTGTCGTCGCCTATCTGGGCGTGCCGGTCATCGCTGATACGGGTGAAACGATCGGGTCCTTCTGCGCCATCGACCATGTCCCGCGCAGTTGGACGGACGAGGATATCGACACGCTGGAGCGGCTGGGACGCAGCGTGAACGATCAGTTGCGCCTGACATCAATGGCGCAGGCGCTGGAGACGGTCCGGCGCGACCTTGCCAATGAACGCGATCAGTTGGCCAATATCCTTGAGACGGTGCCGGTCGCGGTGCTGTCGGTGAACCGTCAGGGGCGGATCACCCTGACCAATCGGGAGTGCCGCCGCGTGTTGGGCCTGTCGGAGGCCGAGATCACGCATCGCCAGTTCGACGATTCGCGCTGGCAGATCGAGAATGTCGAAGGGGGCGACTTCTCTGTCGATGACCTGCCGGTCGCGCGGGTGCTGCGGGATGGCAAACCGGTGCGCGACGTGCGCCATACGATCACATGGCCGGATGGACAGCGGCATATCCTGTCCATCAACGCCTCGCCATTGGCGGGGGTGGAAGGCCCCGTCGCCGTCGTCTGTGCCGTTGAGGACATCACCGAACGCGTCGCCGCCACCCAGCGGATCGAGGAGGCGCGGCAGAAGGCGGAAGAGGTGAGCCGGGCGAAATCTGATTTCCTCGCCAATATGAGCCACGAGATCCGCACGCCGCTGAACGGTGTGCTGGGGATGGCGGAAGTGCTGCAGAGCATGGTCACGACACCCGAGAAGAAGCGCATGGTGGCCACCATTCAGCAATCGGGGGAAACCTTGCTGGCGGTGCTGAATTCCATCCTCGACATGTCGAAGATCGAGGCGGGAAAGATGACGCTGGATCAGGTGCCGATCCGGGTGCCCGACCTGATTTTCGGGATCGAGGCGCTGCACCGGGTGAAGGCCGAGGAAAAGGCGCTGGATTTCGAGGTGCTGTGCAGCGGCGGCAAGTCGAAGGCGCGTCTGGGCGATCCCCACCGTCTGACGCAGGTGCTGAACAACCTTTTGAGCAACGCGATCAAGTTCACCGAAAGTGGCGATGTGCGGGTGATCGTGTCCTGCAAGCCAGGCCGCCCCGTTCTGATCGAGGTGACGGACTCGGGCATTGGCATGAACCCGGCGCAGGTCAAGCGGGTGTTCGAAAGCTTTGAGCAGGCGGAAAGCTCCATCGCGCGCCGCTTTGGGGGCACGGGGCTGGGCCTGTCGATCGTGCGGCAGCTGGTGCATCTGATGGGCGGGACGATCGAAATCGAAAGCGAGCTGGGCAGCGGGACGACAGTGCGGGTAACCCTGCCGCTGCCCGAGGTGGACCCGGCGATGGAAGTGTCGCAACCGGAGTCTTTGGCCGCCGATACGGACTGGCTGAAGGACAAGCGGGTGCTGATCGCCGATGACAACCAGACCAACCTGATGGTGCTGAAGGAAATGCTTGTGCCCACCGGGGTGGAGATTGTCGGGGCGCAGGATGGGGATGAGGTGGTGGCGGCCTGGCAAGCGGCGCAGGCCGAGGCGCGGCCCTTTGATCTGCTGCTGCTGGATATCCGCATGCCGGTGAAGGACGGGCTGACCGCCTTGCGGGAGATCCGCGCGATGGAAGAGGCGGCGGGTCTGGACGAGGTGCCTGCCGTCGCGGTGACCGCCAACGTCATGCCGCAACAGGTGTTGGAATATGTCACGGGCGGGTTCGGCACCCATCTGGCGAAACCCATCCTGCGGGCCGATCTGATGAAGGCCGTCTCGGGGATGCTGCGCGGGAAGGCCTGAGCGGGTGCCTAGAGCGAGGCGGTGATGCCGCCATCGACATAAAGGATGTGACCGTTCACGAAACTGGCGGCGTCGGAGGCGAGGAAGATGCAGGCGCCCTGCAATTCCTCCACCCTGCCCCAGCGGCGGGCGGGGGTGCGGTTTTCCAGCCATGCGGTGAAGGCTGGATCGGCGACGAGGGCGGCATTCAGCGGCGTGTCGAAATAGCCCGGGGCGATGGCGTTGCAGGTCAGCCCGTGGCGGGCCCAATCTGTGGCCATGCCCTTGGTCAGGTTGGCGACGGCGCCTTTGGTGGCGGTGTAGGGGGCGATGGAAGGGCGGGCGAGGGCCGATTGCACAGAGGCGATGTTGATGATGCGGCCCCGGCCCCGGGCGATCATGTGGCGGGCGGCGGCTTGCCCTGCGTGAAAGACGCTGGCGATATTGGTCTGCAGAAGGCGTTCAAAGGCGTCGGGCGGGAAATCCTCTAAGGGTGCGCGGTGCTGGATGCCCGCATTGTTCACGAGGATGTCGAGGGCTGTGCCTTGGGCTTCCAGCCCATCGATGGCGGCGCGGGTGGCGGCGTGGTCGGTCACGTCGAAGGGCAGGGTCGCGGCGCCCGGGATGCGGGCGGCTGCGGCGGCGAGTTTCGCAGGGTCGCGCCCGTTGAGGATGACTTGCGCCCCGGCGGCAGCAAGGCCTTGGGCGAGGGCGAAGCCGATGCCCTGCGAGCCGCCGGTGATCAAGGCGGTGCGTCCGGTGAGATCGAAAAGGGCAAGGCTCATCTCATGTCCCTGCCGCCATGTGGCCTTCGGCGAAGGCGGCGGTGCCATCGGCGAAGAGGGCGATGGCGAGGGGTGGGTAGGGCGGTTGCCATTCGCTATGGACATGGGTGTTGCGCGGCAGGTCGAGGGTGAGGCTGTCACCATTCGGCAAAGGCAGCGCGGTGCCGTCCACGGAGAGGTGGATCAGGGGTGTGGCGGCCTGCCAGTGCAGGGTCAGCCGATCCATCCCCCCGGGGAGGGGGTGCAGCGTTGCGGTCAGGCGCGGGGCGGGTGTGACGGTGTCGCCTTTCGCCACGGGCAGGGGCGGCAGGTCGGGGGTGCGCGGCGGGGGATGGCGGTAATGCCCCGTCGCCTCAAACGCGCAGGCGAGTTGAAGGAGGGCGCTGTCATCCCAGCCGCGCCCTGCGAAGGTCAGGCCGGCGGGCATGCCGGTGTCGTCCATGATCCCCATCGGGACGGTGACAGTGGGGATGCCCAGATGCCGGATGGCGAGGTTGCCATTCGCCACCCAGACGCCATTCGCCCAAGCCTTGTCGAAAGAGGCGGGGTTCGTGTCGGCATCGGCGGGGCCGATATCGGCCACGGCGGGGAAGACCACGGCATCGAGGGCGTGGGTGTCCATCCACGACTCCAGATCGATGCGGCGGGTTTCTTCTAGCGCGCGGAAGCCGTCGCCGAGGTGGGGGATATCGCGGAAGTCGCCCGGTGGGTTGGCACGGGCGAAGGCGGGGTAGGTGCCGATATCGTCGTCGAACCCGTCATAGCGATCGGGCAGCGCGCCCTTGGGCAAGGGGAAGATTTTCGAGCCGTCCACCTGCGCAAGGCGGTTGAGAGTGGGGTCGCCATTGGCGGCGAGGAAGTCGTCCCATGACCAGACCGACAGATCGACGATCTCGCGTTTGAAATAGGCGGGCGGGACGAGGCCGCGCGTGCGGATCGTGGGCGCGCCGGGACGGTCGCCTTCGTAATGCGTGATGACGGGGAAATCGGTGACGATGACGGTGGCGCCTGCGTCTTCAAGTGCCTGCCGCGCCTGTTCCCAGAGGGCGAGGATGGAGGGGCGGGTGTGGATGCGCTGCCCCGTCGGCCCGCCGATGCCGGGGTTTTCGGCGGTGCCGGCAAGGGGGTCGGCGTTGATGTACATGGCGGGCACGGCGATGCGCTTGCCTTTGAGCGAGGCATTTCTGGCCAGTGCGGGGTAGGAGGGCGGGCGGATGTCCGATGCCTTGGGGATCGTCACCCAAGGCTGGCTGCGCCACAGATCGCCGCGCGTTTCGGGATCGTCGGCCACGAGGATGTCAAGCAGCGCCAGCATGTCGGCCATCGTGCGGGTGTGGGGCACGACCACATCCATCGTTGGCACAAGCGGCCAGTTGCCCCGGACCGAGATCACCCCACGCGAGGGGGTATAGGCGCAAAGCCCGTTATTGGCGGCGGGCGCGCGGCCCGAGGACCATGTTTCTTCGCCCAGACCGAAGGCGGCGAAACTGGCCGCCGTCGCCGTGCCCGATCCGTTGGAGGAGCCCGAGGCATAGGCGGCGGTCAGGTAATCGGCGTTATAGGGGCTTTCCGCGCGGCCATAGACGCCGCGCTGCATCCCCCCGTTGGCCATGGGCGGCATGTTGGTCAGCCCCACCAGCACCGCGCCCGCCGCGCGCAGGCGGGCGATGGCGAAGGCGTCATCGGTGGCCACCAGACCCTCAAAGGCGGGAGAACCGGAGGCGACGGTCAGCCCGCGCGCCTTGTAGCTGTTCTTGGCGCTGTAGGGGATGCCGTCGAGGGGGCCGAGGCTTTCCCCCCGCGCGCGGCGCAGGTCCGAGGCGCGGGCGTCGTCGAACATCGCGGGGTTCAGGATCGGCACGGCGTTCAGGCGCGGCCCCTGCCGATCCAGCGCCGCGATGCGCGTGAGATAGGCGGCGGTCAGGGCGACGGAGGTGGTCTTGCCCTGCGCCAAGGCGGCCTGCAGGTCGGCGAGGCTGGCTTCTACGATGGTCATGTGCGGGCTTTGGGCTGTTGTTGGGTGATGCAATGGACCCCGCCGCCGCGCGCGAACAGTTCGCGCGCATCCACTGGGACGATGCGGCGGCCGGGATAGGCGGCGGCGAGGATGTCGGCGGCGCGGGCATCGGCCTGTGCCTCGCCAAAGGCGCAGGCGATGACGGCGTCGTTGATGACGAGGTGGTTCACATAGGACCAATCGACGAAGCCATGCGCATCGGTCAGGGTTTCGGGGGCGGGCAGGTCGATCACCTCAAGCTTGCGGCCCTTGGCATCGGTGGCGGCGGCGAGGAGGGCGCGGATCTCTTGCATCGTGGCGTGGTCGGGGTGGCTGCTGTCGGCCTGCTGATGGACGAGGACGGTGCCGGGCGAGGGGAAGGTGGCGACGATGTCGACATGGCCCCGGGTGCCGAAGGCATCGTAATCCCGCGCAAGGCCGCGGGGCAGCCAGATCGCCTTTTCGGTGCCGAGGGTGCGCGCCATCTCGGCCTCTACCCGCGCGGCATCGGCATGGGGGTTGCGTTCGGCGCCCAGCTGAACGGTTTCGGTCAGCAGGATCGTGCCTTCGCCATCGACATGGATGCCGCCGCCTTCGTTCACCAGAAGGGAAGGGATCACCGGCACGTCCAAGAGGCCTGCGATGAATTGCGCCAGCCCCCGGTCATGGGTGGCGCTGGTCCAGTCGCCGCCGCCCCAGCCGTTGAAGATCCAGTCTACGGCGGCCAGCGACCCATCGGCGGCATGCACGAAGGTGGGGCCGGAATCGCGCAGCCAGAAATCATCGATCACCCGTTCGATCAGGTCGATGCCAGCCCCGATCATCCGTCGCGCGCGGGCCATTTCGGAGGGGTCCACGATCATCGAGACGGGCTGGAATTCCGCCACGGCATGGGCGACGGCGGTCCATGCGGCATAGCCTGCCTCGCGTTCCGCCGTGGTGTCGCCCAGCGTCTGGCCTTCGCGGGGGAAGGCCATCCAGATGCGATCCTGCGGGGCGGTTTCGGGGGGCATCGTCCATGTCATCGCGGGCATCCTTGCGGGTATTGGGCGGCCCATGTGAAGCAGGGTTTCCACGCCGCGCCAAGGGCCATCTGCGGCCAACGTTGCGGGGCCTGTCCGGGGGCGTATACTGCGCGCAAGGGCAGGGGGGCCATCCGGATGGTGCAATCCAAGGGGCAGGCGGAGGGGACCGACCGGATCATCCGCCGCAAGCTTTCCGATCAGGTGCTGGACAGGCTGCGGGCGATGATCCGCAGTGGCGAGTTGCAGGCGGGCGATGCGATGCCGTCGGAACGCGCCTTGATGGATCGCTTTGGCGTGGGCCGCCCGGCGGTGCGCGAGGCGTTGCAGGCGCTGCATCAGCAGGGGCTGATTTCCATTTCGCATGGGGAACGGACGCGGGTGCAACCCATCGACGCGGCCACGGTTCTTGCCCGCAGCGATGATGTGGCGCGGATGCTGCTCGATCTGGTGCCGGCGAACCGCCAGCATCTGAAAGAGGCGCGGACGATGTTCGAGCTGGGCCTTGTCCGGCTGGCGGCAGAGCACGCGACCGCAGCGGATGTGGCGGCATTGCGCGCGGCGGTGGAGGCGCAGCGGGCGCAGATGGGCGGCGATCCGGTGCCCTTCATCGAGGCGGATATGGCCTTTCACGCCCGCATCGCGGCGATCAGCGGCAATCCGATCATCACCGCCGCCTCGCAGGCGATGCTGCGCTGGCTCTTTGAATACCATACCGCGTTGCTGCATTGGTCGGGGCGCGAGGCGGTGACGCTGGCCGATCATGGGGCGATCGTGGATGCGATTGAGGCGCGTGATGCGGAGGGCGCGGTGCAGGCGATGCGCGACCACCTGAACCGGTCGCGCAATGCGCTGGCGCCTATGGATCAGGACCGCGCGCCGCCCCCGGCGCGGACCCAGCCGAAGTAATCCTCCGATCCCATCTGCCCGCCCTTCAGCGCGATTTCCAGACCGTCACGTGGCCCTTCGCCATGCCCCTTGCACAGGGCTGCGCCGGGGATGGTGGGGGCGAGCGCGGTCAGGGCCGGAAGGCCCAGTTCGCGCAGAGCATGGCCTGATGTGTCGCCGCCCGAGATGACGGCACGGCCTATCCGCGTCTTGTCGAGCAGGGCAGCAAGGATGCGTCCCAGCGCGGCCCCCAATCGACCATGCACGCGATCGGGCGTCAGGGTGGTGGCCGACAGCGCCGCGCGGAAACGGCTGACGCCCGGGTCATCGGGGCCGAGCGCGGTGTGGATCAGTGGGCTTTTCCCTTCGGCTGCCGCCACCAGCGCCTGCGAAAGGGCGCGCGCCTCGGCATCGGCGAGAGCATCGGGAAGGCCACAGGCAGTGGCGGCGTCGAAGGGGATGGGGGCAAAGCCATGCGCCCCGGCCCATGCGATCTGGGCGGCGGTGATGGGCGAGACGGAGCCGGACACTGCGGCGATGCGGTCCGTTGGTCCGGCGGAGGGCACGGGGGGGGCGGGCGGGATCATCCCCGCCTCTTGCCAGTGGCGGACGAGGGCGTATTCCACGCCCTGACTGCCCGCGACGAAGGACAGGTCGCCGCGATGCTGCCAGAGCAGGCGGCCCACCGCCGCCTCGGACCGGTCATCGATCATGTCGAGCGAGAGGAGACGCGCGCCCGCCGCGAGATGGAGCGCCAGGGCGCTGTCGGGGTCGGTGGCGAGGGTCGGCAGGTCGATCAGGGCGGAGGGCAGGTCGGTCTGCGCAGAGAGATGGCGCAAGAGGTCGGACTCCGTCATCGGCGTGGCCGGGTGGCGGGCCATGACGGGGTGGCGGTCAAGGCGGAACACGCCCCCCGGCGCGCCTGCGAAAAGGTGACCGAAGGCCTGATAGCGCCGCATTTGCGGGGCGGCGGTGACGAGGGGCACGGCACGGGCGGCGCGATGGGCGAGGCCGATTTCGATGGCGCGGCCGATGCTGCCCAGATGGGGGGCGGAATCGAAGGTGGAGCAGAGCTTGTAATGCAGGATGTCCGGCTGCAGCGCCGCCAGCCATGCATAGGCAGGGGGAAGGCTGGCGGCCATGCCGTCGGGCGGTTGGCTGCGGGCGGTGGTGGCCAGCCCGATGCCCTGCATCCCGGTGAAACGGGCCATCAAAGCGGGGGAGGGGATTTCGGTGAACAGGACGGCGGGAAGGCCTGCGAAGGCCAGCACCTCCATCACGGCGGCGGCCCCGGTGAAATCGTCGCCCAGCCACGCGACCCGGGGTCCCTTTGTCACAGCCCCGGTCATCGCCCCGGTCATTGCCTGCCTCTTTGTCCAGCCGCGCCATGGGTGATTATGTGGTTATACCAGTGGCGCGGCAAGTCAGGGCGGGTGGGTCAGGCGAAGGTCACCGTGCGCGCAAAGGGCAGGTCGCGCAGGCGCTGCCCGGTTAGGGCGAAGATCGCGTTGCCAAGGGCGGGCGCGGCGGGCGGTGTGCCGGGTTCCCCGATCCCCCGGATGCGGTCGAGGTTTTCCAGCACGCGCACCGCGATGGGCGGGCATTGCGACAGGCGGAGCGGTTCGTAATCCCAGAAGTTCCGCTGTTCGGCCTGACCGTCGGCGATGGTGATCTCGCCCCGGATCGCGGCAGAGAGGCCGTAGATCATCGCGCCTTGCACCTGTGCCTCAAGGTTGCGGGGGTCGAGCGCGGTGCCCACATCGGCTGTCGCCCAAGCGCCGGTCATGCGCAGGCCTGCGGGCGTGTCCTCCACCTCGATCACCTGCGCGCAAGGGACGCCGAAGGACAGGCAGAAGGCAAAGCCCTTGGCGCGGCCGGGGGTGGCATTGCCCCAGCCGGACATTTCGGCCACCGCTTCGATCACGGCGCGGGAGGGGGCGTGGTCGATCATGTTCAGCCGGAAGGTGACAGGGTCCACCCCCGCCTGTGCCGCCAGTTCATCCATCGCGGTTTCGTGGAAGAAGGCGTTTTGCGACGCCCCGACGGACCGCCAGCTGCCCACCGGCACCATGGCTGGGGCGCGGTAACCCGTCACGCGGTGATTGGCGATGCGGTAGGGCTGCTCCCATGCGCCCTGCACGATGGCGCCATCCGGCCCCGGGACATTGTAGCCCAGCCGCCCGGCCTGACTTTCCACGACCGACGAGGAACAGGTGGCGAAGTCGAAGGCGACGAGGCTTTCCCCGTCCAGCCGCGCGCGGACCTTGGCGCGGGCGGCAGGGCGGTAGCCGTCATGGGTCATGTCTTCTTCCCGGCTCCATGTCAGTAGAACGGGGGTGCCTTCCATCGCCTTGGCGATGGTGATGACCTGACGGATCACGTCCATCTCGGCCCGCCGCCCGAAGCCGCCGCCCATGGGCAGCACTTCGACTGTGATCGCCTCTTGCGGCAGGCCGGTCATGGCGGCCGCCTCGGGGGCGATCTGCGAGGGGAGTTGATGCCCGGTCCAGACGGTAAGGCGCCCGTCCTTCAGCAGCGCGGCGCTGGACATCGGTTCCATCGTGGCATGGGCAAGGTAGGGGACGGAGTATTCGGCCTGCCAGTCATCGGCGGCCAGCACGGCATCCACATCGCCATCATTGCGGTTGACGCTGTCGCGGCGATCCTCGGTGAAGCTGGCGGCGAGGATGGCGTCGATTTCGGCGCTGGTGGCCGGATAGGGGGCGGGGGCCCAGTCGAAGGTGATGGCATCGGCGGCCTGCATCGCCACCCAAGTGGAGGTCGCGACCACGGCAAGGCCGTTCTCGACGGGGATGATCTTTTCCACCCCCGGCATTGCCTCGGCCACGCTGGCATCATGCGACAGGAGGGCTGCGCCTTGGCGCGGGTTGGTGCGGACGGTGGCAAAGCGCATACCGGGAAGGCGCAGGTCGACGGCGAAGGTGGCGGTGCCGGTCACCTTGCCCAGCATGTCGGGGCGCGGCAGGCTTTTGCCCAGAAGCCGCCAATCCGCCTTGGCCTTCAGGACGGGTTCGCGGTCCAGTTCCACCCCTGCGGCGGCCTCGGCCAGATCGGTGTAGGGGATGCGGGTGCCGTCGGGGGCGACCACGGCCCCGGCTTCGGTTTTCAGCTGATCGGCGGGCAGGTTCAGCCGTGCCGCCGCTGCCGCGACAAGGGCGGCGCGGGCGGCGGCCCCGGCGAGGCGCATCTTGTCGAAGGCATCGGGGATGGAAGAGGAGCCGCCCGTGATCTGCAGGCCAAGGAATTTCGCCGGAATGTCCATCCCGGCGCGCACGGTTTCGGCCAGCCAGCCTGTATCGGTCGGCGCGAAGGGCACGCCTTCCTGTAGGACGGCAGCGTTGTAATAGGCGGCAGAAGCGGGGCCGTGCAGGACGCGGATCGTGGACCAGTCCAGATCCATTTCTTCGGCCACCAGCGCGGCAAGCGTGCTGTGGATGCCTTGCCCCATCTCGGCCCGGGGGGCGATGACGGTGACGCCGCTCTGATCGATCAGAACGTAAGGGTTCAGTGTGACTTCGCCCTCGGCCAGCCCGGTTTCCAGCGGGTTGTCCTGCGGCGTGGCGTAGCGCCACCAGCCGAAGGCCACCCCGCCCAGCAGGGCGACGGAGCCGAAGAGGAAGCCACGGCGGGCGATTTTCATCAGGCGGGCCATGATCACACCTCCTGCAGGCGGCGGGCGGCATCCTGCACGGCGGCGCGGATGCGGGGATAGGTGCCGCAACGGCAGAGGTTGCCCGACATCGCCTCGTCGATCTCGGCCTCTGTCGGGGCGGGATTGGTGGCGAGAAGGGCGGCGGCCTGCATGATCTGGCCCGACTGGCAATAGCCGCATTGCGCGACCTGCCCTTCGGCCCAAGCCGCCTGCACGGCATGCAGGGCCGCCGGATTGCCCAAGCCTTCGATCGTGGTGATGGCGGCGCCCGCCACATCGCCAAGCAGCGTCTGGCAGGACCGGACCGCCTGCCCGTCCACATGCACGGTGCAGGCCCCGCAGGCGGCGACGCCGCAGCCGAATTTCGTTCCGGTGAGGTTCAGCCCATCGCGCAGCGCCCAGAGGAGCGGCATCTCGGGCGGCAGGTCCAGCGTTTCGGGGCGTCCGTTGACGGTGAGGGTGATGGGCATCCGACTCTCCTCTGCGTTGCTGACAAAATGGGCGAGAAATGTCAGGATGTCAATTGACATTCTGGAGAGGAAACGTCAGGGTGTCTGCATGGCCGAAGCAGCGCCGCACTCTGTGACCATGCCGGAGCGTCTGGATGTGATCCTTGACGCCGCCTTTCGGGCATTCGCGACCTATGGCTATCGGCGCACCGCGATGGATGACATCGCCAAGGGCGCAGGGATTTCGCGCAGCGCCCTTTATCTGCACTTCCGCAACAAGGAAGACATCTTCCGCTCTCTCGCCCTGCGTTACTTTGACGAGGCGTTGCGCGACATGACCGCCGCTCTGGACCAACCGGGGCAGACGCTGGAACAGGCCTTGCTCGCGGCCTTTATCGCCAAGGATGGCAAGTTCATGGAGGCGGTGCTGACCACCCCGCATGGCGAAGAGCTGATGGATGCGGGTTTTTCGGTCACCGGCGATCTGGCGGCGGCGGGCGAGGCGCGGATGGTGGAGGTCTTGGGCGACTGGCTGGCGCGCCGAACGATTCCGCCGGGGCTGGGCACGGCGCGGGACGTGGCGGGGACGATCATCACCTCGGTCAAGGGACTGAAGACGTCTGTCCGGGGGATGGAAGAGTATCGCGCAGGTCAGGCGCGTCTCGCTGCGCTGTTCGCCCGCGCGCTTGGCTGATCCCCAGTAAGGGCAGGTCAGCCTGCGAGGGCGGCCGACAGGGCGAGCGATGTTTCCTGCGCCCGAGAGGGAATGGCCGCGATCAGATCGGGCAGGCGCTGTGCCGCCGCATCGCTGCGCGCGACGTTTTCGATTTCCTTCAGCGCGGCATGTAGGCCCTTGGCCCCAATGCTGGCCGCCGATCCCGAGGTGCGATGCGCCGTCCGGGCCAGCGTTTCGAAATCGCGCTCTGCCAGAAGGCGCAGCAGCGCGGCTTGCGTCTCGGCTACTTCGTCCAGCATGCGACGCACGAAGGCGTTGAAGGTGTCATCCCCCAGCGTCTCGCGCACCTCTTCAACGACATCGACATCAATCAGCATGGCCTACCGCTCCGCAATGGGACGACTTTATGCAGGGACGTGCAGGGTGCAAGACCGACGAAAGCCATGCTACTACCTGAAAGTATAAGACGTCATGGGTTGAGCAGCATTCCGCCACATCCCGGGGCCTGTTGGCGGAATACCCCCATGGGGACAGGGGTCAGGCCGCCCGCTGCAGGGCGGCGTTGACTTCGGACATGATGGTGCCGAGCGGTTCCTGCGTCAGGCGGCGCGGCAGGGCAAGGACAACGCGCTGTTCCAGATCGGCGTCCAGACGGGCGCGGATCGCATCAAGCAGGGGGTCCGGTGCGGCGAGGACAAGCCGGTCCGCCCGCCCGCGCGCCGCTTCGCGCGCCAGACGCCCGACAAGCTGCGCGGCCAGCGCCGTGATGGCCAGACGGTTGCGGTCCGTCACTTCGGGAAGGTCTGCCCAGCCATCAGGGCGCGGCGTTTCGGGCGCATCCATCCGGTCGATCAGCCGCAAGTCCGGCTGGCGCATGCATCCGGCATTCTCAAGGATCATTGCGCCATCGGGGCAGGCGACGACGATCCATGTTCCGCGAAACAGACCTGACATCCTGTTGCTCCTCCGTTTTGCTTTTCTGGCTTGCTTGCGTCCGAGGTGGCCATGCCGCGGTCCGGCGGAAGTGCGGCAGCGTGACGCAGTGGCTTGCCTGCGCCGGATTTGGCCCTTTTGCGGGCCGGATGCGGCCCGGGATCACGCAGACGTCATCGGAAGTGAGCCTGTGCCGGGGTCTTTCCGGGCGGTGTGCGATTTTGCTTGCCAGACCGGGGCGTGGCGCGGCTAACCTGTTCTTCGGACGAACAACAAGGTGGGCTTGGGCTTGGGCGTTACGGTTCCCCGCACAGACAAGACCGCCGCCGAGGCGATCCGGGTGGAAGGCCTGCGCAAATCCTTTGGCCCGCACGAGGTTCTGAAGGGCGTCGATCTGACCGCGCATGAGGGCGACGTGATCGCGGTGATCGGCGGGTCCGGTTCGGGCAAGTCCACCATGCTGCGCTGCATCAACTTTCTTGAAACCCCGAGCGCGGGTCGGATCGTGATCGCCGGGGAAGAGGTGCGCCAGCGCCCCGATGGTGGCGGCGCGGCGGACAGGCGGCAGATCGAACGCATCCGCCGCAGTCTGGGGATGGTGTTCCAGAGCTTTAACCTCTGGACCCACAAGACGGTGCTGGACAACCTGATCGAAGTGCCGGTCCACGTCCTTGGCGTATCAAAGGCCGAGGCGGTGGAACGCGCGAAGACCCTGCTTGCCCGGGTGGGCCTTGCCGAGAAGGCCGACAGCTATCCCGCCTTCCTGTCTGGCGGCCAGCAGCAGCGCGCGGCCATTGCGCGGGCGCTGTGCATCGAACCGCGCGCGATGCTGTTTGACGAACCGACGTCGGCCCTTGACCCCGAATTGGTGGGCGAGGTGCTGGCGGTGATCCGGGGATTGGCCGCCGAGGGGCGGACGATGATCCTTGTGACGCATGAGATGAAATTTGCGCGGGAGGTGGCGAGCCATGTCATCTTCCTCGCCAATGGGCAGGTCGAAGAACAAGGCCCGCCCGAACAGGTGTTCGGCGCACCGCAATCGCCGCGCCTGCAACAATTCCTCCGGTCCGTGGGCTGAGAGGGGAAAAAGAAACCAGATCAGGGAGTCTGACACATGAAAAAAGCAATGACCGCCGCGCTTGCGCTTTCCTTCGGCCTGATGGCCGGTGTCGCCAGCGCCGAAACCGTCAAGGTGGGCATCGCCGCCGAGGCTTATCCGCCCTTCGCCAGCCAAGATGCCAGCGGCGCATGGGTCGGCTGGGAGGTGGAGATGATCGGCGCGATCTGCGCCGCGGGTGGCCTGACCTGCGAGATCGTGCCGGTGGCATGGGACGGCATCATCCCGGCGCTGACGGCGGGCCAGATCGACGCGATCATGGCGTCGATGTCGATCACCGAAGAGCGGATGAAGACCATCGACTTCTCGGACAAGTATTACAACACGCCCACCGTCGTCGTCGGCACCAAGGGGATGGAGATGGACGCCACGCCCGAGGGCCTGACCGGCAAGATCATCGGGGTGCAGGTGTCGACCGTCCATCAGGCCTATGTCGAGAAGTATTTCGCCCCCGTCGCCGCCGAGGTGAAAACCTATCAGACGCAGGATGAGGCGAACCAAGACCTCGTGGCGGGGCGGATCGACGCGATCCAGGCCGACAGCATCGCTCTGGATGCCTTCCTTGCCACGCCGGAAGGTCAGGCCTGCTGCGAAGTGAAGGGCACCGTGGCGGATGATCCGGCGGTTCTGGGCTTGGGTGTCGGCGTGGGTCTGCGCAAGGGCGAGGACGACCTGAAGGCCGCCTTCAACAAGGGCATCGCCGGGGTTCTGGCCGATGGCACCTATGACAAGGTCACGGCGGGCTATTTCGCCTCGTCGATCTACGGGAACTGAGGCAGGGTCCTAGGGGAAGAGGGGCGTGGAAACCCTCCACCTGCTTGCCTATTCCCCGCCCGGCTGGGGGGCCACCCTTCTGGCCGGGCTTTGGAATTCTTTGCTGATCGCGGTCGGGGCCTTCGGCCTCGGCCTGATCCTTGGCACTTTGGGAGCGTGGGGCAAGCTGCATGGCGGCCCGGTCACCCGCGACCTGCTGGCGATGTACACCACCATCGTCCGGGCGGTGCCGGAACTGATCCTGATCCTGATCCTGTATTTCGGGGTGACCGATCTGGTGAACCAGATCCTGATTGCCTTGGGGCATGAGCGGATTCAGATTTCCGGCGTGGCTGCGGGTATCGCCGTTCTGGGCGTGGTGCAGGGCGCCTATGCGACCGAGGTGCTGCGCGGTGCGCTGCTGGCCGTGCCGCAGGGGCAGGTGGAGGCGGCCAAGGCGATGGGGATGCCACCCTTCCTGATGGCGCGGCGGATCATCTTTCCCTCTATGCTGGGCCTTGCCATGCCGGGGCTGGCGAACCTGTGGCTGATCGCCACCAAGGATACGGCGCTTCTGGCGGTGGTGGGCTTTTCCGAACTGACCTTCGCGACGCGGCAGGCGGCCAGTACAACCAAGGCCTTCTTTACGTTCTTCATGGCGGCGGGGGTGATCTATCTGATCATCACCCTTCTGTCCGGCTGGGCATTTGCGCGCATCGAACGGTGGGCGCGGCGGGGCGAGCCGCGCAATGCGGGGGGCTGACGTGATGCGGGGATGGTTGCAGCCGCATCGCATCGTCCTGATCCTGATCGGGCTGGGGCTGGTCTATGTCTGCGTCACGCAGATGCGCTGGGACTGGCTGCCGAAATACGCGCCGATGATGGCCGAAGGGCTGTGGCGCACGATTTGGCTGCTGATCCTGTCGTCGATCCTTGGGATGGCGCTGGCGATCCCCTTGGGTTTGGCGCAGGCGGCGGGGCCGTGGTATCTGGCGAAGCCCGCGCAAGTCTTCTGCACGGTGATCCGGGGCACGCCGCTGCTGTTGCAGATCTGGTTGCTGTATTACGGGCTGGGGTCGCTGTTCCCGCAATATCCGTGGATCCGGGAAAGCGATCTCTGGCCGATCCTGCGGCAGGCATGGCCTTACGCTTTGCTGGCGCTGACCCTGTCCTTCGCGGGATATGAGGGCGAGGTGATGCGCGGGGCCTTCCGATCCGTCCCGCGCGGGCAGTTAGAGGCTGCGCGGGCGATGGGGATGCCGCGCCATCTGATCCTGTGGCGCATTTGGCTGCCGCAGGCGGTGCGCGCCGTGCTGCCCACGCTGGGGGGCGAGACGGTGCTGCAGATGAAGGCGACGCCGCTGGTGGCCACGATCACGGTGGTGGAGATCTATGCCGTCGCCAGCCGGGTGCGGCAGGACACGTTCATCGTCTATGAACCGCTCTTGCTGCTGGCCTTGGCCTATCTGGCGCTGGCCGGGCTGATCGTGCTGGCCTTCCGCTGGTTCGAGAACCGCGGTCCGGTGCGGCACCGCCCAAGCTAGGCGATGCCGCAGGGGTTTCGGCGCGTGACGGATCAGCTGTTGCCGCCGTTGCTGCCGCCCGAGCTGTCGCCATTCGAATCCGAGCTGGCGCCGTTGTCGTCGGAGGTGCTGTCGGCGCCGTTGTCATCGGTGCTGTCGCCGCCGGACTTAACCCGATAGCGGACCTGGCCGTCTTCCACCCGGACGCGGACTTCTTGACCATCGGCTGTGGTGGCGCGGACGCGCAGCTCGCCATCCCAGCCGGTGCGATAGCGTTCGACGGTCAGGCCAGCGGTGGAGAAGGCGCTGCGGATGCTCGCTTCATCCGGCGCGGTCGTACCCGAAAAGAGCGAGCTGAGGAAATCAAGGTTGATCGGGGCCGGGGTCGGGGCCACGGGCGCGGTCGGTGTCGTCGTCGACGTCTGGGCAAAGCCCGCCTGCGCGGCGACCACAGCGGCTGCGGTCATGGCGAGGATGCGATGTGTCTTCTTCATGCTCTTGTCCTTTGTTGCTTTTGCCGGGCGGGGCTTCTGCCCCTCCCCTCTCGACAGGTGTGCCGGCGGGTCTGTCCCGCGACGCGTCAAGTCATGGGGTTGAAAAGTCGGTCCCGCCATAGACCGAGGGTTTGAAGGCAGGCTCTGCACCGAAGGATGACGCGGACAAACCTTGGTTTATGCAGCAATGCCAAGGATATAAGGGCTTTCCTGCCGAATGGCCCCGGTCCGGGGCATGGGCTGGTTCCCGCTTGGGCATGCGGGGCGGCACGGCCGGGCGCGGCCATCCACCTTCGGTTGATGCCCGGACGGGACATCACGCCGTGTCGAAGGGCGAATCTGCAGCCTGTGCAGGGGCAGAAAGCAGCTTTTTCGGGCGGGGAGTCGTCAGCGGGGTCCCGGCCCGGTGCGCCCGGTCAGGCGCAGCGCCGCCGCAACGATCCCATCCTTTGACGGCATCGTGGCAGCATATGCGGGGCCAGTGGCGATAAAGCTGTCCTCGGCCGTGATCCGCGCGATGCGGGCGGGCGACACTTCGGCCAGATGGGCCATCACCGCCTCGGCCATCCCGCCGGAATGCCGCGTCTCATCGACCACGAGCACATGGGCGCAGCCCTGCACCGCCGCGCTGATCCCCGGCTTGGGCAGGGGCGCGATCCAGCGCAGATCGACGATGCGCGCCTTGATCCCCGCGGCCGCAAGTGCGGGCAGGGCCTGATGCGACAGGTAAACGCCATTGCCGAAGGTCACGATGGCGAGGTCGGTGCCTTCGCCCGTCACCCCCACCTCGCCAAAGGGGATGCGCCGCGACGGGTCGGGGTAGGGACGCAGCCAGCCGCCATCCTTCTCCGCATGAAGATCGCGCATCGGATACAGCGCGATGGGTTCAAGGAAGACCACCACCCGTTGCTCTTCCCGCGCCAGCCTGACGCATTCGCGCAGCATCATCGCCGCCTCGGCCCCGTCCGATGGCACGGCAAGGATCACGCCGGGAATGTCGCGGAGCACGGCCAGCGAATTGTCGTTGTGGAAATGTCCGCCGAAGCCCTTTTGATAGCCCAGCCCTGCGATGCGCAGCACCATCGGATTGCTGAACTGGCCGTTGGAGAAGAAAGGCAGCGTCGCGGCTTCGCCCCTGATCTGATCTTCGGCGTTGTGGAGATAGGCGAGGAACTGGATTTCCGGCATCGGCACAAAGCCGTTCTGCGCCATGCCGATGGCAAGGCCGAGGATCGACTGTTCATCCAGCAGCGTGTCGATCACCCGGTCCGCGCCGAACCGCGCTTGCAGTTTCTGCGTCACGCCGTAGACGCCGCCCTTCTTTCCCACATCCTCGCCCATCAGCACGATCTCGGGATGGGCGAGCATCAGGTCGGTCAGTGCCCAGTTCACAAGGCGCGACAGGATTTGCGGGTCTTCCATCGCCTTGAGGTCGGCCCCGAAGGCCGCCGCCCGCGCCTGCGGCGTGGGGCCGTTGCTGGGGCGGTTTGTGCGCCGGGGGGGGATCAGGCTGGCCATCACGTCGGTGGCTGTCTGCAGGCGGGGCCGCGTGACGGCCTGTTCCGCCACTTGGGCCACGCGGTCGCAGGTTTCGGTGTAGATCGCCAGCGCTGCGTCAGGGTCCATCACCCCGGCCTGATCCAGCAGACGGACGGCGTGCAGCAGGGGGTCCTGCGCCTCTTCGCCCTCAACAACCTCGCGCGGGAGATAGGTCGTTGGCACATCCGCGCCGGCATGGCCGAAGAGGCGGATCGTGCGCAGGTGCAGGAAGGCGGGCTTGCGGCGGCTGCGCACCCAATCCACCACCTCGCGCGCGGCGCGGTAGGTGTCGAAGAGATCGAGCCCGTCGGCCTTGATATAGCGCAGGCCGGGGCGGGCGCTGAACGTCGCCTCGATCCAACCAGCGGGCGTGCGGGTGGAAATCCCGATCCCGTTATCTTCGCAGACGAAGAGCAGGGGCAATGGGATGGATTGATAGGCCGTCCATTGCGCGGCGTTGAAGGCCCCTTGCGCCGTGGAATGGTTGGCAGAGGCATCGCCGAAGCTGCACAGGATGACCGCATCCTCGGGCAGGATCGCGTGTTCGGGCCGATGCCGCCGCGCCGCGCCCACCGAATAGGCCGCCCCCACCGCCTTGGGCAGATGCGAGGCGATGGTGGATGTCTGTGGCGGGATCATCAGCGCGCGCGACCCGAGCACCTTGTGCCGCCCGCCCGAGATCGGGTCTTCGGAGGACGAGGCGAAGGACAGAAGGATGTCCCACATCGGGTCCTGCCCCGGCACCTGCCCGGCACGCGCGATCTGGAAGGCCGCATCACGGTAGTGAAGGAAGGCCATGTCATCGGGCCGCAACGCCAGCGCAACAGCCGCCATCGCCTCGTGCCCGGACGACCCGATGGTGTAGAACCCTTGCCCGGCCCGCTGCATCGCGCGGCTTTGCCGATCCAGCGCGCGGGTCAGGCAGGCGGCACGGTAGGCGGCGAGGGCCTCGTCGCGCGTCATCGGCCCGGATGGTGCCCGCCCCTCCGGCAAGTCCCGCGCGGCCACCCGGCGCAGGAAGTTTTCATGCACGATCTCGCAGCGATCCATCATCCACCCTTTCGGCGCGGCATCCTGTCCGGACCGTTCTTCACAGATGCGGGGCGAATTCTCCAGATGCGATCGGCGGGGGGCGGGTGCGCCTGCGGATCAGGGCCGCGTCTGGAAGTGCCGAGGATAGAGCGCAGAGAGACCCAGCCAGACCGTCGCCATCGCCTCTTGGGTCGGGTAGGGCGTGGCCATCGTCATCAGGTCGAGCCAGACCCCTTCGATGGAGATGCGGATCAGCCGCGACACGCGCGCCGGGTCATGGGCATAGCCATGCACCGTGTTCATCCGAGCGCAGATGCCTTCCAGCATCTGGTTGTAATGATCGTCATTCGATCCGCAGCGGGCCTGATAGATGGGGCGGCTTTGGCTTTCGCCCCAGAAGGCGCACCAGGCGGCCAGACGGTCGCGGGTGCAGATCGACAGGTTGAAATCGGCGCGCACCAGCGCCTCGAGCTGTGCTTCGGGCCGATCCCCGGCCGAAGCCAGCGCCGCCTGCCAGTTGGCGCGATACTCGGCCGACAGGTGATCCAGCGTTTCGGACAGCAGGTTTTCCTTCGTGTGGAAGTGGAACAGCACCAGCCCATGAGACAGCCCTGCCCGCCGCGCCACCGCCGTCAGCGTGGTGCGGGAATAGCCGAATTCGGCCATCGTGCTGATCGTCGCCTCGATCAGCTGCGTGCGCCGCGCATCCTTGCTGAGGGTGCGGGGCGGGCGTGGGTCGGTCTGAAGGGCGGGTTCGGTCACGGGACACCTTTCACGGCACAGGGTTCGGTCGGGACACATGTCGGCGGCCAAGGCCCGCAAGACAAGGGGGATCGTATCGCAGAAAGCTGCTGGGGAAAAGAATTGATTGACAACTCAGTCAGTCGAATGCCAGCCTTGGGCATCACAACACCGCGAGTCCCGCATGACCCTCCGGCCCCGGCGCACCCTGACCAAATCCAACGCCCAGTTCCAACGCGCCGTGAAGCGGCTGCCTTTGGGCGTATCCTCCACCTTCCGCTATTGGGGCGAGGATCGGACGATCTATGTCGCGCGCGGGAAGGGCGGGCGGACATGGGATATCGACGACAATTGCTATGTCGACTACCGCCTCGGCTATGGCCCTGCGATCCTTGGCTATGCCGATGATCGGGTGGATGCCGCCGCCCGCAAGGGGATGGAGGTGGGCGGCGTCTTCGCCCTGTCGACCGAGCGCGAGTTGATCGTCGCGGACCGGATCGCCAAGATGGTGCCTGCCGCCGAACTGGTGCGCTTTTCCAATTCGGGGACCGAGGCGGTGATGGCCGCCCTGCGCCTTGCCCGCGCCCATACGGGGCGGGAATCCTATCTGCTGGTGGAGGGTGGCTATCACGGCCTGTTCGATGCCGCGATGTGGCAGGCCGATGTCGAAGGCTGGCAGCAGGGCGGCAATGCCGACCCCGAGGTCGTGCCCTATGGCAAGGGCATCCCGCCCACCGTCCGCAGCCTTGCCCATCTGACGCCGATGAACGATCTGCAGCGGCTGGAAGATGTCTTTCGCCGCCATGGCAATCAATTGGCCGCGATGCTGATCGAACCGATCCAAGGCAATTGCTGTTCGATCATGGCGAATGCCGAATACGTTCGCCTCGCGCGCGAGCTTTGCACCCGTTACGGTGTGATGCTGATTATCGACGAGGTGAAGTCGGGCTTCCGCGTTGGCAAGGGCGGTATTCAGGGCATCCTTGGCGTGACGCCCGACATCACCACCTTCGCCAAGGCCGTGGCGAACGGCTATCCCATCGCCGTCGTCGCAGGCCGGGAAGAGGTGATGCGATCCTTCCGCTATGGCGGGGCGAGCCATGGCGGCACCTATACCGCTCATTCCGTCAGCCTTGCCGCAGCCGAGGAATGCCTGCGCATCCTTGACGAAACCCCGGCGTTGGAGACTTTGGCCAGCTATGGCGAAAGGCTGAAGGCGGGCATTTCGGCCATTCTGAATGCGCGGGGGATCGTGCATTCGTTTTCCGGCCATCCGTCGATGTTCGGCCTGTTCTTCGCGCCGGAACCGCCCGACAATTATCGCGCGTGGAAGACGTCGGATTACAGCTTTTACGACCGGATGGCGCATTACCTGCACGATCTGGGCATCATCTGCGAACCCGACAGCCGCGAACCATGGTTCATGTGCGAGGCGCATGGTTTGGATCCGACCTGCCTGACCGACACGCTGCGCGCGGTGGAAACCGCCGTCGACCTGACGCTGGAGGATCTGGCGGCCGAGGCGGCCGGGGAACCGGCCCATGTATGATGCCGTCGTCATCGGGGCGGGGCATAATGGCCTTGTCGCCGCCTGCTATCTGGCGCGGGCGGGCCTGAAGACCGTCATCGTGGAAAAGAACGACTGGATCGGCGGCGCTGCGGTCAGCCGCGAGCTTTACCCCGGTTTCACCTATTCCAACTGTTCCTATGTCAGCAGCCTGTTCCGGCCCGAGATCATGCGCGATCTCGATCTGCCGCGCCACGGGTTGCAGATCCTGCCCTATGAGGGTGGCGCGCTGATGACCCGCGACGGCGGCTATCTGGGCATGTTCCGCGACCATGAATCGAACCGCCGCGAGATCGCCCGCCATTCCCGCCGGGATGCCGAGGCCTATGACCGCTATGCCCGCGACATCCTGCGGAACTGCCGCCTGATCCGGCCCATGCTGATGCGTCGCCCGCCCGATCTGGCCAGTTTCCACCCGCGCGACCTGTCGGAGCTTCTTTGGCTTGGCCGCCAGATCACCGGGCAGTCCGAAGCCGCGCTTTGTGACATGCTGCGCTTTTGGACCATGTCGATTGCCGATTTTCTGGACGAGTATTTCGAGAACCCGGCGGTGAAGGCCTATCAGGCTGTGGGGTCGATCATCGGCACGGCGTTGGGGCCGATGTCGCCGGGGACGGCCTATGTCCTGCTGCATCATGCGATGGGGGATGTGGACGGGAACGTGGGCGCATGGGGCTATGCGCGGGGCGGCATGGGATCGATCACCCGCGCGCTGGCCGACAGTTTCCGCGCCGCGGGGGGCGAGATCCGCGCGGGCGTGGGGGTGCAGGAGGTGCGCATCAGTGGCGGGCGCGCGACGGGCGTGGTGCTGGCCAATGGGGATGAGATTTCGGCCCGCCGCGTGCTGTCGAACATGGATGTCCGCCGCACCTTCCTTGGCCATGTCGACCGCAAGGAACTGCCCGCCGATTTCGTGAAACGGGTGGAGCGGTTCAAGACCCGTGGATCGTCTGGCAAGCTGAACATTGCGCTGGATGGGGTGCCGCGCTTCACCGCGCTGCCGGAGGGGGCGCCCAACATCAAGGGCGATCTGCATTTCACCGATACGATCGACCAGATGGAACGCGCCTATGATGATTGGAAGGCGGGACGCTTCAGCCGCCATCCGTTCCAAGATGTGATGATCCCCACGATGATCGACCCGACGATGACGCCGCCGGGCAAGCATTTCATGTCCTGCTTCGTGCAATACGCCCCGCCCCAGATCGAAGGGAAGCCGTGGACGGATGCCGACCGCGACGCTTTTGCCAAGACCTGCATCGACCAGATCGAGGCCTATGCCCCCGGTTTCCGCGACCTGATCCTGCATGTCGAGGTGCGCACCCCGCGCGAGTTGGAGGCAGAGGTGGGCCTGACCGAAGGCAATATCTTCCAGGGCGAGCTGACTTTTGACCAGATGTTCTTCAACCGCCCCGTGCCGGGCTATGCCAATTACCGTTCCCCGGTGAAGGATCTGTGGATCTGCGGGTCTTCCACCCATCCGGGCGGGGGCGTGATGGGCGCGCCGGGAAGGAACGCGGCGCGCGAGGTGCTGCGCGACCTGCGCCAGCCCGTTGACCATATGAGCGACGCCTATGCCATCGTTTGACACCATCGTCATCGGCGCGGGCCCCAATGGCCTTGCCGCCGCGCATCGGCTGGCCAAGGGCGGGGCGTCGGTCCTTGTGCTGGAGGCGGGGGCCGTGCCGGGGGGCGGGGCGGCGGCGCTGGCGCATCTGTCCTATAACCTTGACCCACGGGTGGCCGAAGGGATGGACCTTGCGCGGCATGGGCTGAGATGGGCGACGACCGCGTTGCCCACCACCGCGCTGGCCGCCGATGGCAACCATCTGCGGATGGAGGGGGTTCTGGGCGAACGCCTGTCGGGTGCTGTTGACCCTGCTGATATCGCCGCATGGGCGGAGTTGCGCGCGCGCCTTCTGCGCTTTGCTGCCGTGCTTGCGCCCCTGAACGCGATGACGCCGCCGCGTCCGGCTGCCGATCCGAAGAACCCGCTGTTGAAACTGGCCATGATCGGGCTGAAGGCGCGGATGATGGGCGCGGCAGAGTTCCGTGAACTGGGTCGTATCTTCCTCACCAATGTCTTCGACCTGCTGGATGACGAGCTTCGCTCGCCTCTTCTGAAAGGGGCGCTGGCCTTTGATGCGACGCTCGGCTCGTGGCTTGGCCCCCGGTCGCCCAATTCCGTGCTGCCGTGGCTTTATCGCCTGTCGGGCCAAACGGAGGGGCGGCAGGGCGCGCTTGGCCTGCCCGAAGGCGGGATGCCTGCGTTGGCGGCGGCGATGGTCAAAGCGGCGACGGCCGCTGGTGTCACCCTGCGCTGCAATGCCCGCGTGGAACGGATCGACGTGGCGGATGGCACCGCCACGGGCGTGACGCTGACCAGCGGGGAACAGATCGCGGCGAGGCGCATCGTCTCGGCCCTCGCCCCCAAGACCACGCTGATGTCTCTGGTAGGGCCGCGGCATCTGGACAACGGTCTCTATACACGTGCCCGGCTGCAGAAGGCGCGGGGTGGCGCGGCACGGTTGGACCTGACGCTGTCCGCCCTGCCCGATTTCCGGGGGGCTGACCCTACGCATCGCCTGCTGATCGCGCCGTCGGAGCACCATGTCGAACGCGCCTTCAACCCGGTGAAATACGGCGAGGTGCCGGAGGAACCGGTGATGGAAATCCTGATCCCCACCGCCCGCACCCCCGCGCCCGATGGCCTGCACCGCCTGTCGGCCATCGTGCAATACGCGCCCCATGCGCCGAAGGACTGCACCGCCGCCCGCGCCGCGATGCTGGCGGCCTGCCTTTTGCAATTGGAACGCCATGCCCCTGGTATCGGCGCGAAGGTCACCGAAGCGTGCCTGCGCATGCCCTATGACATCGAAGCGGAAACCGGCCTTCCCGGCGGCAATTGGCATGCGGGGGAACTCAGCGTCGAACAGATGCTGTTCCTGCGACCCCTGCCCGGCATCGCGCAATATCGCACGCCCATCGCGGGGCTGTGGCTGGCCTCCGCAGGCTGCAACCCCGGCGGTGGCGTTTCGGGCACGCCCGGATGGAACGCCGCGCTGGCGATGGAGGCGGACCGATGAACGACCTGCGCCATTACGAAACCCCGCTTCTGCCCACGCCCTTCCACGCCCGGACCGAAGCCGCCTGCAAGACGCATGCTTGGGCGAACTGGGGCGGCTATCGCACCGTTACCACCTTCGAAGACCTTGCGATGGAGCATTCGGCCATCCGCAATACCGCTTCGGTCTACGACCTGTGCCCGATGATCAAATATCGGATCGAAGGCCCGGATGCGGTGGCCTTTCTTGACCGCCTCACGCCCCGCAACGTGGCCAAGCTGCGCGTGGGGTCGGTGCAGTACACCGTCTGGTGCGATGATGCGGGGCATCTGCTGGATGACGGCACGCTGTTTCGTCTGACCGAGACGCGTTTTCGCCTGTGCTGTCAGGAACGCCACCTGCCTTGGCTTCTGGACAGCGCGCATGGCTTTGACGTGACGGTCACGGAAGAGACAGAGGAGATCGCTGCCCTGTCCCTGCAAGGCCCGACCTCGGCCGAAATCCTGCGCCGCGCGGGCGTTGACATCGACGCCCTGAAACCCTTCCGCATGATGGAGGTGCCCTTCGGCATGGGGCGCCTGATGATCTCGCGCACCGGGTTCACCGGCGATCTGGGATACGAGCTTTGGACGACGCCGGACCTTGCCCTGCCGCTTTGGGATCATCTGATGCAGGCGGGCGCATTGCACGGCCTGCGCCCGATCGGGTCTGACGCGCTGAACATCGCGCGGCTGGAGGCGGGGTTCATCATCACGGGCTATGATTTCATCCCCGCCCATGTCTGCCTGCGCGAGGATCGGCTTCGAACCCCGCTCGACATGGGGCTTGGCTGGCTGATCGATTGGGAGAAGGGCGCCTTCACCGGGCGCAACGCGCTGATGAAACAGCGCGCCAAGGGGCCGGACTGGGCCTTCGTCGGGCTTGAGATTGACGGCAACATCCCCGCCGATGGCGCGATCCTGTACCGCGCGCAAAAGCATGAGGCGGGCGTGGTGACGGGGGCCTGCTGGTCGCCCACGCTGAAACGAAACATCGCGCTGGCGCAGTTGCGCGCCGATCTGGTGAAAAGCCCCGATCTTTGGGCCGAAATCTATGCGCTGCGCGAGTTGCATTATGCCAAGATGATGATGCGCGCCCGGGTGGTGGACCGTCCCTTCTACACCCCCGCCCGCCGCACGCTTACCCCCCCGGCGAGGTTCTGATGGGACAGGAAGACCGCCACCCGCTTTCCCCCCGCCTTGGGCATTGCCCCGAGGGGCTGCCGCGCGCGGCCTATATGGACGCCGATTGGCAGGCGCGCGAAATGGCCACGATCTTTGCCCGCCATTGGATCATGGCGGGGCGGCTGTCTGACTTCGCCCCCGGCACGATGCGGCGCGTCACAGTGGGCCATGCCCCGGTGATCGTGGCGCGAACGGCAGAGGGCGCCCTGTCCGCCTATCACAATTCCTGCCCTCATCGTGGGTCGGAACTCTGTCTGGCCGAGGTGGAAGAGATCGGTCGCCTGATCCGCTGCCCCTATCACGCCTTTGCCTTTGCGGCCGAGGACGGGCATCTGGTCGCCACCGGACATGCCCGCCCGACAGAGGATTTCGACCGTGACGCGCATGGGTTGCGGCCCGTGGCGGCGCAGGTCTGGAACGGTTTCCTTTTCCTGTCGCTGGCCAAGGATCCCCCGCCCCTTCATGCCGATGTGCCGCTGTCCACGCTGGACAACTGGCCGATGGACGGCCTTGTCACCGGGCACCGCTGGCAGGCGGAGCTGGCCTGCAACTGGAAGACCTTTTGGGAAAACTATTCCGAATGCCTGCACTGCCCGGGCATTCACCCCGAGCTTTGCGACATGGTCCCCGTCTATGGGCGCGGTATCATGGGCGTGACCGAGGCGCATGATTGGCAACCCGGCCAGCCGGCCCAGCCCAACTTGCGCCCCGGTGCCCAGACATGGACGCCCGACGGCACGCTCTGCGCGCCCCCCTTCCCCGGGCTGAGCGATGCCGAACGCGCGGCGGGCTATACCTTCGTCACGCTTTGGCCCACGGCCTATGTCGTGGCCCATGCGGATTACGTCCGCTCCGTCCGGATCGAACCGATTGCGCCCGAACGCACCCGCCTGATCGTCGAATGGCATTTCGCCCCCGACGCGTTGCCCGGTATCGACCCTGCTGCCGTTGCGGCCTTTGCCATCACCGTGCTGGAACAGGACGGCGCGGCGGCGGAGATGAACCAGCGCGGCATGCGCTCCCCCTCTTTCACCGCCGCGCGGCTGATGCCCGAGGAATACGAGATTCACAATTTCCACCGCTGGATTCTGTCCGAAATGGAGGATCGTCCATGACCGATCTGCCCTATGCCACCCTGCCTGTCCCGAATGATTGGGACCGTCGCGGCCTGCCCGCCTGGGCCTATCATTCGCCTGCGCTTTTCGATCTGGAACGCGATGAGGTTTTCCTCACGCATTGGCAGATCGTCGGCCATGAATGCGACATCCCCGATCCGGGCGACTGGCTGTCCTTCGACCTGCTGGGCGAACGCGCCGTTGTCATGCGCGGCGCGGATGGCGTCGTGCGGGCCTTCCACAACCTTTGCCGCCACCGTGGTGCGCGGGTGGTGGACGGGGCCGAGGGCAGCTGCAAGGGCGCCATCGTCTGCCCTTTCCACGGCTGGGTCTATAACCTTGACGGCACGCTGCGCGGGGCGGCCCGCCCCTCTACCTTCGGCGAGATGAACCGCGATCAGTTCGGGCTGAAACCGATCGAGCTGTCCATCGCGCACGGCTTTCTCTTCATCCGATTCAAGCCGGGGCCGCAGCCGCCTGTGGCTGATCTGCTGGCCCCCTTCGCCGGGGATTTCGCCGCCTATCGGATGACCGAGCTTTTGCCGGTCAAGACACCGGACTGGTCCACCGAACTTCCCGTAAACTGGAAATCCGTCCGCGACGTGGACAACGAAGGCTATCACGTCGCCCTCGCCCATCCCGCGCTGCAGGAGCTTTACGGGCGCACCTATCGCGACCATCAGCTGGAAAACGGGCTGTCGATGTCGATTGGCTGGTACGGCGATGCGCCGGGGCGGGGCTGGTCGGTCCGGCAATATGTGAAGCATTCGCCCGAGCGCCCCGATCTGCCGCCGCATCTGCAAAAGGCCTGGACCTATTACGGCATCTTCCCCAGCATCGTGTTTTCGATGACGCCGGAAGGGGTGCAGTTCTATCAGGACATCCCCCTGTCGGTGGGCAACACCCGCCTGACGGGCCGTACCTATCGCTGGGCGAATGAAAGCCGCGAAACCCGGTTGGCGCGCTATCTGGCGATGCGGATCGACCGCGCCACCTCGGTCGAGGATCAGCAATTGTCGATCTGGTCGAACGAGTCGATGAAGTCGCAATCCTTTGAAGGATTCCACCTCTCCGATCTCGAATACGGGCTGCGGCGGCACCATGACGGGCTGCGCGCGCTTTTGCCCGTGCTGGCCTTGGATGAAGCGCCGGAGGAAAGCCAGATTCCTGCACTGAACGCACAAATGGCTTGCCGGAATCACCCCCCGGCGTAAGCTGATTCTAATGATACAAATGAACAACAGGGAGAATGCCATGAAACTGACCCGTCGCAGCACCCTTCTCGGGATGGGCGCCACGCTGTCGGCCCCCTTTGTTCGCCCCTCTTGGGCGCAGGGTGGGGTGGTGAATGTCTACAACTGGTCGGATTACATCGGCGAAACCACGCTGGCCGATTTCACCGCCGAAACCGGCATCGAGGTGGTCTACGATGTCTATGCAAGCTCGGAGGAGATGCAGGCCAAGCTGTTGGCCGGGTCCACCGGCTATGATGTTGTGCTGCATTCCGGTCAGGGCCTGCCCCGGTCCGTTCAGGCGGGGGTGCTGCAGAAGATCGACAGGGCGAAGCTGACGGGCTGGGGCAATCTTGACCCCGAAATCCTGCGGATCGGTGAAACCTATGATCCGGGCTATGACTATTGCGTTCCCTATATGTGGGGCTCGGTCGGCATGACCTACAACCTCGACATGGTGAAGGAACGGCTGCCGGATGCCGATCTGCACTCGCTCGACACGATCCTGAAGCCAGAAAATGCGGCGCTGCTGGCCGATTGTGGCATCTCGCTTCTGGATAGCCCCACCGATATCGGGTTCATGCTGCTCAGCCATCTGGGGATCGACCCGAACACGGCAGGGCCCGAGGAATGGGCTAAGATGGTGGAGCTTGTCCGCCCGATCCGCGAGTACATCGCCACCTTCGACAATGCCAACTACCTGACCACCATCCCGAATGGCGAGCTGTGCGCCATCAACACATGGTCGGGTGACTATGGCGTGGCCAAGGCCCGCGCGGCCGAGGCGGGGATTGAGTTGAACCTTGGGTATTTCATCCCCAAGACCGGCGCGCCTGCGTGGTTCGACGTCTGGGTCATGCCGTCCGATGCAGGCAATGTGGACAACGCGCATCGCTTCATGGATTACCTGCTGCGCCCCGAGGTGATCGCCGCCTGCACCAACTTCACCGGCTATGCCAGCGCGAACAAGGCGGCGCTGCCCTTCGTCGATCCGGCCATTGCCGCCGATCCGGCGGTCTATCCGGACAGCGAGGCGCTGTCGCGGATGTACACCCCCCTGCCCCAGACCGATCAGCAGGAAACCGACATGACCCGCGCTTGGACTGAAATCAAGACGGGCGGCTGATCATGCCCGCAGACGCGCCCGGCGCGGGCGAACCCTTCCTGCGGATCGAAGGGGTATCCAAGGTCTTTGGCACCTTTCAGGCGGTGAAGAACGTCTCTCTCACCGTGCAGAAGGGCGAGATCTTCTCGCTTTTGGGCGGGTCCGGCTGCGGCAAGACCACGCTTTTGCGGATGCTTGCGGGGTTCGAGGAACCCACGGCAGGCCGTATCTTCCTTGACGGGCGCGACATGGCCGGGGTTCCGCCATGGTCGCGCCCTGTCCACATGATGTTTCAAAGCTATGCGCTTTTCCCCCATATGACGGTGGAGAAGAACGTCGCCTATGGCCTGAAGCATGAAGATATGTCGGCCAAGGATCGGGCCGACCGCGTGCGCGAGATGCTGGACTTGGTGCAACTGTCCCAATTCGCCGCGCGCAAGCCGCATCAAATTTCGGGCGGCCAGAGGCAGCGCGTGGCGCTGGCCCGTGCCCTTGCGCGGCAGCCCAAGCTGCTGCTGCTGGATGAACCGTTGGCGGCGCTGGACAAGAAGCTGCGCGAGCACACCCAATTCGAACTGATGTCGATCCAGCAGAGGACTGGCGTCACTTTCATTGTCGTGACCCATGATCAGGAAGAGGCGATGACCCTGTCCGACCGCATCGCGGTGATGGACAAGGGCGAGGTGCGCCAGATCGGCAGCCCGACGGAAATCTACGAATTCCCGAACAGCCGTTTTGTCGCGGGTTTCATCGGGTCGATCAACACGTTCGACGCCATCGTCACCGCGCGCGACGCGGGACAGCTGCGCCTGACCCTGCCCGCCTTGGGGGCCGAGGTCACGGCGCGCGATGTGCCGCATGTCACGGCGGGGCAATCGGTGACGCTGGCCATCCGGCCCGAGAAGATTCGCATCAGCCGCGATGCGCCCGAAGGTCCGAACGCGCTGCGCGGATCGGTCAAGGACCTTGCCTATTTCGGCAAGGACAGCCTGTATCGCATCGCCCTGCCCTCCGGCACGCTGGTGCAGGCCCATGCGGTGAACGCCCGACGCGGCGACGAAGGTGCGCGGGTGGCGGATTGGGACGATGCCGTCTGGCTGTCCTTCGATCCCGCCGCCGCGATCGTTCTGGCGGAATAGTCCGATGACCGACCGCGCGCCCCGCACGAAATACATGGATCGCCGGGGCTGGTCGGACATCATCATCGGCGCGCCCTATATCTGGCTGGTGGTCTTCTTCCTGCTGCCCTTCCTGATCGTCGTGGCGATGAGCGTGGCGACCAAGACCCCGACCGCGCCCCCCTTTTCCTTCGGTGGTGACCATCCGCTGATCAATCTGGACGCCTATCAGCGCATCCTGACGGATGACCTCTACCTGCGTGCCTTCCTCACCTCGCTGGCCAATGCGGCCATCTCGATGGTTCTCTGCCTGCTGCTGGGCTATCCGATGGCGCTGGCCCTGACGCGGATGTCGCGGGGGTGGCGCAACATCATGCTGATGCTGGTGATCCTGCCCTTCTGGACGTCCTTCCTGCTGCGCGTCTACGCTTGGATGGGGCTGATGGGGCGGAACAGCTGGTTCAACGTGATGCTGACCGACTGGTGGAACTTCATCGTTCCCGTCGACTGGGCCGTGCGGTCCATCCCGATGATGAATTCCAACTTCGCCGTCATCCTTGTGATGGTCTATACCTACCTGCCCTTCATGATCCTGCCGCTTTACGCCAGCCTCGAACGGCTGGACCCCACGCTGGACGAGGCGGCGATGGACCTTGGCTCCACCCCCGCGCAGGTCTTCCGCGACGTGACGCTGCCGCAATCCATCCCCGGCATCGTGGCGGGCGGGATGCTGGTCTTCATCCCGGCGGCGGGGGAGTTGGTGATCCCCACGCTGGTGGGCAATGCTGCCGATCCGATGATCGGGCGCGTCATCTCGGACGAATTCGCTTCGGCGCGGGATTGGCCCATGGCGTCAGCCGTGGCTGTGGCGCTTTTGGTGCTGATGGTGATCCCGACGATGATCTACACCCATTTCCAAGGCCGGGCGGAGGGATCGAAATGAAGCGCAGCCCCGTCTTCCTGATCACCGTCCTCTGCTTTGGCTTTGCCTTCCTCTACATCCCGATCCTGTCGATGATCGTCTACAGCTTCAACGGCTCGCGTCTTGCCACGGTCTGGGGCGGGTTTTCGACGAAGTGGTATGTCTCGCTTCTGTCGAACAAGCAGGTGATGGATGCGCTGATCCTGTCGCTGAAGATCGCCGTCGTCTCTGCCACCTTCGCCACCATCCTTGGCACCATGGCGGGCATCGCGCTGGCGCGGTTCCGCAGGTTCAAAGGCCGCGTGATGTTCTCGGGCCTTGTCACCGCGCCCTTGATCATGCCGGAGGTGATCACCGGCATCTCCAGCCTGATCTTCTTCATCCTGCTGGCGGAATGGATCGGCTGGCCCGGACAGCGCGGCTTCACCACAATCACCTTGGCGCATATCACCTTTTCCATGGTTTTCGTGACCACCATCGTGCAGGCGCGCATGGTGCAGGCCGACCGCGCGATCGAAGAGGCGGCGATGGACCTTGGTTCACGCCCGTGGCAGGTGCTGTTCGACGTGACGCTGCCGGTGATCAGTCCCGCCATCCTGTCGGGCTGGCTGTTGGCCTTCACCATCTCGCTGGATGATGTGGTCATCACGACCTTCACCACCGGGCCGGGGGCGACGACCTTGCCGCTGCTGATCTGGTCGAAGGTGAAACTCGGCGTCACCCCCGATATCAACGCGCTGGCGACGCTGATGGTGGTGACGGTGGGTCTGGGTGTCATCATCGCGGGCATCATCCTGAACCGGGCCGAGGCGCGGCGTCTGGCTGACGAACGCATGGCCTATCGCAGCAATGACTGACGCGCGCGCCCTTCTGCATGCGCCCTTTGGCGTGCCGGGGTCGGGACGGGTGCGCTATGGCGCGGCCATGGCCCTGTTCCGCGAGGGGCGGATGAGCGAGGCGCAGTTGGAGGTCTATCGCGAAGCCTCTGCCCATGACGGGCGCGACCCCGCGCCGATCCTTGCCGAACGTGGCCTGCCGCCCGTGCCGGGGGCGGAGGCGGGCGGACCCCTCCGATCTCTCTATGACAGCGCGCGGTATTATCTGCTGGGTCTGGTTCACCCCGGCGCGGCGGATGTCCGTGCGGGCCTGCCTGCCGATCCGGGGCCTGAGCGGGCGGTCATGCCGCTGCCCAACCCGGTCGTCGCGGCGTGGCTAGACCCCGCGCTGGATAGCGTCGCACGGACCCATCCCCTGCTGGCGCAGGCGATCCGCGCCGCCGCGCAGCATCTGCATTGGGTCACCTATGACGCATACCCCCGCGCCCTGATCGGCGATGCCTTCGCCACGGGTCATGCCTTCGCCTCCATCCGGGGCGAGGATGCGCCCTTCACCGCCGCCGATTTTGACCTTGGCCTCTTCCTGATCGCGCCCCGCACGCTTTACCGCGATCACCACCACGCCGCGCCAGAGCTTTATGCGCCCCTCACCGGCCCGCATCACTGGCGCTTTGGTCCCGGCGACGCGCTGCACGCAAAGCCTGCGCATGACCCTGTCTGGAACCCGCCCCATCGCCCGCATCTGACGCGGACGGGGGCGACCCCTTTCCTCGCCTTCTTCGTCTGGACGCGGGATGTGAACCAGATCGCCGAAGTTATCCCCGCCGATGACTGGCCGGAACTGGAGGCCGCCGCCCATGCCTGACCTTCTGATCCACAATGCCCGCATCCGCACGATGGATGCGGCCCGACCGACCGCCGACTGGGTCCTGATCCGCGACGGTCGCATCGCAGCGTTGGGCCATGGGAGCCCGCCTGATGCATCCGAGACGATGGACGCCCAAGGCCGGCTGATCCTGCCCGCTTTTCAGGACCCGCATATTCACCTGCTGTCGGGCGGCACCGATCTTGCCACCTCGGCCATGCTCTATGATGTGACGGATGAGGATGGGCTGCTCGCCACCCTCGCCGCCCATGCCAAGGCGCATCCCGACCTGCCCGTCGTGATGGGCAGCGGCTGGCAGCCGGGCATTTTTGGCGATCACAACCTGACCGCCGCTTTGCTCGACCGTGTCCTGCCCGACCGGCCTGCGGTGATCTATGACAGTTCCTTCCACAATGCCTGCCTGAACACCCACGCGCTGCAGATGGCCGGGATCATCGACGACACGCCCGATCCGCCCAACGGCCATATCGTCCGCGATGAAAAGGGCCGCGCCACCGGAATGCTGCATGAAGAGGTCATCCCCTGGGCCGTCGCTCGTTTGCCGCAACTGACAGACGATCACCTGCGGCAGGGCCTTGCCGCCGCCATGGCCCATGCCAACCGCCACGGGATCACCGGTGTCCTCGACCCGCGAGTCACGGAGACCGAAGCCCGCATCTACGCCACCGCCGAAGCAGCGGGCAACCTGACTCTGCGCATCTGCGGCGCGGCACTGGTGACGGAGGCGGACACGCCCGACACCGCCACCGCCCGCCTGACCGCGCTGCGCACCGCCCATCCGGGGCCGGATTTCCACATCCATTCGGCCAAGTTCTTCATGGATGGCGTGTTCGAGAACCGCACTGCCGCCTGCCTTGCCGATTATGCCGATGCACCCGGCGGCAACGCCCCCTCTATGTTCGGGGCCGCACAGACCGAGGCGCTTTTCACCGCGCTTGATGCCGCGCGGTTTGCGATCCATGTCCATGTCATCGGCGATGCCGCCACGCGCCGCGCCCTTGACGGCCTCGCCGCCGCCCGTCGTGCCAACGGCCCGTGGCCCGCGCAGCACCAGTTGACCCATCTGCAACTTGTGGCACCCGAGGATGCCGCCCGCCTGCCCCGGCTTGCCACCGCGAACATCCAACCGCTCTGGGCGCGATATGATCCCGTCGTTCCCGACATCGCGCTGGATATGATCGGGGCGGACCGCCACCCGCAGACCTACGCCTTCCGCACGCTGCTCGACCACGGGGCCGACTGGTGCCTGTCCTCTGACTGGCCGGTCAGCACGCTCAACCCGTTTGAGATCATGGAAACCGCCCTCACCCGGCAAGCCCGCCGTATCGACGGCCCGAAACCCCCTTTCCTGCCCGGCGAGGCCCTGACCATCGAAGAAGCCGTCCTTGGCTACACCGCCCATGCCGCCCGCGCCTGCTGGCGCGACGGTTACAGTGGTATCCTGCGCCCCGGCTTTTCCGCCGACCTGATCCTTCTGGACCGCGACATCTTTGCCTGTCCGGCGGATGAGCTGTCCGACACGACCGTCCTTCTTACCCTCTTTAAAGGCCGCCCTGTCTGGCAGGCCCCCACCCTCTGACCGGAGCCGAAAGATGAGCGAGCACGACCATTACCCGCCCCGCATGATCGCGATGCTTGAGGCGATCTGGGGACAGGGCTTCCTCTCTCCCGGCGGGCCGGAGGAGGTGGCGCGGGTGATCGGCGCGCATGACCTGACGGGGAAGTCCGTCCTCGATATCGGCTGCGGGGCGGGCGGGATCGACATCGCCCTCGTGCAGACCCATGGCGCGGGCTATGTGACGGGGCTGGATGTCGAAGACCCGGTCCTGACCCATGCGCGCGGGCTGGTGGAGGCGGCGGGCCTGACCCCCCGGATCGGGCTGGTCAAGGTGGCCCCCGGCCCCCTGCCCTTTCCGCCGGGAACCTTCGACGTGGTGTTCTCCAAGGATTCCATCATCCATATCCCCGACAAGCACGCCCTGATGGAAGAGGTGTTTCGCGTCCTGAAACCCGGCGGGTGGTTTCTTGCGTCTGACTGGCTGATCGGGACGGAAGCGATCAGCCCGCTGATGGCCGATTACATCGCGGCCGAGGGGCTGGATTTCGGGATGGCCACCGCCTCGCGCTATCTGGATGCCATGGCCAAGGCGGGCTTCACCGAGACCAGCGCCACCTCGCGCAATGCGTGGTACAGGGAAAAGGCGCGCGAGGAACTCGCGCGCCTGAAGGGCGATGTGGGGGCCAAGGCCGCGCAGATCGTGGGGCAGGATTTCGTCGACCAGAATGTCGGCATCTGGTCGCGGATGATCCCGGTGCTGGACAGCGGCGAACACTGCCCCACGCATCTGGCGGCCCGCAAGCCCTGACGGGGCTTACAGGTCCATGTAGATATGCCGCTCGGCCGCAGCGCCCGGATGGGTGACCGCGCCCCAGCGCGCGCCGCCCACCAGTTTGGCGAACTTCCAAACGGCACCCGTGGCATAGATTGTCTCGCGCGGGCCTTTCCATTCGGTCTTGCGCCGCGCCAGCTCGGCCTCGTCCACCGCGACGGACAATTCGCCCGTGATCGCGTTGATGGTGATCATGTCGCCATCCTTCAGCAGCGCGATGGGTCCGCCATGCGCGGCCTCTGGCCCCACATGGCCCACGCAGAAGCCCCGCGTCGCGCCCGAGAAGCGGCCATCGGTGATCAGCGCCACTTTCTTGCCCATGCCTTGGCCCGAAATCGCGGCGGTGGTCGCCAGCATCTCGCGCATGCCCGGCCCGCCTGCGGGGCCTTCATTGCGGATCACGATCACCTCGCCCGCCTTGTAGGCGCGCTTGCGTACGGCCTCGAAGGCCTCTTCCTCGCATTCGAAGACGCGGGCGGGGCCGGTGAAGACCTGCTCTTCCGGCTTCATCCCGGCCACCTTCACGATGGCCCCATCGGGCGCGAGGTTGCCGCGCAGCCCCACCACGCCGCCCGTTGCAGTGATTGGCGTGGCGATGGGATGGATCACGCGCCCATCCGCCTCGCCCTTGATCTGCTCCAACTCCTCGCCCAAGGTGCGCCCGCTGGCCGTCATGCAATCCAGATGCAGCAGACCGGCCTTGGCCAGTTCCTTCATCACCACAGGGACGCCGCCCGCTTCGTACATGTCCTTGGCGACGTAATCCCCGCCGGGGCGGAGGTTCACGAAATAGGGCGTGTCGCGCATGATGTCGGTCACGTCGAACAGATCGAATTCGATCCCCGCCTCATGCGCGATGGCGGGCAGGTGCAGCGCGGCATTGGTGCTGCCCCCCGTGCAGGCCACGACGCGCGCGGCATTCTCAAGGCTTTTGCGCGTCACCACATCGCGGGCGCGGATGTTCTTTTCGATCAGCTTCATCACGGCCTCGCCCGAGGCCATCCCATACTGATCGCGGCTTTCATAGGGCGCGGGCGCGCCCGACGAATTGAGCAGCGCCAGACCCAGCGCCTCGGACACGCAGGCCATGGTGTTGGCGGTGTATTGCGCGCCGCAGGCCCCGGCGCTGGGGCAGGCCACGCGTTCAAGGATCGCCAGTTCCGCATCAGACAGGCTGCCTGCCTGATGCTTGCCCACGGCTTCGAACACATCCTGCACCGTCACGTCTTGCCCGTTCAGGCGGCCCGGCAGGATCGACCCGCCATAGATGAAGACCGACGGCACATTCAGGCGCACCATTGCCATCATCATCCCCGGAAGGGATTTGTCACAGCCCGCAAGACCCACCAGCGCGTCATAGCAATGGCCGCGCATCGTCAGTTCCACCGTATCCGCGATGGCATCGCGCGAGGCGAGCGATGACCGCATCCCCTCATGCCCCATGGCGATCCCGTCGGTGACGGTGATGGTGGTGAATTCGCGCGGCGTGCCGCCGCCCGACTTCACGCCCAGTTTCACGGCCTGCGCCTGACGATTCAGAGAAATGTTGCAGGGCGCGGCCTCGTTCCAGCAGGTGGCGACACCGATCCACGGGCGGTGGATTTCTTCCTCCGTCAGGCCCATCGCATAGAAATAGCTGCGATGCGGCGCGCGGGCCGGCCCCTCGGTCACGTGACGGCTGGGCAGGCGGGCCTTGTCGAACGGCAGGGTCATGATCGGGTCTGTCCTTCTCTGTCGTTGGGATTCATGGATTGCAGATAGGGCACTGTCCGGGATCCGCAAAGATGGGCGCCCCAGGAAAAGGCTGCGCCGCCTCGGCGCCGCAGGCCGTACAGCCAAGAATTTCGGTCCGGATCAGCCCGGTCGGCGTGCCGCAATCGCCGCAGGGCAGTCCCGCCTCGACGCGCAGGCGGCCCCATCCGGGGGCGGCGCAAGCCGGACAGGGACAGGTCAGCCGCGCCGCCAGCCGCTGCGCCAGATCGCCGATCACCGACATCCGGCGCGGGTTCAGATGGGCGCGCATGTCAGTTGTCACCAAGGCGCGCCCGCTGTCCGACAGGGCCAGCGCCTCGGCCACCGCCCGCTCTACGCTGCGGGTGTCGGTCAGGCCCTTGGCCAAGGGCCGCGCCGCAGCTTCGCCCGCCACCACCACCGCCACGGTGGGAAAGGCAATGCGCGACAGGAACCCCTCCACCTCTTCGACCGAAGACACCAAAGCCTGATCATAGACGGGCCGATCATCGCGCAGCAGTTCCACGACCTCGCGCCCCGTCGCCGCCTCGTGCCACAGGATCAGTTCCTGGCCGATGGCCAGAAAGGGCACCGCCGGGTGCGGGCCATAGGCCCCCTCGCTGGCGATCCCGACCGGCAGCCCGGTCGCTTCCACAGCCGCGCGCGCCTTGGCCCGTGCCGCCTGCTCCATCGTGCCGAGGCGCGCCACTTCGCCCGTGAAGGTGCCGAAACGGTCGGTATCGAGCCCCTTCGGCACCTCTACCGAAACGCCCAAGGCCGAAAGCGGCGGTGCGATCACCGCCGCCTTCCCATGCATCGTGCCAAGCGCCACCCGCTTGGGCAGGCTCATGCTGCGTACCGCTCCGCCGCTTCGCCGTCCCAGCGCAGGCCGGGGCGATAACGCGCCGCGATCCGCCCGCCTTCCAGCGCGAAGAGATGCAGCCAGCCATTGTCGAACAGCGCCCGCACGCCGGGATGCTTTTCCAGCACCGCTGTCATCGCCTCAACCGGGGCCTCGATCATCACCGACAGGCGCAGCGGATCATGCGCCAGCGCCGCGCCGTCATGCACCGCCTGCATCGGCAGGCCGGGGCGCAACATGCCGCCATTGCCTTCCACCACCCCGATCCCCCCCACCACATTGTGGATCAGCTTGTTGCCGCCGCCGAACAGGTCCGGCGCGACAGAGGACCCATAGTATTGCAGGCTGATCCAGCTTGCCACCACCACAGGCGCCGTGATGATCAGTTCCAGCGTCCCAAAGCCTTGATCCGCCTGCCAGTCATAGCTGTGCAGGAAGGCGCGCCCCTGCAGATCCGCCCCCGCCGTCACGGCGCGCGGCGCGGCGATGAAGGCGGCGCAGCCCGCCAGACCCCATTCCGGGCGCACCTCGGACCAGTTCACCGCCCGCTTTAGCAGACCGTCCCCTGTCGCCCCCGGTAGGCGCAGCGCCCGTTCGCCCCGCGCCACGGTACCCGCTTTGGCGAGCCATCCCTTCGCCTGCGCCAGATCGGTCATGTGACTGATGGGCAGCGCGTCAGAATAGAGCGTGACCTTGTCGGTCGTCGTGTCATGCAGCCCCGCGACAAAGATCGTGTCTGGGGCCAAGTCGATCCCCTGCCCGGGCAGGCCGGCCCGCGCTTCGGGATCGTTCAGAAGATCGGCCAGAAGACGTGCCGAAACCTCGCCCGTCTGCCCGCCGCAGGCGCCGCAGTGATAGGCGCTTTCATGCGGGTTGTTCGTCACCTGCGCCCCATGACCCAAGAGAAGGATCAGCCGCGCATGGCCGGTCGTCATGCTCATGGCGCGCAGAACCGCCGCCGCCGTCGCGGCCTTTGCGCTTGCGTCCAGCGCGCTTTCGAACCGCGGCGCAGGGGCAACCGGCGCCGACCCGCCCAGATGCAGCGAGTCCTTGACCAGCTTCCAGCCATAGGCCGGACCCGCCGCCTCGACGAAGGCGAAGGAGGACACGGCCGCCTGCCGGAACCGGCCCCAAGCCCGTGTGGCCCGCGCCGCGATGCGCGCCTGCGCCTCCACCTCCGGTGCGGCGTGGCTGGCCGAGTCCAGTTTGGCGTTCAGCAGCACGGGCAGATGCGCGGCCACCTCATCCGTCCCATGCGCCTTGTGGGCAAGCGGCAGGCCGAAGAACCCGGCGAAACCGATCGTCTCGATCGCGGGGTCCAGACCTTCCAGCGCCCGCCGCATCACCTCGGACCGCACGTCGATGCAGAAGGCCGCCTGCAGCGCGGGCCGCCCCGCCGCCATGCGCGGCCCGGTCAGCCGCGCCGCAAGGCCGCGCTGCGCCGCCCGCTCTGCCGCCTCTTGCAGGATCGCGTCCACCACCATGTCGGGCGTGGGCTTCGGCGGTTCGGCATGGGTCGCCGCCACCTTGATCCAAGCCTCGGCCACCTGCGGCACCATGGCGAGAAGCGCCTCGTCAAAGATCGCACGGATCGCCAGAAGGTCGATCAGCGTCGCATCTGACTGCCCGTCCAGCTCTGCCTGCCACAAAAGCCAGCGCGCATGCTGCGCCCAGCCGCCCAGATCGACCAGCAGCCGGTGGAAGGCCGTCTCCGCCGCCGCCTCGGACAGCCCCAACCGCTCTGCCGCGCGCAGGATCGCGCGTTCTGCCGTGTCGGGCGCGGCCTCGACATGGGCGCAGAAACCGGCCAGCCCCGCGATCTCGGGCGTCAGGTCATGCGTGGCCCAAGCCCGCCAAGCGGAAAAGGCCCCCTGCCCCGTTGCGGGCGACCACAGCGCCTGCCCCTGGTCGAACCGCCCCGCCGCCCAGAGCCCGATGCAGCGTGCGATGACGGAGGGCCAGTCCACCCCCGTCACCTCAGCCGCCAGTTCTGCCACCGTGGGCAGGGCCTTCGGCGTGGGCGCGGGCTGCGCCACCTTGGCTTTCAACAGGGCCAGATCCACCGGCTTCAACGCCGAAGGCTGCGCAATCAGGGCTGCCGCCAGATCATCCTCGCTGATCCGCCCGTCGCGGACCATGGCCGCGAATTCCGCCCGCGGCCGCATCAGCCGCACGCCCGCCACGCGGGCCATCCGCGCCTGCGCTGTGGCCAGATCCTCACCCGTTTGGCCGAGGAAAGGGTTCACCGCCACCGTGGCCGACAGAGGAAAGGCCGGGGGGATCGCCCGCGCCGCCGCCTCTGCTGCCGTCAGAAGGCCCGTGATGCGGGCCGGTGCAATCTGTGCATGTTTCAAAAACATCGCCATCAACTCCTGTGCGTCAGAGGGATTTGGAAACCCGGAACCCGCCGATCAGCCGGTCCAGAACTGCGTTCAGATAAAGCCCGTTGGCCAGATGCACCCGCAGCCCCGCCGCCGCCGGATGATGGGCCCAGAGCGGGAACAGCGCCTGCGCCACCGCAACCGTGCCGAAGGACAAGACCGCCAGCACGATCAACGCCCATTCCAGCGCGCCCGCCTCGGGTGCCGCAGGCAGATGCGGGCCCCACAGCGCCCCGGCCAACACGTGGAAGCCGAAATAGGCCACCGCCGCCACCAGCGATGCCGCGCCCGTCCGCAGCGTTAGCGCCCAAGGCGCGGCATCGGCCAGACCCTGCGCCACCAGATAGGCCACCCCGAAGATCAGGATCGCACCAAGGGCCAGCGCCTGCGCCGATTTCGGCCCGACGACCACCCCGAAGGCGAGCGCCACCACCGCGTAAAGGATCAGTGCCAGCGCGAAAGCCCGACCGACCGCCGCCAACCCCGGCACCGCCACCGGACCCGGCCGCCGCACCGCTGCCACCGCCCGCACCGCGCCGCCCGACGACAGGAAGGCATGCGCCTTGTAGAGGGAATGCGCCACGATATGCAGCACTGCCAGCGCCCAGAGGCCCAGCCCGCATTGCAGCAGCATGAACCCCATCTGCGCCACGGTGGACCAGGCCAGCGCCGTCTTCACCGCCGATTGCGTCAGCATCACCGCCGCGCCGAACAGCGCCGTGAACCCGCCCAGCATCACCAGCGCGGCCATCGCGCCGGGGCTGCCCTGCACCACCTCGGCCAACCGCACCAGAAGAAAGCCGCCGCCGTTGATGATCCCCGCATGGAGCAGGGCCGAGACGGGGGTCGGCGCCTCCATCACCTCGGTCAGCCAGCCATGCAGCGGGAAGGCCGCGGTCTTCAGCAAAGCCGCCAGCACCAGAAGCGCCACCGCCCCCTGCGCCGCGACTGGCAACCCGGCCTGCGCCGCCTGCGTCAGCGCCGCGATTTCCGCCGTCCCGAAGGCCACCCACAGCAGGCCCGCCGCCGCGACAAGGGCCACATCGCCCGCCCCCCAGACCAGCGTGAATTTCGCCGCTGCCCGCCGCGCCTCGGCCCGTTCGGGATAGAACAGCAACAGATGCCGCAGACCCACGCCCACCGATGCGAAGGCCAGCACCAGCACCACAAGGCTGCCCGACTGCACCAGCAGCAGCACCGCCGCCAGCACCGCCAGCATCAGCCCGTGAAAGGCCCCCTCGCGTGTCTCGCCATCCAGATAGCTGCGCGAATAGCGCACCACGACCCAGCCCACGAAGGCCACCAACAGCGCCATCGTCGCGCTGACTGCGTCAAGGCGCAGCGCCAAAAGACCCGCCCCCTGCCCCATGGCCGCCGTCTGCGGCCCCATCAGGACCAGTTGAACAACCCCACCCAGCGCCAGCACCATGGCAAGGCCCGCCGCGCCTTCCGCCAACAGGGGTACAGCCGCCGGTCGGCGACCGGGGCGCAGGGCGGCAAGGATCGCCACCAGCAACAAGGGCAAGGGTGCTAGGAAGGTGAGGATGGGCAGGAAGGCCATGTATCGTCTCCTGTAGATATGAGGTGACGTGCAGATAGCCCTTGCCGATCTTCCAGAAAATTACATATTTTCTGCCTAATCGTTCTATTTTGTGGAAGTCATGGCTCAGATCAACCTGCACCACCTCCGTCTCTTCCGCGCCGTGGCCAGTGATGGCACGCTCACCGGGGCTGCGCGGGGTCTGAACCTGTCGCAATCCGCGCTGTCCACCCAGATCAGGGCGCTGGAGGCGACCTTGGGCCATGATCTTTTCGAAAGACGCGGGCGCGGACTTGCCCTGACCGAGGCGGGGCGCATCGCGCTTGACCATGCCGAGGCGATCTTTCGCACCGCCGACGACCTGACCGCGACCTTGCGCGAAACCGGACGTGCCCGACGCCCCCTGCGGGTGGGGGCGCTGGCCACGCTGTCGCGCAATTTCCAGATGCAGTTCCTGCGCCCCCTGATCGGGCGCGCGGATGTCGAGGTGGTCCTGCGCTCCGGTTCGCAGACCGAACTGCTGCGCGATCTCGATGCGCTCGCCCTTGATGTGGTGCTTACGAACCTCGCCCCCTCGCGCGAACAAGGCAGCCCGTGGCTGGTGCATCGCATCGCGGAACAACCCGTTTCGCTGATCGGAACCCCTGACCGCGTGGCTGGACCGTCGCGCGATCTGACCGACCTTCTGTCCACCGAACCGCTGATCCTGCCCGCCCCCGACACCGCGCTGCGTGCCGCCTTCGATGCGCTGGCAGCCAGACTTGGCGTCGTCCCGACCATCGCGGCCGAGGCGGATGACATGGCCATGCTCCGCCTACTGGCGCGCGAGGATGCGGGACTGGCCGTCATCCCCACCATCGTGGTGCAGGACGAATTGGCGAACGGCCTTCTGGTGCAGGTGGCGCGCATCGAAGGAATGCGCGAAACCTTCTACGCCATCACCCGTGAACGCCGCTTTCCGAACCCTATGCTGGCCAGCCTGCTGCGCGGCTGAAGATTTCTTCGCCGCATTTGTCGAAATCGCCACCCCTCGCGTGTCATCCGGTCAGACCTTGCCATCCCGGCACTGTCCGACCCCGGAACGATCACGTCATGACCGCCGCCCTCGCCACCCAAACCCGCCGCCCCCTCTGGCTCACCCTCACCGCGCTTGGCGGCATCGGGTGGAACATCTTCGGCCTTGTGCAATTCGCAGGTTCCGTCACCGCGACCGCCGACAGCCTGATGGAAAGCGGCCTCACCGCCGAACAGGCCGCCATGTCGCAGCGCCTTGTCCGCGCCAAGGCCCGCATCCGCGACACGGGCCTGCGCTTCGCCCTGCCCGATGCCGCCGATCTGCCCGACCGTCTGGCCGACGTTCTGGATGCCATCTATGCCGCCTTCACCCAAGGCTGGGATGGGCTCGACGCACCCGACGCCCCCGATGCCCTGACGGGCGAGGCGATCTGGCTTGCCCGCCTCCTTGTCGCATTGCTGCCTGATGAACCGGAACCGAAGGGCCTGCTTGCCCTCATGCTCTCCTGCACCGCACGCCGTGATGCGCGCCGCGATGCCTCTGGCGCTTTTGTCCCGCTAGAGGCGCAGGACAGCCGCCTGTGGAACCGCGACATGGTGATTGAGGCCGAGGGCCTGCTGACCGACGCCGCCCGCGCCACCCGCTTTGGCAGGTATCAATGCGAGGCGGCGATCCAGTCCGTGCATATCCAGCGCCCGATTACCGGGCGGCTCAACCTCGCGGCGCTGCGTACCCTCTACGACCTGCTTGTCGCCCATACGGATGGCATTGGCGCGCAGATCGGGCGCGCCGTCATCCTTGCCGAAAGCGGCGATCCCGTCGCGGGGCTGGCGGCGCTTGACGCGCTGGACCCCGCCCGCATTGCCCTGCATCAACCTTGGTGGGTCGCCCGTCATCGCATCGCCCGTCTTGCGGGCGACACGGACCGTGCCGAGGCAGCGCTGAGAGAGGCCCTCGCCCTCACTGACGATCCCGCAACCGGCGCTTTCCTTGCAGCGCAAACCAATCCTTCCCCGAACTGACATGCTAGCATACACTCCCAGCAAAGGGAGGCCGCCATGACCCGCATCACTGCCATCCGCGCGCTCGACATCCGCTTTCCCACCTCGCGCAGCCTTGACGGGTCGGATGCGATGAACCTCGCCCCGGACTATTCCGCCGCCTATTGCATTATCGAAACCGACGGCGGCCACCACGGCCACGGCCTGACCTTCACCATCGGTCGCGGAAACGAGCTTTGCGTCGCAGCCCTGCGCGCCCTTGCGCCCCTGATCGAACAGATCCCCGTCGAAGACCTGCTGTCAGACATGGGTGCCACATGGCGGCGCATCACCGGGGACAGCCAGTTGCGCTGGGTCGGCCCCGACAAGGGGGTGATCCACCTCGCCACTGCCGCCCTTGTCAACGCGCTGTGGGACCTGAAGGGAAAGATGGAGGGCAAGCCTGTCTGGCGTCTTCTGACCGACATGACCCCCGCTGAGACCGTCGCGCTCGTCGATTGGCGCTATCTGTCAGACGCGCTGGAACCCGGTCGCGCCCGCGAACGGCTGGAGGAAAACCGCCCCACCCGCGCCGCCCGCATCGCCGAGATGCGCGCGGATGGCTATCCGGCCTATACCACCTCGGCCGGATGGCTGGGTTATTCCGATGACAAGATGCGCCGCCTCTGCCAAGACGCCATCGCGCAGGGCTGGAACCATTTCAAGATGAAGGTCGGCGGCAATCTGGACGACGACATCCGCCGCGCAAGGATCATCCGCGAGGAAATCGGCCCCCACCGCCGCCTGATGATGGATGCCAATCAGGTCTGGGGCGTGAGCCAAGCCATCGCCCATATGAAACCCCTTGCCGCCTTTGACCCGTGGTTCATCGAGGAACCCACCAGCCCTGACGACATCCTCGGCCATGCTGCCATCGCGCGGGGCGTGGCCCCGATCAAGGTCGCGACGGGCGAACATTGTCAGAATGCGGTGATGTTCAAGCAGTTCCTGCAGGCCGACGCGCTGCAGATCCTGCAACTGGACAGCGCGCGTCTTGGCGGCGTGAACGAGATCGTCGGCGTCTTCCTGATGGCCGATCATTTCGGCGTCCCCGTCTGCCCTCATGCGGGCGGCGTGGGGCTATGCGAATATGTCCAGCACCTGTCGATCTTCGATTATGTCTGCGTCTCGGCCAGCCTGACGGACCGCGTGCTGGAATATGTCGACCACCTTCACGAACATTTCGAAACGCCCGTGCGGATGAAGGCCGGCCACTATCTGCCGCCCGAAGAACCGGGCTATTCCATCACGATGAAGCCCGACAGCATCGCCGCCCATCTCTGGCCCGATGGGGCGGCCTGGCGGGCCTAATCCACCCGCCGCGCGGTGATCTGCGCCAGATCGCCCCCGGCAATATCCGCATCCTGCAGCAGCGCAGCCCCAGACCGCAACTCGGGCGGGGTCAGGTCTGGGTTGATCTCGCCCGTCCGCGACCGCTGAGTCACCAAGGGCAGCAGCCGCGCCCGATCATCCGGCGCCAGCCCCATGGCCGCCAGCGTCTGCGCCGCTGTCAGATAGCGATCCCCCGGCGAAAGCCCGGCCATCATCGCATCCCGCGCGCCCACCGACAGGCCCGCCAGCGCCAGCACCGGCCCGGGCGCGAGGTACAGGTCCACCAACCCCTCCACATCGCTGACCCGCACCTCCCAGCGCATCCCGTCTTGCTCCACCACCACGGGCGACCCGTCTGCCACGCGCGGCACGAGACGTGGCGCAGACCACTCCGCCCGCACCCGGTGGATGACCGACACCTCCGCCAACGCCACGCGATGTGCCTCGGTCAGACGCACCAGCGCGGCCTGCGTAGCCCCCGCCCGCGCGCGCAGCGTGCCCGCCAGCGCCGCGATCAAAACGACGCCCGCCAGCACGGCCAGCAGAACCACCCCTTGCCGCCCGTTCCGGCGCAGCCGATGATCCGCCCCCATGACCGACACGCGCATCCTCTTGCCCCTTGCCCTTGCCGCCACCTATCTGGCGACCTTCGGCCTTGCCCTGACCACAACCCCGACCGACCGCCTGATCCTCGCCGCCGCCCTTGCCGCGCCGCTGATCTGGCTGTCGATCACCGACCTTGGCCGTCACGAAATCCCCGACCTCGCCACCGCGACTATCGCCCTCGCCGGGGCGGTTTTCCAGTGGCATCTCTATGGCCTTACAACACCCTTTCTTATGACCATCCTCGGCGCGACTGCCCTCACTGCCCTGTTCTGGGGTGCTGGCAGTCTCTATTTCCGCAGAAAAGGGATCGAAGCGCTCGGCATTGGCGATGCCAAACTCATTGGCGCGGCCACGCTCTGCCTTGGTCCCGGTGCCGTCTGGGCGATGCTTTTCCTTGCCGCCAGCGGGGGCATTCTCGCCCTCCTCCTGTCACGTCGGCGCGAAAAGGCCGCAAGGGGTATCGCCTTCGGCCCCTTCCTCGCTTATGCCTTGTTCATACTTGTGAACTTCCCTCTCTCCGGACCCGCCCTCCCATGACCCGCAGCCGCAATCCGCAATCCGGCGTTACGCTTTTGGAAGTGATGATCGTGCTGGCGGTCATCGCCCTGATCGTGGGCTTCGGCGCGCCGCGGCTGATGGAAAGCTTTGGGCGCGCGAAGTCGCAGGCGGCCGAGGTGGCGATGGCCAACCTCAAGGGCGCGGTGCAGCTTTTCTACATCGACACCGGCCGTTACCCGACCGAAGGCGAAGGTCTGGCCGCCCTCCTTGCCGCGCCCGAAGGCGTGGCGAACTGGAAAGGCCCCTATCTGGACGGTGAAACCGATCTAACCGATCCGTGGGGCAATCCCTTCACCTATACCGCGCCGGGCGCCTCTGGTCCCTTCGGGTTGTCCACCCTTGGCCGCGACGGTCAGCCGGGCGGGACGGGCGAAGACAGCGACATTTCGCTCTGACGCGCCCGCCGCGCGGGGATCACCGTCAGCGGCGGCACCACGCGTCCCCGATCCAAATACTCGATCCGTATCGCATCGGGCAGTGCTGTGCCCGCCCAATCATCGCGCCAAGCACCGTCACCGAAATAGCGGATGCCCACCAGCACGCCATCCGCTGACAATTCCGCCACCACCGCGCCGTCACCCGCAACCGCCCGCAGCGCGGCGCCGTCGATCGCCAGCCGCACCCGCTCTACCCGTGCTGCCGTCAGGGGCGGCGCGTCGATCAGCGCGCCGAACTCCATCCCCGTGGCGTCGCCCGAAAGCCGCGCTGCAACCGGCATCTCCTCCAGCCAGCGCCGCAGCACGGCCCGTGCGGCCAGCGCATTGACATCCGCCGCCTCTGATCCCACCCGCTGCAAGGCGCGGCCCGTCAGGCCCAGCGAGGACGACAGGATCACCGCCGCCGCTGCCATCACCCACAGGGCGATCAGCATTTCCAGCAGGGTCACGCCTGCGCGGGCATTCCGCCTCATGGCCCCGCCTCCGGCAGCAGGACCGCAAGCCGCACCTCGCGCTCTGGCCCGCCCGCGCGCCAAGCGACCGCCTCTGCCTCGACCAGACCGCCGCCGACGGGCCGCACGGTCAACGTCCAGCGCCAGTCGCCCGTCGCGCCCTCGGCCAGCCCTGCATCCCGGGTCGCGGCATAATCGTCCAGCACCGATCGCGCCAGTTCCGCGGCCCATGCCGCCTCGGCCCGCTCGGCCACCCGGCCTACGGTGAAGCCGACGCCCGACAGGGCCGCCCCCAAGACCAGCGCAAGGATCGCCATGGCGATCATCGCCTCCAGCAGGCTGAACCCCCGCCGCCGCCGATGCTTAGAAGGCAAGGTCATTGATCGACAGCACCGCCCCCATGATGGAATAGACCAGCGCCCCGACCGCCCCCCCGATGATCAGCGTCAGGATCGGCGTCAGCAGCCGCAGCAGGCGCTGCGTGGATTGGTCCATCTGCCCTTGCACCGATTGCGCCAGCGCCTCCAGCACGGGGACCAGCGCATTCGCCTCTTCCCCAACCCGGAACAACTCGCGCACCAAGGGCGGCAGCCGCCCCCCTTCGGCCAGCGCCGCATGCGCGCGCCCGCCGCCTTCCAGCGCCGCGACAGCCGCGCGCAGATCGGGGGCGAAGGGGCCTGCCGGATCGGCGTCCACCATCCCGCGCAACGCCTCGGCCAAGGGCCGCCCGGCCTTGAGCATCAGCGCGAGCGACCGCACCAGCGCCAGCAGCGCCGCATCCCGCATCAGCGGCCCGAACAGCGGCAGCCGGAACGCCACCCGCCCCCAGCCCGCGCGCAAACCCAACACGGCCGCCAAACCCAGCGCCAAAAGCCCCGGCAGGATCAGCCACAACCAGCCCCGGATCAGATTGCCAAGGCCAAGGAAAAAGGCCAGCGACCCCGGCATCTCTCGCCCTTCGCCCTGAAACAGTGGGGCCAGCGCCGGGGCCAGCGTCAGCGCCACGATCAGAATCACCGCCACCGCCGCCGCCACAAGGATCGCGGGGTAAAGCAGCGCCGTCGCCACCTGCCCGCGCAACTGCTCTTGCAACCGCAACAGGCGGGCGAGATCGGTCAGCTGCTCGGGCAGCGCATCCGACAGGGCGCCTGCCCGCAAAAGCGACAGGAAAACCGGTGCCACCTTCGGCCCGGCCTGCGCGAAGGCCTGCGCCAAAGGCATGCCTTCCGCCACCAGCCGCGCCGTGCGTTCCAGCTTTTCCCGAGTCTCGGCCCGCGCCGTGCCCTGCGCCAGAATTCGCAGCATTTCCAGCACGGGCAGCCGCACGCGCAGCATCGTGGCCATCTGCTCGGCCAGCGCCGCCTGATCGGCCAGCGGCAACCGCCCGTCGCCAAGGGAAATGTCGCGCCGCCACCACGGCAGCGCCGCCACCGCCGCACCCTCGCGCAGCTCGACCACGGTGAGACCCAGCGCCTTCAGCGTCTGATAGGCCGCTGCCTCTGACGGGCTGTCCAGCGACCCGGTCTCGACCGTGCCACGCGCGCCGTAAGCCCTGTAGGAATAGGTGGGCATGGCCCCAGCGTCACTCGATAACGTCGGTGATCGTGTGGCGCGGGCGGCCAAGCCCCGATTCCAGCGTGGAATTTGCCCCCGACAGCTTTGTCCGCCAATAGGCCGTGGCCGAATTCGCATCCCCGTCGCTCAGGATCACGCGCGGCCGGATCAGGATCAACAGTTCGGTCCGCCCCCGGCGGCTGTCCTTGCTGCGGAACAGGTTGCCAACGACCGGCACCCGGCCCAGTCCCGGCACTTCCGACCGCGTCAGATTGTCGGATTCCTGCACCAACCCGCCAAGCGCCAGCGTCTGCCCGTCGGTCAAGGCGACCGAGGTCTGCACCTTCCGCTGCCGGATCGTCGGGCTGTCGATGCCCGACGTGTCCGTCTCGGCCACATCGCTGACTTCTTGACTGATGTCCAAGGTCACGCGCCCGCCATTGCCGATACGAGGCCGCACCCGCAAGATGATGCCCGTGTCGCGATATTCCACCTGCGTCAGGATCGGCGCGTCGGCTGTCTGGTCCTGCGATTGCGAGGTGACGATCGGCACCTGATCGCCGATCTGCAGTACGCCTTCCTTGTTGTCGATGACCATGAGTGTGGGGGCAGAGATCACCTTCACATCCGTCACCGCCGCCAGCGCCGAAAGCGCCACATTCGCGCTGTTGGACCCGAACACGGCGGTAAAGCCCGTGTCGTTGCCCACGATCGCGCCTGCCTGATCCGACGACCGGAAGTCGAAATTGCCGTTCTCAAAGAACCAGCGCGTCCCGATATCCAGCCGGTCGTTCAGCGTCACCTCGGCAATCGTCGCCTCCAGCAGCACCTGCCGCGCCGGGCTGTCCAATTCGCGCAAGAGACCTTCGATCTCGGCATGCTGGGCGCGTGGCGCACGCACCACCAGCGCATTGCGCGCATCATCCGCCGCCACACGCGTGCCGTCCCCCGATCCCGCCAGCGCCTCTTCGCCCTCGGCCACCTCGCCCGCGCCCAGAAGCCCGGCAAGGATGGGGGCCACTTCCACCGCGCTGCGGTTTTGCAGGTTGTAGGTGGCCAGATACATCCCCGCCCCCGGCCCGGGCTTGTCCAACTCACGGATCCAGCCCACGGCGCGGTCCAGATAGGCCGCCCGCGACGAGATCACGAGGACGGAGCCAAGCCGTTCATTCGGCACAAACTCCACCACGCCGCGCAGCGCGCCGCCTTCCTGCGTCTCGAACAAGGCTTGCGCCTGTTCCACTACTGCCTCCGGCTCGCCCGAGGTCAGCCGCACCAAGGCGACCGATTTCCCCGACAGCACATCCACGTCGAAAATGTTCAGCGCATCCAGCGCGCTTTCCGTCACTTCTGCAGGCCCAGACAAAAGCAGGATGTTGCGCCGCGAATCCGGCACCACGTTCAGCCCCTGATCGATCTGCGGCTTCAGCAGGTTCAGCATTTCCGAGGCAGACACGTATTGCAGCGGCGCCACGATGATCGACGATCCGCCGCGCCCGCCCTGCCCGGCAAGGCGGAAGCTGGAACTGCCCGACACGCCCGCCACGATCTGCACCGTGTCGCCCGCTTTCTGCATCCGCGCGCCGTTGGAATTCAGCGCCGCCTCGAACAGGTCCAGCAGCACATCACGCGGCACGGGGCTGGTGGTCTGGACGGTGATCCGCCCCTGCAACCCATCCTCGATCACGTAGCGCAGGCCCAGCGTATCGGCCAGAACCGCCTGCGCCGCCGCCGCGATGGAGGCATTCACAAGGCTGATCTGCACATTGCCGCCGCCCGTCGCCGTGATCTCGGCCCGCGCGGCGCTGTCGACCATCGCATCGGTGTCGAAGAATACGTCCGATCCGCGCTGCGTCGCCACCCGGTCGCCGCCATCGGCCAGACCAAAGCTCGATCCGCTTGAGGCACCGCCAGACGACCGTGCGCCGTCCGGGCCAAAGGCACCCGCACTGCGCCCGCGGTCGGTTTCGACGCAAGCCGCAAGCAGCGCCAGAGAGGCGCATAGAACGATGGCAATTCCCCGGAAGGGCATGGCAGACAACCCCGAATCCCTGTTCCCGATTAGCTATTGGGGGAACATTTTAACAGTTATTTCTTTCCCGTCGCCCCGCAGGACAACCGAATCGGGCTGCACCTGCAACACGGTAAAGCCAATGAATTCATCACCTTCCCGCACGATCGCCTCTTGTCCCCCGGACTCGGTGGCAAGGATGGCGCGCGGTTTGGTCCCATCATTCACATATCCTACCATACGCGGAACCTCTGCCCGGGTCGCCTCTTCATTTGCCGGGGATACGGGGGCCTGTGCCGCCTCTCCCTGCCGCCCGGGCGCGAAAAGCGGCCGCGCCAACAGCGCCGCCGGGGCCACAGCCTCGCCCGCCGCCAGCAGCGCGGCCAAGTCCTGCGCGGCAGCCGGGGCCGCTGTCACCTCTCCGGCAGGCGCGATTTCCGGACCGGCGCGCAGGTCCTCCAGCCGCTGCCAGCCCAAGGGCAGGATCAGCGCCAGCAGCAGAAGATGCAAAAGCGGCGGCCACCAGCGCATCATCCCGCCTCCCCGCCCATGAAGGCCCAGACGATCAGGCGCAGCGTCACCCGCTGCTGCCCTTCCACCACGGGCCGGATCACCACTTCGCGCAGCCCAAGCGGCGGCGTTTCGGCTTCCAGCGCAGCCAACAGCGCGGCCACTTCGGCAAAGCTGCCTTCGCCCTGCGCCTCGACCGCCACCGTGGGATGGGTCACGCCTTCGGGCGGTGCCCCTTCGGACAGCGCCAGCAGCAGCACACCCTCCCGCTCGGCCAAGGCCGCAAGCTTTTCCTGCAGGGCCAGCCCCGCCTCGGTGGCCGTAGGTCCGGCCAGAAGGGCCGTCGCGGGCAGGTCCGGCACGGCCATGCCCGACCCGAAATCCGCGATTCTCTGGTGCAGGCCGACCTCTTCCTCGGCGATTGCGGAGAGTTGCGCCTGCCGCGCGTCGATGGCCTCCTGCATCGGCGTGGTCGCCAGCCAGAACAGCCCAGCCACGGCGCCAAGGCCCAGAACGGCAGCGGGCAGACCCAGAACCCCGCTCATGCCGCATCCTCCGCCCGCAGGGTGATGATCACCTGAAAGCGCCGCTCCGCCGACCCTTCGCTCAGGCCAACTGCCCCGTCCAGATCGACCTCTGCCACCCAAGGCAGCGCCTTGATCGCCGCCAGAACCTGCGCCACGTCGCCATCCACGAAGCCCGACAGCCGCAGCACGTCATCCTGCACCATCACAGAGGTTGCCCAGACCTCATCCCCCAGCGCCCCGGTCAGATCGGACAAAAGCGCCATGCGCCGCCCATCCCGCGCCATGCGCTGCGCATCCGCCTGCCGCGCCGCGCCTTCGGCATCGCGCGTCTCTGCCGCCGCCCGCGCCGCCGCCGCCTCGTCGCGCAGGCTGGCCAGCCGCGCTTCGCCCTCGGCCACCGCGCGATCCGCCTGCCACAGCACGAAAGCCTGCCCCGCCAGCACCGCCGCCAGCACCCCTGCCACTGCGATGGGCACCGCGCGGTTCCAGAACCGCTCGGCCCGGTCCACCGTGGAGCGCGCATCGAACAAGGGCGCCGCCGCCACCCCGTCGATGACCACGCGCCGCAACGGCACGCCCGCGTCACGCAGCACTTCGGTCAGCCGCGCTTCTTTCAGGACATGGACATCCACCGCCTCTCCGGGCGCGTCCACATGCCGCCAGATCAACCCCTCGGCCTGCCCCGGCATGGATTGGCGCATCTGCAGCGCCACCGCCCCCGCGGCATCCCGCCGCGCCGCAGCAGGCAAAGGCACCGACCGTTTCAGGAACAGTTCGGGGGCCAGCGCCACCTCCACCGCCGCCCCGCCGCGCGCGGCGATGTCCAGCGCAGCCTTGGCCGACGGCTCTAACGGCAGCGCCGCCACCCGCACCCGCCGCACCGTCCGGGGCGGCAACCCCGCCCGGATCAGCCAACCGGGCAACGCGCCCTCCAGTCCGTCCCGCAGTCCGATCACGTAGAACCCCCATTGACGAGGCGCACCCGCCTGCGGTCAGTTGGGCTAGGTTAATGAAAATGAATGCCCGGGGGCAAGCCAGTGTCACCCTTTGATGCCGATCTGGCCCGCCATCTTGCCTCGCGCGCGGGCTTCACCGCCGATCTTGACCGCGCGCAGGCGCAGGCCGCAGCCGAAGGCCTGCCCCTGCACCGCCTGCTGATCGACCGCGGTCTGGCGGAAGAGGAAACCGTCCTCCCTGCCCTTGCCGCTGTCCTGAACCTGCCCTTCGTCGCCGATCCCTGGTCGGCGGGCGCAGTCGATACCGCCGCCATCGACCGACTCACCCCGGCCTTCCTGCGCAGCCGCGCTGCCCTGCCGCTGATCGCGGAAACCGGGCCGCAACCCGTGCTGCTTGCCGATCCGTCCGATACGGCGCTGCTGTCGGAGCTGGCCTTCCACCTCGACCGCGCCGTCGCGCCCCGCGTCGCCACGCTCCGCACCATCCGCGCGCTGCTGTCGGGCGCGGGCGGGGAAGCCACCGCCACCGCCGAAACCGGCCCGACCGAGGCCGCCGATGATGGCCCCGTCATCCGCTTCGTCGCCGAAACGCTGGCCGAGGCCGTCGCCTCCGGGGCCTCCGACATCCATGTCGAATCCCTGCCTGCCGGGCTTGCCGTCAGGATGCGCATCAACGGCCTTCTCGTGCCGATGAACACCGATCCGGCGATCCCGGCGGCCTCCGTCTTCGCCCGGCTCAAGGTGATGGCGCGCGCCAATGTCGCCGAACGCCGCCTGCCGCAGGATGCGCGCTTTTCCTCCACCTTTTCGGGCCGCCGGATCGATTTCCGCTTGTCCTCGCTGCCCACCCAGCATGGCGAAAGCATCGTGCTGCGCGTGCTTGACCCGCAATCGCTGCGCCTCGGCTGGGACAAGCTCGGCTTCGCGCCCGAGATGGTGGCCCGCATCACCGCCTGCATCGAACGGCCTTCGGGGCTCTTCCTCGTCACCGGCCCCACCGGATCGGGCAAGACCACCACGCTCTACACTGCGCTGGCGCATCTGAACGAACCCCGGCGCAAGATCGTGACGGTGGAGGACCCGATCGAATACTCTCTCCCCGGCGTGCAGCAGGTGCAGGTGCAGGAAGAGATCGGGCTCACCTTCGCCCGCATCCTGCGGTCCATCCTGCGCCATGACCCGAACGTCATCATGGTGGGCGAAATCCGCGACCCCGAAACGGCCGAAATCGCCTGCCGTGCGGCACAGGTCGGTCGCCTCGTCCTCTCCACCCTTCACACCCGCGATGCACGGGGCGCCCGCACCCGCCTCGTCGATTTGGGCGTTCCCGACTACATCGTCGGTGACGTTCTGCGCGGCGTCCTCGCCCAAAGCCTCGCCCTGACGGATTGCCCCGAATGCGGCGGCGCGGGCTGCCGCAGCTGCAGCTTCACGGGCACCTCTGCCCGCCGATTGGAGGCCGACCTCGTCACCTTCGACTGAAGTCGACTCAGCCTTTCCTTCTCAATATGCCCATTTTTTCGCTGATTTTGGGACCTTTCCCCCAAAACCCACACGCAGAAGTTGATCCATCGGACCTTAGTCTGATTCATCGAAGGGACCTCTGTCAGAGGTCAACACCCCACCCCGGTGCTATATTTTCTTTTGCCTGCCACAGGTTCGGATGTTCCTCCTGAAACCCTGCGGCGGGTCCGGCCCCCAGATGTTTGGGTATGGGCCGAGAGGGCAAGGCAAGTGCCCTGTGACGAGTTGGCGGTCCAGATTTTTCGCCGATCCAGAGGATCATTCATCCCGCGCCGGGTTTGCCCGGGCGTGGGCAAAAGGCAGATGGGGTCAACAGTGTATCTCAGCAAGAACGCATCCCGTGCCCGCATCCGCGAGGCGCAGAATGCCCGTAACAATCGGGCGGAAATCGTCAAGGCGCTGTCCACGGGTCAGGTGACACGGCGCGAGCTTTTCAAATGGGGCATCTTCACCTCGGCGGGCACACTCGCCATGGTCAACGGGCTTAGCCCTTATGCCCATAGCCAGATTTTGCCGACCATTCCGACCGGCACCCCACCCAGCCCGCTTTTCGGGGTCAAGCCCTTCACCCAGCGCATGCCGCGTCTGAACGAGGTGAAGCCGCATGATCTGAAGAAGGTCACGATGAACGGCGAAAGCTGGCTCGAATGGCAGGACCTGCCCAACGAACCCTATTCCAAGCGCACCTCCTGGCATACCGAATACTCGGAATCCGGCGGCGATCCGATGTACACCAACCCGCTCACCGGGCGTGGCCCGATGGAGGGCCGCCCGCCGGGGGAATACTTCGCCCATCAACGCTGGGAAGAATACCTGCCCAAGAAGGGCTATGTGATGTCGCTGGGTTGCCCCGAAGGCGACGTGCGCCTGCATCCCGGCCTTGCCCCCCAAGGGGAAGACAAGATCTGGTCCTTTGGGACGGGCCGCCTTTCCGCAGGCGTGCTACCGCCCCCGCTGCTCAAGCTGCGCTACGGCGAACCGGTCATCTTCCGGCATTACAACAACGTCTCGCTGGATCAGGCGAACAACGGCGGCTTCGGCTCCATCAGCCAGACCACGCATAACCATAACGGCCACAACGCCTCTACTTCTGACGGGGCGTCGAACGCGCATTTCTACCCCGGCCAGTTCTATGATTATCACTGGTCCACCACGCTGGCCCGCGCTGACATGATCAACGTCGAAGGAAACGACCCGCGCGCCTCTGGTCCGGACGGCAACGGTGGCCTGACCAAGGTCGCGGGCGACTTCCGCGAATTGCAGGGCACGCTCTGGTTCCACGACCACCGCTCCTTCTACACGGCCGAAAACGTGTACAAGGGCCATGTGGGCATGATGAACTACTACTCTGGCCCCGACCGCGGCAACGAACGGATGGATGACGGGGTCAACCTGCAACTGCCCTCGGGCTGGCATCTCGACTGGGGCAATACCGATTTCGACATCAACCTGATGATCTCGGACGGTGCCACCGATCCGGACGGCCAGTATTTCTTCGACATCTTCGATACCGAAGGTTTCTTGGGCGACATGGTCTTCGTGAACTTCGCCTACAGACCCTTCTTCGAGGTGATGCCGCGCAAGTTCCGCTTCCGCATCCTTTGCGCCTCGATGGCGCGCTGGTATCGCCTTGCGCTGGTCAACTCTGCCGGTCGCGTGGTGCCGATGACGATCATCGCCAATGACGGCAACCTGATCCCGACCCCGGTCACGGTGAACCAGCTCGACACGCTGTCAACTGGGGAACGGCTCGACGTGATCGTCGATTTCTCGGGCTTCCGTCAGGGTGACCGGCTCTACCTCGTCAACCTGCTGGAATTCGAGAACGGCCGCGGCCCCAAGGACAAGCTGTCGCTCAAGGATGCGCTGCAGGGCAAGACCTACGATCCCGCCGTGGGCCGCATCCTCGAATTCCGCGTGCAGAACACGATGCAAAGCGTGGACCGGCCCGGCTACACCTACAAGCACGGCGTCGATGCCGACCGCAGCAAGGTCAAGTCCAAGCTGACCGAACAGATCCCGATCGTGGCCCCGGTGCGCGAACGCGTGATCGAATTCAAGCGTGGCGCCAATGACGCCCGCGACGACACGCCGACCGGATGCTTCCCCTCCTGCCCGATGGAACGCGAAACCCCATGGGGTATGCGGATCAACGGCGAGGATACGCATTCGCTCAACGCCAACCGCATTTCCATGCTCGTTCCCCGCCCCGGCGAGGTGGAGCACTGGATCCTCGTCAATGGCGGCGGCGGCTGGGACCATCCCGCCCACCTGCACTTCGAGGAAGGCGTCACCATTTCGCGCACCAAGTTCCCGATGGGCGCGGCGGAAAAGGGTGCGCGCAAGGACGTGTGGTGGCTGGGCGAAGGCGGGTCGGTCAAGATTCAGGTCCGCTTCGGCGAATATGGCGGGGCCTATGTCACCCATTGCCACAACACCGTGCATGAAGATGCCGCGATGCTGGTGCGCTTTGACGTGCTGACGGACCCGAACAACCCGAAGACGTCGCAGACCCATGTGCAGGTGATCCCGACGCCCCACACGACACCCGACGGCGTGACCTATGTCATGCCCGAGATCATGCCCGAGGGGAATCCGTTCCACCGCAGCTTCAAACCCTTCCCGAAGATCAGCACGTAAGGAACGGGGGAAACCATGCTCTGGGCCATCACAACAACGAAGGAGGCGATGCGCCTCCTTCCCCACGCCCTTCTGGCCTGCGCCGTGGCGATCTTCGCCGTGCTTGTGGCCACCGAAGGCCGCAGCGCCGATGTGCGCGGCGAGGAATACTTCACCAACCTTCCCCTCGTGACCAGCGAGGGCGAAGAGATCGCCTTCTTCGACGACATGTTGAAGGACAAGATCGTCGTGGTGAGTTTCTTCTACAGCGAATGCACCGACTATTGCTCTCTGACCGTGGCCCGCCTTGCGCAGGTTTATCAATGGCTGGGCGAACGGATGGGCGAGGACATCTTCTTCGTGTCCATCACCCTAGACCCGGAAAACGACACGCCCGAAAAGCTGCAGACCTTCAAGGAAGGCTTCGATGCCGACAAGGGCTGGACCTTCCTCACCGGCTCGCGCGAGAACATCGACACCATCCGCTTCAAGCTTGGCGAAAAGGCCCGTGCCCTGAACCTGCACCGCACCGACATGGTGATCGGCAACGCCAAGACCGGCGTCTGGCGGCGCTCCTCCGTCATGGGCAGCCTGACCATCGCGCTGCAGTCGATCCTTGAACTTGACCCCGAGCACAGCAAAAGCGCCCAGACCAATGCCGAGGCATTGCAAGCCGCGCTGAAGATCAACACGGTCTATGACCTGTCGGCCCATCCGGGCGAGGCGATCTTCCTGCGGGCCTGCGCCTCCTGCCACACCATCGGCTACGGCGAACGCTACGCCCCCGACCTTGCCGCCGTCACCCTGCGGCGCGAAGAAGACTGGCTCAAGGCCTATATCATGAACCCTGACCTCGCGCTCAAGGCGGGCGATCCCACCGCGGTGGCGCTGAACGATGCCTATCCCGGCGTGGTCATGCCCAATCTGGGCCTGAACCCGGTCGATGTCGAAGACATGCTCAGCTACCTCAAGGCCGCCGACGCCCGCCTCGCCGTGGCCGAGGAAGAGGCCGCCGCCTCTTTCGAGGCCTTCGAAAAGGCGCATGGTCTTTCGGAATGACGGGGGGCCGCCAAGGCCCCCCTCACACCGTCTCCACACTCAGCACGGTCGGCAGATGCCGCGCGATCTCTTGCCAATGGTCGCCATGGTCGGTGCTGGCAAAGACCGAACCGCTGTTCGTCCCGAAATAGATGCCCGAGGGCGTGGCACGATCCACCGCCATCGCCTGCCGCAGCACGGTGAAAAAGCAGTTCCGCGCAGGCAGACCCTCTTGCAGCGCCTGCCAAGTGTCCCCGCCATCCTCTGACCGCCACACGGCAGCCGAGGCGTCGGGCGGAAATCGCCCCTGCGTGTCGCCGTTCAGGGGAAAGGTCCAGATGCGCCGTGCATCCGCCGGATCGACGGCGATGGGAAAGCCGAAGGAAGACGGCAACCCCGCCGTTACCTCCTGCCAGCTCCTCCCGCCATCCGGGCTGCGGAACACGCCGTGGTGGTTCTGCTGATACATCAGGTCCCCACCCCCCGGCGCGCGCACCATGTTGTGCACGCAATGGCCCACCTCATGCCCGCAGGCCCCATGGTCATGCCCATGCGCCTCTGCCGCCTCGTTTGACATGCGGTTGCGCCGCTCCCATGTCGCGCCGCCATCTTCCGTTGCAAAGACCCCGGCGGCCGAGATGCCCACCCACAGCTTCTGCCCATCGCCCGGATCGGCCACGATCGTATGCGCCACCAGCCCCGCGCCCCCCGGCACCCATGTCTCGCGCGACGGGTGTTCAGTCAGGGCGGTAACCTCCTCCCAGCTTTCCCCAAGATCGCGGCTGGCAAACAGCATCCCGGGCTTGCCCCCAGCATAAAGCACCTCGCCCGCCAGACCCAGCGACCACAGCGCCGCCACCTTCCCCTTGAAGGGGGCCTCTGGCGCAGGCCCGCGCCCCAGATAGGCCGCCACATCCGGATCGGCGGCCAGCATCGCATCCATCTGGCCATTCGATAGCAGCGATAGCGCCCATGTCGCCCCGCCATCCGCGCTGCGCCAGACGCCCGCGCCATGCCAGTCGCTGCCCCCGGCGGCCCAGAGCATCCCGGTCGCCGCATCGCCGATCACATGGTTGATGGGCCAGCCATCGCAAAGCGGCCCCTCCACCCCCCAGACCCGCCGCGCCGTATCCGACCGCAGCAGGAACACCCCCTTCGAGGTGCCAAGAAGCACCGTCACCGCCCCGCCCATGCGCCACCCTCCCCGATGCACAGGGTGCCAGCCTAGCACCAAAAGGCGAGTCGCACCCCTCAGACAGTGAAACCGTAAAGCTCCCACTCGGCTTCGGTCACGGTCAGGGCAAGGCGCATGTATTCCGCCCGCTTCACAGCAGCAAAGCCGCGATGCTGCGCGGGGCCAAGGATGCGGTGACAGAATTCCGACCGCTCAAACCGTTCGATCGCCTCCAGCCAGCCGCGCGGCAGATCGGGCACATGCCCCGACTCCGAGGCAACCCCCGTCACGGGCGGGCCGGGATCGGCCTCCGCCGCGATCCCATCCAGCGCCGCGCCCAGCGTGATCGCCGCCACCAGATAGGGGTTGGCATCCACCCCCGCGACCCGATGTTCGAAATGCCGTGCCGCCGGGTTCCCCCCCGGCACGCGCAGGGCCACCGTACGGTTTTCCACGCCCCATGTATCATCCGCAGGCGAATAGACCGCGCTTGCAAAGCGCCGCCATGAATTCTGGAACGGCGCCAGCACCAGCATCGTATCCCCGATGGTGGCCCGGATGCCCGCGATGGCCTGCAACATCAGGGGCGACAACACCCCCTCGGACGGATCGGCGAACAGGTTCCGCCCGGCGCCATCGGCCAGCGACAGATGCAGATGCATCCCCGATCCCGCCTGATGGCCAAAGGGCTTGGCCATGAAACAGGCCTCCATCCCAAAGCGCCGTGCCGTGGCCCGGATCAACCGCTTGGCAATCACCGCATCATCCGCCGCCCGCATCAGCCCGCGATAGCGCAGCGTCAGCTCGTATTGCCCCGCCGCATATTCCGAAATCAGCGTCTCCATCGGCAGGTCCAAAGACTTCGCCCCGGCATAGACCGCATCGAAGAAGGGCGACATCTCGTCCAACTCATCGACCGACATGCAGTTGTTGGCCGTGGTCTTGCGCCCGCTTAACACATAGCGGGCGGGGCGATGGCGCCCGTCCCCGTCACGCTCGCGGTCGATCAGGTAGAATTCCAGCTCCAGCGCCCCCATGGGCGTGAACCCCATCGCCTCGGCCCGCGCGACCTGCGCGCGCAGCGCATTGCGCGGCTCGGGCGCAAAGGGCTGGCCATCCGGCCCCCACATGGAAATCAGCACATGCCCCCGCCCCGTGGCAGGCATCAGGCCAAGCGTCCCGCCCAAGGGCCAGCAGACGCAATCCCCGCCCGCACCTGCCCAGACCAGACCCGTCTCCTCTACGTCATCCCCGGTCACATCCTGCGCGAAGATCGAACCGGGTATCCCCCGGCCGCGGGTGAACAGGCTGTCCAGCTCATGCCGCCGGATGGTTTTGCCGCGCGCGATGCCGTGGCAGTCGATCAGAGCAAGGTCGATCCCCTGCACCTCTGGATGAGCGTCAAGGAAGGCCCGCGCCTCGGCAAGCGATGCACCGCCCGGTCCCGTGAAATCGTCGCGCATTCCGGCATCCTTTCGCCCCATCGCCCGCAAGGGCGGCCCTAGCATGGCCCATCGGGCGGGCAAAGGGGGACAAAAAAGGGGGGCACAGAGGCCCCCCATTAACCAATAGCTGCTGAAAACTTACGTCACCGTGCGTGGCCACAGTTTGCTGCACAAAAGGCGGCACAACACAGGGCACTAGTCCTGACCGACCAAATACTTGATAAACAACAAAGTTAACGCTGTGCGGCCCAATCGCTCAACGCGACCGGAACGCCACCACATTCCCGCCCGCCGCGCGGTGCATCTGCACGCCGATCTGGGTGCTGCGCATCTTGCGGTTGGATTCTGCGTGATCCAGCAGCATCAGCCGGAAGGTCGCTTCCATCAGCTGCGGCGGGATAGTTGCGCCTTCACCGCCCACCAGCTGGGCCAAGCGCCACGCGCTGTCCTCGCGGTCCACCTGCCGCTTGACGGCCTCCCGGTCGGCCACGCCATAGGTCAGGCAGAAGCTGTCGAGAAAATCTTCATCCGCCGGCGCAAGCTCTGGATGCGGAAGCATTTCTTCCATCGGCAGCAGGCCCTTGACCGAATAGGTCAGCGGTGCCGCCTTGTGTGCCCCGATCGTCTCGGTGAACAGGATCCCCCGCCCCGAGGCCAGATGCCACCCCTGCGCCAGATAGAGCAGGCGCTGCAGGTCGAAGAAGCCAAACCCTTCCCATGCGTGGTGGAAATGGTGCGAAAGATAGATCGCCACGTCCTGAGCCCGGCTTGTCATGTCTGTGTCCTCCGATCCTGCACCCCGCCGATCCCTGCCGCGCGGAAGTGTTCATCTCTGTCTGCCATCCTGCTGCCCCGGATCACCCGCCCCCCGGCGTTTAAGGCATCAGGCTCCAATCCCACCCCCTAGGGGGTAGGTCCTAACTCATTGTATTCAGTGGAACTCTGCGGTGTTCAGACCTGCATCCCGGCCACCGTGCCAGACCAAGCTTCTAGCCGCTGGCGGCCGTGCCGGATCAGGCGTAGTAGCGCGGCTGGGTCGTGGGCGAACCGTTCATCCGCTGCACTTCCAGCACGACTTCCAGCCGGTTGCGCGCGTTGAACTTCTGCATGATCTGCGTCATGTAGTGCTTCACCGTCTTGTCAGAGAGGTTCAGCTTGTTCGCGATCTCTTTGTTCGACGCGCCGTTCAGCAGCTCCCGAACCACCTGATCCTCGCGCGAGTTCAGCGCAACAGAAGCGCGTTCCTGCTTGCGCTGCTCGGCCATCCGCATCTCGCGGATCACCTTCGACGCCATCGAGGAGGAGATGAACTCCTTGCCCGCCGCAACCTCTTCGATCGCGTAGAACAGGTCCCCGCCCGAGCTGCCCTTCAGGACGAACCCGTTGGCACCCGCCGCCATCACCTGCAGGCAAGAGTCCGGGCTGGCGCTGGCGGTAAAGACCAGGATCTTCACTTCCGGCTTTTCCGCGCGGATCTGGCGGATCGTCTCGACCATGTCCCCCGGCAGGTTAAGGTCCGCGACCAGTACGTCGCATTCCTCTTCCCGAACGAGGCGGAGTGCAGCATCCGCCGTCGATCCGGTGTTCACAACCTGGTACTGCGCATGAGAGCGCAGGATATCCACCAGACCGGCAAGAACGATCGGATGGTCGTCGATAAGAACGAGTTTCAGCATGTCAGTCCCACTTGCAGAGTCGGACCGGTTATCCCGGTCGCTTCCCAATGCCCCCACTTGTTAACCTACCTTAATTTGGCCGGAGGTCTAAACGAAAGTTTATATCTTGTCGGCTTTCGGACATAGTTTGGCCACGATTGCCCCTACAGGCACTTGATAATTCAAGCGTTTGGCCGGGTTTCGTTTCCAGGTTGCAAACAAGGAAAGTTTTCCCTGTACGGCACTTGGTCGAAATTGGGGCAGAACTTGGGCGCGAGAGCCGATGGCATTCTCCCTCAGGTTGAATGCGAGGGGCGGTCGGTAACCGTCGGTTATTCACGCAACGTAAACTGATTCGTACAGCGGCGCCTTGGTTTGCCTCCGCGCCGAAGCGGTCTTTCAGGGTTCGGAAGGCATCAGGCGGAATCTCGCCCGAAAAGGCCATTTAAACCAAAGGTGGATGCCCCAAACCCACCCTGCCATGCCTCGCGCTGCGTGAACCGCGCGCCGCTTCTCAGACTTCGTCGGACCTAGGTCTGACCGTCAAGTGGACTGCTGGCCGATGGATTGTTGGACTCCCGCCATTTGTCGAAAGGCCCCCCAGTTGCGAACGTAAGTCATTACCACTCGCGCCGTGCGCCCGCGCGCGGCTCAACTTCGTACACAGGATTAGCACAATGGTCACCGACAACAGCCAGGACCCCGATGTCATTCTCAACCAGATCACGATCTCGGACCAGCACGCCATCGACGGTGGTGCCGGGGCCGTCATCCTGAATGGAGGGGACGCCACGGGTGGCGGTGTCACTCCTGCGCTTCTGACGGCGCGCGATGCGGCGGGTTTG